>CAVZGJ010000007.1:0-840453 GCA_963774735.1 uncultured Acidobacteriaceae bacterium | reverse complement strand
CTGTAACTCTCCTCCTCGTCCTCACCGCCAACCATTTCTATCGCCTTTGACGTTCGCCGAGCAAACTTCATCGACTAATCTGCCGAGCAGCGATACTCTGCCAGTATCGCTGCGTCACTCGCACGAGGTGCCGCAGCTTCCTCAAAGGTTGAGGCACCGGGATGAACACATCTCGCCGCCATTTCCTAAAGCTCGCTGGAGCGACCACTGCGAGCCTTTCCAACCCACAGGAAGCCTTCAGCCTCGCATCGCCCGAGCCAGCCGCACAGCAACCCTCCAGCCAACCCGACTACACCCTCCGCATCGCCACCACACCCGTAGAACTCGCTCCTGACCGCATCATCTCCACTGCTACCTACAACGGCCAGTTCCCTGGCCCGCTCCTCCGCTTCAAAGAGGGCCAGCCCGTCACCGTCGACGTACACAACGACACCGACACTGCTGAGCAGCTCCACTGGCACGGCCAGTTCGTCCCCGTCGACGTCGACGGCGCTGCCGAAGAAGGCACACCCTACATCCCTGCCCATGGCTCACGCCGGATCCAGTTCACTCCGCGCCCTTCTGGCATCCGCTTCTATCACACCCATGTCCGCGCAGGAGCCAACCTCGCCGCCGGCCAGTATAACGGTCTCGCCGGCCCTGTCTACATCGAGCCCGCCCACAACCCGGGAGCCTACGACCGGGAAGTCTTCCTCACGCTCAAAGAGTTCGAGCCTACATTCAGCCGTGGGGGAGACATGGCCATGGACTTCCTCACCCCCACCACCACCGTCAAAGCACTCAAAGACTCTGGCGAGTCCGCTATGAATGCCTCTCTAGCCAGCGGAATGCCTCACGGCTACGAGGTCGGCTATGGCTCCTTCACCATCAACGGCAAGATGCTCGGCCACGGCGAACCTATCCGCGTCAAAACCGGCGAGCGGGTCCTCTTCCACATCACCAACGCCAGCGCCACCGAGATCCGCAGCCTCGCGCTTCCCGGCCACACCTTCAAAGTCGTCGCCCTCGATGGCAATCCCGTCCCCACCCCCGCCATCGTCCCCGTCCTCTGGCTCGGCACCGCCGAACGCATCTCCGCTATCGTCGACATGAAGCACCCCGGGGTCTGGATCATGGGCGACCTCGCCGACGACGACCGCCATCACGGCATGGGCATCGTCGTCGAATACGCCGGCCACTCCACCAAACCCCTCTGGCTCAAACCGCCGGCCTTCCGCTGGAGTTACACCCATTTCGGTAAGCCATCCACAGCAACACCCACGCCCGACGAAACCATCGACATGATCTTCGCCAAGCAAAACGCCGCTGCCGAAGGGTTCAATCGCTGGACCATCAACAACGTCGCCTTTTCCATGGACAACATGTCTCCTGCATATCACCTCCACCAGGGCCGCCGCTACCGCCTGCGCATGCGCAACGCGAGCGACGACATCCACCCCGTCCATCTCCACCGCCACTCTTTCGAACTCACCAACTTCGCCGGCACTCCCACTTCAGGCGTTTTCAAAGACGTCGTGATGGTCGGCGGCTACCAGCAGGTCGAGATCGACTTCACCGCCGATAACCCTGGCCTTACTCTCTTCCACTGCCACCAGACCCTCCACATGGACTACGGATTCATGACTCTCTTCGATTACGTCTGACTCGTCAAAAGAATCGGGTTACACGACAAGCGTCCGGGGGTCCAAGGTTCCCCCAATCTACACGGCAAGCTATGGTAGCCTCCATCTAGGGGTGCAGTCCGCTGTAGCCCAAAATCTGCCGATGCCTGCGACCCTCCCCAGACGAAGACCCTTTTTCCCCCTCACGGCCAGCCTTCTCCTCTCCTCCAGCCTTCTCTGCGCCGCGCAGACCTCTGTTCCGGCCACCAACGCGATTCATTCCACAGATTTCAACTCCCTGCCCGACGCTCCTCAGCCTCAGAAAGACGCTGCTGCGCCGCTGCCGCCCCCACCAAAACCAGAACCCATCACTCTTGCCGGTACACCGAAGAGAATTCTCCTCGACCAGAAAGCCATCTGGACCAGCCCGCTTCACATTCGCCCCGTCGATGCATTCTGGCTCCTGCCCCTCGGCAGCCGTCACCGGCACCATGATCGGCAGCGACCAGCACACCATGAACGATCTGATCCATATCAACGCCAACGATCAGAATCATTTCAAGACCTTTCAGACGCCGGAGTCGGCGCTCTGGCCGTCATGCCCACCGCCATGTACGTCTGGAGCCTCAATCACGAAGCTCCAGCAGGCCCGCGAAACCGGCATTCTCAGCGGCGAAGCGGTTGTCGATAGCCTTGCCGTCAGCGAAGCCATCCAACTCATCACCCTGCGCGAGCGCCCCGCGTCGACAACGCAAGAGGCAAGTTCTATACCTCCAGCCCGTTCGATGGCTCCTTCCCCTCAAACCACGCCGCCGCCGCCTGGGCCATCGCCGCTGTATTGGCGACGAATATCCTGGCTGGCTCATCCGAACCGCCGTCTACGGCCTCGCCACAGGCTGTCAGCGTCAGCCGTGTCCTCTCCTACCAGCACTTCCCCTCCGATGTCCTGATCGGCAGCGCCGCCGGCTGGCTGATCGGCCACTACGTCTACCGCGCCCACCACAACTACACCCTGAATCCTTTCGACACTCAGGCCAATGACTCCGGCGATCTCCGCCCGCAGTACCCCGCAACCGCGACACCGCACTCCCCAAGCCGTCCACATCCTCCCAACCCAATCGACAATCGCCCACCCGAATCCCGACCCCTCGGCCCGACGACACCGACCCGGACACCATCGGTTCCACTAACGTTCCGATGGACAGCTGGATCTACCCAGCCCTCGAGAGGCTCGGCGCCATGGGCTTCATACCCGACCAGAACTCCGGAGTCCGCCCTTGGACCCGTCTGGAATGTCTGCGGCAGCTTCGGGAAGCGGAAAATCTCTCCGAGTCAGAAGGATGGATTCAGTCCGTCGCTGCTTCGCGAAGCTGCGCGCTCTCATTCCGATTTCACGCCGAACTTGAGTCCGAGCCTCTATACTACGCATCGATTGAGCTTCGAGTCCGCTTACGCACGCTACGGAACGATCGCCGGCCCAGCGCTCCAGGACAGCTTCCACTTCGGTCAGACCTGGTGGAACGACTTCGGCCGGCCGCTCGGGCGAGGCAGCAGCGCGATCGCCGGCTTCTCCTTCCGGGCTCATGACGGACGACTCTTCTTCTACGACCGGCAAGAGTACTCAACATAGTCCCGGAAATCCCGCCGAATCGCCTGAGACCAACGCACTCATCAACACTCTCGATCAGATTTCCCCCAGCGGCGATGCCGATCCCGATCATTCTGCCGATCCCTGCCCAAGCAGCGTTCGACCACATCGGTGCTATCGAACTCTATGGAGGAATCGCCTTCGCTGGCAACGCCCTCTCCCTTGGTAAGCAGGAGCTCTACTGGGGACCAACCACCATGGGCCCTCTCGCCTTCTCCAGCAACGCAGAGCCAACCTACAACCTGCGTTTTGTATCGACACGCCCACATCCCCTGCCGTTCATCCCTTCGTCTGGGACCTACCGGTTCGACATCGTGCTCGGAAAGCTCTCCGGACACAGTTATCCAGAGAGCCCTTGGTACAACGGTCAAAAGGTATACCTGAACTTCGGCGAAGCCCTGGAAATGGGTTTCACGCGCTGGTCCATCTTCTGGGGCGTCGAACATCCCATCACCTTCCACAGCTTCAAAGACAACGTCTTCAGCTTCAATTCGACAGGCGACTGCATGGGCATCGGCAGCGCCGCATACGGAGACCGAACTGATCCCGGCGACCGGAAAAGCAACTTCGACTTCACCTGGAGGCTGCCTTTTCTGAACAAACTCGTCACACTCTACGCGGATGCGTACTCCGATGATGATCCTAGCCCGCTCGACGCGCCCCGCCGAGCCGTCTGGAATCCGGGAATCTATTTCGCACGATTGCCCTTCCTGCCGCACATGGATCTCCGAGTCGAGGCAGTCAGCTCCGAAGGCCTCTTCAAGACTTTGGCGGCCAACATTTCTTCATCAATAACCAGTATCTCGACAGCAATACGAACAAAGGCTTCATGCTTGGAAATGCCATTGGCCGCGACGCCCGTGCCATCGAAGGGCGCACAAGCTATTGGTTCTCCTCCCGCACTCGAGTCGAGGCAGGCTATCGGCAAAACAAGGGCAGGAACCGTTTTCCTGCCCGGTGGCGCTACGGTCACAGATGGCTTCGTGAATGCTTCTTACGCCATCAATTCCGCACTGGCAAGCGCAGTTCTTCACCCAATACGAGCGATTTCTCATTCCCTCCTATATGAGCGGATCGCATCACAATACAAGTGGCTGGCTGCAACTCGCTGGAATCCGGACTTGCACCTTCATCGCTAATGACAGAACGCAAGTCTGAGGTTCCGATGAGGAAGTGTCGCGACGTCGCTAGTTTGGTTCGTTTTGGACTATTCCCAGAAGCTGACGATGCATGCTCAATTTACGCTTCCATCCAACGCTTAGCTTTTTCTCAATTTTGCCAAGCCTGTACCCACCAGCTTGAGCGCCGGTGCGAATCAAGGCAGAAGGAAGAAGCCACCAATATCGCGGCCATAGATAGCGCAACTCCGATCGCACAAATCGGCCCCCTCGCCGCCCGTATTCCGAATTCCTGAAGCAGCCATCTTTCGCGCGAGTGCAGAACGCCAATATCAAAATAGCGCTTAAATCCTGAGTCCATGTGTATTTATGGGAGTGGTAAACCTCGGCTCCAGCTACGTAAGCAATCTTCCAACCCGCCAGCAACAATCTGGCAGCAGTAATCGTGTCTTCTCCGAAAATTACGCTCTTCGGGAAGCCACCAGATGCGAGTAAGGCCTCCCGGCGGTAGGCGGCGAAGGAATTCGATATAAAGATGGACTTTATACCCATCTGCTCGCGACTGGCCACAGTTCGCATGCTTGATTGAGGTGAGTAATTGAAGAGACGAGCGTGAGCTTCAATGGGCGTTGCGCCTGGGCGAGGAAGTTGACGTCCAAAAGCAGCGGCCACGTTTGGATCGGCGAAAGATTCAAGTAGTACTGTGATTGCATCAGAGTCAGCCAGCACCGCGTCCTGAGTCAGAAACACGAGAATCTCAGTATCCGATAGGATTTCAGCCGCTAACTGGCGTGTGCCGCCATGGTTAAATTCTCCACGTGGAATCGTATGAACCTGAAAACCCGCTGCACGAGCCAACTCAGGAGTACCATCAGTGGAAGATGAATCAATGATCAGCACATGCTCCGGCAAAACGGCCTCCAACAATGGAGGGGAAAATCGAGACCAATCCGAAGCTGCATTCAAGGTAGGGATGAGAACAAAGTGATTCATCTTCGGCAGGTTATCATCGTCAACCATCACTAAGCGTCCCGCCCAAGCAACCATCTGTAGACCATTCAACAGCATGCCTTGCAGCAGCGCGCAACATGGTCTCAGCCAACAATACCGCCTTGTCAGGAGAATCCGCGAAAAGAACCGCTTTGTTCAAATCCTGCGGCGAATGTGTTCCCTGTGTGGTGATAACCGCGGCCCCATTAGCCAACATGGCGATAAAGCTGAGCCGCTCTGAAGCTCTATCGGAAATGACTGGTCGCGCAGACGTGAATAATACTCCTCGTTACCAGGCAACACCGTGCCCACCCGGCCCACCTGCAGCTTGCAAACGATGAAACATGGTGTGATCGAGAGAGTCGAGCCAATACTCCGCGCGGAAAACCTCCAACGGCAACAAAGGCTTGAACTCTAGACAAGCCGCTGAATTCGAGTGCTTGATTTGCCCGCGATATGTCCCTGAAAACATGGCCGAAAAATCGCGATTGTGAAACCCACCTTACCGGAACCTTTATCTACTCGCGAATAAAGGAACGTTACTCCCAATTGGAATTAGTTTCCTACCTTGTCGTCGAGCACCGCTTGTCGCTACGCAATTTAGAGGCCGAGATGGGCCTCGACCGATACGCGAATGTGCTTTCTGCTGAATGGAGATTTGTTCGAGAAACCGGATCGGGAGGTGGCCCGCTTATCCACCGGTTGCGGCTATTTAACGAACACCGATTCACGCCATCAAATTGCGCAATAAGGCCTATGCCATCAAGACTCTACGGGCCGCACTAGGGTGACGGTATTCTCGCCCTGAGCAATACGTGAACAGGGACATGGTTCGGTGTATCCTTTTGACAATAGACAGTTAAACATCAATGGCCAAGAATTCCGCATCAACCACCCGCGAAAATGAAATTGAGGATAGACGGTTTGGATGAAGTCCCCACAGTAAGTCCAGCCACCCCCCTCTCGTCAGGCGAAGCATATAAAACCTGCAGGAGTGGCTACGACCATATCCCGAAACGTAGTAATCAGTCTGACGCGGGTTGTTTTCAACTCACTGATTGCTCTGGTGCTCCCGGCCTACCTCGTCCATCATTTGCCAATTGCAACTTATTCGGCCTGGGTACTAATCCTTCAGCTCGGAGCTTTCGTATGGTTTCTCGATTTTGGCGTCCAAACAGGTGTCGCCAAATTTGTCGCCGAATACAATGCCAGAAGTGATGAGGCCGGTGCAGGACGCTACGCGAGCGCCGGCTTGACCATTATGACACTCACTGGATTGTTAGGCCTTGGTCTCACATTTATTCTTGCATGGCAAGTTCCGCGACTTTTTCATAACATGCCGGCGTATCTCTATCGGGATGTCCATGTCAGCGTAGTACTCGTAGGAGCGTCGCTATCATTCGGTTTGGTGTGTTCGGTGTTTTCGGCGTCTTTTTAGGACTTCAGCAATATGCAGTACCAATGGGGCTTGCGATTCTCAATCGAATGGCCTCCACGGCGGCGGTATTGGTGGCTGTCTCTCTCAATAGCAATCTTGCAACGATGGGAGCAGCCGTAGCCCTGGTCAATATCTCCACCGGAATACTACAGGTGGTCGCATGGCGTCGGATGGCATCACGCATCCGTATCTCCTTGACGAGAGCTGACTATCGCGCGCATAAGCAAATGGCAAGCTACTGTTCCTTATTGGCTATCTGGACGGTTGGGATGGTTTGCGTAAGCGGGCTGGATGTCACCATAGTCGGCCACTATGCTTACAACCAAACCGCTTACTATTCCATTGCCACACTGCCGACAAATTTCCTGATCTTAATTATTTCGTCGATGCTTGGTCCCATGATGCCAGCCTCTTCGGCCCTGAGCACGCACCGTTCGCCTTCCGAAATGGGTGACATTTTGACCCGTATCACTCGCTATTCCACCATACTTTTGCTACTAATCGGCTTGCCCCTGATCGTTTGTGGTCTCCCGATTCTGCGCCTGTGGGTAGGTCCGGTGTATGCAATTCACACCCTTAAATATCTCCGAATCCTCGTTCTGGCGAACCTGCTTCGAAATCTCTGCGCGCCTTATGCAACCATGATTGCCGCTACTGGCAGGCAGGGGGCCGTCGTAGTCGCGCCAATCTTTGAAGCTGTAGTGAACCTTGGCGGCAGCATTTATCTTGCCAGCCGTTTTGGGGCTGTAGGAGTAGCATTCGGCACTTTGCTCGGCTCATTCGTGAGCGTTTCGCTGCACTTTGCGCTCAGCATGCACTCCACCCGTCAGACTCTCGGGTTTCTCGCTCCCGATTATTTCTGGAGGGCTTATCTCGACCAGCGATCGTCGCGGTTCCTTCTCTAGTTCTTCTTCCTCTTTGGTGGTCTTCCTCGTCGCTCAACTCCAATCCGTGGCTCGAAATCCTCTGGATCCTGAGCACCCTGCTTTTTGCCTGGATTGGAAGCCTTAATCGGGAGGAACGACACAAGTTGACGCGTCTCACCAAAAACCGCCTGATGTTATCGGAGAGTCGCGGTTGTGGGCTTGGAGCATTAAGCTTATTTAAAGCGACTATCGCGACTGGATCGCAAAGGACGACACCTTCTTCAGTTTGATCCACGTCGAGATTGTTCGCACATTATGTCGACACTTTTGCTTTGCGGACTCTGGGGCGCGCCGCACTCGCAGTGCCCTGCTGTTTCAGGACACCGAGAACTTCCCCGCGATAAAGCGGGCCGTAATCGACATCTCACGTGAATCGCAAGACCTTCTGCAATTTCACGGAAAGCTTTAGCTTTGGGGAGCCTAATCTAAGCAGATGGATATCTCCATCTCTTACGGGCTGTCACTTCTAGAACACAGTATTACCAGCTGCTACCGCGATTCCCAACTGACCCACGATCTGCGCTATGCTAACGATCGTTCGAAGAGTCTTGCCCTTCGTCAGGTTCAATGGAATCACGACCGTATCGCCCGGATAGATATGTAACGAGTCAAAGCTGTTTCCGCGCAAAGAAGAACTGTATTGCTTGCTGAGAACAGAACCGCTCGCCCGGATGACGTAAGCCCGACTAGTGTCGGCGTCGCGATTAGCCCCGCCAGCCAAGCGGATATAACTTCCCACACGTCGAGTCGGATCGTACACAAAGGAGTTTTGATTGTAGACCGCTCCTTCGACGCTCACCGTAGATGGTATGCGGGGCACAATCAATCGATCCCCGTCCTCCAATGGCAGATCCGGAAGCTGCGATACATTATTCGCATCGACCGGAAGCTCCAGCACGATCCGGCCTGTCGCTCGAACTTGGCGCAAGCTATTGATGACGTTCTGGTTCTGCTGCTGCGCGGCGGCTGCAGCGGCAGTATCCGTCCCATTGAGCGCGCGACCGAAGTTATTGGTTGCGTTCGCGCTGATCTGGAGGGTAATCTGATCGATGTATTCGTTCAAACGCTGCTGCTGAACACGACGTGTCGACTCTCGAGTAAACTCCGAGCCATATAGATAGGCATCCGGGGTTACGCCCCCGGCTCGCTCCACCAGGTGCCGCAATGTCTCACCTGGCAACACGCTGTAGACTCCGGAAGAAACAACCTCTCCTTCCAGTCGAACATATCTGGTCTGCTGTGCCTGAGGAACGCGAATATCCGCCTTCGAAAAGATCGTGACCACGTCACCCGGCAGCAACTCAAGATTCTGCGAAGCGTCTCCTTCCAGCACAAGCTTGCCCAGATTGAATGGCAACAACGACGTCGTCAGATTCTCCTTGCTTTGCCGCTCAATCACCGCGTAGCTCCAATCGATGTCCGGCTCGCTCAGCTTGATATCATTGCGCGGCTTGAACTGCCCAGCAGAGGAATTAGCAACGGTGGTCGAACCCACACTGGCGCTCGTCGCACTCATCGGATTCGCGGTTCCCATCGTTTGCCGAACAAGCCGTGCTCGCTAGAGTTTGATGCGGCTCGCTGCACTCGTTCCGTGGCGCTGAGGGAGGAGTATAGCGATCATTCATCCCGCTGGCAGAAGTCTCTGATTCAGGGATTGGCGCGCAATCCAAGCCGCCGTCGGTCGGCACCATCATCCGTCGGGTATGAGCCTGCCTCAGTATTTCCAAATGGCAAACCTATCAGATTTGGGTTTCTTGTAGACGAGTATCGCCAATTTGGATTTTGCCCTCTTCTCCAAATGGAATGCCATAACGCAAACTTGGAATGCCAAAGGGCGTCGTCGGCAGGCAGGTTGGAATATAGGTCAACACCGGCTGACCCAACTGGCTACGTTTCAACCAATATTCGCGAGTGATCAGTGCATCTTTATTTGGTAGTAAATCATGCACCCGCATCCCCGCCTTCCAGGTATAGCGCCCGGGGTTTGCCACATTGCCGCGAAGCGTTACCGCATCTTTGTACTGGTCAACGACAGCAATAGTTCCAACAGATCGCCGTCATGCAGTACGGTCGCTCGACCCTGCGCATCCAGAGATATCTCGTGTAATGCTGCGCATCCGGTGCTCATCGACACGCTCCAGACGAAGCGTCTCTCCTGAAGCGACATTCGTCGTCCCGGCAGCGAGCTCCAGGACCTCACCGACCGTCGTGCTGTCTGCCGACTTCAATTCATAAATGGCCGGCGACATTGACGCTGCCCGCCACCGCGACCTGCGGTCCCACCGGCGGAATATAGATCACATCGCCAGGCAACAACTGCGCGTCCTTCGATTTGTCGCCGCGCAGCAGCAGATCATACAGATCGAAATCGACAACTACCTTGCCGCCGCGCTTCAGCTGAATGTGCCGCATACTGCCCTGTGGCGTTGGGCCGCCAGTCGCAAAGAGCGCATTGGTCAAAGTACTCAGAGAGCTGATCGTGTAGCTTCCCGGTCGCCGCGCCTGCCCGACAACAAACACCTGGATCGAACGCAAGCTGCCCCATATTCACGTTCAGATCGAAATTACGAAAGACCCGCCCATCTGCGTCTTCAGATACTCCTGTATCTGCGAAAACGACAGCCCTGAAACATGCAAGGTACCGACCTGGGGAATGTAAATGCCGCCCGATCGATCGACCGTGAAACGGCCGTTCAGTGTTACCTGCCCCCACATCTGGATCAGCAACTCGTCTCCCGGCCCGATCACGTAGTCCGGCGTTACAGGGACCATATTCAGCGGCGCGAAGGTAGAGGGCGGGTTCCGGAAACAGCTTCGCCCCATAGATCGGCAACGTCTTACCCAATGAGTTGGCAATCATCTGCTGAAACTCAGTGGGTGGGTCGAGGGAAGGGGGTCTCATCGTACAAACCCTGTGATCGATCGTTGTTGCTGTGTATTAGCAGTATTGTTCTGATCTTGCCCAGGCTGCAGCACGATCTGCGGAATTAGCGTCGGTGGCTGCTGATTGGCCGCCGGATTCGCGTTTCGGGTAATTGTTTTGGGCCGCCTGGCTGCTGGCACGATGGATCGCCCGGATTACACGATTTGCTGCTCCGACGTATTCCCCAGTGCCTGACCGTATCGCCCGTACTGAGCGAATGACGTGAGCGTCCCGAACACAGCAAACAAAACCACATATCCTAACTTCAATACTCTGGGGGAACTACCAACCTGCATCTGCTCTGATCCTCGCAACCTTCTTTACCTTGCCGGTTCGTGCTGAAAAGCACTACCCGCGCGAACTGAATGATGAGCAATCCTCGTCAATCCGGCCGCCAAAACCCTTTAGATATCGCTACTTCCAGCATACGCGAATGCATTCCTCCATCGATAACGAAATGGAGCGATGAAGCTCCGAAGCTCCTGCTTGGTTTCGATACAAGAACGTCTCCGCAATCCGACGAAACTTACGCCCTCTGTTGCCCCGTCTCGACTGCTTGCGCCACCCGCAGCATCGTCGCTTCATCGAAGTGTCTGCCCATTACCTGCACCCCGATTGGCAGTCCATCCTTCGTCGCTCCGCAAGGCACCGACACTCCACAGATTCCTGCCAGGCTCGCCGCCACCGAGTAGATGTCCTCCAGGTACATCTTCACCGGATCGTCCGTCTTTTCTCCCAGCTTGAACGCCGGAGTCGGCGTCACTGGAGCCACCAGCACATCGACATCCGCAAACGCCGCCAGGAAATCCCGCGTCAGCAGCGTCCTCACCTGCTGCGCCTTGCGATAATAGGCGTCGTAGTACCCCGCGCTCAAGGCATACGTGCCCAACAGAATCCGCCGCTTCACCTCGGCCCCAAATCCCGCATCCCGTGTCTTCCGGAACATCTCCGACAGCGTCTTCGCCTCCTCCGCCCGGAACCCGAACCTCACTCCATCGAACCGCGACAGATTCGACGAGGCCTCCGCCGTCGCGATCACGTAGTAGGTCGGGATGGCGTACTTTGTATGCGGCAAACTCACCGGTTTCACCACGCATCCCGCCATCTTTAAACCATCAAGTACACCATCAATTGCACGCACGAATCTCCTCGTCCAACCCCTCGCCGAAATACTCCTCGGGCACTCCGATCCGCAGCCCTTCTACCGGCTTCTGCCAACCCGGCAACATAATCCTCCACTGGACGGTCCGACGAAGTGGCATCCATAACATCTTTGCCTGCAATCACCTGCAACACAGTGGCAGCGTCCTTCACATTTTTCGTCAACGGCCCCACCCGATCCAGCGAAGAGGCAAACGCAATCAGCCCATACCGGCTGACCCTTCCGTACGTCGGCAGCACCCCAACCACGCCACAAAAAGCCGCTGGCTGTCGAATCGACCCGCCAGTATCAGTTCCCAGCGTAGCCACTGCAAAACCAGCCGCAACCGCTGCCGCCGAACCACCGCTCGATCCACCCGGAACGCGATCCAGAGCCTGTGGATTCAGTACAGGACCATATGCCGAGTTCTCGTTGGAGACCCCATCGCAAACTCATCACAATTCAGCTTCCCCAGCAAAACCGCCCCCGCGGCCTCCAGCTTCGTCACTGCAGTGGCCTCGTAAGGGGGCCGATAACCCTTCAGAATCAGCGATCCAGCCGTGGCAGGCGCCCCCTGCATCACAAGGACGTCTTTGATCCCTATGGGCACCCCGGCCAGCGCGGGCAATGCCTCGCCCTTCGCGGCCATCCCATCGATCTTCGCTGCTTGCGCCATCGCCCGTTCGCGATTCAGCGCCAAAAAACTATTGATTCGAGCGTCCTGGGATTCGATGCGAGCATAATGCAACTCCGCCAGGGCCGTAGCGGTCATCTCTCCTGAGGCCATCGCCGCTTGTGCCCCGTCGATTGTCAAACTCTCTAACTTCATTTCCTTTACGCTCACCGTTCCTCTCTGAAACTGCCGTCCCTGACTCCTGATAAAAACTAGCGCTCAATCACCTTAGGAACCTTGAAGAAGCGGCCGTCACTCTCGGGCGCCGCAGCCATCACCGCGGCGCGATCGAGCGAAGGCCTCACCACGTCTGTCCGCAACGAATTGCCCGTCGAATCCACGATCCCACCTAACATCTCTCCCACCTGGGCCATCGCCGGGACACCAGCCGTATTCAGTTCGTTCAGTTGAGCGATATGTCCCAGAATAGCGTTCAGATCTCGCTGCATCCGCGGCTCCTCCTCGGCTGTCAGCTCGAGATTCGCCAACTCCGCGACCCGGCGCACATCATCTATCGTTACACCTGAATGGTCACTCATTCGTCCGCCTCCGTTCTTTTCTCGGCCAGTTCCATGCCCGTTTCGTTTTCTGAACAATGTGGCTCAATCCAGCGCGATTTTGCGAACCTCAAAGTGGATCCCCGTGACAGGCTTCCTCGTGATAACTGCCAGTTCGCCGCTGCAATACGCCACTCATTGAGCGCATCTGCCTCTCCCATCCAGGATCTGCCACGATAACGTGAACCACACCCTTCTCGTACCGCACTACCTCTCCTCGTCGTGCCATCGTCGAACCGCAGGCCAACTGCCACGCAAGCGCAAACATATCGTCTTCCGGCAATGACCGCAAACTTGCCCAGAGTTCTTTCTGCAGCAGCGTTCTCATCCTCTCCATGTCAGTCACCCTCGAACGCATGCGCCCAATTTACATGTTCGCACATAGACGCCGGATGGAAGAGTTGCGCCACGTCGTCTTGATACACTGTTACTGTGTGCTGGAATACCCTCATCAGACCGGAACGCCTGAATCTGCTCACTTTGATTTCTATGGGGTCACGCCGAGATTGGACAACCGGCCCCCAAATATCCATTTGTGTTGAAAATCTGGCGCGACCTGCAATGCAGAAAACGCCTCGACTCGACGAATCAAGTCGACAGGCGAGGCTTCTCACAAAAAGAACCCACACGTGCTTCAGTTATCAACATGAGTGAGCGTCAAAAATGCGTCGTTCTGGGCGGTAGCGGCTTTTTGGGGCAAACCCTTTGCCGCCAGCTGGTCCATGCTGGCTACCGTGTTTCATCCATCACACGCTCAGGCCGCCCGAGGAATCAATTCGAAAAGTGGCACTCAGAAGTCGAATGGATCTCAGCTTCGATCGAATCCGATTCCGCGATTCGAGCTCTGGACGGATCTAACGTCATCTACCATCTCGCGAGCACAACATATCCCTCGACTTCTAACCTTGATATGTCGTCCGATCTGGAGTCGAATGACGCTGGCGACCCTCCGCGTATTACAGGCCGCTGCAAATCTGCGTGTCGACAAGCTGGTATTCGTTTCCTCTGGCGGCACGGTCTACGGAATACCACAACAGAATCCCATTCGAGAGACACATCCAACCGACCCATTTGCTCCTATGGAATTCATAAACTTGCGATCGAAAAATACCTGCACTTGTTCCGTCACCTTTATGGACTCAAAAGTGCCGTCCTTCGCGTTTCAAACATTTATGGAGAGAACCAGGACTGTGCAAAGCCTCTAGGTGCCGTCGCTCACTTCACTTCCCGGATCTTCGAAGATAAGCCGATTGAAGTCTGGGGAGACGGCTCTGTGGTACGCGACTACGTCCACGTGGACGATGTTGCGAGAGCCCTCATCACTGCCGCAACTTATTCTGGCAGCCATCATATATTCAATATAGGAAGCGGTAGGGGCACGAGCCTGAACGACCTTCTAAAACTCTTGAAGAAGCACACCTTGCTTCCCGTAAATGTCGTCTACCGGCCAGGAAGAGCATTTGATGTCGCCGAAAATGTTCTCGATATCCGCCTCGCATCGCAGGAACTAAATTGGCAACCCCTGATCGATCTGGAAGAAGGACTAAAAAAAGTTCTCCAGAAGAATCTGTCGACGCGTTGAATCGGTACCCGCTTTGTTCCGGTAATCCGCAGAAATCCCGACTCCTTCAACCTCAATCCGGATTTTGTTCCAGCGAATCAATGTCAATCACCCCGCCGTCAAAAACGTCCTCGCGCCGCATAACATTCCTCATTGTTTGCCACAAAATGTTTCCGTCTATTACTAGGGAAGCATTGCGAACATAGTCCAGATCAATCTCGATTGTTTCGCTCTTGGTCAATCTATCGCGTCCGGTAATTTTAGACAGACAGGTGATTCCTGGCTTAACCGATAGATATTCAGCTTTGCTCTCCCCGTAGAGAGCAAGAACGTCGGGAATCTCCGGCCGGGGACCAACGAGAGTCATATCCCCTAGTACGACATTGATGAAATTGGGCAGTTCATCAATGCTGGCCTTGCGAATAAAGGCCCCAACGCGGGTAATCCGTGGATCCTGTTCGTAATGAAAGTGAAAGTTCAAATCGCCGAAGCGCGCGTAATCGTACAAATGGGGAAATCTTGACCGAGCGTCAATATACATCCCGCGCAGCTTGACCATCTTAAACGGGATTCCACCCAGTCCGATTCTCGTTTGAATGAAAAAAGGGTTGCCTTTGGATTCGATTCGAACCGCGAGTGCAGCCAGCAGCCAAATTGGCGCAGAAACCACCAATAGAAGAGACCCCAAGGTGACATCCAACGTTCGTCTAAAAACTCGGATTGGAAGACTTGCGTTCTTGACGGGGTACCGCTCAACAACATCCATCTGCTGGCTCCTTTAGATTAGTGGTGCCTAATGAGACAAGTTGGCTTAAATTCTGGCCAAAAAAATGAACCCTGCCCGAAGCTCGGAACCCCATTTTCTATGTAAACAGTGACTGATATCTGAAGGTTTTTCAAAAGCGGGATTTTTTTGATCCGGTTCATGAACGAGTTCCGCTTCTTCAAGAACGAGCCTTTGTGAGCCCGAATATTTTCACTCAAAACCGGACCCATGGAGACCGAAATGTGACCAAGTTCCTTCCAGACTTTGACATGCGACGCGCCCTCGCAACGCGACACTTGTCACTTCAAGTGGGCGCAGCCCTCTTTCCCATTAATACTTCGCCTTCAAAAAAACATATTGCTCGTTGCAGGGAGGTCCTATACTTGCATCCCCGGATCTTTTCCAGTCTACCCGTTTTTCCCGTGGGGATATGGCAAGCTGCCAAATCATTCTTCCCTTTTTTTACCAGAATGAGCATTCCCCGTCCCGGCTGTCAATCACTTAGACGCTAAACTGTTCCCATGCAGGTTATTGATACCAAACTTCAAGACGTAAAATTGGTTGAACCCCAACGCTTTGAAGATAGTCGCGGTTGGTTTGCGGAAGTATTCAATCAGTCAACCTTTTCCGCCGCCGGACTCCCCTCACATTTCCTGCAGGACAACCAGTCCTTCTCTCGCCGAGGCGTTGTGCGTGGTCTACACTACCAGCTCCAAAGACCCCAGGGCAAACTCGTCCGCGTCCTCTCCGGACACATTTGGGACGTGGCCGTCGATCTTCGCCCCAACTCCCCGGGCTTCGGCAAATGGGAGGGATTCCATCTCAAAAGCCCCTCCCCCACCCACCCACTCGAACTCCTCTGGATCCCCGAGGGCTTCGCTCACGGCTTCCTCACCCTCTCCGAATCCGCCGAAGTCCTATACAAAACCACCAACGTCTATCACCCCGCCGGAGAGCGCACTATCCTCTGGAACGACCCCACCCTCAACATCACCTGGCCCCTCGACGCCCTCAACGGAGCCTCACCCGCCGTCAGCCCGAAGGACGAACACGGCACCCTGTTCACAGCCGCTGACCTTCCCCCCACCGGCTGAAACGCTAAACCGTAACCACAAAGACTAGGCCCGCTCGACCAGCCAACGCTCCACCTCCGCCAACGAATCCACTCGCATAAACTCGCCGTCACACTCGTTCAACTCAGTCCCACTCATCAGAAAGGCCTGCCGCAGTCCAGCCGCATTCGCCGCCACCACATCCGAGCATCGATCACCCACCAGAACGCTCTCACTCAAGTCCACACCAAACTCCCGAGCCCCGCGCCGCAACATTCCTATCCCCGGCTTCCTGTCCTCATGCTCCCGCTTATACTCCCCCACCCCATGCTCAGGATGAAACGGGCAGTAGTACACCGCATCCAGTTCCACCCCTTCACCTCGCAACTCTCCCCGCATAAACTCCATCAACACTTCAAAGTCCGCCTCGGTGTAATACCCCCGCGCAATCCCCGCTTGATTCGTCACCACAATGAGCTTGTACCCCAGTCCCGCGGCCGTCTTGCACAGCGAAAAGATCCCATCGACAAACCGCACCTCCTCAGCGCGATGAAGATAACCCACTTCCTCATTCACAACACCGTCCCTGTCGAGAAACAAAGCCCGCGCCTTCATAGCTCCGCCAAAACCTGCTGCAACGAATCCCTCCAATCCATCATCCTCCACCCAAATCGCTCCTTCAGCCTCTCGCAGTTCATCCGCGAATTCGCCGGCCGCTGCGCCGCAGTAGGATACTCAGCCGTCGCAATCGCCTCAATCTCCGCAAACCTCACCCCAGGCTCGCGCTCCCGCATCAACCGCACCGCTTCTGCCGCAAATCCATACCAGGTCGTCTCTCCTGCGCCAGCCGCGTGATAGACCCCGCCGCCTATCAGCCAGGCACATCCGCAAGGTCATCACCCCTGCGCCTCCGCCTCACACTGACCAATCACCTCTGCCGTCATCCTCGCCAGATCTCGGCTCCACGTCGGAGATCCATGCTGATCTGCCACCACCCGCAGCGTATCCCGCTCCCGCGCCAGCTTCAGAATCGTCAGCAGAAAATTCTTCCCCTGCGCCCCATACACCCAGCTCGTCCGAAAGATCATTTGTCCGGCGCCACTCTCCGCCAGCGCCCTCTCCCCAGCCAGCTTGCTGGCCCCGTAGACACTCACCGGCCCGTAGCATCCGTCTCCCGGTACGGCGCGGTCGCCAATCCATCAAACACGTAGTCCGTAGAAAAATGAATCACACCCGCCCCAATCGCCTGCGCCTCTTCACCCATCGACCCCGACAGCCTCCGCATTGATCGCAAACGCCACCTCCGGCTCGCTCTCCGCCTTGTCCACCGCCGTATACGCCGCCGGATTCACAATCCACCGCGGCCGCACCGCGCGAATCATCTCCCGCACCGATTCAACATTCGCCAAATCCATCTCAGTCCGCGCAGGAGCGACCACCTCACCCAGCGGCTTCAGCGACTGCACCAACTCCCAACCCACCTGCCCCGAAGCTCCTGTCAACAAGATCCGTCCACCCACCGGCGCAACCGCGACCCATCAGTACACCGTCTCTTCCAGCACCCGCAGCAGATACTGCCCATAGCTGCTCTTCGCAATCTTCGCCGCCAGCGCCCGCAACTCATCCGCACCGATGTATCCCAGCCGGTACGCAATCTCCTCCGGGCAAGCCACCTTCAGCCCCTGCCGCTTCTCAATCGTATGGATGAACATCGACGCCTCCAGCAGCGAATCGTGCGTTCCCGTATCCAGCCACGCCGTCCCTCGCCCCAGCAACTCCGTCCGCAGTTGTCCCCGCTCCAGATACCACCGGTTCACATCCGTAATCTCCAGCTCCCCACGCGGCGAAGGCTTCAGCCCCTCCGCCACCCCCACCACCTGCGCGTCGTAAAAATAGATCCCCGTCACCGCGTACCGCGACTTCGGCTTCGTCGGCTTCTCTTCAATCGAGATCGCCCGCCGTCTGCGCATCGAACTCCACCACGCCATACCGCTCCGGGTCCAGCACCGGATACGCAAACACCGTCGCCCCCGCCCCACCCGCAGCAGCCCGGCGCAGCGTCTTCGCAAAGTCCTGCCCGTAAAAAATGTTGTCGCCCAGCACCAGGCAACAACCCTCGCCCGCAAGAAACTCCTTGCCGATCAAAAACGCCTGCGCCAGCCCATCCGGCGAAGGCTGCACCGCATACTCCAGCTTGATTCCCCACTGCTTCCCGTCACCCAGCAACTGCCGAAACCGCGGCGTATCCTCCGGCGTCGAGATCACCAGAATCTCCCGAATCCCCGCCAGCATCAGCGCCGACAGCGGATAGTAGATCATCGGCTTGTCATACACCGGCAGCAATTGCTTCGACACCGCCTGCGTCACCGGATACAGCCTCGTCCCCGAACCACCCGCAAGAATAATCCCCTTCACCGAGGACCCTCCGCCCGCGCCGACTAGCCGAACGCTCAGCATCCCCGCGCCCGCCATAGTTCTCCGTCATCCAGTGCTGATACGCCCCGCTCGTCACATCCTCCACCCACGCCGCATTCGCCAGATACCACTCCACCGTCTTCCGCAAACCCGTCTCAAAGCTCTCCTGCGCCCGCCACCCCAGCTCCGCCTCAATCTTCCGCGCATCGATCGCATACCGCCGGTCATGCCCCGGCCGGTCCGTCACATACTTCACCAGCTGCCGCATGCGGCCTGAACTTCGACTGCGGCACCAACTCATCCAGCAGCGCACACAGCGTCGTCACCACCTCAAGATTCGTCCGCTGATTCCCGCCGCCAACGTTATACGTCTCACCAACTCGCCCGCGCTCCAGCACCGTCCGAATCGCCCGGCAATGATCCTGCACATAGAGCCAGTCCCTGACCTGCTGCCCATCGCCATACACCGGCAGCGCCTTCCCTTTCAGCGCATTCGCAATCATCAGCGGAATCAGCTTCTCCGGAAACTGATAAGGCCCATAGTTATTCGAGCAGTTCGTCACAATCGCCGGCAGCCCATACGTATGCACCCAGGCCCGCACCAGATGGTCCGACGCCGCCTTCGACGCCGCATACGGCGAGTTCGGCGCATACGGAGTCTCCTCATGAAACGCCGGAGCCTCCGGCGTCAGCGTGCCATACACCTCATCGGTCGAAACATGCAGAAAGCGGAATCTCTCCCGTTCCTCGCCCGTCAGCGACTCATAAAACTCCCGAGCCGCGCGCAGCAACGTAAATGTCCCATCAATATTTGTCCGCAGAAACGCCTCCGGCCCAAGAATCGAACGGTCCACATGACTCTCTGCCGCAAAGTGAACCACCGCCCGCGGCCTCTGCCTCCGCAACAACTCACCCACTAGCTCCGCATCGCAGATGTCTCCATGCACAAACGTATAAGCCGGATCCGCCGCAATCGAAGCCAGGTTCGCCGGATTTCCCGCATACGTCAGCTTATCGAGATTGACCACAGGCCCGGCACCCGTGCCCAGCCAGTCCAACACAAAATTCGAGCCGATAAATCCGGCGCCACCCGTGACAAGGATCGAACCCGCGCCCGGGCCCCATACAGCTCTTTCATCCATTCCCATTCGCTAACCCAATGCCTCCGCAAGCCAATTTCCACAGCCTGCGCCAAGCAGCCGGATATGGAAATCTCCTTGCACTCTATAAACTTTACAACAGTTTCGCCGCAGCGAGCCGCGATCAACCTCTTCGCTAACCAACCCGCCCGTAGCCTCAAATCACGAAAGATCAAAAGAGGTCGTATATGTCTTCCGGCAGTCGGAAGTGTCCGTCGAACCGTTTACAATCGTGAAAGCTGGCCGATTTCCAGCGCGACCGTTATCGCAGGGATGAAAGCCCTGAAGAACGCGTCACTTCATCTCAGGGCCTGTAGCTCAACGGTTAGAGCAGGGGACTCATAATCCCTTGGCTGGGGGTTCAAATCCCTCCGGGCCCACCAACAAATCTCCGCCCTACCGCGCGTTACTTCTCCCCCCGCAAGAGTTCCACCTCGGACCCGATAAAGCCCCATGAGTTCCACGCCTCGCCCTTCACCACGTTTCTAAATAGACCCAACGCGGCGGATCTATCGTGATGGTAGACACGCCAGTTACCCACGCCATAGCTCACCGTGTTGAATGACAATTCCCCTTCAAGATCCTCCGGCCCCGCGGGCGGAGGAGGCAACACAGCCTCAGCCGCAATCTGGCCCTGGTAGAAGTGCAGAAGCCGCAGATAAAAATACAGGTGCGGTTCGGTGTTCTTCACATCGGGAGTGATGCGGGCCAATACCTTCGCAGCCTCTTCCGGTTTCCCGGCGCGCTGCAGAGAAGCGTAGAGCCAGTTCGAGCAATCGATCAGGCTGTCGTTGTTCTTCGCCAGGTCCCGGGCCTTGCCGAACGAAACTGCCGCCTCGCCGAATTCGCCCAGGAAGTAATGGGCCAGCCCAAGGTGATAAAAAGCATCCAGATTCTCCGGAGCGAGAAGCGTCGCCTGCTGCAGGTCCTTCAAGGCTGGCTTGAACTCCCGAAGTCCCAGCTCCCGGTGGCCTCGTTCCAGATAAAGATCTGCGTTTTTCGGAGCAAAAGCCAACCCTTCAGTCGACGTCGCCACAGCCTCTCGGTACTGTCGCCGTGCGGCCTCTGCCTTGGAAAGCTGTAGAACCCGATCGACGTTCTTCGGATCGGCCGCGAGGTTCTTGCGCGCATCGATGACGCTCTGGTCATCCGGCAGTGCGTAGAGTCTTCGCCCAAGACCGGACGTAACTTCGAGCGCTCCATGCACTCCCGCGCTGCTCTGAGAGGATAGCTGAGCAGTGAGGCCGAATGCGGCAATGAAGAGGAAGACTCCGAAGCAAACCCCGCGTTTCTGTGCCCAGATGCTCATCTGATCTCCTGTATGGTTGATCACTCTCCTGGACAAATCTCCGGCACTCGCAAGCCAGAGGGCTTGTGTCTCAGGATCGCGCCAAAGCAGCGAAACTTAGTCGTACTGCAGAATATGCGGAGCCGGCTCCGTCAACGTCCCATCGCTGCGCTGGTACCACATAAAAATCTTGTGGTCCCCATTCACCCGCACCGCAACAATAATCCCGCTCCCAAACATCCCGCTCCCATCCGTCTTCGAAATATCCACGTGATGCGAAGTAATGGGCCCCTTCACCGGGCTCTCCGTCGTCCAGTCCTCGGTGAACCGCTCGAGCGGATAATCCTTATGCTTCTCCGGATGCTGCTGCCAATCCGGGTCGTTCGTATAAATCGCGAAAGCCTTCCCGTAGTCCTTCGCCTCCAGCGCATTGAAAAAATTGTCCACCTTATGCTCCGCAGGCAGATTCGTAAACAACCACCCATGCCCCATCGCGAAACCTGTGAACGCGAGCACAATCGTAGCCAACACCAGAACTCCCGCGCCGATCCAGATATTCCGTATCCGGTTATCTCGCCGGCTGTCATACTCCGGAGCATTCATCAGTGTCATCGTTCTCTATCCTCGGCAAACAAGATCAAGCCACACCAGATTCATTAGACACCCACGCTGCACGATTCGGTTGCTACCCGTGCGCTCCCGTCTCAATCCCCAGCCACAAGCGCATTGCCCTCAGATGATGCTCCATATGAGCCACATAATCCGCGATCAAAAATCCCAGCGTCACCCGCTCTCCCTCAATCACCCCTTCATCCGCCAGACGAGCCCTCTCTATATTTGCAATCGTCCACGCTACATGTTCATTCAGTGCAAACCACAACCCCAGCACCTGCGACCACTCGCGTTCTCCATAATGCTGCAGGCTCACCCACTCCATCTGCGCATATCCCGGCAGCTTTTGTCCCGGCTCAACCTGCAGCAGCACAATCCTTCTCAGGTTGTTCACTGCCGAATCCGTCAGATGCCCAATCACCTGCTTCGCGCTCCATTTTGCCTCGCGCTCCGGCACACTCGCCTCCGCCTCGGAGATCGTCAGCAGCCACGGCATCGCCCCGCGCAATACCGTCTCCAGCCGCACGCTCAACTCCGCAGGCCCAACTGAAACTGCATCCGCTTCCGTCGCGTACTTCACCATCCGAACGCCTCCCGGTACAGCTCGCACTCCACTCCCGACGGCAGCAAGTATACCGACACCACATCGAACCTCACCGGAACCTCCGCCCTCAACTTCCACGGAAACCCGCCAAGGTAAGACCGCGCCATCCGCCGCAACATCCTCTGCTTCTCCTCATCGACAGCCAGTTCCGCCGGCCCGCCATCTCTGCCGCCGCGGGTCTTCACCTCAACAAAACACAACCACTCCCCATCCCAACCAATCAAATCCACATCGCCTCTCAGCCTCGAACTCTTCCACCGCCGCGCCACCACTGTATAGCCCATCCTTCGCAGATAAAACAGAGCCTCCAACTCCCCCCGCTCCCCCGTCGCCAGATGCTCTGCCTTAGCACCGCGCGTCCCTCGTGCAGCCAGCCACTCAATTCCCCTGGCCTGAAGATTAATCCAAACCCCGCCCACTGTCCGTACCGTCCTGTTCGATTTAGCCTAGACACCCTTTGGCACCCACTCAAAAACTCTATCAGGCCATCCACGCGAGCAAGGAATTCAATTCAGGGCGATTACTCCTGCCGTTTATCCTTGTCCTCTTGGTCGCTTGGCACTGCGGCTTGACCCAACTCTTCTTCGCCTTGGCGCTCTTTCTTGCGAAGCTCCACTACCTCGGCGCGCTCCGCACTGCGAAAACCCTCTTCTCTAATGCGTTCGCCCTTCCAGATTTTGAGTCGTTGGAAGAATGAGGCTCCCGAATACTGCGCCTTGGTCTTCTCTTGATCCGACCGCTCGAGGTCTCTTTCCGTTTTCCTGGCATCCCATTCTTCTTTTCGCAGTGTGAAACGCATCTCCATTTCACGTTCGCGCTCATCTTCCAGCTGTTCCATAAGTCGACGGTTCGATGCCGCTACGTCGACCAGCGCGCTTGTTGTCCAGGCGAACGTGAACAAGCCAGAAATCGCAATAATCGGGCCGACGCTCCGCCAATTTTTATCGATGTCAACACTCCCCACTCCCAGAGTCGTGTAAGTGTTGGCACAGTAGTAAATCGCGTCATACGCATGCTTGACAAAGCCCATGTGAACAATGACGAACGCCCACATCGTGATCTCGACGGCATGCAGAGCGAGCATCAGGAAAACAGACCAGCCAAACAGAAACGCTCCTGCCGCCAGTTTAGGGCGTCCCACACGCAGTTGCCGCTGTTTGCGTCTTTGCTGAATTGAAATGATGTGCAAACCAACACCATGAAAAAGAGCAAGACCCACCAGCGTCAAAGAACCGATGACCAGAGCTAGCATCGGCTTGTACTCGTCCGGAATCTTTTCCACAAGCGTTGACGCGTCAAACATACAGTCGCCTTTGGCACTAATTGAACTGACGCTGCAATCGCAAACCCGATCGTGCGAGGTAAACTGCCAACTACACGGCAATGCTTACACGCTCGGCGAGCTAGCGTAACTGCAAATTTGCCAGATGTTCCTCTGGGAAGCGGCTCATTCCCGTGACTCCGCAGCGCATTGAACCCGGCGTTCATCAAACCCCTGCAATACGCTCTGCAACCAGCACACGCGGGCCGCCAGAAAAAGGATGCTGGCCACCGCGCCGAAACAATGTTGTACTAGGACAAATTCCTCACACAGCGAGCGTGACATGTCCTGGATACGTGGTCTGGTCGTCGTCGTTGCCTGTTTCAGCTCACCCCTTACCCTGGCTTCGGCCCAGAGCTTCACCCTCCAGCAGGTCATGAGCGGAACCTTCAACTCGGAGTTGCAGGCATCGCCCAACGGTTCCCGCGTCGTCTGGATGGCGAACCAGGAGGGCAAGCGCAACGTCTGGATCGCCGACCTCGCAACCGGAAACTTCGCCCCGCGCCAACTGACCGCTTACACCGCCGACGACGGCCAGGACATCGGCGACATCACCTGGACCCCCGACGGCCAATCCATCCTCTACGTCCACGGCGGCGACTTCGAATTTCCCGGCCGCCCCGACCCCAATCCCGCCCTGCTCACCGAAGGCGTCGAACAGACCATCTACATCGTCCCCACCGGTGGCGGCAACCCGCGAAAGCTCGCCGCAGGACGCTCCCCCGCCGTCTCACCCGACGGCAAAACCATCGCCTTCCTCAGCAAGGACGCCATCTGGACCATCCCTCTCGCCGACGACTCCCCCAAACCCACGCTGATGTTCCACGCACGCGGCACGCCCGGCCCCCCGCTATGGTCGCCCGATGGAAGGTACCTCGCCTTCACCAGCAACCGCGGCGATCACGGCTTCATCGGCGTCTACTCCATCGCCGGCAAGACCATCACCTACCTGGACCCATCCACCCTCGTTGATCGCTACCCCGAGTGGTCCCCCGATAGTCGCCAGATTGCCTTTATCCGCTCCGCCGCCGGCAGAGGAGGCGGTGCCGGAGCCCGTCGCACCGGCGAGCCCTGGTCCATCTACATCGCAGATGCCGCAACCGGAGCCGGCCACCAAATCTGGCACGCAGCCAAAGGACAAGGCAGCGTCTTTCATCCCCTCGCAACCGACCAGCAACTCTTCTGGACACCCGGCAACCACATCATCTTCCCCTCCGAGCTCGACGGCTGGGAGCACCTCTACTCCGTCTCCACCACCGGCGGCGCACCAACCCTGCTCACTCCCGGGCGACTTCGAAGTCGAGCACGTAGCCGTCAGCCCCGATCGCGCCAATCTCGTCTTCAGCTCCAACCAGGGAGACATCGATCGCCGCCACGTCTGGCAGCTCTCCGCCGACAAATCCGGCCTGAAGCAGCTAACTAAACGGAGAAGGCATCGAAGTCTTCCCCGTCATCACCGCCACCGGCAGCGTCGCTGTCCTACGCGCAGACGCCCGCATCCCCATACGTCCTGCCTTCGTCGCAACCAACGGAGAACTCCGCGATCTCGCCCCGCAGCTCGTGCCCGCCGACTACCCCGCAAGCAAGCTCGTCATCCCGCAGCAGGTTATCCTCTCCGCAGCCGACGGAATGAAGATTCACGGCCAGCTCTTCCTCCCCGCCACCGCAAACGATGGCAAACGCCATCCTGCATTGGTCTTCTTCCACGGCGGCTCCCGCCGCGAGATGCTCCTCGGCTACCACTACATGGACTACTACTCGAACGCCTACGCGATGAACCAGTACCTCGCGAGCCTCGGCTACATCGTCCTCTCCGTCAACTATCGCAGCGGCATCGGCTATGGCCTCAACTTCCGCGAGGCCATCAACTACGGCGCCAGCGGCGCAAGCGAGTACAACGACGTGGAAGGCGCAGGACTCTACCTGCGCGACCGTCCCGACGTCGACCCCGCACGCATCGGGCCTGGGGTGGCAGCTACGGCGGCTATCTCACAGCCCTCGCCCTCGCCCGCTCCTCCGATCTCTTCGCCGCAGGAGTCGACTTCCACGGAGTCCACGACTGGGCAGCACGCCTGGGCCAAGGCGGAGCCGGAGCAGAAGCCGCCATCGCGGCTGACCCCAATGTGGCCCGCATTGCCTTCGAATCTTCCCCCCTGGCTTCCATCAAAACCTGGAAGTCCCCCGTCCTCCTCATCCAGGGCGACGACGACCGCAACGTAGCCTTCTCCCAAACCGTCCGCATGGCCGCAGCCCTGCGCGCCCAGGGAGTCGAGTTTGAAGAGCACGTCTTCCCCGACGAGATCCACGGCTTCCTCATGCATTGCAGCTGGGTCACAGCCTACGGCCTCACTGCCGACTTCTTCGGCCGCCACTTTGCCGTCGCAACCAAGTCTCACCCACCGTCGGAATGACGTCGATGGGTGAGTGCATAGGTTCGCTCAGGCGTTCGTCCCCCCGTCGATGGTCAGATTCGCTCCCGTGATGTACGAGGCCTCCGGACTGGCGACGAACGCTACGAGCGCAGCGACCTCGTCGACGGTTCCATAGCGGTTGAGCGCTGTATTGGCCTTCTGGGGTGCCGCCCAATCGCCTGAGGCAGGATTGAGATCGGTGTCGATGGGGCCGGGCTGAACGTTATTGACGGTGATTCCCCGGCCCCCAACCTCTCGGGACAATCCCTGAGTGAACATCTTCACTGCCCCCTTGGTCGCCGCGTAGGCTACCAGCCCGGGCGTCAGGTTACGCTCGCCCACGCAGGAGCCGATCATGATGATGCGGCCACCGTCGTTCATCTGCTTGAGCGCGGACTGCGTCGCGACCATTACGCCGCGGAAGTTAAGGTCGATCATCTGATCCATCTCCTCGAGCGTGGTCTGCTCGAACAGCTTCGGAATCGCCGTACCGGCATTGTTCACCAGCACGTCGAGCTTGCCGAGAGTCGCGACAGTCTTTTCGACGGCAGCATTGATAGCCTTCGGGTCGGCAGCGTCCGCCTTAATCGCAATTGCTTTGCCGCCACCGCTTTCAATCGCTTTGACAACAGACGGCAGCAGCGTCTGCGCCCTTCGAGTACGTGATAGCCACACTGGCCCCATCCGCAGCCAGACGTTTCGCGATAGCCGCCCCAATTCCTCGTGAGCCGCCGGTAACCAGTGCCACCTTATTGCTTAACTTAGACATGAAATCTCCTTTGTCTTCTGGGAACGATTCGCTTCCCTGCGATTGCAATTGACTGCAATCTTGCTTGGAACCTGTTAGCACCTTTATCTGATGCATCATTCTCGCAATCGGATTTATCATTCTCGCGAAATATCAGCCGCAAGACTGAGGTAGCCGCGCGCAGGGATGGCATCTCCGGCTGTAGCATTACCCCATGAACGTCATCCTCTTCGGAGCAACCGGCATGGTCGGCCAAGGCGTTCTGCGCGAGTGCCTCCTCGACCCCGACGTCGACCAAATCCTCTCCATCGTCCGCACGCCCACCAACCAGCAAAACCCTAAGCTCCGCGAGCTCGTCCACACCGACTTCTTCAACTACTCCGACATCGCCCTCCAGCTCACCGGCTTTGACACCTGCATCTTCACCCTCGGCGTCTCCTCCGCCGGCATGGACGAAGCAAAGTACACCCACCTCACCCACGACCTCACCCTCGCCGCCGCCACCACGCTCGCCCGCCTCAACCCCCAAATGACCTTCCTCTACGTCTCCGGAGCCGGCACCGACTCCACCGAGCGCGGCCGCACCATGTGGGCCCGCGTCAAAGGCCGAACCGAAAACGATCTCCTCAAACTCCCTTTCCGCGCCGCCTACATGTTCCGCCCCGGCGTCATCCAGCCCCTCCACGGCATCCGCTCCAAGACCCGCATCTACCAGGCCTTCTACAACATCCTCAACCCCATCCTCCCCCTCCTGAAATCCGCCTTCCCTCAAGCCATCACCAACACCGAACAGCTAGGACAAGCCATGCTCAAGGTCGCCAAAAACGGCTACCCCAAACCCATCCTCGAATCCAAAGACATCAACTCTTTGTAGTTCGACCAGACCATCGAGGCAGGACCTGATACCCGATATCCGAAACCTGATACCCAATCTGAAAAATTACCCGCCTTGCTCTAATACTTTTCCAGTGAGGCCTTCACCCCGATCACATCGTCTATACCCATACCAATCCCTCGAAGGGGAAATTGCACCCATTGGGTGATTGCTTATCCTACACTTCGCCCATCAAGATCAAACAGATCGTTCGCGAAATCGGATTCTTCCTGAACGCTAATGTGGCAGCCGTTGTTGAGCCGTTGAAACCGGAACATATTAGTTATGAATAGCTTGCGCTTCTCGGGCCTCCTGCTCTTGACTGCTCTGCTGACTCCCCGGCTCAGTCTGCCCGCGTACGCCCAGTCATCCGGCATTCATGAAGTCGCCCTCCCAGACGCTCCAGCCGCCAACATCCCCGTCCCGTCTGGCCCTCTCCCACCCTCCTCTCTGCCACCCTCCCTCGATCCGCAATCCGCCGGCACGATCGTCGGCGTCGTCGAGGACGCCCACGGCGCCGACATCCCCGCCGCCACCGTCACTCTCGAAAACACCTCTTCCGGCATCAGATCGCACCATCACCACCGACGGCTCCGGCTCCTTCAAATTCGACGCCGTCGAACCCGGCCGCTTCACCCTCGTCATCACGCTCCAAGGGCTTTGAATCCTGGACCGGAACCGATCTCTCGCTTCAAACCGGCCAAACCTACGAACTCCCCGCCGTCGAACTCAAGGTCGCCGCCGCCGTCACCAGCGTCCAGGTCACCTACACCCAGCACGACCTCGCCGAAGACCAGATGCACTTCGCAGAAAAACAGCGCGTCCTCGGCATCTTCCCCAACTTTTACGCCTCCTACATCTGGAACGCCGCCCCCCTTAGCTCCGGCCAAAAGTTCCGCCTCGCCCTCCGCACCTCCATCGACCCCGTCTCCATCGCCATCCCCGCAATCATCGCCGGAACCGAACAGTCCGAGGACACCTTCAACGGCTACGGCCAGGGAGCTCAGGGATTCGCCAAACGTTTCGGCGCCTCCTACACCGACTCCCTGACCAGCACCTTCTTCGCCGGAGCCATCCTTCCCTCCCTCCTCCACCAGGACCCCCGCTACTTCTACAAAGGCACCGGCAGCATCGTCTCCCGCGCCTTCTACGCCATCTCCACCGTCGTCATCTGCAAAGGCGACAACGGCCGCTGGCAGCCCAACTACTCCAACGTCTTCGGCAATCTCGCCTCCGCCAGCCTCTCCAACGCCTACTACCCTGCCAACAACCGGGGCGTCCAGCTCACCATCGACAACTGGCTCGTCGGCACCGGCTCCGGAGCCATCGGCGCCCTGTTCCAGGAGTTCCTCGTCAAGAAGATCTCCCGCGGCGTCCACTCCGAACCCGGCCTTGAAACCCTCCTCGAAGTCACTAAATCTCCCCGCACCTCCCACTGAGATTGCCCCAGAAAGACTCGCTGTTTTGAAGGGGGCGCGGCTTCAGTGCCTGTCCTGAGGGCAGCCGAATGGACGCCGTAAGCTCAACCTATTTGAAGTTCGGCTTTAGCCGCCGAGGGAATTTTCGCCCCTGCGACACGCCTCTTCCCACAAAGCCCCGCTTCCCCTTCAAAAATCAACCCGCAAAGCAACCTGACCCGTCCGATTTCCCGGCATTCTCCGCCGTCTGCGGCGCACTCAACACCCCAAACGTCGAAGGGCTATCCACCACGGTTGCCGGCGGAGCCAGATTCGTGTGGTTCAGTACGTTCGTAAACGTAGTCTCAAACCGCACCTTTATCCTCTCCGTCACCGCATAAGACTTCGCCACGCCCAGGCTCACCGCAGCCGTCCCCGGCCCTTGCAGAATCCCCACTCCCGCATCGCCAAACCGCCCCGCTCCCGCAGGAGTCGGCGCAAACGCCGCCAGGTTGAAGTACTGCGCCCTCGACTGCCCGCGATAGTAATCCCGCGACACCGCATCCGGCCGCAACACCGCACTCCGGTTCGCAACATTCGTGTTCGACTGGTCGTTCACCACCGAACAGCTCCCGTCAGCATTCAACGCCACCTGGCATCCACCCGCGCTGATGCTAGGCGTCAGCCACGGGCCCGTCTCGAGCAACGTCACATTCGTCACATCCCATCCGCCCAGCAAAGCGTCCTTCCATCCGCCGCCAGTCATAAACGCCCGCCCGCTTCCAAACGGAAGCTGATACACGCCAGTCAGCAGCATCCTGTGGTGCCTGGTCCCCTGCACATTCCCGTAGTCGCTGTTCACATGGAAGCGATCCGCGATCGGCAACCCATAGTTCACCTCTCCCGCAAACGCGCTTGGAGCATCCCCCTGGTTGTCCGCCTCGTTATTCGCAAACGTATAGTTCGCGTCGAAGTACAACCCATTCTTCAGCCGCCGCGTCGCCTCCAGTTCCACCGCATGGTAGTTTGCCTTGCCCGCATTCAGCGTGCTCAGCAGCGAAAACCAGTTGTGGTACGGAGCCCGCGGATCCACATAAGGACTCGCCGCCGTCGTCGCAAACGGCGTCGTACTCGCCGCAATCTGGTTCAGGTCCTCCGTCACGCTCAGCCGGTAGCGTATGCATCCCCACGTAGCTCGCCCGCACCGATGTCGCATCGTTCAACTGACGCTCCACCGTCACACTCCACTGGTTCGACTGAGGATCACGAAACCGCGGATCCACTCCCTGATCTAAACTCCCCCCGCCATACTGCACGCCCACCGTCGGCGGAGCCGTCTGCGGAAACACAATCTGCGGCGTATTCGCCCCCGCCGTATTCGCATTCGAGTAAGTATGCAGATTCGAAGTGGGATTTCCGCTATTGTTGAACGACAACGGCCCAAGATTCGTCATCGTATAAATTCCAAATCCCAGCCCGCACCACCGTCTTCGTATCGTTGAACGGCCGGTAAGCCACCGAAACACGCGGCTGGAAGTTCCCCTTGTAAGTCTGACGCAGACTCTGCGGCAAACCATCCGCGCTCGCCGTCACATAGTTCGTGCACGGCAGCGTCGTCACATTCAGATTGCATGCATTGAATGACTGCTGAAACGCAAGATTCGAACCCTGAATATTCTGCTGCACCAGATATCCCGCCAGCGCATTCGGAACCACAATCGAGTTCGTCCGCGGATCGAAGTTCGCCAGATTTCCGCCATCCTCCTGGAACCCCGGCAGAATCTGCCACCGCAGCCCATAGCTCAGCGTCAGCCGGCTATTCACCTGGTACTCATCCTGCCCAAACAGGCTGTACTGTGTCGCCGTTCCGCCCACATCCGGGCTCGACACCGCAAACGCCAGCGTAGTCGGCGCGCCCTCCAGAAAATCCCCAAACGCATTGCCCGTAAACGTCGGCTGGAACGTAAAGCTGCCAAAATCATCCGAAGCGAACGCAGGCGCAAAGCTCTCCAGATCGAAGTACCGCACCCGCCGCACATCAATCCCGCCCTTGAACGTATGCCTCCCCCGCGTGTATGTCAGGTTGTCGCTGAACTGCAGCGTCTTCGACTGCGTCACACCCGTCTTGTCCCTCCCAATCGGCGTCAAACCCGTCCCCGCGCTGAAATTGAACGTCGGAAACGCATGCGTATTCGGGTGCTGGCTAATGTCCACGCCCTGCAGATCCAACTCCTGCAGCGCCGCAGCTCCCGCAATCGCAAATCCCACGCTCGTCGTCACATTCGTAAATCCGAACCGGAACTCGTTCAGCAGCTTCGGCGTGATCGTATACGTATGCGAAACCAGCAGGCTCCGGTTGTGAATGCTGTCCACATCGTTCGGCAGAAGGGGATTCGCGAATTCCGAAGTGATGTTCTTCCTGCTGAACCGCGCATAAGCCGACTGCTTACTCGAAATTGTCTGGTCGATCCGCACATCCGCGCCATCCGTATTCGCAGGCGTCGCCGCAAAATTCTCATAGTTGAAATTCGTCTGCCCCGAAACATTCGGCAGCGGATAGTACTTCAACAAAGCCGCCGCCGTCGGACTGATGCTGCTCTGCGGAACCACCAGCGCTGTTCCCAAACCCGTCAGATCACCCGCTCGCTCAGCCGGGTCGGCACCAGAAACTGCTCCGCCACCGCAGTCCTTCTCCGGTTTCCCTCATAATCCATGAAAAAGAACGTGTGGTTCGTCCCGTCATAGAGGTGCGGAATCGTCACCGGCCCGCTCAGCGAACCCCCAAACGTATTGAACCGCTTCGGAGCCTTCGTGCTGAACCCATAAGGGCTCGCGTCCAGCGCATTGTTCTGCAGATATTCAAACAAACTGCCGTGAAAAGCATTCCCGCCATTCTTCGTCGTAAACGTCACGTCGCCAACCTGCGAAAACTCCGCACTGTTATTGAACGACGTCACCTTCACCGCCGTAATCCCCTCCTGCGATGGATAAGCATCCTGCAGCGCGCCGTTCTGCCGCACATTCGCCGTCGAAATCCCATCCACAGAAAAATTCACCATCGACGAACTTGCCCCACCCAGCGCAATATTCCCCGAACTGTCCGTCTGCACATTCGGCGAAAGCCCAGCGCCCCGAGCGGACTCGTCGTCGTAGCCCGGTTATTCAGCGGCAACTGCGTCATCTGCAAATTGTTCTTCGAATCCCCAATCGCCGCATTCTCGCTATTGATCTGATCCGCAGCAGCCGACACCTCCACCGTAGTCGACTGCGACGCAATCAACATCGTCACCGTCTCCCGCACATCCTGCCGAGCCTCCACCACGATGCCCCGCATCACCGTCTCAGAAAACCCCGTCAGGCTCGCACGCAACAAATACTCACCCGGCTTCACATTCTCAATCGTGAATCCGCCGGTCGCATCCGCCGTCACCACCCGATCGCTATTCTCCCCCACGCTATGCAGAGTCACCTGAGCATCCGGCAGCGCCGCACCTGACTCGTCCTGCACCACCCCGCGAACGCTCCCGAAAGTCGACTGCGCCTGCCCCCGAATCCCGCACAACAGCCAGAACAACCAGCAACCCCGTAACCCGAAGTACACTCTTCCTCATACATGTTCATAGCCCTCACAAGATCCAGTGAGCCAAGAACACCATCTCTCACATAAAAAGAACCGGCGTTTTCCATAAAGAATCCGTAGAAAATCCGTAAGCAAACCGCAAAGGACCCGCACCCACACTGCACAGCGAATCGCACCCCTCCCCGCCCCAAACCAGCCACTTGCTCCCACACCCCAACCCTGCGATACTTAATCGTGCACACCACGCACAAACTTCCAATTCATCCAAAGAGGTCGCGGAAATGTCTGCAAAGTACATCTTCGTAACGGGCGGAGTTGTGTCTTCGTTAGGAAAAGGTCTCGCCGCAGCCTCCATCGGCTGCCTGCTCGAGGCCCGCGGACTCCGCGTCAACCTCATGAAGTTTGACCCCTACCTCAACGTCGACCCCGGCACCATGTCGCCCTTCCAGCACGGCGAAGTCTTCGTCACCGACGACGGCGCCGAGACCGACCTCGACCTCGGCCACTACGAGCGCTTCACCCACGCCCGCCTCACCCGAGACAACAACCTCACCACCGGGCGTATTTATGAACAAATCATTACCAAGGAAAGACGCGGCGACTACCTCGGCAAAACCGTCCAGGTCATCCCCCACGTCACCAACGAGATCAAAAACGCCATGCGCAAAGTCGCAGCCGACACCGACGTAGCCATCGTCGAAATCGGCGGCACCGTAGGCGACATCGAATCCCTCCCGTTCCTCGAAGCCATCCGCCAGATGCGCCAGGACCTCGGCCGCGACAATACCTGCTTCGTCCACGTCACGTCTCATCCCGTGGATCGCCGCCGCGCAGGAACTCAAGACCAAGCCCACCCAGCACTCTGTCAAAGAGATGCTCTCCATCGGCATCCAGCCCGACATCCTCCTCTGCCGCTCCGACCGCGCCGTCCCCCGCGAGATGCGTCAAAAGATCGCCCTCTTCTGCAACGTCGAAGAGCCCGCCGTCATCGCCGCCCGCGACGTCGCCAGCATCTACGAAGTCCCCCTAACCTTTGCCGCGGAAGGCGTGGACACCCTTGCTCTCAAGTACCTACGCATCGAAGCCAAGGCCCCCGACCTCTCCAAGTGGCAGGACATCGTCTACCGCGCCTACAACCCTAAAGATGAAGTCTCCATCGCCATCGTCGGCAAATACGTTGAGTACGAAGACTCGTACAAGTCCCTCAAAGAAGCACTTGTGCATGGAGCTCTGGCACACAACCTCAAGCTCCGCGTCACCTGGATCGAAGCCGAAGGCCTTGAGACCCGCGACACCGAAGGCCGTCCCACTAACGAGTATGTCGCTCAGTTGGAAGGGTTTGACGGCATTCTCGTCCCCGGAGGCTTCGGCAAGCGCGGCATCGAGGGGATGCTCAATGCCATCCGCTACGCCCGCGAATCCCTCACGCCTTACTTCGGCATCTGCCTTGGGATGCAGACTGCCTGCATCGAGTATGCGCGCAACGTCTGCGGCCTCCACGATGCCAACTCGGGCGAGTTCGACCCTGCCACGCCCTACCGCATCATCTACAAACTACGGGAGTTGACTGGCGTTGAAGAGATGGGCGGGACCATGCGTCTTGGCGCGTGGGACTGCGTTCTTGAACCCGGTTCGCTTGCCGCTCACGCCTATGGGGCGACGGAGATATCGGAGCGCCACCGCCACCGGTACGAGTTCAACCGCGAGTACGAGGCTATCCTCACCGGCGGAGGCCTGCGCATCACCGGCACTACTCCCGACGCCACCTACGTCGAAATCGTTGAAATTCCAACACATCCCTTCTTCCTGGGCTGCCAGTTCCACCCCGAATTCAAGTCCAAGCCGCTGGAGCCGCACCCCATCTTCCGCGACTTCATCGCCGCCAGCTACCAAAACCACCTCAGACTCACCCCGGAGTTCGTCGCCGAAGACGCCCGGACCTCGAACCAGTAATGCTTTTTTTGTTTGAGGGAGTTTTCGCGTTTTTGCAGGGGGTTTTTGAAAAAACGGGTGGTAGAACGTGGTTTTTTGGTGGTGAAGTTGTGGTGGAATCGTGGTGATTTGTGGTGAGTTGGATGGTGCTTTTCCGGCCTCGAAAATTTTTCATGGATTCCGGATTTATTTTTGAGTGATTCCCATTTTGGGAATGGACTGAGCCAGCAGGAGCTCGCGTCGAGGCTACAGATTCATCCCAGCCGCCTGGTGGCGATTCTGGATAATCTCGAGAAGCGCGGGTTCGTTGAGCGGAGAGCAAACCCGGAGGACCGGCGCTTGTACTCCCTCTACCTGACGAAGGATGGTGGGGAGGTCCTGGAGAGGATCGGCAAGGTGGCCCGAGAGCATCAGGACGCTCTACTCTCCGTTCTCAATAAAGAGGAGCGCGACGAGCTCGCCAATCTATTGCTCAAAGTCGCCGACCAGCAGGGACTGGTTCGAGGGGTCCACCCGGGATATCAGCGATTGGGGAAAGCAAAGGCACCCTGAAGCTGATACATCGCCGTGAGGGAAGACCATTCTCCGCTGTGAACTATGAGTTTTGACAGTGGCTGATGCTGCCATGATGCGTATAGTTCCAGATGATCAGACGTGCGAGATGTCCGGAGGATGACCGTGACCAGCAAACCGCCGAGCGAAATCCAGACCCTTATCGAGGACCACATCAAGGGTTTCAACACCCAGGATACCGAGCTTTTCCACCGTGTTTTTGGGGACACCGCGATCATCATTGATGGCATAGCACCCTATCGCTGGTCGAACCCAAATGCTCCGGCCAATTGGCTTGCCGACGTAGAGAAATGGCGTCAGAACCTTGGGGTTTCGCACGAACATCTGTCGTACGAGATGGGGTTCTGGAACGTGGAGGGCTCCTATGCGTACGCTGTCATAGCGGGGACCCTTACGGTTACGATTAAGGGCCAAACTGTCGTTCGGACCGGCACCCTCGCATATACATTTTCAAAGCATGGCCAGGAGTGGAAGATAGATGCGCAGGCTTGGGGGCGCACGTCGTAGAACTCGCCAATCTATTGCTCAAGATCGCCGACCAGCAGGGACTGGTTCGAGGGGTCCACCCGGGATATCAGCGAATGGGGAAACCCAAAGCGCCTAGAGGCCAAGGATTTACAAATCGGTGGCCGTGAGTTGGATGGCACTTTTCCAGCCTAGAAATTCACGGATTCCGGTTTTTTTTTGAGTGATTCCTATTTTGGGAATGGGCAAGGTATCTCTCCGCGGTGCCTCCTCTCCGTCTCATCTTCAGCGACTTCATAGTCGCCCGCGACCGAACCGCCTAAGACTCGACCCGGCCACTGAACTCGAATCGATCGAACGAAACCTCTAGAAGCCGGTTCAAGAAATCTCCCTCACGGTGCGATCGTAAAGGTCTTGTAGATGCCCTTCACTTTTCTTTCCGTTAAGGGCCTGCCGAAGAAATACCTCAAGGTCTCTTTCCCCGATCAGAAGTACAATCCCCTTTTTGTCATTTCCGATGCGTCGGATGTGTTCAAAATAACCCTTCTTAAATTTCCGGACCGCCTCTGTAAACCAAAAAAACGAGACGCCCGATTATGTGATTCATGTAATAGGAGACTTGCTGAAAATCGTCGGATTTCAGCTCTTTGTAATTCTTACACTCCCAGATGACTTGGGTTGCGCCGTATTGCTGTCGCACCATTTGCCAGAAACCAATGCCGGTGTGATTTCCCGCGATCCAGTCGCGGATCACCTTACCATTGACGTCTCGCGATTTAGGCTGAACGTTTGTTAGTGCCTTTAAGGGACGAAAGTCAGTCCGCCGCCTACCAAGTCTTCAAATTCGGTAGCGGCCAAATCGCCCGTGGGCAAGGTCTCGAGGTTCCTTTGTAGACGCTGAATCTCCTTCGTGTAATCGAATAGAGAAATACTCTCTGGCAGATCTATCACAATGCCCGACTGCTGAAGCCTTACCTCATCTCCAATGCTAGTTACTAGACGATCTTGAAGATTCAACGCGTCTCTGTAAGTTGGATGAATAACTATGACACTGCGCTGAGTAATCATTGGCATACTCGCCAAAGGCGATTCAGCAGATTTGTAGGTGATATGCCCATCATCGGCCTTACAATTCCTACAAAGCCTATCGTGTAGAGCAAGCCAATGAGTAGTTCGGGGGCAGAGTAGTGATAAATCCACGACTGACAATACTGTTTAATTTCCTCATCTACCAACAACTTCCGGGAAAAATCCTCTATCGCATTGATCGTGTACTCTGTGCCAAGTCCGTAGAAACGAGTCAGCATCAAGTTTAATCGAGCGTAGTTGTCTGCATACTCATCTGATAGATCTTTGAGGCGGCTTTCCGAGAATTTTTTCTTTGCTTCTTTTAGATCGCCTTGGGTGATTCGTGAATGGAGATGCGCCTGTGCCGATTCGAGAGCAGACGAAACATAAAGAAGGACATCTCGTGGCCGGTATTGACAGTATTCGAAAACCTCATCTTCGCTCGACTTGCCAGGCTGACTCTAAAGAAGGCATTCCAAGTTGGGCCGCCAAGTGCTCCCTTTGTCGTAACTTTCTATTCAAGCGTCTTTCAATGAATTCCCTTAGTAGCTCTCTAGTCCATTCAAGTGAAACCACTGCAGTTTCTAATCGAGATGACTCTTTGTCAATACTTCTGACCCGTTCGAAAACATTCTCACGGATGAAAACGAGCGTTCTCACGCACCCAATTGTCGCGTTGATTTCCATGCACGCGTGCATCAATGCCATTACGAGAACGACAGCTTTGTCAGAACCATTCCAAGAATCGTCGAGTCTGTCGATTAGGACGGTAAATTTATGTCGTGGTGTAGTTGCTTCGGCATCCATTTCCTCAGCGATTGCTTTGGGTCTGTTGACAAATTTTAGCCACTCTTTGTGTTGATTCCGTTCCAGAAAAGAAAACCCGTCACTAACGAAGTCCAACAGACGAATATCAAATTCCTGTATTGAGCGATTTGCGTTCGCGAGAAATATTGGTATCGGATGAGCGGAAGCGATAGAGACCTTGTTTAATCCACTCCGATAACACCTCGTCCAGAATTGCGCGCTTGAAGCTGCAGACAAGAGTTTTAAATGGCTGTTGGTGAACATCTTTTCGGACGACCAATCCGTCGATATGAACTCATCAGCTGCAGATAGTAGTTGGGGAATTAAAAGAATTCTGTTCTGGGAGTTTTCTGGAGGAAAAATGTTATTGCTGTTTTTCCCGTTCCCCGCCGACCGACAAAGAAGCATTTGGGTCTATTGAGATCTAGTGCCGCTCTTATCGCAGGCGTCTCGACGAAAAGTGCCGAATTCTGTCGAACGAGATCGTACTCGGCAAATGAATGCCCGATACTTGCTTTCTTTACCGCATCCTTCGGTAGCTGAAGCGGGGCCAAGATCTTCTCCTCATACGCAGGATTCCTAAATAGTTGGGTTGATGCATTCTAGCCTCGTTCGAGAGGAAGTTGGCATATCAGTTTCGCCCAAAACCCATAATTTCCCGCGCTCTACTGGAGAGCGACTCATAAATTCGAGGTTGTTGTCGTCCAAATCAGTGCTCACCCACCGAGGCAGCTGTCCCATCCGACCAATGGCCAACCGGAACCAGAAACAAGGTGAACCGGTCCAGAGTGTCCTTGAATCCGATGACCGGAGAGCCGGGCAATCCTGCACCCCACGCTTCAGGGTCCGTGTCTGGAACGAAAAACATCAGGTGAGGACGCCAGTGCCCGTCGGTGTCGCTCAAGTAGCCTTGCTTGGACAGCATGTAGCACATGGCACCGGGCCCCATCGCCGGCAACTCCTTGTTGTCGAAGGCGGCCTTAATAGCCTCGGCCATCTGCTCTTTGGATCGTCCCGCCAATACCAACTCGGTCTTCTTGACCGTGATGGGAACATTGAATCGCGCGGCCGGTGGGTTGAAGCAGATCGGACCGCGGATCTTGGGATTCCAAAACACGGGATCGTCAACCCCGGCGGTCCACCCACGCTCCACCATGCAGACGAAACCGTTGGTGCCCTTCGCCGCGACCTCATACCCATGCGGCCCCATCACCATCACCTCGGCATCTCGCGAGATGGATTCAGGAGCAGCGCTGCGCGCCATCGCAATCTCGGCACTCCGCTCCATCATGTACTGCTCGACCGGAGCCATCTTGGGATATCTTGTCTGGGGATACGGCGTCTTCGCGTCCTGGGCTTGCGCCTGCAACGCCGCAGCCATCACCATAACCGCCGCAAAATTCCGCAACGCCACTGCCCTCAAAATATTCCGTTTCATACAAATTCTCCTGAAAGAGATCGCTGAGGCGGGCCATCTTCGTTGCAGCGAAATCCCGATAGCCTAATCTACGCCGTTGCACCCTTCACGCATTACCTAATTCCGTTAAAGAGCCGCAACTTCACCGCCTCCACCGTCTCCGGCAGAATCTTATGAGGCATGACCTCATCAGGCTCTTTAGCCAGACCCTCTTCCAACCAACGTCTCCACGCAACTCGCGGCTCTGTGTTGATGTGGACGACATTGATCCCCCGCCCCTCCCCCGGCGCACGGAAGCAGATCGGCGCGCGCACCTTCGGACTCCAAAAATCTGATCATCCACAAAAACCACCCACCCGAACACCCCGCGGCCAACCCGTCATATAATCACTGCACCGGACATTAAGCTAAGCCCGCAAGTCCCCGCAGACGAAAGTTTGGGGTAACCAGGCTTCCTCAAATCCGGGGTACGACGCTAAACGGCTACACCAGGAGTGAGTATGTTTAACGCCCGGGCCGCCATCGAAGAGTTCCATCGGATTCTCCCCCCTCGCACCTCGGCCTGGCTGCGCTATGCGCAGGGCGATCAGCATTTTTTCAATCCCTGGGGCTATGCCATGAACGGGCAGATCTCGCGCCTCGAGGCAACCCGCCAGATACTCTACCGCTGCGGCATCCGCCACATCGTCGAAACCGGGACCTATCGCGGAACGACCACCGAATGGCTCGCGACCTTTAATATCCCTGTCACCACGATCGAGATCGACGAGCGCAACTACTACTTCTCCCGCCAGCGCCTAAAACATTGCGAGAACGTCTTCCTCGAGCTGGGAAATTCCGTGGAAGTCCTCACCCGCCTCGCCGCCCAGATCGATACCTCCGCACCCACCTTCTTCTATCTCGACGCGCACTGGCATGACTACCTCCCGTTGCGCGATGAGATGGCGCTGATCCTCTCGCGCTTCTCCGCCCCCGTGATCATGATCGACGACTTCAAGGTTCCCGGGCAGGCCGGCTACAAGTACGACGACTACGGTCCGGGCAAAGCCCTCACCGCGGAGTACCTGAACGTCTGTCTGCCGCCTGAGGCCAGCACTTTCTACCCGGCCACGCCGCCCGAGCAGGAGACCGGCCAACGGAGGGGATGGGTGGTCGTCACGCCCGATCCGGCGATGGAAGCACGCCTCGCAACCGTAGAGCAGTTGCGGCGGGATTCCTCCCCGTCAAGCATGGAGGCTCACTGAACCGTCCGGTGCTCATCTGTCTTTTTGTCTTTGCAGTTGCACCCTCCGGCCCCTTACTTAATTCCATATTCCATTGAACAGCCGTAAGCGTGAGAGAGCCACCTGCTTCACCGCTTCCACCGCCTCGGGCAGAATCTTATAAGGCACAACTTCATCGGGCCTCTTGGCGAGACCCTCTTCCAACCCACGTCTCCACGCTACGCGCAGCTCCGTGTTGATGTGGACGATATTGATCCCGGCCTGAATCGCTCTGCGAAAATCTTCGTCGTTGGTTCCTGATCCGCCGTGCAGCGTAAGGAGCGCCCCCGTCGCACTTTTGATCTCGGCGATTCTTGCGATATCCAACCGCTTCTTCGTGTCTCCGTGCACCATGCTCTTCAACATCCCGTGCATGTTTCCCACGGCAGGAGCGAGAATGTCGACTCCCGTCGCCTCCACATACTGCTTCGCCTGCTCCGGAGTCGTCAGGCCGCGCGACAGGTCGGGCGCAACATCGTGTATCTCAGAGCCCGTGCCGATGTCGCCGATCTCGCCCTCGACGAGGATGTCAGGGTTGATCGCCTTCAGCACTGCGATCGCCTCTGTCGTCTGGCGCACATTGTCCGCAATCGGCAGCGCGGAGAGGTCGAAGACGATGGAATCAAATCCCGCCCTGGCCGCCTCCACCGCCTTCGCCAGGGAGTGGGTGTGGTCTGCATTCAGAAAGATCGGATAATCGAACTCCTCGCGCAGACTGCGCACCAGGGCCGCAATCTGACGCACGCCTAAAAACTCACGCTCCCCCTCGGACACGCCCACTATCACTGGAACCTTCAGCTCCCGCGCAGCGGCAAACACTGCCTTCAACATCACCAGATCGGCAACGTTGAAATGGCCGACAGCCACATGGTTTTTCTGCGCCTGCTCTAAAACATCTCGTAAACCAAACATGCGAAAGCTCCTTTTTGTGGGTACCGCGACGATCTCAGACTCCTCCCATCGCCCGGAACGGGCTGCGGGAGTGGTGGAATCCCGCAGGGTTAGAGTCCTCACCTTAGCCACCGGATTCTTCTGCGTCGAGATCGTTGCCGGGTAGCTTCAGCGAGCCAACTTCGCTGCAGCGAAGATCATCCTATTGTGTCGTTGTCGTTGACCACGCGAATCTGTTCGGGGCTTGCGCCCCAGCTGCAGCGGTGGGTGCGGAAATCTGGTCTGGTACGAACCGCCAAGTTCGTACTGTAACTAATACCAGTTTTCGTCCACGCTAAAGCCGCGTAAAAATAACGTTGTAAGTGCGGGGAAATCCTTTCGACTCGCAGGCCCATACCCGGATGGTTGTAGTAGGAAGTCATCTCTTTCGATCGCCCGGAGATCAGCGCGAATGCAAAGGACAAGTCAGTTCATCGGCCAATGGACCGGCTCACCCCTGGTGGCTCTGCTTTTGTGCGCCGCCATCGATCGCCTCAGCGTCCGCACAGCAACAGCTTCTGCCAGATTCCCTTCCGGACGCGCCGGGGTACGAGCTCTCCGGCAACGATGTTGGCAAGAGCGCTGGTCCCGCCGGATGACGGCGCCGACCCTTCTCTTCATACCTTTGGCCGACCCCATCTCAGGATTGACGATCTAAGAATCGATAATCCAAGGATCGGCGATCTTTCGCGCACTTCCCGGGCAAAACATCACCGGCAGTGACACAAGCCTGAACTTCAACGAGCTTCCCAATAGCCCTGGCAGCGATATCTACCGACTCAAACTCAGCTCGGCGTGATCCTGGCTCCTCAAAGGCCGGTCCCCGAAACCGAAGGTCCAATGGAAGATCGCCCTCCAGGAGTCCCTCCTTTACACCGGCGTCATGCACACCTTCAATCTCTGGACCGAGGCCGGAACCCGGGACGCCCTATACGGACCGTGGCTCAACAACTACCTCCACTCTGTGGGCGAACTCCGCGGCTGGAGCGATAGCGACCGCTTCATGGCCCCCTATGCCGGCCACACCATCGAAGGCGCCGTCTTCGGATACATCGAGCGTCAAAACGATCCCCGCTACCGCAACGTCCAGTTCGGCGATGGCCGCGACCTACTACATGAGCCTTATGCATTCGCTCGTGTATTCGGCAATCTGGCATACCCAGTGGAAGATCGGCCCCATCAGCGAGGCATCCATCGGAAACGTGATGCTGCACGCATCCCCCGGCTTCATTACCCTCGCCCTCACTCCAGCCCTGGGCACTATCGACATGATCGGGGAGGATGCAGCCGATCGATACGCCATCATGGGGCTTGAGAATCGATCTACCAATCGGCCACTGATTATCCTCGCGCGGTCCTTCCTCAATCCCGGCCGCTCGTTCGCCAACGTCATGGCGTTTCACCTGCCGTGGCGTCGCGACGGCCGCCTCGGCCTGCGTGGCGAGGACTTCGTTCTCCGCAAGGAACTCGTCGCCGAGTTCAAAAACGGCGGCGAAAAACCCTTCCAATACGTCCACCCACCCAAGCCGGACTTTCGAGCGCGAATATCCAAAGGAAGCCGACATCGAGCTTTCCGCCTTTCCTGTCTATGAACACTTCCTGCACGCCAACCAGAATTGCATTGGCGGCGGCGGTTCGGGAGCCTCCCGCGTCAACCCCTACTTGCAGCTCGTCGGCGAAGTCAGCGGATGCCTCGTCATGAACATGCCCGCTGCCAATGAGAGCGGGGACATGCTCTTCTTTGGAGGTGGATTGCGCTGGACTCCGCTGGCCGCCCACCACGTCTCCCCGTTTCTGCAGCTCATGTTCGGAGGCCGAAGAGTCACTCACGATATCAGCGATGCCGCTCTGCGGACGAAGTTACTGGACGAATGGGCCGACGGCAGCGGAACCCTCCCGCATTACCCCATGCGCAGCGATTGGTCCACCGAACTATCGAGATACGGCCCGGCCCTGAGCGTCGGCAGCGGCTTCGACCTGGTGCTGACACGCGCCTTCGCCTGGCGTCTCGTCGACGTTGAGTACTCCCACGCATGGATGGGCAGACGCTGACATGATTCAAGCGCAGGACTCCGTCCGCGTTACCACGGGCGCTGTCCTCCGCATTGGGACCTGGTGAGTTGGTGAACTGGTGAACTGGACATCCTCAGCCGACCTGAAGCGAGCGTTTCGCAAAGGCTTACGCATCGTCGCCGATCTCCCATCCATGCGGCTCTACCCATGAATGGCACATGATCGAGATTTAACCTCGCTCCGGTATACATCGCCTCCCCATCCCGCCTAGAATCGCCCGCAGCCATCGGCCCCCCAAAAAATCTAACCCCGAAAGGAACACCCCCCATGTTCCTCCGGCAAACCCTCCTTTTCTCCGCCGTTCTCCTCTGCCTTGTCCTTTCACCTATCGCAGCCCAAGCCGCCAACCCAACCTTCTCAAACATCTACGTCTTCGGCGACAGTTACAACGACGTCGGCAATCTCTTCATCGGCAGCGGGGGCACCGTACCCGGCGCACCCTACTACAAGGGCCGCTTCTCTAACGGTCCTCTCTGGATCGAACACATCGGCAACACGTGGGGCATACCCATCACCCCCTCCCTCGCCGGCGGCAACGACTACGCCTTTGGCGGAGCAGAGGTCACCGCCGATGTCCCTGTCGGCGGCGGGAAATTCATCCCCAGCGTCCCCCACCAGGTCGCCCAATACCTCCTCGACCATAAAGGCAAGGCTGATCCCAACGCCCTCTACATCCTTGAAGGCGGCGGTAACGACATCATCGACGCTACCGGAGGCTCACCCCAACAACTCGCTTATCAGATAGCCGTCGGCCTCGCCGGCGCCGAACTCGCCCTCCGCTTCGCCGGCGCAAGAAACTTCCTCATCCCCACCATCTTTGATCTCTCCCTGTCCCCCATCGGCAGCCTCAACCCAACCTTCACCAGGGCCGCCTCACTCGCCGCTAACAAAGCCCTCGGTGAACTCCTGACGCTCGAGATGCTCTTCCCCGGCAATCACATCACCCGCCTCAACGACTTCGATCTCTTCAACGCCGTCATCGTCAACGACCCAACGCATTTCGCCTTCACCCAAGTCGTCCAACCCTGCTTCAACCAGATCACCCTGAGCCTCTGCATGGACCCCGCCCACTTCTTCTTCTGGGACGACATCCACCCAACCACCTTCGGCCACGCCTTCATCGCCGTAACCGCCGAGGCCCTCTACGCCCATTAACCAGAATTCGCACTCTAAAGCAGTGCGTCGGCCGAGTCGCGCGATTAAGCAGGAACGTACGTCAACCTAATCACATCCTCGGCAACGAGATCGCTGGTCACAAGGCGGAGCGGCGGCCGAGGGCCGGTGAAGAATGGCTTGCCGCGACCAAGCACGATGGGGTGGAGGTAGAGTCGATACTCATCAATAAGACCAAGGTTGGTCAGGCTTCCTGCCAAGTCTGGTCCGGCAACGTCAATTTCCCCAACTTGCTGTGCCTTCAGCCGACGTATCACCGCCTCGAGGTCATCCTCGACAAGTGTGGCGTTGGGCCCGACCGACTTCAACGTGCGCGACACAACCCACTTCGGCTGGCTCCGCCACGCCGCCGCGAAGTCGTGTTCCTCCGCCTTCCAGTCCGCAATGTCTTCGTCCCAATAGCGCATTATCTCGTACATGCGGCGACCGTACACAATGCCCGTCAGGTCGCGCACTTGCTCTATGAAGTGACGAAAGAGCGCCGGTTTTGGGCTGAAGGCCAGATGGTCGACGTAGCCATCCAAGGACTGGTTCAATCCGTACACTAGCTTTGCCATGCTACAAAACCTCCACCCAGGTTCTTCAGAATAGCTTGAGGCGACAATACGCAAAAGGGAGGTCAGGCGCAATTTGAGCGCAGCATTGCCGGTGTGAAGAGTAACCAAAGGTCCCCTAACCACCCTCCTGCGACATTTGGAATTTCCGCTTCACCAGGGCCAGAACGAACGCATCAGTGCTCCCCAACCGCGGCAGTCGTACCGTCCGACCACTTGACGATCGGAACCAGAAATATGGTCATTCCCTCCGAGCCCTTGAACGCTAAAATCGGCGAGCCCGACAAGCCTGCGCCCCAGGCTGAAGGGTCGGTGAGTGGAGCGAAAAACATCAGGTGGGGATGCCAGTGCCCGTCACTGTCGCTCAAGTACCCCTGTTTGGACATCATGTAGCACATCGCGCCTGGTTCCGGCATCGGCAATTCCTTCTTGTCCAAAGCGGCTTTGATATCTGCTGACATCTGTTCTTTGGATTGTGTAGCCAATATCAGGTCGGTTTTCTTGATCGTGCGTGGAAGGTAAGACCGCACGGCCGCCGGGTTGAGACAGATCGGTCCCCGCAGTTTGGAATTCCAAAAATTGGGATCGTCGATTGGGGACATCCAGGATCGCTCCACCATGCACACGAAACCGTTCTTGCCTTTGGCCACGGTTTCATAACCATGTCGTCCGAGAACCATGACATCGGCGTCTCGCGAGATGGATTCGGGGGCAGCGCTCCGCGCCAGCACGATCTCGGCGTCCCGGTCCATCAGGTATTGGTCCAGCGGAGCCATGTTCGGATATGCGGTCTTGGAGTCGCTTGCCTGCGCCTGCCACGCCGCACTTACCATCACAACCAGCACGGCACTTCTTAATGCAATGTTCCTGAGAGTTTTCCGTTTCATCGAAGCCTCCTGAGAAGTGGATCTTTCTTCTGACAAGAAAACGATGGGCCGGCCATGCGGTTGCTCTCCGGGCCGCTTGGCAATATACGTTGATATCAATATAATTCAACCTATGTCAACTGTCGCGGGCCCTCCTTTTGAGACCACACATCTCGTTCGCGACACATGTCTCTGTCTCCATATGCAGCGAGCCGCAAGGTCGCTTGCCCGGCGCTTCGATGACGCGCTCCGCCCGCTGGGCCTGACGAACGGGCAATTCTCCCTCATGATGTCCCTGAATCGCCCGAAACCACCTGCTATGACGGCTGTAGCATCGCTTCTTGCAATGGATCGCACCACCTTGACCGCGGCTCTCAAGCCCTTACGGCGCCGCGCGCTGGTCAACATCACGGTGGACCCAACCGACGGTCGCGCTCGCCTGATGACGTTGACGCCAAAGGGGCGAAAATTGCTCACGCAAGCCGTTCCCATCTGGCAGAGCACCCACCTGGCAGTCGAAGGTCTCCTCTCCGATCACGACCCCGACCGGCTCCGGAACAATCTGCGCGCACTCTCCTGATCGTCCAAAAAATTGACGCGAGGCATCGCGAAAATCCCAGCGAAATCGCAGGTCAAGCCCCGCAACCACCTAATCCATTCCCACACAATGACATCAGAGTGAAATTAAGGCGAAGACAGGCCAGCCCAAGACGGGGAAGATAATACCCGCGGCCAAACCTTCAAACTGATTCACCCCATTCGCTATATCTAGGTGTTCTTAGTCAGGGTAGAACCGATAAAAAGGGAGCCTCTTTGCCCGAGGCCCCCTTTTATTTACAAGTGACAGCTTTCACCCTAGAACAGGGACTGTCCCTGTTGAGTGAAATACTAGCTATGCCGACTTACTATTTCGTTGCTCTTAATCAATCACTTGCCCTGTCACGGTATCCTAAGTGCGCGCTTATCGCTCATTATGTGTCAAAGAGATCATCATCCCAGTAAGTATATTATTTAGAATACTTTACGAAATTACATAGGGGCGCCCCCCGCCAATCCGATTTTCGGAGGAGCATCAAACCAGCATGACGACCCAATACAACAGGCGCCGAGGCTCCGGAACCCTCTTCCTCACCCTCTTCTCCCTCCTCCTCGGAGCCGCCGCCGTCGTCGTCTTCCTCCACCAGGCCACCACCGGCATCATGGCTCGCGTCGCCACCGCCATCACCGGCCGCACGACCACCTTCGACACCTCCGTCCCGGCCGTTGTCCAAAAAATCCAACGCCTCAACCGCCTCGAAACCGTCGTCTACTCGATCGACACCGTCGTCGAAGGCTCCAAATCGTCCGCCGTCCTACCCGACCTGCTCGCCGGAGACCGTATCCTCCTCGTCGTCCACGGCCAGTCGATCGCCGGCATCGACCTCTCGCAGCTCAAACCCGAAGACGTCCAGATCACCGACAACGGCCAGACCATCCACGTCACCCTCCCGCCTTCCCAGCTCTTCCACACGACCCTCGACAACCAGCACACCCGCGTCTACATGCGCTCCACCGGAGTCCTCGTCCCCGCCGACCCCAACCTCGAAACCGACACCCGCGCCAAAGCGGAACAACAGCTCCAGGCGGCCGCCCTCGCCGACGGCATCCTCGACGCCGCCAGCAAAAACGCCCGCGCTACCGTCACCACCCTCCTCTACTCCCTCGGCTTCCACGAGGTCGACGTGAAGTGACGAATCATCGCGACCTCGCTCGCAAACTCTCGAACGCCTCCCCAGAAGCGGTCATTTAGGCCGAAGGCGGTGAACTTGATGCCGCATTGGAGAAACCACACCATAAACGGTGCAACCTTTTCTCTCGCTTTGCGTCAAAAAGCCGATGACACAAAAGCAGCACCGCATCGAACGACAGGTTCATCCAATTAACGAATACCTGAGCTATCATCCAATCATGAAGTTCCGCTCCACATCCTCGACGCCCGCAAACACCGAGGACATCTCTGCGTCTGAACCAATTCCCTTCCCCACCAACGGCAACAACGGGCACGAAGGCGAAGAAGAAGAGTCCACCCTCATCAAGACCGTAGGCTGGATCTCCGCCGGCCTCGGCGCCGTAGCGCTTGGCCTCTTCATCGGCCGCGAACTCCGCCAGCGCTACCAGTTCAACCGCCGCACCCCGTACGACATGTACGCCCACTCCGGCGACGAACAGGACGTAGACTTCGGCCTCGGCATCTAGCCCACTCATCCCTTTCAAATTTTTCCCATCCGGGAAGAAGTCCCTCCGTTGATTTACCATCGTCAACGATGAGCACAATTAAACCAGCCTTCCTCTTTCCCGGCCAGGGCTCCCAGACCGTCGGAATGGGCCGCGATCTCTACGACAACTTCCCCATCGCTCGCGCCACCTTCGACGAGGCCGATGAAGCCCTCGGCTTCCCCATCTCCAAGCTCATCTTCGAGGGCCCCGAAGACCAGCTCAAGCTCACCGAGCACACACAACCTGCAATCCTCACCGTCTCCGTAGCCGCCGCACGCGTCCTCGCCGAGCGCAACATCCAACCCATCTTCGCCGCCGGCCACTCCCTCGGCGAATACTCCGCGCACGTCGCCGCCGGAACCCTCACCTTCGCCGACGCCGTTCGCACCGTTCGCTCACGCGGCCAATACATGCAGCAGGCAGTCCCCGCAGGCGAAGGCGCAATGGCCGCGATCCTCGGACTCGACGCCACACTCATCGGCGAGATCTGCTCCCAGGTCACCGACCAACTTACGCCGCTTCCGACCACGCCCGAAGCCAAGACCTTCAACCCCAACCTTGCCGTCGTCTCGCCCGCCAACCTCAACTCCCCCGACCAAACCGTCATCTCCGGCGCAACCGCAGCCGTCGAGCGCGCCGCCGACCTCTGCAAGCAAGCCGGAGCCAAACGCACCGTCATGCTTCCCGTCAGCGCCCCGTTCCACTGCGCCCTCATGCAGCCCGCCCAGGACGCCCTCGCCCGCGATCTCGCCAGCCTCACCTTCCACGATCCGCAATTCCCTGTAGCCGCGAACGTTGACGCGCGCCTCCTCACCCGCGCAACGAAGTCGCCGACTGTCTCGTCCGCCAGGTCACCGGTCCGGTCCGCTGGGTCGAATGCATCCAACTCCTCATCGCCCAGGGCGCAACGCACTTCGTCGAGGTCGGTCCCGGCAAGGTCCTCTCCGGCCTCATGCGCCAGATCGACCGCAACCAGAAGTCTCTCAACGTAGAGGACTCCGCCTCCCTCGACAAGACCCTTGCCGCTCTGGCCGCAGAGTAGCGCTAACCGCCGATATTCACAGTCACCGACCCACCACCTCGTCCTCGAACACCGCAAGGAGCTTCCATGCAAGTCGGCGACAAAGTAGAAAACTTCACTCTCCAAAATCAGGACGGCAAAGACGTCTCCCTCACTGATTTCAAAGGCAAGCCCGTCGTCCTCTTCTTCTACCCTCGCGCTGACACTCCGGGCTGCACCATCGAGTCCTGCGGCTTCCGCGACGCCTTCGAAAAATTCCAGAAGGCAGGCATCGTCGTCCTTGGCATCTCCCGCGACACCGTCAAAGACCAGAAAAAGTTCAAAGACAAATACGACCTCCCCTACGACCTCCTCGCCGACCCCGAAATGGTTCTCATCAACCGCTACGACCTCATCAAGCCCAAGAACATGTACGGCAAGCTGGTCAAAGGCGTCAAACGAACCACGTATCTTATCGGTCCTGACCAGCGGCTTATCCACACCTTTGAAGACGTAACTCCCAAAGGCCACGCCGAAGAGGTTCTCGCCCTGCTCAAACAACACGCCGCCAAACACTGACGCCAGCACCGACGCGAGAGAATAAACTCAAACGCAGGCAATGAACGTTCCCACCATCACGACCGCGGCGGCCGCTCTCACTGTCGCGGGTCTTGCAGCCGGATGCACCTACGCCGCCCTCTCCGCGCAGTCCCAGCTCTTCGGCAGAGTCCTCATCGCACCACGCAACCCTAACGAAATCGCCCTCACGTACGACGATGGCCCCAACGATATCGTCACCGAGCGCCTTCTCGACATCCTCGCCGATCACAACGCCCGCGCCACTTTCTTCCTCATCGGTAATTACGCTCGTCAACGTCCGCAGATCGCCCGCGCCATCGCCGCATCCGGACACCTCATCGGCAACCACACGATGACCCACCCCTGGCTCGCCTGGCAGTCCTCCACCCGCATCCGCGAGGAGCTCGCCGATTGCAACGCCCTCCTCGAAGACACGATCGGTGCCCCCGTTCGCTTCTTCCGCCCGCCTCACGGAGCTCGTCGCCCCGCCGTCCTCCACATCGCTCGCGAACTGAACCTCACGCCGGTCCAGTGGAACGTTCTCCCCAAAGACTGGGAGCCCGACGACCCCTGAAAATATCGCAGACCGCGCCATCCGCAGCATCACCCGAAACCAGCAGCAGAACCGCGCCTCCAACATCGTCCTCCACGACGGAGGCCAAGCCGGCCTCGGCCAACCCCGCCTCCCCACCGTAGAGGCCACCGATCTGCTCTTGCAAAAATACAGCCGCGATACCGCAATAAAGTTCGTCACCATAGATTCCTGGGTACAGTGAATCGATCGACAATCGATGAAGGAGTTAGCCGTGAAACGCTTTGCCCTCGCTCTTACCCTGTGTCTGGCTGCACCGTCTTCTCTCTTCGCCCAGAACCCGGCAGTCCAGCCCCCGGCAGTCCCTGAAATTCCCTTCGACTCCGTCCCCGATTTTCTAAAGCTCCCGCCCGACATCTACCTCGGCGAGACCGCCGGAGTCGCAGTCAACTCCAAAGGCCACGTCTTCGTCTTCTCGCGCGGCAACTCCACCGGCCCTGCCTATGGCGCAGCCGCCGCCCAGCTCCTCGAGTTCGCCCCCGACGGCACCTACCTTCGCGAGATCGGGCACAATCTCTACGCATGGTCCTTTGCGCACGCCGTCCGCATCGACCCGCAGGACAACATCTGGGTCACCGACAAAGGCTCCGACATGGTCATCAAGTTCAACCCCGCAGGCCGCGTTGCCATGGTCTTCGGGCGCAAGCAGGAGGCCTCCGACGAAGGCACCGCCCCGCTCAAACACGTCCACCCGCCGCTCCCTCCCGTCGACGGACAGTTCCGTCAGGTCACCGACGTCGCCTGGGATCCCGCCGGCAACACCTACATCAGCGACGGCTACATCAACTCGCGCGTCGCCAAGGTCGATAAGAACGGCAAATGGCTCAAGTCCTTCGGCGAACCCGGCGACAAGCCCGGCCAGTTCAACACCCCTCACAGCATCGCCGCAGACGCGAAGGGAAACATCTACGTAGCCGACCGTGGCAACCGCCGCATCCAGGTCTTCGACGGCGAGGGCAAATTCCTCCGCCAGATCACCATCGATGTCCCATTCGATTACGCCAGCGCAACACCCGCCATCGGCAAAAAACCCGCCCCCGACGCCACCGGCTCGCAGTCCCCGGGCTCTCCCTGGGCGCTCTGCATCACGCCCGGCCCCAACCAGGTCCTCTACGCCTCGGACGCCTTTCCCGGCCGCATCTACAAGCTCAGCCTTGACGGCCAGGTGCTCGGCGTCCTTGGCGAATCCGGCAAACAGCTAAAACAATTCGGCTGGATCCACGAGATGGCCTGCCCCTCCGAGAACGTCCTCTTCGTCGCCGAACTCCTCAACTGGCGCGTTCAGAAACTCGTTCTTCATCCAAAGAAGTGATCAGCCGCCTCACTTACTGTCGTCAGAGGGCTTGGCCTCCGCCTTCGCGTCCGGCTTCCCTTCGATAATCGGCGGCACCGGAGTATCCGCCGTCAGCGGAGGTTGCCGCTTATGCCAATCCGTAGCCTGCTGATACGCATACGCCAGCGCCAGCACCTTACCCTTCGGTGAAGTGCGGCCCTGCGATCATCAGCCCGATCGGCAGCCCTGTCGAAGTAAATCCGCAGGGCAACGAAATCGCGGGAATCCCATACGCATCGAACGGCGACGTATTAAGGCAGCCACCGCCCGGCGCAAACCAATCGTAGACTTTGTTGTCGCCGGGGCTTCCTTCCCCGGTCGGCCCAGCCTTAGCCTCCCGCGCAAGCGAATCATTGATCTTCGCGGGATTCAGGCGGGTCGTAGGGACAACCACCAGGTCAAAGCCGTCGAAGTGCGAGTCGATCATCCGCCGCGTGTTGGCGAGCTGCTGGTGGTCGCGCGCTGCGTCTGCTGCCGTCGCGGGCTTGCTTCCGGCGGGCGGGTTGTCGATCCGCGCGAAACGGGCGCGGTCGATCGGCATGTAGTTCAGCCCGTACTTCTCAATCAGGTCGTGATGATAGAAGTCAGTATCCCCCACACCATAACCGGGCAGACCATCCCACAGCGGCGCGCTCGACGTAACTCCCGCCGTCATGCCGATGAGCACCTCCAGCGCCGCCCTGACCGCCTTCTCGATCTCCGGCTCCACGTGATCATAGAAGCTCACTGGAGTCCCCAGCCGGAAGCCCTTCACCGGCTGATGCATCTCCTTGACGTAGTCAACCGGCGTGCTCTGCACGCTGAAGATATCGAGCGGGTCATATCCCGCCATCTGCCCAAGCATCAGCGCGCAGTCTTCAACCGTGCGAGCCATCGGACCGCAATGGTCGAGCGACGCGCGACACGGAATAATCCCGCGAATCGACACCAGCCCGACCGTTGGCTTCAACCCCACCGTCCCGCACCACGCCGAAGGACACCGTATGCTCCCACCCGTATCCGTACCTAGAGCGCCAAACACAAGATTCGCCGACAATGCCGCAGCCGACCCCGCCGACGAGCCGCCCGTCACATGGTCCAGCGCCCACGGATTCCGCGAAGGCCCAAAATACGAAATATCCCCCGTGCATCCCAGCGCGAACTCATGCAGATTCAGCTTGCCCATGATGATCGCGCCGCTCTTCTTCAGCCGCACCACGATATCCGCGTCCTCCGTTGGCACGCGGTCCTTAAACATCGGGCTGGCCGCCGTCGTCCGCGTCCCAGCCGTATCGATGTTGTCCTTCAACCCAATCGGAATTCCATGCAGCGGCCCGCGAAACTTCCCTGCCTTCTGCTCCGCATCCAGCACCTCTGCCTGTGCCAGCGCCTCCTTACCCATCACCGTGATGTAGCAGTTCACCTTCGGGTTATAGACATTGATCCGGTCCAGCAGCGCTTTCACCAGTTGCGTCGAAGTCACTGTCCGCGCATGAATCATCTCCGAGACCTCAGTGACGCTCAATGCCGTCAGCCGGTCGCTCTCCGCCGGAACAGCACCCATTGCCGTTCGGCTCAAAGCCGGCCATGCCGCAGCGAAGGTCTCCGCCACCAAAGCCGTCCCCATCAGTCCGTTAAACCCACGCCGCGTCAGCTTCATTATTTGTCCTCATCTTCCAATATTGTGCAACGACAACAAAGTCAGAGATATCCGGGCGCTCATCAGCAAACGATCGCCAAACCACCATGCAAGCCGCCTTCGTTCCTGCGGCCTGCTTCGAAGAAAAAATAGAAGGATGTGGCCGGATGATATCACCGCTTCACGTAACAGAGAACAGCAATATTCTCGGCAAAGGCGATGGAGGAGCAAATCTCCGCGAATCCGCAATCTTAAGATTTGTTAAGCTCCCACACCCCAATTTTCTATCTATGCGAGACTTGAATCACCGCCAGAATGAGTCACAACACCCGGCGGTTCCTGAGGCGGTAGTTCGATGGAAAGCGCGGACAAACCGGCCCCATTGTCTCTGTTGCTCGTCGACGACGACAAGGAACTGTGCGCGATGATGAAAGAGTTCTTCGCCGAGGCTGGTCATCGACTCGATTGCGAGCACGACGGCCGGCGGGGTCTCGCCGCTGCAGCCAGTGGAACCTACAACCTCGCCGTCCTCGATGTCATGCTTCCCGTCTTTGACGGCTTCACTGTGCTCCAACACCTGCGCCGCCGCAGCGACCTCCCGGTCATCATCCTCACCGCGCGCGTCCAGCATCGCGACAGGATTCTTGGGCTCAACTCGGGCGCAGACGATTATCTTCTCAAACCCTTCGATCCCGATGAACTCCTCGCCCGAATTCGCGCCATCCTGCGCCGCACCGAAACCGCTGGCTGGAAAGCAAGCACCGACGTCACTATCGGGGATATTCGAATCAACGCCGTCACCCGCGAAGTCTGGATCGCAGACTCGCCTGCCGAACTGACCTCAATGGAGTTCGGCCTGCTGGAGATGCTCATGCGCTCCGCCGGTCGTGTCATCTCGCGAGACGAAATTACATTGGCTCTGCTCGAACGTACCGCAGCGCCCTTTGATCGCATTCTCGACGTCCACATCAGCCATCTGCGTAAGAAACTGAAAGGCAGTCGGAGTCTGATCCGTACTATCCGGGGGGTCGGCTATGTCTTTGCTGCAGCGGCTTAAATTCTCGAGCATCAAGTCACTGTACTTCGCGGTCTTTCTCGCGATGGTGACCACGCTGTCTCTTTCATTCCTGATATTTCAATCGATCTCGGTCCGCCTGCAAAGAAAGCACTTCGATCCCGTCTATGATCGCCTCGACGAACTCCAGTTAGAGACTGCAAGCAGAATCTTCAGCAGTGAAGGATCAACAGCGCTGTCGAACTATCTGACTCGCCTCGACCACCTCTCAGGAGCCCGCCATTATCTTCTCGACGCCCACGGCACCGACCTCATTACCGGCGACAACAAGGCAGCGTTGCTCCCACCGCCACCATTCAACCAAATGGCGCCTTCGCAATGGCGGCCATTCGGTGGCAGCGCAACGATCAGAGAACGGCCTGTATTGGTTTGCCGCCGAGGGCCAATCCAGCCGTCCTCAGATCTGGACTTTTCTTCCCTACTATTTTCTCGTCATCGGCGCCACTGGCCTCTTGTGTTGGCTGGCTTCGGTTGCGGTAGTGTCACCGATTCACCGCATTGCGGCCACCATCGCCCTCTTCGGACAAGGCAAGCTCTCGGTGCGCGTGCATACAAAACGGCAGGACGAGATCGGCCAACTCAGCACCTCCTTCAATCAAATGGCCGATCGGCTGCAAAGAATGATCGCCAGTGAGCGAAGGCTGCTGGCCGACATATCCCACGAGCTCAGGTCCCCCTTGGCGCGCCTCAAATTCGCAGTCAAACTGGCAAGAACCTCACCCGACCCCGACACAGCATTGGATCGCATCAGCCGCGACGTCGACCGGATCGCAGCCCTGGTGGCCGGAATCGTCGAGATCACTCTCGCCGAAGGCGACCCCGAGGCTCAGGGCACAGAGATCATCCACCTCACGGAGGTCCTCGATGAAGTCATCCGCGACTGCGCCTTCGAAGCACAGGTTCGAGGCTGCGGCATCGCATTGAGCGGAGCCTCCACCGGAGAGATTCTCGGCAACCGCGAGCTGTTGCGCCGCGCCATCGAAAATGTGCTGCGCAATGCGATTCGCTACGCCCCGCATCAATCCACCATCGACGTCTACCTAAACGACGACCTCGACGCCGCTCACATTTCCATCCGCGACTGCGGACCAGGCGTTCCCGAAGACATGCTCACCAGAATCTTCGATCCTTTCTTCCGAGTCGAAGAGGCGCGTGATGCATTGGGTGGAGGATCCGGAATCGGCCTGTCTATCGCAAAGCGAGCCGTACAGGTGCATCACGGTGCCATCTCTGCGGAAAACGCCTCGCCAGGCCTGCGTGTAAGGATAAGAATCCCTATCTTCCGCACGACAACCATCCCCGCTGCTCAACGGCCATCTCCTGTGTCCTCTCCTCAGTTCAGCGGACTTAAGAATTCTTAAGGTTCACAGCCAACCCATCATGGTGTACTTGTTCCAATGCCTCACCCAAAAAGGGGTTTTACGGTGCATTGGAGGATACACAAATGAAACGTCTCTTTGTTGCCGCAACCATGTTCGCCGCGCTCTCGCTCCCCGCTCTCGCTGCCAAAAACTCCGGGTCCATGAGCGTTCCTGAACCGGTGAAGGCTGGATCCACCAAACTCATTCCCGGCAACTACGACCTGAGCTGGACCGGTACCGGAGCTGACGTTCAGGTCACAGTTACGCAGAACAAAAAGGTGATCGCTACGTTCCCCGCAAAGCTGGTCGAAGAGGCAAACAAGAACGTAGGACTGGAGACCGAAAGCCAAGGTGGAGTGGACGTCCTGCACTCAATCCGCCTGCGCAACACGACCCTGACCCTCGCCTCCTCGCCCTCCTCCGGTCAATAAACCTGGAGTCTGCGAAAAAGACGTTGTTGCTTTTGGGATGAGTGCAGGGGCTTTTAGCCCTATGAGCGATCCGGAAAATACCGCGGGCTTTAGCGCCAGGCCTTTTCTTTGATAATCATTGATTCGAGCAGATCGCCGGTACGTCTCGTGCTGGCGATCTTGTCCTGTTCGTCTAAGAAATTTGCTCCGGTTTTTCATGGTCGGGAGTCAATTTCGCTCAGCGGTCGAGTAACATAAACTCACCGCGCATGAGCACAACCTCTTCCAAACCGGTCCCCGCCGAGTCGATACCCAAGCCAGTCATCGACCCGGAGCTCCCCGCGCCGCTCTCGATGGGCGAGGTCATGCGCATCCCCATGTTGCGCAGGCTCTGGTACGCCCAAGTCATCTCCGTCTTCGGAGATTTCCTCGCGCTCTTCGCCGTCATCTCCATCCTCACCTTCAAGCTCCATGCGACCGCCCAGCAGGTCACCGGCGTCCAGATTGCGTACATGCTCCCCATCGCCGTCCTCGGCGTTCTCGCGGGAGTGTTCGTCGACCGCTGGCCCCTGAAGCCGACGATGGTCTCGAGCGACAGCATCCGCGCGGCCCTCTGTCTGCTCCTACTCTTCGCCACACAGATCTGGCACTTTTACGCCATCCTCGCTGCAATCAGCGTCGTCTCCAGCTTTTTCGGCCCCGCACAGGGAGTCGCCATCCGCTCCGCCGTTCCCCTGCACGGCCTGCGTTCGGCAAACGCGCTCATGCAGCAGGTCATGTTCGGCATGCGCATCGTAGGTCCGGCCATCGCCGCCTTCATGGTCGCCTATCTGGGAGCCGCGAGCTGCTACATCTTCGACGCGGCGAGCTTCGTCGCCTCCGCCTGCCTCATTGCGTCCGTAGTCTTCCTAAAGCCCGAGAAAGCGGCACCTGCACCCGCTGCACAGGCCGCGGAGAACGCCTCCGCCATCAGAAAAGTCTGGCTAGACATGAAGCAAGGCTTCAGCTTCATCGTTCATCACGCCGCCTTGTCCTTCGTCATCCTCGCCATGGCCGCGGGAATGTTCGTCATCGGCTGCTTCGGCCCGCTTATCGCCATCTACGTTCGCGACTCGTTGCATGCTTCGACGAAGATGTTCGGCATCGTCTCGCCGATGATTGGCCTTGGCATGCTCCTCGGAATCAATGGCCTCAACACGCTCGGCAAGAAGCTGAGCAACACCCTTCTGGTCTACTGCGGCCTGTCGGGAATCGCGGTCGGTCTCGTGATTCTTACGCTCCTCCCGCATGTTTGGTCGACGCTCGTCGCCAACTTCATCATCGGCATCTCTGTTGCCGCGATCATCGTTCCTGCGCAGACCTTGTTCCAGCAGGCAACGCCACCTGCACTCATGGGTCGAGTCGGATCCACCTTCATGTCCATCATCTTCACCGCACAGATTCTCGGACTCGTTCTCTCCGGCGTGCTGACCCAGCACATCGGAGTCCAACAGGTCTTCGCTCTCTGCGCTGTGATGCTGGTCATCCTGATCCTGATCGGCAAACTCTGGATGGAACCCGAGAAGGTTTCGGCGTAAAAAATATTTGCGGCATGCCTATTGTTTTGAAATGGTCAGGTTGCGAAAGTAGCCCTGGGTGTCCTGTCCCATCCAGAGGCCGACCGAGCCCTCGGTGTCCCCGAGTTTCAGATCGTGGATGATGAGACACGGATTTTTCCCTCGGTTGACGTAGAGCGAGGCGTTGGTTCCGCTGACCTCAATACGCATGTGAGTCCATTTGCCGGTCTCCATGTCGACCCAGGACTCGTAGACGCCGGGACTCTCTTTCCTAAGGCGCTCCCACGGCCAGTCGGGTTCGGAGGAGTATTGAGTGGTGTGGTTGCGACGGAGCTGGTCGTCGGCGATTGAGTTGGTTGGTCGCAAATAGATGATCTCGAAACGGGATTCGGACTGGACGCGGAAGATGACTCCGATGAAGCCGCGGGCGGACTCGTCGGCGCCTTTGGCCGGTTGGCCGGCGACGTCCACATCGATTGTTCCGTTGCGGAAGTGGATGTTGTCGAGGATTGCCAGTGGGCCGCCGGGTGCGTAGCCAGGAGCGTTCGGCTCTTTGGGGATGAGTCTGAATGCCTGAGAGCCCTGGTAATTGGTGATCTCTGCGGTAGAGCTTTTGAGTTTTGCTTTTGTGAGGTCACTGAGAGAGATTTGCTGCGCAGGCAAAACCGATGCGGCGCATAAAAGTGCGAGGGCCAAGGCAACGAGATGCGGTTTCATGAACACTCCAGAAAGCGAGTTAAATGCGGTGGCTCTGGGGTTGGACTTTTCGAGAGGGATTTTGGGGAGGGACTTGGCCAGAAAATTTCGGCGAAGAGATCGATCATTTCCGATAAATGGGATGAGCAGGTCCTTCGAATCGGAGAGACTATGCCCATGAAAAAACCAGCGCAGCACTTCATCGCCGAAGTTCCACGCAGCATCACCAAGGTTGGGATGACGATCGGGATCGATCTTGGGGATGTCTGGAGCCATTACTGCACGCTCAACGAAGATGGAGAAGTGGTTGACCGGGGGCGGTTTCGAACGACACCCTCGGGGGTCGAGAAGTGGTTTACCGATTTACCGAAGGCCCGGATCGCAATGGAGGCGGGAACGCACTCGATCTGGGTCAGCGAACAGCTTCAGGAGATGGGCCACGAGGTGATCGTGGCGAACGTGAGGGAGCTGCGGGCGATCTCGCACAGTGATCGGAAGAGCGACACCGTGGACGCCGAGAAGATCGCTCGGTACGCTCGGCTCGATCCGAAGATCCTGCGGCCGATCTCTCATCGCACGGTTGCTCAACAGGAAGCTCTAACCTTGATCCGTGCCCGCAACCTGATCGTTCGTCTGCGGACGGCGGCGGTGAACTCAGTGCGCGGGCTGGCGAAACCCTGCGGCTACCGTCTGCCAGCGTCGTCCACCTTGTGCTTCGCCAAGCGGAGTTTGGCCGTGCTTCCGCGTGGTCTTCTTCAGGCGCTCGGTCCGGTGCTCGAACAGATCGCGGAGATGACGAAGAAGATCAAGCACTATGACCGGATGATCAAACGACTCACGGAGACGGAGTATCCAGAGACACAAGCGTTGATCCAGGTCTACGGTGTCGGGCAGCTCACCGCCCTGACTTACGTCCTGACGCTGGGCAGCAAGGAACGCTTCCAGCGGAGTCGCGACGTCGGCTGCTACCTCGGCCTGCGGCCAAAACGCAGCCAGTCCGGGGATCGCGACCCGCAGCTCGGCATCACCAAGGCTGGCAACATCTACTTACGTACTCTGCTGGTCGAGTGTGCCAACCATGTGCTCGGTCCGCATGGGAAAGATTCCACCTTACGACAGTGGGGTCTGCGCCTGGCCTCGCGCGGAGGCAAGCAGTCCCGTAATCGGGCCATCGTCGCCGTTGCTCGCAAGCTGGCCGTACTGCTTCATCGCATCTGGATCACCCAGGAGCCGTACATCCCGTTCTATGGAGTAGCAGCCTGAGGAAGGAGATTATGTCTAACTGTTGCAACTACCCCGCTCCCCGATGACTGCGCGTCGGGTTGGGCCCTGACGAGGCCGACCGATAACTGGCAGCATCGACTTCTCCTTCTGACCCCAACCGACACAGAGCCACGAGTGGCTCACCAAAGTGCGAATAGAAACACGGTGGAGAACAACATGCGGAACAACCAAAACAGAAACAAAAGCCCTATGAAGACAAAAACAGAGAAAACCCCTTGACCAATGTGACCTGCTCATAGAAACCCGACTTCACACTGACCGATCTCGATTCCGACTGCTCGAAGCGAACGCCATCGCGCCTTGACAAGACGTTCACTGCAGACGAAAGCGGGAGCCCGAGAAGAAGGCGATATCGCTTGAAGTCTCTCGTTTCATTGCGAGGTCAGAGAGAATTTCTCCGACTACAGAGGAGAATTTGAACCCATGACCAGAGAATCCGGCAGCTAAGCTGACTTGTGGATACTGTGGATGGGTATCGACGATGAAGTGCTCGTCAGGCGTCATCGTGTACATGCACGTGGCGGCGTGAGAGACCTCTCCATTCAGCGCAGGAATTCTGGACCTGATCGCGGATCTAATTGCCATCTCATCACGCGCATGGATGACTCGGTCGATTGTGGATGGTGTGCATTCCTCACCCTCAGAATGTATCCCTACTTTTGGATCACCAGCTTCCCTCGTTCGCGGAAATCCGTAGAATATGGGGCCTTGCTCAGGCTCCCAAATGAAAATCGGAAAGATTCTCCTATCGAAAGTAGAAGGTTGGCTAGCAGGTTTAAGCCAAAACATGACTCGTCGGGAGACGATGACCGGCATAGAAACGTTGGGGACGAGTTCTGCAAACCAAGGCCCAACAGAGATCACTAACGATCTGGCCTGGTAGGTCTGCTTTTCTGTCGTAACGCTTACACCCTCACCAGATTGAGACGCTTTCCAAGAGAGCACAGGTTCTTCGAAACGAAGATCTGCTCCCCGCTGCGAGGCACATCGCAAATGCTGCCTGATACATTCCTCGGGCTTGAGATAGCCTGCTTTCTCTTCGTAGAAGGCTACTTCGTTATCGGCCAGGGCAAACTGAGGAAAGCGCCGCCGCATCTCCCTCGCGTCCAACAGGTCATGTTCAAGGCTGTACTTCCTCGCACTCTTCAAGCAGCCTGTTATAAGCCCCCGCCGTGGAGATCCGATTGCAACTCCGCCTGTGATGCTCAGGATGTCCTCGTTACTTTCATTTTGCAACTCATCCCAAAGCTCGTAAGCTCGTAGCACTAGCGGAACATACGCAGGATCTTCGAAATACGCCTGGCGAATGATTCGGGACTCGCCATGTGACGATCCTTTGTCGTGGGCGGGGATGAAGGCTTCCAAGCCCAGTACCTTTGTATGTTGCTTAGACAGGTGGTACGCCGCAGCGCTTCCCATTGCGCCGAGGCCGACTACGATCACGTCAAACGCACCCTCCAAGTTGTCCTCCACAGTAGGCAACAGATCTGCCAGTCGCGAGAATTTAGGATACCGCTCCGCCGAGGGAGTGCCTGTCGTTGGTGATTGCTCACGAGAAACGGGGTTGTGTTGATTGATCGGGTAAGTTGCTGCGGAGGGATGTTTGGGGTGTGAGGAGCCGCCGCAAATTGGAGCTCGGATCGGCAGGCAAAGGGCGGAAACAAGATGGAGAGACTGATGTGATTAGGAAAGAGCCTGGCGGGCGGCCTCGAGGAGGAGACCGACCTCGGCCGGACCGTGGGCGGTGGAGACAAAGGCGGCTTCAAACTGACTGGGGGGGAGCCAGACTCCGGCTTCGAGGAGCGCGCGGTGAAAGCGGCCGAAGCTTTCGGTGTCTGAGGTCGCCGCAGAGGTGAAGTTCGTCACGGGCTGGTCGGTGAAGAACCAGGTGAACATAGAACCTACGCGGTTGGTGGTGAGCGGCACACCGTTCTCGTGGGCGATCCGGGATACTCCGCTGGCGATAAGTTCGGTGGTCTGTTCGAGCCCGTTGTAGACGTCTTCCTGATGGTCGATGAGGTGGCGGAGGGTGGCGATGCCTGCGGCCATGGCGAGAGGATTTCCGCTGAGGGTTCCGGCCTGATAGACGGGGCCCAGCGGGGCGAGGTGCTGCATGATGTCGGCTCGTCCGCCGAAGGCTCCGCACGGCAGGCCTCCGCCGATGATCTTGCCGAGAGTGGTCAGGTCCGGCGTGATGCCGTAGACCTGCTGCGCTCCGCCGAGGGAGACGCGGAAGCCGGTCATCACTTCGTCGAAGAGGAGCAGAGCGCCGTGGGCCGCGGTCATCTCGCGCAGGCCTTCGAGGTAGCCGGGCTTCGGCGGGATGGTTCCGGCGTTGCCGACTACGGGCTCGACGATGACGCAGGCGATGTCGTGCGGGCGCGCGGCGAAGACGGCGGCGACGGCGTTGAGATCGTTGAAGGGCAGGGCGAGGGTGTGCATTGCGGTCTCGGCGGGGACGCCTGCGGAGCCGGGGATGCCGAGCGTGGCGACTCCGCTGCCGGCTTTGACGAGCATGGCGTCGGAGTGGCCGTGGTAGCAGCCCTCGAACTTGATGACGAAGTTGCGGCCCGTAAATCCGCGCGCCAGGCGGATGGCGGACATGCAGGCCTCGGTGCCGGAGGAGACGAAGCGGAGCTTTTCGACCGAGGGAAAGCAATGAGTGACGAGCTCAGCCAGATTGGCTTCGGCGGCGATGGAGGCTCCGAAGCTGGCGCCTTTGGCGGCGGCCTGCTGGATTGCTTCGACGACAGGCGGAAAGGCGTGGCCGAGGATCATCGGCCCCCAGGAGCCGAAGAGATCGAGGTAACGGTTGCCGTCCTCGTCGAAGAGGTATGCGCCTTCGGCGTGGGTGAGGAAGGGAGGGTCTCCGCCTACGGCGCGAAAGGCGCGTACGGGCGAGTCGACTCCTCCGGGGAGGAATTTTTCAGCGCGCTGCTGCAGATGGCGGGAGCGGGTGAGGGCGCGGGGCATGTTTTCAGTATAGGTGGCGAGGTTTGAGATTTGGCCGGTTGGATTTATCACTCATCGAGATCCAGACGCACCGCTAACTCCAGATGCCGACGATTCGGAAGTAAAGTGGCGAGAAGCACGTCCAGCAGCGCGACCATCATTTGACAGTTCCCGCCTCTGTCGTCAACCCTTGCAACAGCCATCTCCAGCCCTCGCCCTTCGCGCCCTTTTTCGCAGAGAGCACCAAAGGAGTTTCATGTTCGCGCACCGCATGGTCAGCATGTTCGCTCTCGCCGCCCTTCTGCCGCTCGCAACCCTCGCCGTTCCCAGACCGGCAAGCTCCGCCTCCACCGTTGCCAACAAGTCAGAGATCATCGCCTATGTCTTCCCACGCGGCCGGGTCCTCAGGACCGATGAAGTTGCAGCGAAAAAGCTCACGCGCATCAACTACGCATTCGCCAACGTGGCAGACGGCAAAGTGGTCGAGGGCTTTGCGCACGACAAGGAGAACTTCGCCATCCTGAAGGGACTGAAACAGCAGAACCCCAACCTCAAGGTCCTCGTCTCCGTTGGTGGCTGGACCTGGTCCAAAAACTTCTCCGACGTCGCATTGACAAAGAAGAGCCGCGAGGTCTTCATCGATAGCGCAGTAGACTTCGTCACTAAATACGACCTCGACGGCCTCGACATCGATTGGGAGTACCCCGGCCTCAACGGCGACGACAACAAGTTTCGCCCTGAAGATAAAGAGAACTACACCCTGCTTCTCAAAGAACTACGCCTCCGCTTCAACCGCGAAGGCACCCGCCTCCATCGCCATCTCTATACCTCCATCGCCACCGGAAGCAGTGAGAACTTCCTTGAACATACCGAGATGGCCAAGGTACAGTTCTACGTCGACTCGATCAACCTCATGACCTACGACATGTACGGCGGTGACAAGAACACCGGCCACCACTCGCCGCTCTACGAGAACCCGGACGATCCCAAGCACGTCTCATCGAACAAATCCGTACACAATTACCTCGAAGCTGGCGTAAAGCCGAACAAGATCGTCCTCGGTGTCCCCTTCTATGGCAAAGGCTGGACCAACGTTGCCGCCACCAGGAACGGTCTCTTCCAGTCAGGCACCTCCTCGCACGACCTTCACCTCGACTACGGCAGCATCGAGTCCATTCTTCTCAAGCCCGGCTCCGGCTACGTGCGCTACTGGGACTACAGCTCCGACTCACCTTATCTCTACAACGCCAGCACCCAAACCTGGGTAGACTACGAAGACGCAGAATCTCTCGCGCACAAGGCACTCTACGTCCGCGACTATCACCTCGGCGGCATCATGTTCTGGGAGTACACTGCCGACCCAAACAACATCCTCCTCGACGCCATTAACGCCGGACTCCATCCTCACACAGAGGTGAAACCGTGAGCACCACCACATCCGCAGCGCCGCATCCACTCGGCCACGCAGACGATTCACCATCATCGAATTGTCTCGCTTGATATTCTTCGCGGACTCAACATCGCGCTCATGATCTTCGTCAACGAGCTCGGAGAGGTAAAAGGGTTGCCCTGGTGGACCTATCACGCCCCCGGCAAGATCGATGTGATGACTTACGTAGACATGGTCTTCCCCGGCTTCCTCTTCATCCTCGGCATGGCCATCCCGCTCGCGCTCGAGGCCCGCATCAAAAAGGGCGACAACATTCCCGCACTTCTCGGACACATCGCGCTCCGCTCCATTGCTCTGCTTGTGCTCGGCATCATCCTGGCCAATGGCTCCGGCGGAAACCCGGACCTCATGCATGGTATCGGCCGCTTCACCTGGGGACTCACCGCACTCCTCAGCGCATGTCTCATCTGGTTCGTCTATCCGAAGACCGAAGACAAGTTCCGTTGCAACCTCTATCGCGGACTACGCCTCCTTGGTTTCGTGGTCCTCGTGGCGCTCGCCGCCATCTATCGCCACAACAACCGGGATGGCTCCGTCGGCTGGTTCTCCTACGGCTATCCGGAGATCCTTGGCCTGATCGGCTACACCTACTTCGCCGTCTCGCTGCTGTATCTCGCCACACGCCGTTGGCTCTGGGCACCTGCGGTCTGGTTCGTCGCCTTCACGGCCTTCAACGTCGCATGCTCAGGCCACTACCTCAACATGCACCTGCCCTGGTACCAGTTTCCCCTGCAGAACGGCTCCATGCCATGCATCGCCTTCGCGGGCATCACACTCACGACAATCTTCTTCCTCGAACCGCGCTTCGACACCTTCCGCAAGAAGGCCGTCCCCTCAATCATTTTGGCCGCGCTCTCACTTCTGGCCGCGCGTCTGCTCCATCCCTTCGGCATCTCGAAGATCCGTGCCACGCCAACATGGTGTCTCTACTCCATCGGCGCAACGGCGCTTCTCTTTGTACTGCTCTACTTCATATGCGACGTGAAGCACCACACCAGGTGGGCTTTCTGGGTCCGCTCCGCAGGGTCGAACACGCTCCTCACCTACCTGTTACCGGACTTCTGGTACTACGTCCTCGGCGCCATGGGCTTCACTTACCTTGACACGCACTTCAACTGGGGCGCTTGGGGCATCGTCCGCGCACTCGTCTTCACGGCGCTCATGCTCTCAATCTCCACTCTGCTCACAAAGATGAAGCTGCGCCTGCAGCTATGAACTAGCCCAAAGGCAAAATCCGATGGACCGCCGGTCGGCTTGACTTCCGCCAACACGGTCGGAGGATCAGTAACGATGATCGTGCATGGATTGCTTGATCAGGCTCGGCTGCGATGACTGAGATAATGCTGCCATGACGATGCGGTGGTGTGGAGTGAGTTGTGTGTTGGCGCTGCTTGTCTGTTTTGCGCCTCAACGTGCGAAGGCGTTCGCTGCTGCTCAGAGCGCTCCCAGCTGCGAGTCAACCGTGGTCGGAGAGCTGCAGAAGAGGACTTTTCAAAGCACAACCTTTGGCGATGCGCAGACGCTGCGGATCTGGTTGCCGCCCGGCTATAACGATCCGGCAAATGCGCAACGACATTATCCCGTCCTCTACCTGATGGACGGAGAGAACCTGTTTGACGTTTGTACGGCCAGTTTTCACCATGAGTGGCAGATCGATGAGACGCTAACGAAGTTGATCGGCGATGGTTCGATCGAACCGCTTGTTGTGGTGGGCATCGACAGCCCTGGGAAGCGTCGGGGCGATGAGTATATTCCTTACACCGACCCGATCTTTCCCGCTCCGGAGCCTCATGGCAAGCTGTTTCCTGCGTTTCTTGCGGCAGAGGTCCTGCCTTTGATCTCGCACGAATTCCGCGTCAGCAATGACCCGCAGCACACGGCCATTGGAGGATCGTCCTATGGGTCGGTGGCGGCGTTGTATGCCTTGTTACGCCGGCCGGATCTCTTCGGCCTTGGCCTGCTGGAGAGCACGTCCCTTCAGGTTGGGAATGGTCAATTGCTGAGCGAGGTGAGTACTCTGGCGATTGGCCCGAGGAGGGTCTACGTCGGAGTTGGTACCCACGAGGTGGGTGATAGCAATGAGAAGTTTGCCCGGGATCATGGCCTGGAGGTCAGTTCATTCGATAGCGGCTTCGTTCAGCTCTCAGAAAAGCTGGCTGCGGCTTTGCAGGCTGCGGCGCTGAATCGTCCCGCAGTGATGCTGGTGAAGACGCCAGGCGCCAAGCACGAGGAGAAGGCCTGGGCTGAGCGTTTTCCTGCAGCGATCAAATTTCTCTTCCCGGGACCTTCGGCAGAGGCGTCGAAAGAAAAGAACGATTGAGCAGCCACACACAGGCTGCCAGAGCGATGAGCAATGGAAGAACGGGTTCTCCTCGGGAGTGTCCGGTTTCGGACGGCGAAAATCATCTGTGGACACTACCCGGGTGGGGCTGATTTGCTAAATCGCTCATACGACGAGAGAAGTTTGTACCGAAATTTGGTTGGAGGCTTGCTTTCTCTTTTAAGTGGAATTTGCTTCAGAATCAACCTTTCGCCAAGGAGAGCGAATGATGACGACGCTCATGCAGGATGTGCAGTATGCGCTGCGGCAGTTGCGGAAGACACCGGGGTTCACGATTACCGCCTTGCTGACCCTTGCTCTGGGAATTGGGGCGAATGCTGCGATCTTTACGCTGGTGAATTCGGTGCTACTGAAGAGGCTTCCGGTCGCGGATCCGAAGATGCTGGTGCGCATTGGGAGCAACGACGATTGCTGTGTCACAGGCGGGACGAAGGGCAATGGGGACTATGGGCTGTTTTCAACGGATACCTATCAGCAGTTGAAGAAGAATTTGCCGGAGTTTCAGGAACTAGCGGGCATTCAGGCAGGCTTTCATTATCGTCCGGTAACGGTGCGGCGCGACGGAACTGGGAGCGAGCCGAAGAGCGTGATGGGAGAGTTTGTCTCGGGCAACTACTTCCGCACCTTTGGGCTGAAGGCTCCGGCGGGCAGGCTGCTTGGGGACGCTGACGATTTGCAGGGAGCTGCGGCGACAGCGGTGATGAGTTACGACACGTGGGAGCGTGATTATGCGGGCGACTCCTCGGTGATTGGAAGTACGTTCTGGGTGAATACGAAGGCGGTGACGGTGGTGGGGATTGCGCCGCAGGGATTCTACGGCGACCGGATGTCGAACACACCGCCGGATTATTATCTGCCGATTGAGTCGATGCCGGCGCTGGCGAATGTGGCGTATGTGCATGAGCCGAACTCCTCTTGGCTGTACATCGTTGGCCGCGTGAAGCCTGGAGTGGCGCTGCCTCCGTTGCAGGACAAGGTGAACGCGCTGCTCAAGCAGATTTTTGCCCACCGATTTACTCAGTCCAAACATGACCAGGAGGTACTGGCGAAGACTCATGCGACGCTGACTCCTGGAGGGGCAGGGATTCAGGCCCTGCAGGATGAGTATGCGTCGCATCTGCGGTTGCTGATGTGGATCGCGGGGCTGGTGCTGCTGATCGCGTGCGCGAATATTGCGAATCTGCTGCTGGTTCGCGGGAATGGGGCGTCGCACGGAGATGTCAGTGCGGACGGCGCTGGGGGCGATGCGCGGAAGAATCGTTCGCCAGTTGCTGACGGAGAGTCTTGTACTGTCTGTGATGGGCGGGTTGGCCGGGTTAGTGGTTGCGTATGCGGGGACGCGGATGCTGCTTCTCATGGCGTTTCCCGGGGACCAGAATGTTCCGATTCATGCGAGCCCATCGCTCGAGGTGATTGGATTTGCCTTTGCGTTGTCGATGGTGACGGGAGTCCTGTTTGGCGTGGCGCCGGCGTGGATTACGGCGAGTGCGAATCCGGCGGATGCTTTGCGGAGTGGGACGCGGACGACGGCAACAGGGGCTTCGCTGCTGCAACGCGGACTGGTGGTACTGCAGGCAGCGCTGTCGCTGGTGCTGCTGGTGGGTGCGGGATTGTTTGCGCAGAGCCTGAACAAGTTGCAGAGCAAGGACATGAAGCTGGAGGCGAGGAACCGGTACATCGTCCACATTAATCCTCAAGCGGCGGGATATTCGCAGACCCAACTGGAGGGTTGTACCGGGAGATGGAGGATCGGTTTCATGCGCTGCCGGGCGTGACGAAGTTGGGGATCGCGACGTATACGCCGATGGAGGACAACAACTGGGGTACCGGTGTTGATGTGCAGGGACAGCCAGCCCGCGAATCCCGGCGGTTACGGGGCCTCGTATGTAAAGGCCAACGCGGAGTTCTTCGATTCGGTGGGGACGCGGGTGGTGATGGGGCGGGGGATTGGGGTGCAGGATACGGCGACGGCTCCGTCAGTGGCCGTGGTCAACCAGTCCTTTGTGAAGCTGTATCTGAAGGGACTCAATCCTATCGGACAGCACTTTGGAGGGTAATGGAGCGAAGTCGGCCGGAGATTATGAGATTGTCGGCGTGGTGGAGGACACGGCCTACGAGAGTGTGCGGTGGAAGGATCACTCGATGTACTTTGTGCCGATGATGCGGCGGCCTCCGAGCGACAAAGATCCAATTGAAAAAGATGAGGGGCTGTATGCTGGGGCGATTGTGATCGCAACGGATCGGCCGATGAACGATATGGAGACGCTGGCGCGAAGGACGCTGACAGCGATCAATCCGAACCTTGCGGTGGTGAAGTTCCAGACGTTCTCGGAGCAGATCGCGCGACCGGTTCAGCGAAGAACGGATGATTTCGAGGCTGACGATGCTGTTTGGCGGACTGGCGTTGTTGCTGGCGACGATCGGGCTGTATGGAGTGACCTCCTATACCGTTGCCGGACGGACCTCGGAGATTGGCATTCGTATGGCGCTCGGGGCAGAACGCGGCAGCGTGATTGCCATGATTATGCGCGGGGCGACGATCCAGACCCTATTGGGGCTGGCGATTGGGATTCCGGTGGCTCTGCTGTGCGTGCGGTTTGTGAAGGCGCAGCTGTACGAGATCACCAAGGCGGATGCCAGGGTGATGGCGGGCGCGATCGTGACGCTGGCCGTGGCGGCCTGCATTGCTGGACTGATTCCAGCGCGGCGTGCAGCATCCGTCGACCCCGCGAAGGCGTTGAGAATGGAGTAGAGGTTGGGGACTTTGTCCTGGCGGAGCATTTGGCCTCGGTGAAGGAATATCATTGAAGCATGACCGAGGTGGAAGGAAGCGCGATCGAAGGGCGGGCTTTGCTCCTGTATGACGGCGTTTGCGCACTTTGCAATGGGGTGGTGAAGTTTTTGATGAAACGGGACCGGGGAGACCGGTTTCGCTATGCACCTTTGCAGAGCGGGTTGGGACGCGAGGTGCTGGCGCGGTTCGGGATTCGGGAGTTTCCTGATGGCGTAGTGCTGGTGGTGAATGCTTTAACGGCGGACGAGCGGTTGTATCAGCGGTCGGATGCGGTTGCGGCGAGTTTGCGCCAGCTGGATGGGTTTTGGCGGGGGCTGGGACGTGCGCTGGGGCTGATTCCGCGGTGGCTGCGCGAATGGGGATATGGGGTAGTGGCGCGGTATCGCTACCGGGTGTTTGGGCGGTACGATAGCTGCCCTGTTCCGTCGACGGAAGAGCGCGGGCGGCTCCTCGGTGTGTACGAATAACCTCTGCTTTATGAGGCTCGCACAACGACCCTGCTAGACTTTAATTTCTTCGATTCAAAGCTACCCCCGAGATATGGAGCACTACCTTGCCGGACGAGACCTCCTCTACTCCTGAAACGACCGCTGGACAGGCGGCAGTGACACAAGAACCTTCGCTGCGGACGGCAGCGGCGCAGAAGAAGATTGCCGGACAAAAACAGGCCGCGGCGAATAACGGACCGGCACGGAAGAGCATCAGTTACGCGGATGCGGGTGTCGATATCAGCTCCGGCGACCGCAGCAAGCAGCGCATCAAGATGCTGGCGCGCAAGACGTTCAACAAACAGGTGCTGAGCGAAATAGGCGGCTTCGGCGGCTGTTCGCGCTGGATCTGGAGAAGTTTCCGAACCCGGTTCTGGTGTCTTCCGCCGATGGCGTGGGGACGAAGCTAAAGGTGGCGTTTGAACTGGGGATTCATCACACCGTCGGCGCGGACCTGGTGAACCATTGCGTGAATGACATTGCAGTGCAGGGAGCTACTCCGCTGTTTTTTCTGGACTACCTGGCGACGGGAAAGCTGGAGAACGAGGTGGTGGAGACGGTGGTGCAGGGTTTGAGCGAGGCCTGCCGGGCCAATGGCTGCGCACTGATTGGCGGCGAGACCGCGCAGATGCCGGGGTTCTACGGCGACGGCGAGTACGACCTCGCGGGCACGATTATCGGCGCGGTGAACCGGGACAAGATCATCACAGGGGAACATATTCAGGTGGGCGATGTGCTGGTGGGGCTGCCTTCGAATGGGCTGCATACGAATGGCTACTCGCTGGCGCGGAAGCTGCTGTTTGAGGTCGCCAAATACGGTCCGGAGCAGTATGTCAACGAGCTGAAGGACAAGACAGGCGCGGCGTTGATGCGGACGCACCGGAGCTATCTCTCGGTGATCAAAAAACTAACCGGGGCAGAGGTCGTCAGCGGCATGGCGCACATTACGGGTGGCGGAATTACCGAGAATCTTCCGCGGATTCTGCCAAAGGGGATGGGCGCGGTGGTGGATCGGGCTGCGTGGACGGTGCCTCCGCTGTTTTTGCATCTGCAGCAGCTTGGGAATGTGGAAGAGGATGAGATGCTGCGGACATTCAATATGGGGATTGGACTGATTGCGGTGATTCCGGCGGAGAAGATCAAGAAGGCGAAGGCGATTCTGAATCGCGCGAATGAACGGCATTGCCTGATCGGCAGGATTGTGCGTGGGGAGCGGAAGGTTAGCTACGCCTAGGACGTAATCCCAGCGTTGCAGCGAAGGCACATAGGGAAATCGCTCGTGGTTGAAGGACGCCAATGAAGATACGGGTTTCTCTCAAGTGTTTTATTGCTTCCCTTTCGGTGAGTTGCGCAATCCTGGGCGCCCAGGCAACAACTGCACCCGTGGTAAAGAGCGCTTCAGCAAGGGCCATGGATCATGACCTGATGGAGGTTACGGTTCCGCGGCTGGAGGCGATGTACCGGAGCCATAAATACACGGTGAAGCAGGTGGTGGAGTGGTATGAGGCGCGGATTGAGAGGTACAACGGCATCTATCGTGCAGTGCAGGATGTGGATTGGGAGGGTGCGCTGGAGACGGCGGCGCGTGAGGACGCTGAGGCTCAGGCCGGTGGACCGAACTTTCATCGCGGGCCGTTGTGGGGCGTGCCGATTGTGATGAAGGAGAACACCAGTATGAAGGGGCTGGTCACTTCGGACGGGTGGAAGGGCTACATGATTCCCGGCAAGCGACTGGTGGCTCCGAAGGACGCGACGATCGTGGCGAAGCTGCGCGGGGCCGGGGCGGTGATCCTTGGGCGGACGAATATGCCGGACTTTGCTGCGAGCGATACGAATCGCAGCACAGCGTATGGGCGCACGGGGAACGCGTATGACGTGCGGTTCAGCCCGGGAGGGTCTTCGGGTGGGACGGTGACAGCAGTGACGGCGAATATGGCCGTACTGGGCAATGGGACGGATACCGGGAACTCGATCCGGATGCCCTCGTCGACGAGCGCTGTAGTGGGAGTGTTTCCGACGCGCGGGCTGGTGAGCATCGCGGGGATCGCTCCGCTGGACTGGCTGCTGGACAACACGGGGCCGATTGCGCGGAATGTCACCGATGCGACGATTGCGCTGGATGTGATGGCGGGCGAGGATGCTGACGATCCGCGGACGGCGGGGTCGGCGGCCAAAGCCCAGACCGGGCCTTATACGCAGTACTTGAAGGCGGATGCGCTGAAGGGGAAGCGGTTTGGCGTGCCGGCGATTGTGCTCTCGGGAGCGGGAATTCCATTCCAGGGGATACCCGCGTCGGCGACGTCGAAGGAGGTTGCGGCGGCTACGCAGGATGCGGTGACGCCGCTGCGCCCGGAGACGCGCGAGGCATTCATGAAAGCGATTGAGGGGTTGCGCGCGGCCGGAGCTACGGTGGTGTTTGACGATTCGATTCTGCCGGATAGCTTCGCGGTAATCGTGTCCCGTGTAGGGACGACTCCTTATATCCGCGAGGGGACGGAGAAGTTTCTGGCGGAGTATGGACCGCCGCAGTATCACTCGGCTGCGGAGTACGAGAAGGCGGTGGGGTCGCCTCTGCCGGAGACGATCATCGGGGGCGGCGGCGTGTATGGACGCGTGGACAGGCCGGCTGTAAAACAGACGCTGATTGAGAGCGATCCGCAGGCGGGGGCCAACTTCTTTGCGCCGAGGACGAAGGCACTCACGATGTATGTGGAGACGCTGGACCGGCTGCATCTCGATGGGTATGTTTACCCGGCGGCGCAGATGCCTCCTCCGGATGAGACGATGCCGCAGGATGGAGGTATCAGCGGCGGACCGCACTCGGCTACGGGATGGGTAAACATGATCGGGGTACCGGCGGTGGTTGTGCCGGGAGGGTTTTACCCGGGCGGGCTGCCGTTCGGGCTGGAGATCTCGGCGCGGCCCTGGCACGACGGCGACCTGCTGGGGTGGGCCTATGCGTATGAGCAGGCGACGAAGCATCGGCGGCCGCCGGTTCTGGTGGAGCAGGGGCTGCTGCCGGCTGCTCGGTAGAATTGCTTGAGGAATCTTTTGGCGATGAAGCGACTTGGAGTTCTCCTCTCGGGCAGAGGATCGAATTTTCTTGCGATTGCGGATGCGATTCGCGAGCACCGGCTGGAGAGGGCGGAGATTGCGGTCGTGTTGTCGAACGTGGAGGATGCGCCGGGGTTAGCGGCTGCGCGCGGGATGAAGCTGCCGGCATTTGCGATTCCATCAGCGGGCAGGAAACGCGTCGGAGCACGATGCGGAGATGATCGCGAGGCTGCATCAGCACAAGGTCGATCTGGTTTGCCTCGCCGGGTATATGCGGATTATCTCGCCGACGTTTGTTGCCGCGTTTCCAAACCGGATTCTGAACGTGCACCCTTCGCTGCTGCCCGCGTTTGCCGGGCTGGACGCGCAAAGACAGGCGCTGGAGTATGGCGCGAAGGTCGCGGGCTGCACGGTTCACTTTGTGGATGAGGCTGTGGACCATGGCGTAATCATCTTGCAGAAGACGGTGCCGGTGCACGATGACGATACCGCCGAGACGCTTTCAGCGCGGATTCTGGCACAGGAGCATGCAGCTTATCCGGAGGCGATTGCCCGGGTGCTGAGTGGGGAGTATGGGGTGCAGGGGCGGCAGTATCTGCGGTGCAGGTAACTTTTTAGTTGCAGGAAAGACTTGTCCTGCCGGACGGGCCCACTCCGCGTGGGGCGGCCACTTCGTGGCGTGTGTACCGGTCGGGGCGGGCTTGATGCCTGGGGCCTCGCGTTGCTCGGCGTGCTAGCTGGCTCGGCCTTGTTGCTCCGTTGCGTCGTTTAGCTTGACCTTGAAGTCCATCTTGCGGCGGCCGCGAAAGACCGTCAGAGTGACTTCGTCTCCTGCCCTGTGGGAGTTCATCGCTGCGGCCAGATCCTGGGGTTCGGTGATCTCCTGGCCATCCACGGCGACGATGAGGTCGCCACCGAGCATGACGGGAGTGTTTCCCTGGTAAGCACGCTCGCTGCCTCCATGCAGACCGGCTTTTTCAGCCGCTCCGCCGGGGAGGACGCGTTCGATGAGGAGACCGTAGTCGGCGGGTAGACCGATCTGCTGGGCGATGTCAGGACCGATGGCGAGCGTGGCGATGTCGAGCGAGGGACGGCGAACACGGCCGTAGTGCGCAAAGTCCGCGATGACGGCCTTGGCGGTATTGACTGGGATGGCAAAGCCGATGCCGGAGGACTGGTCGGCGCCGTTGTTGGCGATGAGGGTGGTGATGCCGATAACCTCGCCGCGCGAGTTGAGCAGCGGGCCGCCGGAGTTACCGGGGTTGACGGCGGCGTCGGTCTGGATGGCGTCCTCAATGGGGTTGTTACCGGGGCCGCGAATGGAGCGGATTGCGGAGATGATGCCGCGCGTCATGGTTCCGGAGAGGCCAAAGGGGTTGCCGATGGCGTAGACGCGCTGGCCGACGGTGAGACCCGTCGATTCGGACAGCGTGGCGGGTTGGAGGTTGGGCGCGTCAATCAGAAGGAGGGCGAGGTCGTGGCCCTTATCGACGCCGACGACGGTGGCCTTGTACTTGTGCTTGTCGTAGAGCGTGACTTCAACGCGCTGGGCGTTGTCGATGACGTGGTTGTTCGTGAGGATGTGCCCCTGCTTATCCAGGATGAAGCCGGAGCCCTGGCCCTGCTGCGGGACGGGGCCGTAGAAAAAGTCGAACGCGACGGCGGTGGAGGTGATGTTGACCACCGAGGGCAGCGCCTTCTTGTAGACGGCGATGTTCTGTTGCTCCTCGGTGTCGTAAGCGGGAGCCGCATTGGCCTGGGTAAGCTCGAAGTCGCCAAGGGGCCCGGTAACAGTGGCGGTGTTCGTGCTTATGCCAGCAGCCGCCGGAGCCGCATGATGCAGCCAGGGTGCCGACGCGCCGGTTGTTCCGACGTGAGTCGTCACATAGTAAAAAGCCGAGAGAATGAGAACTACAAGAAGAACAGGACGAAGTTTCATCGCGGGCACGACCTAATCTTTCCAATCGCAGACTTTTGTCTGCAGACAATACGATTGTATCGAGGCTTGCGTTCCGAAGTCTGCCAAATGCCGATAAGTTATGCCAAATCAACGACCATGGGTCATCTCGTGGGCAGCGCGGCAGCCGTTTGCAGGATGGTCCAGAGCTGATCGACCTGCCACTCGAGCTCAGCGAGCGATCCGGCGTTGGTGAGAATGTAATCGACGAGCGAGCTTTTCTGGTCATCGGGGATCTGTTGGGCGAGGCGTTTGCGCGCGTCGGCCTCGAGCTCTGACCGGCGGGCTTCTGTCAACTCGGCGCCTGCGGCGGAACGCGCGATGAAGCGGGCGATTTTGATCTCTTCGGGAGCGGTGACAAGGATCGTACGGTCGAAGCGGCTGTGCCAGCGAGTCTTATCGCCGGGTTGGCCGGAGTAGTTAGTTTCGAAGATCAGGGCGGATTCGACGATGACTACCCCGCTCGGGTCGAGCCGGAAGACTTCGTCGGCAAACGCGGCCTGGCGGGCGATCACGGCGGGATGGATGATCGCGTTGAGCTCTTCGACCCGGCCGTCTACGAAGGCGATTTTGGCAAGCGCGGCGCGGTCGAGTTGACCGTCCCGCATAACGACGGCGTCGCCAAAATGCTGGACGACCGCAGCATAAACGGCCTGCCCTGGCTGCATGAGTTCGCGGCCGATGACGTCGGATTGCAGGACGTGGGCTCCGTGTGCTGCAAAGAGTCTCGCCGCGGTGGATTTACCGCTGCCCAGACTGCCGGTGAGGCCGACGCGGAGCATGGGTTTACTTCTTCCCCGTAGCGAGGCCGCGCCGCAGTTTGGCCGCCGTAACGGTGTTGTGCATCAGCATCGCGATAGTAAGTGCGCCTACACCTCCCGGGACTGGCGTGTAGGCTCCGGAGCGTGCAAACGCCGCGGGATGGATGTCTCCCACGACGACAGAGCCGCGCTTGGCGAAGGTTGCAGCGCGGTCCGGCTCGTTGGGGAAGAACTCTTCGAGGTCAGCGGCGTCGGTGATGCGGTTGATGCCGACGTCGATGAGGGTTGCGCCGGGTTGGACCATCTCGGGGGTGACGAATCCTGCACGGCCGATCGCGGCGACGAGGATGTCTGCCTCGCGGGTGACCCTTGCAAGGTTGCGAGTCTTGCTGTGGCAGATCGTCACCGTGGCGGACGAGTTCAGCAGCATCATCGCGGCGGGTTTTCCGACGATGTCGGACCGGCCGATAACGACGGCGTTCTGTCCGGCGACCGGAATGTGGCTGCGGCGCAGAATCTCCATGATGCCCGCTGGAGTGCACGGCGCGAGGCCAGGCTGGCCGCTTTGCAGGCGCCCCGCGTTGATGGGATGGAAGCCGTCGACATCTTTGTCGGGGTTAACTGCTTCGAGGAGGCGCTTGGTATCGACGTGGCGCGGCAGGGGGAGCTGGATGAGAATGCCATCGATGTCGTCCCGCTCGTTGAGGTCGTCGACGAGGTCGAGCATCTCGTCGGTAGTGATGCTCTCCGGCGGAGTAATCATCTCGCTGAAGATGCCGAGCTCACCGCAGGTCTTCACTTTGCTGCGAACGTAGATCTGCGAGGCGGGAACCTCGCCGACCAAAATGACTGCGAGGCCGGGCGTAATACCCTGGGTCTTGAGAGACTGGACTTCGGCTGCGACTTCGGCTTTAATCTGCCCGGCGATGGCGATGCCGTCTAGAATTCGGGGTGTTGTCATCTTCTTTATGGTATCGCGGCATCTGGCTCGCAGTTCCGGCCAATTCGCTAAGATAGTGGCATGAACGCGCGTGCCATGACGGTAGAGGATCTGCGATGGGTCGTCTGCCCGGCCTGCCGCGAGGCTTTGCAACTGGAGTCGGACAGCGTACGCTGTGCAGGATGCGGACGCCGTTATCCTATCGTTGACGGCATTCCCGTTCTGCTGGCGGACAGGGCGACCTAATTTCGGCGAAATTGAAACATCACGTTCCAGGTTTCTTAGTAAATTGTTCTGGGGACATATTCCGGATCATAGTAGTTTGTCTTGTGTTGGGCCCCCCGATGGACTCGACGATTCGTTCCAATTTTCTTTGCGTCTAATCCAATGGAAATCCCCTTTGAGCGGGAGCGACAGATGAAGGCCGGAACAGCAACCGTTGAAAAGTTCTCCGACGCGGACCTCATCGGCCTGCGGGAAGACCTGATGAAGTCTGGCCTTGATTCCTGGCAGGCCGCAGACCTGATCAGCAGCTTCCTTGCGGCGCGCGGCTACGGTGTCTCCATGCAGGATGCGCGCAAGGCCGCGTTCCGCATGGATGTGTACAGCTGCTCGCTGAGCTGCCTGCAGGAGGAGTTGGAGAGGATCGCCCAGGTCATGTAACGTTCTTTCCGTCCGCCACTCTGTTTCCGCGTACGCTGTTGGCATGCGTCCCGAAGCCGCGTTCCACATGACGGCGTTGCTTTCCCTGTTGTTGTGCGCATGGCCTCTCCTGGCCGCTCCGCAGGCGGATTCGCAGCAATCTGAGAAAACAACTCTCGCAAACGGAGTCGACCGTCTTGCGGGAACAGAGAGCGCTTCCCGAATCCAGTATGTCCGCCTGATCTTGACGGGCTCCCTGCGACGGAAATATTCCGCCGGATCCTCCCGTGCCGCCACCAACTTTAATCGCCCAATGCACTCTGAGGCCAAACGGACGATCCTACTTCGAGCTCTTTGCGAACTTCGGCGGCGCAACAGACCTTGCGTACTACCCACCCTGGACCCCGGCGTCAAAGAATGATCTATTCCCGCCGATCACCCAGAAGGTGATCATCACGATGGATTTTCTGGGCTACAAACCGGTGAAACCAGCGCGGCGCCAATGGGAGACTCCCACACAGACGCCCGGACAATACCGCTACAACCCTCCCGGCAGCGGGTCTTCCAATATGGAAGAGATAGCCTATTACCTGCGCTACCTTCTGGCTCTTCCGACGCTCCGGCTTACGCTTGGGCGACCGCTCGGCGGAGTATATGACGACGCCCTTGCTGGATGCGATTCGCAAGGAGCCGCTCTGCCGCGCCTCGGGTCTCTGAGCTCTGTGCTGTCGGCAGGGATGCCATAATCGGTTATGCCGTCCCTATGGTCTCCAACCGACTGGCCTCATCGCCTTGCCGAGCTTCAAGCTTCCAAAGGCGAGTTGAAGGAAGCGCCCCTGCGGCGTGATGTGCGTTCGCTGGGAATGCTGCTGGGCGAGGTTCTTCGCGAACAGGTTGGAAATACACTGTACGAAGCCGTCGAAGCCCTGCGGCGTGGAGCGATCGCCCGCCGCGAAACGGAAGCAACGCAGAGCAGTGCTGACAATGCAGTCTTGTCCAGCGCGCATCTGCAGGAGGCGCTGGATCGTGTCCGCAGCTTCGAGCTTCCTGCCGCCTACCAGCTTGCGCGGGCCTTTAGCTTTTACTTCGAGCTGATCAATCTGGCTGAAACCAACCACCGCAAGCGCCGGCGGCTCTCGCATCAACTCGAAGAGAAGGGCTCCTCCAACGGAGGCGTGCAACGCGGCGACCTTCGCGGCACACTGCGCCGTATGCGCGAAGCAGGCGTCTCCGCGGAAGAAGCCCGCGCTCTGCTTCGCCGTGTCTGCGTCTATCCCGTCTTCACGGCGCACCCCACGGAGGTCGCCCGGCGCAGTGTGATGTTCAAACGACGCCGCATCTCCGACCTGCTGGAACGCCTCGACCGCATCCCGGTCCCCGAGTCTGAGTTGAAGGCGATGGAGCGCGATCTGCTTGCCGAAATCACCGCGCTATGGCAGACCGATGACGTCCGCAGCATTCGGCCCACGGTGCGCGACGAGATTCGCATGGCGCTCGACTACTACGAAGCGAGTCTCTTCGATACGCTTCCCGTACTCTACGCCGAGGTTGGATCGGCGCTCGCAGCGGAGTACCCAAAACAAGGAACCGACGATGTTACAAATATCTGCGAGCTGCCGGAGCTGATTCGCTTTGGATCGTGGATTGGGGGGGATCGCGATGGCAATCCCGTTCGTCACTCCCGAGGCGACGCGCGAAGCCCTTGGGATGGCCCACAGTCTGCTGCTGAGCCACTACCGTCGCAGACTGCAGAACATCTTCGAGCAGCTGGCCAGCTCGACCCAGCAGGTTCCGGTCTCGGCGGAGCTGAGGACGTTGCTCGACCGTTATCTGAAGCAGCTTCGAACGGCGGGCCAGGATGCGCTGGAGCAGCGCTTTCCGCACGAATCGGTCCGTCTGCTGATCGCGTGCATCATGATGCGGCTGGGTGCGACGCCACAGTCCGCCGTTCCGGTTCCGGCGAATCCCGCGCTGACGCCCTACACGCGACCCGCAGAGCTTCTCGTCGATCTCGCGCACGCTGCGCAGGTCGTTGGTGGAACACCGCGGCCACCGGCTCGCCGAGATGCTGATCGATCCGCTGCTGATGGAGGTCCGCACCTATGGTCTGCATCTGCAAACGCTGGATATCCGGCAACACGCCCGGGTTCACGCGGCAGCCGTGGAGGAGATCTCGGCGTGGCAGACGGGCGGTCCGCTTGCACTGCCTCCCGCTCTCAGCGAACAGACCGCGGAGGTGCTCGACACCTTCCGCACGATCGCGGAGTTGAAGCAGACCTATGTGCCCGAATGCCATTCGCCAGTACGTCATCAGCGGAGCGACGAGCGCCGAAGATGTCCTGCATGTTCTCTGGCTCGCGCGACTTGGCGGAGTTCGCGTAGAGGCGAGCGGAGATGATCCCGGCCTACAGCCTGTCCCTCTGTTTGAGTCCATCGAAGACCTGCAGAACGCTCCTGCGATTATGCGCACCCTCTGGAACAGCGAAGCGTATCGGCCGCTCCTTAAGTCGTGGGACGGACGTCAGGAGGTCATGCTTGGTTACTCCGATTCCAACAAAGACGGCGGCATGATCACCAGCACGTGGGAGATATGGAAGGCGCACCGCGCGCTCCACGAGGTTGCGCGGGAGTGCAAGGTGGAGCTGCGGCTCTTCCACGGCCGCGGCGGCACAGTCGGCCGAGGTGGCGGCCCGACGCATCGCGCCATCTTTGCGCAGCCCGTCGACAGCTTCAACGGCGAGCTGCGGCTGACGGAGCAGGGCGAAGTGCTGAACTGGAAGTACTCCGACGTGATTCTCGCCGAACGCAATCTGGAGCTGATGATCGCGGCAAGTCTCGATGCGCTGGCACGGCCCGATGCCGCGATGCAGCGGGACGCGAAGACGCCACACCTGACGGGCGAAATCCTCCCGGCGTGGGAGACCGCCATGGACGAGCTTTCGGCGACGTCCTATGCGTTTTATCGCAAACACATCGTCGACGATCCTGATACGTTCACCTACTTCGAGCAGGCCACGCCGGTTGCGGAACTCGAACATGCGCGGCTTGGATCGCGTCCCGCCAAGCGCAGCGGCAAAAAGTCGATGACTGACCTTCGCGCCATTCCGTGGGTCTTTGGCTGGATGCAGTCGCGCCAGCTTGTGCCGGCCTACTTCGGCGTTGGCCACGCGCTCGACCGCTTCGTGCGCGAACATGCCGATGGCCTGGATCAGCTTCAGACGATGGCGCGCGACTTCCCGCTCTTCCTCGACATCATCCGCAACGTCGAGATGGCGCTGGCCAAGGCAGACTTCGGCATCGCGCGGCTCTACGCCGCCCTGGTGGAGGATGAAGCTCTGCGGAATCGCGTCTTCGCCACTCTCGAAGCGGAGTTCAAGCTGACGCACAGGATGATTCTCGAGATTACGAAGCAGAAGTCGCTGCTGGAGACGAACCCCGTGCTCAATCACTCGATCCGGCTGCGCAACCCCTACGTCGACCCCATGAGCCTGATCCAGGTAGAGCTGATTCGTCGCAAACGCGCAGGAGATGACTCGCCCGAACTGAACCGCGCTATCGCCGCAACCATCAACGGAATCAGCGCTGGCCTCCGCAACACCGGCTGACTCTCCGGCTCACCCTAAGCCAGCACGCGCTCTGATAGGCTTGCAACCCGCACAAATCAAGGAGTTCCAACGCTATGCGATTCCGCTTTCTCGTATTGCTTCCGCTTTGCGCACTCACGATTTCCTCGCTCGCCCAGGGTCCTCGCCAGGCACTCACACCCGAGGAGACCAAAGCCCTCATCGAAAAGCGTGAGTCGATCGAGAAGCAGTTGGAAGACATCGCCATCATCGACCGCAAGGTGATGGTGCCCATGCGGGACGGCGCGCGCATGGCCGCCGACATCTACCGGCCCAAAGATACGAGCAAGCAATATCCCATCATCTTCAGCCGCACGCCCTACAACTTCAACTACTGGGATGTGCGGCTTGGCACCTATCGCGACATGTCCACTGAGCTGGAAGCGGTCAAACGCGGCTATGTGCTGATCGAGATGAACGAACGCGGCCACTTCTTCTCCGAAGGCAACTACGACATTCTCGGCGCACCGCTCACCGACGCCGACGATCAATTCACCTGGATGGGCACGCAGCCGTGGTCGAACGGGAAGGTCGGCCTCATCGGCTGTTCCTCCACTGCGGAGTGGCAGCTCGCCGCCGCCTCGCTCGGCAACAAGCACCTGACCACAATCATCCCCCAGAGCTTCGGCGCTGGTGTCGGCAAAGTAGGCCCGTACAACGAGCAGGGCAACTGGTATCGCGGCGGCGCCGTGCAGATGTTGTTCATCGACTGGCTCTACGGCGAACAAAATCAGCTCCGCCCCATGTTCCCCAAGGATATGTCGCAGCAGGATCGCATCCAGGCCTCGAAGATGTTCGATCTTGCGCCGCAGATGCCACCGGTCGATTGGGCCAAAGCCTTTGAGCACCTTCCCGAGAAGGACTTCATCGCCGCAGTTGGCGGCCCTAAAGGCATCTTCTCCGACAAGATGCCGAACACCACCGGCGGCGCCATGATCGAGCGCACGCCGAACGACCCCGCATGGCGCAAGGGCGGCATCTGGCAGTCGGACACGATGCCCATCAACGTTCCGGGCTTCTGGTTCATGACCTGGTATGACGTCTCCACCGGGCCGAATCTCGCCGCGTACAACTTTGTCCGCTCGACCGCGAAGGGCGAGGCCGCAAACGAGCAGTACGCCGTCATTGCGCCCACACTGCACTGCGGTTATACCCGCGCCAAAGAACACACCGTCGTCGGCGAGCGCGACATGGGCGATGCACGCCTCGACTACAGCGCCCTGACCTATGCGTGGTTCGATCACTTCCTCAAGGGCGAGGACAACGGCTTCCTTCAGAAGCAGCCCAAGGTGATGTACTACACGATGGGTTCGAACAAATGGCAGCACTCGGAGACATGGCCGCCCGAGGGAGCGAAGAGCGTAACGCTGACGCTTTCGAGCGCAGGTCACGCCAACACCCTTCAAGGCGACGGAAAGCTAGTGGTTGCCGGTCCCACCTCTCTGGTGCAATTCACTGACGCAACGCCTGCGCCCAACCTGAAGACTGATCTGCCGGACGCCTTCACCTACGACCCCATGCACCCGACTCCGAGCTACGGCGGCAACGTCTGCTGTGCCGCCAACACGATCCCCGGCAACGGCGGAGCGCTTGGACCAGCGCAAGATGGAAGAACGCCCTGACATCCTCGTCTACACCTCCGAGCCATTGAAGGAAGGCATCGAGGTTTCAGGACCCATGACCGCCACGCTCTACGTCTCCTCCGACGTGAAGGACACCGACGTCACCGTCAAGGTCATCGACGTGCTGCCTGACGGCACTGCCTACAACCTTGACGAGACCATCCAGCGCCTCCGCTATCGTGACGGCGACGACAAAACCGTCTGGATGGAAAAGGACAAGGTCTACAAAGTCACCCTCACGCCCATGAACACGAGCAATTTCTTTGACGCGGGTCACCGCATCCGCATCGAAGTTGCAGGCTCGAACTTCCCGCGCTTCGACCGCAACCTGAACACCGGCGGCAACAACTATGACGAAACAACCAGCGTAGTCGCCCACACCGCAATCCACCACTCAGCGCAGTACCCGAGCACGCTTACCTTATCGGTAGTGAAACACTAATTTGGCAGACCCAATATAGAGGCCGTGAATTCGATGCATGCGGAAAAGAGCTGGTTTGGACAAGCACGGCTGCTGGTGAGCGCGACTGTAGTGATAGCGATAGCCGTTTCGGCGCGAGCGCAGCAGATTGCTTTTACGTGGGACGACTTGCCATCCCATAGTGCGCTACCGCCGGGCGAAACCAGAGTCGAAATCGGAAGAAAGCTCATCGCGGCGATGAAGGAAGCCCACATGCCTCCGGTGTACGGCTTTGTGAATGGCATTCACACTGAAGACGAGCCGCTCTCCACTCCGATGCTTAAGGAGTGGCGCGACGCCGGACTGCCATTGGGCAACCACACCTGGTCGCACATCAACCTCAACCAGCAGTCGCTCGCAGACTGGGAGGCGGACACTCTAAAAAACGAAGCCGTGTTGAAGTCGTATATGGGTAACGAGGATTGGCACTGGCTTCGCTATCCGAACCTCGCTGAGGGCGATACACCGCAGAAACGCGAGGGTGCTCGCCGGTTCCTGGCTGAGCATGGATACAAGATCGCGGGAGTCACGATGAGCTTCGGCGATTACCTCTACAACGGTCCGTATGCACGATGCGTTGCAAAAAAGGATGCAGCCTCAATTACGCAGTTGGAGGCAAGCTACCTCGCTGCAGCCGATGCCACCATCGACTACACCCGCGCCATGTCGAAGGCGTTATATGGCCGCGATATTCCTTATGTGCTTCTCATGCATGTGGGTGCGCTGGATGCACGAATGCTACCTCGGCTTCTGAAGCTCTATCGCGATAAGGGATTTACCTTTATCAGCCTCCAGGATGCGGAGAAGGATCCGTTCTATAAGAACGACCTGGATCTATCATTGCCATCCGTCCCCGACACCTTGGAGGAGGCGATGCGAGCACGCAATCTTCCCCTGCCAACGCGACCGGCGCCGACTGTGGACCTGAATCTTATTTGCCGGTAGGCGTTTGGGCTAGAATCCTTGTTCCTAGAATCCCTGATCGGGCCGGAAAGCAGTGACCTTGTTCTTCACAAACGTCACCGCCATCGGGTGTCCGAGATTCGCAAACACGACCATGCGATTGCCATAGTCTTTGCTGGTGCTCTTCGAGACCTGCCCGAGGGACAGCTCCACCTGCCGCTCATTCATCCCGAGGATCACCTCGTGGGCATCGACCGCCTTCCAGATCTCCGGGCCCCAGTGTTTGTACAACTCGTGCGGGTCGTCGTAAAAGAAAATTTCATCGGTATAAAAGGTGTACTGCCCGGCCTGACGATAGCCCACCGGAACGGCGTATTCCTTCGTGTCGTTCGGCTTCGCGAAGACCAGCAGAACCTGCTTGTCGCCGCCGGGAATCCGGAAGGTCGCCGCCTTCGGGGCCACCTGCTCAACCGCATCCTTCGCGACGATCGGCTCGGCGCCCAGCAGCGTTCCCGCGCTCTTGCCGTACTGTGCGGCGTGACCGGCGAAAGGATAGTACTCCAGCTGCCCACCGGCCGAAACCCACAGCGTCGAACCCTTCAGGTCCTTGATGTCCTTCAACGTATCGGGGCGCTTTTTTTTGAGGAAGACCAGGTCATCCTCAGCGATCACCTCTCGTTCGGGCGCCTTAACGACCATTGGCTTGTTGCGTTCATGATGCAGGTACAACACCTCGCCGCCCACGGCCAGCAGCAGAACGATGATCCCTCCAATCGCCGCCTTTACCCCATTTCCCATCGCAATCCTTTCGCACCTGGTCTCGAATCTTCGGACTCTGCCAATCTAATTTACCGGCTCCGCCATACTCAATTCCTTTTCGGCTCCCATCAACGACTCCGCCGTAAGCTGGTCGGCCTTGCGCAGTTGTGGGAACAGGACCGCGGCCGAACACGTCACCGCCATCGAGGCCAGCCCGCCGATGACCACAGCCCGAACTGCGCCCCACCACTGTGCGGTCACGCCACTCTCAAACTCGCCGAACTCATTCGAAGCCCCGATAAACAGCCAGTTCACCGCGCTCACCCTGCCACGCATCTCCGGCGGAGTCGCCAGCTGCAGCAAGCTCGAACGAACCACCACGCTGACCATATCGCTCGCTCCAACGACCACCAGCGCCCCCGCACTCAGCCATATGCTCTTCGACAATCCGAAGACCACCGTCGCCGCGCCGAAGATTCCGACACACACCAGCATCGTCGCACCGGCGCGCCGCTTGATCGGCTTCACCAGCATCATCAGCGACACCCCCAGCGCACCAACCGAAGGCATCGCGCGCAGCAACCCTAGCCCTCGCGGCCCGGCATGCAAAATATCCGTCGCGAAGATAGGCAGCAGTGCGGTCGCTCCGCCAAGCAGCACTGCAAACAGGTCCAGCGAGATCGACCCCAGCAACAATTTGGCGCGCCAGACGTACTCAAGGCCAGCCAGCACCGTCTTCATGCTGAAAGATTTCTTGTCCGTCGTGACCATCCTGGTGCGGATCATGCTGACGAGCACGATGAACCCCAGGAGCATCAAAAGAGTGAAGGCATAAACGATCGGCGCGCCATTCCAGCCTGAAGCCAAACCCGCCAGAGGCAGCGTAAACAGAAGTCCTCCGACGGCCGGCCCCGACATGTTCGCAATTTGAAAGACGGTCGCGCCCCACGTGACTGCGTTGACGAAGTGTTCCTTCGGAACAAGGCTCGGAAGCATCGCACTCGCCGCCGGCCCGCTGAACGCCCTGCCCAGCCCAATCCCAACCAGCACGGCGTAGATGGGCCACACCCGCCCTCCGCGCAGCGCCGTCGCACTCAACGAGAGCCACAGCAACACTCCAGTGCAAACTGCCTGCAGACTGTAGCAGAGAAGAATAATCCTTCGACGATCGAAGCGGTCAGCAGCATGGCCTGCCGCAAGCATGACGAATAGTCCAGGCAGAAACAGCGCAAGTCCGGTGTACCCCAAATCGAGTGCCGAGTGAGTCAGCGCGTAGACCTGCCATGCGACCGCGACCGACTGCGCCTCCGCGCCAAGAATCACCATCAGCCGAGCGGTCTGGTACAAGCGGAAGTCCCGCGATTTGAATGCTGACCGGAAGTCCCCCTTTCCCTCCGGTTCCAATCGTTTCGAACCATCCGCCATATCTTATGTTTTCATACTTCGGTTACGAACATGTCACCAATTCGCGCCGCAGCCGCAGGAAACCGCGTGCCTACCGACCCAGATAGGCCTTGTACTGTGTCTCAACCACGCCCGTGTTTCGCGCCAGCGTCAGCTTCGACTGGTTGTATTGGTAGAGCGTATTCACCAACTGGCTCTGCGCCTGCGCGAGCACTGCCTGTGCCTGCACAACGGGAAGATTGTCATCCACCCCGGCCTTGAATCGGTCGCTCGCGTCCTGCACCTCTTCGGAGGCGAGGTTGACGTTGCTGCGAGCCACCTCAACCAGCTCCTTCGACGATTCCACATCGAGCATCGCCGATCGAATCTGCCACTCGATCGAAACCTTGAGCGACTCAATCTGCTGTTGCAGCGCCGTCACCTGTGCCGCGGCAACCTCACTCTCACCGCGCAACTGCCCTTCCTCGAATACCGGAACGCTGACCTTGCCGGTCGCCGCGAAGACGCCGTGGTAGAGTGCGCCAACCTCACCGATAACGCCGTAGTAGCCATTGAAGGCCACCGTCGGCAGCCTCTCCGTCCTGACTGCCTTGTAGGCCTGGGTCGCAACCTGAAGCTGCGCCTCGAGACCCAGCAGGTCCTTCCTCCGCTGGAATGCGAGGTGCTTTGCGTCCACAAGCGACAGCTCCGCAAACTCCGCATAGGGCGCCGTATCCGTAAGCGTAATCTCCTGGTCCGCCGGCAGTCCGATCAACCGGTTCAGCGCAATCTTGTCTTTGGCGAATGCATTCTCATTACTAATCACGGCCTGCTGCTGCGTCTGCAACTGCACCTGGGCGCGCAGCACATCGAGGTTTGTCCCGACGCCCGCATCGTGCTGGGCCTTCGCCTGATCGAACGCTACCTGGTCCGCCTTCTCGAGCGCGCGCGCGTTTTCAATCTGCGCGGCATCGGCAAGCGCCAGCAGATATTGCGTCCCCACTGAGAGCGTCACACCGCCCTGCACATTCAGCGTGGAGTAATTCGCCGAAGAGGCTGCCTTCTGCGCCGAGCGATAGAGATAGTACGCCGGCAGATTGAAGAGCTGCTGGTCCATGCTGATCTGCGCCAAAGCCGTATTCACCTTCACAATCGTTGGAAATGTTCCCGGCGCGATTCCGAACGATGTCAGCGATCCCGGCCTGAAGCCCAGGGCCGCCAGATCAATCTGCTGAGCCGAAAGCTCGCCTTTGGCGGTCAGACTGGGGAGAAGGCTGTTCTCCGCCGTGAGCAACTCGCCGTGCACCATACGCTCATTCTGAATAGTAAGGAGCATCTGAAGATTCTGCTTCTCGCCGCGAGCGATCGCATCATCGAGACCCAAAGGCAGGGCTCCCGGGGTCGCGCGCTGCACGGTGACACCACCGGGCAGCTTCGGCACATTCGGCATCGGCGCCTGCGGCAGTTCCGCGCCGGGCGTCTGCGCCACAACCGGCCCACCGCACAGGATCAGCGCCAGCGGCAACACACCAGCATGCCGCCCTGCCCGCATTTTTTTGAAAAATTCCCTCAGGACCTTCATTCGCTCCTTTATTAGAGTGCCATACCAGCCCGCGAGATGCAGAAATGGCTCAAAATCCACGACCTGCCATCGCTCCAGGACCTTCGAAATAAGGCCATCGGATAAAATACGAAAAGATAACCTTATGCGTCTTAACTCAATGAACTCGCATCGCCGTCGCCGCCATTTCCCTGCTTCTCGGCCTTCCCGCCGTCCCCGCTCTCGCACAAGCCAGCACGCCTACCGCGACACCTCCATGCTCCGCGCGCCGGCCGGGGCCTCCGTCGCCATCTACGAGTTCGAAGACATGGAATGCCCCGCCTGCGCCCACGCTTTTCCCGATCGTTCATGATGCCGCCGAGAAGTATAAGATTCCTCTGATCCGCCGCGACTTCCCGCTCGGCCCCGCCCATCCCTGGAGCTTTGACGCGGCCGTCATCGCCCGCTACATGCAGGACAAAATATCTCCGCAGGCCGCAGATGACTATCGCCGCGCCGTCTTCGCCAACCAGGCCTCCATCGCCACGAAGGAAGACCTCAACGCGTTCTCACAAAAATATTTTCAGCAGCATGGCCACGTAATGCCGTTCGTCATCGACCCCAACGGGCTCTTCGCCGCTGAGGTTCGTGCCGACCACACCCTCGGCGAGCGCATCAACCTCCACCAGACCCCAAGCATCTTCATCGTTACGCAAAAGGGCTACATCGAGGTGACCGACATCAGCCAGCTCTACTCCATGCTGGACACCGTCATCGCCGAAAACCCCGCACCGAAGGCCGCGGCGAAGCCAAAGACCACCACGGCCCACAAATAGTCCGTTTTCGCGAAAGACAAAGGCCCGGGCATCAGCTCGGGCCTTTCTCTTTCACAGCCGACCTCAAAACTACTTCGCCGAAGTCTCCGTCCACAGGAACGCCATCTCATCCGCGTAATCCTGCACCAGCTGAGTCTGCGAGACGCCCGCACTGTGTCCACCCTTCACGCTGTAGTGCAGCAGAATCGGCCGCCCGCTCGAACTCGCCGACTGCATCAAGGGAGTCATCTTCCTCGCATTCATCGGATCGACGCGTGTGTCGCCGTCTCCAGTGAAGAAGAAGATCGCAGGATACTTCGTTCCCGCCTTCACGTTCTGATACGGCGAGTACTTCAGAATGTACGGATAGTCCTTCGCGTTCTCCGCCGAACCGTACTCCGTCGTCCAGGTCCGGCCCATCTCGAACATCTGGTAACGGAGCATATCCAGCAACGGATAACCGCACCAGATCGCGCCGAACAGATCCGGCCGCTGCGTCATCGAAGCGCCCATCAACAGACCGCCGTTCGATCGCCCGCGAATCGCAAACCGCTCCGGCGTCGTGTACTTATTCGCGATCAGATACTCAGCCGCAGCGAACCAGTCGTCGAAGACGTTCTGCTTCTTCTCAAACATCGCTGCCTTGTGCCACGCCTCGCCATACTCATTGCCTCCGCGCAGATTCGGTAGCGCAAACCATCCGCCCTGCTGCATCCACCACGCATACTCTGGATTCCACACCGGCGTCTCGCTCAGGGCAAAACCACCGTAGCCAGTCATCAGCAACCGTTCGCTGCCATCGCGCTTCAGACCCTTCTTCCCCGCGATGAACATCGGCACCTTCGTCCCATCCTTCGATGTGTAGAAGACCTGCTTCACCTCATACTGCGACGAATCGAACGGCACTTTATCCGTGTTGAACACATCGGATTTTCCTGTCTTCGTGTCGTAGTGATAGATCGTTGGCGGCGTAATGATCGACTGGAAGGTATAGAACCCATCCGTATCGTTTGCGCGGCCAAGCAGCGTCGAGCCCGCTCCAATCCCCGGGAACGCGATATGCCCCTCCGCCTTACCCTCCAGCGAATAGATCGTCACCTCCGACTTCACGTCCTTCATTCGCAGCGCGAAGATCTTGTCCCCAACGACATTCACTGCCTCCAGCACATCCGCGCCCTCAGGAATAATCACAGGCCAATCATCCGGCCCCTTGCCCTGCATAACCTTCAGCACACGGCCATTCGGAGCCTTGTAGTCGGTCCGCATATAAAACGTGTCGCCCACGTTGAACTCGCCAAACCTGCTGTCCACTCCATAGACGAGTGGCACAATCGGCGAATCGGGCACGCGCAAATCCTTAATCAGGATGTCTTCCCGGGTAGCCGGCACACCGCGCCCAATCCGAAAGACAAGATAGTGCCCATTCGCAGTAGCACGCACGCTAACCCCATCAATCTCGCCCAGCTTCTCTCCGCGATATTCCTTGCCGAGCAGCATCGCGTCACTATCAAGAGGCGTTCCGAACTTGTGATAGAAGACCCGATTGCCCTCATGCGGAAACAGCTTCGAGTAGTAAACCCCCGCCTTATCCGGACTGATGTTCATCCCCGAGTAGCGCGCCCGCGGCATCACATCCCCAACATCCTTCCGCGAGGCGACGTCGAGAAAATGCACCTCCACCTCATCCGCGCCGCCAACGCGCACCCCATACGCCATCATCGAACCGTCTTCGGTGATGTTCATCGTGTTCACCGAAGTATTCTGATCTGCACTCAGCTTCGGCCCATCGATCAGCTTCTCGTCGGCTCCATGCAGCCCCACCCGCATATAGATCGAAGCCTGATTCTCATCCGCCAGCCGCTTCGAAAAGAAATACCGATCCCCGCGCTTGGTCGGCACCCCCACAAAATCCGTCTTCAGCAGCTTACCCATCTGGTCGACAACCTCAGGCAGCATCTTCACCTGGGCAAAGTACTGCGCGGTGTAAGCATTCTGCGCAGCAATATACGCCCGCGTCTCCGGGCTATGCGCGTCCTCGAGCCATCGATAGGGATCCGTGACCTTTGTCGGCAAATTCGGGTCGGTGCTCTTGTACTCATCTACCACCGGATCGGTCTTCACCGCCGGAGGCGCAGGCAGCGTGATCCCATCCTTGCCATGAATCTCAGCCCCCATTGCCGCCGCGCTCAACAACACCACTGCCGCTACACATGCCATTTGCCGCGCATTCGTTCTCCCATGAGGCCACTGGCCTGATATCCGATATCTCAAGATACCGAAGAATGAATCCACCGCGCAGAAATTTCCCCCGAAGCTTTCTCAGCGCGTCATTACTTCCCCTTCATTTCACTTCGCCTCATTTCACTTCAAAGATCAGGAAATAGTCCTCGCCGTCGGCCTTGGTAAAGTCATACGTCCCCACCAGCTTGTATCCGGCCTCACCCATCTCCTTCACCACCACATCGTGGTTCACTCCGTGATTGGCGCCATTTCCATTCTTGTCGATGATCCCCACCTTCGCGCCCGCCCGCAACGCCGGCTTCAATGTCTGCGCAACGCCGCCGGATGCGCAATCTCGTGATACACCTTCAGCATCAACACCGCGTCCACGCTCCCCGCAGGCAGACGAGGATCGTCAGCCGACCCCAACACCGTCCGTACATTCGAAAGATCTTCCTTCCGAACCCGCTTCCCGATGTACTGGATCGACAGTGGGTTGATATCTTCCGCCAACACCGCGCCCGTCGGCCCCACTCGCCGCGCAGCCCTCACCGTAAACCATCCCGAGCCCGCACCGATATCCGCGACATTCTTCCCTGCCGAGATCCCCAGCAGATCCATCACGCGATCAATCTGCAATTTCTTGTCCCGGTCCGGATAATCAAAGATCGAGAGATCGCCGGTATACGGGGTACTGGTCGGCCTCTGCGTCACCGGAGCCGACTGCTTGGGAGCAGCGGGCGCGCCCTGGCTTCGCACTGCTGGACCAACGCCTTGTGCTTCGCCACCAGACCAGACATCGCCGCCAAACAAAACAGAGCACATCCCCGAACGAAACGGGAAAATCTTCATCCTCCAACCATTCAAATCGGACCAACCATTGGCAAGAGGCACCACGCACTTTGTTTCGCAGCGTGCAGCCCGCTCTGATGACATGAAAAAGGGAGCCAAATCCGGCTCCCTCTTGCTTCAAAGGCCCAATTACCGCAATCCGCCGCCCGCACGCAGCAGCTCTCCCGTCAACCATGCGGAGTCATCCGAGGCAAGGAACGTCGCGACCGTCGCGATATCCTCCGGTTGTCCGATACGCCCAAGCGGAGTCTGCGCCACAGCGTTTTTTTCGAAATCGCTGCCAATAAAGCCAGCCGCGTGCACGCCCTCGGTCTCCACCATTCCCGGATTGATCGAGTTCACGCGAATCTTCTTCGGCCCAAGCTCTTTGGCCAGCACCCGCGTAATCGCATCCACCGCGCCCTTGGTCGCTGTGTACACACTGGACTGTGGCGGCGTCAAAGATGAAACAACCGACCCGATATTGATGATGCTCCCGCCCTCCGGCCCGAAGTACTTCAACGCCTCCTTGGACGACAGCAGCAGTCCAAGAACGTTCAAATTGAAGATTTTGTGATATTCCTCGGGCGTCACCTGCTCGAGCGGAGTAAACGTGTAGATGCCAGCGTTGTTCACCAGCGTATCCAGACCGCCCAAAGTTCTTCTTCACCTCGGCGAAGACCTTGCCGATGTCTTCCTGCTTGGAGAAATCCCCTTGGACAGCCACGGCTTTGCCGCCCTTCGACTTAATCTCAGCAACAACCTTATCCGCGCCTGCTTTGCTCGACGAATAGTTCACAACCACCGAAGCGCCATCGGCCGCAAAAGCTTTTGCAATGCCCGCGCCAATTCCCTTTGACGCGCCAGTAACCAACGCTACCTTATTTGCCAGCTTTCCCATTTCAATCTCTCCTTCGCCCTTATCGTTTTGATATTTCGATAAGCATCTAATTGATGTGAGGCGCACAAGAAGGATTCAAACTGGATTATTAAATGTCTTTTTCAGAAGTTGCGCTAAATCTTCGCCAGCTGCTCGGTGTAAGCCTTGAGAACATCGCGCCTTAGCGTGTAGCTGACAAACTTCCCCTCGCGCGTCGCCCGGATTAGTCCCGCCATCTCAAGCTCTTTCATATGATGAGACAACGTCGCCGCGCTCACCGGCTGGCAACCGCGGATGTTTGCGCAATCCATCGGCTCTACGCAGCTTCCAATCTGCCGCAGAAGCTCCATGCGTCTGGGGTCAGCCAGCGCCCTGGCGATCAGCTGAATCTGCTCTTCTGTCAGTTCAACTTTATTTCCCGCCACGCGCTTCGAGGCCCTCCTGACCCGCAATTTACTGGATCTGCACTAACTCAGCGCCAGCTCCATGCCCGGACGCTCCCGGCGTCACCGACGATGTCTGCGGCGCGCGCCAGTGGTCGATGTAACTCACCTGGTGTACGCAGCTTATCGTGCAGCTCGGCGAGCAGCTCTTCTCCGTCAGAAACTCCCGCTTCACATCCGCCGTCATGTAATGCGCCAACGGCACCGCAGGATATCCGCGCTGCTGGCTGCAGTAGTGCACCAGCCCGTTCTCGCAGATATACAGATAACGCCCACCCGCACGGCAACGCCAGTCATTCGTCTTCCCGTTGGCAATCGCCTCCTGAAAGTGATTGAACCGCGAGTAGCTCCGCCGCGTGAGGCTCCGCACCTTGTCCCAGACGTTCCGCTCAGCCTCGCCCAACGGTCTCAACTGCCCGCTGCCGTCATGAATAATCCCGATCGTCGAGCTGAAACCCAAACCCAACGCACGTTCACTCACAACCAGCGCATCATTGGGATTCGCAATCCCTCCGCCGACGACCGAGTTGATGTTCACATGAAAGTCCGCGTGCTCGGCCAGCATCTGCAGCTTCTTATCCAGCACCTTCAGGCTCTTTTTCGAGACCTCATCCGGCATCACATTGTCGATCGAGATCTGCATATGATCCAGACCAGCCGCATTCAGCCGCTTGATGCGGTCCGGCATCAGCAGGTAGCCGTTCGTGATCATTCCAGCAATCGCGCCGGTCTTCCGAATCCGCGCAATAATCTGGTCGAGCTCCGGATGCAGCAGGGGTTCACCACCCGAGATCGTAATCACCGAAGTCCCGAGCCTTCCCAGATGGTCAATACGCCGAAGCATCTCGTCGATCGGCACCGGGTCGGAAAAATCATCAAACTCATTGCAGTAAGTACAGGCCAGATTGCACCGGCGCATCGGCACTATATGCGCCATATACGGGTGTCCGGTAGAGACAAGAGCCGAGCCAATCGAGCCCAGTTCGCGTAGTTTTCGGGTCACGGCCTTCCAGCGGCGCCGGACAGGCATTGGGCGGCTGCCAGTCACGACGGCCGTTATAGAAGCAGAAGACATATCACTTTCAAGTATATCGAACCATGCCGATTCAGGCCCGTTTACTTGCCCACCACCAGGATCGAAAACGTCCCCGGCACCATCGTCCCGCGTCCCGGCCGCCCTCCCGGCGGAGGAGCAGGAGCCGGCGTAAACTCCGCAGTAATCAGGAACAGATGGTTCGTTTTCCTATCAAGCGTCAGCGTCTTGGCCCGCGGAGCCGTCTGCAGCGTCTGCTCCACCACAAAGCTCGTCGGGCTATTCTCCTTCACAATAGTTAGCGTCCCATCGCCCTGCGAGCTGAACGCCTCCATCGTCTTCGGATTGAAGACCGCGCCATCCGAGCCTCCGCCAATTGGCAGGGTCTCCAGAATCTTTCCGTCGCCGGCACTCAAAATCACCATGGTCTGCGGACTCCGGCATGACGCGAACAGAATATTGTTCTTCACATCCATCGCGAGGCCTGCGCAGGTTCCACCTTTGCCCTGCAGATCGTACGTCGCCGTCACCTTCAGGGTCTTCGCATCCACCACAGCGATGCTGCCCTTGTCCTCGAGATCGACATAGATGTGTCCTTTGCCATCCGACACTGCTTGCTCCGGAGCGCCTCCCAGATCAATGGTTCCCACAATCGAGCCATCCTTCGCGTCAATCACCGTCGCATTCGGCGCGCTATGGCTCAACACATAGACACGGCCATTCCACGCATCGCTCAAAATCCCATCAGGCCCGCCCTGCCCGTCGATTGTCTTGATCGTCGCCAGCGACTTCGCGTCCCACATCACCACCGGCTTGCTGCTGCCGAACCCATGCTGCGACTTCGTATCCACCGCAGCCCCGTGCGCGCTGGCGTTGGCGATCTCGCCCACCGGCTTCAGCGTGTCCAGATCGAACACCGTAATCTTTCCCGCAGGCCCGCTGCGCGGAATGTAAAGTTTCCTCGCCGCGTCATCGGCGTACACATAATCGAATCCGCCCTCGCCGCCGACCTTCTCCGTCTGCAGAACCTTGTAAGGTCCGTCCCCTTGCGCGAAACCAAAACATGGCACCATTGCCAACGCAGCAGCCAGCGCGATCGAAACTCGTCTCATGACCTTCTCCCGGTAGAGCAAACCATACTCATCTGCATGAAAGCAGAAAAATGCGGCCCGCGAAAGGCCGCATTGCTCTCATGAAGAAGATTTAATCTACTAAAGTTTTGCCAGCAGGTCGCGCGTCTGTTGGCTCGTCTGTTCGAAGAATCCTTCCAGGCCAAAATATGGCCACAGGCTCGATCGCTTCTTAGCATCCGGTGTCAGCGTCAACGTCTTCTCCTGCTTGTCCCGCAGGACAACGATCGGAACCGGCTTCCCGCGAAAATCGTGCACTGTCTTGGTCCAATTTGTACCGTTTGCCACTGTCACCGAGTTGATGCGCACCACGACATCGCCCGCCTTCAGGCCAGCATCGTCAGCGGGACTGTGTTCATCGACGCTTCGCACCAACAAACCTCCGCCATCGGTCGCGCCAAAGAACTCAGCGAGCTGCTGCCCCATCACCTCAAGCTTGGCTCCGGTAAACGACGAGCTGAGAACGATGGTCTCTGTCCCCAGCAGATCCTTGTGCTCCTTCTGGGCAGCTTGATTGTTAGCATTCGCCAGCTTCGACGAGTCGATAAAACTGTTCCCGCGCACAGGCGCCGGCACCGAGTAGTGCTGCTCCCAGGCCTGCTGCTCCACCATCCTGCGGTCTGCTGTCATCAGCGTCAGTGTCTGCGCCTGTCCATCGCGACTGACCACAAAACTCACCGAGCGGCCGACCGGAACCTCTCGCAGCATGCGCCGCAACTGGTCCCCGCCATCAATGGCCTGCCCATTCATCTGCAGAATCACGTCGTGCACCTTCATCCCCGCCTTGCATGCCGGCCCGTCGTGATCCAGATTGGTAATCTCGACTCCGTGCGCGTCCTTCAGCTTCAGCGCACTCAGCTGATCCTCGCTCACGTCCCGCATCTCCACCCCGATATACCCCTGCGAATGATGCGCCTCACCCATCATCGCCGCCGCGTACATCTGCAGCCCTGAAGTCGGTATCCCCTGCGCCAATAAAATAACTCGCCCCGGATCAAGAACAGCTACCCCGGCCACCAGTGCTGCAATCCCGAACGCGCTTCGGTGTTTCATCTTTGTAACCTCACAGCTCTCTTCCCAACTCGAAAACGACAGGCGAACCACGCCTCCCGCGCCCTACTGAATATCTGCCGATCCCTGCAGCGCGTTGAACGATGCCGTACGGATATATTGATTCGTATCCTGCGACGCAACCGTCCGAAGCACCTGCCGCACGCTCGAGTCCGACTGCACCGGCTCCAGCAACCCAATCGCCGCACGCCGTACATGCGCATCCGAATCGTGAGCCACCGCCTCCAGCACGGCATCGCGTACATGCAGATCCTGGCCAACATAAGGCGCCAGGCCCTCCAGTGCCTTCATGCGAACCCCGGCGTCGTCGTCGTAGCGCAGCGACACCATCAATGCATGGCGAATCCCCTTGTCGTCGGTCGTCGGCTGGCACTCATGCCCGGCTCTGCATTCCTCCGTCAGCAGCGAGACCGTCTGCATCCGAATCCCTTCCGTTGCCGCCGCATGCGTCCCCACCAGCAGCAGGCTCCGAATCTCCGGGCTGTCCAGCGATCCCTCCATCGACTCCGGAACGATCTTGTTGTAATTCACCTGCACCAGCTCGGAGTTCGGCAGCTGCTGCACGCCCGTCACATTCGCCACCACACCCTCATTCTGACGGTTCAGCGTCACCACAGGCGTGGTCGGCTTAGGCGTATGCGCAACCTGATACCGGTGCGTAAAGTTGCCACTCAGAAACCCCACACCCAGCAGCAGAGTCGCCAGCGCAGGCGCGCTCTGGATATTTCCCACCCAGCGATAAAAATTTGTCCTCAGTTGTGTCAGAAAACCATGCGGTGGAATCATATCCAGCGCATCATCCAATCGCATCCTCGACTGAGCCAGCAGATTCGGAGAAGGCTCCAGCAGCGGCAACGCCCCCAGCCGCTCATCGAACCTCCGAAACGCCTCCATCTCCTCCCGGCAATCTTCACATCCCGACAGATGCTGCTCCAACACCCCGGCCAGCTCATCCGGAAGCTCGCCGTAATTCAACAGCACAATACAATCTCTTGCATTCTGACACTTCATTGTCCTACCTCAACCAGCCTCAAATTTTTACTTACACCTGGGTCTCTTCCTCGCCCCTTTTTTTCGATTCCTCACAAACCAGGGGCTCCTTCAACTTTTGAGTTCGGACAGATTCGCCCGCAGCTTTCGCGTCGCCCGAAACAACGTATTCTTCGCCGTCTCCTCCGTCGTGCTTAACATCTCGCCAATCGTCCTCAACTTCAACCCCTGGTAGTGCTTCAACTCAAAGACCGTCCGTTCCCGCGGCGTCAGCTTGCTCAACGCCTCATTAATCCGCTCGCTCATCACCTTCCGGTCCAGCTCGCGTCCCGGGTTCGCCATCGCCCGTTCGTCGGAGATGTTCGCCATCAGGTCCATCTCATCGCCACTGGCATCCAGCACCGTCGCCGGATCTTCCCTGCGGCTCTTTCGCCGCCGAAGCTGATCCAGACAAAGATTCGTCACAATCCGATACAGCCACGTATAGAAGCTACACTCAAACCGGAAGTTCCCCAGGTGCCGGTACGCCTTGATAAAGGCCTCCTGGTGAACATCCTGCGCATCCTGCTCGTTCCCGAGCATATGCAGCGCCAGCCGAAGCACCGACTGGTCATACCGCCGCACCAGGGCATCGAATGCCGCTCGCTCGCCTTTTTGAGCCTCGCGAATCAGCTCGTCGTCTTCGGTCCGCTGCTGGGCCCGCGCATCGAGCTGCGCCTGCGTCAGCTTGCCGCCATTCCTGGTCCCGGATTGGGCCGCAGCCTTTGCCATCGCTGGCATCGATTCTACAGCCGCAGTCCCCAACAATCCCATCGCAAAAGGGCTAATCCGCCGCTTTTGAGCCGCTACTGCCAACGGAGCCGACAACTCTCCGCCAAGGTCTATCCCAACAGCATCTGCATTCATTGACTGACTCCGGAGGTCAGAAAATCAACTAACACTCCAATAGACCAAATTCTGACAAAAAGGTGAGCCGTCCGAACCGCCTTTCCCTACCACGATCGGGTTACACTCACCCCATGCCTTCCCGTCCCACCCCCACCCCCTCCCTCTTCTCGGACCCCCCCCGCCCAGACCTTCCGCGAAAGCTCCACCTGGATCAACGCCCACTGCGACGGAGGAGCCCGCGGCAACCCCGGCCCTGCCGGCTTCGGAGCCCTCATCCAGGACGACCAAGGCACCGTCCTGGCCGAACTTAGCGAATTCCTCGGCATCCGCACCAACAACTACGCCGAATACTCCGGCCTCCTCGCCTGCCTCCAGTACGCCCTCGACCACCACCACCCCCGCCTCCGCGTCGTCTCCGACTCCGAGCTGATGGTCAAGCAGATCCAGGGCAAGTACAAAGTCAACTCCCCCGACCTCAAGCCCCTCTGGCAGGAAGCGCGCAGCCGCATCGCCAGGCTCGAAGCCTTCGAGATCTCCCACGCCCTCCGCCACAAAAACAAAGACGCCGACCGCCTCGCCAACGAAGCCATGGACCGCGGCATGAACGAACGCACCGCCAGTGCAGCCTCCCGGCCAACCCGCTCCAGCCCGCCCTCAAAGCCACCCCTTACCCCACCAAATCCGAAGCCCCGCCCAACCCCTACGCCAAACCCGACACCATGCTCCGCGGCTTCACCAAAGACGGCGCCATCCACCTCCTCGGCGGAGCCACCCTCCCCGACGGCGTCTTCGTCAAAATCATCCGCGAATGAAGCTATTCGCTTGAGACGGTCGCGCTGGAGTCGATTTGACGTATTCGATGGTGTAGTCGATCTGGACGGATTTTTCCAGCATCTTCGAGCACCGAACAGTACTTATTCTTCGAGAGCCCGACTGCGGCTTCGGCAGCCTTCTTTGAGACAGCACCGCCAATAACGTAGGCCAGCCTGATCCTTGTAAAGACGCGGGGCGGCGCAGCGGCCTGTTCTGCAGTTGCAGATACCGTGAGGCTAATCAGAGGCTCGCGCTTCTTTTCGAGGATCGACACCACGTCGGCGGACGTGCAGGCGCAAAGGGCCATCAGTACCGCCTCCATTGGTGTTGGACCGTTGGCATGCGCGGCACCGGCGTCGAAGACGAGATGATGGCCACTTTCGGACTGGCCATCAAATTCCATCTCCTTTTTCCAAACTGTTTTGGCAATCATAGGTTGCTTCCTCCTGGATTCATCCGGCAGTCGAGAGAAGCCCCCCAATGGCGCCTTCGCTCAAAATTATCCACGTATGACGTTTCGCGGTTGCCATGGAATCTAATAATTCCGTCCCGCCCACTACCCGCGCAGAAAGTCCTCCAGTGATCTCATCTGCTCCAGCATAGCCGCCAACTTCGCCGTACCGATCCCACCTTCAAACCGCCGCTGCATCCCGTCCAGTATCCCCGCCACACGCGCCGCCCGCTTCTTCCCCGGCCCTCGCAACGAAAGCTGTACCGCCCGCGCGTCCTCCGGGTCGATACTTCGTTCCACCAACCCCTTCGCCTCCAGCGACGAGACGCAATGGCTCACATTTCCGCGAGTCGTCTGAAACGCCTCCGCCAGCGCCGACGGCTTGATCGCTCCCGCCCTCAAAAAAGATCGCCGTCAGCACCAGAGCCTCGAACATCGTGACTCCTTCATCTTCAAGCACATCGTTCAGCGAAGCCTCCATCCGCCTCGCCATTCGGCTCGCCTGAAACATCGGACTCTGCCGTAAAAACGCCTCGATTCGCATCAAGAAAGCTCCAAAATATTTAGCTGCTCAACTATTTATAACAAAACAAAACTACTTAACCATCGGCTGCTAAAGAAGGCGCATGATGAAACCGCTACTGAATCGAAGACCGAGCATGAAAACTCTCCCAGCCTGTCTCCCACTTTTTCTGCTCGGTCTTTGCGTCAGCTGAAGCCCAATCTTCCCGGCAAACTCAGCCCGCAAACCCACAATCCCAAATCAACCCCACCGCCACCAAAGCCATCACCGTCACCACCACCCTCGAACCCCTCCCGCTCGCCGAAAGCAATCGCTCCGTCAACCTCATCAACCCACGCGATCAACCCCTCGTCTCCAACTCCGTCGTCGATTACCTCCGCCAGGACTCCTCCCTCAACCTCCAAGCCCGCGCCCCCAACGGCGTCCAGGCCGACCTCTCCCTCCGCGGCACCACCTTCGAGCAGTCCCTCATCCTCCTCAACGGCCTCCGCATCAACGACCCCGAAACCGGCCACCTGAATCTCGACATCCCCATCCCCCTCGACGCCGTCACCAGAATCGACATCCTCCACGGCTCTGGATCTACGTTTTACGGCTCCGACGCCATCGGCGGCGCCGTCAACCTCCTCACCCAACCACCCGCTCCCGGCCTCACCATCATCGGCAGCGCGGGCGGAGGCAGCTACAACTCGATCGAACAACACCTCCGCGCCTCCTACACCCAAGGCCCGGTCGCCGAACAACTCACCGGCAGCCGCGACACCTCCGACGGCTTCATCCCCGACCGCAACTACTCGAGCAACGCCTTAGCCTCCGAGACCTGGCTCACCTGGAAACCCGGCGCCCAAAATTATTCGAGCGACATCCTCCTCGCCACCAGCGACCGCCCCTACGGAGCCAGCCAGTTCTACGGCCCCTACCCCTCATGGGAGCGCACCAAAGGCTGGTTCGCCTCCATCCAGCAGCAACTCGGCCCGCAAACCGCCGCCAGCTTCGGCTACCGCCGCCACACCGATCTCTTCGTCCTCTTCGTCGACCAGCCCGCCATCTACGAGAACAACCACATCACCACCAGCTACGAAGGAGCCCTCCGCCGAGCCGACACCCTCGGCCCCAACACCACCCTCTCCTACGGCGTAGAAGCCGACGGCGACACCATCCACTCGAACTCCCTCGGCCAACACTCCCGCAACCAGGGCGCAGCCTACGCCAACCTCAACCTCGCCGCCCTCCGCCGCTTCTCCCTCTCCCTCGGAGCCCGCGACGAGATCCTCACCGGCGCCAGCCAATGGCAACGACAACGTCTTCTCCCCCAGCATCGCCGCCGCCTACACCCTCACCCGCACCACGCGCCTCCGAGCCAGCGCCGGCCACGGCTTCCGCCTCCCCACCTACGTCGATCTCTACTACGCCGACCCCACCACCATCGGCAACCCCAACCTCAAACCCGAGTCCTCCTGGAGCTACGAAGCCGGCATCGAATGGACTCCCACCAGCAGCCGCCTCACCCTCAACGCCGCCGCCTTCCGCCTCCAGCAAAAAGACGCCATCGACTACGCCAAAACCATCCTCGCCACCCCGGCCCTCACCTTCGCCGAACCCTGGCAAGCCACCAACATCCAGAACCTCAACATCACCGGAGCCGAAGCCACCCTCCGCCTCCGCCTCACCAACAACCAGCAACTCCAGTTCAGCTACACCGCCGCCCACGCCGCCTCACCCCCACCCAACATCCTCTCCGAGTACGCCTACAACTACGCCGCCCAGAACGCCCTCTTCATCTGGACCGGCACAGTTCCACCAACTCGCCGCCCGCACCCAGGTCAACGTAGTCCAGAAGACCCAGCACACCGCCTACCCACTCTGGGACATCGCCCTAACCCGCAACACCGGCCACCTCCGCCCCTACCTCCGCGCATTAAACCTCAGCAACACCGGCTACCAGGAGATCCCCCAAGTCCCCCTGCAAGGCCGCACCATCATGGCTGGCATGGAGTTCAACTGGTCCCGCAGATAACCGACCTCGAATCCGCCCTGACCATAAAAAATCTTCATTTCTCGACGATTCACCGAACCCAAAATGATCGTCATCCTTAGCCAGCGAAGCGAGTCGAAGGAACCCGCACGCCGACCGCATCGCATCAACCTCCAAACCCTCTTCAGCCACCAACCTCACCGTCCGATATAAGCCTCGCCGCAAAGCCACGCTCATTCATAAATCCGCGGTCCCTACTTCGCCAGCTCCGACTTCACAATCTCGCTCACCAGCTTCCCATCCGCCCGCAGCCCATCCGCCAAAATCCGCTGCTGCACCACCTTCATCACCGTCCCCATATCCTTCGGCCCCGGCCGCGCCCCATCCTTCGTCAGCGTATCGATCGCCCCCAGCACCACCCCGCGAATCACATCCTCCCCCGCGGCCTTCGGCAGATAGCCTTCGATCATCACAATCTCGGCCTGCTCCTTCTCCGCCAGCTCCGGCCGTCCACCCTTGGTAAACGACTCCACCGACTCCTTCCGCTGCTTGATCAGCGTCGTCAAAATCTGCTGTCTCCTCCGCATCCGTCAGCTTCTCGCGCTTATCAATCTCTTTGTTCTTCAGCGCCGACTTCACCATCCGCAGCGTCGTCAGCCTATGCTCTTCCTTAGCCTTCATCGCCACCACAATATCCGCCTGCAACTTCTCGCCAATCGTCATCGCCATCATCTCCTCAAATCAATCCCTCATTATAAGAACGCGCCGAGCAACGCGAGGCCCCAAGCCTCTCGCCCCACCTAGACCGGTACACACGCCACGAAGTGGCCGCCCTCCGCGCAGGAGGCCCGTCCGGCAGGACACAGCTAAAATAAATCTCATGATCCGTAAAACTCGACTCTTCACCCCTGGCCCGACGCCTCTCCTCCCCGCCGCCCAGTTCGCCATGGCCGCGGCCGACATCCACCACCGCACCCCCGAGTTCCGCGCCCTCTACACCCGCGTCCTCTCCCAGCTCAAAGACTTCGTCGGCACCAAAAACGACGTCATCATCCTCTCCGCCTCCGGCACCGGAGCCATGGAAGCCTCCGTCTCCAACCTGACATCACCGGGAGATCGCGTTCTGGTCCTAACAGCAGGAAAATTCGGCGAGCGCTGGACCGGCATCGCCAAAGCCTTCGGCTGCCACGTCGACGTCGTCGAAGCCCCCTACGGCCAGACCTTCTCTCTCGACGAGATCAAAGCCGCCCTCAAGCTCGAAACCCGCGCCGTCTTCGTCCAGGCCACCGAGTCCTCCACCGGCGTCCGCCACGACATCGAAGGCCATCGCCAAACTCCTCAAATCCGAAAACTCCGAAGCCCTCCTCATCGTCGACGGCATCACCGGCCTCGGCACCACGCACCTCGACATGGACGGCTGGGGTATCGACGTCCTCATCGGCGGCTCGCAAAAAGCCGTCATGATGCCTCCCGGCCTCAGCTACCTCGCCATCAGCCCCCGCGCCTGGGACCGCATGGAGTCCACCTACAACCCGCGCTACTACTTCGACCTCCGCAAGGAGCGCAAAAACGCCGCCAAAGGCGAATCCGCCTACACCCCGCCCGTCGCGCTCATCGCCGCACTCGGCGCAGCGCTCGACTACATCGCCGGACAAGCCGCCACACCAGAAAACCCCAAAGGCGACCTGGCCGAAGGCCGCAAAAAACTAGTCGACAACGCCGAAACCTGCGCCGCCATGACCCGCGCCGCAGCCACCGCGCTGGGCTTCAAACTCTTCGCCCCCAAAGGCAGCGAAGCAGCCGCAGCCACAGCCATCGTCGCCCCCGAAGGCACCGACTCCGGCACCCTCGTCAAGGGCCTCAAATCCCAATTCGCCGCCATCGTCACCGACGGCCAGGGCGAGATGAAGGGCCAGCTCTTCCGCATCGCCCACATCGGCTTCTTCGACTACATGGACACCATCGCCATCATCGGAGCCCTCGAACAAGTCATCCACAAAACCAAAACCCCACTCCCCAACTTCGCCTTCGGCCAAGGCCTGATCGCCGCCCAAAAGTTCTTCGCCGAACACGCCAAATAACACGCAACTCCGAGTACCCCACCCGTTACAGTCTCACCGTAACGGGTGGGTATCCGCGAAACAACAACCCCTACTGCACTGCCGGCAGATCGATCCGCAGAATCTGTCCCGCAGCTCCCCCCACAATGCCCAGATTCGACACATAGAGCCGCTGATCCGGCCCGAAGGTCATGCCCGTCGGAAAGGACAGGCCTGTCACCACTTCCTGAAGGTCGCCCGAGCGCTTCACCCGCACAACCTTGCCCATCCCCGGCGTCGGACCATTCGCCGCAAAATCCGAGAGCTCCAGCACATACAGCAGCCCATCCGGCCCGATCTTCATACTCACAATCGTCGTAAACCCTGCCTTCGAGCTCACGACGTTCCACTGTCCAAAGCCGCCAAACAGGTTGCCGAATCCCGGCAGCGGATTCGGAACATACACGTTATTCGCAATCGTCATCACCTTCGCCCACTGCGGATCGATGGGAAAGAGATTCAGATTGCCCACGTAGAACACACCGTCCGTCATCACCAGCGACGTCGGCACAATATGGCCCTGCGATGCAGAGATATCGATCACCTGCTGCACCTGGCCCCACGGTGTCACGGAGAACACCTGCCCATGGTTCGGTTCCACGGTATAGAGAGAACCTTGATAGCTGATCATCCCGTACCACGTCCCATCCGGCTCATAGTCGTCCGGGCTCGTGTACTTCGCCGGGAAGTTCAAAAGGGCCTGGCTCAAATTCGCCACGCTCGTCCAGCTCCCCGTCTTCGTGTTCACCTTGAGAATCTGGTTCGGGAACGTCCGTGTTTCCATGCGAACATCCTCCGCCAGCCAGTACCGCATACAGATCGCCGTTCAGAAACGTAACGTCCGCGACCCCTAAAACAGCTCCCGTAGCACCCACTGACGAAGGCAGCCCCGAGGTCAGAGTCGTTACGTTTTGTTTCGTATCGACCTTCGAGATCCGCGCAGTCAGGCCGCCTGTGTAAGGCCCGATCGGCGGAATCACCTGCACGCAGTTGCCGACGTGTTGTTCCCGCCCAGCCCTGCTTCGGCAACATACAGAGTGCCATCCGGCCCGAATGCCAATCCCCTCGGCCCTTCCAGCCCCGAGGCATACACTGTTGCGTTGGCCGGCAGTTGTGCCAGCATCCGAACTCCCGACGCGCCGCTTACAAGAACCGCGGCACACAAAAACGACGATACGAATCTAACTCGCTTCATTGCATCTCTCCTGGGTGTAGTCGCAAACAGGAGCCGTCCCAGGCCAGCTTTCAGGCTTGGGTCTTCCAGTCACAAAGTAGTAAGGGGCCCGCGAAAGGGTGCAGAATGCCGCACCGGGCATCTGCGCTTCGAGGCAAAACGGTCGAACTGGCCCTAACCTGAGGTCGTCCGCCTGTCAGCGAGGTAATCCTATACCTCGCCTATTTTCCTGTCATCAAGTCAACCGATTGCCTCTTACTATTTGTTTCGTCGAACCAGCGGCGGCCTCCTAACCGCTGCGGCGACCCTTTCCCCGAACATTCACGACTATTTCGACGAAGCCTTCTGCTAACGTTAGAAAACCGCACGAGGGCTTCGCATGTTTCTGACGAAAGGACGACTGCGTCTTTACCTCGGCGCCCTGCTCCTCCTGCAAATCGTCTCCTGCGCCAGGCTTTTCCCCTTTGCCCGAGCCGGGCAGACCGACTTCCGCACCTTCTACACCGCCGGTCACATGCTCCGCGCCGGAGGCGACCTCTACAACTACGACTCCGAGTTATCCCAACAAAGCGCACTCGTCAGCCCCAACGGTTACGCGCTCCCGTTCATGTCTCCTCCCTACATCGCGCTGCTCTTCCTCCTCTTCTCGCTATTTAGCTACTGGCCTGCCTATCTTCTCTTCGCCGCGTTTAATCTCTGTCTCTGCGCAATCGCCGTAAAAATCATGCGCCCCCATCTCCCTGCACTCAACTCACGATGGCGGCCGCTGACACCCCTGTTGTTTCTCTCCTTCATGCCGTTTGCCGTCGCGCTCTCCCTGGGCCAGGTATCGATCCTCCTTCTCCTTCTCTATTGCGCCTGCTTCTCCGCAATTCAATCCTCCAAACCAATCCTCGCCGGGCTCTTCCTCTCCATCGCACTCATCAAGTTCCAGGTCGCTCTTCCCATCGCCCTTCTCTTCCTTCTCTGGCGCCAATGGCGCTTCCTCACTGGATTTCTCACCGGAGCCGCGGCCCTCACTCTCCTCTCTATTCTCATCACAGGCCCACGCGCCTTCGAGGCTTATGGCCGCTCTCTTTTCTTCATGTCTCACGCCGCCTCGAACCCTGCGGGCGAGGCAAAATACGGTATGTTCCCCGCCCAGATGCCCAATCTCTACGGCTTCTTCCACACTCTGGCCGGCGGAGCACCGTGGGGCGTGGCTCTTGCGATCCTTTGTTCTCTTCTCGTGCTGTTCTGGGCTGCAAGACAACAGCCTTCGCTGACCCTGGCGCTTCTTGCCGCGATCCTCATCAGCTACCACCTCTACCTCTACGACCTCACCCTCCTCCTCCTTCCCATGACCCTCGTCTTCAACCAGAACGTCGATTCGCTCCTCCGCGGCCGCCAAAGCGGAGCCTTCTATGCCTGCGTCTTTCTGCAACTCGGCGCCTTTTGGGGATCCTTTCTATGGTTCGACTCCCATTACCTCGTTGCCATTCCAGTTGCCGTTCTCTTCGCCTGTCTCGGTCCCCTCGAAACTCCTCAACAAACGCCTTTCCACGCTCTGAGTTGAACATTCTCAAACCAAAACTTCTCAGGACTGTTTTAATTCGTTTCTTGATACTCTGTTGCAGCCCCGATTTCATTTCCTATGCGTCGTTCAACCCAAGTCACCGCCCCGCTCCTCGCCGCAGCCGCGCTCTCGATCCTCACCGGCTGCCGCCGCCCCCAGATGCAGCGCTGCGTCGACGAGAACAACAACGTAGTCGACGACAGCTTCTGCAACAACGCGCACAGCAGCAAAACAGCAATGACCTCTTCCACCACATCCTACCGCCCCTACTACGGCGGATGGGGCGGCTACGGCATCGGCACCACAGTCGGCGGCGGCTCCTACACGCCCCAGCCCCGGGCGCCAGCTACACCACCCGCGGAGGCTTCGGCAGCTCCTTCGCCGAAGGCGGCAGCCACGCCAGCGGTGGCGAAGGCAGCGGCCACGGCAGCGGCGGCGGCGAATAAGGCGCAGGAGAATAATGCAGCGCATCCCCATCACCCCACGCGACAACTGGCAACAGACCGTCGAGTCCGCAGGGCCTCACCTTCCACACCCTCGACAACGGCACTCCCTACTGGGACGAGTCCGCCGCCTACCAGTTCACCGCCGCCGAAATCGACACCCTCGAAGCCGCCGGCAATCAGCTTCAGGAGATGTGCCTCGCCGCCGCCCAGCACATCATCGACGAAAAGCGTTACGCCGAACTCGACATCCCCGCCGCCGCCATCGAAGCCATCGAGTGGGCCTGGAACAACGAGCCCCCCGCCCTCTACGGCCGCTTCGACATCAGCTGGGCCGGCGCAAAATCCGGCCAGGCCCCCAAACTCCTCGAGTACAACGCCGACACCCCCACCTCGCTCCTCGAAGCCGCCGTCATCCAGTGGAACTGGCTCGAAGCCATGCCCCACTCCCTCGTCTCCTCCAAACCCGACCAGTTCAACTCCATCCACGAAAAGCTCATCGCCAAGTGGAAGGACGTCGACCCCTACCTCTCCAAACCCATCTACTTCGCCGCGCTCGAAAACGAGAACAACCCTGAAGACCAGCTAACCGTCACCTATCTCCGCGACACCGCCCAGCAGGCCGGCCTCGACACCCGCCAGCTCGCCATGCACGACATCGGCTGGAACGACGCCCACCAGTCCTTCATGGACCTCGACGACCACCCCATCTTCTCCATCTTCAAGCTCTACCCTTGGGAGGCCATGCTCCAGGAAGAGTTCGGCCCCCACGCCCTCGACACCTACACAGCCGTCCGCTGGATCGAGCCCATCTGGAAGATGCTTCTCTCCAACAAGGGAATCCTCCCCATCCTCTGGCAGCTCTACCCCAACCACGAGCTGCTCCTCGAAGCCCACTTCGCCCCACCCGACGGCTCCATCCCCACCACACTCAAAAACTACGTCCGCAAACCCCTCATCTCCCGCGAAGGCGCCAACATCACCCTCGTCCGCGACAACGCCACCGTCGCCACCACCGAAGGCCCTTACCGCGGCCCGCAAATCCTGCAAGCTCTCGCGCCCGACGCCATCTTCGACCATCGCCACACCGTCCTCGGCCTCTGGATGATCGACCAGGACTGCGGCGGCATGGGCGTCCGCGAATCCTTCAGCCCCATCACCGGCAACCTAAGCTCCTTCGTCCCCCACTTCTTCACTTAAAAAGAGAACCCTCGCGCCGAGCAAAGCGAGGCCCCTGGCCTATCGTCCGACCCAGACCGGTATACAAGTCACGAAGTGACCGCCCCACGCGAAGTGGGCCCGTCCGGCAGGACATCTCTTATTGACTAAACAGCCTTACGCTGAAACGTAGTCTTCTTAGTCCCCGCAAACGAGTCCTTCGCCTTAACCGACTGCGTCGAAACCCCGGGATTCGGCTTAGCCCCACCCTTCGCATGGGCAGCCTTCTCGCGCAGACGCCTGCAACCTCGCCGCCTTCGGACCCAGTCCGCCAATCTTGATCGTGCCTGCCTTCGGAATAAAGTCACTCATACACAAATCCTCTCACGCTCCGCAGAGCAGTGTCCCTCCAAATTAAATGCATCGCCCCTCCACCGGCAACCCAATCGCCTTCGTTCCGAAACTTTTTTCCAGCCCTCTCCGAACCCCGCGTTAGACTTGTGCGCCAAAGCCCAACCGTGTCCGAAACCCCCTCCATCCCGACGGAGCAGCCCATCTCCGCGCCCGACGCCGCCTCGCCCCCGAAGGAACCCGCCCCCATGCTCGACGTCCACCCAGCCCACCACGCCGCCAGCACCTGGCGCGACTTCTTCATCCACATCGCCACCATCGTCCTCGGCCTCCTCATCGCCATCGGCCTCGAACAAACCGTCGAGCGCATCCATCAGCATTACGAACTGCGCGAGACCCGCGAAGCTCTCGAGCGAGAGCGTCAGGCCAACGAAAAGGATTGGGCCGACGACGAATACGACTGGCGCAGAACCTTCGTCGAGCTCAGGAACAACCTCACCGTCCTCGAGTACATCCGGCGCCACGCCGAAACGCCGCAAACGCAACTCCCCGGCGAGCTGCGCTGGATCCAGTCTCCTTTTCAGTGGAAACACGCCGTTTGGGACGCCGCCCAGCAGAAAGGAGTCGTACAACTCATGCCTCTCGAAGAGGCCAACTCCAATCAGGAGTACTACGGAATCCTGGCCAGCATGAATGATCAATCTCTGCAGGCCTGGAATGCCATCAATGAGGCCCACAGCTTCGACCTCCTCGACAGCGACCCCACCCATCTCTCTCCGCAGCAACTCGATCAGGTCATTCAGCTAACCTTGGCCGCCCTCAATAAGCACGTAGTCTTCGGCTACTCCTTCGGCCGTTTCGCAGGTGAATATCCGGAACATCCCCACACCATCACCTGGAAGATGATCGAAACTCTCCGGCCCTTGCCATCGCAACTTGATCCGCAGGGTATGGCGGCGGCCCATCAGAAAACCATCGATCGCATGAAGGCCGCCAACAGCGGCCCCAACGGAACCACCATCGACCCCCAGGCCCTGAAATAAAAACCGCCAGCACGCAAGCTACGAAAAATGGCAGAAGAAACCCAAATCTCGTCCCCACCAGAACCACCCGAACCTCCCAACACGCAAGAGGACACCGCCCCCATGCTCGACGTCCACCCGCCTCACCACGCCGCCAGCACCTGGCGAGACTTCTTCATCCACATCGCCACCATCGTCCTCGGCCTCCTCATCGCCGTCGGCATCGAGCAGACGGTCGAATACTTCCACCACCGTCACCAACTTATCCAGTTCGAAGAGGACATCCGCGCCGAAGCCGAGCTCAACATCCGCATCATCGACAGCACTCTTGCCGTCAACGTTCCCGCCCACGGCTGGCTGGCCGCCATCGTCAAGGCCGCACAGCAGGCACCCGCCGCCAATGGTTTTGTCACGTTGGCTGTTCCGGCCAAGGTCGTCCCCGCCCGCTATCAGTTCGATAACAGCAATTTCGGAGCGGTGCCCTCCCATGGTGTGTGGGCCGTTGCCAAATCCACCGGCATCGTCGAACTCATCCCCAAAGAGCGCGCTCAAATCTACGAACGTCTCGATTACGAGGCCACCGAATGCATCCGAATCAACGGCATCAGCGACGTTGAAAGTCAGAATATGCGAGCCACACTTCGCGGCCTCGGCGTAAACCTGCAGCCGGGAGCCAACATCCGCCTCACTTCAGCCCAGCGCGATCGCCTCGTGGATGCCATCAGTAAATCCCTCGCCATCGCTCATTGGGACGATGTTCGGTACGCCATCTGGAAGGGTGCCAGCGACGCTCTCATCCACGACGTTCCCACCATGCGTGATATGTTCCCGTACATTAGCCGTGCCGCCGACCAAGTCCCCGAACCATAACCTTCCCGAACTGCAGGAGCCGACCCCGATGCTCGACGTCCACGCGCCACACCACGCCGCCTCCACATGGCGCGACTTCTTCATCCACATCATCACCATAGTCATCGGCCTCCTCATCGCCGTAGGCCTCGAACAGGCCGTCGAATACCTCCACCACCGCCATCAACTGGAGGAGATTCGCCAGGAGTTGTTGGCCGAGCGTGACGAAAACCGGGCGATCCTGCAAAAGAATCTCGAAGCTGTGAAGATTATTCAGTCACAGTTGGACCGGAACATGACGCTCCTGCGCGAACACCAGAGTTCGCATGTTCCGCTCGCCGGGAAACTTCACTACTCTTCGAACCTGTACCGAACCCCAGACGCCGTGTGGCAATCGGCCCAGCAAGGCGGTGCTCTAAGCCTGATGCCTCACGACGAACTGAGGGCCAATGTTTACCTCTATGAGGTCGGTACCTCCTTCATGGAAGCGGTGCACGCGTTCTATACCCAAGCCGAAATCGCCGAGGCCATCACTCACCGTTCGCCGGACGGCAACCTTTCAACCCGCGACACGGAAGAACTAATCACCGCAACCTCCGAGACTCAGGGCAAGCTGGCCTATGCCGCGAAGTTCCTTAGCTATGAGGCAACCGGGCTCCAGAGAACGGGACACTAGTCTCGCTCCGAATCTGGCCCTGGAGTTATCCGATCTTGCCCGAGAGCGACCCCATCCCGTCCGAACCCGAAAATCCCGTACCTTCCAGCACCCAAGAGGAGCAAGCCCCCATGCTCGACGTCCACCCTGCCCACCACGCCGCCAGCACCTGGCGCGACTTCTTCATCCACATCGCCACCATCGTCCTCGGCCTTCTCATCGCCGTAGGTCTCGAACAATCCGTCGAGTACTTCCACCACAGTCATCTCGCGCACCAAGCCCGCGAACAACTCCTCATCGAGCGCACACAGAACGAGACTTCCAACGAGTTCAACATCTTTGCCACCCAGCGCCACCAGATGCACCTCAAACGTGACCTGGCCATCCTGAACGCCATACGAAACCACACCTCCATACCCCCCGGCCCATTCATCCTGCGCCACGCCCGCTACCTCTATCTTGAGGACGAGTGGCGAAAGATCCATCAGTCGGGTACTGTCAATTACCTCAACGAAAATCTTGGGCCTGTCGACTATCGCTACAACAACCAGGATGCCTTTATGGCTCGCGCCGATCGAAGCGTGGAGGACCTCTACCGCGCTGCCGCAGTCCTTCGCACCGAAAATGACCCAGTCACCGCAACGATGGACAGTTCGCTTGACTTCACTAAATTCACCAAGGCGATCGCGGACAGCCACGAAACCCTGAGCGAGGAGGCCGTGGAGCAAGGATTTGCGGCTGTCGCCGAACCTGGCGATCTGTCCAGATTGACCCCGCCCCAGATTGACGCACTGGAACACGCCATTCAGGTCGCGCTCGTCGACGACGACGCTCTGCTGACTTACTGCTTCATCATCAAGCGAAACCTAAAAAACAATCCTGCCCTTTGACCGACAGGAGACTCGCAAAACAGGAGACCCACACTCATGCTCGATGTCCATCCACCGCACCACGCCGCCAGCACCTGGCGCGACTTCTTCATCCACATCGCCACCATCGTCATCGGCCTCCTCATCGCCGTAGGCCTCGAACAGACCATCGAATACCTCCACCGCCGCCACCAGGTTCGCGATACCCGCGCCGCCCTGCAACTCGAAGAGCGACAGAACATCCGCCGCTTTGCGCTCCAGAGCCGCTATTTCCACGACGAGATCCCCTCTGATCGCGGCAACCTGGCCATCCTCCTCTATCTGCGAGCCCATCCCCACGCTCCTGCCGCAAGCTGGCCCGGTGTCTTCGACTGGCGTCACTCCACCATGCCCTACGGCGACGCCGCCTGGAAGACCGCCCTGCAGGACGGCGTAGTCGAACACATGCTTCCGGACGAGGTACAGCGCTACACCGATATCTACAACCGGCTCACACTAATCCGCGAGGATGCGCTGGCCGAACGCAACGCCTTTGAAACCACCCGTGGCTTTCTAATCCGCGATCCCGATCCCAGCCATCTCTCTCCCGCTGAACTGGACAAGGCCGTCGCCGACATGACCAACATGCTCGTGCTCCATCTACGCACCGCGGGCGAGCAGACCAGGATGACTCGCCGCCACCCCGAGTTTTCTCCACCGCCGTCGCCGGAGGACGTGCGGGTCTTCCTCGATCTCAACTCTTCACCCGAGTATCTTGCTGGCATGAAAGCGGCCGACCGCGAACTCAAAGAAATCGACGACATGAAGTAAGCCCACGCCCTCCAGTGTCCACTCCGTCGCGCCGGGTGTCCCATTAAATCTGGCCTCATCGTCATCATTGCTCGCGATACACTCATCGCAACCAACTTCATGCCCCAGTCAGACCCCATCCCGCTGCCGCCAGCGAACAACCCTGAACTGCCCGACCCCTCTCCGGCCGAGGAACCCACCCCAATGCTCGATGTCCACCCAGCCCACCACGCCGCCAGCACATGGCGCGACTTCTTCATCCACATCATCACCATCGTCCTCGGTCTGCTCATCGCCGTAGCCCTCGAACAAACCGTCGAACTCTTCCACCACCGCCACCAGGTCGCAGATACACGCGAAGCCCTGCGCATCGAGCGCGGACAGAACCGCAAGCGCTTTGCCGCAGAAACTGCCGAATTCCGCCGCCAGACAAGCGCCTTGCAGGAAAACCTTGCGTTGCTGCTCTTTCTGCAGCAGCATCCGGGCACCAGCCGCCAGAACCTCCCAGGCACATTCAACTGGTACTCCTTTGGCTCGTCATATTACGAGTCGGCGTGGAAGACCGCGCAGCAGAGCAACATCACAGCGCTGATGCCACAAGCCGAGATCCGCGAATCAGACGCGCTTTACAACTACCTCGAACGCATCCGCGCCGCACACTTGGAAGAGCTTGCCGCTCTCTACGAAGCCAAGCAATATACCTTTCGCGACTCTGACCCTGCCCACCTGACGCCCTCTCAGATTGAGCGCGAGATCGGACTCACTCAACAAGTGCTCGTCCGTCAGGGGTACAAAGGCCTCCTGATGCGCAACTTCGCCGGACAATATCCGGAGTTCAAGCCCGCTCCCACCACTGAGGAACTCAGCCAGATGGAGCACGATCCCAACTTCGCGAACGCGAAGACACTAGTCGACAGCTATCTCCAGGAAGTGCGGACAATCAACGCCGAACAGAGTGCCGCCGACAACAGGTGAATCAAGCCCCTTCGTCGGGTGCAGGGTGACCCATTCATGCAGCTTCATAGCATGCCGAGTCCCCGACGAGCGTTTTTGCTCGTTGGGGTGGATGAGTGGGGTTACTCGCCCTCCCGAGTCCACAAAACCGAACAGGCCGAGAAAGCCGTTGATGCTCGCGAAGCCGGACTCGTCGCAGAACGCGCAGTCCTCGGCCGGCTCGGTCTGACCCTGGCTCCCGGTTCTTGGTCATATATCAGGCGTGATATATCAAGCGTGGATCCCGTGACTAAAACAGCAACTTATAGGTTTCGCGCGGGTTAAATACGGACTTTCATAGGTCCTGGCGAAAAGGCGCTTGTCAGAAAATTGTCAAATTACACAAAGAAAACGGCATAGAGCCCCGAAATGGTTTGGCAAACCAAGTGCTCGTCCACCAACCAGCGAATTTCTTTCGACAAGCAGGCTCCCTGTCTGCGAGGCCCCGGGCTCCCCATTCTACGGAGGTAGTCATGAAAGGTTTTCAGCTTAGGTTACTTTGCCTTCTCTCCCTTTTCCTGCTCCTGAGCGCCTGTGCATACGCCGTAGAAGTTACCGCCCGCATCAAGGGTACGGTGACAGATCCTACGGGAGCCGTCCTGCCCAACGTCACAGTCACGGCAACCAATCAAGATACCGGCGTGGTAACCACGACAACCACGTTGGCCAGCGGTGACTTCATCTTCCAGAAGCTGCCGATTGGAACCTACTCCGTCAGCGCAGCCGCTACCGGCTTTAGTCGCTTCACCGCAACTGGAATCGCCCTCAACATCGACCAGGAGTACGTCCTGCCCATTAAAATGACGGTCGGCAGCTCTGCTGACATGATCGAAGTCCACGCCAGTGGTGTGCAGGTCAATACGACAGACATGCAGTTGAGCAACGTCGTGGATTCGCGTCAGATCACCGAGTTGCCGTTGATCGGACGAGCCTTCACCAACTTAGAGCTGATTCTGCCCGGCGTGCAGGCCTCGAGTGACCGTTTCACCACAGCCTTTTCGGTCAACGGATCGCAGACCCAGCAGTCGGCATACGTCATCAACGGCGCTGATACAAACGACCTCCCGCTGAACACTATCTCCTTCCAGCCGAACGTCGACGCTCTTCAGGAGTTCAACCTCCTCACCGGCCCTCTCAATGCCGAGTACGACCGTAACAGTGGCGCTATCATCAGTACCTCAATCAAGCAGGGCACCAACCATTTTCATGGCGATGTGTTTGAGTTCTACCGCGATACGTTCCTCAATACTCGCAACTTCTTCCAGAAGAACCCCATCACTCTGCCCACGCCGACATTCCACCAGAACATCTTCGGCGGCACGATTGGCGGACCGATCCTGAAAGATAAGCTCTTCATCTTCTTCGGATATCAGGGCATCCGACAGGCGGTTCCACAGGCCGGCGGCAACGTTCGAGTCTTCTCCAATGCGCAGCTTGCCGGAAACTACTCCGGAACCGCCTTCTCGGGCAACGTCATTCCCGCAACCATCAGTATTCCCGGCTGCACTTCAGGAGTTACAACGTTCAAAGCCTGCTTCGCTTCGGGCCAGGTACCCGTAAGCGCTTACAATCCAGTTGCCACCAATCTGGTGAAGACGTATGTTCCGGCAGCCAATGCCGGTACGAATACCTATACGTTCAACCCAATAGCGGCCAGCCCGACGGACCAATATATCGGCCGCCTCGACTTCAACCCCGGACAGAAGGATCAGATCTACTTCGTCGGTATGCATCAACATTCAGGGACGGTCGAAACCCTGCCCTTTACCGGTGCAACCATCCCGGGCTTCGGCGACTACAGCAGCACCAGTATTTACCAGTTCTCTACGGGCTGGGTGAGGCAGATCAATTCCACCGCGGTCAACGATCTTCAGGTCCACTACACCCGCTTCAACTTCGACACGGTCGAACCGCAACACGTCATTCAACCCTCCACCCTCGGATTTTCCATCACCCCGCAGATCTCGAAGGCGGCGAGCGTGCCCACAATCGCCATCACCGGTGCCAACACCAGCCAACCTCTCTTCACGCTGGGTTTCTCCACCAACGGTCCTCAGCCGCGAATCGACCAGGTCTATCAGGCCAACGACAGCTTCACAAAGGCGCTCGGCCATCACGACCTGAAGTTCGGCTACGACTGGCGCAAGTACCTGGTCTGGAATCCCTTTGGCGCACGCAACAGCGGCTCGTTCGGGTTTACCACGTCCAGCAACAACTTCACCTCCGGCGATGCCGGCCTCGACTTCCTCCTCGGGATACCAAACAGCTACGCTCAGGGCTCAGGCGCATACATCAATGCCTACGCCTTTCTGAACTACATGTATGCGCAGGACACATGGAAAGCTACTCCTTCGCTCACCTTGTCGTATGGTCTTGGCTATCAGATCGATTCGCCCCTGCACAATCTCCAGTTCGGCGGCATCGGAGTGACCTGCTACATTCCCGGTCAGCAATCGAAGATCTTTGGCACTGCGCCTAAGAACCTCAACTATCCTGGTGACCCCGGCTGCAACAACGCCAGCGGCGCGACGACCAAGTACACAGGGTTTGGTCCACGGTTCGGCTTCGCCTGGGCTCCGAACCTCGGCGTGCTGTCCGCAGGCGACCAGAAGAAGCTCTCGCTTCGCGGCGGTTACGGCATCTACTACAACCGGACCGAAGAAGAGAGTTCGCTGCAAAACCTCAGCGCCCCGCCGTTTGGCCTCAACTCGGCCGGCGCAGTCGACAACGGGGGCGTAACCAACCCCGGCTTTGCCAATCCCTTTCAGAACCTCGCCGTCGCCGGGCCGGCCGGGATATATCCAAACAAGTACCCGTTCGTTCCCCCGGCTGCTGGAGCATCACCCAACTTCTCGACCTACACGCCCTTCACCCTAAGCCAGTACAACCCAGCGTTCCGCTCGCCATACTCGGAGAACGTTCAGCTCACCATCGAACGTGAATTTCCGGGTCGCACTGTCGCACGCATGAGCTACGTCGGCACCTTTGGCCGCCACAACCAGGCCGTCCTCGAAGGAAACCCCGAGACCCAGGCCGGACACGACGCCTGCCTCGCCACTCCGGCCTGCTCCGGCACCCTGACCACCACTGGACTTCGGAACCAGCAGAGCCGGAATTACCCGACGCATACCCTGTACGGTTATCCCAACAGCAACGGCCTGAACGACTTCACCAGTCATGGGCTTCATCTCCTCTATCGCCACCTCCAACTACAACTCGCTGCAACTCAGTCTGGACAAGAGCCTCACTCACGGTCTACAGCTTCAGGCCAGCTACACGTTATCCCACGCACTCGACGACGCTTCCAGCTTTGAGGGCTCCGGATTCGGAGGCACGAACGGACGCGGCTACAACCAGTTCTTCCCACGCCTGAACTACGGAAACTCCACCTTCGACTATCGCAATCGATTCGTCATCGCTCCCGTCTATGTCATTCCCTTCACCAAGAGCGGCGGCACCTTCTCTCTGAAGAACCTGCTGCTGGCGGGCTGGGAGGTCACTGGTATCGCCACCTTCGCAACCGGCTCTCCGTTCGACATCTACTCGTCCGGCACATCGAACTCTCTGTGGTGCTCGTCAAGTTCGACCTACTACGCCTGCCCGGATATTCCCAACCAGACCGCTCCCCTGATCAAGGGCAATCTGCGCCAGATGAATGTCAACGCCGCAGGCGCCAGCAACAACACCGTTACCTTCTTCCAGACCTCCACCTTCGCAGCCGAGCCGATCGGCAGCTTCGGCAATGTCGCCCGCAACAGGTACCACGGTCCCGGAATCAACAACACCAATTTCATCATTGGCAAGAACTTCTCCATATCGAGCGATGGCGCCCGCTACGTGCAGATCCGTATGGAAAGCGACAACGTCTTCAACCACACTCAATTCTTGAATCCAACCGCAAACTTCACATCCGGCAACTTCGGCCTCGTCACATCCGCAGCCGCCGCTCGTCAGACACAGCTCGCAGCGAAGATCTACTTCTAACTGCAGCGACTATCTAGCCGCGAAAACCGGGGCCGACATGGCTCCGTGTTTTGCGGGCGCGGTCCACTGTCCTAGCCCAATCGCTTAAATGCGGCATTTAGCCGACGTGGAATCGCAGCGACATGAGCTTCACGCTCGTATTCCGAGAATCTGAGGTGGGCATCCTGGGCGCGCCGAAAGCCACGAACCATCTTCTCCCTCGACCAATCTCTCCATCACTGGTTCGAAATCGTCGCTGTCGTTCCATCCAGCTTCGTGAAGTGCACGGTGAACTTCTCGTTGAACGTCTGCGCCTTGTCCTGAAGAATGCTGATCGCCACCGCCTCGCCCAGCACCATCGACGAATCGCTGTCGCTGCGCCAGTGGATGCCAGCCAGAATGCCGTGGCCAAACGATACGTTGTGTGCGAGTTTGTTCAGCTCACCGTTCACAGTGAGCTGGCCCGCGTCTGCACCGCGATAGGATCCAAGCGCAAGACCATCGCCGGTAGGAACCAGAGAGTCCGGAAGAACAAAATTCCCGTCGAAGAAAAATTTCAGAATAGTGATGCAAGCACCACCAACCGTTCCATGACCTGTCGGATAAGCGGGGTGCGTCGGCGAGCCTTCGGGAAAAGCCTGGGAGAGGAAGTAGCTGCCATATTTGCTGGCGCTCGCCTGCAACGCTTTCGAGTTCATCACATTACTGTTCAATTTGCCTTCAATAGTGCCGCCTTGACCGGTCGCGATCAGGTGCGCGATGCCGCCGCCGGACTCCGGCCTGTGACGCAGATGCACGAACCACTTCTGGTACCAGACAGCATTGAGCGCTCGAGTGGCCACTTCTGCCAGGAGCGCCGCGAAGTGTGGCTGCCCGAAGCTGCCGAATCCATTCTGTGTCTTTGATCCGACGTACGGATTGCCGGGATTCAGCGGCACGCCGAGAGTGTTCAATACGAGATACGCAGTGAAGTAAGCCTGATAGAGCACGTCGACATGCGTGTAAGCGCCCAGGCTGCGTCCGTCGTGCATGTACCGCGGTTGTGCATCGGCCTGGTTCACCAGTCCAGTCGAGATTCCGTTCTGCACCTGCTGAAACGTTGTCGCCTCCGTCATGTAATCGACATTCGGAAGGTAGCTCGTCATCTGCTGGCTCATCGCCTGCGCGCCACAGCTGGTAGGCGTTATGAAGAACTGCGAGAGGTATGGACCAACGGTTTCACCGGGGAACGCGCCGCGGAACAGCAGGTCCGGCGTGACCTGGCCACTGCCGTTTCTTGGGCCGGCGTAGGACGGCATCGTCGAAAGCTCCTGCGCAGCGGCATTCGCGACTGAACTGCTCGCATAATCCGTAAATGCCACGTCACGCAGCAGCGACGCCCAGTACATTTCAACCAACTCAGTGCCGTATGCCGCAGAAGCAAGGGTGGGTGCAGGTGGAACAACGACGCCATTTTCCTGATTGGCGTGCGAGGGCGCGCTGCCGAACAGAACCGAATCGCTCCCTTCCAGGTCGAAGGCCAGGCCGCCCTGCGGACCGTTCAGCTTCCGCGTGCCGCCGATTTCGATCTTTTCGAAGTCGGCAGGGTCGCCGCTGTTCAACGCGGTTTTGAAAGTCTTGTAAGCATACAAATTGACCCTGCAAAGACCGTCTTGCAGCAATCCTTTGGTGTAGGTGCCGGACTTGTCGGAGTAGCGCGCCTCATCGCCGTTGGTAGTGTGTGGCGGGACAGGAATTTGTGACTCGTTGATCGCCGCGCTGCCGCGCAGTGCAAGAGACTTAACACGCGCAAATTGTTAACTCCCCCAGGCGCGCCAACATTGCTTGCGCCAGCACCGCCAAAGCCACTGTTACTGGACTGGCCGGAGGCTGAAGCGTCGCGAACGAGCATGCCTGCGGCGAAGGTGGCGCCGATCTGGCCCAGCAGTTTGCGTCGGCTCGAACCTTTGGGCGTTTCGGTGGATGGATTTCCTGTATGGCAGGAACCACGGGCGTCGTTATTGCTCACATCCTTCATGGGAATCTGCTCCGATCAAGTGTTGTCTGGGCCGGAGGTGAAGATCATACACAAAGATGCAAGCGTAAACGACACATTTCTCCACGTGATCGTGCTGAAAAGTCCGCCTTGCTTAAGGGCACGGCTTCAGCCGTGCCGCAGTGTCTGGTTTGCAATTCGGCTTTAGCCGCTGGGGTACGCTTTGGCCTTCACTAAGGATTCAGCGTGTCGTTCTGCGCAAAACCCTTCTCAAGCTCGTGCCGTATCTCAGCGGTGTCTTCCTGCACGCCGCATCGTTCAAACCTGAGTGGCGAGTCCTTGGTTATGAGTTGAATCCCTGTGAGTCATTTCCGATGGCAAACACGATGTATCGTCTTCCGGGAACCAGATGGTCGTCTTCGCTGGACGTCGAAGCATCGTTTGCCCAAAAAAGGTGGTCGGTACTTACGATCGCGCCAGGCAGCCAGGGAGCAGGCTCCTTAAGTGAACTGACAACCCGTACCTTTGTGACCTCGCGAAGATAATCTCCATAGTCCTCGTGATGCCTTCACGATCTCCGTCGAAAGGGCCTCGACTGCCAGAACATAGCGAGCGTCCCGCGCCTGAGCCCAGACAGGAATGTTGCTGCAGGGCGGCGGCAACGTGTCTGGCTTCGGCACAGTGGAGCCGGACTCGTATGCGTTGTCATAAAGGTGCCACTCTTTAGCCGCGGGCAGCAAATCTTCAATATGCGCACAAGGGTTGAACCGGGTAAAGCAGGAAAAGTCATACGAGGTCAGACGGATGATCTCTGACGGTGGGGTATGGGTGGAATAGTAGGCAATCCCTATTTGGCAGTTGATCATGCAACCACCCGGCCTGCCCACTTTGTAATACGGGTGTTGGGCGAGTTCATCCTCGGAGTCGCCAATAAAAGGCATCCAATTTTCTAGCGTCCGATGAAGTCTCTGGTAACTCGCGGACCCAACAGAGAGAGACAAGTCGAAATCGTCGTAATTTCCTGTTCGTATCCTCCTTCGGGGTACGCTGACGCCCATCGCGGTGCTTTCTCTCCAGATGGTCCCGTCGTGAACCGTGAAGGAGGCTCTAACCCCTGAGCCCCGTCCGCCGAACCACTGGTAGAGATTGAACCGGTCGTGGGCGAGAAGCCAATCCAGCCAGGCGTGACGTGGAACGCGGGGGTTGTAACGGTCGATGCCGTCCATTTCGATCTCGTACTTACAACTGACAGCCGTGCAGCTTCGGTCGTAGTGGCCCCACGCTCCCCAGCGGTGCATCAGCCGCTGCGCATCGGCCCATGTGCTTTGGTAGAGGCGAACCTGATGCATGTCCGCCAACAGCCGCTCAGCGCGCCAACGCAGCATCCGCTGCTGTGTCTGCACAGCCAAAAAAGCGATCAACACCAGGGAGAGGACCACTCCACCTGCAAAGAGGGCAAAGCGTATGCCCCACGTTCTAAAGGTCATATTGCAGTTAGACACCAGGGACTGTGGAAGTACTCTTTGGTTGAGCAAATGTTGGGTCTCAATGGTCGGCATTTCGGAAATCATCAGTATTCGTCGTCTGCGGCGAAATCTTTGAACGCTGGATCCGCGGATTCCTCAAATCTTTCAAACCCGCCCACCGCTGCAAATCCGCATTACTTGACAAATCCAACCCTCCGAATTGGCTACAATATAGGTGCCTGAAGCAGAAGCATCAGAATCATCTCTACATAACCCAAGCATTTCCAATACTTTGCATCTGACAACCCTCATATTTACAGGACTTCAACGCTTCGCGAAACTCGAAGTCCAGACCTAAGACTTGTATCTGGAATACTTTAGCGACTCTTATACCAGGGAGGGGTCACACCCGCCCCGAGCCTCCGAGGTCAACTTTGAAGATCGTTCTCGCCGAAAAAGTCTCGCCCGCCACCCTCGCCGTCTTCCAGCAGGAACCCGGATGGCAGATCGTCACCCCCGACCAAATCAAAAACGGCCTGGCCGCCGAACTAGCCGATGCCGACGCCCTCGTCGTCCGCTCCGCCGTTCAAGCCGACGCCAAACTCCTCGAATCCGCCCCCAAGCTCCGCGTCATCGGCCGCGCCGGAGTAGGCGTCGACAACATCGACACCGACGCCGCCACCCGCCAGGGCATCGTCGTCATGAACACCCCCGGCGCCAATGCCGTAGCCGTAGCCGAACTCACCGTCGGCCTCATGATCTCCCTCGCCCGCTCCATCCCCCGCGCCAACTCCACCATGCACGCCGGAAAATGGGACAAGAAAACCCTCCAGGGTTCCGAGCTCCGCGGCAAAACCCTCGGCATCGTAGGCCTCGGCCGCATCGGCCTCGAAGTAGCCCGCCGCGCCGCCAGCTTCGGCATGCACATCATCGGCTACGACCCCTTCGTCGCCCCCGTCATCGCCCGTGAAAACGGCGTCACCCTCGTCCCCATCGACGAGATATTCAAATCCTCCGACTACCTCACCCTCCACGTAGGCCTCACCACCCAGACCGAAGGCCTCATCAATCAAACCTCCATCCGCATCATGAAGAAGGGCATCCGCATCATCAACTGCGCCCGCGGCGAGCTCATCGTCGAAGCTGCCCTCGCCGAAGCCCTCAAATCCGGCCAGGTAGCCGGCGCCGCCCTCGACGTCTTCCACCAGGAGCCCCTCAAAGACTCCCCCTTCTACGCCCTCGATAACGTCATCCTCTCGCCCCACATCGCCGGAGCCACCGACGAAGCCCAGGAGGCCATCGGCATCCAGCTCGCCATGCAGGTCCGCGACTACCTGAAGCTAGGAGTCGTCCAGAACGCCGTCAATCTCCCCTCCCTCTCGCACGAGGAGTACAAAGAGCTCGCCCCCTGGATCGAAATGGCCGAGCGCCTCGGCCGCTTCCTCTCCCATGCCACCCCCGGCAATTTAGAGAACATCCAGATCACCTACACCGGCCGCATCGCCTCCGGCAAAACCGACCTCGTCCGCAACGCCGCCATCGCAGGCATCTTCAGCGGCACCGACGGCGAAGGCAGTACCGCCAACCGCATCAACGCCGCCGCTATCGCAGCACGACCGCGGCATCCGCATCCAGGAAGACAAGAAGGAGTTCACCACCGGAGGCGTAGGCTCCGTCCTCAAGCTCGTCCTCCACTCCTCCGACGGCGACACCAGCGCCTCCGCCACCGTTCTCCACGGCAACTCGCCCCGTCTCCTCAGCTACGACGGCATCGACATCGAGGCCCCCCTCCACGGCACCCTCGTCGCCATCCGCAACCACGACGTCCCCGGCGTCATCGGCCAGATCGGCACCATCCTGGGCAAACACTCTCTCAACATCGCGAACTTCGCCCTCGGCCGCTCCACTCGCTCTCAACGAGTCCCCCAGGGCCAGGCCATCGCCGTGGTCCAGATCGACGTCCCCAGCGCCTCCGCCGCCAACGCCGCCATCGAAGCCCTCCGCAAAGTAGAGGCCATAGCGAGCGTCCGCCTCATCGAGCTCGGAAAGCTCTAAGAATCTCTGCGGACGAAGCCGAATTGCATCTTCGTTGCTTCGTCCGCATCACTAAATAGGAGACACTAAGACTAGAAACCATGCCGCTCTACGAATACGAATGCACCGCGTGCCATAAGCACACCGAAAAGATCCAGAAGTTCTCCGACCCCGAGATCACCGTCTGCCCGCACTGCGGCGGCAAACTCGAGCGCGTCATTTCCGCACCCGCCATCTCCTTCAAAGGCGGCGGCTGGTACGCAGACGGCTACGGCAACGCCAAACCCAAACCCTCTTCCGACAGCTCCAAAGACAGCTCCAGCAGCGACTCCAAATCAAGCACCGACTCTAAGTCCACTGGCAACGGCTCATCCGCAGCGGCACCGGCAGCAACCGCCGCGCCTGCACCTGCCTCCTCATCATCACAGACAAGAAATAGCGAGTGCAGGCGGCCGTTGCAATCTATTTCATCGGCGTCAGTTGGATCTCCCGCACCAGTTCGCTCGATACCGTCTCGGTGCTCTCATCTCTCAGCCTTCCCACCTCTGCCTGCTTTTCGGGGTGCCATACACCTTCGCAACAATTGGCGCGGCCGGTTTTGATTGGTATCCAGTGACTGCCATGTTTTTGATACTGGACGACGTATCATCACATCCCACTTATCCGTCCCCTCGTAGTTCACTGAGTGGAAGATCTTGTAGTCCAGTCATGATCCCGGCCGCCTTTTCCGCCTCGAAGATCTTCGGCGCCCAGGCAAAGGACTTGTAAAATTCGGCACTCTTTCCCGGCAGGATGCGGATCTTCACAACACGATAGACGGAGACATTGTTGTAGCCCTGTTGTGCCATCCCGCTGAGCGGAATAGCCGCGAACGCCAAAGCAAAGAAATAATCGTACAAACGCTTTCATAGTCGTACCTCATAGGTTGTTTTTGTGATTGGGGGCCCGCGCGGAAGCATACACCTGATTCCGATCGTTCAAGCAAAATTCCGCTTCGCGCTTCAATTTTCTTCAGATATGCTCTGTCTAACCCCTGCAGCCAACCAGTCCGCAATCGCCTATTCCTCGGGACACCGGCTTCAGCCTCCGTATCTTTTGCCGGCAACATCCCAGCACAAGAGGAAACATCCTCATGGAGCAAGCTCTCGCCCAGCCCCACTTAGTCCCCGCATCCTCCTCCGGTCTGCGCCCCAACATCCTTTCGCCCATCGAAACCCTCGCCCAATCCATCTCCACCATCGCCCCCACGACCTCTCCGACGATGACCGTTCCGCTTGTCTTCGCCCTCGCAGGCAACGGAACATGGCTCGCCTATCTCTTTGCCACCATCGCCATCCTTCTCATCGCGCTCTGCATCAGCCGTTTTGCCCGATACACCTCCTGTTCCGGCGCACTCTACACCTACGCGACCTCCTCTCTCCCGCCAGTCGCCGGAAGCATCGCCGGCTGGGCCCTCCTCCTCGCCTACATCGCCACGGGAGCAGCCGTCGCCGGCGGATTCATCAATTACGCCAACGTCTTCCTCACCCTCCTCGTCCACCGCACCGCACCCAGCCCTCTCCTCGGACTCCTCTGCGTCGCCGTCTCCACCTTCATCGCCTATCGCGACGTCCAGATCTCCGCCCGCCTCATGCTCTGGATCGAAGCTGCCTCGGTCCTCTCGATCGCCATCGTCATCGCTCTCGTCCTCTGGCACAACTGGCCCCACATCCATCAACCCCAACTCCACCTCACCGGAGTCACCCCCTCCGCCGTTCGCCTCGGCGTCGTCATGGCTCTCTTCAGCTTCGTCGGCTTCGAGAGCGCCACCACTCTCGGCCACGAAGCCATCAACCCGCTCCGCACCATCCCCCGCGCCGTAATCCAGTCCGCCATCTTCTGCGGTCTTTTCTTCATCCTCTGCGCCTACACCGAAACCCTCGGCATGGCCGCCGCCCATCAGGACCTCGGCACCTCCACCGCGCCTCTCAGCGTCCTCGCAAACCTCGCACGCGTCCCCGCTCTCGGCCCGCTCATTGACTTCGGCGCTCTCGTCAGCATGTTCGCCTGCACCCTCGCCTGCATCACCGCCGCCGCTCGAGTCCTCATGCGCATGGCCCACAACGGCCTCGCCCACCGCCGCCTCAGCACCGCCCACCTCAAAAACGCCACCCCCGCCTCCGCCGTCCTTCTCTCCGGACTTATCACCGCCTTCGCCACCTGCGCCCTCGCCGCACGCGGCATCTCCGGCATCGACATCTACGGCTGGATGGGCTCCCTCTCTGTCTACGGATTCATGACCACCTATGGCCTCGCCATCATCGGCCTCCCCATCTATCTCAAGCGCAACGACAAGCTCACCCTAGGCACTATCACGCTCTCCGTCGCCGCCGCGGTCGCGACTCTGCTAGCCCTGGCCGGAACCCTCTACCCCGTCCCCGCCGCCCCACTCAATTGGCTCCCCTACTTCTTCCTCGCCTACATCCTCTGCGGCGTGGCGTGGTTCTACATCTCCCGCCTCAACCGGCCACAACCCATCTAGTCCTCACCAATATCCTCATTCCAAATCTCAGGATGCTCCGCAATGAATCCCGTCAGCAGATCCGAGCACTCCTGCGAATCCAGATCGATCACCTTCACCCCGAGCTCCCTTAGCCACTCCACCCCACCCGCAAAATTTCGGCTCTCCCCAACTACCAGCGTGCGGATCCCAAACTGCCGGATCAATCCGCTGCAATACCAGCAGGGAGCCAGCGTCGTCACCATAATCTTGTCCCGATAGGTCTTCTGTCGTCCCGCCCGCCGAAACGCATCCGTCTCGCCATGCACCGAAGGATCGCCCTGCTGCACCCTCCGGTTCCGGCCGGATGCCAGCAGCGTTCCCTCCGCATCAAACATCGCCGCACCAATCGGGACGCCACCCTCGTCCCGTCCCCGCCTTGCCTCTTCCAGCGCGACCTCCAGCATCGCGCGGTATCGTTCCACGTCCGTCATCCCTATCCTTTCGGCGGCGGAACCTTCTTGCCTTCCTTGCGAGCCTCCGACAAACCTATCGCAATCGCCTGCTTCGGATTCGTCACTGTCTTCCCGCTGCGTCCGCTCTTCAGCTTACCCTGCTTCATCGCCTTCATCTCGCGTTCAACGTCCTTGCCTACCGTCGTACCATATTTGCGCGCCGACTTCTTCGCAGATGCCTTCTTGGTCGCCATGATCGATCCTCCCTCTGCTAGGAGCACACCATCGCGCCCGCGAGTTGCATCCCGCATCAGCAACTCATCCCATCTTTCTTCTCCCGCCGCCGTCTCCAAATCACCACTCCCAGCCAGCACAAGCAAAGCGACCACCACCACGCCACGCAGGATCATCATCTCAACCCATGATCGCGTCCGCTCCAGCGAACCATCCTTCCACGCCGCATAAACCGTCTCCAGGTCCGTCGCCATTCCAGGAATCGTCACCTCGCGAAAATTCGTCGTCGGAATCGACCCAAAGATTCTCTCCGGCGCCGGCGGAGCCCCATTCCTGTCCTTCGGGATCGCCAGCATCATCGCATTGACCTCTGCGTCGCGCGGATCATCAAACAGCGCGCCATCCGCCGTATTCGGAAACAGCGTGTCGTGCCCGGTCATCTTCTTCTCAATCGCCGCCACGCCATCCTGGCAAACTCCCAGCGAGTAGTACCCGCCAAACGGCAGATCAGGCCGCCGCAAATGCTGATGCATAAAAGCGACCACCATCTTCCCCACCAGCCGCGTCACCTCCACCGCATCCGCGCCGCGATACTCATGCGCATGACGCCCCAGCACCCACGCCTGGTCCAGCGTGTCCATCGTGCGAAACTCCGACTTTCCGTCGATCCCGAAGTACCAGCTCACATTCGCGTTCACCTTCGGCCCGCGAATCACCCACTCATACTCCGCATGGCTCACCGGAGACATCAGCGACCTCTTCGTCCCCGGAATCCCAATCTGCGAATCGATAAAGAACGGCATCATCACATCCTGGCCCTTGAAGTGAAAGTGCCCGAAGTTGGCGAAGTACCGCCCATCCGCCACCACCACCGAATGCCCCGTCGCCATCAGCGCTTCAATCAAACCCTCAGGAGTCGTCGCAGTCTTGCCATCGATCTCCGCGGTCGCCATTGGCGCGTCGTCCATCCCATTTAGACCAAGCCGGTTCAACACATCCGCCAGCCGCTGGCTCTCGGAGTGCAACGGAGCAAGCTTCGGATTCCCCACATCCCCACGCACCACGCCCGCGCCCAGTTCGGTCACCAGCGTCGCATCCTCCAACCCTGGCAGCGTCGACGGCTTATCCAGGCTCACCGTCTCCGCCTTCTCCGGCGAATAGCTCCCTAGATCCAGATACTCCGTAATCATCCCCGGAACCATGGGCCGGCCACGCCTCATTCGGAGCCCCCGAAGGAGTTCCCACCGCCGTCTCTGGAGTTTTCTTCGCCGCCGCCCGCGTGATCACCCCAACCGTAGGATTCACCGCATCCATCGTCCATCCCGGAAACCGGTCCAGCCCCTGCCAGTCCTTCCCCAGAATCAGCTCACGCAGCCTCTTCATCAGCGCCGGAGTCATCAGCGCCGGCCCCTTCTTCGCCCCCTGATCGAGATGTGCCAGCAGCGCGTCCGTAAATCCCGGCGTCGCGGAAAGCTCGCTCATCATCTGCGACAGGAGAACGGTGTTCGGAGGCATCGGCCCCTCCGGCACCACGTAGGGTTTATCACCCCTGCATCCGATTAAGGCAGCCAGCGCAACCGCGCACATCAGACGGCCTGAGTTCCCGGGCAAAGAATGAGCCATTCGCATCCGCCCATTAAACCTCAAGCCGCATGCGTTGCCATCTGGTTATTTCACTAGTACCGGGAGATCAAATCGTCCGACCGCAAGCCTCAGAAGCGGCTTCAACCCGCCATCTTCTCATGCCGTATCCAGCTTCTTCGCCACAAGCTCATTCAGCAGCGCAGGATTCGCCTGCCCCTTCGACAGCTTCATCACCTGCCCAACAAAGAACGCTGCCACCGTCTTCTTCCCGCCGCGATACTGCTCCACCTGCTTCGGATTCGCCGCAATCACCTCATCGATCATCTTCTCGATCGCCGACGAGTCCGAGATCTGCTGCGGCTTCTCCCGCTCATACACCACGGGAAAGTCTTCCTTCTTCTCAAACGCGATATCCAGCAGCTGCTTCAGCATCTTGCTCGAAAGCTCGCCCGACTCCGCCAGGTCCGCCGCCATCACCACGCCTTCCATCGACACCGGAGACTCTTCCGGCTCCAACCCGGCCGCCCGCAGCCGCATCGTCAACTCGCTCGTCAACAACGCCGCAACACGCTTTGGGCTCTTCGCCTTCTTCGCCGCCGCCTCAAACCTGTCCGCAAACTCTCGCGTCGCCGTCAGCGTCGCCGCATCCTGCGCGGAAATCTCATACTCCGCAATCAGCCGCGCGCGCCGCGCCTCCGGCAGCTCCGGCAACATCTTGAAGATCTCCGCCTGCCACTCCGCACCCACCACCAGCGGCGGCAAATCCGGCTCCGGAAAGTACCGGTAGTCATGCGCCTGCTCCTTGCTCCGCATCGAATACGTCCGGCCCTCCGCGCTGTTCCAAAGCCGCGACTCCTGCACCACCCTGCCACCCTCTTCCAACACGCCAATCTGGCGTTCAATCTCGTACTCCACCGCTGCGCGAATGTAACGGAAGCTGTTGACGTTCTTAACCTCAGCCTTCGTCCCAAACTCCTTCGCACCCTTCAGCATCACGCTTACATTCGCATCGCAACGCAGCGAACCCTCTTCCATATTGCAGTCGCTCACGCCCGTGTAAAGCAGAATCTCCTTCAGCTTCGTCAGATACTCAAACACCTCATCCGCAGTCCGCAGATCCGGCTCACTCACGATCTCCACCAGCGGCGTCCCGCACCGGTTCAAATCGATATATGTCTTCGAAACCGAATCCGCAAAACCGTCATGAATACTCTTGCCCGCATCCTCTTCCATATGCAGGCGAGTCACGCCAATCCGCTTCGTAATCGCCGCCCCGCTCGCATCGAACGCTGGAACCTCGATCCACCCATGCTCCGCAACCGGCTTATCGTACTGCGAGATCTGGTATCCCTTTGGCGAGTCGGGATAAAAATAGTTCTTCCGCGAAAAAATACTCGTCTCGCGAATCTCGCAGTTGATCGCCTTCGCCGCCAGCACAGCAAACTCGACCGCCTTGCGATTCAACACCGGCAACGCTCCCGGCAGCCCCAGACAGGTCGGACAGATATGCGTATTTGGCTCGCCGCCATACTTGTTCACGCAGCCGCAGAACGCCTTTGTCTCCGTCAAAAGCTGAACATGAACCTCCAGCCCAATCACAGGCTGGTACTTGGCAAGAATCTCGGGAGTCAGTGCGGTCATCGTCGACATAATCTAATTATCCAGCAAGCTGATGCTCTGGATATTCGCGTTCTTTGTCAGCAAGATCCCCGGGCCGGGAATAGGAATCGCTTCCCCGTCCCCACCCACCCATGAGGCCTGTTCGATATAAAACGAGCACTCTTCCGCTGTATCTGAGTAATAGGCCAGAAGACCCAGGATACTTCGTCCATCAGCCAACTCTACCTGGACGACCTGGTTGTCTTGATCTCCCTCTTGAAAGATGTCATTCCAGATCGACCGCCGCGTTGTTCGCTCCGTGATCTTCAGCTTGCGGAAAAGCCAATTGCCATCCAGATTGATATACGCCACACCCGCAAACGAAAAAGCCAAGGTGATCGCTGCAAGTCCCAGTAACTTCTTTGGATGCCAGATTACGGTTGTCTCTGTCGCAGGTGGGTGAGGCGGAGCCAACTCGAACGGCAATGCTCCATGAGTCAGAACTACGAAGGCAGAATAGATCAGAAAGCTATAGAGGCAAGCTTCGATCAACTTATCGAAGTCAGTTTGAGGCCCTCGCAGCGCAAGCATCTGAACAATATATGCAGCTGCAAAACCAGGAAGAAGGATAAGAAGAATTTGAAGAGCAATAACGCTCGTCGGCATCCTCAGTTCCCTTTAGCGGCACGTGGGGGTGGGATGCGAACCGGAGGGGGCATCTTCACAGGCTCGGTCGGCTTTGACTTTGCTCCTTTTTCAAAAGAGTCGCTGCCCGCGGGTTTTCGATTTCGGTCAAGATTGGCACGTCGACCTCCCTGTTACCGCTGCTAAGTATACAGGCACCCTATGCACCTAAACATACGTAGCCTTACGTCTCGACGGCGGCTCTCGATGTTCGTGAGTCGGCTCACTGGATTCATGGCCAAGGGATGACCCTTCCCGACGATTCGGACTTTCCACCTAAAGCTGTCTGTTTCTTGGGTGGGCAAATCTCCCCTTTACTAGGGAAATAACGCCTGGACCGCATTGCTCCCAACAGGGAGTCCCACTCCATGAGAAAATCCGCACAGCGCGCATCACCGGACAGATAACTGCAGATGAAAGAGAAACCTCCGCCAAAGACGCGCAGCTATGGAGTCGATAACAGGCATCTCCTCCCCATGCTTCGCGATCTAATCGAGCTGGCGACTGTGCGTCTCGCGAACAGCAATACCCGCCGCCACGTTATTCAGCTCGGCCGGAGTATCCGACAGCATGCCTTTGACGCCCGCGATCCCTTCCCCGTCGTCGAACACGCCGACCTGGCCGCATTCCTCGGCTGCAACGAACCCCGCGAGATCGTTCTTCCTCCCATCGATACCATCAGCCTCTCCGGCCTCGGCTTCGTCGTCCCCTACACCCTGATCGCCACCATCGTCAGCGCACTCCAACCCAAAAAAATCTTCGAAACCGGAACCTTCCGCGGTGTCGGCACTCTCACCATGGCCCTCAACGCACCCGATGCTGACATCTACACCCTTGACCTTCCGCGGCAATACGCCGAAGCCGAAGTCGAAACCCTCAGCAAAGGCGACCGCGAGTGGGTCCGCCTCTCCCGCACTTCCACCGGCTTCGCTTTCCACAACCACCCTACCGCAACTCGCATCCATCAGCTCCGCGGAAACTCTCTCAACTTCACTCCACCGGGCTCTCTTGCAAACACCAACCTCTGCTTCATCGACGGAGGCCACTCCTACAAATGCATCCAGGCCGACACCGAAACCGCCCTCAAAATCCTCTCGCCCAACGGTGTCATCGTCTGGGACGATTACGCCTGGTTTGTCGACGGCGTTAGCCAATATCTCACCGAACTCCGCCACAAACTTCCCCTCTATCGCATCGCCGGCAGCCAGCTTGTTATCTTCAGGAAGCTAACATCAGACTGACATGGACCCAGTTACCCACTTCATGACCGGAGCCTGCCTTGCCCGGGCGGGTTTCAACCGCAAGGTAGCCTACGCCACCCTCGCCATGACGCTCGCCGCTGAGGCGCCAGACCTCGATACCCTCTGGGCCTTCGGCGGCCCCATCGCAGCCTTCCAGCATCATCGCGGCTGGACTCACACCTTCCTCGGCCTGCCCTTCGAAGCCGCAATCGTCGTCGGCGTCATCTGGCTCTATCATCGCTGGCGTTCGCGAAAGCCCTCGACCAAGCCACCGATGGCACCCGTCCGCTGGGGCCTGCTCTACCTCTTCATCCTGATTGCACTGCTCAGCCACCTGTTGCTCGACTGGACCAACAATTACGGCCTACGTCCCTTCTTCCCCTTCAATCCCCGGTGGTACGCCGGCTCCTTCGTCTTCATCGTCGAGCCCCTCCTTCTTCTCATCCTCTTCACCGCGCTCGTTGCCCCTGCGCTTTTCGGTCTGATCAGCAGCGAGATCGGCGCGCGCAAACCGGCCTTCCGCGGACAAAACTGGGCTATCTTCGGCCTGCTTGCCATAGCCGCCCTCTGGACCTTGCGTTTCGTCGAACACCAGAAGGCCCTCCAACTCGCCGAGAACAACGACTACAACGGCGCCTATGTACTGCGCACCGCAGCCGACCCGTACCCCGTCAATCCATTCCACTGGCAGACCGTAGTCGAAACCCCCACGTTCTACCAGGTGTCCACTGCCAATACCCTCAACGACACCATCTCCAGCAACAGCCAAGCCGACACCATCTATAAAGCACCCACAACCCTCGCCACCCTCGCCGCCAAACAAAGCTGGCTTGGCGAGATCTACCTCGATTGGTCGCTATGGCCCGTCGTCACCGAGACCGGCATCGATCAGGACGGCATTGCCACCGTCACCTTCCGCGACATGCGCTTCCTCGAGGACACCCCGCTCTTCTCAGGCAGCCGCGCCGCTCCGCTTAGCGGAATCGTCTACGTCAACTCCGACCGTCATATCATTCGGATGGAGTTCGCCGGCCGGGTCCAGCACTAGAGAGGATTGGCCGGAGTTAGTGACCCCTCTCCCGGGTACAAAATCGGCTAAAGTATTCCGAATAAAATACTTATGTCTGGACTTGGTATCCCTGCGGATGCTAAAGTCCTGCAAATATGCGGGTGTTCGTTGCAAAGTATTGGAAACGTGTGAGTTATTTTGACGGACTGTTGTGCTTTTGCTTCAGACCCTCTACTGAAGCCATTCTGAAGGGTTGGGTTTGTCAAACGCTGCCGCTCAGCAGTTACGCCGCAGGCCTCTTTAGCCGGACGATCTACTCCTCTTCCACCGGAAAACTTGTCCCGCGCCGCCGGTCGAACACCTTGCGCATCACATAAATCACAAATGCTACAAAGATGATTCCGCTAACACCCAGCACATAATGCTGGTGCTCGTGGATCGCATGCGACATCGTGCTCAGAATCGCCGGCCCGTAAGTGATGGTGATGATCGCCCAGATGAGAAACCGCACAAACTTGCCCACCAGGATCGCCATGAAGAACCACAGCGGCTTCATCTCGAAGACCCCGGCCGCAAACTCGAATAGTTTCACCGGCATCGGCGGCGGCATCATCGCTGGCACCATGATGGCGAGAAACTCCTGCTTCTCGAACCGGTCGCGCATCTGTTCGTAGCGCTGCCGATTTATCCGCTTCAGCAGAAAAAGCTCTCCGCCCGCCCGCCCCAGGTAGTACGGCAATAGACTCCCAACCGCAGACCCCAGCGCCCCCATAAAGCAATAGAGGAGAAACTTCGTATGGTCATTCGCCACGTAGTCGATCAGAAGCGCATCGATCGGCACAGGAATCGCCGCCGAATCGATAACTGCCAGCCCACCGATTCCCCAAACGCCGAGCGGCTTCATTACCGCCAGCATTGCAGCGTTCAACTTATGAAAAAGTGCAACTGGAGAGATCTTCACGGAGTATCCCTTATTCTACCCGCCCCCGGTGCGTCAATGGCCAGCATTATGTGAATTCATCGGATGATCCGTACGCCCTGCCAGCAGATCCAGAGCATGCGGCAGCAGCGGCATAACCGCTTCGAGCGAACTCTTCGCTCCCGCCGGACTGCCGGGCAGATTGACGATCAGCGTCGCGCCAAGAGTCCCGCAGACCGCCCGGCTCAGCGCAGCCAGCGGCGTGTGTCGCAACCCCTCGGCGCGCATCCGTTCCGCCATTCCGTCTATCAGCCGGTCACAAACCAGCCTCGTGGCGTCCGGCGTCACATCGCGCGCAGCCAACCCCGTCCCGCCCGTCGTCACAATAAGCAACCCTGAAGCGTTCGCGTGGCGTCGCAAAGCCCCGGCAATCAGCTCCATTTCGTCGGGCAGCACCTCCAATGCCACCACCTTCGCGCCCGCCGCCTCCAACATCTGCCGCACCGCCGGTCCCGAAACATCCACCTGCTCTCCTCTGGAGCAGCGATCGCTGATCGTCAATACCACAGCAGGCACATTCCTAAGGAGATTCTGATTCACCTCTCCAGTCTACGAGTCTAAGGGTTTCCATCGCCATTCCAGAACCGCTGGATTTCTTCTTTTAAGGAAAACCGCGTCAGAAATGAGAAAATAGAAAGGACTGTGCGATCGGGGGCACCTAACAGTGACTCGCCCTCCATTTAGCGCGAAACTTTCGTCCTGAGTACCCGTCAGACCCTATAGCCCATGCCCTCCCTAGAGACGCCACCCAACTCCGCGCCGCCCGTCCAGCCTGTTAAGGTTCGCACTGGCCGCTTCGGCGAACTCGAAGAGCATGAACTGATCCACCTGCTCGACTCGCTCGACGATGAGCGCGCCAAGGCCCGCTTTCGCGAGTCCATCTACATCTCGATCATCATCTACCTGGGAATCATCTGGTTCCTCTTCTACGGCCCGCGCGTCCTCTTCCACCAACCCAAACTCATCAGCCCGGTCGATGTCCTGAAGGAACGTGACAAGCAGCTCACCTTCCTCGATAACCCTGCGGATCTCTCCAAGCTGACCCCAAGACCCAAACCCATCCCCGAGAAGAGCCACGAGGCACTCGATCAGAAGACCCTGCAGCAATTGAAGGCCATGCGTAAGGCCGAAGCTCAGCCGGCACCAACACCCGCGCCACCAGCTCCAACGCAAGCGGCCGCCCCGACCCCCCCGGCTCCCACGCCACCTCCGCCGGCCCCACAACCGACCCAGCAGGCCCTGATCGAAGCGCCCAAGCCAGCCCCAACCCGCCCGAACTTCGCCAATCCAAATCAAACGGCCGGGGACGTCGTCCGCCAGGCCGCGCAGCAGGCTGCTCACAACCGTGGCTCCGGCGACTACTCCCCCGGTGGCCCTGGCGGCGCCCAACAGGGCATGGGCACCGGCGTCCAGATCCTCTCGGATACGCAGGGAGTCGACTTCGGCCCTTACATCCGCCGAATCCTCGCTGACATCAAGCGCAACTGGATTCCTCTCATCCCCGAAGAGGCCCGTCCGCCCCTCAACAAGCAGGGCGAGACCCTTATCCGCTTCACCATCCTCCCCGATGGACGCATCGCCGCCATGAACCTTGACGGCTCCAGCCAGGACACTGCCATCGACCGCGCCTGCTGGGGCGGCATCACCGGCGTCGGCCAGTTCCCGCCGCTGCCCGCCAACTTCAAGGGTCCTAACCTGGAGCTTCGCGTCGACTTCTTCACCAACAAGCCCCTCCCGTACTAGTCTGACGAAATCCGGCGTACGCAACTGACGGCCCTGAACTCATGTCCCAACCAACCGCCTCGACAACAACTCCGCGGCAAATCGAGCGACGCCGCCAGGTACGCGGTCTCCTTGTGCTCGGCTTTGTAGTCCTCCTCTTCAGCCTGTTGCGAGCCGGCCTGCACACCATCTTCACCCCAGGCTGGTGGCGCCTATGGTGACGCCTCCTGCCGAACCTCTCATCGTCCTCGTCGGCCCTACTGCCAGCGGAAAAACCTCGCTGGCCATCCGCCTCGCCCAGGAGTTCGACGGCGAAATCATCAGCTGCGATTCCGTAGCCGTCTACCGCGAGATGGAGATCGGCACCGCAAAGCCCACCCGCGAGGAGCGATCTCTCATTCAGCACCACATGATCGACATCGCATGGCCTGACGAAGCCTGCACCGCCGGCGACTACAGCCGACAGGCCCGCGAAGCTCTCACCGCCATCACCGAACGCGGCCGCCTCCCCATCGTCGCCGGAGGAACTGGCCTCTACCTTCGCGCCCTCATCGACGGCCTCTTCCCCGCTCCTCCTCAAAAAGCAGGCCAGCGCGACCGCCTCCGCAAACTCGCAACCACTCGCGGCTCCGCTTACCTGCACCGCCTCCTCACCCGTCTTGACCCCACTGCAGCCGCCTCCATCCACACGAACGACGTCCCCAAGGTCATCCGCGCCATCGAAGTGTCGCTCCACCCCGACGGCCCCCTCACGCAACAATGGCAAAAGGGCCGCGACTCCCTCACTGGCTACCGCATCCTGCGTCTCGGACTCAACCCGTCCCGCGTGCGCCTCTATGAGCGCATCAATCAACGCGCCGCAGCCATGTTTGACCGCGGCCTCGTCGAAGAGACCGAGCGCCTCATCGAGCGCTACGGTCCCGACTGCCGCCCCTTCACCTCGCTCGGTTACGCGGAGGCAGCCGCAGTCCTGCAAAACGAACTCACCCGCGAGCAGGCCGTATCCCACGCACAGCAGGGCCATCGCAACTACGCCAAACGCCAGCTAACCTGGTTTCGCCGCGAACCTGAGATCCACTGGCTCGAAGGCTGCGGCGGCGACGAAGACATCACCGAAAAGGCCATGCAACTCATAGCCACGCACCTACGACACGTGGAGCCCCACTAATCTCCACCTCGCAGAGTCTTCATCCGTGTCATCCATGCAGATCCGCGTTAAGCCTCTCTAACCCACCTCATAACGGTCACCGCGCATCGGGCAGATGACCTCCAGCTTGTAGAGCTTTTCAATCTCCGCCTTCAAAGCCTGCTGGGCCCCAGGCTCCCCATGCACCAGAAAGACCTTCTTCAACGTCGGAACCACCGGCTCCATCCACTCAAAAGTTCCCTCTGATCCGCATGCCCACTCAGCTCCCCGATCGAATCGACCTCGGCGCGCAAACGCATCGGCTCGCCAAAGATCTTCACCTCAGGTTGCCGCCGCACAATGGCGCGCCCCAGAGTGTGTTCAGCTTGAAACCCCGTTATCAGCACCAGATTCTTCGGGTCTTCCACGCTGTTCTTCAGATGATGCAGCACCCTCCCCGCCTCGCACATCCCCGAAGCAGCGATCACAATGAATGGCATCTTCAGCCCATTCAGCGCCTTGCTCTCCTCCACCGTGCGCACATACCGCAGCCGCTTCCAGCCAAACGGGTCCTCATGCAGATCGGCAAACGCTCGCGCTCCCGCATCCCACTCCTCTTCATGCTTGCGGAACACATCCGTTACATTCACCGCCAGCGGACTGTCCACAAAGATCGGAATATCGGGAATTGCCTTCTCATCAATCAGCTCATGCAGCAGCAACACCACCTGCTGCGTCCGCCCCACCGCAAACGCCGGCATCACGATGTGTCCGCCACGCTGGGCGGTCCGGTTCACCAGGTTTGCCAGCTTATTCTTCACCGGCCCGATGGGCTGGTGCAGCCGGTTCCCATACGTGCTCTCCATGATCAAATAATCGGCAGCCTGTGCCTTCTCCGGATCATTGATAATCGGCAGCCCCTTCCGCCCCACATCGCCCGAGAACAGCAGTTTCGTCGTCTGCCCCTTCTCGCGGGCCTCAATCATCACGCAGGTCGATCCGAGCATGTGTCCCGCGTCAAACGTCGTCGACGTAAATCCCGCATCCGGAGTCGAACCGGCGAGCAACTGCGGCGTATGCAGCGTCACCGGCTTGAACTGCTGCACCGTCTGCTCAGCATCCGCCTGCGAATAGAGCGGCAACACCGCTGCCTGACCGGCCGGAATGCCAATCGTCTTCCTCCTGTGCATCCTGCGGTTCACAAACTCCGCATCCGACTCCTGAATATGCGCGCTGTCCTTCAGCATCTTCTCGCAGAGGTCCACCGTCGAGGGTGTCGTGTAGATCGGCCCTCGATATCCCTGCTTCACTAGTAGGGGAAGATCGCCGCTGTGATCGATGTGCGCATGCGAAAGGACTACCGCATTCACCTGCTCCGCGGGCAACGCGAGATGTTCATTGATGTCTCTCGCCTCTTGCCTGTGCCCCTGGAACATACCGCAGTCCAGCAAAATATTCTGTCCGGCGCACTCCAGATGGTGCGAAGAACCCGTAACCGTCTGTGCCGCACCCCAGAAGTGCAGTCGAATCGACATTCTTTGTCCTCCTGAAATTCAAACCATCCTAACTGATGCAGCAGAGTGCCACTAGGGACGCAAGAAAAAGGCCCACCGTCACTCGATGGGCCTTTCGTCGCTGCAAATCAAATCCCTACGCTGGCTGAACTACAAGATTATCCGCGAGCTTGAAGCGCACAATCGACTCGGCAGGAATCTCGATATCCCGATTTCCCGTCAAGCCACCAACTGCAGTGCCTCACCGGCGCCAACGAGTCCGCCAACCAGCAACCCAACGCCTCCGCTGGCGACGCCGCCAACCAGCATTCCCAACCCGGTGCCGCCGCCGATAAATGCAGCCGACCGCTTGCCCTTTCCCTTCTTCGTCTGCGTCAAGTCATGGGTATCCAGCGCATACCGCGTCCCGTTCAACGTCAGATATGTCAGCCGCAGCTCCAGAATCGAGCTGCCCTTGAAGTGTCCTCGCCGATGCGAAGCAACCACGACCCCGCTCACCGGCGCGCCCCTCGGAATCACCACCTGGTTGTTATCTCCCACCACCGGATCGACCACCTCGCCATTAAATCGGTCTCCCGGGCGGCTCGTCTTCACGCTGATGTGCTGATTTATCCGAATCGTCAGATTCGTTCCGGCCGCAACATTTACATCTGCCGGACGAATGATCGGAGCAGCGCCAGGCGCAGGCGCTGAAGTGGGAGGCGGCCCAGCAACAGGCTGGCCCGAAGAATCCACTTGCACCGGCGCCATCGGCTGCGACACCACCCGCCGTCGCTGGCGTATTCGCCGGCACTGCACCGTTCGCCGGGGTCACCGTCGTCGTTACTGCCTGCGTCGTCTGCCCGGGAGCCGGCGGCTGCACTGTGGTCGTCGTCACATTCCCATTCTTGTCCGTCGAAACAACCTGCTGCGCCTGCCCTGTCGCTGCGGCCTGCTTCTTCGCCTGATCAATCGCTTCGTCCTGCTTCGACTTGCAACCGGTCGTCATCGCAACCGCAAGTATCATCATTGCCACAGCAGCTTTACCTGAAAATTGTGTATTCATCGTTCGGCCCTCATTCTTAACCTGGATTTTTAGCCGCGGAGATTCCCGCCGACTAAGGACTGCACTTCGTAAGATGCTCATTCCGCGCGAAAGACCGCCCCGTCCGTAAAGGTTTAAGATGTTTACTATGACCACCGCAGCCGCGAAACGCCCTCAGCTCGCCCATCTCACCGCCCAGCTCGACGACCTCCGCCAGCGCGGAACCTTCTTCAAACTGCGCGAGCTCGACGACCAGCAGGCCCCCGTCTGCACCTACGACGGCAAGCGCGTCATCAACCTCGCCTCCAACAACTATCTAGGCCTCTGCAACCATCCCAAGCTCGAAGAGGCCGCCATCGCCGCCACAAAAAAATTCGGCGTGGGTTCAGGAGCAGTCCGCACCATCGCCGGCACCATGCGAATCCACATGGAACTCGAGGAAAAAATCGCCGCCTTCAAGGGTGTCGAGGCCTGCGTCGTCTTCCAGTCCGGCTTCGCCGCCAACGCCGGCACCGTCTCCTCCATCCTCGGCAAGGAAGACTTCATCCTCTCCGATGAGCTCAACCACGCCAGCATCATCGACGGCGCACGTCTCTCCCGCGCAAAGATCAAAGTCTTCCGCCACAAAGATGCCGCCCACTGCGAAGAACTCCTCCGCGAAGTCCAGAACGAGCCCGGCCACAAGCTCATCATCACCGACGGCGTCTTCTCCATGGATGGCGACATCGGCCCCGTCGACAAGCTCGCCGCACTCGCGGAAAAATACGACGCCATCATGATGGTCGATGACGCCCACGCCTCCGGCGTCCTCGGCCGCAACGGCCGCGGCTCCGTCGATCACTTCCACATGACCGACAAGGTCGACGTGCAGGTCGGCACGCTCTCCAAAGCCATCGGCGCCCTTGGCGGCTACGTCTGCGGCAGCCGCGACCTCATCGACTACCTCTACCACCGCGCGCGACCGTTCCTCTTCTCCACCTCGCATCCGCCCTCAGTCGCCGCCACCTGCATCGCCGCCTTCGACATCCTCGAAAACGAGCCCGACCGCATCCAGCGCCTCTGGGACAACACCAACTACTTCAAGAAGCAACTCACCAGCGCCGGCTTCGACGTAGGCGGCCGCACCACCCCCGCCAGCGAAACCCCCATCACCCCCATCATCATCGGCGATGGCCGCCGCACCATGGACTTCTCCCGCGCCCTCTTCGACGCCGGAGTCATGGCCACCGGAATCGCCTTCCCCACCGTCCCCGAAGGCAAAGCCCGCATCCGCACCATCATGACCAGCGAGCACACCCGCGCCGCAGATCGATCAGGCCCTCGAAATCTTCACTTCCGTCGCAAAAAAAATGGGGATCCTGCAGGCGTAATCGCCTATTATCAAACTACATGCTCCCCTTTGAAACGAGGCCATTTATTCATCAAAAGACATGCCCGACCGAGTCTATTCTTCGCGAAATGCGTCTATCTGTATGCCCCTTCGCATTACTCCGCAACTCGGGCGAAATCGCCTGAAGCTTGGCCCGCTCTTATCATCGTCACATTCGGGGCATCCTTCACCCTCTGCGCACAGCAACTCGACGTCAGCCTCCTCCACAAGTTCCTCAATAGAATCCGCCATCGTCACGCCCCTCGAACTACCGGACGCGCCGGGCGCCCTGCTCTATCCGCAAGCCGGACAGACCCCGCTCCCAACCAGCGCAGCAGACTCCGCCAGCACCCCAACAGACAACCAACCCGGACGCCGTGAGTGCCAATGGCGCCCAGCAGACCAAGCGCGTCCTCGGCATCATCCCCAACTTCAGCTCGGTCTCCGCAGACATCAAACTGCCCCCGCAAACACCAAAACAGAAGCTAAAACTCGCGGCCAAGAACAGCTTCGACTACTCCTCGTTCCTCGTCGCCGGTGTTCAGGCTGGATTCGCCATGGATAGCAAGTCTTACCCGGAGTTTGGCCAGGGCATCGAAGGCTACGGCCAATACTTCTGGCACACCCTGGCTGACACAGCCGACGAAAACTTCATGGTCGGTGGCATCGGTCCCATCCTCTTCCATCAGGACAGTCGCTTTTACACTCTCGGCCACGGCGGCTTCCGCAAACGGTCCTGGTACGCTGTCACCCGAGTCCTGGTCACTCGCACCGACAACGGAAACAAGATGTTCAACTTCTCCGAAGTCGTCGGCTCCGGAGCCGCAGCCGGCCTCTCCACCCTCTACTACCCCCAGAAGTATCAGACCTGGACCAAAGTCGGTCAGAAGTGGCTCACCAGCGACCTCATCGACTGCTTCAACTTCTGGTGGAAAGAGTGGTGGCCCACCGCCAACAAATACGTCTTCCACACAAATAAGCTTCAATCGCCGCTGCTCCAGTTGACCCCTGCCTCAATCTCCGTTTTATCGTATCTCTGTCCCTCGCGAGGCCGGATCTGCCGGTCTCTACCTGCCCCGCTAACCAGATCGCGGCGGCGCGGATGGAGGATTCAGCGGCAATTATTCGCGAGGACACCTATGCCAAATCTAAAGATCATCTATCTTGAGCTTCCCGCTCATAGTCTCGCCACCACCAAAACCTTCTACGCCAATCTCTTCGGCTGGACCTTCCAGGACTATGGCCCAACCTACGCCGCATTTTCCGACAGCGGCACCGAAGGCGGCTTCAACGCCGATCCGGCCGAACGCACTAAGGCACCGCTGCCAGTCATCGAGTCTGAAAACCTGGAGCAAACCGAACAGGCCATCCTGAAAGCGGGCGGCAAAATCACACTCCCAATCTTTAGCTTCCCCGGAGGCCGCCGCTTCCACTTCACCGATCCCGCAGGCAACGAGCTGGCGGTTATGCAGCGCGAATAATCACCTAACCTAAGCCTTGTAGACGACGCGCCCTTCGCTCACCGTATAGGCTACCCGGCCGAGCATCGGCGCGCCGTCAAACGGCGTATTCCGCGACTTCGACCGCGTCTTCGTCACATCGAACTTCCACTCCGCCGCCGGATCGAACACCACCACATCCGCAAAACTCCCCACCCTCAACGTCCCGCGCCCTTCGAGCGAAATCAAGCCCGCAGGCTGCGCACTCATCAACTCGATCACCCGCGAAACCGTCATCCCCTCACCCTGATGCAGCACGCGCAGCGCCAGCCCGAGCGCCGTCTCCAGTCCCGTAATCCCATTCGGAGCCCGCTCGAACTCCTGCTCCTTCTCAAACCGCGCATGCGGAGCATGGTCCGTCGCAATGCAGTCCACCGTCCCATCCATCAAACCCGCGATCATCGCCAGCCTGTCCGCCTCCACGCGCAGCGGCGGATTCATCTTCGCATTCGTGTCGTAGTCGCCAATCGCCTCATCGGTCAGCGCAAAGTGATGTGGCGCCACCTCGCACGTCACATGCAGACCCTCAGCCTTCGCGCCGCGTATCAACTCCATCGCCCGCGCAGTCGATACATGCTGCACATGCAGATGCGGCCGCAGCTCCGTCCTTCCGCTCAATCTCGCGAAGCAGCTGAATATCCCGCGCCACAATCCGCGCCTCTGCCTCCACCGTCATCCCGCGCAGCCCCAGCCGAAACGCCACCAGCTCCCGCGTTCATGCTGCATCCGCCCGTCAGCCGCGTATCCTCCGCATGCTGCGACACCGGCACGCCAATCCCCGCCGCAGCCACCAGCGCCGTGCGCATCACGTCATCGTGCAGCACCGGCTTTCCATCATCCGTAAACCCAACGGCCCCAGCCTCTGCCAGTTGGTGAAAGTCCGTAATCTCCTCGCCTCTGCTTCCAAACGTCGCCGCCGGCATCGCTAACAGCTTGATGCATGCCCCACGCGCCGCATCCAGCATCCACTCCAGCCCCTCAACCGAATCGTTCACCGGAACCGTATTCGGCATCGCGACCACCGTCGTAAACCCACCCGCCGCCGCCGCAGCCGTCCCCGTCTTAATCGACTCCTTATACGTCTGCCCCGGCTCGCGCAGATGCACATGCACATCCACCAGCCCGGGCGCGACCACCATCCCCGCCGCGTCGATAATCTCCTTCGCCTTCACATCCTTCAACCCACCCGGCTTCTCTACCCCGGCAACCTTCCCATGCCGCAGCAGCACATCCCGCTCCGCATCCACGCCGCTCGCCGGATCCACCAGCCGTCCGTTCAAAATCAATATGTCACTCATACTGTTACACTCTCAAATCGGCCCGCGCCCAGCGCTCGCACCAGCAGCGCCGTCCTCACCGCCAGCCCATGCGTCACCTGCTCCTCAATCGCCGAGTTCGGCCCATCCGCCACCTCATCCGAGATCTCCAGCCCGCGAATCATCGGTCCCGGATGCATCACCAGAGCCTTTGGAGCGCTCGCCTTCAATCGCTCCCCATCCAACTGATAACGCGCAATATAGTCCTCCAGATCGAGCTCCAGCCCCGCCAGCCGCTCCCGCTGAATCCGCAGCATCATCGCCACCTGCGCCTTCCGCAGGGCCTTATCGAAATCCCGCTCAATCTCCACTCCATCGCCCAACCCCAGCGCATCCTCAGGCAGCAACCCGGGTCGGCCCGCACAACACCACCCGCGCCCCCAGCTTCGGCAGCAGCATCGCATTCGACCGCGCCACCCGGCTATGCAGAATGTCTCCCGTAATCACCACCGTCACGCCAGCGAGCGTCTTCGCATCGATCCGCCGCCGCATCCAGGCCCAGGCACCCGCGCCAGAATCGTCCGCAGATCCAGCAGCGCCTGCGAAGGATGCTCATGCATCCCATCGCCCGCATTCAGCACCGGCAGCCCCGTCACGCGTGCCAGCAAAAACGGAGCCCCTGAGTTTGCATGCCGCAGAATAATGCACTCCGCACCCAGCGCCCGCAGCGTCAGCCCCGTATCCTTCAGGCTTTCGCCCTTCTCAATCGAAGAGGACTTGTCGCTGACCAGCGTCGTCGTCGCACCCAGCTGCTTCGCCGCCAGCTCAAACGAAGTCCTCGTCCGCGTGCTCGACTCGTAAAACAGCAGCGCAATCTTCCGCCCTGCAAGCAATCTTCGCCCGCTCTGCCGCCGCCATCTGCTCCAGCCGGTCCGTCTCCGCCAGAATCGCGGCAACCTCAACCACCGGCAGGTCCGTCACCGTCAGCAACGACCCCGCCGCATACTCAGAGCTCTTCCCCGCATGCTGCATCGTGGATCTCATCAGCCACCGTCAGTCCACCAGCTCAACCAGCAGCACCTGCTCCTGCCCATCCACCTCGTTCAGCTTCACTTCGATAATCTCGCGCTTCGAAGTAGGAATCGTCCGCCCCACAAACGTCGCCTCAATCGGCAGCTCGCGGTGCCCGCGGTCGATCAGCACCAGCAGCCTCACACTCTTCGGCCGCCCATAATCGAACAACGCATCCAGCGCCGCCCGGATCGTCCGTCCGGTATACAGCACATCGTCCATCAGAATGATGTCCCGCCCCGTCACATCGAACCCCAGCGCTCCCGGTGTCACCGTCGGCCGCGGCCCATCCGTCGACAGATCATCGCGATAGAAGCTGATGTCCAGCACCCCGGTATCCACCGGATGCTTCTCAATCTGCTCAATCAGCTTCGCCAGCCGCTGGGCCAGCGGAACGCCCCGCCGCTTGATCCCGACCAGCCCCACATTTTTGCTGCCGTCATGCTTCTCCACGATCTCATGCGCCAGCCGAACCAGCGTGCGCTCGATCTCCGAGGCCGACATCAACCGGCCCTTTTCCCGTAACTTAGGCTTCCGCACTTCCGTAGTGTCACTCATAGCGATTGGGCTTGATGATATCAGGACACCCCCACCCCATGCAGAGCCCAAACAAGCCGAAAAGCCGCATTAGATACTCACGTTTGCTCGGAAAGCCACTAACCCTGATATCGATACCGGCAGCGCAAATAAAGCGAAGACGCAGGCTAAATCTTTACTCTCCTGCTAATGGAGACGTTGATTCAGACAGCCGATTCAAACCGGCAAAACTAACTGAAAAACCGGGAAAAAACACCGGATTTGGTACCATTCTTAGGTCTGAAACAGGCATCTCTACTGCTCGCCTGTAACTCTCATTAGTTTTGGGGTACCTTCATGGCACGTCCTTACTGGTCAGGTCAGATCCAAATCTCGCTCGTCTCCTTCGGCGTCAATCTCTTCACCGCCACTGAGTCCAAAGCCGAGATCCGCTTCCACCAGCTCAGCCGCAAGACCGGCGAGCGCATCCAGCACCAGAAGGTCTCCGGCGAAGAAGGCCCCGTCGAAAAGGGCGACATCGTCAAAGGCTACGAGTACCGCAAAGGCGAGTACGTCACCATCGAGCCCGAAGAGATCGAAAACCTCCGCATCCCCTCCCGCCACAACCTCGAGGTCACCCAGTTCGTCGACTACGACGACATCTCCCCCGCCTTCTTCGAGAAGCCCTACTTCGTCGCCCCCGAGAGCGACACCCAGGCCGAAGCCTTCGCCGTCGTCCGCAAGGCCCTCCAGTCCACGAAGAAGGTCGCGCTCGGCAAGATCGCCTTCGGTGGCCGCGAACACCTCGTCGCCAGTCATGCCCAACGACGACGACAAGCTCCCCGGCATGATGGCCTACGTCATGCGCTACGACGAAGAGCTCCGCAAACCCGCCGAATACTTCGACAAGATCAAAAAAGTCACGCATCGAAGCCGACCAGCTCTCGCTCGCCAAAGAACTCATCAAGCGCAAAGCCGCAAAGTTCGCCCCCGAAAAATTCAACGACGAGTACGAGACCGCCCTTCGCGCCATGGTCGAAGCCAAGGTCAACAACGCGCCCGTCCCCAAAGAAGAACCCGCTCCCACATCCGGCAAGGTCATCAACCTCATGGACGCCCTCCGCAAGAGCGTAGAAAAAGACACCGGCGCAGAGAAGAAACCACCCGCCTCCGTAGGGAAGAAAGGCATCTCCCTGGTCAAGCCGAAAGCGCAAAAGCGCAAATCCGCTTAACCTATGACGACAAAGAAAAAAAACCTCGCGAAAAAAGCCCCCCCGCAAAAAAGCTGCACCGCAAAGACCGCTCCTGCCTCCGAAAAATCCACCGCCACCACCGCCCGCACCAAAGCCTCCAACGCCGTAGACGAGCAGCTCGCCCGCTACCGCTCCATGCGGGACTTCAAAGTGACCGCCGAACCCAGCGGCACCTCAAAATCCACCAAAACCTCCGCGCTACCCTTCGTCATCCAGAAGCACGCAGCCTCGCATCTCCACTATGACTTCCGCCTCGGCTGGAACGGCGTCCTCAAAAGCTGGGCCGTCTCCAAGGGCCCCAGCTACGTCGTCAAGGACAAACGCCTCGCCGTCCAGGTCGAAGACCACCCCATGGAGTACGGCGGCTTCGAAGGCGTCATCCCCAAAGGCCAGTACGGCGGAGGCACCGTCATGGTCTGGGATCAGGGCACATGGGAGCCCCAACCCGGCCACACCGACGTCGACGAAGGCCTCCGCACCGGCAGCCTCAAATTCATCATGCACGGCGAGCGCATGAAGGGAAAATGGGCCCTCATCCGCATGAAGGGCAAGTACGCCAACGAGAGCAAACCCAACTGGCTCCTCATCAAAGAGCACGACGACTTCGAGCGCCCGAGAAACCGACCCCCCCATCACCGAAGAGTTCACCACCAGCGTCGTCACCGGCCGCACCATGGAACAGATCGCCGCCAGCGAAGACCACGTCTGGCACTCCAAAGACACCGCCACCGGCAAAGCCTGGCAACGCATCGACAAGGAAAAGGAAGAGCAGCCACCAACCCGCTCCCCCACCACCAATCCCCGCTGCAAAAACCAAACCTAGCCCAACCGCCCGCAGGAACCCCAAAAGAAAAACTCCCCGCCTTCATCCCCCCACAACTAGCCCTGCAAGCCACCACCCCACCCGCCACCAGCGGCTGGCTCCACGAGCTAAAACTCGACGGCTACCGCATTCAGGCCCGCAAATCCGGCCCGCAGGTCCAGCTCCTCACCCGCACCGGCCTCGACTGGACCCACCGCATGAAGACCATCGCCACCCAGGTCTCCATCCTCCCCTGCGAATCCGCCATCCTCGACGGCGAAGTCGTCGTCCTCGACGACAAAGGCAACACCAGCTTCGCCGACCTCCAGGCCGCCTTTCAGGAAGGAGCCAAAAAGCCCCTCACCTACTTCGTCTTCGATCTCCTCCACCTCAACGGCCACAACCTCCGCAACCTCCCCCTCATCGAACGCAAAGCCACTCCTCGCCGCCCTCCTCGCCAACTCCCACGACCACATCCGCCTCAGCGAACACATCGAATCCAACGGCCCCGCCGTCTTCAAAAGCGCCTGCGAGCTCGACGCCGAAGGCATCATCTCCAAGCGCGCCGCCGGAGCCTACATCTCCGGCCGCACCGGCGACTGGCTCAAAGCCAAATGCATTCGCGAGCAGGAGTTCGTCATCGGCGGCTTCACCCTCCCCGCCAAAGGCCACGCCGGAATCCACGGCGTCGGCGCACTCCTCCTCGGCTACTACCGCGACGGCAAGCTCATCTACGCTGGCCGCACCGGCACCGGCTTCACGCAGAAAACCCACAAGATCATCCGCACCCAGCTCGACAAACTCCGCCAGACCGAAAACCCCTTCTTACAATCCACCCGACGAAGCCCGCCGCAACGTCATCTCCGTCAAACCCAAACTAGTCGCCCAAGTCCGCTTCGCCACCTGGACCGCCGACAAGCTCGTCCGCCAGGCCTCCTTCAAAGGCCTCCGCGAAGACAAACCCGCCAGCCGAAGTCCGCCTCGAACAACCCCTCCCGCTAGCCGAAACCCAACAGGAAGCCCACCACACCACGGCATCCGCCGTAGCCGCAAAAGCCCACACCACCAAGCTCCGCTCCGCAAAAAGGCCGTCATTTCGACCGGAGCTGAGCGGAGTGGAGAAACCCGCTTTTCTACCACTAAATCCAAACTCCGCCACGCAACGCCCCCATCCGCCTGACCCACCCCGACAAGATCATCGACGCCGAATCCCACCTCACCAAGCAGCAGCTAGCCGACTACTACTGGGCCATCGCCCCGCACATGCTGCCCTCCATCGCAGACCGCCCGCTCTCCATCGTCCGCTGCCCCGACGGCACCGGCCACCAATGCTTCTTCCAAAAGCACGTCACCCACACCCTACCCCCCGGCATCGGCTCCGTCGACGTCGCCGACAAGAATGGCAAAGTCGAACCCTACATCACCCTCTCCACCCAACAAGCCCTCGCCGGCCTCGCCCAGATCGGCGTCCTCGAAGTCCATCCCTGGGGCTCCACCAACGACGACCTCGAGCACCCCGACCGCATCATCATCGACCTCGACCCCGACACCTCCATCCCCTGGCCCACCCTCGCCGCCAGCGCTCTCGAAGTCCGCGCCAACTTGAAAAAGTTGAACCTCGAATCCTTCCTCAAGAGCACCGGCGGCAAAGGCCTCCACGTCGTCATCCCCATCGAACCCAAACACGACTGGCCGACGGTAAAAACCTTCGCCCACAACTTCGCCCTCGCCATGCAGAAGCAGAACCCCAACCTCTACCTCACCGTCATGACGAAGTCCGCCCGCAAAGACCGCATCTACATCGACTATCTCCGCAACGAACGCGGCGCCACCGCCGTAGCCGCCTTCTCCCCGCGAGCCCGCGCCGGCATGCAAGTCTCCATGCCCCTCGCCTGGTCCGAACTCAAAAGCTCCGACCGCCCCAACTTCGCCGTCGCCAACTTCGCCGACTGGAAATCCCGCCTAAGCCGCGACCCCTGGAAGACCCTCGCCACCACCCGTCAAACCCTGCCCCTAAGCCTTAAGACAACGATACCTGATACCCGATACCTGATTCCTGATCCCTGATTCCCCACAAACTCCGCAGTCAACGCTCCGCCGCAGCCACCAACTCAAAACGGCCCATGCGCCTTCACATTCGCAATCACAGCCTCCAGCGGCTCCGTCTGCTTCCAATAAGCAGCCAGAATGCAAGTCTTATCCGTCCCGCACTTATTCCTCACCGCCGGAAACGCCCGCTGCGAATCATCCAGGTCGCCACGCACCCCCATCCCCACAAGTTGCGTCGCAATCTCGTAGTAGGCCGTCATCCGCGCGTCCGCCTGCAACAGAGCGGGCGTAGAGCAGATCGTCTGTTCCGTCGGAAAATTCGCCTTCGTGCAATCAATCGGCGAAGCCGCACGCGCCGTCGCACTCAAACAAGCCACTCCAAGAACCACTATCAGAGAAACTCGCATAATACTCCGTTCCGCGCCAGATTAAATAGCCGTGCAGCACGAAGCTTATCCGACAAATAGGAAATGAGAAAAGCAGAAGACGAAGAGGAGCCCGCTAACTCACGCCGCCGAGACGGTGACTAACTCCGCGTACGACGTAGCTTCGGGCACAGGAAGACCATCTTCAATCAATCCTGCGATGTGCAGCGAAATGCCCTCAACAATCAATCGGTGCGCCTCTTCGCGAGTATCTCCAACCACACCGAGGCCGGGAAGATCAGGAACGTAGGCTCCCCATCCACCATCTTTCGCGCGTTCATAGATAACCGTGTATTCACGCATGGCGCTATTTTAGACCCGACTGCCGCAGAATACTCTTCAAAGTTCCCTCGGGAACATCCTTGCCCGGATGGCCGGCAACCGTCGTCCGGCCCGGTTTCGTTGGATGTTTATACTGCCGGTGACTACCGGTCGTCTGGTAAAGATACCAACCATCCTGTTCGAGTAGCTTTACTAGATCGCGATATTTCAAGCAGCGGCCCCATCCAAGCTTATTTGGAGAAGCTGTGAAACCCTTCGGATGAACCAAAAGCGTTACGCCGAAAAGCTCGACCCACACCCACAGCTCTTCGTCGAATTCGGATTAATCGAAGTTGAATCCCTGCCGCATCAGAGTCTCTTCAAAGTCCAGCACCATCCCCGCCAGATACAGAAAGCTCTTCGGATCGACAAACAGCCGAATCGCCTTCGCGCCCGAAGGATCGCCCACCGTCTCCAGCCCTTCGCCGAACACAAACACGCGGTCCCGCTCCCGGGGCTGCGAATCAAACCGGATGTTGTAGCTCAAACCCGAACACCCGCCACCCTGAATCCCAACACGCAGACCACCCTGCTCCGGCGACACACCTTCCTTCGCCATCGCCACCCGAATCCGCTTCAGCGCATTCTTCGTAATCTCAATCGCCGCCTTCGCGCGAGGCTGCTGCCCCTCCGCCGTCAGCAGAGTCATCCCGGCAAGCGGATCCTTCTTCTCGCCCGAAGCAGCATGAGCCGCATCCCTCTCCGCCGCGGTTTGTAATGTCACCATCGCCATAGTCGTATCCGAAACCGTTACCTACCAACAACCCGTCTTGCTTAAGGGCACGGCTTAAGCCGTGCCGAAAACGCTCCATGAAGGATTGCGGCTTTAGCCGCTGAGGTCCGCCTTCATTTCAAACCTGCCACAAATACAAAGCGGGGCGAGCCTAGGGGCATACATCTCCCCAATGCCACCCCGCCATAATCCTTAGTGAGCCGCAGCCGAAGCAACCGCCGAAGTCTCGGCCACATTGTTCTTCTTCTTCCAGTCACCGATCGCCGCACGGATCGCATCTTCCGCCAGCACCGAACAGTGAATCTTCACCGGAGGAAGCGCCAGCTCCTTCACAATGTCCGTGTTCGTGATCGCCATCGCCTCGTCGATCGTCTTGCCCTTCACCCACTCTGTCGCGAGCGAGCTAGAAGCAATCGCCGAACCGCAGCCGAAGGTCTTGAACTTGGCATCTTCAATCACGTTCGTCTCAGGATTCACACGAATCTGCAGACGCATCACGTCGCCGCACTCCGGCGCACCGACCAGGCCCGTTCCGACCTCGGCCGCGCTCTTGTCCAGCGTGCCCACGTTCCGGGGATTGTTGTAATGATCTACGACCTTATCGCTATATGCCATGATGTGTTCCTCGTCTCTAGTTAGATGATACTCGCGCCCCAAGATTGGTGCGCCATCGATACTGTTCGCCAGGCCCTATTCCCTGGGCCCTAGACTCTGCTTTTAGTGCGCTGCCCACTCGATCTTGGACAGGTCAATCCCTTCCTTCACCATCTCATACAGCGGGCTAAGCTCCCGCAGCTTCGAAACCACGTCGATAATCTTATCGGCAACATAGTCCACTTCGGCCTTGGTATTGAACCGCCCAAGCCCAAACCGGATCGAGCTGTGCGCCACATCGTCGCCAAGCCCCAGCGCCTTCAGCACATAGCTGGGCTCGAGAGTAGCCGAAGTGCAAGCCGAACCCGACGACACCGCAACATCGTTGATGCCCATCAGCAGGCTCTCGCCCTCGACATACACAAAGCTCATGTTCAGGTTTCCCGGCAGATGGTTCTCCATGTTGCCGTTGACGTGAACGTAATCCAACGCCTTCTCAAACTTGTTCCGCAGATAATCGCGAAGTTCGGTCTCCCTCTTCGCCTCCGCCGCCATCTCGTTCACTCGCAATCTCGCAAGCTTCGCCCAGGCCGACAATCCCCGGAACATTCAGCGTGCCCGAACGCATACCGCGCTCATGCCCGCCGCCGTTGATCTGCTCCGAGATCTGCACCCGCGGATTACGCCGACGCACATACAGCGCGCCAACACCCTTCGGCCCGTAGATCTTGTGACCTGAGAGCGAGAGCACATCGATGTTGTCCTTCTGCACATCCACCGGAATCTTGCCTACAGCCTGCACCGCATCGGTGTGGAACAGCACACCCTTCTCATGGCAGAGCTTGCCGATCTCCGCGATCGGCTGAACCACGCCAATCTCGTTGTTCGCGTACATGATCGACACAAGAATCGTCTTGTCGTCCATCGCGCGCTTCAAATCCTCAATGTCGATCAGCCCATCCGCCTGCACCGGCAGATAAGTCACGCGATAGCCCTGCTTCTCAAGCTTCTTGCACGTGTCGAGAATCGCCTTGTGCTCAGTCACCTGCGTGATGATGTGGTTCCCGCGTTCGCGGTACATCTCCGCAATGCCCTTCAGCGCAAGATTGTTCGACTCGGTCGCGCCCGACGTGAAGATGATCTCCTTCGCGGTCGCGCCAATCAGCTTCGCAATCTGCTCCCGTGCCTTCTCCGTCGCCTTCTCCGCCTCCCACCCAAACGAGTGGTTGCGGCTCGCCGCGTTCCCGAACGTCGACGTGAAGTAAGGCATCATCGCCTCCAGAACCCGCGGATCCAGCGGCGTCGTCGCATGGTTGTCCATGTAAATCGGCAGATGCACTCCCGCCGGCAGTGGCGTCGACGACTCCGTAACTACGACTCCAACTCCATCCCCATTCAAGCTCATCTTTTTTCTCCGTCTTTCAAATCACTTTGCTGTTGCCAAACTCTAACCGCGCGCGAAAACTCCGGCGCGAACGAATCTAAATCGCGATCGTCACCAGGCCGCCACCAACCGGTGCGCCCGTCCCAGCCTGCTCTCCATCCGCCTCAACCAGATCGGCGATATGGATGCCACTCAACAAATCCTTGATACTGTCGTTCACCTTGCGCAGTGGTTCTTTGATGGTGCAGGTGCTCGTCAGGTCGCAGGCTCCATGAATCGTGATGCAGCTCGTAATAAACAACGGCCCATCGATCGCCCGGATCACTTCGAACGCCGTGATCTCCGCCGCCGGACGCGAAAGCGCATACCCGCCATTCGTCCCGGCATGCGAAACCAGCAACCCGGCCTTCGCCAGCGTCTGCAAGATCTTCGCCAGCAGTTGCGGAGGAATGTGGTAAGCCTCTGCGATGTCCTTCGCGCTATGCGCACTGCGGCCCGTCTGCTCGGCCAGGTATTTCAGAGCCATCAGACCGTAATCCGCTTTTTTGGTCAGCCGCAGCATTTTTTTAGGGTCCCGCATATTGTTTCGAGGCAGGAAAATTCGGCAAACTCAGACAATTCCAGTCCTAGATAGTCTACGTCCAGATCGGGCTGTTTGCAACCACGCATTTACCAGCGATCCACCACGATTTCACCACAAATTCACCAGCAGATTTTTGAGCGAAAAACTAGATAAATCTCAGTTGACAAGCTCGCCAGAGACGGGCAAAATCCTTACCATTCGATAATCCTCCCCGATGACAGCCCCGTGCAAACATCCCATCGTCAAAATTGTCTCCCGAGAGGAAGACGCTGAGTTTGTTGAGTGCCAGACCTGCGGAGAAATCTTTGATTCCGCAGAGTTTAGCGATATCGCCATCGAGGAAGAAGAGTCCCTCGACGAGGAAGCTGCCGAGAGGCCAAAGCGCTAAACCGCAGTCTCTGCCGATGGCGTGTTCATCCTCCGAATCACGATCCACGCATATTGTGCCGCCGAAAGCGGCGCCAGCACCGCAATCGCCCGCAAAAGCCCTTCCCGAAGCGACGTTAAGTCCATAGAAATAAATGCCTTCTGAAACAGGACCACGACCAGCGTAACGATCTGCGCGAGCGTATTCAGCTTCCCAAACAAACTAGGCCGAAAATCCCGCAGCGCACTCGTCACGAACAACAACGTTGAAATCAATAAGATACCGACATCCCTGCTAAAAACCAGCACCGTAACGTACTGAGGTATCAGGCCAACATGGGTCAGCACCACAAACAAAGTGCTAAGCAAAAGCTTATCCGCAATGGGATCGAGATATTGCCCTAAGGTGGTCTTTTGACGCAACATACGAGCCAGCAACCCGTCCAGCGCATCACTGATTCCCGCCAAAATAAACAACGCAAACGCGGTCCGATAATGCCCATCCAGGATCGCAATCACAAGAAACGGGATAATGAACAACCGCATCAGCGTCAGCAGGTTAGGAGCAGCACGAAATTGGCTCAGAAGGGGCACTTTTGGGTGAGTCCAGACAATCGTAACCCAAGTCAGCCGCAAGTTGCTCACGGTCCCGCTTCCATTTAGACTGGAGTAACGCATAGGCGCGTAGCTCAGTTGGTTAGAGCGCTACCTTGACACGGTAGAGGTCAGCGGTTCGAATCCGCTCGTGCCTACCATCCTTTCAATTACATACAGTGGCATCTGCTCAGACGGGACGGGTTTTGTGTCTCGGTTTGTGTCATAAACCCAATTGTCGGCTTGTTTGGCTGTTTGGCAGAGAGCAAATTTACCGCCTCGCGATTTCGCTCCTTACCGCACATGACTATGTGTCGCCAGTGGCGATTGGCGGCAACTCGTCGATGCGCTCATTGAGGGCCCGGTTAGGCCTTATAGGAAGGAATCGCCTGCACCGGTTATTCGATTGCTCCGATGGAGGGAGGATTCGGACGAGCCAGGCCGTTATAGTCGAGGAGTAGACTGGGGGCTCCAGTGATGGAGAGTCCTGCACCGATTGCCGGACTTGCGGAGCTGGGAGTGAAGTTGAAGTTGTCGAGCTCCGAGTCCACGAAGTTTGCGCCCTGTCCGGTTGGCTCGTTGACCAGCAGCGGATCGGTGCAGAACTCATTTGGGTATCCGGTGGGACAACTGAAGCTGGATGGGCGCATTCCGTAGAAGATGTTGTTGGAGCGCACGATGTTGCCGATGCCCGCCTCGAAGTATAGGCCGGCAGTGCCGCCTGCTTTTCCTCCGAGGTTGTACATCGACGGGTTGTCGTAGCCGAAGGTGATGTTGTTTTCAAAGGTGAGCGTGCTGGAGGTGCAGCTGGCGTCCCAGCAGTTGATGTCGTACATGACTGGCTGGTAACCGACGATGGTGTTGTTGGCCAGAAGCGCTGTTCCACCCTGCCGGAAGTTGAAGGACATGTTGTCTGAGGCGCGGCAGAAGTCAGACAGGTTCGCGTTGTAGGAGGTGGGTGCTCCGGTCATGGGCTCGGATAATCTCAGACAATTAGCCAGCGCGAAGTTGTTGGTGAAGACGACGGGGTTTTCGTTTGGTCCCCATTTGAAGGTCTGTCCGCTGTTGCCGATAGCCTCGGAGGCGTTGATCGTCGCAGAGCATGTGCCGGTATCAATGTGGCCCAGGTCGAGACCATCCTGGGTGTTGTAGTTGAAGGCAGAATGGTTGATGTTGACCGAGAGGCACATGCCTGGCAGGAGTTCCAACACCGTCGCCGTAACCGCCGGTGTGTTGGCTGTAGCAGGAGATGACGGGGATGGGATCGACTGCCGGGTATTCCTGGTTGCAGCCATTCCACTCGATCGTCGTGTAGTTGAGAACCCAGAGGGATCCGGGAAGGCTGGCTGTCCCGTTACCATCGTCGAAGTCCCAGCCCGCCATGCCGTTGGTGGAGATGTCGCATCGGGTACAAGTCACCAGGCCTCCAATGGCACCGATGATTCCGCGATCGGTGTGGCCATGGTCCCAGATGTCCTGGAGGAGGACATCATGCGTGTTCACATCGGTGGTAATGCCGTCGGAGTCGTAGTCGTCGACGGGATAGCCGGTACTGCAACCGCTGGGATAAAGTGGATTTCCGTGGATGACGCACTGCGAATGCCGAGTGATTTCAAGGCACTCGATATCGACGTACTGTGCGCCTCCCAGGTTGAGAGCCATCCAGACTCCGTATCCACCGAAGATCTGGGTGAGGCTTGACCGGTTGGTCGTATTGCCGGTGGAGCAGCTTGCGTAGTTTTCGCCGAGGATTCGGGTGTGTTGGGTGGGAGTGCCGGCGGGAATGGCGGGATTGACACAGGCGTTGTTGCCGTTGCCGCCATAGCACCATGTGTATCCGGCCCCGGATCCGGTTGCCGCATCCCATCCGACCCGCCAAGGGCCGCCGCGAATGATGACCGTGTCGCCGCCAGCGATGACCCATCCCTGGTTGGAGCCGCCGTAGCTCTGGTCATCCCAGAGATAGCGGTAGTCTCCGAAGGCGCAATGCTGGTTGGTACCGGTTCCGGGGTAGGCGATGTCGGCTTTGCCGTCGCACTGGCCGGTGGGCACGTTAGTCGAGTAGCGGCTGCCTCCGTCGGGACGGACGTACCAGGTTGTTCCAGGCCCGGTTTGAGCCTGCGCGGCGATGTTGATCGAGGTTGTGACGGATGTCGTTTGGACCGGAGATCCACTGTCGATGACCGTCACTGTGAAGTTGAAGGTGCCCGAGGTTGTTGGGCTTCCGGAGATGGTGCCACTGTTTGCTCCAAGGGTGAGTCCTGCAGGTAGTGAGGAGTTACCCGCAAGCGACCAGGTATAGGCTGGTGTGCCTCCCGTTGCGGCCAGGGTCGTTGAATAAGACGTTCCAACTGTGCCTGAGGGCAAAGAAGAGGTTGTGATCGCTAGAGTGGGAGGAGCGACGATCAACGACAGGTTGACGGATTTGGACTGGACCGGCGAACCGCTGTCGCTGACAGACGCGGTGAAACTGAATGTTCCGCTTGCTGTAGGTGTTCCGGAGATCAAGCCTGTGGATGCACTGAGGCTGAGACCGGCAGGAAGAGAACCGGAGGTGATTGACCAGGAATAGGGAGTCGTGCCTCCGGTGGCAACGATGGCGTTCGAATACGCCGCGCCTTGCGTACCAGAGGGCAAGCTCGATGTCGTGATGGCCAAGACTGCAGGTGTGGCGACCGCCGCAGCGACTGTCATGGTCACCGTGGCGGTCGCGGTCTTGTTCAACTTTCGACCACCGAGCGCGGAGCTTGAATCGGTCACCTTGACGCCGAAGGAGTAATTGCCACTGGTGGTGGGGGTGCCGGAGATTGTCCCGGTGTTGGCCGCCAGAGTAAGCCCAGCGGGAAGCTTTCCAGTTCTGATGCTCCAGGTGTAGGGCGCGGTCCCACCAGTAGCGGTTAGGGTTCCGGAATAAGAAGCCTTGGCGGTAGCCTGAGGCAAGTTGGAGGTGGAGATCGTTAGAGGAGGAGTGCTCGCTCCGGCAACGGCGACCGACAAAACGAAAAGAAGAGAGAAGATTGCGCTGGTCGCGAATGTCTTTAACGATTGGGCCAAAATACACCTCAGAAGGACTCAGGGTTGCCAACCGAAAACGCTGCAGCCAGACAAAGGAAGGCCTGCCGAGTTACACGGTTGGTCGTTTCGCAGAAAAAAAGGGATCACTACAGTCATCCCAATAGGGAGCTGCGTGAGTCACTTTTACAATGAGCGAGGGAGAATGACGTACCTAATACGCTGAAGGCGCAAGCGGAGCAGTTCCTGGGACCGGGTGAGTACATTCTGTGTCGAATTAGTCTTGCCTGCCTAAGAAAGATAGCTCAAGTGAGCCAATCTCCTAATCATCAGAACGGGCAGAAGAAAAAACGACGAACGTAACTGACGACGTTCCAAGGAACAACTTCTCGCTTATATCACACTGGTGCGAGACGGTGAGATTTTTTTGCCGAGGGGCGGCTGTCTCTATCGGAGGCGGAGCTACCAGGTTGTTCCGGGCCCGAATGTCGTGGCGGCGGCTGCAACGGTGATAGAGGTTGTGACCGACGCACGTCTCATCGTGTCGCCAATCCCTCAAGGTGAGGGTGATGGACTTCACTTAATCACCAAAGAGTCATCAACAAATGCTGTCCAAGCTATCGATAGCTTTGTCTCCACGGGTGCAGCTTGCTCTCCCAACGCCCACATCCGAATCCGCTCGTGCCTCCCACTTCCAATTTCCCGCAAGAGATTATGTGTACGGCATGTTCAGTTTTAGAAACGGAACAAGGGTAGACTTGTTCCTGGAGATATCGATCTTGCGCCAGTCTCTTCCTGGCAAGAGGAGAGGAGTTGAGGGGATTTGGAAAGAACAGCCAATTTGCTTAACGGCAGTCAACTACCTCAATCAACTGAGGTTCTATCTGCAAGTGGGTCAAGGACTCGCGGACGGCATCGGAGCGTTGAAGCAGAGACGTCAATCTTGAAGGCCGCCCTCTACCTGCTTGAACGCAAGCCACTTCGGCAGGTCACGACGGATGCGATCGCGCGACGGGCCGGCGTGAGCAAAGCAACGATCTACAAATGGTGGCCAAATAAGAGCATGGTGGCTCTCGACGCGTATCTGGGTGGCATGACCGAGCGGGTTGCGATGCCCGATACAGGATCAGCGGAGACTGATTTCAAAGTGCAATTGAAGTCGGTAACGGCGTTTTACAGGTCTCCTCTTGGAAGACTATTTGGCCAGTTCATTGCGGAGGGCCAGAGCAACCCCGGGTTCCTGGCGTTGTTTCGGGAGCGATTTCTTTATGCAAGGCGAGATGCGGCGCGCGTCATGTGGCGGCGCGGCGTCGACCGCGGTGAGATTCGCAAAGAGATCGATGGAGAAATAGTCCTCGACCTGGTCTATGGACCGATGGTCTTTCGCCTGCTTGCTGGACACGGCTCACTGAATGACCACGAGTCGGAAGCAATGATTGAGGCCATCTTCGGCGGCCTCAGACAGCCCGGGTACGTATCCGATCTAGAAGACAAACGGAAACGAGCCGAATACCGAGCAGGTTTTCAGAACACTTGAATCCTTCGGTAAGGCTGTCTCGTCTAATTTCTGTACTACAGGTTTAGTATCTGTCGGCAGATACGTTTTTTTGTCTCAACGCCTTACGCTGCGTCGTGAGTACGCATCAAGGGAGTAAAGATGTGGATCGTCCGTCTTGCACTTAGGAGACCTTACACCTTCGTTGTCTTGTCGCTGCTGCTTTTCATCGTGGGTCCCGTGGTCATGCTGCGGACACCCGTCGATATCTTTCCGAACATCGACATCCCCGTCGTCTCCGTCATCTGGAACTACGCCGGCATGTCGCCCGAAGAGCTGAGCAACCGCATCGTATTGCCCTACGAACGCACCCTCACCACCACCGTCAACGACATTGAGCACTCCGAATCCCAGACCCTGAACGGCGTCGCGGTCATCAAGATCTTCTTCCGCCCCTCGGTCAACATCTCTCAGGCAGTGGCGCAGGTCACCGCAATCTCGCAGACGGCGCTTCGCCAATATCCACAGGGAACGAACCCGCCGCTTGTCATTCAGTACAGTGCCTCCAGCGTCCCCGTCTTGCAGCTTGGACTCTCCGGCAACGGCCTCACCGAGCAGCAGTTGAACGACTTCGGGCAGAACTTCATCCGCACCCAGCTCGCAACCGTGCAGGGAGCCTCGCTCGCCTTCCCATACGGCGGCAAGCAGCGTCAGGTGCAGGTCGACATCAACACGCAGAAGCTGCAGGAGCATGGACTCTCCGCGTCCGACGTCGTCAACGCCTTCAACGCCCAGAACATCATTCTCCCGGGCGGCGATGTGAAGATGGGCCACCTCGACTATCCCGTCGAGACCAACAGCGCCCCAACCTCGATTGCCGCGCTCAATAATCTGCCCATCAAGACCGTCAACGGCGCCACCACGTACATTCGCGACATCGGCAACGTCCGCGACGGGTTTCCCCCGCAGACGAACATCGTCCGCGTCGATGGGCAGCGCTCATCACTCCTGAGCGTCCAGAAGACCGGCAACTCCTCCACCCTCGACATCATCGCCAACGTACGCGCGCAACTTCCGTCAATCCTCGCCCAACTGCCGCCCGCGTTGCGGATTACGCCCATTGCGGACCAATCCATCTTCGTGCGCGCAGCAATCAGCGGCGTAGTTCGCGAAGCAATCATCGCGGCATGCCTGACGGCAGCGATGATCCTCATCTTTCTCGGAAGCTGGCGCTCCACCCTCATCATCGCGGTTTCGATCCCGTTGTCCATCATCTGCTCGCTGCTGATGCTGGCGGCCCTCGGTGAAACCATCAACATCATGACCCTCGGCGGCCTCGCGTTAGCCGTCGGCATCCTCGTCGACGACGCAACCGTCGAAATCGAGAACATCAATCGCAACCTCGAAGAGGGCAAGGAAGTCGAAGACGCCATCCTTACCGGAGCCGCTCAGATCGCAGTCCCGGCCTTTGTTTCGACCCTCTCCATCTGCATCGTCTTTGTGCCGATGTTCTTCCTCGGCGGCGTCGCCCGATATCTCTTCGTCCCCCTCGCCGAAGCAGTCGTCTTCGCGATGCTCGCCTCCTACTTCCTCTCGCGAACCATCGTGCCCACCATGGCGAAGTACCTGCTCAAAGGACACGAACACGATCGCGTAGACCAGGCGAAGGCCAGCCGCAATCCATTTATCCGCTTTCAAATCACCTTCGAGCACTACTTCGATAAGTTGCGCAACTGGTATTACGGCGTTCTCGGTTTTTGCATGGAGTACCGCGCCGTTTTTCTGGTCGCCATCGTCGCGTTCTGGGTTGGTTCCATCGCTCTCCTCTATCCATGGCTGGGCCAAGACTTCTTCCCATCGGTCGACGGCGGCCAGTTCAAGCTCCACGTGCGAGCCCACACCGGCACGCGCATTGAAGACACGGCCCGTCTATGCGATCAGATCGAGGATGTCATTCGCCGCGAGATTCCGCACGCAGAGATCGGCACGGTCATCGACAACATCGGCATCCCCTACTCCGGCCTGAATCTCTCCTACTCGAACTCCGCAACCGTAGGCACCGCCGACGCCGACATCCTCGTGACGCTGGCAGAAAAACACCGGCCGACCGACGAGTACACCCACAATCTGCGCGACAAGCTGGTTCAGGAGTTCCCGGGCACGGAGTTCTACTACCTCCCGACTGACATGGTGAGCCAGATCCTGAACTTCGGCCTCCCCGCACAGATCGACGTGCAGGTCGTCGGCAACGCCATCGATCAGAACCACGATCTGGCCGAGCACATGATGCAGCAGATCAGCCATATTCCGGGCACGACCGACATGCGCATTCAGCAGCCCTTCAACCTGCCCAACTGGCGAATCAATGTCGACCGCACACGCGCCCAACAGGTCGGCTACACCCAGCGCGACGTGGCCACCGCTGTACTTACCAGTCTGAGCGGCAGCTTCCAGACCTCTCCGACGTTCTATCTCAATCCGCAGAACCACGTCAGCTACAACATCGCAGTGCAGACGCCGCAGTACGACGTTCAGAATCTGCAGCAACTTCAGAACTTCCCCATCGCCACCCTCGGCTCCAGCCAGCAAGCGCAAATACTAGGCAATATCGCGTCGATCGATCGCGAAACGGAGCAGGGAACCGTCAGTCACTACAACGCGCGTTCGGTCATCGACATCTACGGTTCAGTCGAAGGCTCCGATCTCGCTGCCGTTGCCCGCGGAGTCGACAAGGTTGTGAAAGAAAACACGAGCAAGCTCCCGCGAGGGTCCGAGATCTTCGTGCGCGGCCAGATTCAGACCATGCACACCTCCTTCGTGGGGCTCGTCTCCGGACTGCTGTTTTCCATCATCCTCGTCTACGCTCTCATCGTGGTGAACTTCCAGAGCTGGCTTGATCCCTTCATCATCATTGCGGCGCTGCCGGGTGCTCTGGCCGGGTATCGTCTGGCTGCTCTTCCTCACCGGCACCCACATCAGTGTTCCCGCGCTCACAGGAGCAATCATGTGCGTAGGCGTGGCTACGGCGAACTCCATCCTGGTGGTCAGCTTCGCGAAGGAGCAGATGGAAGCTGGGCTCAACTCTGCAGATGCTGCGCTCTCCGCGGGCTTCACGCGCTTCCGCCCGGTCATCATGACAGCGCTGGCGATGATGATCGGCATGGTGCCGATGGCGCTCGGACTGGGCGATGGCGGCGAACAGAACGCCCCGCTCGGCCGCGCCGTCATCGGAGGGCTGCTGCTCGCAACCTTCGGAACGCTAACCTTCGTTCCGGTCTTCTTCGCCTTTATGCACCGGAACGATCCTCCCACTCCTGAAGCCATGGACGGATATCTAGGTTGAACTCAATAGCGACCGCAGCGAAATCGAATTTCACGGAACGAGCGCCAAATGGCGCACATGGAGATAGGGCGATGAATACCCAGGAACAACCAACCCAACCAGCGACCCACGTGCCGGAACTGATCAAACATCAGCCGCCGCCAAAGGTCTCGCGCGTCTCTGTCCTTACGCCGGTTGTCCTTGTCTTCGTCGTGACAGTCATTCTCGCTATCGCCGGCGTCGTTCGGCGTCAACATGCCAGCACCGTGCTTGCGAAGTACACCGACACAGTCGCATCTCCCACCGTCGCCGTAGAGCAACCTGTGCTGCAACAGAGCGCCCAGGAGATCGTATTGCCGGGTAACATGCAGGCCTTCACTCTCGCACCGATCTACGCGCGAACCACGGGCTACGTAAAAGCCTGGTACCACGACATCGGCTCGCACGTCAGCAAAGGCGAGCTGCTCGCAGTCATCGAGACGCCGGAACTGGATCAGCAACTCGCACAGGCCAAAGCAGACCTCGCGACGGCCCAGAGCAACCAGGCATTGGCGAAGACAACCGCCGATCGCTATGCGGATCTGATCGGCAATAATGCAGTCTCGCAACAAGACACGGACAATGCCACCTCGCAGTTGAAGGCAACGACCACGCAGGTAAACTCCGCGACAGCGAATGTGCGCCGGCTGGAAGAGCTCCAGTCATTCGAGCGAGTCGTCGCGCCCTTCGATGGCGTCGTCACGGCGCGCAACCTCGACATCGGCCAGTTGATCTCCGCAACCGGCAGCACAACAACCGCAGGCGCCGGCACAACTGTCGGAAACAAGGAGATATTCGACGTCTCCGCAATCAATACCTTGCGCGTCTTCGTCAATGTTCCGCAGATCTATGCGCCCGATGCGAAGAACGGAGTCATCGCGACCCTCACTCTCCCCCAGTATCCGGGGCGCAAGTTTGAAGGCAGGCTGGTGCGAACTTCAAACGCTGTCGATCCTGCAACGCGAACGCTGCTCGCTGAGGTCGACGTGAAAAATCCCTCCGGCGAACTTCTGCCGGGCAGCTATACGGAAGTTCATCTCCACACCTCGAGTTCGGCCCCTGCTTTGATCGTCCCTGTAAGCGCACTGATTCTGGAACCCGATGGCCTGCGGGTCGGTACCGTCGACGCAAATGGCATCGCACACCTGACACGTGTAACCCCAGGCCGCGATTTCGGCACAACAGTCGAGATCCTCAATGGTCTGCAACCGGGGCAAGGAGTCATCGCCAATCCACCGGACTCATTGACCGACGGTGAAAAGGTTCGCGTCATGACGCCGAACCACTCAGCGGGAGAAAAGCAATGAAAGCGTACACCCTTCCAGCAGCAGGCGCGCTAGTGGCCATGCTGGCGCTCGGTGGATGCAAAGTGGGTCCGAACTATAAAGCCCCCGCCATGCCTGCTCCGCCTGCCTACAGCGACAACGGCCACAATGGAAATTGGTCCGTCGCCACGCCCGCCGATACCGCCATCCGGGCAGACTGGTGGGCCATCTATCAGAACGCCCCACTGAACGATCTCGAGCAGCGCTGTGCGAACGCCAACCAGAACATCGCCGCCGCACTGCATGCCTACGAACAGGCGCATGACCTCGTGCGCGAGAACAAAGCATCGCTCTATCCGACCGTCTCGATCGGTGCCGCGGCGACCCGCAACCGCATCTCCGATACCAGGCCGCTCCATACGCCAGGCACCGCAACCAACTATTGGGATTTTCTGATCCCCGTCAACATCTCCTGGGAACCGGACTTCTGGGGAGGTATCCGCAGGCAAATTGAGTCCAGCGCAGCCAGCGCGCAAGCCACCGCCGCCGATCTCGCCAACACGCGTCTAAGCCTGCAGGGAATGTTGGCCATCACCTACTTTCAAATTCGCGGCCTTGACCTGCAGGCACAGCTGCTCCGGTCGACCCTCGACTCCTACCAGCAGTCCCTCGAGCTCACGCAGTTCCGGTTCAAGGGCGGTCTTGCTTCAGAAAGCGATGTGGACACAGGCCCAGACTCTGCTGGAACAGACCCGATGCGCAACTGATCGATCTCGGCGTGCAGCGCGCGCAATTTGAACACGCGATTGCAGTGCTCATCGGAGAGCCCGCCACAAACTTCCACATCGCGGAAGACCCCTTGGTCGGAGATCCGCCCAGTGTGCCTACCGGAATTCCCTCCGAACTGCTCCAGCGACGTCCCGACATCGCCGGCGCAGAGCGGCGAGTCGCCTCCGCAAACGCCTTGATCGGTGTTGCCAAATCTGCCTTCTACCCGAATATCGTCCTTGGCGCGAGCGGAGGCATAGAAAGCGATCAGATCAGCCAACTCTTCACCGCAGGCAGCGCCGCATGGAGTGCCGGGCCCTCCGCAAACGAGATTCTCTACGATGCCGGCCGCCGGAAGGCGCAGCTCGATCTCGCGGTCGCCCAGCGCGAACAGGCCACAGCTCTCTACCGCCAGCAGGTGCTCTCGGCATTTCGCGATGTCGAGGACCAGCTAGCTGCACTGCGCGTGCTCGAACAGGAAGCAGCCGTAACAGGACGAGCCGTCACCGCCGCAAAACGCAGCACGGAGCTCTCCACGATGCGCTATAAACGCGGCCTGGCTCCCTACCTCGAAGTATTGACGAACCAAACTCTCGAGTTGGCAAATGAGCGGACGGCAGCGTCGCTGGTAACACAACGCGTCGTGGCCAGCGCTCAACTTCAAATAGCGCTTGGCGGAGGGTGGAACTCAGCGCAGCTTCCGAGCAACTAGCGAGGGCGACCGCAGCCTGCGAAGCTTGTCCATTCTGATGGAGATCTGCTCGCTGAGCTTTTCTGTACGGGGAATACCCGAACAACCCCGTTATGATGTAAGCGTGAATTGACCAGTAGAGTTGACCTGCGGCGAATATCATTGCGCCGTCGAAGCGAAATACGACTCTCTCCTCGAATAGGTGACCGAAGTTGCCTGATGCAGAAATATGTATTCCGCGCCGGCGATGGAGAATCGCGTGGCTCCTTGGATTTGGCGTTCTGGTTAACTATTTCGATCGCGTCAATCTTTCAGTTTCGCAGGCAGCGCTTAACACAACCTTCGGCATATCGATGGTCACCTTTGGTTATCTTTCAGGCGCCTACAACTGGACGTATGCGGCCTGTCAGTTGCCGGTCGGCGTATTGCTGGACAAGTTCGGAATCAAACGCGTCGGCCGGTTGAGCACGTTGCTATGGAGCGTTGCCTCGTTTGGAGCTGCCGCCAGTTCGGGCCTCGGGGGTTTATTCGCTGCCCGCTTTCTGCTGGGTATTGGAGAAGCCCCAACGTTCCCTGCCAACGCCAAAGCGATCGGTTACTGGTTTCCCGAGAAAGAGCGCAGCTTCGCCACGTCGCTCTTCGACGCCGCTGCGAAGTTCGCTTCGGCGATCGGGGTTCCGCTCATCGGCTTGCTCTTACTCAGGATAGGTTGGCGTTGGAGCTTCGCAGCGACGGGCCTCATCAGCTTTCTCTACTTCCTGCTCTTCTGGAAGATGTATCGCGACCCTGACGACGATCCTGACCTGAGTCATGCCGAGCGCAGTTATATAGCCGAGGCGAATCCTCTCCTGACAAGTGGACAACTCGCGCAGGCTTCACTCGGCCATCTATTGCGGCAGCGCAAGGTGCTCGGCATGGTCCTGGGCTTTGGGGCCTACAACTACGTCTTTTATCTCTTGTTGACCTGGCTGCCAAGCTATCTCTCTGTAGCGCTGCACGTTGACCTGCTCCACTCGTTTCTTTACACAGGCGTGCCGTGGCTCTTTGCAACTATGACAGACATCGTCATCGGAGGCTGGTTGGTCGACTCGCTGATCCGCCGCGGATGGAACGCTAACCGCGTCCGAAAAACAGTACTCATTGGAGGTACAGCGTTTGGTCTCGGCATCCTGGGCGCGGCACACGCGCACGATCCAGTCCAGGCGCTCGTGTGGATAAGCCTTTCGATTGGAGGCCTATCCGCGGCGTCGCCTGTCGGATGGTCGATCCCCTCTCTGATCGCGCCCCGAGGCAGCGTGGGAAAGGTTGGAGGAATCATGAACTTCTCGAATCAGCTCTCAGGAATCGCCGCACCAATTATTACTGGCTATCTCGTAGCGGCGCGCCAATCCTTTGTCTGGGCCTTTGGAATATCCGCGATCTACCTGCTGATCGGCATTGCTGGCTATATCTTCCTGCTAGGGAGGATTGAACAGATCCCGCCTGACCCTCGAACCGTCGCTTGATTCAGAGTTTGCAAACCTTGAATTATCCGTCTTCAAGTGCGTGATGTTTCAAACGTGCTCGACAAATCTCATCTGAATACGTTTCAGAAGTTCGTCATCCGCATTCTTCCAAATCTCTTCATTGAAGATTTCAACTTCAATAGGTCCGGAATACCCGACAGCATCTACGGCCTGCCGTAGTTGTCTCAGATCGATGACCCCATCCCCCATCATCGCGCGCCCCATAAGAATTCCCGGTAGAGGCACGGGCCAGTCGGACACATGGAAACCTACGATCTTCCCCCGCGCTCGCTCTATCTGATGCATGACCTCAGGGTCCCACCATACGTGAAAGGCGTCGACAACAACCCCTGCCGCTCGACTCGAAAGTCTCTCAACGAGATCGTTAGCCTGCCTTAACGTAACGACAACGGACCTCTCCGCCGCGTACATCGGATGCAGGGGCTCGATCCCGAGAACAACGCCCGCTTTCTCCGCATCGGGAAGCACTTCCAGGAGACCATCCAGCACGGTAGCACGCGCATCCTCTAGGGTCTGCCCGTTGGCAGGACCGGAGACAATCACAAGCACAGGAGCGCCAAGCAAAGCGGCTTCCTCGATCGCGACTCGATTATCGGCGACTCGTTTGCGGCGTTCGTCGACTGTAGGCGCCGAAAACCACCCTCCACGGCACAAGCTGGATACACGCAGACCCGCGTCGCGAATCAGTGCTGAGGCCTTTGCCGCGTCGCCACCGATTTTATGACGCCATACTCCGATGTAAGGAACGTCACTGGTCGAACAATTCCTGACAGCTTCATCGAGGGACCAGGGATCGGCAGTCATCTGGTTAAAGCTAAGGCGTTGGAGAAGACTCATGCGACACCTGCCAGCAGCAGGAAACTCCGCATTCGCTGCGCCGCCAGTTCCGGATCCCGGAGAACCCTGGCTTGGTCCGCGAGCACAAAAAGATCACACAGATGCGCTGTCGACCGGGCACTCTCCATGCCGCGAACCATGCGGAAGTGCGACTGAAATCCATTCAGAAAAGCCAGAAACACCACCCCCGTCTTATAGTGCTGGGTCGGTGAAGCAAAGACGTGCCGGGAGAGAGGGATCGTCGAAGCAAGGAGGCTTTGATAAAGAGGAAGATCGCCTTCGTCCAGCGCTGTCAGCGCAAGCGAAGCAGCTGGAGCGATAGCGTCGAAGATTCCCAACAAAGCATCGCTGTATCCCTGCTCATCGCCCTGAATCAGACGGTCATAGTTGAAGTCATCGCCCGTATACATGCGCACGCCTGCTGGCAGTTGTCGGCGCATGGAAACTTCAAGGTCAGCGTCGAGCAGAGATATCTTGATTCCGTCGATCTTGCTTCTATTTTCCCGGATGACCGCGAGGCAGTTTTCCATCGCAGCAGAGAGAGAAGCATCGCCCCAATAGCCGTTCAATGCCGGATCGAACATGGGCCCGAGCCAGTGCAGTATTGCCGGCTGCCGAATTTGCGAAAGCACCTTCGCGTAGACCGAAGCGTAGTCATCAACATGGCGAGCTGTAGCCGCCAAGGCGCGGCTTGCCATCAAAATTACGCGTCCGTCCACTGCCTCGATGGCCTCACATTGCTCCAGATAGCCTTGAGTAACATCCTCCAAAGTGAGTGCCTTACCAGTAGGCAAATGGTCCGTCCCTGCGCCACTCGCGACCAAAGCTCCTCGAGCTCTTCGCCGCCGCCGTGCTGCGCTTGATCAACTCAAATGCGTTTGGCCAGTCCAACCCCATCCCGCGTTGTGACGTGTCCATTGCCTCAGCTACGCCAAAGCCCAATGACCAGAGATACTCACGATAGGCGAGGGTTGCCTCCCAATCTATGACGGGCTGTGTAAGGGGCTCCGCGGTCCGCAACGGATCCAGGACCACATGAGCCGCCGCAAATGCGATCCGCGTTCTGAATCCCTTACGCTGTTGCGGTTCGAGCGGTTCACTGGTCGGAGTGTAGTGATAAGTCGATCCGTCGGACCGCACCAGCTTCACCGTTGCAGCGAGACTCACGATTTGAGCTCCGGCACGTCGATCCAACGACGCTCCTGCCAGGACTTCACCCCCAGTTCGGCTAATTGAACGCCACGTGCTCCCTCCATAAAGTCATGCGGAAATGCGGCATCTTCTACAACGTGTCTCAGGAACATCTCCCACTGAATCTTGAATCCGTTGTCGAAGATCTGATTGTCGGGCACATCGTCCCACTGCTCGCGGAAGCGGAAGGGATTTTCAATGTCAGGGTTCCAAACAGGACGCGGTGTATTGACACGATGTTGCGTCCTGCACTCCCGCAGACCTGCAACGGCGCTGCCCAGTGTGCCGTCTACTTGAAGGCTGAACAGTTCATCACGGTAGACTCGAAAAGCCCAGGACGAATTGATCTGGGCGACGATGCCTCCGTCAAGTTCAAATGTTCCGTACGCAGTATCATCCGCCGTGCACTTATACCGTTTTCCCTGCTCATCCACTCGCTCTGGAATGGCCGTTCCCCCGAGGCACTGCACGGCGCGCACCCGCCCGAAGATATGATCCAAAACATAGCGCCAGTGACAGAACATGTCTACGATAATGCCGCCATCGTCCTGCTTGCGGTAGTTCCAGGAAGGCCGTTGCGCGGGCTGCCAGTCGCCCTCGAAGACCCAATAACCGAACTCGCCGCGCACAGAAAGAATTCTGCCGAAGAAGCCGCTATCGACCAGCCGCTTCAGTTTGCGCATGCCTGGCAGAAAGAGCTTGTCCTGCACAACGCCATGCTTGACCCCTGCGGCTTTCGCCTGGGCCGCTAACTTTAGCGCTCCCGCGGAATCCACAGCGAGTGGCTTTTCACAATAAACATGTTTCCCGGCGTTGATAGCCGCCTCCACGCTCACAGCGCGCAGCGTAGTCAATTGGGCGTCGAAGTAAATCGAGTCGCCCGGCTCGGCGAGCGCCGCTTGCAAGTCTGTCGTCCAGCGTTCTACCCCGTGTTGTTCGGCAATTTGTTCCAGCTTGTCAGCGTTACGCCCTACGAGAATCGGATCAGGCATCAGGCGCGTCCCGTCCGCGAGTGCGAGGCCGCCCTCCTTTCGAATCGCCAGAACAGAACGGACCAGATGTTGATTTAACCCCATTCGTCCCGTAACGCCGTTCATAATGATGCCGATTCGTCTTCTCGTTCATTACACTCCTCTAGACGTGGTCGCTCAACGAGCTACCGATTGCTCATGCGATTCTCGCAAAAAGCTTCGATCGCGCGCCTCCGGCCCGAACCAGAAGATAATGAGCATCAGAACAATCACGGTCCCTTCGAACATCGTCAAGGCCCAGGGATATCCAAAGTGATCTCGCAGCACGAATTCAATTGCCGTCGCTGGCGAAGCCAGGAGCACTCCGAGCTGATAGACAAATCCCGGAAACAGGCTCCGAACCGCATCGGGTGATAGTTCATTCAAGTGCGCGGGAATGACTCCAAACGCGCCCTGCACTCCGGTCTGCATGAGATATGATCCCGCGACCAATACTCCGAGCGTGCTCCCGAACGCCCAGGCAGGAATCGACAACAGCGAGATCACCAGCGCCAGCATGATCGAATTCCGTCTGCCTATTTTCTGCGATAGCTGACCAAAGAAAAGCGCGCCGAGGATTGCGCCGATGTTGTACAGAATCGGGATGCCATAAAGCGCCTTCATCCCAAGGACAGACCTCGCCGTGACCCCTGGAATGGACTTCAGAAAGTCGGGGTAGAGATCCTGCGTACCATGCGACAGGCACAGCATCACGCCCATCATGAGCAACAAGTAAAAAAACATTCCCTTGTGCTGGACAAGCGTCCCAAGGACCTGTTTAACAGAAGTGGGCCGGTGTTGCTTCCACGCCTCAGACTCCGGTGCGAACAGAGTCAGGACCACGATCAATACCGCCACCGGTGCGCCCACAAAAAAGACCGACCTCCATCCGAAAGCCGGAGCCAGCGTCTGCATCGCCACTGACGCCAGCAGGTAACCCATCGGATATCCCGCTTGCATCATGCCGGAGAGTACGCCCCGAAATCGCCGCGGGGAGCATTCCATCGAGTACGAAGCGCCAATTCCCCAGTACCCCCCCATGCCAATGCCATACAGTGCGCGGCAAATCACAAAGGTCAGAAAGTTTGGCGCAAGTCCGGTCAACACCGTAAGAAGCGAAAAATATAGCACGCAAAAGATGAGCGGCTGCTTACGCCCGAATCGATCCGAAAGAGCACCGAAAAACAAAGCGCCGATCGGTCGCATCGCAAGCGTTAGAGTCAGCGTATAAACCACCGACGCCTTCGACACATGGAAGTGGTCCGCCAGTGTGTCGAACAAGAATACGACGACAAAGAAGTCGAATGCGTCCAGCACCCAGCCCAAAATTCCTGAGCCGACGGCGAACTTCCAGCCCTTCATCTCCCGGTCGATCCTTGTTTCCGTCCCGGCCACAAACGCCATCTCTTAGTTCGCCGTTCCCCGATCGTCGACTGCCGATCGTCTGTCGATTCGATTGCCTGCAAGATGACAAGATTGTATCCCGGCGCCGGCTCGGCTTGAATACAAAAGGACTCGCTATAACGCTTATAACTTGCTACGGAAGTCGCCCGGATCGGCTACTTGTACTCGGCCGCAAAAGCGTCAGCCTCCCGGTTCATCTCGTCCGCGCCAGCGGCGTGCGAAAACAAGATCACACGATAGCGGAACGTCGCCGTCTGATTCTTGTCCAGCGTGTACTTGAAAGCAGGCTGCTTGGGATCAAAGATGCTTCTCCCTAGCGGATTTGCTGCAAACAATCCGTATCCGCGCGCATGCCAGTAGGTTGGGTAATCAGGGTTCTTCGGGTTGTCGATCATGGCAATCGTTACGACGTGCTTATCGGCGTCGTTGCCGGTAAGAATGCACCATCGGCCGCGAGTAGACCATACGGCCCCACCCTTTACTCCTTCACTCGTAAGATAGACGCCCGTCGCGCCTGTCGTATCGGCAGCATCAACCTTGGTCGGCTTCCCACTTGCATCCATGAAGATGCCGCCCTTCTCATCAGCCGATTCAAGCCAGTGGGCCACTCGCATGCCAAGCAGACCCTCTTTGTCGTCGTTGAAGACGGCCTTATCGAGGGCCTGGAGTGTGGTGACCTGATCGATAACGCGGGCGCCTTTCCTCTGCATGAAGACATAACGTGTCGTGTCTTTCAGGATGTCCTTGCCCTCGCCGGTCACCCAGACCGACTCGACGACTAGTTCTCCTCGATCCGCTCCGCTCTTGGTCGAGACGATCTTCTTCTGATAGATCGTCCCCATCTTCGCGCGATTCTTCGGGTCAATCGCATCAGAGTTGTTCCAGAAATCAAAGCCGTTGACATTGCCGTAGTTGAACCACAGCCCCGCATGATGCGGATGGTCAACGCGCTCGCCTGGCCGCGGTTCAAGAGGATAGCCCCGCGTCACCGTAATGCCATCATCAGTGATCAACGGATAAAGAACAGGCTTCTTCAGAGATGTCGGCCAGATGTAGGAAGTGAACGGTTTGCCGTCCATGGTAATGTCGACGCGTTGATGCGACTCGTCTGCGACAACCTGAACTCCTTTGCTCGCCGCCGCCCCCGCAAATTGTGAGCAGCCGACCAAGCTCACAACCAGAAAACCCAGGACCGGCAACTTAAGCATAGGCCTTCCCTCCAACCATCACCTGCTGCGTCTTCTCATTGAATGTCACCTTCTGGCCGGTCTGGATTGCCGCGACATTCATGCAAAGCGCAATAGAGTGGCTATAACCAGCGTCGATGCTGGCGTTTGGCGTCTTCCGCGAGCGAACGCACTCCATCCAGTTGCGCATATTGGCGGAGGTCTGAGGATCGCCCTTCGTGTCGGCGTCCGTCGAAACCGACTGGACCTTATCGACGAGAGAGAAGCTCGGCAGAAGGTTAGGTTGCATCTTCATCTCCGCCGCGCTCTTTGCGGACAAGCCACCGTTCGGCGTGACGGTCTGCTTGTCCATATCGATCATTCCTCCGTTGGAGTAATAGAGTTCCTTCACTCCGCCAGCAGAGTTTGTGAAACGCGAAGTGTACTGAACCTGGAAACCTTTCGTGAGGTCGTCCAGCGGACCGTAGTCGAAGACCGCCGTCATCGTGTCCCAGTTCTTGCGTCCATCCTTCCACAGATAAATGCCGCCATTCGCCACGCAACTGCGGGGATGAGGCAACCCGGTAAACCAATGCACGGTGTCAATCTGGTGAACCAGCCACTGGTCGGGAATTCCCGAGGAGTAAGGCCAGAAGAGACGGAATTCAAGATACTTGCGAGCGTCAAACGGCTCGTACGGACGATTCATAAGATAGCGCTTCCAGTCCGTGTCCTCCTCTTTCAAGAGAGGAACAACGTCGGGACGTCGCCACCGGCCCGGCTGATTCACATTCCAACTCATCTCGACCATGACAATATCGCCGAATTTTCCGGACTTGATATATTCGGCGGCCTTCTGATAAGCCGGCGTGCTGCGACGTTGCGTGCCGACCTGCACGATCTTGCCCGACTTCTTCACCGCATCACGGATCAGGCATGCGTCCTCCATGGTGTGCGCGATCGGCTTCTCCACATACGCATCCCGGCCTGCATTGACTGCCTCCGCTCCGTGTCTCGCGTGTTGAAAGTCTGCGGTCGCGATGATAACCGCATCGACGTCTTTTCGTGCATACAGCTCATCGTTGTTTCGTACGGGGGTGACCGAATTGCCAGTCAACTTCTGGATGTAAGCTGCACCTTCTTCGCGCCGCCGGTTCCAGATGTCCGATACCGCAACGATCTCAAAGTTCATCTCTTCGGCGTGCTGATGAAACGCAGGAAGATCTCCACCTCTCATACGGTCCCCACAGCCGACGATACCGACCTTGACGCGATCGTTTGCCCCCGGAATGCTTGCATAGCTCTTCGCACTCCACGAAACCGCGCTGGCGGCGAGCGCGGTACCACCCAACTTCAAAAACTCTCTGCGATCGTTTCCCTGACTAGACATGACTGCACTCCTTGCAATTGCTGAGTTCTTTAGTTATTGACGCGAGACGATCATAAAAAAGTCTCATAATGAATCGGCGCATCTGCTCCGATGCGCCGATTCATTCAGTCTGGAAGAAACTACGACTCCTCTAGAAGGTGATCTTCACACTCCCCTGGAAGATTCTTGGATTCTGTCCGGATGCCAGTGCGGAGATCTGACCGAAGGTTGAAGAGGTTAAGGCAGCTGAGGAACCTCCGGCACCTGCGGGAGTCGCGAAGTTCGGGTGGTTCGGCACGTTGAAGGCCTCCAGCCGAAGAGTCGCGGCGATGCTCTCGTGGATCGGGAAGATACGCGAGATCTGCGCATCGAACTGAACAAGGTTAGGCCCGCGGAACGCGTCCCTGCTTATGTTGCCGTAGGTTCCGTATCCCGGACACGTGGCAGGGGTCAGCGGCGTTGGACACCCCGCTGTGACCTGGGCAAACGCTGCCGGGTTCAGGAATCCACGGTTCGCTTGACCTGCCCCCGAACGTAACGTCTGGTTCAGGCGAATCGGTGTGCCTGAAACCTGGTTCGGCCGATCGTTGCCGACGTCAGTGAAAGAGTTGTCTTGTCCTGAAGTCACATTGAAGGGGGCCCCGCTCACGATGTGAAGCAGTGGCGCGAACTCCCAGTTGTTAACAAGCAACGCGGCAAATCGATTGCCGATGGGGAAGTTGCTCTTCAAGACAAGAACAACATTTTCCACGTTGCGATAGTCAGAGCCGCACGGACCGTAATCCAATCGTGGCTGCGCGGGATTCTGGTTACCCGTTCCAGCATAATCACCTTGCGCGTCGTAGATATTCAGGCACTTCGACCAAGTGTAGTTGGCAAGCAGGCTGAAGGTGGACGAGAGACGATGCTGAACGCTCGTGATCAAACCGTTATAGTTCGCCATGTTGCCGTAGGTGACCAGCACCGAGCCGGGGCCGCCGCCTTGATACGAGTTGCCCTGCAACGGGTTCAGTTGCGTGAGGTAGAAGCGCGATGCTTGATTTGCCGCGGTGGAACAGGGGGTTCCTGCTGCGCCCGGCTTGACTGCCGCCGGTCCGGTCGTCACGATACCTGCGCATCCTGAGCCACTTGCACCCCATACTCCGGGAATATACGTCGCCGGGCTGAGTGGGATACCGATGGGTGCGTGCACCGTGTGGCTGCCAATGTACTGAACCTGCAGCTGCCAGCCTTTACCCAGATCGCGCTGCACACTCGCTGTCCACGACTGTGAGTACGATGGGTGGAAGTGATCCGGCGGTGCGATGAACTGAGACTGCGCAAAGAACTGCGCCTGAGCCGGAGTAGGAATCTGTGGTTGCGGGAACGGACTGGTACTGAATTGGCCAACCGACCACGGGCTCGAGAAGCTCAGCGGGCCGGAGGTCGAAGTTTGCAGTTGGCTGATCGCCGTGGCATAAGGGGGGTTCTGCTGGTTACGCTGCGCGGTGAAGAAGTTCACCTGGTCATAGCTTAGTGAGAACCCGGCGCGAAGCACCGTCCTGCCGTTGCCGGTCGGATCAAAGGAAAAACCAAGGTTCGGAGAGAACTGCCACGGTGAGTTCTTGGTGAACTGCCGCGTGACACCGGGATCGCCGTAATAACGCGCTCCCGCTGGAGCATTGGGATAGACCGAACTGACCTGATTGGCCAGAAATGCCGACATGCTGAATTCAACACCACGGTTGAAGTAATCCGTCGGCATGAAGTTGGGAGCCCAGCGCAGGCCGCCGGTCACGGTCAGCTTCGGACTGGCACGGTAGGTGTCCTGGAAGTACAGGCTGGGAATAGGCCCGCGAAGAGCATTCTGCTGTTGCTTGCTCTGCTGAAATGCGCTCATGGCGCCCTTCAGAAGATCCAGGTTGGGATCGCCACCGGCTGAGGTTCCATTGGGTCCGCTCAGACTATAGCGGCCGTCGAAGGTGAATGTTCCGTTCGTCTCGTATGCGTTAGAGATATTCAGTTGGTTCTGCACCCACTGTCCGCCGAAGACGAACTGGTGCTTACCGCGCATCATCGTAACGTCATCGTCAAAAGCGAGCGTGTTGTCGTTGAAGTGCGAAACCGAGTTTGTGCCTCCGCCGATGTTGTACTTGTTGGAGATGGTCATTTGCAGACCGTTCGGCACTAGTTGATAGAGATTGACGCCAAGGTCGTGTCCGGCGTTAATGGCATTGGCCGCATATCCGCGGTTGTTGCGGCGGCGCATCACTGTCAGGTGCGCCGAGTTAACCGTACGGCTGCTGATGGTAAACGCCTCGCCGATCGTAAAGGACTGCACGCGTTGCGAGAGCCCGGCTTGCGTCGTCACGAGGATATTGTTGGGATAGAAGAACGCAGGCTGCTGGTAGCCGTCGAGGAAGTACCTCGCGTAGAGGTTGTTCTTCGCGTTGATCGTCCAGTCGACGCGAGTGACGAACGAGTTATCCGAGGTCTGCAACGGAATAGCATAGAGCACCATTCCGCAGTTGTTTACGTCGACCGCAGGATTGATGGTCGGCAGATACGTAAGCAGCTTAAGCGACTGCGGATTGTAGGCCGGGGCTGTCGGATACTTATTACCGGGCAACGCTACGCCTGTGAGGGGGTCAAACAGTTGCACATATTTCGCCGCGCAAGATCCGGCCGGAGTCGCGGAGCCTGCCGGGTGATTTGCAGTTGGAGCAGGATCCGTCACAGACCAGTCACCCGCCAGGTTCGCCGCGGTCGGCACAAAGGCCGTGGTCGCGGACTGTGACTGCTTGGAATCGCTGCGCTGGTACGCCGCAAACGCGAAGAGCTTGTCACGGAGAATCGGGCCGCCAAAAGTGCCGCCGTATTGATTCTGGTGCAGCGTATCCTTCGTCGCAGAAAAGAAGTTGGACGCATTGATGTAGTTGTTGCGGATGAACTCAAAAGCCGAGCCGTGATACTTGTTCGTTCCCGACTTCGTGACCACATTGACCATACCGCCCGAGTGCATGCCGTTCTGGGCGCTCAGACCAGCGGCCTCGACGCTGAACTGGTTGACAGCATCGGGAAAGGGAAACGGAAGGTTGCCGTTGGCCATGTAGTCGTTGTTGTCGCCGCCATCCAACCTCCACATGGTCGTGTTTCCCATGCCTCCTGCAATTGAGATGGAAATGGTCTGGTATGAATACTTGCTGCCCGTGAAGTCGCCGGCAGGCGCGGTCGTCGAACCGCCAGAGAGCGTGATCAAACTGGTCATCTGACGGCCATTGATCGGCATTTCCGTGATGGTTCGCTGGTCAATCGTCTGTTTGAAGGTCGCGTCTTCGGTCTGCAAGGCCAGACCACTTGCCTGCACCTCGATCTTTTGGTCCGTCCGTCCTACTGTCAGCGCGATATTGACCGCGATGCTGCTACCAACCTCAAGAACTATGTTGGTCTGCCTGTATTGCTCAAAACCCTGAGCCGTCACGTCGACCGTATACGTTCCGATCCCGAGATTCGGGAAACTGTAGAGACCATTAGCCGACGTAGTTGAAATCCGTTTCACCTGGGTTGCGATGTTTGTAGCCGTGACCGTCGCATTTTCGATAAAGGCCCCCGTCGAGTCCGCGACAGAGCCTTGGATACTCCCGGTGCCGGCTTGCTGACCCTGCATCCCGGTAGAAATTGATAACCCTGCAACGCAGCAGACGATAACCAACCAGTGAGGGGCCCGCACCCGTATCGCGTTGAAAATTTTATTGCCTCGCATAAGAACCTCCAGAGTAAAAACGTCGCTATCTTTCATTTGTGTATCCGAGTCATAGTGTCACTTCTGGCCCCGTCCAAATATCGCCAACCCCTCGACCGCAAGCAACCAAAGCACCCCGAGCGGAATGGGCAGTTTCGTCACCGTGGATGGACCACTCGTTTCTCTGGGCGGAAAAGGTAAGAGAGTCTATGTATCGCTGTCAACTGTAAAAATTTTCTTTCCCACGTAAAAACACCCAGGATTGTTCACCTGACGGGAGATAATCCCTTGTCTTCCGCAGACCGAGTACCTCGGACGACACCGTCCGCCCCTCGGGCAAGACCTTCCCCGCCAGTCGACTGCCCCAAACAGCTCAAACCCTAAGGGTGAGTCGGATGCTCCCCATAAAACTTCCAGCCGGTCGTGAAATCCCGACTCAGCTTCTGCCCCTCAAGATCCGCACGTAGCATCTCTATCGGCATCGAGTTCTCATGTAACACCGCATCCGCAAACTCCCGCTCGGTCATCTTCTTAGATCCCACCAACTCCTTGTGCAACGCCCGAAACTGCAGCGCCCCCATCAGGTACGCGCTCTGATAGAGCGGCCCCACCGATCCATCAAACGACCGCCGCACCTCGCCCGCCGCATTTTCCGGCTCAAACCCCACATTGTCGATCAGCGATTGCACGCACTGTTGCGGCGTCCACTTGCCCAGGTGAAAATTCATCGTAAAAATCACCCGGGCCGACCGGTGCATCCGCCACACCAGCGCACCCACCCGCTCTTCTGGAGTCTTGTTATACCCCATGTCCCAGAACAGCATCTCCCACCAGAATGCATTCCCCTCGTGCCAGAACGGCGTCGAAAACGCCCTCCGGTACGGGTTGTACCGCGAGCCCATATAGAACTGCAGAAAATGCCCCGGGATCATCTCATGAAACGCCGTCGCATGCGACAGAGGTGTGCTGTTCCCCCGCATGCTCATCTCCCGCTGCTCGTAGGTCATTGAGTCCGTCGGATAAGACACGCTCAACTCGTTCCCACCTGTAAAGAACGGATTCACCAGTTGGCGCTGCGGCGTCATCATGATCATGTACCAGGTCTCATCGGCCAGCGGCGGTACAGTAACCAGGTTGTTCTCCACCACGAAATCCCTGCCCTCCAGCACCAGCTTGCGGATCACCTCCGGCTGCTCCCCCGGCGGCACATGCGTCTGCTTCACCTTCTCCACCGCCGCGTGCCAGTCATCGCCAAACCCCATCTCATGCGACGCCTTCAGCATCTCGCGCATGCACCAGTCATACTCCGTCTGCGCAATCGCAATCAGCTCCTCCGGCGTATACGGAATCATCTCCTCTGCCAGTTCGTTCATCAGAGCCTCGCGCCCCACCGGATCGCCGATGATCGTCGTCTTATCATCCGGCGCAATGCCTATCACTTTCTCCTTTAGAAACGCGTTATATCCGGTAAGCGCTTTGTCGGCGTCCTTATAGGGCTGATCCACCCACCACGTAAAGATCGGGTCATAGCCGCTGTATTGCCCAAACCAGTCCTTCAGCGCGGCGCTCAGCTGCAGCGTCGCGGCTGCCGCCCGATTCGCAACAGCGGGATTCACCTTGGGCTTGTCCCCAGCAGCGGGCTTTTCTCCAGCCCCGGGCTTGTCTCCAGCACTGCTCCCGGCAGTCTTTGGGTCGAGCTGCTTCCGCATCGCCTCAATCTGTTTCACCATCGCCGTCAACGCTGCTGCATCCTTCTCCGCATCAGGCCGTTTCATCTCGCGCTTGCGATCCAGAAGATCCTCAATCGTCCTGGCAAAGGGCAGCAGCGGTTGCATCTCTTCCAACTGCTTTTTCTGAACCTCGTAGTAATGCAGATCCGCGGTCAACCGGTTCTTCAGAAGCAGATAGTCCACCTGGTCTTCTTCCGATAGCTTGTCGAAGTTCATCGCTGCCAGCAACGCCAGCTTATCGTTATCAAACTTCTCAAAACGGGCTGTCCGCGCTGGAGCAAGAATCAGTGGGTAGATTCGGTTCAGGCTCATCCGGTCAGCCGTATACTGCTCAATTACCTGAGGCATCTGCCGGGGCCCGGCCGCCGGCGCTGTCGCAGCCACCGCGCTCGCGTTCCACAGTGCTCCTGCTATCGCCCAAACGCATGTCCCAAACCAGATTCGCTTTCCCATGGATCATCCTTAATCTGCAGATTTTGAGCAGAGACTGAATTCAATAAAGGCACAGCCCCGACCGCATCTTCCGTGCGCGCAATTTTCGCAGGTAGCTCGTTTATACAAGAAGACCTGAATCTCCCGGGGAGGCAATCCCGCATTCCCTCGCCATCTGCTGCCTGTCTCTATTCCCCTTACCATCTAAACTCAAACTCGGCAGGTCGTTAAAATAGAATCGGGCCTGTCAGCCCCACCGTGTCCGACAACTTCGCTCAACTCGTCAAGCAGCAGGCCGATATCGTCCGCATCATCGGCGACTACCTCAAGCTCCGCAAATCCGGAGCCCAGAACTACACCGGCCTCTGCCCCTTTCACAAAGAAAAAACCGGCTCCTTCTCCGTCAACGCGACCCACGGCTACTTCTATTGCTTCGGCTGTCACGAAAAAGGTGACGTCTTCACCTTCGTCATGAAGATGGAGAACATCAGCTTCCCCGAGGCCATCCGCGTCGTCGCCACCAAGTGCGGCATCCCCCTCCCCAAGCGCGAATTCGCCTCACCCGAAGAAGCTCAGGAAGCCGGCCTGCGCCGCCAGCTCCTCGACATCCACGAAGCCGCCACCCAATACTTCGAAGCCGCCCTCAAAGCCCCCGAGGCCGCCCGCGCCCGCGAATACCTGACAAGCCGCGGAGTCACGCCCGAAACCATCGCCAAATTCCGCATCGGCTACGCACCCGACGACTTCAACCACATGCGCGACCAGCTCGCCCGCCACTTCCACCGAAGACGTCCTCCGCGCCAGTGGCCTCTTCAGCGCAAAAGAACAACCCGATGGCTCTCACGGCCAGCTCTATGCACGCTTTCGCAAGCGCATCACCTTCCCCATCTGCAACGAGCAGGGCAAAACCATCGCCTTCACCGGCCGCGCCCTCGATGCCCAGGACGAAAAAGGCCGAGACATTGCCAAATACCTCAACTCCCCCGAAACCGCGCTCTACAGCAAGGGACAAATCCTCTTCAACCTCGACAAAGCCAAAGCCGATATCCGCGCCCACGGCTTCGCTCTTCTCGTCGAAGGCCAGATGGACTGCATCTCCGTCTACATGGCCGGAATAAAAAACGTCATCGCCACCTCCGGCACGGCCTTCACCGAGATGCAGATCCGTCTGCTCAGCCGCTTCACCAAACGCGTCATCGTCAACTTTGACCCCGACACCGCCGGCATAGCCGCAACCGAAAAATCCATCGCGCTCCTCACCGAAGAGGACTTCGAGGTCAAAATCGTCACCCTCGAGGGCGGCCTCGACCCTGACCGCTACATTCGCGAGCAAGGCGTTCAGTCCTACATGGCAGCTCTGCGCAATGCAAAGCGCCACTCCGACTACCTCATCGACCATGCGCGTGACCAGTTCCCCGGCCGCACCGCCGACGCGAAGGTCAAGGCCCTCAACTTTCTCCTTCCGCACATCCGCCGCATGCCCAACCGCATCCAGCGCGATGAGTTCGCCGCTGACGCTGCTCAGAAACTAGGCATCGACTCCGCCATCCTCCGCCAGGAGCTCAAGCAAGCCGCCTCCCAGCGCATCGAAAGCGTCCGCTCTCACAACCACGACCCCGCCAGCGAGACCGAGCGTATCCTCCTCCGCGCCCTCGTCCTGCCCGAAACGGACCCCGCGCGCACCCTTGCCGCCGAACAGCTCTCCCACCATCCCGACTGGTACGAGAGCCTCCCGTCAGCCGCACTCCTCGAAGCTCTCTCCCACGCCCCCGCCCCCGCCAACCCGCTCGATGCCGCGCCCGACCAGCACAGTCACGTCCTCCTCGCCCGCGCCCTCCAGCACAGCGACGATGCGGCCAACACTCAACCACTCGTCGAGCAGGTAGAAAACGCCCTCCATACCCTGGCCCACCGCCATCTCGAGCGCCGTCAGCGCGAACTCCGCTCCCTCATCGCCGAAGCCGACCGTCGCGGCGACACCGAAATGCTCACCCGTCTAACCGCCGAAAAGCTCCAGGTCGACCGAAAACTCCGCGAGCACTGATGCTCAACCCATATCCTGACAATAGCGATCACGCAAAGCGACAAACCCAGTAGCTCCTCAGCACCCCGGAGAGCACCAGACTCATGACCATGGACGGCAAGACAAAGCGGCGACTCCTCCTGGGCTTCATCACTAACTGGATCGGCAGACTCGCCTCCACCATCATTCAGCTAGTCCAGGTCCCCGTCTTTCTCCACTTCTGGGGCGTCCCCCTCTTCGGCGAATGGATGATCGTCACTGCCATCCCAAACAATCTCAGCTTCACCAACGTAGGCTTCGGCACCGTCGCCGGCAACGAAATGACCATGATGGTTGCCCGTGACGACCGCGAAAGTGCCCTCCGCGTCTTTCAAAGCTGCTGGTGGCTCGTCACACTCATCTGCTCGGTCACCATCCTGCTCCTTAGTGGCGCGCTCTACTACCTTCCAGCCGCCCGCCTGCTGCACATCACTCACGTAAGTGAAACCGACACCAAATGGATCATCTTTTATCTAGGCATCTCGGTCCTGGTGGGGCAGCTCGAATATCTTCTGCAGTCCGCGTATCGCAGTATCAGCCGTTATGCCTACGGCGCCTTCATGAAGACACTCTTCTCCCTCACGGCCTTCGCCAGCACCCTGATCGCCGTAGCGGTCGGCTGCGGTCCCCGGATGACAGCCCTTGTCTTTGCGATCAGCAACATCATCTGTACCGTCATCCTCTCCTTCATGGTCCGCCGCGACATTCCCTGGGTAAAGTTTGGATGGAAGCACGCCACCTTCGACGAGATTCGCAAGCTAACCCGACCCGCGATCGCCTACATGGGCTTCCCGCTTGGCAACTCTCTCAACCTGAACGGAAGCCTCCTCGCCGTTGGCTACGCCCTCGGTCCCGTAGCCGTCGTCGTCTTCGGAACCGCCCGCACCGTCTCGCGAGTCGCTCTCCAGATGACCCAGATGGTCAACAGTACCTTCGAGCCCGAGATGTCCCTCGCCTATGGAGCGCGAAACTACGACCTCACCCGCGCACTCCTGAGGCGAGCCTGCCAACTCGCTCTCATCGTCGCCTTCGTCGTCGTCCTCGCCATGATGACCGTCGGTCCCTGGTTCCTCACCCACTGGACCTCAGGCCACGTACCCCCCAGCCGTACCCTCCTCAGCATCCTTCTCCTGGTCGTGATCTTCTATGCCCTCTGGTCCACCTGCGCCACCCTCATGACCTCCACAAATCAACACCAGCGATTAGCCATCTATTACCTTGCTGGAACCAGCATTACCTGCATTTTTTGCTACGTTTTTGCACGAATTTGGGGCCTCTACGGAGCCGCCGTCTCTTTGCTCATCTCAGAAACCGTTATGAATCTGTACGTTGTACCAGCCTCCCTCCGCATCGCCCACGACACCCTACTGCAATTTCTTTCCGCCATGCTCCACTACCCCCCCTCCCTTCGCCCCGCCGCCCTGCTGGCACGAATCCGCCGTTCCAGACCCGGATTCGAAAGCTAATGAACGCACAAACTCACCGAAATTCTCCCGGTTTCCCTTAACTGAGGGCTTCCCGTTGCTTACGGGGCCGAAAAGGAATCTTTTCCACCGCAAAAAACGTCTAAAGGGTGTGATATTCTATGGTTCGCTGGGGAAGTGTGCCCTTGTATGCCCTGACCTCCTGAAGGTCAATCGGCTGGCCAAAGCGGTCTAAACCGCAATCTGCTCCCTGCCCATTACGGAACATCCCCGGGATTAGTCCGCCTAAAAGCGGCGACCCAATCATTTGAATTTTTCGCAGGAGTGCGCACTGCCGTGGCTGAAGAAATTGACAAGTACGAAGACGATATAGACAAGCTCATCGATACAGGGAAAGAGAAGGGGTATCTCACCTTCGGCGAGGTCAACGACCTCCTCCCCGGAGATATTAACACCCCGGACGATCTCGATGACCTCCTCACAACCATCAACACTCAGGGCATCGATGTCCTTTCCGGCGATAAGTTCTCCGGCGACCGCGAGAAGTACGAGCCCGAGGCCGGGGAAGAGTCCGAAGACGTAGAACTCGACCTCTCACCGGGAACCCTCGAGAAGACCAACGACCCCGTCCGCATGTACCTCCGCGAGATGGGAACGGTTCCCCTGCTCACACGCGAAGGCGAAGTCGAGATCGCCAAGCGCATCGAGCGTGGCCAGCTCCGCGTCATGAAGGCAATCTCGCGCTCGCCGATCGTGATTCGCGAGATCGTCGGGCCTTGGCGAAGACCTGCGTCGCGGCGTCCGCAACATCAAGGAAGTCGTCACCTTCGACGAAGAGGAACTCACTGAAGAGATCCTCCAGGCTCGCGTGCGCGCCACCGTCGGCCGCATCGATGTCATCCTCAAGCACCAGAAGAAGATTCACACGCTTGAAGAGAAGCTCGCAGCGCCGCACGGAAAAGACGCCAAGGCCAAGGCCAAGGACGCCCGCAAGACCCGCTGGCTCATCGGCCGCGAGCACGTCTACATCAACCGCATCATTCGCGAGTTGAAGTACACCAACGGCGAAAAGAAGCGCCTGCTCGACAAGGTCAACAAGACCGTCGATGCCATGCGCACTCTTGAGCGCCAGATCAAGACACTCGAGACCAAGTTCGAGGCCTCGAAGTCCGAAGAGCTGCGCAAGGAGTACAAGCGTCAGCAGAAGAACTGCCGCATCGACCTCGAGCGTGTTGAAGCCGACGCCGGTATCTCCATCGCCGATCTCAAGCGCACGCAGCGCGAGATGATCCAGGGCGACATGGACGCCGAGCGCGCCAAGCGTGAACTGATCGAGGCCAACCTTCGTCTCGTCGTCTCCATCGCGAAGAAGTACACCAACCGCGGTCTCCAGTTCCTCGACCTCATTCAGGAGGGCAACATCGGCCTGATGAAGGCTGTCGACAAGTTCGAGTACCGTCGCGGTTACAAATTCTCGACCTATGCCACCTGGTGGATCCGTCAGGCCATCACCCGCGCCATCGCAGACCAGGCCCGCACGATCCGCATCCCGGTGCACATGATCGAGACCATCAACAAGCTCATCCGCACGAGCCGTCAGCTTGTGCAGGAGCTTGGCCGTGAGGCATCGTCGGAAGAGATCGCACGCCGCATGGACATCCCGGTCGCGAAGGTCCGCAAGGTCCTCAAGATCGCGCAGGAGCCCATCTCCCTCGAGACTCCGATCGGAGAAGAGGAAGATTCGCACCTTGGCGACTTCATCGAAGACCGCATGGCTGTCAGCCCGTCCGACGCAGTCATCTCGGTCAACCTGAAGGAGTACACCTCGCAGGTCCTCCGCACCCTGACACCGCGCGAAGAGCGTGTGATCAAGATGCGCTTCGGCCTCGAAGACGGCTCCGAGCACACCCTCGAAGAGGTCGGCCAGAGCTTCCAGGTAACCCGCGAGCGCATCCGCCAGATAGAGGCGAAGGCACTCCGCAAACTCCGTCACCCAAGCCGCAGCCGCAAGCTCAAGGCCTTCGTCGACGGCGTCAAAGACATGTAACCCAACATCAACCCGGAAACACAGAGAGGCCGCGAGCAATCGCGGCCTCTTTGTGTTTAAGTTGGTCTCATTCCAAACGGCTATAGTCCGCCGCAAGCTCGGCTGTCATAGCAAAGAACTATCGAATTGCAATATTACTGATCGTGCGATCAACGTAACGCAACAACAACCCAAAATGGGATTCGAAATCGGCAACGAGATTTTTGAAATGCAGTCCACATCCCCTCATCTGCGATGATGGTACGAGGACCATTCGGAGGACCTCTCCGCCTCATGATCGTCAACTCGCCGGAGCCCACCCCGCTCTCCCATTGGCTGCGACGTCTCTGGCCCGTGTATTGCTTCCTCGCTATTCTCGTTAACTTCGGCTACGCGCTATACGATTCCTACCAGATTGACGGCGACGCCGTGTCCTATATGGACATCGGCGACCTGATGCGCGCTCATAATTGGTCCGGCATCGTTAATGGCTATTGGAATCCGCTTTATCCGGCTTTTCTGGCGCTTGGTCATGCGGTCTTTCATCCAACCCGCTACACCGAGTTGCACGCATACTACATGGTCAATTTCGGCATCTTTATTCTGGAGATGCTGGCGGTAGTCGCTTTCACTGACGCCCTGGTGAAGCTTCGCGATCTACGCGAGTCGGTCAGCTCCGCATCGGGCTCGCTTCCGTTTTTTCTCGACCGCTATACGCTCCGCTATCTTGGCATTGCCATCCTCGTGATCTCGGCGCAGCGAGAGATCAGCGTAGGTAAAGTGCGTCCCGACGCGCTCCTTCAGGCCTTTCTGCTCTTCGCGCTCGCTGCGTTGTTCCGTCATCTCGCCACGGCTCGTGTGCGTTACGCCGCGTGGATGGGCATTGCTCTTGGCCTCGCTTATCTGACGAAATCCTTTGCTTTCCTCTTCACTCTTCTTTGCGTTCTCGCGCTTGTTACCTTCCGTCTCTTCTGGCAGCGGCACGCACCCCGGCGCGTAGCAGTCTCGGCTCTCCTCGTTCTCATCTGCTTCTCCGTCGTCGCTGGCCCGTACATCGCAGCGCTCTCGAAACAGAAGCACCGCTTCGACTTCGGCGACTCCGGCAACCTCAACTACGTATGGTTCGTCGCCGGCACCGAGAAGCTGCATCTGCAGCAGTATGAGACCAACCTCTTTGGCGCTGCCGATGTTCATCTCATTCACCCTGAAAAACAGCTTCTGAAGGACCCTCCCGTCTTCAGCTACAAAGAGCTCCCTTACGGCACGTATCCCGATTGGTTCGATACGTCTTTCTTCAATGAGCGCATCAAGGCTCACATGAACCCTCGCCTCCAGATCATCGTCATCGGGCAGTGCATTATGCGCATCCTGCGGTACATGTGCAATCACCCCGAGGCCTGGGCGCTCCTCATCCTCTTCGCGTTCCTCGGAGCGCGCTTCCGTTTCAAATGGACCATCTCTGCGAATGCGTTCTGGATTCCTCCGCTCGTGCTTGGAATCGCCATCATCGGCATCTACGCTATCGTCAACGTCGAGGACCGGTATCTTACAGCCGCCTTCTTTACGATCCTCATGACGCTCTTCGCCGCTCTGCGGATCACTCCCGCCGTCCCCATCTCCTCCGCGCGCTTCGCAGCTTCAGCCGCGGTCACTCTTCTGGCTCTACTCGCAGTCGGAGAATCCGCCCGCATCGTCGGTCAATTGCGGCGCGACCTCGTCTCCATCCAGTACGCCACTGGATGGTATGACCGCGATATCTTCCGTTCGGCTCACGCCCTCAACGACCTCGGCGTCGGTCCCGGCGACACGATTGCCTGCATCGGCACTCGTGCGTGCATGTACGACCCATACTGGGCGCGGCTTGCCGGTGTCCGGGTGCTTACCGAAATCTACGTGCCCGCAGGTCCGCTTTACCCTGCTCTTGCCGCCATGCCTAACCGCGAGCAGGCCTACGACATCGCTCGCCGCGAAGGCGCCAAAGTTCTCGTCGGCTACTTTGACCCAGGCCTTATGACCGGCACAACGCCTGTCTCTGCCGGCTGGCGTCAGCTTGGTGGAACCCACTTCTACGCCCTTCCGCTTAACCTTTCAGACGATGCAAGCTCAACACCTCTAACCCCGACTCGTCCCTGACTCTTGCTCTTTCCTGCGCACAAAACCACCAAACGCCCTTTAGTGGCATTCAAATAATGAGCGAGCTGTCGGTCACCATTCTTATGCCCTGCCTCAATGAAGCAGAGACACTGGCTTTCTGCGTTCGCCAGGCTGTCGCCGCCCTCCGAGACAACTACATCCCGGGAGAGGTCGTCGTCGCCGACAACGGCAGCACCGACGGCTCTCAGCAAATCGCCGCAGACGAAGGCGCACGCGTGGTTCACGTCCCCATTCAGGGCTACGGGGCCGCCCTGCTCGCCGGCATCGAAGCCGCTCGCGGCCAATACGTCCTTATGGCCGACGCCGACGCCAGCTACGACTTCGGCCAACTCCCCCGCTTCCTCGCCAAGCTCGAAGGCGGCAGCGATCTCGTCATGGGCAATCGGTTCCGCGGCGAAATCAAGCCCGGCGCCATGCCCTCCCTTCACAAATACCTCGGCAACCCAGTGCTCAGCTTCATCGGACGCCTCTTCTTCGGCATCCCGGTCCGCGACTTCCACTGCGGCATTCGAGCCTTCCGCCGGGATGCCATCCTCGATCTTAACCTCCGCACCACCGGCATGGAGTTCGCTTCCGAGATGGTCGTCAAATCCTCTCTCGCCGGCCTCCGCCTGGCCGAAGTCCCCGCCACCCTCGCACCCGACGGCCGCAGCCGCCCACCGCATCTCCGCACCTGGCGCGACGGCTGGCGTCACCTTCGCTTCCTGCTCCTTTACAGCCCTCGCTGGCTCTTCTTCTATCCTGGCATCTTCAGTTTCTTCGCCGGAATCCTTCTCTCCGTCTGGCTTCTCCCAGGCCCGCAAACCATAGGCCGGTGGACCTTTGACGTTGATACGCTCACCTATTCGCTCGGCCTCGTCCTTATCGGAGCCCATATCTCGTTGTTCGCCGTAAGCGCACGCGTCTTCGGCACGCAGGAAGGCTTTCTCCCGCCCAACCCCAAGTTCGAGCGCATCTTCAATTACATCAATCTGGAAGTGGGGCTCCTGTTCGGGGCCACCCTCTTGCTCTTGGGTTTTGCCATCCTCGCCTATGCGCTTCACATTTGGCGCGGCACTGGATTCGGCGACCTCTCCCCCCAGCGCATGCTCCGCCTCACGCTTCCGTCGGCCACCTTCTTCATGCTCGGGGTAGAGGCTATCTTCGGAAGCTTTTTCCTAAGCCTGCTCGGCATGAACCGCCGCTAACTTTAAGCCTGGGCCGCGGGCATGAACCCATCACACCCACTGATCGGCGAAACCTTCAGATGGAGCAGCGCGCGCTTCGGATGACGTTATGAACCGCTTCATGGGTTCCCCCTGGCGAGCCCTCCTCCGACAACCTCCGCAGAAATCAAACCAAACCCCGCCGTGTCCACGGAACCATGGAACATCTGCGTCCGTATCTTTCTTCACTGATTTATGAGGAACGAACCATGCTTCCAATCGATCCCATTTACACCATCAACATGAACGAAAACCAGCGCGCCTGGTTCTACGCCGAATACCAGGAGGCCAGCAAAAACGAGGTCGTGGGCGTGCTCCTCGCTATCTTCCTCGGAGGCCTCGGTATCCACCACTTTTACCTCCGCCGCGACGGCCTTGGCTTTCTCTATCTCCTCTTTTCCTGGACCTCCGTCCCAATGTTCATCGCCTGGATCGAGGCATTCTTCATGCCCGGTCGCGTCCGCCGCTACAACATCCTGCAGGCAAGTCACATCTCCGCCCAGATTCTCGCCAGCTCAGGCAGATCCACCTCTCGCTGCAACGCCTGCGGCCATTTCACCAACCCCACCGCCATGTTCTGCAACCACTGCGGAGCCTCCGTCACCCCCACTTCCCTCACCACCCAAACCGCCTAGGCCATCATTCCAACCGAGTCGTGGCCTATACTTTGCAGTCTCATAGAAAAGAGTGGATGACCTGCGCCGCGCGCAAGCCTCATGCGCCCTCTACTCCCACTTCACCAAACTCTCCTTCGAATGATCGAACTGCACGAACGCTCCGCCATCCGCATTCCCTAACTTCACCGCTGCCCCATTTACCGTCACGCTCTTTACTCCCCCAAACCGCCATCGCACCACCACATGCGCCGACGGATCCCCCGAGATCCTCAGCGACGAACCCTTCCGCTCCACTACCCTCCCCTCAAAATCCGTTCGCATAGAATCCCCGGCCCCGTAAATCTCAAAAACCCGCCGGTTATCCATCGCTTTCACCACACTGTTCCCGCTCTCACTCTCGCGGCACGAGAGTCATCACATCCTCCGGAATCTTCGCAATCACCGCCCCGGCTTTTACCCACAACGGCAACGCATCCATCGCCGCGTCCACCACGACCGACTTCCCTCCGCTCACGGAAGCCCCCGTCCAGTAATCCACCCAATCCCCTTTCGGCAGATACACCGCTCTTCTCGTGCTCGCGTCCACCACTGGAGCCACCAGGAAATCCGGCCCCAGCATGTACTCATCCTTCACCGCACGCGCCTGCTCGTCATCCTGATTCGTCAGCACCAGAGCCCGCATGATCGGCATCCCCGTCTTCGCGGCCTCCTGAGCCGCCGCATAGCGGTAAGGGAACAGGCTCATATGCAGGACCGCGTATTTCTTGAATGTCGCCAGCGCTGCATCGCCATAATCCCACGGCCCTAAGTTTGCCTCCGACATCACCTCCATCACCGGAGAAAACGCCGCATATTCTGTCCACCGTTGAAAGAGAATTGGATCCGGCGTCGACGGAGTCTTCTCATATCCGCCCAAATCTGCGGTCCAAAGCGGCATCCCACTTAACCCCGCGCCAAGCCCCGCTGTCACCACTGTAGGCAGACCATTCTCCGTGCTGAAGCTAGCCTCGTTGTCCCCACCCCAAAGCATTCCAATCCCATTCGCCCCGACCGTGACGCTACGGGCAAACAAAATTCCATTCCCCTTCAGATCTTTCTGGATCAGTTCCTCCATCGCGTTGTTGTAGAGGACCGCATATTTATTGCGCATCACGCGGACGTCCGTGCCGTCGGCAAACTTTACCGGCCCTAGAAAATTCCCCTCCGCATCATCATCCTTGAATCCATCTGCCCCTGCCTGAATTGCCTGCCGCACCTGATCCTGCCACCACCGCTTTGCCATTGGATTCGTAAAGTCAATCAACGAGCCCATCCCCTTCCACCACCGTCCCACATAGGGAGTGCCGTCCGGATTCTTCACAAAAAACCCGTTCGCTGCGGCCTCGTCGTAGTTCTCCGCCTTAGGTGCAATCTTTCCTTCAAACCCCTGTTCATGCGGCGGATCCGACTGCAAATTCGTCCACGGAGTATGCCACAAAACCAATTTGTAACCGTTCTGGTGCACATATCTCACCAGCGCGGGCAAGTCCTCAAACTGCTTAGGGTTGAATTTGTAACTGTTATAGGTCGTTGACCATGGCGAATCGATCATGATGACACTCGCCGGCAACCCCAGCGCCCGATTCTTATCCACATCCTCCTTCACCTCGGCGTCATTCCGGTGATAGTCTCTCGACTTCCATGGCGCAAATGCCCAGTACGGCGGCAGCATCGACCTTCCGGTCAACGCCGTGAACCGATCGAGGATCAGCGGGAACTCCGGCCCTGTGAACAGCACCACCCGCAGCTTTCCCGCAATGACGTCCACGATGATGTCCGAGTTATTCGTCGCATTCATGTCGAACTGCGCCTCGGCCGTCGTGTCCACCCAAAGCCCATAACCTGTCGTGCTCATGAAGAAAGGGATCGGCTTATAAGTCGAAGAGCCCTTTGCGTGGCCGTTATCCTGCGATACGTTCTCGACCACGGTATGGGCGTGATTCAGCGCATCGAACCGTTCCCCGAGACCGTAGTAGTTCGCTGCATCGCGCACCCGGAACCGCCAGCTTCCGACTGAGTACGCAACGCTCGTAATCTCCACCACTCCAGGCGAGAGTTGTTTGAAGTGCAGCTTGTCTGTCGTCACCGCATCGCCATTGAACTCGAAGTCCTCCACCACCAGCCCCGAGCGCGCATCGAGGCCGGGCCCCATTCGCTTGCCCGGAAGCGTCAGTCCTACTGCATACGAATCTTTACGAACCAATCCATCCACTGGCGCCTCTGCGGGCCGCGCTGTGGCCGCCGGAGCGGTCGGCTCCTGCCCGCACGCAGTTCCCACCGCCAATCCCAGCGCAACCACTGCAGTCATTCTCATTCGCATTCCTCTAACATAAACCCGCCAGAAATCACGGCCAGGGCCATCGCCCTCCGCCGAAGCCCAGCACCAGCGCTCGACCATCGAAGCAAAGAAAAAGGCCCCGCGTAGGGGCCTCCTCTCTTTCGGTCTCTGGGCTCGCCAGTGAACCTTGATTGTTATTCGCCGGAGCTGTGTTTCACCGCAGCCTCGTATCCAGCAACAAAGCTCGAACGATACGAGTCGCGAACTGCTGCCTTCACCGGTGGATGAACATACAGGTGAGACTGCTTCGCGTCGATCGGGCGATGAACCGCCTTGTCGAGCTGGGCTGCTTCGATGCCATCACGGTAGGCCTGGGCCTGCTCCGTTCCTGCGGGGGGAGTATTCCAGCTCTGGCTCTGTGTTGCGGGTGCTTTAGTGTCCTGGGCGTGTGCGAAAAAGGATGCACCGCTCATAAGTGCCACTGCAATCAGTGGGGTTGCGATTCGAATTGTTGATTTCATTACGTTTCCTCTTTGCCTTGGAGGTCAAAATGCGCCTTTAGGGCCAAAGGGAAGTTACCATAACCCCATTGATTACTGGCAAATTGGAGCGACCAGGCAGTTAACCCCCGAAAGTTGCACGAAATACCTACATATTTGTGTGGCCACCACGCATATCTTCATTGAATGTGGGCTTGATGCATCGAGCGCAGCAGCGACTTCAGCGGCATACTTTGCGCGGTGCCCCATCAAGGCCTCAGTCGGAGTAGCGTACTCGGTATCCGCCGCCAACCTCACCACACCTTCGCCTGCAAGAGCGATCGCATTCTTCTTCAGCTCTTCCACCGTCGTATTCAGATACTGCGCATCCATCGGATCAAGCACCCAAACGGGTTGGCCACCGCCGAGAACACCCGACAGCCACAGCACCTTCGCCGCGAGGTACTCCATCCGCTGCGCCTCCGTCGTGTCATTGAAGTTGAAGTGCTTCTTCCACGGACTATAGAAACGCGTCGTCACCGGAACCGGCTGGCGATTACCGCTCTTCACCAGCTCGAGTTGCCCCTGATCCATCGTCTTGCGCACGGCGTTATAAATAAATTGCTCCGCAAATGGCTGCTCCGGAGCCTTGACGATCTCCGCGAACGTCACGGTCATCGACGCCGCAATCTTCGCGTGCAATGGACTCGCCTCGCCATTCTCCAGCCAGACTTCTCCATGCACCAGGAACGTATCCGCGCCCGAGGTCGACGAGTGAAAGGGCCAGGTGAACTTCTCAAACCGCAGCGGTAACCCATGCAGCGTCAATAGACAATCCGGTCGGGGATTTCTTAGCCGTTTGGCGGTCGCTGCGAGATAGGTGCCAACCTCCGCGAGCAGATCGGCCCGGCTGAAATCAAACTTATCGCGTGAGCTCCAGCACCTGAGTCTTCGTGCGGTCGGCCACCAGGGCCAACTTAAACCGCGTCGTGGGATTGCCGGAAAAGTCCTGGCCTACCTCGCTCGAAATTACCTCCATCCCGGCCGCCTTCGCCGCCGACTCAACCTGCCCTGCCAACACTTCCTGCGTGCTCATAGCCATCTGCTTCCTCATCCTTTTTTCTGTGGTCTCTCTCTATTTTACGGCCTCGAGGGCGATGAATCTCCCGACGTAAAGGTTGTCTTTGCCATCGAAATTTTCTACCGTAGTTTTTCCTCTCTGTTCATCGCGTAAACATTGATAAAAATTAGGGTTAAGCGAGTAAATTCAACCTTCTTCGAGCACAATTTTCTATCCCCTCCCATTAGTTCTCACTTATTGCGGCCCTCATTTTTCGCGAAAAAACCTAACTCCTCTCCTCCTAACGCCGATTCTCCGTCTCTTCCTCTCTGGCCTCTCCTTCGGCTGCTCCGCGTTCACCGCCATCATTCGGGTCTCAAGGTAAACTCATCCCACCGGAGACCCTGCATGCGCGCTCGCTTCGCCCCCCTCGCAATCCTCGCCCTCACTCTGCCCGTCACGACCCTCCAGTCCCAAACCCTCTCTCCCGACGTCCTCCGCTACGTCAAAGTCAACGCCCCACAAGTTCTCCTCACCCACGTCCGCATCATCGACGGCACCGGAGCCGCGCCCGTCGAAGACCAATCCATCCTTATTGAGAATGGCAAGATCACCTCCATAGCAACAAGCATTCCCGCGCCACCGAACTCCACAGTCCTCGACCTCCACGGCCATACCGTCATCCCCGGCCTCGTCGGCATGCACGACCACCTCTACTACATCGCCCGCGCCGACGAGGCCGCCGATGGCACCTCCGAGCCGCCCCTCATCGTCCCCCAGATGACCTTCACCGCGCCGCGCATGTACCTCGCCGCGGGAGTCACGACCATCCGCACCACCGGCTCCGTCGAACCCTACCTTGACCTCAACCTCCGCCGCGAGATCGACTCGGGCCACCTGCCCGGCCCGCACATGGACATTACCGCGCCTTATCTCGAAGGCCCCAACAGCCCCTTCGTCCAGATGCACAACCTGACCGGTCCCGACGACGCCCGCAGCCTTCGTCGACTACTGGGCCTCTCAGGGAGTCACCAGCTACAAGGCCTACATGAACATCACCCGCGCCGAGCTCAAAGCCGCCGTCGACGCCGCCCACAAACACGGCCTCAAAGTGACCGGCCACCTCTGTGCCGTTACCTATCCTGAAGCCGTCGAGGCAGGCATCGACGATCTCGAACACGGCTTCTTCGTCAACACGCAGAACGACCCCGGCAAGCAGCCCGACCTGTGCCCCCGCACCACCGGCAACCCAACCCTTGCCGCGATGGACCCTGACGGCCCCGACGCCGCGGCCCTTATCAAACTCCTCGTCGACCATCACGTTGCCGTCACCAGCACGCTTCCCGTCTTTGAAAGCAGCATCCCGCTGCACCTGCACCTGCAAAACCGCGTCCTCGAAGCCATGTCGCCACCCACCCGCGAGGCCTACCTCTACACCCGCAACCTCGAGCTCAGCCGCGCCGCAAAATCCCACTCGCGAAAAGGCCTTTCACAACGGAGCCGCCCTCGAACACAAATTCGTCGCCGCCGGAGGCCTTCTGCTTGCCGGCCCCGACCCCACCGGTGACGGCGGCACCCTGCCAGGCTTCGGCGACCAGCGCGAAGTCGAGCTCCTCGTAGACGCCGGAGGCTTCACTCCGGTTGAAGCCATCAAAATCGCTACCCTCAACGGCGCCATCTACGAAAACAAGCAGTCCACCATCGGCAGCATCGCGCCCGGCAAAAACGCCGACCTGGTCGTTATCAATGGCAATCCCGCCGCCAACATCAACGACATCGAGAAAATCGAGATCGTCTTCAAAGACGGCGTCGGCTACGACTCCGCCAAACTCTTCGATTCCATCAAAGGCCGCTACGGCCAGTACTAGCCACCTTTTCGTAAGATTTTGGGTTTAGAGGTCGAGGGTGTAGGGTTGTAGCCCTGCTCGATCTGGAGGACGGCTTCCTGGGAAAAGGTGACGCCCGATGAAGATGGAAAGAGTCCTGCTTCTGACCTTAATCGGGATTCTTTTCTTGATTTTGGTCAACGAACTTTATGTGCGTCGCGATTTACTGCAACACATGACTCGCTGACCCTAAGCCCGCGACATCGCCACTAAGGCTTCTTCGCAGCGGCCGCCTTGTCCGCCTCCGCAACTGCCTTCCGGAACTCGTCCACGACGGGAACGTTGTGCGAACGGAGCCCATCCTTCTCGTCTTTTCTCCAGGCCGGCGGGCCCAGCATCGAACCAGATCGCCCGCCCTCGTAGACCGCAAACGAATCCTCCACCCCGCCCAGCTCCATCTGGGGGCCCTGTTGTTGCGGCATCGGAATCTGTGTCACACTCGGAGCGGGAGACTCATCCGGCCCATTTCCTGACACCGAGCCGGGATTCGGAGGAGGCCCATGCTGAGCCCCAACCTGAATTCCATTGTTCGTCGGATTGATCACTCCGGCCCGGCTATTCTGCCGCGAATCCGGGATCGTCTCATCAACCAGTCGCCCGTGTCCTTTGCGAACCACAATCACAAGGTCAGCCACCTCCGGTCGCATCACCATCTCAAACCGGCCCCAGTTCGCCAGCGCTGTCTCCACATCCTTCTGCGCAACCTGGTTTGCGCGCGGATCCTCCACGTCAACTCCCGCCTGCGGATCCACGATCACCGCGACCGTATGCGCCGTCAGCACATAGATCGGAAGCGTCTTCTCCTCTTTGCTCTTTCCCCACATTGGAGCAGTCAGTATCAGAGCCATAGCAATCAAACTGAGCCGTCGAACACTCATCTCATCCTCCTCAGCAATCGCATCCGTCAATCGCAGAGATTGTACTCTTGTCAGTGATACGGGCAAAGGCAGTCAGCGAAGATCGACCCACCGCTTTCCTATCCTTAGGCGATTTACTTGTGCGCAACGATCAGCGAGTCCATCCCCAGCGACTGTGCGGGCTCAATCCTGGCAAACCCCGCCTCCTTCGACATGCTCTCGAGTTCCGCGAACGTGTAGGCGTCTCCTGATGGAGTGGTTCCCAGCATCATCATGCTGAACGCGGCAGGGCCTGGCGGTGACACCCGGTCAGAGTTCGGCACAAACTCCACGATCGCCGCACGCCCGCCTGTAGCCAAGGACTGGCACACCTTGCGGAGGAAATTTGTGCACGTCGGCACATCGAAGTGATGCAGGAAATTCGTAATCAGCGCCAGATCGTATCCGCCACCGAAATCCATATCGAACGCGCTGCCTGGTATCAGATGGTAGCGATCCCCCACCCCCATTGCTTTCGCATTTGCCTCCGCAACCTCGAGCACATTCTTCCAATCGCACCCGTAGATCTGCGCAGCAGGATTCTGTTTCGCCACGGAGATTCCGAATATCCCATGCCCCGCCGCAATGTCGAGAACCTTGTGGGCCTCGCCGCCCTTGCGCAGCTCTGTAGCCGTAATCTGCGCGGGCATCGCCATCAACGGCATCATCGCCCGCGCAAACTTCACCCAATCGGGATTGTCCGGCAGCATATTCCCTTCGCCAAGCGCCGTCCCTCCCCGGCGCACCGCTTCCGTCAGCAAAGTAAAAGCCTCGCGATTTCGCGGCGTAAGCAAGAACTCAATCGCCCCGCCCAGGTAGGCCGGAGATTTCTTATTCAGAAAAACCGCCGAGTCTGGCGCCAGAACGTATTGCGTTTCCGCCTTCGTCAGAAAACCATGAATCGTAAGAAAATCGCATAGCGTCCGCACGCCGCGCTCTGAAGCCGCACAGCGCTTCGCAATTGCCACGGCCGTCGTGTTGCCTTCCGCAATAGCGGTAAAGAGCTCCAGTTCCACCGCAGACTTCACTGCCTCGGTCTGCTGGTACGCGCTCATCGCATTGAAGAAGCGTTCTGGGGTGACCTGCTGCGTCGGGACTGCTGTAGCCATGAAATTTCTCCGGTCGTAAGATCCAATTAATTCTTGGGGAGATCGGAGTCCACCATATCCTGTTCGAGCCGCAAAATGAAGTGAATTTGCATCCAAACTTCATCCGTTCCTCGCGAGGAGCCACCCAATGAAAGCCGCAGTCCTTCATGCCGCCAACCAACCCCTCCGCATAGAGGAGTTGTCCATCCCTGCCGCTGCCCCCAACCACACCCTCCTCCGAGTCCTCGCCTGCGGAGTCTGCCGCACCGACCTCCACATCTACGAAGGCGACTCCCTCTGCTTCAAAAACCGCTCATCCTCGGTCACCAGATCGTCGGCGAAGTCACCGACGGCGCCAACAAAGGAACCCGCGTCGGCGTCTCCTGGATCGGCGGCACCGACGGCACCTGCCCTTTCTGCCTTCGCGGCGAAGAGAACCTCTGCGACCACCCCACCTTCACCGGCTACTCCACCAACGGAGGCTACGCCGAGTACGCCCTCGTTCGCTCCGACTTCACCTACCCCCTTCCCGACACGCTCGACAACATCCACGCCGCACCGCTGCTCTGCGCCGGCATCATCGGCTTCCGCAGCCTGCGAGTCGCGGGAACTCAACCCGGCGAGCGCGTCGGCCTCTTCGGCTTCGGAGCCTCCGCCGGCCAGGCCATTCAGGTCCTCCGCCACTGGAATTGTGAGGTATACGTCTCCACCCGCGGCGAAGCCCACCGCCAGCAAGCAACCGCCGCAGGGGCAACCTGGGTCGGCACTGAAAACGACAAGCCTCCCGTCCCTCTCGACCGCGCCATCACCTTTGCCCCCAGCGGAGCAGTCGTCCTCGCCGCGCTCTCGAGCCTGCGCAAAGGAGGCGTCGTCGCCATCAACGCCATCCACCTCGACCAGATGCCCGCCTTCGACTACGACACGCTCCTATGGGGCGAGCGCCAGATCCGCAGCGTAGCCAACATGACCCGCCAGGACGCCCGCGACTACCTCCAACTAGCCGCAGAAATTGGCATCAAACCCCAGGTCCAAACCTTCCCCCTCGATCACGCCAACGAAGCCCTGCAAGCTGTAAAGAACGAAACCGCCAACGGTCCCTGCGTCATCGTGCCCTAACCGACTCGATCGACCACAAAAGGTGTGTCATCTCGACCGTAGCGATGGACTGTTTCATCGTCCATTGCGCAGTGGAGAGACCCCCGCATTTCGTCTTTGCCCTTTGCCTGTCATTCCCCAAAGCAATTCGCTTTCGTTTTGCCTATCATGGAACCAAATGAGCCTAGCCCAACTCCCCACCGAATCCCGCAACCCGGCAACCGAGCACATCGACGAACTCCCCACCCTCGAAATGCTCCGCGTCATCAACGAAGAAGACGCCAAAGTAGCCGCCGCGGTAGCCGCCGAACTTCCGAACATCGCCAAAGCCGTCGACACAATCGCAGCCCTCTTCGAAAAAGGCGGCCGCCTCTTCTACGCAGGAGCAGGCACCAGCGGCCGTCTTGGCGTCCTCGACGCCAGCGAAATCCCCCCAACCTTCTCCGTCCCCCCAACCCTCGTGCAGGGCCTCATCGCAGGCGGCGACTCGGCCCTCCGCAAATCCAGCGAAGTTTCCGAAGACTCCCCCGAGCAGGGCGCAGCCGACCTCGCAGCCGCAGGCTTCACCGGACAGGACGCGCTCGTAGGCATAGCAGCCAGCGGCCGCACCCCCTACGTCCTCGGAGCCCTCGCCCAGGCCCGCAAGCTCAACGCCCTCACCATAGCCCTCACCTGCGTCCCCAACTCCCAGATGGCCTCCGTCGCCGACATCGCCATCGCCCCCATCACCGGCCCGGAAGTGCTCACCGGCAGCACCCGCCTCAAAGCCGGGACCGCAACCAAGCTCGTCCTCAACATGCTCTCCACCGGCGTCATGATCAAAACCGGAGCCGTCTACGGCAATCTCATGGTCAACGTGCAGCCCACCAACGCCAAGCTCATCGACCGGGCTCAGCGCATCATCATCGCCGCCACAGGAGTAGACCAGTACGCCGCCGCCGAGCTTCTGAACAAATCCGGCAACAGTGTAAAAACCGCCATCGTCATGCAAAAACTTAACGTCGACCGCCCGGCCGCCGAAGCCAAACTAGCCGCTCACCAAGGCAACCTCTCCGCCCTCCTCAAACAGCAACACTGACACATTACCACGTCGCCTTGCGGCCATATCGATGTTAGGGGACCCTGTGGCCTTCAAGTAAACATGGCATACCGAAGTCCCGATCTTCAACGACGCTGGTAGAGCACATCGTAGTACTTCCCGCCCTTTGGCGACTTCGCAATCACGTCCATGCGTCCACGCTTGAATCCATGACCCGTCAGAAAGGCGTCCATTTCGGGCAGCTGGCATCCGCCCTCGTACGATTCAAAATCCGCGACTTCTGTCTTGATGAATCGGAACCCTGGAAGAAGATCCGACCGCCCCTTGAAGGATGAGCAGCTCCGAGCCCTGCGTGTCGAGCACAAGCGCGTCGAAGGATGCCAGATCAATACCGCTCCTCTCGAAGAAGCGTTGGCAACGTAACCCCTTCTAGCTCGATGGAATCGGTGAATACGACCTCCGGCCAGATAGAACGATGTTCGGCGAGTTCCAGGATCGATGAAGACTCGCCGTCATTGTTGGATATGTGCAACGTATGTCTGACTCCGTCCTCGGCGGCCACCAGGCGCTGGTAAGCGGCTTGTTTTGGAAAATCGATCAGGTTCTGCTTGAGCCTCTCGAATACTGCGGGATTTGGCTCGATCCACACAACCTGCAATCCGTAAACCGCATACAAATATCGCTCTTGCCCTCTGTTCGCACCGACATGAATCACTCCCCGAACCTGCTTTAAAAACCGGTCCGGAGACAGTATCTTGTCGCGCATTCTGGTGAGAATCGTCGAACCTGCCATCCAGCAATCTCCTTCCAACCGACACACTCATTTCGTTGAAACGCGGCCTGCTTCCTCAGGAAAACCTTCAACGTATCGTTAGAATCGCCGAAGCTCAAGCAACACCGTCGCCGAACTTTGGATGACGTCTCCATCTTATCGCCCTTCCTATACCCTCTTTCATATCAATGAAACATCGCAACCTTTGAAGTCGACAAAACCTCGCAGGACGCCTATCGTTTCTAGCTGACAAGTTCAGATCAGTTCCAAATAAAGCGAGGTTCCTTTTGAATCCCTCACGAAGAGACTTTCTCAAAACCGGTTCCTCCGCCCTCCTCGGCACCCTGTCCCAAACCCGCAGCCTCTCAGCTAAAACCCAAACCCTCCGCGTCCCGCTCGGCCTCCAGCTCTACTCCGTCCGCCAACAACTCCCCAAAGACTTCGATGGCACCCTGAAAGATCTCGGTGCCCTCGGCTATCGGGAAGTAGAATCCGCCGGCTACTTCAACCACTCCGCCGCCGAAGTCAACCAGGCCATGACCGCCTCCAACCTTTATCTTGTCAGCGCGCACCACTCCTCCGACGATCTTCATAAAAAACTCGACGAGATCATCGCCTTCGACAAAGACGTCGGCGTCAGTTACATCATCTGCGCCAGCCCCAGCTTCAAGGACCCTTCCACTCCGAAGAACCCCGACCGCAACCACGCCTTCACGCTCGACGACTGGCGCTGGAACGCCGACCAGTTCAATCAGTTCGCCGACAAGGTCACCGCGGCCGGGATGCGCTTCGGTTATCACAACCACACCCCGGAGTTCCACGAGGTGGACGGCGTCGTGCCCTACGACGAACTGCTGCGTCTCACCGATCCGGCAAAGGTCACCTTCGAGATGGACTGCGGCTGGGTCGTCGTCGGTGGCGGCAACCCCATCGACTACCTCAAAAACTACCCCACCCGCATCTCCATGCTCCACATCAAGGACTTCAAACCCGACACCACGCCGCCCGTCCCCGCCGAGCTAGGCACCGGCCACATCGACTACGCCCCCATCCTCGCCCAGGCCGCGAAATCCGGAAACATCAAGCACTGCTTTGTCGAACAAGAAGGCTTCAACGTACCCCCCATGCAATCCCTAAAAATCGACGCCGAGTACATGCACAAATTCGGCATCAACTAGTCCACCGACTTTTGACGTCATTTCGACCGAAGCCGCCCACAGCTCATCGTGGGGCCGTTCGATGCGTTGCAGCAATCTCTCCCAAGGCAATCGCTGTCTTGGACCGTTGATCACGACTCACCGCCAACCCCTGCCTCTTCGCAAGCAGTTCCAGTCTGGAATAAGTTGACTGCCCAGCAGCCGGCGCCACCTTCGTTGAAACTTCAAGAATGCTTCCGCCCGGCCACTCCCAAAGCTCGACACTCAACTTGCCCAGGTTCGGTTTCGCGGCCGTCTTCCAACTCGTCGATCGGATATCCGCGACACGACGAATTCGGCTCCAATCAATTGCAACCTTCGAATCCTCAAGCAGCTTCTTCTGTCCCGCACTCAACAATTGGAAGAGTTCCGTACCGGTCTCCGGCACCTCGACACCCACATACCCTTTCTGCACCGAAAACGACTTCACCGCGACGCCATCGTTCAAATCCACCTCGCACTTGTAGCGTTCGCGTCCGCCGCTCGGATCGACGAACGTCTCACTCGAGAGTGGCCGCAGCTTCGCCGTAAGATCGATCTCCGCACCCTCCCTCAGACGAAGCACCACGCCACTCGACAACAAATCGAGCGCAGGTGTGTCGTAAAAATAGACGCGGCCCCGTGTCTTCCCACGCGCCTGAAGCGCAGGGATCGTGATCTTTACCTGCTCAGGTGAAAGCAGAAGTTTCACCTCTTCGCTGCACGTCTCCTGCCCGTGCAGGCTGAGAACAGGCACTGCCAACATCACCACGAGGGTTCGCAACCAATTCCTTAAACGGTAGCCGCTTCTCTTCCGATAGTTCATCGTTCTTCCCTTCTGCCGCACCCGGAGATTCCTGTTGGTGAGTCCCACACCCCGGCTGCAACTGCGTTCTTCAATCCTTCAGGGAAGGAACCGTGTCTCACTCCCCCTAAAACACCCGCGACATAAAGAGAGCGAAGAACAGGTCCGTCTTTGAGTCGAGACAAACATTCGCGTTGGCGGCTCCACTAACCCGGCGAGTAAATCCCTTGTCATCGACCTCGATCCGCATCGCTGTAGTCGGACAAATCTCTGGCCTTACCGCATACGCCGCAGCAACAGCATCGAACAACAGCGGAGACTTCGCGTGAGTCGCCGCGCTCCATTCCGCCGTCAGCTCCTCGAGCGCCTTCGTCATTCCAGTCTTCTTTCCAAATAACTCCGCTTGCCGAGCCGCTCCGAGCGGAACTTCCGTCGAATCCAACGGCATCACATACAGCGGAACGCCCGAACCAAACAACGCCTTCGCCGCCGCAACATCGTTGACGATATTCCACTCTGCATCGGGTTCACTCTTATTCCCATATCCAAGCGCAATGGATCCCCCCATCAACACCACGCGCTTCAATTTGCGAAACGTCTGCGGATCTTTCGCAATCAACGCACCCACATTCGTCAGCGGCGCAACCGCCACCAGTGTGATCTGTCCCGGATTTTTGCGAATCGTCTCCAGCACGAACTCGATCGCATCCGGATACGTCCGGTCAGGAGAGCCTTCCGCCCACTTCGACTGAGTGAAATGGGACTTCCCGGCCGTCTTCGGCCCTTCATACACCGGGACATCCTTCCGTCCAGCCGATTCGAGGAATCGCGTCGCAACCGTGCACGCAAGTGGGTGTCCTCAAACGCGGTCGTTACTCCAAGCACCTTCACCTCAGGACTTCTCAGCAACAATCCGAGCGCGTACGCATCATCGATATCGTCCCCGATATCCGTATCAAAGATCACCTTTGAAGGAACAGGCGGTGGCAACGCAGGACGTGCAATCCCTGTCCCCAATAACATCAGTGCCGCCAAGCGCAACGTTCTTCGCATAGCCTCCATGCTACTTGCGAAAGGCCAGATAGTGCTTACTCCCATTCACATCCCGTCAACCAAAACTCGTTATCATCCCTCGACATGCTAATCTCCATCCGAGCCGCTGCCCTCACCGCGACCCTCCTCTTCACCATGCCGACCACCGACCCCTACCTCGGCCTCCTCACCGCAGCCGGTGCCCACGCCAAAGCCCACGGCGCCCCTACCCCCACGCTCTCCCCCGTCGACGCCACCGTCCTCGGCCCCAACGCCCCGGTCAACGTCGCCGAACTTCACCAGCACGGCTTCAAAGTCATCCCCTGGACCACGAACGATCCCGAAAAGATCCGCGCCCTCATCAACCTCCGCGTCGACGGCATCATCTCCGACTACCCCGACCGCCTCCAGAAGGTCCTCGCCGAAGAAAAATCCGCGCACCCCGCCGAAGCCGCCTACTTTGCCTCCTTCATCTCCTCTGCCCATCGCGGAGGCCGCGGTCTACGACCAGAAAACACCTTGCCGTCGTTCGAAAACGGCCTCGACCATCTCGTCCGCGAGCTGGAGACCGACACCGGAGTCACCACCGACCACGTCTCTCTCATCTGGCACGATCAGTTCCTCAACCCCGAGTCCTGCCGCCGCGCCGACGGCAAGCCTTACACCCGCGAACAGCGCGTCTACATCCGCGACATCTCCCTGGCCGAAGCGCAAAGCACCTACATCTGCGACAAGCTCCATCAGGGCCCCGACTACGGCAACGCCCGCTTCGACGAGCAGAAGAACGACCTCGCCCTCTCACCCGTAGCCGTAGCCTTCGCCAAACACGAGCGCCTCATCAGCCCCTACGTTCCCACCCACGCCGAGCAGCTCTTCCACTTCGTCGCCTTCTACGCCGACTACTACACCAACGGCCCCGGCAAATCCCACCCCGACGCCGCCGCCCGCGCCGCCAACGCCCGCACCGTCCGCTTCAACCTCGAAACCAAGATCACCCCCTTCCCCAACGACCCTCCCGGCCCGCCGCCCGCGCTCCCCGAGCACCACGAGCCCGCCACCAACCACACCTTCGAGCCGCAGGCCTTCGTCACCGCCCTCTGCGGAGCCATCACCCGCAATCACATGGAGTCCCGCGCCGAGGTCCAGAGCTTCGACTTCCGCACCCTCCAGCTAGTCGAAGAACAATTCCCCAAAATCCCCACCTACTACCTAACCGGCGCACCCGCCAGCCTTAGCAGCAACTTCGTCCCCGCCTCCCTGCGCCAACCCGCTCCACCCAGCCAATAACGCCTATCGTGAGCCGGTCAACTGCCCAACCCGGAGTTTCCGGCAACAACCACCGCATCGCATCCTGAAGAAAAAAATTAATGCCCTAAAGGAATCATCCTTACGCGGTCATGCTAAAAATAGGACTTCCCAACTTTAAGGTCGCGGCCGCCTGCCAACGCACGCCCGGCGTTTTCCAGATCCGTACGTTTAAACCATCGATAGCAAAAAAAATACCAATCTTTTTCTCGTAGAGGCCTATCTTGAAAAATTCTTTCCGTCTCTCCTTCATCTCTGCTCTGTTTCTTCTCTTCAGCACAATCACGGCGTTCGGCCAGGCCGGCCTCGTCATCTCGCAGATCTACGGTGGCGGCGGCAACTCCGGGGCCCAGTACACCAACGACTTTATCGAGCTCTACAATCCCACCGCGACGGCCACCTCCACCTCCGGACTTTCCGTCCAATACGCAAGCTCGACAGGCACGAGTTGGAATACCTTCCCCTTGCCCGCCAGTTCTATCGCTCCCGGACACTTCTATCTCATCCAGGCCGCCGCAGGCACTGGCACCGATGCCGCACTGCCCACCCCCGACGCAACCATTCCCACCTCGCAGACATTCAATCTCTCCGCCACCACTGGCAAGGTCGCTCTCGTCAACAGCACTACCGCGCTCACCGGAGCATGCCCCCTCCCGAACGCCAATGTCCTCGACTTCATCGGCTACGGCACTGCCAACTGCTTTGAAGGCGCCGTAGCTCCCGCGCCCAGCAACACACTCGCCGACGTCCGCGCCAATCCGCCGACCGACACCAATAACAACTCCACCGACTTCTCGACCGCGGCGCCCAATCCCCGCAACTCTGCCTTCGGCGGATCAAGTGCCGCTCTTTCTGCCACTGGTGCAGCCAATCCTGCATCGGTCATCGCCGGCCAGACGACCGCGCTCACTGTTACCGTAACGCCCGCGACCTCACCAGCAAGCACCAACATCGCTGTCACCGGCGACCTCAGGCTCATCGGCGGTAGCCAGACTCAGGCCTTCACCGATAACGGCAACAGCACCTTCTCCTACACCGCCACCGTCACCACCACTGCCACCGGAGCCATCTCTCTTCCCGTTACCGTCACCGATGCCCAGAGCCACTCCGCCTCGCGCACCCATCTCCTCACCGTCGCCCAGCCCGCGCCACCGTCGCCATCCATGACATCCAGGGCGTCAAGTCCACCACTGCCGCCACTGTCTCTCCCTACGTTGGACAAAAAGTTCACGACCACCGGCGTCGTCACCGCCGTCCTCTCCAACGCCTTCTTCATTCAGTCCCAGTCCCCCGACAGCAACCCCCTCACCCCTGAAGGCATCGACGTCTTCACCAGCTCCAAGCCACCCACCACCGTCGCGGTCGGAAACGTCGTCACTGTCACCGGAACGGTCGCCACCTTCCCGCGCCACTACGGCCAGCCATACGCCGGCCACCGAGATCACTTCCCCCACAATCACGCTCGTCAGCACCGGCAACCGCTTCCCACTCCCATCGCTACTCACCTCCGCCATGCTCACGCCATCCGGCGGCCTCTACCAGCTCACCCCGTATGAGGGCATGCGCGTCACCGTCGCCTCCATGACCGCCGTCTCCGGCACCAATGGCTCCATCACCAGCGCCAACGAGCCCACCGAAACCGCGACCTCCACCGGCTACTTCTACGCCGTCATCACCGGACACCGCACGGCCCTTCCGCGAGCCCGGCATCGATATCCGCGACGTCCCCATCCCGGGCGCGCCAACCGGCATCGCGCAGTTCGATGACAACCCCGAGCGCATCCTCGTCGACTCCATTTCCTCGCCGGCGGCACCTCGCTCGAAATCTCCACCGGCGCCGTCCTCCCCAACGTCACCGGCGTCCTCGACTTCACCTTCTCGAACGACAGCTTCTACGACCCCAGCCGTCTCATCCTCGACCCCACCTACGACCGCACCCAGGTCACTGCCGGCATGACCGTCCAGCCCGTGCCCTTGCCCCGCCGCCAACCGAGTTCACCGTCGCCTCCTTCAACATCGAGCGCTTCTACAACACCAGCAGCACCGACGACCTCTACTACGTCCCTGCCGGCGTCAACGGCTTCAACGGCAGCTCCAGCACACCCATCCTCTCCACCGGACAAACCTTCATCTCCGAGGCCGTCGACATCACCCAAGCCGCCTACACCCGCCGCCTCCAGAAGGTCTCCCTCGCCATCCGCAACGTCCTCAACACCCCCGACATCGTCACCCTCGAAGAGGTCGAAAACCAGATCTGTCGCCAACGACATCGCCAACCAGATCAATACTGACGCTGGCATCGCCAACCTTTACACCGCCTACAGCACCGACAACTCCACCTACTACTCGCAGGACGGCACCGGCATCTCCGTCGGCTTCCTCGTCAAGAACTCGACCGTCAACAAGCTCGGCTTCACTCAGTTTGGCCAGGGAAAGTCCTTCACCCCACACCGGTGCCACCACGCCCATCACCCTCAACGATCGCCCCTGGCTCGTCCTCAACGCCGGCATCAAGCGCGCCAACGCCAAGGACTATCCCGTCACCGTCATCGTCAACCACATGAAGGCTCTCACCGGAGTCAACAGCACCACCTCCACCTCCACGCGGCAGAAGAAAGAACTCCAGGCCGAGGACATCGCCAAGTACATCCAGACCCTCCAGGCCGCAGGACAGCACGTCATCTCCGGCGGAGACTTCAACGCCTTCGAGTTCTCCGACGGATACACCGACACTCTCGCCACCTACACCAACACCAACGTCCTTCCCGCAACTCAGGTCGTCCAGCCCGGGGTCGCCAGACTCGTCACTCCCGGGCCTCACCGATCTCGCGCTTCTCCTTCCGGCTAATCAGCGCTGGTCCTACAACGAAGACGGCAGCGCCCAGATACTCGACCACATGGTCGTCACCCAGGACCTCGCCGCCGCCGGCGCGCACTTGGCCTACGCGCACCTCGACGCCGACTTCCCCCTCGTCGACTACAACGACGCAACCACTCCCGCCCGCACCTCCGACCACGACGCCGCCGTTGGCTACTTTGCTATCCCGGCGCCCGTGCAGTCCGCGACACTCACTCCCACCACACTGACCTTCCCATCCACATCCGTCGGTGTCCCCTCCAGTGGACAGGCCGTCACTCTCACCAACACTGGCGAGGCTTCCCCTCACCATCACCAGCATCGCCGCCACAGGTGCCTTCGCTGCCAGCAACAACTGCGGCACATCGCTCGCAATCGGCGCAACCTGTGCAATCAACGTTGTCTTCACCCCAACCGCCACCGGCGCAGCGACCGGACAACTCTCGGTCCTCACCAGCGCCTCATCCGACTGCGATGACGACAGCCCTCACCGGAACAGGCCTGCTCGCTCCTGACTTCACCCTCGCCGACGCCACCGGTAAAACCTCTTCCTCCGTTACTGTGGCAGCAGGCGTCTCCGGTTCAGTGACCGTCGTCCTCACCCCCAACAGCACCTTCACAGGAACCGTTACGCTCGCCTGCGCCATTGCCTCCGGCGCCGCACCCGCCGGTGTCACCTGCACCGCCTCCCCGGCTTCAGCGTCACTCACTACGGCTGGGGTCTCTGCAAACATCAACTTCACCACCACCGCACGCACGTACACAACAACTAGCGGTTTCACCTTGGTCTCTGGCAATCGTGCCCGCCGGATCACAACAACCATCCTCGCCATGGCTGGACTCCTGATGCTCCTGGCCTCCCGCAGCCGCCGCCTCGGCAAGCTCACCCTCCGCGGCGCCGGTCTCTTCACCCTTCTGCTCGCGATCTGCATCCCAGCCACAGGCTGCAGCAGCAGCACTGCCACTGGAACCATCACCCAAACCGGAGGCACACCCGCCGGAGCCTACACCTACAACGTCACCGCAACCAGTGGCGCCACCAGTCACGTCGAAACCATCACCCTCAACGTCAACTAAACGGCGGTCCGTGTCAGAGTAGCGTTCACTCTGACACGGATCTTTCTATCGCATTCCCCGCGTGTAACTCGGTGTCATTCGCGCCCGGTTGCGCATCATCCTTGGCACTCCCAACACCCGCCACTTCAATCCGCCACCATCCAGCCGTATAGTGCCTGTATGTCAACCTCCCCTTTTGTCGTCCTCCCGAGCTCCCACGCTCGCGCACACGACACCTTCCCCAACGCCGACCAGCTCGCCTCTCAGCTCCGCTCCAAAATCCGCGGCGAAGTCCGCTTCGACCCCTCCTCCCGCGCCCTCTACGCCACCGACGCCTCCAACTACCGCCACATCCCCATCGGCGTCGTCATCCCCCGCGACGAAGACGACGTCATCGCCACCCTCACCCTCTGCCGCGAATTCGACGCGCCCATCCTCACCCGCGGAGCCGGCACTTCTCTCGCCGGACAAGGCTGCAACTTCGCCGTCATCCTCGACTTCTCCAAATACATGAACAAAATGGGCGAAATCGACATCGCCCATCGCACCGTCCACGTTCAGCCCGGCATAGTCCTCGACCGCGTCCGCGACGCAGCAGAAAAATTCAACCTCACCTTCGCTCCCGACCCCGCCACCCACTCGCGATGCACCATCGGCGGCATGATCGGCAACAACTCCTGCGGCGTCCACGCCCTCATGGGCGGCAAAACCGTCGACAACATCCTCTCTCTCGACCTCCTCCTCTACGACGGCACCCGCCTCACCGTCGGCCCCACCACCGAAGCCGAACTCGCCGCCCACATCGCCACCGGAGGCCGCATCGGCGAAATCTACGCCGCCCTCAAACAAATCCGCGACACCTACGCCGACCAGGTCCGCGCCCGTTTCCCCAAAATCCCCCGCCGCGTCTCCGGCTACAATCTCGACGAGCTCCTCCCCGAAAACAACTTCAACCTCGCCCGAGCCCTCGTCGGAAGCGAAGGCACCTGCGCCATCATCCTCGGCGCCACTCTCCAGCTCGTCGAATCCCCGCCCTGCCGCACCCTCGTCGGCCTCGGCTTCCCTCTCGTCTTTCTCGCCGCCGACCACGTCCCTCAAATCCTCGAACACAAACCCATCGGCCTCGAAGGCGTCGACGGCTACCTCCTCGAAGCCCTCCGCAGCAAACAAAAATATCTCTCCGACCTCGAACTCCTCCCGCCCGGCGACGGCTTCCTCGTCGTCGAATTCGGCGCTTCCACTCAAGCCGAAGCCAACGCAAAGGCCCGCGCCTTTGTCGCCGCCATGAAAACCCTCCCCGCTCAACCGGCTTGCCGCATCTACACCTCCGACGAAGCCAAGCGCGTCTGGCACATCCGCGAGTCCGGCCTCGGAGCCACCGCCTCACATCCCCAACCCGCGACGGAAAATCCACCACCGGATGGGAAGGCTGGGAAGACGCCGCCGTCGATCCCACCCAACTCGGCTCCTACCTCCGCGCCATCCGAGCCCTCATGGCCGAGTACAACTACTCCAGCGCCATGTACGGACACTTCGGCCAGGGCTGCGTCCACATGCGCATCAACTTCGATCTCGAAACCCCCGAAGGCATCCTCAAGTTCCGCCAGCTTCGTCGATCAGGCCGCCGACATCGCCCTCGCCCACGGAGGCTCGCTCTCCGGAGAACACGGCGACGGCCAGTCCCGCGCCGCCCTCTACCCCAAAATGTTCGGCGAAGACCTCATGCAGGCCTTCCGCCAGTTCAAGCGCATCTTCGATCCCACCAACCGCATGAACCCCAACAAGCTCATCGACGCCCACGAGATTCACGAAGACCTCCGCCTCGGCGCCGACTACAAACCCTGGGAACCCAAAACTCACTTCGCCTTCCCCGACGATCACGGCTCCTTCCCCTCAGCCACCCTGCGCTGCGTAGGCGTAGGAGCCTGCCGCAAAACCGACGCCGCCACCATGTGCCCCAGCTTCATGGCCACCGGCGAAGAGCTCCACTCCACCCGCGGCCGCGCCCATCTCCTATGGGAGCTCATGCAGAACGAAGTCCTCCCCAACAAGTGGGCCAACGAGCAGGTTCGCGAATCCCTCGACCTCTGCCTCTCCTGCAAAGCCTGCAAATCCGAGTGCCCCGTCTCCGTCGACATGGCCACCTACAAGGCCGAATTCCTCGCCCACCACTACGAACACGCCTCGCGCCCGCTCTTCCACTACGCCTTCGGCCGCATCGACGTCTTCGCCCGCCTCGCCGCCTTCGCCCCGAACACTCGTCAACGCCATCAACAACGCCCCCATCCTCCGCACCATCATCAAAAAAATCCTCCACATCCACCCGCAACCGAACCTTCCCTCGCTTCGCCAAACCCTTCACCCCCGACCGCCGCACTCGCCCGCGACGCCCGCCGCTACCGCGACCGCCGCGCCCCTCTCGCGCGCGAAGCCCCCGAAGTCTTCCTCTGGTCCGACACCTTCAACAACTACTTCCACCCCTCCACCATGCGAGCCGCTCACCAGGTCCTCACCACCGCCGGCTTCCGCGTCACCCTCCCCACCGCAACATCTCTGCTGCGGCCGCCCCCTCTACGACTTCGGCATGCTCGACACCGCGAAAGACTACCTCCTCAAAACCCTCAACGCCCTCACCCCACAGCTAAAAACCGAACACCCCCATCGTCGTCCTCGAACCCTCCTGCGCCAGCGTCTTCCGCGACGAGCTCACCAACCTCCTCCCGCACGATCCCCGAGCCCGCAAGCTCCGCAACCAGACCTACCTCCTCAGCGAATTCCTCATCAAATTCGCGCCCAACTACAAGCCCCCGCAACTCAACGAAAAAATCCTCGTCCACGGCCACTGCCATCATCGCGCCACCGTGGGCATGACGACGAGATGGCCCTCCTCCGCCTCACCGGAGCCGACGTCCAACTCCTCGACTCAGGCTGCTGCGGCATGGCCGGCCCCTTCGGCTTCGAAGAAGACAAATACGAAGTCTCCCAAACCCTCGCCAACCGAGTCCTCCTCCCCGCCATCCGCAACAACCCCCAAGCCACCATCCTCACCAACGGCTTCAGCTGCGCCGAACAAATCACCCAAAACACCACCACCCACCCCAAACACCTCGCCGAACTCCTCGCCCAACCCCCAAAACCCTGACAACTCTTCCTTGTTACTCGCTTTGTTTGGTAGTCGCCCGTTTGAAATAGCAATCGCGTTATAGCCAAACACTGGCACGTTTCCTGCTATCGAAAAGCAGACGCCTCAGATACCCGCATACCACGCATAACCAGCTTCAGGCGAGGCAGAGCCCAGACCTTTGCCGAAGCGTTTGAGAGAATCGGTGACTGTCAGACGGGTTATGTACTTCACGCTCTTGTAGCCAAGCTGGCGTGGCACGCGCATGCGCAGAGGACCGCCAAACCCCACCGGAAGATCGTCATCATTCATTCCCCAGGTCAGCAGCGTCTGCGGATGCAGAGCGTCGCCCATATCGATGCTGTCCCACCACTCGCTGTCGATTGAGAAGTAGACGACATAGCGCGCCTGCAGGCAAAGGACCGACGGCGTTCAGAACATCAGCCAGAGGCGTTCCAATCCACTCGGCGATATACGACCAGCCCTCTTCGCACGCTACCTCGGTAATCTGGCTGCGCATAGCAAGACCCTTGAGGTCGGCGAGAGAAAACGATCCCGGCCGCGCAACCATTCCGTCCACCGCAAGCCGCCAGTCCGAGAACCCGCCGGCCTGAAGGTGTTTGAACGCCTCGTTGGGAGGCGCGGTCTCATTCGCGAAAGGCGACTTCGAGATCATGCTGCGAGGGAACTCGCGCGCCAGCGAGTGTCTTGTGAGAAGCCGTTGTGCGGCATACGTCAGCGTCTCGCCTGGACCATAGAGCCCACGACAATCAGGCGGGATCAAGCCGTAGGATTTCGCCAGCCGGTCGGCTACCGCGAGACCCGCCAAACCCGCGGTCGCGGCAAGACCAGTGGTGATGAGGTTGCGACGAGAGATCTTGCTCATGGGCGCTCCTCCGGTGCAGCGGCGCGGCCTGTGATCATCGCCCGCATGCGACTCCTGAATCCTGAAAGAAAAACCATCACAACATGGACCACGACGAACAACAGCAGCGCTCCCGAGACGAAGAAATGCAGCGTACGCGCGGATTGCCTCCCGCCCAGCGCGTTGACAGCAATCGGAACCGCAGAGTTAAAGGCGGGAGACAACGCAAGCCCCGTCCAGATCACCAGCGGAACCAGAATAAAGATCACCCCCAGGTAGGCGGTTCGTTGAACGGCGTTATACGAGTGAGCTTCCGCTGCATCCGGCGACTCGCGGCGAATATACCTGCCGATCACCGCCGAGAACGCCCGCCAGGTCCGATCCGCACGCGCCAGAAGCATATCTTTTCGGAAGTGGCCGGTGCGCAGGCTTGAGATCCCGTACACCAGTCCCGTCAGCACCAAAGCCCATGCGGCCTCAAAGTGCAGATACCGGCTCCAGCCATTCTGATCGGGCATCACGAAGCCGTAACCGGTTGGAACTGTACTCCTCGATGCGGGGATTGGCAGGGTGAACAGGGGACGTGTCATCACATTCCCCACCTCGCCCCAATAGAACCGCGGGTGAGAGATCACGATCTCGGCGCCGGTGATGAGCAACGCAAAAAACGCAATCACCGTGATCCAGTGCGTCAAGCGCACCACCACTGAATGGCGGGGAGTTCCCGGACTGGCAAGCGGACCGGAGGCTGACACACGCGCAGCATAGCACACCGATGCGTGGGGTCGGGTTCCGCGAGAGCCGCCAAACCGAACCCTCTGGAAACCGCCGCTGACCTCTAGCCGCTGACCTTGATAGGAACGGCAAATCATTCAGCCCTTCCGAAGGTTGTAACCCGTTTCGCGCGAAGTCATCGGCAATTCGAGCTTGCGCAGCCCGTCTCCGCCAATATGATCCAGCCCACAACTCGTCCGGTTAAAGGCAAGAGAGGAAGTAATCTTTGGGAGCAATTTCGCCCAGACGAATTGCCACCTCCGCACCCCAAAACCTCTACCCTAACGACGTGCCAACCCTAACCCTCCAGACCGAAGTCACCGAAATCCTCGCCAGCCTCGGTGTCCGCCGACAGCCCGAAGGCCCCCTCACCGTTCGCACCCCAATCACCGGCGAAATCCTCGCCCACCTTCCCATCACGGCCAATGCAGAACCAGCCATCGCCGCGGCCCACAAAGCCTTCCTCGAGTGGCGCCTCGTCCCCGCCCCCAAGCGAGGCGAGCTCGTCCGTCTCCTCGGCGAAGAACTCCGCGCCAACCTCGAACCCCTCGGCCGTCTCGTCACCATCGAAGCCGGAAAAATCCTCTCCGAAGGCCTCGGCGAGGTCCAGGAGATGATCGACATCTGCACCTTCGCCGCCGGCCTCTCGCGCCAACTCGCCGGCCTCACCGTTCCCTCCGAGCGCCCGCGTCATCGCATGATGGAGACGTGGCACCCGCTCGGCGTCGTTGGCGTCATCTCCGCCTTCAACTTCCCCGTCGCCGTCTGGAGTTGGAACGCCGCCCTCGCCCTCGTCTGCGGCAACTCCGTCGTCTGGAAGCCCAGCGAAAAAACTCCTTTGACCGCCCTCGCCGTCCAGGCCATCTTCGAAAAAGCAGCAGCCAAATTCGGTACTGCTCCCAGGAACCTCTCCAACCTCCTCATCGGCGACGCCACCCTCGGCCAGCAACTCGTCGACTCACCCCTCGTCCCATTGGTCTCCGCCACCGGAAGCACTGCCATGGGCCGAGCTGTCGCCCCCAAACTCGCCGCCCGCTTCGCCCGAGCCATCCTTGAACTAGGCGGCAACAACGCAGCTATTGTCGCCCCCTCCGCCGACCTCGACCTCACCCTCCGCGCCGTCGCCTTCTCCGCCATGGGCACCGCAGGCCAGCGCTGCACGACCCTCCGCCGCCTCATCGTCCACGAAGACATCTACGACAACTCGTCCCGCAGCTCAAAAAGGTCTACGCGTCCGTCAACATCGGCGACCCCCGCGAGCCCAACACCCTCGTCGGCCCCTCATCGACGAACACGCCTTCTACGCGATGCAAAAAGCCCTGACGAAGCCCGCGCCGCCGGAGCCACCATCACCGGAGGCCACCGCTACCGATCGCAAACCACCCCGAAGCCTTCTACGTCCGCCCCGCCCTCGTCGAAATCCCCACCCAGACCCACACCGTCAAGCACGAGACCTTCGCCCCCATCCTCTACATCCTCAAATACCGCGACCTCGCCGAAGCCCTCGCGCTCCACAACGACGTTCCGCAGGGGCTCTCCTCCAGCATCTTCACCATGAACCTCCGCGAAGCCGAGCAGTTCCTCTCCGCCACTGGCTCCGACTGCGGCATCGCCAACGTCAACATCGGAACCTCGGGCGCAGAGATCGGCGGAGCCTTCGGCGGCGAAAAAGAGACCGGCGGCGGCCGCGAATCCGGCTCCGACGCCTGGAAGCAGTACATGCGCCGCGCCACCAACACCATCAACTATGGCGCCGACCTCCCCTCGCCCAGGGCGTCACCTTCGACATCGACTGATCCTTATTCCAGCCCCCGGTATCCGGCAGCAGCTACACCAATCCCCGACGGAGTAATCGAGAACGCCTCTTCCAGCACATTTGCCGCCTTTTCAAGCCCATCTTCCGTTGCAAGCGCCTGCTTCAGCCTTTGGGCATTCTTCCGATACTCGCGATTGCTCAGGACCTCATCGATCAGCGACCTCAACTCGGGCACGGTTAACTCCTGTATTGGCAGAACTGCTCCGGTCTTTGTATAGGCAATCCTCGCAGCAACGCCCGGCTGATCGTTGGTCACCGGAATTGCAACCATTGGAACTCCCTGCGTCAACGCTTCCAATGCTGTATTCAGGCCGGCATGCGTGATGCACAGAGCGGAGCGCTTCAGCAGCCTTAACTGCGGAGCGTGCTGCACCACGATTGCGTTGGCAGGCACCGACTTGATCTGTTGCGGATCAACCACCGGACCGGTCGAAAGCACCAGTTGCATCCCAGGACGATCTCCCACAGCTTCAGCGATCGTGTTGAACACTGTCTCAAGCCCATTCTGTATGGTTCCCATCGAGGCATAGATTAGAGGCTCGCCCGTTAGCTGATCCCAGGGAAAATTCGTCTCCATCCTGCCCGATCCATCATGCAGCGGTCCTACATGATGAAACTGTTGTGGCATCTCGATCTCTTCAAAATCGAACTCCTTCGGTGTTTGCGATAGCCACGCCAGCTTCGAGATTGTAGCGAGTGGCTCGTTCCAATCGATATCCAGCCCGGCGAGCCTCGCATAGGACCGTGCTACCTCAGTGCAGGGCTCATTTATCCGTTGATACGCCAACACCCCTTCACGATTTCTGGCTAATGCATCCTCAGTCGACTCATGTGGCCACCCATAAACGCACAGCGGAGTGCTTCCTGAAAAATCGAAGTGCATGGCATTCGAGACATGGGCGTACGGGAGACCCAGATGCATCGGGACAAGTCCCAGATTCCACAGAATCTCGTCCAGCACAACAGCGTCAACATCGTGCTTCAGGAGCGTTCGCGGCAAGTCGTCGAACGAGGCCTCGAGATTTCGCGCCAACGCGCTCATTGTAAATTCAAGGCCCTCTTGCCCCTGCAGTTTGCCAATTTGTTTAATGATCTCTGCAAGATGTCCTGCAGGATACTGCTCCTCGCAATAAGGAATAAATGGAATGCCGGCGGCACGAATAATCCGCTCGCCATCAGGCGTTGCAATGAACACGGCGTCATGGCCTCGTGATCGCAACCGGCGAGCCAGAGCGGTCATAGGGTTAAGGTGACCTGGGACTGGGGGCGCTACAAAAGCAATCTTCATCGTGTCTCCTGGGAACCATCGCGCAACCGGGCAAATGCGACTCTGCATCGGTCGTTGGCGAAGCTTATATCTGAACACCAGAGATGAAGATTTATTCCAGGGGTTTATTCAAGTTGCTTCAACCCACTTGTGCGGCTCGTGATGCGAATTTAGCGTCTTGCAGTCATAATGATTCGTGTCACCTTAAAAGTGACACGGATTAAATACACACCTGCCTGTCGCCCCAGGGCGTCACTTTCGACGTCGACTAAAGGCTCTTAAGGAGCAATGGCATGCCAGAACAGACGTGGAAACGTCTCCTCAGTCCCCAGGCGATGAAGTCGCGAGTCGCATCGATGGAGGAGTGGTGGTTTGATACAACCAGATCGATCCACACCTCTGGCAACCTCAACAGCCCAAGGGAATCGCGCGTCGTCGGACAAGTGAAAGACAGCTACATGTACGTTCCGGTTCGAGTGACGAATGCAAGAGCAGCCTTCCGCGATCTTCCTATCGAGGACCACTCGAAATACACGTTCATCGATCTTGGCTCAGGGAAAGGGCGCTCCCTCTTTGTCGCCTCTGAACTTCCCTTTGGCAAGGTGCTCGGCGTCGAGTTTGTCGCCGACCTTCATCAACAGGCCGTCGACAATATCGCGCGCTACCGCCCTCGACGTCAGGGGTGCCGCACCATCGAGTCCGTCCATGGCAATGCCGCGGAGTTTGAGTTTCCCAACCAGAACCTCGTCGTTTATCTCTTCAATCCATTCGGGCCGGAGATCATGCGGCCGATGCTGCGCAACCTCATGCGCTCTCTAGAGCAGAACCCGCGGCACGCCATCCTCTTGCTCCTCTGGCCAGAGCACTCCGATATCGTGGCACAGACACCGGGCCTGCAACTCTACAAGCAGACCCGGCGCCATCATATCTATCAGAATGCGGTGCAACCGATTGCATCGAAATAGCTATTCGCCTGCACCCTTCCTGCCCGCCAGTCGCCCATCCATATCCGCCAGCACATACGTCACCACCGACAGCATCGCCGCATTCTTCCTGAACTCCACCGGATCCACCTTATCCAGCGTGTCCGTCTCGGTATGGTGCCAATCGAAGTAGTGCGCCCCCACCGTCCGCGGACTCAGCGCCGGCACTCCATCCGCCACCAGTTCCTCGATATCCGACCCGCCCCCTCCAGCGGACAACGTGTCCGTCCCAATCGGCCCCAGCATCGACACGATATCCCGCAACGCCGCCACTGACTGCTGCACATCCGGCGCCATCGCACTCACATCCGGAGCCGCCGGCATCGCCATCGCGCCATTTGCCGCTCCCGGCAGTCCGTGGCCGTCGTGGCCCAGCCATCGCCCCATATCCAATCCCCAGCGGCTTCTCCGCCCCGCCATCCATCTCAATCGCCGCCACCTGATCCCCAATCTTGTTGCCGACCATCTCGCGATAAGCGCGTCCACCCGCACCGCCATTCTCCTCATTCACCCAGAACACCAGCCGTATCGTCCGCTTCGGCTTCAGCCCCAGCTTATGGATCAGCGTCACTGCCTCATACGCCGCCATAATCCCCGACCCATCGTCCTGCGCACCCTGCCCCACATCCCAAGAGTCGATATGGCCGCCAATCGACACCACCTGCTCCGGATGCTCCGTCCCCACAATCTCACCCATCACATTCCCCGCCTGAACATCCGCCTCCATGTGCGCATCCATCTGCAGATGCACCGTCACCGGCGCCTCTTTCGCCAGCCGCTCAATCATCAGCGCATCCTCCACGCTGATCGCCGCCGCCGGAATCTTCGGCTGCTTCGGGTCATACACCAGCGTCCCCGTGTGCGGAATCTGCATCGCCAGTCCCGTCGCCGACCGTACAAGCATCGCCACCGCGCCCTTCGCCGCCACACGCGAAGCCCCGAACGTCCTGTACTGCGTATTCACCCCATACCCATGCCATCCCGGATTGAAGACCACAATCTTCCCTTTGATCTGCTCCGCCGGCATCGCATCCAGCGCATCGAACGTCGTAATAAACACCACCGGAGCTGTAATCCCCTCCTTCGGCGTCCCCACACTCATCCCCAGTCCCAAGCATATGCAGAGGCCGCGTAATCTGCCCTGCCGCTCCTGGATAAATCATCGCCCCCGACTCGCTCCCCCGCACCCACTTCGGCACCATCACCGGCTGCACTTTCACGTTCTGCAACCCAGCCTTCCGCATCAACTCCGCGCCCCACTCGATGGCCGTGTTCAACTGCGGCGTCCCGCTCAGCCGCTTGCCTACGTGGTCGCAAAGATACGTCAGCGCCGCATAGCCATCCTCATCCGTCTCCGCCGCCTTCAGAATCTTCGCCGCGTCCGCTCCATACTTCGCCGCCAGCGGACCCGCAACTCCCGGCAGCGACGGAGTCGGCCGTCCATCGGGAGCCCCCATCTGCGCCAAACCCTCCGCCCCAACAGACAACAAAGCCCCCATCAACACAACGGCTAAACCCTTCATCGCAAATTCTCCTTTTTCTTTGGGACTCTATCAGACCACCCCGCAAAATCCGAATCCCGATACCTACGCATAATTCCCAAAATCCCACCCCGAGCCCTTGCCATCATTCCGCCAGCCCACATCTCGCGTAGCATCACTTACAAGCGCGATGACCAAGCACCCGCCAATCCTCCGCCTCCTCACGCTCTTCCTTCTCTGCGCCGTCCCCTCACCCATCCACGCCCAGACCCTCGCACGCCCGGGCTGGGCCGGATCCGGCATGAACCCCGACGCCTGGTGGAAATACCCTGTCATCTACCACGTCAATCCCATCAACTTCGACCCCACCGGCGGCAGCGGCCTCCATGGCGTCGCCCAGCATCTCGACTACATCCAGTCCCTCGGCGTCGACGCGCTTCTTCTCACCGAAATCCCCCTCGACCCCGCCCATCCTCAATCCATCGACCCCGCCATCGGCACCCTCGACGATCTCGACGACCTCATTCACGAGGCCAGCCGCCGCAACCTCCGCATCCTCCTCGATCTCAACCCCCACATCCCAGCCGCTGACGTCTCCAATGTAGCCCGCTTCTGGCTCAACCGCGGCATCGCCGGCTTCCACGTCTTCGGCACAACCCCCGAAGCCCACGCGCAGGCCGCCGAAATCCGCAAAGCCGCCTCCACCTATCTCGGCCAGCGCATCCTCATCGGCGACGTCGACCCCTCCTCGCCGCAACAACGCACCTACAAGGCGCCCGACCCGGCAACGCCCCGCAACTCCTCCTCGACGCCAGCCTCGGCGCCGTAACGCCCTCTGACCCCCGGCCCCATCCGCACCGCCATCGAGTCCACCGAAAACATCCAGCTCTCCGGCCGCAGCATCGCGCTCCTCGCCACCGACGGCCCCGCCTTCCCCCGCAGCCTCACCCGCTACGGCGACGGCCAGCACAACATCGAAATCGCCAAACTCCTCGCCACCGTCCTCTTCACCACCCGCGCCCAGGCCCTTCTCTACTACGGCCAGGAGCTAGGCGTTCCCCAACCCCAGCCCAACTCCGCCCCCAACGCACCCGTCATCGTCTGGGAAGCCCCACCCCCGCCGCCGAAGAACCAACCCATCTCCGCCGCCTGCGCCCTACGACCCCACCGCTCCGCCCAACGCCGCGCTCGAAGAGACCGACCCCACTTCACTCCTAAGCTGGTACCGCAAGCTCATCAACCTCCACCACAGCAACGCCACCATCAACTCCGGCGAGTACCTCACCATCAACCGCGACGACCAGAACGTCCTCATCACCATCCGCAAGCCAAAGAACGTCTCCCCCACCAACCCCATCCTCGTGATCCTCTGCAATCTCTCCGGCCAGCCGCAGCATCTTTCCATCAAGACCGACATCATGAAGCTCCACCTTCGCGGCAGCTTCCTCCGCACCGTCATCCGTTCCGACAACGGCATGGGCACCATGCACCTCGAATCCATGACCCTGGCCCCCTACGCCTCCTACATCGGCGAACTCCGCTTCTAGTGGTCCCTTCTAAAACAACCCGGGAAAGTGTCATCCTGAGCGGAGGCGGCGCCTTTTGCCGCCGCAGTCGAAGGACCTGCAGTGTCTCTGTGGAGACGCTGATGGCGTCCTGCCACAAGCCCCTCACACCCCAAACAAATTCAAATCCAGAAACTCATTCCGAAATCTCCCCTTCGGATCGTATGTCCCCATCAGCGCCCGGAAATCCTTCAGCCGCGCATACTGCCCCTGCACCGCCGCCGGCTTCAACGTAAACAGCTTCGCCCAGTGGGGCCGCACGCCAATCGGAGCCAGCTTCTCCTCAATCTGCGGCAGCACCTTACGCACCGCCTCCCACTCCGGCTTCCACGTAAAGTGGATCGCCATCGAATCCCGCTGATAAGCCGGGCTCATCCATAAATCATCCGCCGCAATCGTCCGAAACTCCGTAATAAAAAGGTGCGGCGTAATCTGATCCCGCAGCTCCTCCACCGCCGTAATCGCCTGATACCCCGCCTCCAGCGGCACGAAGTACTCCGTCTGCAGCTCCGCGCCGCTGCTCGGCGTAAAGTTCATCTTGAAGTGCGGCAGCCGCTCAAACCACGGCCCCGGCACCCCCATCTGCTCTGTGCAACTCTCCGCTGAGTGGTCCGCGATCGGATGCATCTTCCGCTTCGCCGCCGTCGCTCCATAAAATTCGGCAGGCGCATCGACAGCCGGAGCGCCCGGCACTACCTTCTGTTTTATCCACACCTGCGTGGCCCGATGCTTCTGCCAGTCCGTAAACAAACTCACGCTGTACCCGCTCGCAAAAATCTCCTCCAGATTCTTCTCCAGCTGCGAAAACGAAAGGTCCTCGTACACCAACTGCGTCATCTGAAACGCAGGCTCCACAGCAAGCGTGATCTTTGTGATCACTCCCAACGCGCCCAGCCCAACCACCGTCCCCGCAAAGCTCTCCGCCAGCGTGTCTTTGGACAGCGTCATCACCTCTCCGTTCGCCGTCACCATCTCAATCGCACGCACGGCCGTAGACAGATTCCCATTGAAATTCCCCGACCCGTGCGTCCCGGTAGCGCAAGCCCCCACCACCGAAATATGCGGCAGCGAAGCCATATTGTGCACCGCAAACCCACGCCCGTCGAGATACGGCGCAAGCTGTCCGTACGTCACCCCGGCCCCCACCGTCACCGTGCTGTTCTTCTCATCCAGCTCCATCCCATCAAACTGCTTCAGCGAAATCTGCTCCTCTTTGCTATCCGCAATCGAATTGAACGAGTGCCGTGCCCCCAGCGCCTTCACCCGCGCATGCGCCAGAATCTCCTTCTTCACCTCATCCACTTTCGCCGGCACATCCAGATGCTCGGCCCGATAGGTATAGTTCCCCGCCCAATTCGTCCTCTTTTCCACGACAGCTCGCTCCCGTCTGCCCCCGCGAAATCCTCGCCACCATCGCCCCCGCCACCACTGCACCCGAAGCCTTCAAAAACTCCCGCTTATCCATTTTGGCCCCCTTCCAACAGACGAGAAGTAAAGCAAACAGACACCACTTCTGCAAATCACAACCTTCTGAATCCGCAGCGGCCAGTCCTATCGCATCTCTCGGATCCCGCCAAACATCCCTCGCGTCCTCACGCACCATCGCCATTTCATACCCCGAATAGACCCGTTCAAACACTGCATCCCAACTGCACCCCACCGCATACTCCCTCGCCCGAACCCGCATCTCCCCCAACATCCCTCGGTCCCTCACGAGCTCCGCGACCCTCTCGGCAAAATGTTCATCTTCAGTTACAAATCCCGTCTCTCCGCTGCGAACAATAAACTTCGGCCCGCCATCCGGAGTCACCACGGCAGGCACTCCACTCGCCAGAGCCTCCAGCACCACATTCCCAAACGTATCCGTATGCGAAGGAAACACCAGCACATCCATATCCGCATAAGCCCGCGCCAGCTCCGCCCCGCGCAGCACGCCCGCAAACTCCGCACTCTTCAACTCCCGCCGCAGGGAAGCCTCCTCGCTTCCATGGCCCACGATCAGAAACCTCACCTCATCCCCCAACCCCATCGCAGCCAGCTCCCGCTCCACCTTTGCCAGCAGCGCAACATTCTTCTCCACCGAAAGCCGCCCCACATAACCCAGCACCACGGTCCTGTCGCCAGCCTGGCGCGTCCTGTGCGCCGGAGAAAACCACTCCGTATCCACCCCCCGCTGCATCAGAAAGCACGGCCTCCCCGTCGTCTTCTCGAGCATCCGGCAAAGCTCCTCATTCGGAGCAAACAAAACCCGCGCCAGCCGATAAAACCGCGAAGTAGCCCACAGCGCTCCGGCCTCCACCCTATCCTCAATTGCAGCCCCATTGGCCTTGGCCATCCGCCCCGTCAGCCAACCCATCCTTCGCGCCGCATACTCATGCACATTCGTATGCCACGACGCCGCCAGCGGCACTCCCAGCTCCCACGCAAAGTAAGCCCCAAGAATCCCCAGCTCGCTCGGCCCTGTGATGTGAATCACGTCCGGCCGAAACCGCTCCAACTCCCGGCGTATCGATGCCTCATGCCGCCAGAACAGCGTGTCAAACTCCAGATCCTTCTCCATCCGCACCGATCCGAGGCTTCGTTTCAGTTCCAGCGTCCGCAGCTCCCCCACCCGCTCCAGCGCCTGCTCTCGTGTTCCCGCGCGCACGCACAAAAACGGCAACCCATGCCGTTCTGCATAGGCCAGAAAATTCCGGCTCGTATGCGCAACCCCATTCACCTCATGGAACGAATCCGGAAAGTAGGCAACACGCGGCACCCGCATCGCTCTAGACTACCCCGCGCACCAACCCGATTCCTGATACCTGTTACCTGATAGCTAAATCCCCACCTCTACTCTCGCGCCAACGCCGCCCTCATCTCTCCGGCATCGTTCCACGCCATCCGCAGCCCGCTCGAGACCAGCCCCGCTCCCATCATCCGCACCACCGCCACCGTTGCCGCGCAAAACATCGGTGCCCGCCCAGACATCCAGAGCCGTTTCAGCGGCTGTATCTCCCCCTCGGCATCCGGATGAAACACCCGCTCATCCCAAAACCGAGAGCCCTCCGGGAAATCCGGATAGTTCCGTATCGCCGCCAGGGTCGACTGCAGAATCCTGTGCTTCCAGGGCTCCGCATACTGCGGCATAAACAGCACATGGCTCTCTCGGTCCCGCCGCACCTCATGCACAAACTCATTGAAGCTCTTCGCCCGCGTCAGGTTTACATTCGCGTTCGGCTCAATCCCATGCCGGTCGCCGCCGCTGATCACCAGTTGATTCCACTTCCCCGCCAGCGTCGACGTCTCGCGATTCTCCTTCCAGTCCCGGAGCCCATTCAGTTCCAGCGCATGCAGAAACTGCCCATTCACCGCCAGAAACTCATTCACCAGCACATCATGCTTCTCTTTCCCTACGCGATACAGGTCCCACAGCGGATGGTTGAACACGATCAGCACATTGGGCAGCTCATGCAGCTCTGCCAGCATCTCCGTCAACAACTTCGCCGGCCGCGTCTCCACAGGCATCGCCGTAAACACCGCCAACCGCTCCATCCACGCTGTCCCCTGCGCGCTCGGCAGGTTATGAATCCCCAGATGAAACGCCGTGGCTCCAAACGGCACCGTCCACTCCACCGACACCGGAATATGCCGCGACCCCGCCACCGTCCGCAGCAGCATCGGAGCCTGAATATCATCATGGTCCGTAATTGAAACCAGCCCCTGAAGCTGCAGCTTCTCTTCAATCTGCCGCCGCTCCAGGTCAAACGCCAGGCTCGGAGTCAGTGGCGGAGTCCAGTAACTCCGCGCATAATCCGGGTTGATCCCCGTCAGCCGTTTGCATCGCCGCTCTGCCCACCGCATCACCGGCTGTAGCGCGCTCCAGTCCTTCGAGAGCTCCGAGATGAAGTCCAGAGTCTCCTTCGACTGGTTCGTATGGCTGTGCAGCGAAACGCCCGTCGTAAACCCTTTTGCCGCCTCAGGTTCCCGCCACAAGTACGAAACGCTCGACTGGCTCATGGTCTTCCCCCCATGCTAACGAGGTCAGTATGACCATGCTGTGTGACAGACCTGTAACTGCACCAACAATGGAGCTTCAATATCCATAACTTCAGTTACTGCAATGGTTCCCCACAAGTTGCAGGCAGGGAATAACCGCCTCGCAGCAGTGTTATTCCTGCGGCTGACCCAAAAAACCGGGGCAGCGCCCTCTTAAGCCGACACTACACCGGAGTCCATCAATGGCCATGCCAATCCCCGCAGAACGCTACAGATTTCCCCTCAATGAGGAGATCGCGGGTCCCGTCACAACAATCGCCCCCACAATCGGCTCCAACCGTATCTCGAGCATCGACGTGCTCCGCGGTGTCGCCCTGCTCGGCATTCTGGTCCTTAACATCGACGACTTCGGCAACCCCAGCCCGGTCCATGACATTCCCGTCGGAACTCCAATCGACAACTTCTCCGGCCCCCATGCCTACCTCAATCTCGCCCTCCTCTTGATCAAGTGGATGTTCTTTGAGGGCAAGATGCGCGGCCTCTTCTCCATGCTCTTCGGCGCCGGCGTCATCCTGCTCACCAGCCGCGCTGAGCGCCGGGGCAGCACCAACATCGCCGACATCTACACCCGTCGCAACCTGCTGCTGCTATGCTTCGGCGTCATCCATGCCTGCTTCATCTGGGGCGGAGACATTCTCTTCGACTACGGCTTCCAGGCCCTTCTCTTTCTTTATCCCGCAAGAAAGCTTAAGCCGAAGACACTCCTCTGGCTTGGTACTTTTCTCTCGCTTGTAGTCTCCACCATAGGCGGATTTCTGTTCTTCGGCGCCACTCACGACTACAGCCTTCACCGTCAGGCTTCGGCGATTCAAGCACAACAAAGAGCCGGAGCTCCGATCACTGCCGAACAGAAAAATCAGCTTCACCAGTGGCAGGAACGCGTCGAGTCTCAGCGTCTCACGCCCGAAAAGATCAAACAGTCCGTCCAGGAAGCAACCTTGCCGCTATCCCGCCAGCATTATCGACCGCGCCCAGGCCTTTCAGGCAGGCTTCTACCTCTTCCACATCAATCTCCTCTTCGACATTCTTTCCGCCATGCTCATAGGTATGGGCCTGATGAAGTTCGGCTTCTTCACCGGCGAACTCCCTTACGCTACCTACTGGTCGACTGCTCTACTCGGCTTCGGCATCTCAGTTCCCATCTACGCAGTCGGCATCCTCAAAACCTATGCCACCGGTTTCTATTTCCTCGACATGGAGAAGTGGATATGGCTCCCCTACTACCTCACCCGCGAGGCAGGTTCGATCGCCATAGCCGCCACCGTCATCCTCCTCGTCAAAAGCGGCTTTCTCAAAACCCCGCAGCGCCTGCTCGCCGCCGTCGGCAGAACTGCCTTCAGTAACTACATCCTTACCAGCCTCATCTGTCAGACCATCTTCGTCTGGGGTCCATGGAAGCTCTACGGCAAGCTGGAGTACTACCAGCTCATGTACGTCGTCTTCGGCGTCTGGATCGTCAATCTAATCATCAGCCCTCTCTGGCTGAAGCGGTACGCATTCGGTCCGCTCGAATGGTTTTGGCGTTCGCTCACGTACGGAAAGATGCAACCCATGCGCCTCTCAACAGAACGATAACCAGACTAACGCGAACTACCGGCGTATGAGAGACTCTTTTGGTGCCCTCCCACTGCCTTTTGCCAGATCGCAAAAAGGAAGACCCATGCCCGAACCAGCAGCTCCGGCAGCCCCAACCCGTTACCTCACCCTCGAGATTGAACGCAACGGCGACCACGCCACCGTCCGCTGCTACGGATAACTCGTCTCCGGACTCACCGACACCCTTTCTACAACGTGTCAAGCCACTGATCCCCGAGTCCAAGCGGATCGTCCTCGACCTCTGCCGATCTCAGCTACATGGACAGCATGGGTCTCGGCACCCTCATGAGCCTCTACACCTCGGCCCGCACCTCAGGCTGCGAGATGCAGCTGCTCAACATCGGCAAGCGGGTCCGCGAACTCCTCGGCCTCACCAATCTCTTGTCCGTATTCGCATCATCGGAGAACACGGCGTCAGGTTCTGAACTTGTGCTCTTCCATCGCGTCGATTCGGCGCAAATCCGCACAGATCCGCAGTCGCACTACCGCGTCTTCGTAATATCCGGCCCCAGAATCTCCTGCGCACTCGGTGCCGGCTCGACCGGCACCCCGGCCTCGCGCTCCAGCCGCCGCTGCTCGCGCTCGTACTCCGACTCCAGATGATGCTCCGTCAGTCCCTGCTTCAGAATCGCAAACGCGTCCTCAGGCGTATCCGCAAATTGAAATAACTCGAGGTCTCCCGTCGCAATCGCGCCCTTCTCCGCCAGCATATCCAGGTTGATCACCTGCTTCCAGTAATCCGACCCGTAGACCACCACCGTGATCCTCTTCGCCAGCTTCTTCGTCTGCGCCAGCGTCAGCAGCTCGAACATCTCATCCAGCGTGCCAAACCCGCCCGGAAACACCACCAGCGCCTTCGACAGATAAGCGAACCAGTACTTCCGCATGAAGAAGTAGTGAAAATCAAAATTCAATTCCGGCGTAATGTACGGATTCGGATGCTGCTCAAACGGCAGCTTGATGTTCAACCCAATCGTCTTTGCGCCCACCTCGAACGCCCCGCGATTCGCCGCCTCCATAATCCCCGGCCCGCCTCCCGAAGTCACCACAAACCGGTGCCTCCGCCCCGGCAGCGTCTTCGCCCACGAGGCCATCATCCCCGCCAGCGTCCGCGCATCCTCGTAATACCGCGCCATCTCCACCGCAGCCTCGGCCCGCTTCAACTGCAGCTTCGTCGCCTCGCCCCGCTGAATCTCCTCCATCGTCGCCGGCTGTTCACTCCTCCGGAGCAAGCTGCGTCGAACCCGTATTCGCCAGCAGTTCCAGCTCCGAGTTCGCCACATCCAGCGCACGAAACCGCGCCGACCCGAAGAACACTACCGTATCCTGAATCCGCTCCCGCCGAAACCGCGACATCGGCTCCTGGTACTCCGCCAGAATCCGCAGAATCCGCCCATCCGGCGAGTTCAGAAACTCCGGATTCTCATACGCCAACGGAGAATCTTGAGAGTACTCAGGCATCTCCGCCTTCACTGCCTGCTCATCCACTTTCTTGTCACCCAGCTCGTCACCCGTGATAGTCCCGATAATGCACTGCCTCTGAAATGCCAATCCAGATATCCAGCAGTCCCAGTCCCGAGATCATCCCTGCGCACCGCGCCATTATGCAGCACCGCCGCCAGCCATGGCCGCGCCAGAATGAACTCGTTTCTGTCCCATATCCGCGTCCACCACGGCAGCGCCATCACCAGCACGCCCAGGTACACGCAGAACAGAACCAGCACAAACAGCGACAGCCGCTGCAGCCAGATCGGAGCCGTCCGTCCTGGCCGGTGCCGCACTCTCACGCCGGCGCCTGCTCCGCCGCCGGCTCCGGGGCCGGATAAAGTTGTGGCTGTCCCGACATCAAACTCCACGCAGAACATCCTGCGAAAAAATCTTCCAAGATTGACACTAGCAGAGCGCCCTTCCCTTGTCTCTCCACTAAAGGCACCACACCCGGCACCTCTTCATTTCGGGCTATTTAGTCAGCCCCGGCGGAGCCTTCGTGTCATGCGGATAATCCAGCCGCAGATCATACGTCGACTTCGTCCCCGTCACCTTGATCGGAATCTCCATCCCCGCGCCATTCTTCTTCAGCAGCCCATCGAAAGGCTTTACCAGCAGACTCTTCCATCCCGTCGTCATCTGCGAAGCCGTCGCCTCCGTTCTCACCTTCCCATGAAACTCGAACGTGCTCGCCACCAGCTGCACCTGCCCATCCATCGACACCTGCGCTCCCGGCATCGCAAACTTCAAATCGCTCACATCCAGCACCGCATTCGCCTGAGTAAACCTTCCCTGAGACCGACGACCCCACGACCTCCGCCTCGCCCGCCTTGGCCAACTGCGGCTTGCCCTTCGCCCGCTCACTCATTGAATCCAATTGCTGCTGCATCTTCGCGTCATTCAGAAACCCATCCTGAATCGCAAACGTACCCTCCAGCCGCATCTTCCGCGAGACGCTCACCGGCCCCGGCGGAATCTCAAGATGCGTCTTCGTCGCCAGCGCCCCGCGCAACAGCGTCGGATTCCCCTTCATCGCCAGCGCCATCATGTCTTCGACCCGCGCCCGTCTCCATCACGACATGCAAATCCACATCGTGCCCCTTCACTCGCCGTCGTCGATCGTGTCACCGCACCCGAGGCCGTCAGCTCCGACCGTCCCACCCGGGCCCTCACCTCGTCCAGATGCGTATCCCCGCTCGTCCCATCCACCACCGCCTTGAACTCCGCACGCAGCGGCAGCGCATGGTCGCTGATGTCCAGCCGAAACGCCGGCACCTCTGCCGACCCCTCGACCGCAATCTCCCCCAGCGTCCCCCCAAAACTCCCCGTCGACGAAAGCATCCCCGCAATCCCATGAATTGTGCTCAAATCCGCATGCGTAAACTCGTAGCTCCCATCGAGCGGAGTATCCCGCGGCTCATCCTTCTGCCACGGCCCAAAGTGCCCCGTCGAATGAATATCCCCCGCAGGCTTCGGATTCCGCAGCGTCGCCTCATAGTTGAACGGCTTCGTCAGCCCCACATCCTTCAACACCACCCTGCTGATATCAAACTCCAGCGGCTGCTTCGTGGGATCGCTCGTCTCAATCACAACCTTCGCATCCGTGCACTCAATCGTGTCCACCGCCAGCCCAATCTCCGGCTGCTTCTTATTCTTCGGATCCTTCGGTTCAGCCTCCCCACGCTCCTCCTTCGGCGGAATCCTGACCTCCACTCCCCGCACCTTCACCGAAACCACCCGCGTCGTCGGCCGCAGCAACTCCCTCCACCCGGTACTAGAACTCAAAGTGATCCACCACCAGCATCGGCGGAGCATTCGGCCGGGCATCCGGCTTCGTAGGCCCCGCCAGATACAAAATCCGCAGTCCGCCTCCCGTCACCAGAATCCCCTTCCTCATCGAGACCTGCAGCCGGTCGAGCTCCACCGGCGAGTGAAACCTGTGCCGACAGCGTCTCCACCACCTTCTGCCGCAACCGCGGCTGCAACTGCCGCAACCCCCACTCGATCAAACCCACCCCCGCAACCACCAAAACCAAAAACGCCGACCCAACCCACAACAACCACCGCCGTCGCCACAACGGACGTCGTCTCTCCACCGCCTCTAACCCCGTCACACTCAATCCCCACCTCGCAACGGAGAAGCGTCATCTCGACCGAAGCAACAGACAGTCTCATCGTCTGTTGCGCAGCGGAGAAACCCCCGCATTTTGTATTTGCAGTTGCCCGTTCTTAAATCCGTGTCATCCGTGCAAATCGGTGTTATTCCTTCCCCAACTAGTAAGACGCGCCCAGCCCACCAAAAGCCCACCTCAACTCCCCAAATCACCTCTGCTACACTCCCACCACCGGAGAATCCATGAAACCCTCACGCCCAACCCTCTACATCCTCATCGCCACGCAAGCCATCCTCCTCCTCGCCGCCGCCGGCGTCATCCACTCCCAGCAGACCACCACCCAGCGCTTCCCCCAGTTCGACAACGAAGACGTCAAAGTCTGGCGCTCCATCGTCCTGCCCAATCAGCCCCTCACCATGCACCGCCACGACCATCCCCGCGTCATCATCCCCCTCCGCGGCGGCACCATGAAGATCGTGCCCTCCACCGGAGCCGCCGAAGTCCACCACTGGGAAGTAGGCCAAGCCTACTGGCTCCCCGCCAACCCACCCAACACCACCCACGCCGACGTCAACGGCGGCACCGACCCCATCGAAGTCATGGTCGTCGAGCTCGAAAAAGAAAAATAACCAGGGCAACCCGGTCCACAAAACCCGGGCCGCCCATCGGTCGTTCGAGTGCCTAGTCCCTAGTCTCTACTTCCCAGTCCCATCCCCCACCAGATGCGTAGCATGCGTCACCGCCGCCCCCGCCCGCAGAGCCGCAGCCACCAGCGCAGTCTCCGCAATCTCCTCCGGAGTAGCTCCAGCCTTAACTGCATTGCCTCGGTGAAGCTCCAGGCAATACGGGCACTGTGTCGTCAACGCAACTCCCAGCGCAATCAGTTCCTTATACTTCTTCGGCACCACACCATCGGCCAGCGCCGCTTTATCAAAAGCCCAGAAAGCATCCATCGCAGCCGGAGCGCCCTCGCCCAGCGTCTTCAGCTTCTTCATATTCGCCATGTCGTACATCAATGTCCTTCTCCTTTTCTCAAAAAAATTTATCCTCGTAAGCAAACCGGCCTGCTCAACCTGCCGAAGCATCCAGTCTCAACGACCGACCACACTCTTGTCGACGTATCCCTTAATCTTTTACAAAGAATCGACCTCTTCTCTCCGGCCCCCGACAAAGTTCCGACCGTCTTCACGGTCCTTCAATCGCATACCAAGGAGAAAACTTCGAATGAGCACCCTCGAATCCTTCCCCCGCATCACGCCCTTCCTCTGGTTCAACAACAACGCCGAACAAGCCGTCGACTTCTACCTCACCGTCTTCAAAAACTCCCGCAAACTCGAGACGGTCAACAACCATCCTGACCACCCCAACCCGCCCGCTAAAGTCCTCACCGTCGCCTTCGAGCTCGAAGGCCTCAAGTTCACCGCCCTCAACGGCGGCCCCGCCTTCGAATTCACTGAGGCCATCTCCTTCGTCGTCCGCTGCGACAATCAGCAGGAGGTCGACTACTACTGGTCCAAACTCACCGAGGGCGGCAAAGAGATCCAGTGCGGCTGGCTCAAAGACAAGTTCGGCATCGCCTGGCAGATCGTCCCCGGCAACCTGCCCGAGCTCATCATCAAAAACCCAAAGGCCATGCAGGCCATGATGGGAATGAAAAAAATCAACCTCGCCGAACTTGAACGCGCCGCAAACTCCTGACCAATCCAGATGGCAGCAAAAAAGGGAGCCGTGGAAACCCATGATCCCACAGCTCCCGTTGCATCTCGCAGAACTTCCTTACTGCGAATTGCCCTGAACCAGTTCCGCTGCAACCGGTATCAGATATCCGAACAAGCCGCCCGTGCCCGCATTGGGACCGGCCGTAAAGTACAGCTCTGCTGCAGGAGCCCCATCCGCGTCGTAGCTATTTGGCGTGGCAGCGTTCGCAAAGCTCATGCTCCAGATTCCCTGGATAACGAGCGGCTTCCCGCTTGCGTCCTCCAACACTCCGACAAACTTGCCCGTGTCCAGATCGTAGGCAGAGATCTGCCCCGCCGACTGCGTCGTTCCGCCCGCCGAGAAATTCGAGACCAACAGCATGTGGCTGAACCGTCCGAAATCCAGTGGAGCAAGCGTCACTCCCCACGGAGCATTCAGCCAGTCGCCATGCTCCAGCCGACGCAGCAGTTTTCCCTTCGAAGAGTAGATGTCCACGAACCCAAGCCCAGGCCCCGGAGTCTCAAACGGATTCCCCGCAAAGTGCAACGCATATGTGACAACCAGATCGTTCCCGATTGCCTGCACATTGAACGGCACAAAGTTGGGTGGCAGACGATCATCCGTAAACGGCTTGTCGCCATTCAAAAGATTGTCGTCGAAGTTGTAATCATCCCAACCCTGACTCTTCGCCCTTCAACTTAATCAATGTGAACGTGTTGTCGTACACATCGATCCGGCCCTTCAGGAAGTTCGCCGCGTACAGATAACGATTGCCATCGACGAACGCCGTAGTAAGCGCCGTATAGCCCGAGCCATCCGTAGTATGCGCAACAGTAACTGCGTTGGTTGAGGGAGGATTCGCGCCCTGAGCCACGCCCACCGTCGGATTCCATCCTGCAATGCTCCCGTCAAGCGTCGCGAAGATAAACGCCGCAGGTTTGCCCGGTGCCACAGGGAAATCCGTCGTGCTGTTGTTGGCAATCGCACCCGTAGGAGTTCCTTGCGGAAACGTCGGATCCTGCGGATGGTTCTTCGGAATCGTGACCACGAGCTTCTGCTTCGCGCCGGCGCCGTTGTAGAGTGTTGCGACTCCAGTGGCTTCGTCGGACACCCACCAAAAGCTGCTTGAGCTTCGTGCGAGGCCCCAGGCGTTGACCAGTTGAGAATCGGCCGCTTCGGCCGGCTCCAACGACGTTGGCGTCAAGGTTAACCTGCGTGTAGTGCTGTGCAAAAACCGCGGACGACGTTAAAAGAAAAATCGCGACATCCGCACCTATGCTCGAAAAAAATTTCATTTGTGAAGCTCCTCTTGTTGTTTTTCCCCACGGGCCCAGAGAGGGCGCTCGAGCCGGCCGAAGTTGGCACGCTCGAGCCCTGGATCAATCGCAGGTGGGGTGGAACTGCGTCGGTATCCTCCATCAACCTAGCCTCGTGGTGATATATCAGATGTCACGAAGCTGTAATCTCTTTGTCAAAAAGACCAAACGCGCCGACACTCCTGAGAAATTCCCACCCAAAACAATCGTTTGTTCCGGAATGTATGGCTAATATGAAGACGGCGCCTTCAATCGAAGGGAGAGCTTTCAGTGACCATCGAAACGATAATGACGAAGGTCCAGAAGTCCACTGTCCTTGCCCTCGCGGTAATGCTTGTCGTGGTCCTGGTCCTGTCGACAGTCCATCTGGGTGTGTTGATCGTCGAGCAGATCATGAAGCCGCCAAGGTTCCTGATCCCGGTCCAGGGCTTACTGGAAATCTTCGGATACTTCCTCCTGGTCCTCATTGGCGTTGAGCTGATCGAAACCCTGAAGGCATACGTAAAGAAGGACGCGATTCACGTGCGCGTCGTCCTGGAAGTTGCTCTGATCGCAATGGCGCGAAAGGTAATCATCGAAGAACCAAACGAGGTCCCGAGTCTCACCTTATTTGGGATCGCGGCCTTGATCCTCGCACTGGGCATCGCCTCCTACTTTGAGCGTCAGGGAAAGCGCGTATCACATGGTGATAAGCATCTTGTAGCTCAGCCTCCGGATAACCTCTGATCCGCAGGAAAGATCGATCAGCCACCCACTGATACATTGCAGGTATGGCAGCCGAACCCCATCGCCCCGCCTGGAAGACCCTCCTCGCCTTCGCCATCATCTACTTCGTCTGGGGTTCGACCTTCCTCGCCATCCGCATCGGCGTCCACGAACTACCGCCGCTCCTCTTCGCCGCCATGCGCTTCCTCACCGCCGGCATCGTCCTCTACGGATGGATGTCCGCTCGCGGCGAACCCTCACCCACCCGCCGCCAATGGCTCTCCATCTCCCTCCTCGCCTTCCTCATCTTCGTCGTCGACTACGGCCTCCTCTTCTGGGCCGAGCAGCGCGTCCCCTCCGGCATCGCCGCCGTCATGATGGCCACCATCCCCGTCTTCATCGCTCTCTCCGAAATCCTCTTCCTCCGCACCCAGCGCCTCACCCTCCGCCTCACCTTCGCGCTCCTCATCGGCATCTGCGGAGTAGCCGTCCTCATGAGCCGCACGCTTAACCTCGGCACCGCCCCCATCAGCCACGCCGGAGCCCTCGCCCTCATCATCGGCTCCATCAGTTGGTCCATCGCCTCCGTCCTCACCCGCCGTCTCCCGCTCCCCGCATCCAAAGTCATGAGCTCCGGAGCCCAGATGCTCGCCGGCGGCATCATGCTCACCCTCGCCTCAGCCGCCCTCGGAGATCTCCACAACTTCCACCCCTCCACCATCTCCCGCGCCGCGTGGCTCTCCCTCATCTACCTCATCGTCTTCGGCTCTCTCATCGGATTCACCGCTTACGTCTGGCTCATCCACCACGAATCCCCCACCAAGGTCGGCACCTACGCCTACGTCAACCCCGTAGTCGCCGTCCTCATCGGCTACCTCCTCGGCGGCGAAGCCCTCGGCCTCCGCACCATCCTCGGAACTCTCTTCGTCCTCATCAGCGTCATCGTCATCACCACCACCCCGGCCAAAAAACCCGCGCCCACCCTTGCCGCCGAAAGCCCCGGATTCACCTCAACCTAATTCCATCACGCGATCGCGATTCCTCACCCGCCTGCATAAGCCTTAATCTCCCTTCCCTTCGCCGATAGGTACTTCCCCAGCGGATCCCCCGGCAAAGCCTTCAGCCCCGCCACCACGCACTCCGCATTCAACTCCGCCCCTGCCAGTGTCGTATGCGTATGCGGATCCCCGAACATCGGATCCACCGCCTTCTCTCCCATCGCGTCATACCGCTCTGCAATCATCTCGTTCAAATCCACAAACCCCACCTTCTCCTGAGCCGCCACCTGCTGCGTCCATCCCCGATACGTACTCGTATTCCGCCGAATCTTCCCATCCACCCAAATCTTCCTGGGCACCAGCGAACACAAAATCGGCGTAGCCCCCTTCGCCCGTGTATCCGCAACATACTTCCGCAAATACCACCCAAACGTATGCACCGTCTCCTTCACATGCGTCCGCGGATTCTCCACCTCCATCGTCTCTTCGCCAATCCCCGGCAGACTTCCCCGCCCATTCGGCCCACGCGGAGCAGACCCCGTCGGCGGCGCTGGCGGAGTCGCCCCCGGAGCCAGTCCCTGATCCGGAACAGGCTCCGCGCCCGGCAGATTCAGCCCGCCGTCGTTATGCCCAAACTGAATCACCACAAAATCCCCCGGCTTCACCATCTCCAGCGTAGAGTCCCAATGCCCTGCCGAAATATAAGTGTGGCTGCTCAGCCCGCCGATCGCGCGATTCACAACATTGATCTTCGTCGCGTCAAACAAATCCGCAATCGGAGCACCCCAGCCCCACAACCCATCCGACCCCGTCCCATGTCCATTCCGCACCGTCGAATCCCCCACCAGAAACAAACTCGGCAGCTTAGGATTCGCCGGCCCCGTCAACCCCAATCGCAACTCATCCGCCTTAGGATCAACCGCCCCACTCGACGTCTGTGCCGCTCCCGCAACCGCCCCCTGCTGCGCCCGCAACGCAGCAAACCCCAAAACAAAAAACGCCCCCGCAAACCCCATCCACAAAAACCGACCCTTCAACTTCCTCAAATTCGCCATACCACGAAGACTCCTCTCCAACACAAAAAGACGCGCAACCCGGAGAACTCTCAGGTCGCTCACTAAATGAGAAAATAGAAGAAGCATGCTCCAGCTCTCCTCCGCCGGCAAACGCTTCGGCCAAAAACTCCTCTTCGAAGACGCCAACTGGCTCATCACGCCGGACGAGCGCACTGGCCTCGTCGGCGGCAACGGCACCGGCAAATCCACCCTCCTCAAAATCCTCGGCGGCATCGAAACCCTCGACTACGGCCAGCTCACCCGCGTCAAAGGCATGACCCTCGGCTATCTCCCGCAGGACGGCCTCGCCCTCCGCGGAAAAACCGTCTTCGCCGAGTGCCTCTCCGTCTTCGATCACCTCCACGCCCTCGAGCGCGAAGCCGAAGACCTCACCCACACCCTCTCCGACCGTCGACCCCAAATCGAAGGAGTACGCCGCCGCGGCCGAGCGCTACTCCGACATCGCCGACCAGCTCCACGTCCACGACATCTACACCCTCGACGCCCAGGTAGGCGCAGTCCTCGGCGGCCTCGGATTCTCCAAAGAAGACTGGGACCGCAACACCGAAGAGTTCTCCGGCGGATGGCAGATGCGCATCGCGCTAGCCAAATTGCTCCTACAAAAACCCAGCCTCTTACTCCTCGACGAGCCCACCAACCACCTCGACCTCGAATCCCGCAACTGGCTCGAAAACTACCTCCACGACTACCCCAACGCCTACATCCTCATCTCGCACGACCGCTACTTCCTCGACGTCACCGTCAACAAGACCATCGAGCTGTGGAACAAGCGCATGCACGTCTACCACGGCAACTACGAAAAGTACGTCGCCCAAAAAGAAGAGCGCCGCACCCAATTGATGAACGCGTACAAAAACCAGCGCGACCGCATCGACGCCCTCGAAGCCTTCATCAACCGCTTCCGCTATCAGGCAACGAAAGCCAAACAAGTCCAGTCCCGCATCAAGGAACTAGAAAAAATCGAGCGCATCGAGGTCCCCGAAGAAGAAGCCACCATCCACTTCTCCATCCCGCAGCCGCCAGCATCCGGCCGCACGGTCATGGAGGTCTCCGGCCTCAAGAAGATCTACCCCACCCCAACCGGCGGCGAAAAACTCATCCTCGACGACCTCAACTTCACCATCGAGCGCGGCGACCGCATCGCCCTCGTAGGCGCCAACGGCGCAGGCAAATCCACGCTCATCCGCCTCCTAAGCCGCCAGGAAGAACCCACCGCCGGCACCATCCGCGAAGGCCACAACGTCCTCACCGACTTCTTCGCCCAGGACCAGTACAAAGTCCTCGACCCCAACGCCGTCATGCTCGACGACATCAGCGGAGCCGCCCCGAAAGTCCCCGTAGTCGAACTCCGCTCCCTCCTCGGCTGCTTCATGTTCTCCGGCGACGACGTCTTCAAAAAACTCGGCGTCCTCTCCGGCGGCGAGCGCAACCGCTACGCCATGGCCAAGATGCTCGTCTCCCCCTCCAACTTCCTCCTCCTCGACGAGCCCACCAACCACCTCGACCTCCGCGCCAAAGACGTCCTCCTCGACGCAATCCGCAACTTCACCGGCACCGTCCTCTTCGTCTCCCACGACCGCTACTTCATCGACGGCCTGGCCACCCGCGTCTTCGAAGTCGAAGACCGCCGCCTCCACATCTACCCCGGCAACTACGAAGACTATCTCTGGCGCAAACAGGGCGGCCCCGAAAAAGTAACCGAACAGATTACAAATTCACTCACTGCAGCCCAATCGCCGACCGGAGCCACTACGCCGGGTGGCCCATCCTTCACGTCTTCTGTGAAGGGTGGGTTATCGAGCGAAGATCGACCGTTCTCCTCGGAACCGGAACCACTCCGACCCCCGCCATCCCAATCAAGCGCCTGAATCCCATCAAACTCAAACAACTCGAAGACCGCCTCCAACACGCCGAACAAGAGATCCCCCGCCTCGAAGTCGCCATAGCCGCAGTCGAAGCCCGCCTGGGCAACTTCATCTCCGCCGACCAATCCCAAAAAGACGCCGCCGAACTAGACCAGCTCCGCACACAGCGCACCACCTTCCTCGCCGAATGGGAAGAGCTCTCAATAACCCTCGAAGAACAGCAACTCGCCTAGCCTCACCATCGCTCGCTCGACTACCGCGTCCAATCCCCCGAAGTCGTCATCCTGAGCGGAGCGAAGGATCCCTGTATTTCGTCCTTGCGAACGACGAGCTTGGCACAACTCTTGCGGGTCGACAGCGCACTAGTTACCGCCACTCGGAGACGTCGGGCGTTCAAGCGGCAACTGACCGATTCCATTCCCTGAAGCCGTCATCTCGACCGTAGGCGGCGCTTTTGCCGCCGTAGTGGAGAGACCCCCGCATTTCGCCGTTGCTGTTGCTTGTTCTTAGTACGCGCCCGTAGCGCAGCAAAACAAGGCTGCCCACGTCCCGTCTCTGAGACGTGGGTCTCCGACCCAAAAACTCGCACCCGGGCCCTTCTTAACGGTTTAACAACTCAGGAATCGCCTCCGCATCCTCAAAAACAGTCGAGAGCGTAACCTCCCTCCACCTCTCCGCCTCAATAGCCCGAGCCCGCTCCACATTCTGCACACGCTTCTCCGCATCCACACCAAGGATCAGCCGCAAAGGCACCTCATCGCTATTCGCCAGTCGCACAATCACATCCGCAATCTTGTTCGGATCACCCTCCGAGCGCCCTCGAATAATCCGCAGCAGCTCCATGATCTGTCCTACCGAAGCCTCATACTCCGGCAGCAGCTCCGGAGCCTTCTCCCCGGCACGCTGCGCCCAGTTCGTTCGAATTCCACCCGGCTCCAGCGTACAAACCTTCACCCCAAATGGCGCGACCTCCATCGCCAGAGCATCGCTGAACCCGCCCACGGCCCACTTCGCCGCGTGATACGGCGTATTGCCCGCAATCGCCATGCGCCCACCAACCGAAGACACCTGAAAGATATACCCGCTCTTCTGCCGCCGCATCACCGGCACCGCAGCCCGCGTCGTATACACCACGCCGTAGAAACACGTATCCATAACCGCCTTGAAAGTCCTCCGCGCTCATCTGCTCAAACGGAGCAATCTGGCCATAACCGGCATTGTTGACCAGCACATCCAACCGCCCGAACGTATCCACCGCCGCTTGCACGGCCGCCTTCGCCGCCGCCTCATCCCGCACTTCCAATGTGACCGGCTTAATCCGCTCGCCGTACTGCGCTACCAGCGGCGCCAGCTCCTCCGATCCGTCGCGCCCCGGCCACCACGCTGTCGCCCGCACGCAGCGCCGCTTCCGCGATGCTCCGCCCCAAACCGTTTCCACTTCCTGTAATCAACCAGACCTTAGCCATTTCAAATTCCTCCTTTTTATCGGATGCAGAAATGACTGACTAGTTGCTCATTTTTGAGAAGAATCTTTTTACCTTCACCGCACCGCCCGCCAGAAGACCTTGAAACGCTCGCTCAAGAATCTCCTCCCGCCGCCGCGGCTGCTTCGCAACATGCTCCATCGTCGCCTCCTGCATCGCAGCCATCAGGCTCGCCGCAAACCCCTCCGGCATCTCCCGTAGCCCCCCGAGTTTCCCGACCTCGATGAGCGTCGCGTCGATCGCACTCCGCACCGCCTCAGTCCTCTTCCGCGTCTCGGGCGTAATCAGGTCCGACAGATTCAGCTGCGCTGAAACCTTCCGCTTCTCCGGAGACTCAATCGCCCACGCAAGATAGCTCGACCACACATGCCGCGACCGCCGCTCCAGCCCGGCCTTATGCGGAAATCCAGCGTTGATCCGCCCATAAACCTCAGCCTTCAGCTCCAGATAAAGCTCATTCAGCAGCTCTTCCTTCGTCGCAAAGTAGGTAAACAGCGTCCCCGCCGCAATCCCTGCCCGCCCGGCGATGCTCGCCGTCGACGCCCCCAATCCCACCTCGGCGATCTCATGCACCGCCGCCTCAAGAATTGCCCCGCGCTTCTCCGGACTCTTTAACCCGTGCCATGTTCTAGACGAGACTACAGGCTTCCGTCACCGGGGAAGGCTTCCAAAAATTTCCACAGAAATATTTCAAAACCGGTGAAAGTTTTTCGCACCACAAAACCACCATGCAATTCACCACGTTTTACCACCCAAAAACCACAACTTCACCACAAAAATCCATCAACTTTTGCCCATATTTCGCAAAACCCCACCCAAAAACCACCCAAAAAAATTACCGCCCCTCGCGCAACCGAATCGCCAGTCTCTCCGGCAACCCCGCCATCAAAATCCGTCCCTGCGCCGCCTGCACGTCATACGGAATCCGGTGGTACTCCATCACCCGCGCCTCCGAGTCATACACCACGAACGCCGCCCGCCAGTCGCAATCCCTGGGCTGCCCCACCGCCCCCGGATTGATCAAATGCCGTGTCCCCTCCGGGAGTCTCCATCGTCCAGCTAACCGCCTCATTCTTCAACCGATATACCGGCCTGATCTCCTGCCAATCATGCCCCTTTTGCGTAAACCCGCCCTGCAGATGCGTATGTCCGAAGAACGTAATCGCCGTCCCCATCTGCTGCAGCGGAGCCCACGCATCCCGCATACTCAAAATATATTGATCCTCATTCAGCGGCGACCCATGCACACAAGTCACCCCCAGCTCCTCCAGCTGAATCGGCCCTGCGGGCACCGCCTTCAACCAGGCTAAGTTATCCGGGGTCAGCGTCTTATTCGTCCACATCGCCGCCGCTCGCGCCACCGGATTGAACCCCTGCGACGAGCTCAACCCACAACAAACCCTGTCGTGATTTCCCCTAACATTCACCTGAGCCTTCGCCCGAATCAGCTCTACCACCTCATTCGGGCTCCCGCCATACCCCACCACATCGCCCAGATTCCAAAGGGCGTCATAAGGCTCCGCCGCAGCCAGAACGGCCTTCAAAGCCTCAAGATTCCCGTGAATATCCGAAACAATCAGCGCGCGCATGCATCAAATCAGCCCTTCGGCTCCAAAGCCCAATTCCGGAGTCTATAGACATTTCCCCGCGAAGAGAAATCCCATCAAACCGCCGCCAGCGGCCGCGATCTATCCGTCCGCATCGTAGGAGCCGAAGCCAGCAGCCTCCGCGTGTACTCATGCTGCGGGCGCTCAAACAAATCCCTCACCGCACCAAGCTCCACAATCTCCCCACGCCGCATCACCGCCACCCGGTCCGCCACCTGCGCCACCACCGCCAGGTCATGCGAGATAAACAGCATCGCCAACCCGTGCTCCCGCCGCAGCCGATTCAGCAACTCCAGAATCTGCGCCTGCACCGTCACATCGAGCGCCGTCGTCGGCTCATCCGCGATCAGCAGCCGCGGCCGGTTCACAATAGCCATCGCAATCAAAATCCTCTGCCGCTGCCCTCCCGAAAACTGGTGCGGATAATCCCCAGCTCGCCGCTCCGACCTCCGGCAACCCCACCTCCTCCATCGCCTCCAGCACCTTCGCCCTCACCGCCGCCCGCGTCATCTCCGGATGGTGCGCCCGCATCGCCTCCCCAATCTGCTCTCCCACCTTCATCACCGGATTCAGCGCCGTCATCGGCTCCTGAAAGATCATCGCAATCTCGCGCCCCCTCCGCCGCCGCATAGCCTCCTCCGGCAGCCCCAGCAGATCCACCCCATCAAAATCCACCCTCCCCGAAACGGTCGCCGTCTCCGGCAGCAACCGCAGCACAGCCAGCGAAGCCGCCGACTTCCCCGACCCCGACTCCCCCACCAGCCCCAGCGTCTCCCCCGCACCAATCCCAAACGAGATCCGCCGCACCGCCTCCCGCCCACCAAACGCAACCGACAGATCCCTGACATCCAGCAGCGGCAAACGCGAGTCCATCCTTCGAATACTAGCCGAAATCCCCGACCCACCCGCCCCCACGCGACCCCGAGGCAGAACATTGCCCAGCCAAACAGCGTCTAAACTGCTTAGCAGGACCATGAGACCCACTCTCCGCATCCTCTTCGGCACCGCAACCCTCGCCGCCTCTGTGGCCGTCGCGCAGATGCACAAGGTCGCCAAGCCCGAGCAGGTCGTCCGCGCCGTCGGCGTCTACGAGTGGACCGGAGACCTCACCAAACCCGCCGCCAGCCGTCTCATCCCCGTCACCGTCTACATCGACGGCAAATTCGAGGACGCCGGCGTCTACATCGCCCGCCCCATCCCTTTCGCTCTGCTTCCCGGCAACGTCTATATTCTCCAGACCGCCGGCGTCGACAAAGGCATCCTCGACCTCGCCTACGCCCGTCATCTCCAGGCAGTCGAATCCACCGGCGACCTCGCCTATGACGATGGCTGGTTCGGCTACGGGTCCGTCAAACCCCTCGCCGCCCCCAGAAGACCCGTCCCCCTCAAGCCCTCCAAAAACCTCCCCGTCATAGCCACCAACTCAAACGGCCCTCATTTCGGGTCGAAACCCGCCGACTCGACCTCCACCACAAGCACACCGACTCCACCAAACCGGCAGCAACAACCACGCCGAGCACCACCACAACCGCCTCCAGCGACGACTCCGATCGCCCCACCATGAAGCGCCGCGACTCCTCCGGCACAACCTCCACCACATCCACCGGTTCAACCTCATCAACAACCACACCCTCATCCGACGACCCCGACCGTCCCACCCTCACGCGCCGCAGCCCAACCACCTCCACGCCTGACTCCACCCAGTCCACATCCACCGCCAGCCAACACCACCAGCACTCCCTCGTCGGACGATCCGGATCGACCCACAATGACGCGCCGCAGCACTACCACGGACACCACCTCGACCACCGACACCACCTCCACCGCAAGCAGCGCACCCACCGGTGCCGACGACCCGGACCGTCCCACCCTGAAACGCCACTCCTCTCAAGACGCCCAGCACGCCTCCGCCTCCGGCCATCTAACACCAGCGCCGTCACCAGCGTAGGCGACCTCAACGCCGACCCCAACCGCCCCAATCTCCACCACGGCAAACCCACCAGCGCCATGACGGACGCCGACCTCCCTCCCCTCAAAGGGGTTCCCTCCAACCTGCATCAGTCCGTAGCCGTCTCCGACGCCGTCAACCGCGACCCCCACCCCTTCACCCTCGAGTGGGACGACGAGAACCAGCATCAGGCCATCCTGAAAAAGATGCAGGCCTTCGCCCAGGCCCAGTTAGCCGCCTACGGCAAGCACCCCCGCGACCGCCCAACTCGCTTCAACAACCCCGGCGAAGAAGACCGCTCCCGCTCCCACCACTCACACGGCAACCCGCAAGCCCGCGGCGCCGCCACCACCAGCCCAGCCTCTCATGGATGAAGAGCTGAAAGCCTACACCCTCAGCTACGGCGGAGCACCCACCTACGTCTACACCGCCAACACCGGAGGCACCGGCGCCCAACTCCGTTACGTCACAATCGTCGCCCAGGCCGACGGCATGGGCGAACTCAAACCCGCCATCCAAAGCGTCACCGACGCCGCCCACCTCGACCGCACTCCGCGCATGAACTTCGTCGACGTCGTCGATGCCGAAGCCAGCAATCGGGCCAGCCTCCTCTTCGAGCTCCGCAGCAAAGACGCCCGCCAGTTCGCCCTCTACCGCGTCATCGCCTCCCACCCCGAACAGATCTTCCTCACCGGCACAACCCAGTAAACGATCACTCCCAGTTAGTGGGCCAGCCAGCATTCCGAATCGAAGCCCTGAGCCTGCTGCCGCGAATCCCGAATCTCCGCCTCTTCACAAGTCCACGAACTGGTAATTCGCACAGTAACCCTCCTCGAAGAATCGGGATAGACTTGAGCCCTGGACGGAGGGTGCAACCTGTCTGGACAGGGAAGCGGTCTGTTCAATAAGCTCTCCGCGGTCTATTTCGCAAGCGACGGAGGACCTGAATGAGTAATCGCATGAGTGTTTTATCGCGTCGACTTGGGCGATTCGCGGGCGGCTTCTCATTCGCAACCGTCGCCTTCTTCTCAATCGGGTTGTATGCCGCCGCTAACACGAAAGGCCAGGTAGAATTCCTCTTCGCTGGCCTTGTTTTGGTATGCCTCTTCGCCAGCTTCGTTTTGTGGCTGGCGCACGGCTTCGCGTGGGCGATGATCCCAGAGAAGCCTGCAGAGGCAGCAAAACCTGCGGACGCGATAAAGCCTGCAGAAGCGATGAGGCCTGCGGAAGAGATGAAACCTGCGGAGCCGATGAAACCCGCACAGACGGTGAAACCTGCGGAGGAGAAGAAACCTGCGGAGCCGATGAGGCCTGCGGCGGCGATGAAAGCTGCGGAGGAGGTGAAACCTGTGGAGCCGATGAAACCCGCAGAGCCGGTAAAACCTGCAGAGGAGAAGAAACCTGCGGAGGAGAAGGTGATCGTTGAAGAGGATCCTCCCGACGCGGAATACACCATCACCGGAAGGCGCATCCGCTGACCCTGGAGAGCTTGTCAAACTTCCCTGCAATCGCGGAGGCCTGCACGAGCGGAAGTGAGACGATGCCGAACGCCCTGCGTTGTTCTCCGTCAAAGATGAAATTGCGATGAGAAATCGCGAACTATGTAGCGAGCAACAACCGGCATTACCGGCAATACGGAAGTTTCGTCGAACCGAATTCCCCAAGAGTCGGATTTTAGGAGAGTTAACCGGTCAAGTTTCCTATAACGGCCGGATTGCCACTTACCGCTAAGCCGAGATCCGCTTGAAGACGCTGCCGCAGACTCTCGGATCACAGCCACGGCTCCAATCGGATGGGAATGAACTCCGGAAGACGACTTTACCCTATGAGGAAGAACGGGACTCCGGGCAGAGAAGCAGCCGGGTATTAGTCCGAAGCGTTGATCTCTTCGACCAGGCAGCTGAATGCGTCCCATGGAACCGACGGCACAGTTCCCGAAAAGTCGGGTTTCTATGAGCAGGTCACTGGAGTCAAGTGTTTTTTGTCTTTTCCTTCATAGCGTCTTTGCCTTTGTTGTTGTTTGTTGTGGTTGTTTCCGCGTTGTTGCCTCTCCACCATGTTTCTATTCGCACTTTGAGTGAGCCGTTCGTGGCTCTGTGACGGGTTGGGGTCAGAAGGAGAAGTCGATGCTGCCAGTTTTCGGCCGGCCTTGTGAAGGCCCAACCCGACACGCAGTCACCGGGACGCGGGGTTTAGCAACGGTGAACATGACTTCGATCCTCAGGCAGCTACTGCGTAGAACGGGACGTATGGCTCTTGCGTGATCCAGATGCGATGAAGCAGTACTGCCAGCTTGCGGGCAACGGCAACGATGGCACGATTGTGGGACTGCTTGCCTCCACGCGAAGCCAGATGCAGACCCCACTGTCGTAACGTCGAGTCCCTTCCACGCGGACCGAGGACATGGTTGGCGCACTCGACCAAGAGAGAGCGTAAGTAGATATTTCCAGCCTTGGTAATTCCAAGTTGCGGATCGCGGTCCCCGGACTGGCTGCGTCTCGGTCGCAGGCCGAGGTAACAGCCCACATCGCGACTTCGCTTGAAGCGTTCTTTGCTTCCCAGAGTCAGCACATAGGTCAACGCAGTGAGCTGGCCGACGCCGTAGACCTGAAGCAGCGCCTGCGTCTCCTGATACTCCGTCTCGGTGAGTCGCTTGATGGTGCGGTCGTACTGCTGGATCTTCACCGTCATCGCAGCGATCTGTTCGAGAACCGGGCCAAGCGCCACAGCCAGACCTGGCGGCAGCACGGCCATGCACCGCTTGGCGAAGCATAAGGTGGACGAAGCTGGAAGCCGATAGCCGCAGGGCTTCGCCAGGCCGCGCACTGAGTTAACCGCCGCTGTCCGCAGACGAACGATCAGGTTGCGGGCACGAATCAGGGTCAGAGCTTCCTGTTGTGCAACCGTGCGATGGGAGATCGGTCGCAGGATATCCGGATCGAGCCGGGCATAGCGAGCGATCTTTTCCGCATCCACCGTGTCGCTCTTGCGGTCGCTGTGCGAGATCGCCCTGAGCTCGCGCACGTTGGCTACGATTACTTCGTGGCCCTGTTCTCGGAGTTGTTCGCTGACCCAGATCGAATGGGTTCCAGCCTCCATCGCAACCCGTGCCCTGGGCACATCGGTAAACCACTTCCCGACTCCCGAGGGCGTCGTTCGAAACCGTCCCCGGTCAACCACTTCTCCATCTTCGTTGAGCGTGCAGTAATGGCTCCAGACGTCCCCAAGATCGATCCCGATCGTCATCCTAGCCTTGGCGACGCTGCGTGGAACTTCCGCGATGAGGTGTTTCGATGGCTTTTTCATGGCGATAGTCTCTCCGATCCAAGAGACCGGCTCATCCCATTTTTCGGAAACTTCAACCATTCACTCCAAACCGACCCACTACCCAATCCCAAGGAGGATTGAACCCTCATCCATGAAGGCGTAAAGTTAGAATCCTCGGGAGGACCCCATGCGCCTCATCACCGTCCTAATCCTCGCCCCCACCATCCTGGCCCCGACCGCAGCCCTGGCCCAGACAAACCAGACACCCGCCACCTACACCATCCCCGCCGCCAGCCAGGACTGCCCAGTAGGTTTTTACGCCAGCCGTCAGGCAGGCCTTCGCGTAACCACAGCCAGCGAAGCGAAAACCCAGGGCAACGGCCAGGGTCTGCACCTCACGCTCAATCATCTGGCCAAGCCCGACATTCAAAAGATTGAGGTGACGGTCTACGCTACCTCCCTCAAGCTCCGAAGTTTGCCCCTCGACACCCGATCCGACGACACCATCTCCAAAACCTTCGAGCTGACCCGCCAAACCGGCGCCGACAGCCTTCAGGAAGCAGACATCTGGATGCAGCGAGGTCGGGTCCATCCGCTCAGCCAACCTCATCTCCATTACCTACTCCGATGGCACCTCCTGGCACGCCACCCCGAACCTCACCTGCCGCGCCATTCCGTCCAGCTTCGTGCTCATCACCAGCCGATAGCAAACCAACGTTCCCCACCCCAGAGGGATTCACCTTTGGCGTTGCCTCTCATTTCGCACTGCGGCGGAGAGACCTCCGGTTACTTCCTTATAAACTCCAATACTCTCAACTACTTACAGAATTCTTCGTCAAAAACACCCCAAAAACCCCTTGTCAAGTCCAAAATCCCACAACCATAACAAAACAAGGCAGATAGAAATGAAATTTAGTTATGATCAACCCGATATAATTAACTTATAGATCAGAGAAGAGGAAGCCCCGGACCACCCGCGGGGCTAACTTATTGATATAGGCTAATTTGGACGCAACCCATTTGTTATGAATATTTTGCAGACCAACCCGACCCGTAAATCCATGAATCTATTAGATTTACGCGCAGGCAATAAGGAGGGGCGTACCCCTACTGTTGAATCGTCGTCTCCGTCTTGTTCAGCTTCTTCGAAACATCCGCCGGTGTTGGCAACTGCGTCAGGTCCCAACCGCCGCCAAGGGCCTCAATCAGCTGTACCGATGCAGTCATCTCCTGCACATGCAGACTTGCCAGCGTCTGCTGATTGTTCAGCAGCGTCGTCTGCACCGTCACCACATCGAGATAAGGGTCAACCCCCGTCTGGTAACGCGCCATCTCCAGATTCAAGGCCTCTTCGGACGATGTCACCGCCTGCTGCTGCTTCAGGATCTGTTGCGACAGGATGCGCACCGAGGCCAGGGAGTCCTCGACCTGTTGAAACGCCGTCAGCACCGTCTGCCGATAGCTGGCAACGTCAGCGTTATAGGTTGTGATGAACTGATTCACCGTCGCGCGGCGCAGCCCGCCGTCATAGACCGTCTCGCTCAGCGTCGGCCCAACCGACCAGAATCGGCTCGGAAGGTCGAAGAAGTGGCTGAAGTTCGAGCTCTCGTAGCCGTAACTTGCGCTCAAGGCTCAACGACGGATAGTAAGCGGCGTATGCGATTCCGATCTGCGCGTTCGCTGCCGCCATCTTTCGCTCCGCGGCTGCGATATCGGGGCGCCGCTCCAGCAGTACCGACGGCATTCCGACCGGGATTGGCGGCGCGTTTGTCAGCATAGGCTTCACCGGAATCGAAAACTGCGATGGGTTGGCGCCCACCAGCACTGCTATGGCGTGTTCAAACGCCGCGCGGGCAACGCCAAGGTTGATCGCTTCCGATTGCACCGTCTGCAGTGTGGTCTGGGCCTCCACCAGGGAGAGCCTGTCATCAATGCCGGTTTCGTACCGTGCCTGGGCCAGATCCAGTGCCTTCTTGTCCGCCTCTACCGTGTCGTTCAGCAGCTTTTGCAGCGCGTCCTGCCCGCGGATCTCAAAGAAAAATGACGCGAGACTCGCCTGCTCGGTGAGCTTCTCATTCTCAAGGTCAGCCTCACTCAACTGCGCGTTGTACTGTTGCTCATGAATGGTATTGCGAACCTTGCCCCAGAGGTCCGGCTCCCACGAAACGGTAGCCGGCAACGATCCTATCGAGGCCACCCGGCCAGGGTTGGCCGAAGGAGAGTTCGACAGGTTGGTTGACGTGCGCGCCGCCGAATACGATAGAGACACCCCTACTGTCGGATAGAGCTGCGAGCGCGCCTCCGCAATCAGCGTCCGCGCCTCCATGAAGTTCTCAAAGAACTGTTTGATGTTCTGGTTGTTGATGTTCAGCTGGTCTTCGAGAGCGTTCAGTTCGGAGTCGTTGTAGATCTCCCACCACTTGCCATGCAGCATCGCGTCCTGCGGCTGCGCCACCTTCCAGCCGTCGGTCTCCTGAAACTGCGTCGGCGACTCCTTGTAAGTGACCGGAGGCGCGGTCGCCGTAACCAAAGGCGACGGCGCATGATACTTCGGCCCGACCATGCAACCCGTCAACAGGAGCATCGTTATCGTGGAACCAGCGGCAAATTTGAATCGAAGATTGGTCATATGATTTACTCCGCACCGGCAGCGACTGTGCCGTTCGTCGGATGGAATGTGTCGCGCTCCTTGCCCATAACTCGCAGGCGCAGCCGATCGAGCGCGAGGTACACAACCGGGGTGGTATAGAGAGTGAGCATCTGGCTGACGATGAGCCCACCGACGATGGTGATGCCGAGCGGGCGGCGCAGCTCAGAGCCCGTTCCAGACCCGAACGCCAAAGGCAGCGCGCCAAACAAAGCTGCCATCGTCGTCATCAGAATCGGACGGAAGCGGAGCATGCATGCCTGGAAGATCGCATCCTCCGTGTTCATGCCGCCCTCTCGCTCCGCCTGGAGCGCAAAGTCGATCATCATGATTGCGTTCTTCTTCACGATGCCGATCAGCAGCACGATACCGATGATCGAGATGACGTTCAGATCTTCCTTGAAGACCATCAGCGCCATCATCGCGCCCACGCTGGCTGAAGGCAGCGTTGAAAGAATCGTGATCGGATGCACCAGGCTTTCATAGAGGACGCCGAGAACAATAAAGATGGCAAGGATCGCGGTGACGACGAGAAGCGGCTCCGTGCCGAGCGATTGCTGATACGCGAGCAGAGTGCCGGCGAAGAACCCATGCACCGTCGACGGAGTCCCCAGACGCTGCTGCATCTGCGCGATCTCAAGCGTCGCATCGCTCAGCGAGACGCCCGGCGCGAGGTTGAACGAGACCGTCACGGAAGGGAAGAGGCCAGTATGGTTCAGCGCAAGCGGAGTGGTGTTGGTCCTCCATGTCGCCATTGCCGAAAGCGGGACGTTTCCGCTGGCTGTTGGGCTGCTGGTGCCGGGAGGATGGAAGTAGACAGTCTTCAAACCTTCCGGACTCTGCCAGTATTCTGGAGCGACCTCGAGGATAACGTAGTACTGATTTAGCTGCGTATAGATCAGCGAGACTTCGGACTGACCGAAGGCGCCGTACAGCGACGCATCGAGCGATTGAGCGGTCTGGCCTAATTTTGCGGCGGTCACTCGATCGTAGTGCAGGAGTTCATCGAGTCCGCCGTTCTGCTGGTCGGAGCTTACGTCCTGAAAGCCTGGGAGGTGCATCATCTCCGCGAGTAGCTTCGGTCCCCATGTCGCAAGGTCCGTAAGGTTATCGGCCTGGATGGTGTATTGATAAAGCGCATTGCTGCCGCGTCCGCCGATGCGAAGGTCCTGCGAAGCCTGCAGAAAGGTAGAAGCTCCGACGATCCTGTTCAGACTGGGACGAAGACGATTGATCACGTCCGAAGCGCTGATCTTTCGCTCGTTCAGCGGCTTCAGCGCGATAAACATGTTTGCGGTATTGGAGGCGCCCCCACCACCGGTAAACGTGGTCGCGTGCGCGACAGCCGGATCGCTTTTGATGATCCTTCAAAATACGCTGGATGGAGTCATTCATTGAGTAGTACGAGGTGTCCTGAGGCCCTCGTATCGCCCCACCCAGAGAGCCTGTGTCCTGCAGAGGAAAGAAGCCCTTCGGAATCTTGATGACGATGGCAACGTTCAGCGCGATGGTGAGGAGCAGGACGGTCAGGACGAGGACGGGGTTTTCCAGTACCCAGTGCAGACTGCGGCGATAGACAGACAGAACCCAGTCGAAGGCCCTGTCCATAGCTATGTAGAGGCGTCCATGCTTTTCTGCGTGCGGGTTCTTCAGGATGTAGGCGCACATCATCGGAGTCGTCGTCAAAGAGACGACCATCGACACCATGATCGCCGTCGAAAGCGTGACGGCAAACTCGCGAAACAGTCTGCCGACAATGCCGCCCATCAAGAGAAGCGGGATGAAGACGGCGATCAGCGACATGCTGATGGTGAAGACCGTAAAGCCAATCTCCTTCGCTCCCTTCAGCGCCGCAGCGAAGGGCTCCATCCCGTCTTCAATGTGGCGTGTGATGTTCTCCATGACCACGATGGCGTCGTCCACGACGAAGCCGGTAGAGATGGTCAAGGCCATCAGCGACAGGTTGTCGAGGCTGTAGCCGCAGAGATACATCACGGCAAAGGTGCCGATGAGAGAGACCGGAACGGCAACCGCTGGAATCAACGTAGCGCGTGGGCTGCGAAGGAAGACGAAGACGACGATGATTACCAGAACAATCGAGAGGTCAGCGTCCATTGGACATTTTTCACCGATGCGCGGATCGTCGTGGTGCGGTTGAGAACGATGGTTATATCGATGCCCTTGGGAATCGAGGCTTCGACGGAGGGCAGCGCTGCGCTGAATCCGGTCGACGGTATCGATAATATTCGCGCCGGGCTGGCGGAAGACGATAAGCTGCACGGCCCTTTTGCCGTCCATGTATCCTGCCGCTCGTATGTTCTGAGTCGAGTCGACGACATCCGCCACATCGGACAGCCGTACTGCCGAGCCATTGTGGTAGCCGACGATGATCGGCTGATATTCGACGGCATGCATCATCTGGTCATTTGCCAGAATGTCTGCTGAGATGGCTCCGTTGGTGATCTGCCCTTTGGCCAGATTGGCGTTCTGGATGCTGAGGGCGGCCTGAAGATTCGCCATCGTCAGCCCAAGGCTGGAGAGCTTCGTGGGATTGACCTCCACGCGGACCGACGGCAGTGCGCCGCCACCGGCGTTGACCTGTCCCACTCCCTGAATCTGCGACAGCCTCTGTTGAATGATCGTCGAGGCTTCGTCGTACAACTTATCGGTTCCGTACTTGTCTGAAGTAAGGCCGAGGATCATGATGGGCGCGTCGGCCGGATTGACTTTGCGATACGTCGGGTTCGCGGGAAGGTTTGCGGGCAGATAGGTACGCGCGGCATTGATCGCTGCCTGGACATCGCGTGCGGCGCCATCGATATTGCGGCTGAGGTCGAACTGGATGGTGATGGACGTGGTGCCGAGGCTGCTCGAAGAGGTCATCTCGGAGACGCCGGCGATATGGCCGAACTGCCGTTCGAGCGGAGTTGCGACCGAGGAGGCCATGATCTCCGCGCTGCCTCCCGGGAGGCCTGCGTTGACCGAGATAGTAGGAAAGTCTACCTGCGGCAAAGGGGAGACCGGAAGCACGGTATAGGCAATCGCGCCGGCGATCGCAATCGCCACGGTCAGCAGCGTAGTCGCTACCGGGCGATGGATGAATGGCGCAGAGAGGTTCATGACAGCTCCGCCTCTGGCTGAGTCGCATGTTCCGCGGCCTTCGTCTTCTTCCTTGGAGAACCGCGTCGCGAGGTTGTCGAAGAAGATATAGATGACCGGCGTCGTGTAGAGCGTCAGGATCTGGCTCAGGAGCAAGCCGCCGACCATCGAGATGCCGAGTGGCCTGCGTAGTTCTGATCCGATGCCTCTGCCAAACGCGAGCGGCAGTCCTCCCAGAAGGGCGGCCATGGTCGTCATCATGATCGGCCGGAAGCGCAGCAGGCAAGCCTGATAGATGGCTTCGGTTGCGTCCAGTCCCTGGTGCCGCTCCGCATCGAGAGCGAAGTCGACCATCATAATGCCGTTCTTCTTGACGATACCGATGAGGAGGACGAGGCCGATGATGGCGACGACGCTGAGGTCCTGGTGAAAGAGAATCAGCGATAGGAATGCGCCTACTCCGGCAGAAGGCAAGGTGGAGAGGATTGTGATGGGATGGATGAAGCTCTCGTAGAGAACTCCCAGCACGATGTATACGGTGACGAGAGCGGCGAGGATCAGCAGGGGCATATTGGACAGCGAGTTCCGGAAGGACGCTGCTGTTCCTTGAAAATCTGCCTGCAGGCTTGCGGGCATATGCATTTCCTGCTGAACCTTGGTGATCTCGGTGATTGCGCCTCCCAGCGCGGCGTTGGGGGCGAGATTGAAAGAGACTGTGATTGCCGGGAACTGTCCCTGGTGGGAGATGGAGAGCGCCTGGGTTGTGGTTTCGAAGTGCGAGAAGGCGCTGAGTGGCACGGCGCTTGCGGTGGATGAGCTGGTTGCGCCGGCAGAGGTTGCGCCTTTACTCGATGTGGAGGTGACTGTGCTTGAGGTAAGAGCATTCGGGGGCGGGACCAGGGTGTTCGCCGATGGAGTGAACAATGCCGAGCCGGTCAGCGCATTGGAGCCGGCGGAGGTCGAGCCCTTGCCCGAAGAGGAGGATGCAGGAGCGCCGCTTTGGCCGGCGGAAGAGTTCGCCTGAATGTACAAATGTTTCAGCTTGTCGGGGTCAAGCTGGAACTGGGGTTCCGCTTCGAGAATGACGTGGTACTGGTTGAGCTGCGTGTACATCGTATTGATCTGGCGCTGACCAAAGGCATCGTAGAGGGTGTTGTCGATGGTTGTCGGGGCCACGCCAAGTCGCGAAGCCGTGGCTCTGTCGATGACGAGAGACACCGCCAGACCGCCCATCTGCTGGTCGGTCGCTACATCTTCCAGCTCCGGCAGTTCTTTGAGGCGAGCGACAAAGCGATTGGTCCAGTCGTTGAGCTCATTTTGATCTGGATCTTCAAGCGTGTACTGATACTGCGTGCGGCTCACACGGTCGTCCACGGTGATGTTCTGGACCGGCTGCATGAAAACCTGGATGTCCTGCAGGTTTCTTAGCTTCGATTGCAGTCTGCGGACGACGTCGGCGGCGCTGAGATCCCGCTGATCGAGCGGCTTGAGGTTAATGGACATCCTTCCGCTGTTCAGCGTGATGTTCGTGCCATCGGCTCCGATGAAGGAAGAGAGGCTCTCCACGGCCGGATCCTGGAGGATGATCTTCGCGACTTCCTTCTGCCTCTCCGCCATGGACTTCGAGCCGATCGTCTGCGTCGCCTGGGTAATGCCCTGGATGACACCCGTGTCCTGCAAGGGGAAGAAGCCCTTGGGAATAATGATGTACAGGTAAATCGTCAGCAGAAGGGTCGCTACCGCGACCAGGAGCGTGATGGTCTGGTAGCGCAGCACGACCTTCAGGGTTCGGCCGTAGAAGCCGATCATCCCTTCAAAGACCCGCTCGGACGCCTGATAGAAGCGCCCTTGCTGCTCGTGCGGATTATGTTTCAGAATGCGCGACGCCATCATCGGTGTCAGCGTCAATGACACGACTGCGGAGATGACGATCGTGACGGCAAGTGTAACGGCGAACTCGCGGAAGAGGCGGCCGACGACATCGCCCATGAACAAAAGCGGGATGAGCACGGCGATCAGTGACACCGTCAGCGACACGATGGTGAAGCCGATCTGTTCGGCGCCCTTCAGCGCTGCCTGCATGGGACTGTCGCCCTCTTCCAGGAAGCGCGAGATGTTCTCCACCATGACGATCGCGTCGTCGACGACGAAGCCGGTCGAGATCGTCAGCGCCATCAGTGAAAGGTTGTCCAGGCTGTAGCCGAGCAGGTACATCGCGGCGAAGGTGCCGATGAGCGACAACGGAACCGCTACGCTGGGAATAATGGTGGCGTAGAGATTTCGCAGGAACAGGAAGATGACCAGGACGACCAGGCCAACCGTCAGCATGAGCTCAAACTCAACGTCGTCGACAGATGCCTGAATGGGGGTTGTCAGGTCGGTGAGCGTGGTGACCTGAATCCCTTTGGGGAGGTTTGCTTCGAGCTGGGGAAGGAGCTGTTTGATGCTCCTCACGACGCTGATCGTGTTTCCGCCGGGCTGACGCTGCACGTTGAGAATCACTGCGGGCGTCTCGTTCATCCACGCAGCCTGCGTCGAATTCTCCACACCATCGACGATCTTCGCGACGTCAGTGAGCATCACTGGAGCACCGTTACGGTAGGCGACCACCACGCTCCGATAGTCCGCGCTCGTGACCAGCTGATCGTTCGCGTCGATTTGATAGTCCTGCCGCGGCCCGTCGAAGTTTCCTTTTGCTGCGTTCACGCTGCTCTGCGTTACGGCGGTGCGCAGATCTTCCAGATTGATGCCGTAGGAGGAGAGCGCTGTCGGATTCGCCTGAATGCGCACGGCGGGTTTCTGACCGCCGCTGATACTCACCAGGCCGACGCCGCTGAGCTGCGAGATCTTTGGGCGCGAGACGCGTGTCCACCAGATCTTCGACCTGCGAAAGCGCGATGGAGTTCGAGGTGATGGCGAGCGTAAGGACCGGTGCATCGGCGGGATTTGTCTTGCTGTAGATCGGTGGCGCGGGAAGATTGGCGGGCAGAAAGCTCGACGAGGCATTAATCGCGGACTGGACCTCTTCTTCGGCAACGTCGATATTCAGGCTGAGATTAAACTGCAACACGACGACCGACGTCCCGCCAGAGCTCGACGAGGTCATCTGGCTGAGTCCCTGGAGTTGGCCAAACTGGCGCTCGAGCGGCGCGGTGACCGTCGTCGCCATCACTTGCGGGCTTGCTCCCGGATAAAACGTGAGGACCTGGATGGTCGGATAGTCTACTTCGGGCAGCGCCGACACCGGCAGTTGCGTGTAGCTGACGATGCCGACGAGCAGAATGGCTGCCATCAGCAATGACGTCGCCACGGGGCGCAGAATAAATGGACGCGAGGGACTCAAGGAGCACTACTCCCAGCTGTGATGCTGGTAGGCATCGGCTGCTTCGAGACGATGATCTTTGCCTTGTCCTGCAGCTTATCGAAGCTGCTGTCGGCTACCACATCTCCCGGATTGATCCCTGTCACCTCCGTGGTCTGGCCTTCCGTGACTCCTGGTTTCACAGAGCGCATGTGGGCGGTGTTGTCCTGAATCACATAAACAAACGAAGCCGCTCCGTTGTGTTGAATCGCGGACGAGGGGATCAGCGTCGCTCCCTGCAGGGTGTTCACCAACAGTTTCGTGTTGACGAACTCATTGGGAAAGAGCAAACCGTCTCTGTTTTCGAAGGATGCCCTTGCCTTTACGGTTCCCGTAGTGGTGTCGATCTGGTTGTCCAGCGTGAGCAAGGCTTCCGCTGGCGATCTTCTTCAACGCGGCGCGGTCAAATGCGTCTACCGGCAGCTTCGCCTGCTGGCGCAACCGCGGCTGGACCTGCCCGAGATTGTCTTCAGGAATGGTGAAGATCACAGTAATTGGCTGCAATTGCGTGATGACAGCCAGCGTGACGGCTCCCGAGGACTGCACGACATTGCCCGGGTCTACCAGACGAAGGCCAACTCTGCCCGAGATGGGCGCTGTGATATGGCAGTAGCTCAGGTTCACCTGGGCGGCCTGTACCGTGCCCTGATCGTTCTTTACCGTGCCTGCATCCTGCAGGACGATCTTCTCCTGATCGTCGAGAGTCTGCTTCGGAATCGCATTCCGAGCCCAGGCATCGCGGTAACGGTCGCGATCCATCGAGGCCTGCGCAAAGATGGCCTCATCCCGCTCCAAAACTCCCTGCGCCTGCAGGAGAGCCGCTTGATAGGGTCTCGGATCAATATCAACAAGCGGATCTCCCTTGCTGACGATCTGCCCCTCCTTGAAGTGGACGGCGATCACTGGTCCCGTCGCCTGGCTGGTGATGGACGCGGTATAGACGGGCGTAACTGTCCCGATGGAGTCCAGATAGACCCCGATATTGCCTTTCTGCGCTGTCGCAATCGTCAACGTGACCGGTCCTCCGCCAGCGCCTCGGCGCGGCGCGGCTGCTGCGCTCTTGGTCGTGTCATCGTGGTGCCGCAAAACCAGGAAAAATCCCGCTGCAAAAATGAGCAGGAGGACCACCCACACGATAACCCTGACAATCTTGTGCCGCGTGGATGCTGGAGGGGGAGCCGGAAGTTGATGATCCGGCGCGATAGCTGAGTGTTCATTTGAATCGGCTGGCAACACGTCTCCCTTTGCCACTTCTGAAAGTTTGGACTTGAGACGCAACGGCGTCCGTCACTGTATCGACGAATGGGCAGGTGGTTAAAGACTCAGACCCACGACCCTTACGTCTCAAAATTCAGCAACATCGGCCTCCGCCTTCACGAAGTGGCGCGTGAAAAGCAGAACCGTCTCAACTCCCTGTGGATGACTTCTACAGTAACTCAACTCGCGTTGTGGTCATGGGGTTGTTTACAAAACTCAAGGAATTGAGCCGACCCGCCCCTGCATGGTATGATGGAAGCATCAGCAGGCTACCGTTAAGCGGTAGAGGCCGGGAGCTTTGAATCTCCTCCCGCCAATTTCTTTCCCGGCATCGAATTGAAGCTTATTTACGCTCAATCCCGGGAAATTTCTGCGACTCAGGATCGGGAGCAAGTCATGGCACAAAAATGTGATCTCTGCGGCAAAGGCCCGCAGTTCGGCAACAACATCTCGCACGCCCACAACACCACCCGTCGCCGGTGGAACGTCAACCTTCAGTCCGTCAAGGCCAAGGTGGACGGTGGCAGCAAGCGCATCCGCGTCTGCACGAGCTGCATCAAGACCGGAAAAATCGTAAAAGGCTAAGTTTTTCAGACTCCAGAAACAGGTTGCCCCAGTCGCGTTGTAGCCGACTGGGGCTTTTCCTGCGTGGCTGGAACTACCTACTTGCTTTCCGCTTAGCGCGACGGTTTATTGCTTCTCAAAGCCTAGCGACGCGCTGTTGATGCAGTAACGCAGTCCCGTCGGGGTTGGTCCATCCGGGAAGACGTGACCCAGGTGAGCCCCGCAAGTCGCGCAGCGGACTTCCACCCGCTTCATCCCGAGCGTGTTGTCCTCGAGCGCCTCGATTGCATCGGGGGAGACCGGGTTCCAGAAGCTCGGCCATCCGCTACCTGAATCGAACTTCTTGTCAGACGTGAACAGCGGGGCATTGCAGGATCCGCAATGATAGATCCCGTCCTCATGGTTATTTACGAGAGCGCCGGTGAATGGGCGCTCTGTTCCGCCTTCGCGCATCACATGGAACTGCTCGGGGGTCAGGAGTGCTCGCCACTCCGCCTCGGTCTTGTGTACCTTCTCGCTCTTTGTCTCATCGGCCATTGATTCAGCCTCCTCTTTTTACGAAATAGCTTCTGTTGGTTAGATAGGGCAAAGGCCAATTTCGCTTCATCTGCCCGGAGAACCTCAGGACGGGTCTATGGCGATGACTTCGATCTCAACCAGAGCGTCTTTTGGCAGTCCTGCGACGGCAACTGTTGAGCGGGCCGGGGGCACAACTCCGTCGGGCGCGAGGAAGCGGGCGTAGACCTCGTTCATGGCAGCGAAGTCGCTCATTGACTTTAGAAATACAGTGGTTTTGACCACGTGGACGAGGTCAAGGCCGGCTTTTGCCAGCACGGCCTTTACGTTTTCGAGTGCGCGAACCGTCTGCTCGGTGATCCCCCCGGAAACCAACTGGCCGGTTGCGGGATCGAGGGCGACTTGTCCCGAGGCGAAGAGCGTGTCTCCGATGCGGACTGCCTGGGAGTAAGGGCCGATGGCCGCTGGAGCTTCCTTGGTAGAAATGGCTGTCTTCGCTTGATTGTTCATAGTCCCTGAGTCTAAATCCTCCCATCGCAATTAGAATGAAGTTCCTGGGCTCCTTGGCCGAACGCCACTGTTTACGCAGCTTTGTGGAGGGTCGTCATGCGGTTCTCGAAACTTTCCGCCTCGATCGTTCTTGTTTCCTCTCTCTTGCTGCTGTCTCCGGCGCGCGGCGTGGCGGAAAAGCTCAAGGGTTTTTACTCGGGCAGCGGCGGTTTATCGCAGGAGGGCCACCGGGTCGTCTTCGTCGAGTTCGCTACCGATAACACCGCGATTGTCCAGCAGAAGTGGCACGAGAAGGATCCACAGGAGTGGCATGGGCGCTGGGTGAAGGACGGCAGTACGGTGACTGTGACCTATGACCCGGCCAAAGATCCAGGCAAAGACGGCCCGACTCCGGCGCCGCTGGTGATGAAGTTCAAGCACGGCTCGCTGACCGCAACCTCTTGGGACCAGCAGACTCTCGGCCTGCTTGGACCGCCGAAGCTAAGTCCCTTTGGCGGCGAGAACGTCCAGCCCGGAACCGTATCTTCCTGCCAGAGCCTCAATACGGCCAATCCGACGGGGAACTGCGTGACATGGAGTTCCAAAGACCGGCATTAAGTGCCCGCTGAGCCTTGGGTTACCGCTTCGACGTCGCAGACCTTATAGCTAATCAGATTCATTGCGATCAAAACCCTCTGCGGCGATTTGAAATCGCCAAATATTTACCTGGCTCTGCCGGCACCGGCATTGGCCAGGAGCTTAGTATGGGGGCGAGGTGAAGACCATGGGACTTTTGGACATGATTCAATCACTCGCCGGACAGACGGGAACGGCTGCCGGAACCGATCAGGCCAAGGTGGCTGGGGGTTTTATTGAAGCCCTAACCCAGCACCCTGAGGGGATTCAAGGCGTTCTCGACGCGTTCAAGAACAACGGCATGGCCTCGCACGTAGGTGCGTGGGGAGCTGGGCAGGCAGCGACTGCGACTCCGGATCAGGTCTCGCAGGGGCTTAGCGGCACCGGCCTCATCGAGAAGACTGCGGAGAGGACGGGTGTCTCACCAGCGGTGGTGTCGATGGCGCTGGCGACGGTGCTTCCGATGGTTATCCAACATTTTGCTCCCAATGGACAGGCCACGCCGACCAGCGGCATGGGCGCGATGGCGCAGCAGCTTCTCAGCAAGCTTGGCTGAGCTTGGCCGGAGGGTTTTGTTCCGGCTCAAATCCCGATGAGTGCCCGGGCCATGGCATTTATCCCTTACTTCGCACGATGAAACGGTCCGGTACAGCCGGCAAAGGAGAGGTGTGCATGGCAGATCTTGACGCACTGAAACAGAAGTACGCCCCAGTGATAACGATGATCGAGCGATTCGTCCCCTATGGCGCAACGCTCGATGCGGTTGACCTGGACGGCGAGCAACTCCATATCAAAGGCACAGTCCCCTCCACGGTTGTGGCCAACCGTGTGTGGGATGCGATCAAGAAGGTCGACCCCACCTATTCCGACCTGAAGCACGAGGTCGGGACGACCGGCGGTGAGACTCAGCCGGTAACCATCAAGTCCGGCGATACGCTTTCGGCGATTAGCCTGTTGTTTTATGGCAACGCGAACAAGTATCCGCAGATTGCCAAGGCGAATAATCTTGCCGATCCCAACAACGTTCCGATTGGGACAACGCTGCAGCTTCCGGTTTTAAGCTAGGAGGGGGTACCCCCTCCCTATTGCCTGCGCGTAAACCTCCTGAATTCACTGATTTACGAGTGGAGTTGGCCTGCAAAATAGTCATAATAAATGGGTTGCGTCCAAATTAGCCTATATCAACAAGTTAGCCCCGGAGGGTATCCGGGGCTTTCCTTTTCTCTACTCTATAAGTTAATTATATGGGTTTGAATGTAACTAAATTTCATTTTTATTCGATTTGTTTTGTTGGAGTTGCTAGGTTTTGGGCTTGACACGTGATCTTTGGGCTGTTTTTGAAGAAGAAAGTTGTAAGTATCTGAAATGATTTATGTTGTGGAGTCTAAATTTTGGGCTGACGGAGGCAGGTATATCCCACGGGGTTAAATCCCTTTCTCTTGTTTCAGAGAGAGCCTTGGGGTATTCCGGAGGGAAAAGCAAATACAGGGATCCTTCACTGCGTTCAGGATGACGACGGTAGGGGTTTCGGGGATGGGTGCGGGAGAGGCAAAGGCAACAGCAACGGCAAAGGCAAAGGCAACAGCAACGGCAACGGCAAATACAGGGATCCTTCGCTTTGCTCAGGATGACGGCCTGTAGGGGCGGGAGAGCAACCGCAAGTCCTTCGACTCGCCGTTCGCAAATACGCGAACTCCCGTTCGACTACGCTCAGGGTCAGGATGACAAAGTTTGTTGGTTGGGTCGGAAATGTTGGTTGGGTGGGAAAGAACGGACAACAGCGACGGCAACCCACCCTTCACGATGAGACTGTGAAGGATGGGCCACCCAATTTCTGACTCCACCTGGATGACCGTCGAGGTTGGGGCTAGTAGAAGTCGGCGCAACTGAGGAAGTAGCCGCAGGTGCGACAGATGAGTTTGCAGCGGCTGTCTTCGAGACGGGAGCTGCAGGTGGGGCAGAAGCGGGAGTGGTGTTCGGTGGTCAGAGGGCAGGCCTGGGGGATGGGGTCGGTGAGGTGTTCGGCGGCGGGTGCTGAGGGCATTTGGGGATGCTAACGCATTCGACGATTTTTTCAACTTCCTTTGGCCCCACGGGAGCATCGAAGAGGATACCTTTAGCTGTGAGGTGAAAAGTAAAGGCGTACCTCAGCGGCTAAAGCCGCGTTGTGAATGAAGCGCTTGCGGCACGGCTGAAGCCGTGCCCTTAAGCAGAGCAGATTTGTTCAGCAAACCTCAGCAGTTCCCCAAGGCGTAACCCTTTCGCTTTGCGAAGGGTGAAAAAAATCAAGGAGAAACTCCGATGGATCGCAGCGCAAGCGCAGTTTGGCACGGCACATTGAAAGAAGGCAGTGGAACCATTTCGACTCAGAGCGGGACGTTGAAGGACACGCAGTACAGCTTCAAGGCGCGGTTTGCCGACGGTGTGGGGACGAATCCCGAAGAGCTGATTGCGGCGGCGCATGCGGGCTGCTTCACGATGGCGCTGAGCGGGCAGATTACGGGTGCGGGCTTTACGCCAGAGTCGCTCGAGACGACCGCGTTGCTGACGCTGGATATGCACGGCGAGAAGCCGACGATTACGAAGATTCATTTAACGACGAAAGCGAAGGTTCCGGGCATCGATAAGGCGAAGTTTGATGAGCTTGCGCATAACGCGGAGGTCGGTTGTCCGGTGTCGCGTCTGCTAAAGGCGGCTGAGATTACGCTGGATGCGACTTTGGTTTAAGGGTTCTTTGTCACTGGCAACCTGATGCCGCGAGGGCGTTTCCCTGGGGTGAGAAGTTTTCCCCAGGGAAAAATCCGCCACGGGATGGCCAAAAAAAGTTCAGAAGACAAATGCAGGTTCCTTCGACAAGCTCACGACAGGCTCTTCGACTGCGCAGTTTGCAAAAGCGCGAACTGCTCCGCTCAGGATGACACCTGTTGGTTGGGCGGAGAGAACAAACAACAGCAAAGGCAACCCACCAGGCGAACTGCTTCATTTAGTTAGTGCTGGCGGCCTCGTCCCGACGGCCGAAGGCCTCTTGATTGACGAACCGGATTGGCGGCACGACCCTCAGGAGATTCACGGCGCAAGATCATGCTGTTGGTTAGTGAGAGTGGTCGTGGTGATGGTGGTGGGCGCCTACGGCTTCGAGTTCGGGCGGGGCGCTGCAGCCGTGAGTGGTTTCGCAGCCGGTGGTTTCGAACTGGATGGTGGTGTGGGTGATGTGGAAGCGGTCGCGGAGGGCGCAGTTGATGCCGGTGAGGATGTCGCTGCACTCGGACATGGGCATCTCGGCGATGGTGACGTGGCTGGCGAGTGCGTGGGATTGTGAGCCGAGACTCCAGACGTGGAGATCGTGAACGTCGAGGACGCCGGTGACAGAGGCCATGGCGTCGCGGATCTCGGTGAGGCGCATGCTGCGCGGGGTTCCTTCGAGGAGGATGTTGAGGGTCTCGCGGATGATGCCGACGGAGCTCCAGACGATCATGCCGGCGATGAGGAGCGAGAGGATGGGGTCGATCCAGGTGATGCCGGTGAAGAGGATGGCAGCGCCGCCGGCGATGACTGCGGCGGTGGAGAGGGTGTCGCCGAGCATGTGGAGGAAGACGCTGCGGATGTTGACGTCGCCGGAGAAGCGCCAGAGGAGAGCGGCGACGGTGCCGTTCATGAGGACGCCGGCAGCGGCGACGTACATCATGAGCCGCGGCTGCACGGCGACGGGAGCGGCGAGGCGGTGGATGGCTTCGACGGCGATCCAGGCGGAGAGGACGACGAGGGTGACGGCGTTGACGAAGGCGGCGAGGACTCCGGCGCGCTGGTAGCCGAAGGTCTTCTGGTCGGTGGCGGGGCGCGCCTGAAAGTAGACGGCGACGAAGGAGAGGAGGATGGCGAGGAGATCGCTTACGTTGTGGCCTGCCTCAGAGATGAGAGCGAGGGAGTGGGCGCGGAGGCCGAAGATGAAGGTGGCCGCGACGTAGGCCAGGGTGAGCAGCATGGAGAACTGGAGCACGCGCTGGATCTTGCTGTTCGGGCTCGCGACCATGTGCATGAGTTAAGTGTAGTCTGCGCGGGGGCGGGGTTCAATCGGCTTGGTGGCGGCAGGGGTTTACTTGGGGCTTGGGGCTTGGGGCTTGGGGCTTGGGGCTTGGGGCTTGGGGCTTGGGAAATACAAAAATAAATGCAGGTCCTTCGACTGCGTAGCTCGCAAAGAACGCGAGCTACTTCGCTCAGGATGACACTTCTTGTTGGGGAGCGGAGATTAAGGACAGCAACGGCAAAGGCGAATGCAACCGCAAAAGCAGGTTCCCCGAACGCGCGGACTGGCAACCAAAAAACAGGCACCAGCAACCGCAGGTTCCTTCGACTTCGCTCAGGACAGGCTCTTCGACTACGCTGCGCTTCGCTCAGGATGACACTTCTATTTTTACGTCCTAAACACCAACGTCGGCTTTGGGGTTACCCGCGGTTGACGGATTCGTGGGGGTTAGAGGATTTTAGGCGGAGACCGCTCCAGGATTCGGCGACGACGATGCTGTTGCCGGGGTTGTGAGGAGCGTAGCGGACCTGGATGGGGAGGTCGGTGCGGATGCCGTGGACGTATTCGGCGAGGGCGGTGACGTCCTGGGCGCACTCGTAAGTGACGCCGGCGATGCGGTAGTTGTAGACGATGATGTTGGGGGGATTGGCGGCCTCTTCAGGCGCGGCCGGGGTGGGATCGGGCTCTGTATGGGCCTGCGCAGCGAGGGTGTCCATGATGGTGCCGTCGGTGATGCGGCCGGCGCGGGCGAGGAGTTCGCGGCGCTGGCGTTCGAGCTCTTCTTCGGAGGGTTTGTGGCGCGTAAGGAGGTAAATGGAGGCGCCTGCCGCGGCGGCTACGGCGGCACAGGCTGAGGCGATCACGCGCGGGGAGCGGAGGTAGGGGAGGATATGAGTTGGATTCAGCGAGTACACAGGCGTCTGAAAAAAGGATAGTCGAAGGCGGGCAGGTTTGGAGGCCGGGGGTGTTGCGGGAGTAACCCGGAAGTTTGGTCGGATGGACGTGTGATGGACAAGGAATCAGGGTGGGGGAAGCCCGGCGCGGTTGGCGATATACTGGAGGTTACTCATGAAGGTTCCTTCTGCTCGCTCTCTGACGTTCTTGAAGATTCGAAAAGCTGCTGCCACGGAAGTGACAGGATTTGCTCACCCTTTGGATCTGGCGGAGGGGCGGCGGGTCCGTTCGACTACGGTGATCTGCGTTCGGCGGGGGGATGCGGTGGTGATGGCGGCGGATGGGCAGGTTTCGGTCGGCAACACGGTGATGAAGGGTTCGGCGAAGAAGATTCGGCGGCTGTATCAGGACAAGGTGCTGGCGGGGTTTGCGGGGTCGACGGCGGATGCGTTTTCGCTGTTTGCGCGGTTTGAGACGAAGCTGGAGCAGTATGCGGGAAACCTGGGGCGCGCGGCGGTGGAGCTGGCGAAGGATTGGCGGACCGACAAGATGCTGCGGCAGCTGGAGGCTCTGCTGATTGTGGCGGACTCGAAGCAGACGTTTTTGCTGTCGGGCAATGGCGATGTGATCGATCCGGATGAAGGGATTGCGGCGATTGGCAGTGGGGGAAGCTATGCTCTGGCGAGTGCGCGGGCTCTGATGGAGAATACGGATTTGAGTGCGCGGGAGATTGCGGTGAAGAGCTTGAAGATCGCGGGGCAGATCTGTATTTATACGAATGACCAGATGACGGTGGAAGAGCTGAAGTCTGAGGCTCCGGCGAACAAGTAGAAGCGTTTCTTCGTAGAACATTCGTCGCGAGACGGCAAGGAGTATTGTGATGGCGATTTTTTTACCGGGAGCAGCGGAAGATCAGGCTCTGGCGCTGGATGAGATGACTCCGCGAGAGATTGTGGCGGAGTTGGATAAGTATGTGGTGGGACAGCATGCGGCGAAGCGGGCGGTGGCGATTGCGCTGCGGAACCGGATGCGGCGGCAGAAGCTTTCGCCGGAGTTGGCGGAAGAGATCATGCCGAAGAACATCATCATGATCGGGCCGACGGGCGTGGGGAAGACGGAGATTGCGCGGCGGCTGGCGAAGCTGACGAACTCGCCGTTTTTGAAGGTGGAGGCCTCGAAGTTTACTGAGGTCGGGTATGTGGGGCGGGATGTGGAGTCGATTGTGCGCGATCTGGTGGAGATTGCGATCGACATGGTTCGCGAAGAGAAGATGGAAGAGGTGGAGGATAAGGCGGAGCTGGCGGCTGAGGATCGGCTGATTGATTTGCTGCTGCCGCCTACGCCGAGTGTTGCGGCAGTCGAGGAGCCGGGGAGCAATGTGATTCAGCTGCCGGCACCGAGTCCGGTGGAAGGTTCGGACGAGAAGCCAGGGGAGCGGGAGCAGAGGACTCGGGAGAAGCTGCGGCAGCAGTTTCGCGAGGGCAAGCTGGATGAGCGGGTGGTGGAGCTGGATGTGCGGGACCGGAATCAGCCGAGCTTTGAGGTGATTTCGAATCAGGGTTCGGAGGAGATGGACATCAACCTGAAGGACATGCTGCCGGGGTTGTTTGGGCAGCGGACGAAGAAGCGGAAGATGAAGGTGGCGGAGGCTTTCGACTACCTGGTGCAGGAGGAGGAGAGCCGGCTGATCGATATGGACCAGGTGACTCGGCTGGCGGTGGAGCGGGTTGAGGATTCGGGGATGGTGTTTCTGGATGAGATCGACAAGATTGCGGGGCGTGAGGGTGGGCATGGGCCGGATGTTTCGCGCGAGGGCGTGCAGCGGGATATTCTGCCGATTGTTGAAGGGACTACGGTTAACACGAAGTATGGGATGGTTTCGACCGACCACATTTTGTTTATTGCGGCGGGGGCGTTTCATGTTTCGAAGCCGAGCGATCTGATTCCGGAGTTGCAGGGGCGGTTTCCGATTCGGGTGGAGCTTAACTCTTTGACGGTGAATGACTTTATCCGGATTTTGACGGAGCCGAAGTCTTCGCTGGTGAAGCAGTCTACGGCGCTGCTGGAGACGGAGGGGTTGAAGCTGGAGTTTACGAAGGAGGCGATTGCGGAGATGGCGCAGTTTGCTTTCAGCGTGAACGAAACTACTGAAAACATTGGGGCGCGGCGGCTGCATACGATTCTGGAGCGGGTGCTGGATGAGATCAGCTTTCAGGCGCCGGATCTGTTCAAGAGTCCGCGGGCGGAGATTACGGAGGAGGGCGTCGTGGGGGAAGTGCATGCATCTGCGTCACTTACGGGGGAGCCGCAGATGCCTTCGCCGCCGCTGCCGGTGATTGAGCGGCAGACGGCGAATGGCGTGGAGAAGGTGATTGTGGTGGATCCGGAGTATGTGCGGCAGCAAGTGGCTTCGATTGTGAAGGATCAGGATCTTTCGCGGTATATTTTGTAGATTTTTCTGCGGGATGGCGGAGCGGCGTTTTTTCGCGGGGTTAAGCGATTGTCCTGTCGAAAATCGTGGTGCGCTGCGTGGCAAATTGTGGTGAATTTGTGGTGCAAAGGTGGTTTTTGGGTGGTGCGATTTCCGCGCTGAGTTTTCCTGCCACTTCTTTGAGATTTATTTGCAGAATTCGGGCTGGGAGCGAAGAACTGTTTTTGTTTTCGGGTTTCAGGTATCGGGTAGCGGGTCTTGGGTTACGGCGGCGGAGAGCGTTTAAGGGTACGACGAGAAGAGCATTCGAGATTGCACTTTTTTTGTAAATTGCAGAGCAGCTAAAATTGCATGAATCGCAGGAAAGATATGCGCAGATTAGGTGCGTAGACTGGTATTCTTCGACATTGCAGGGTTGTTGCCGAGCGCGGGCCGGCGTAAGGCGGCAATCTAAAGCTGAAAATCTGGCAATCGAAGTTGAATTACGCAGTTGATTCAATGAAGCGATTGCTTGACGAGGGCGGCCTCTCCCAGATGTTTCAGCCGCCAGGTGAGCGATGCGCCCTTCGAGCCTCGGGCCTTGAGGCCAATCCAAGCGATGCGGTGCATGGAGCCTGATGAACTATTCGTTTTTGCCCGATTTGCTGGCCCTTACGATCCTGATCGTGATCCTGCTGCTTCTGCGCAGACGTCATCCTCAGGGACGGGCGGATATCTGGCTTCTGGGTTTGTTCTTCACCCTGGTGGAAGCGGTGGCGCACACGTTCTATCCGCTGGATGGGCCTCCTCCGTGGACTCTGCATGTGATTGTCATGGATTGCTACGTGTTGGCGGGGGTGGTGTTCGTGTGGGCCTCTGCCGGGTATCCGGGGTCGAACACATCGGAGCTGTTTTATCTGTGGGTGAATTCGATTCCGCTGCTGGCGTTGACGACGCTGTACGGGATGCATCTGTATTCGCCGGGTGCGTTTTTGGTGTGCATTGCGACGGGGCTGGTGGCGGGGGTGGTCAGCTCTCTTTATCTGAAGCACAGCTGGAAGTATGCGTTGCTGCACGCTGTGGGCTGGCTGGCGATGGCGTACCTGGTGCGGCGGGCAGAGTATCGCGAGGCGGTGTATTGGAGCCTGTGCGCGCTCTATACGCTGGCGGCGATCAATTTTGAGCGGCGGCTGGCGCGCAACAGCACGGGGAAGCTGGCGATCGTGACGGGTTTTGCGATCTGGGCGATCTGCCTGTTGGGGCATCCGTGGATTGTGAGGTACAGGGAGTATGCCGACATTGCATCGCATGTGTGGAACATGCAGAAGTCGCTGATCTCGATTGGCATGATCCTGGTGATGCTGGAGGAGCAGGTTTCGAGCAACGAGTGGCTGGCCCTGCATGACGAGCTGACTGGTCTGCCGAACCGGAGACTGTTTGCAGACCGGCTGTCGGCGGCGATTGAGCGGGCGGACCGGATGCGGGGGCGGCTGGCGCTGCTGATTCTGGATCTGAACGGCTTCAAGGCGATCAACGACACGATGGGCCACCAGGCTGGAGACCAGGTGCTGCGGGAGGTGGCGAACCACCTGCGGAGGAGCGTGCGCGGGTCGGATACGCTGGCGCGATTGGGTGGCGACGAGTTCATCATTGTGGCTTCGGACCTGGGAGTGGAGCAGACGCTGGATCACTTTATGGAGTCGGTGCGGAGTGCGCTGGACCAGCCGGTGCTGGTGGAGGGTCAGACGATGACTATTTCGGCGAGCCTGGGGATGGCGGTGTATCCGGATGATGCGGAGGACTCGATCCGGTTGCTGCGGGTGGCAGACCAGAGGATGTATGCACTGAAGCAGCGGCCGGAGTTGTGCTCCGAAGACGGTTGGAAATATGAGGGCAGTGGGGGATTCGACGCCGGTAGCTGTGGCGGGGGGCAAGGGTTAAACAAATGCAGGTCCTTCGACTACGCAGTTGCCAAGTACGCGAACCGCTTCGCTCAGGATGACACCTTCTATTTTGGTTGGATGATACTGAATTGCCTCGCTGAGGATGCGAAAAAGGAGGGCCCCAGTTGGGGGCCCTCCTGTTTTGCTGTCCTGGGAGGAGTTTGAGGAGAGATTAGTGGACTACTTCACCGTGGGCGTCACGGCGCTCGTTGCCGTGGAAGTTTTCGGCGTGGCCGTTCCAGCCTTCGCGAGGCTTTTCACCACGTGCGGGTACGCGCCGTGATAGCCGTTCTCGGGGTGGTAGTGGTTGTCGACGTAGCCGTTGAAGTGCGCGGGGCCGTGGAACCAAGGGCCGGCTCCGATGAAGACTCCGCCGGAGAACCACTCAGGGCCGTAGTAGCCGTAAGGGGCGCAAGAGTAGGGCGGGGCTTCGTAATAGCCGTAGGGGCATGCGGGTGCGACGCCGATGCCTACGCTGATCTGGGCCTGGGCCGGGGGAGGGGTTGCTACAAAGAAACACAGACTGGCGACTGCAGATGCTGCAAGGATTTTGAAACTACGCATTGGGTTTCACCTCTGGTTGTTAGAGAGGGAGGGATTTGTGGGCGTTGTGTGGGGATGTGTAGTTGTGGAATGGGGTATGTGGGAGAAAGGTTGCTTTGGAGTGGGGTGGTTTTTGTGTGGTTGAAGGGGTTTTAGGGCGGATTGTGGCAATCGCCGATTGCTTGGCTATGCTGCGTATGCAAAAAAGAGACTGCAAATGCAACCGCAGGTTCCTTCGACTACCTCAGGAGAGGCTCTTCGACTGCGCAGTTCGCAAAGTGCCGAATGGCAACTTCTTGTGGGTGAGTAAAGAACAGGCAACTGCAACTGACAAAATGCGGGGGTCTCTCCGCTGCGCAACAGACGATGAGACTGTCTGTTGCTTCGGTCGAGATGACGCCGTTTTCAGTCAAGTGCGGAGGAAGGACAGCGAAAGCAACGCACGAGGCTTGATTACGACCGCGACAACAACGACAGCAAAAAGGCAGCGACGGCAAAAAACAAGCGACGGCAACTGCAACAGCAGGTTAATGCAACTGCAACTCAGGACAGGTCCTTCGACTGCGCAGTTCGCAAAGTACGCGAACTGCTTCGCTCAGGATGACACGTTTCTTGTGGGTGAGTAAAGAACAGGCAACTGCAAAATGCGGGGGTCTCTCCGCTGCGCAACAGACGATGAGACTGTCTCTTGCTTCGGTCGAGATGACGCCTTTTCGTCAGGGTGGAAGGAAGGCAACAGCAAAAGCAACGCACCCGGCTTGATTCGGCTACGAAGATTTACAGCTAAAAGAAAGACCGCGCCTTTTCGGACGCGGTCTTTTCCTGGAGCGATTGATTTTTGGTTAGCGGGCGGCGCCGGCGGGTTCGCTGATTTCGGCGAGGCGCTTGGTTAGGAGTTGCTCGAGGTCTTCGATGGCTTTGGAGAAGCCCTCGATTCCTTCTTTCAGCTTGTCGGTGGCCATGCGGTCGGCGGCGTGCATCTTGTCGAAGGTGGCCTTGTCGATGGTGAGCTTCTCGATGGTCAGCTTCTGCGCTGCAGCGGGATCGAGCTTGCGCGTGAGAGTCGCCTTCGGTGGTGGCGAGCTCTTCGAGGAGCTTGGGTGCGATGGTGAGGAGGTCGCAGCCGGCGAGTTCTTTAATTTCGCCGGTGTTGCGGAAGCTCGCGCCCATGACTACGGTCTTGTAGCCGAATTTCTTGTAGTAGTTGTAGATCGTCGTGACGGACTGGACGCCGGGGTCGTTGGGGCCTTCGTTGTTGCGGTTGGGCTCGTTCTTCTTGTACCAGTCGAGAATGCGTCCGACGAAGGGCGAGATGAGAGTGGCTTTGGCTTCGGCGGAGGCGATGGCCTGGTGGATGCCGAAGAGGAGGGTCATGTTGCAGTGGATGCCCTCTTTCTCGAGGATCTCTGCGGCCTTGATTCCTTCCCAAGTGCTGGCGAGCTTGACGAGGACACGGTCGCGGGAGATGCCGGCCTTGTCGTACATGGCGATGATCTCGCGGGCCTGGGCGACGGACTTGTCGGTGTCGTAGGAGAGGCGGGCGTCGACTTCGGTGGAGACGCGGCCGGGGATGATGTCGAGGATCTGGAGGCCGAAGGCGACTTCGAGATGCATGAAGGACTGCTTGGCGAGGTCGGCGTCGGAGACGTTGGGACCTGCTTCCTTGCGGAGCTGCTTGAGGACGCCGTCGACGACGGGCTGGTACTCGGGCTTTTCGGAGGCGGCGGCGATGAGGGACGGGTTGGTGGTGGCGTCCTGCGGGTGGAACTGCTTAATCGCGTTGAAGTCGCCGGTGTCGGAGACGACGGTGGTCATGCCGCGAAGCTGTTCGAGAAAAGATGCCATGGGATTGCTCCTTCGCTGTTGGTGCTATTTTATCAAGTCCGGGGCGACCGCGGATTTTCGCGGATTAGACGGATGAAGGCGTAACACGGATAAAAAGGATAAAGACTGATAAAAGCGGATTGAGATTGCGGACTCAGCTGATTTTAGCCTTTCTTATATTTCTTGGCCTGATCTTGTTTGTCTTTTTATTTTTGCGCTCTTTATTCTTTTGTTTTTTTATCCGTTTTTGTCCGTGTGATCCGCGGTCGGTTTTTACTCGGCGGCGAACTGGTTTTCGAGGATGCCGAGGCCGTCTATTTCTACTTGGATGCGGTCGCCGGGCTTAACGGCTCCTACTCCTGCGGGGGTTCCGGTGGGGATGAGGTCTCCGGGTTCGAGGGTCATGGTCTGGGTGATGTAGCGGAGGAGCTCGGCGATGGGGAAGATGAAGTCGCGGGTGGAACCTTGCTGCTTGACGGCTCCGTTGAGGCGGGTGATGACGGTGACGGGTTGGCCGCCGGCGGGGTCGATCTCGTCGGAGACGATGGGGCCTACGGGGCAGAAGGTGTCGAAGCCTTTGCCGCGGGTCCACTGGCCGTCGGACTTTTGAATGTCGCGGGCGGTGACGTCGTTGACGCAGACGTAGCCGCGAATGTAGGGGCGGACGTCTTCGTCGGGGCCGATCTTGTAGCAGCGGCGGCCGATGACGATGCCTAGCTCGCCTTCGTAGTCGACGCGAGTGGAGATGGCGGGCATGACGATGGTGCCGCGAGGGGCCAGGAGAGAGGAGAAGGGCTTGAGGAAGAGGAGAGGTTCTTTGGGGACTTCGTTGCCGAGCTCGGCGGCGTGGTCGCGGTAGTTGCGGCCTACGCAGAGGATTTTGGAGGGAGTGACGGGCGGGAGGAGATGGAGGTCGGAGAGGGGTGTCGGCTCGAAGTTGACGGCGGTGGTGGGGACGGGAAGGCCGCCGAGGACGCGGGCGGAGAGGTCTTCCTGGGGAGCCTGCATGGGGAGGGTGGCCCAGAGGACTCCGTTGCGCTTTTCGACGAGGGCGTAGCGCGATAGAGTGGCTCCGTTTTCGGACGACAAGTATTTGCAGTAACGCATGTGTGTTATTGCTCCCTGAGGGTCTCTTGCACGGGCTCGCTGGGCGGGCTCTCGTTGCCTGCCCGTCGACAGCAGAGACACGATAGGCGTACCGGCGGCCGGGCTTGGCGGTTTGGTCGCGGTAGGCAGGACCTACGACGGGGTGTGGTTGAGACGGGTCGCTGTAGCCCGCGACCGCGCCAGAGGAGTCAACATCTTGACGATACACAAAATATCCGGCGAGGTCGGCGTCTGAGTTTGGGATCCAGGAGAGATCGATGGAGCGGTCGGTGGGTGTGAGGCCGCCGGGGATGGCTTCGAGGCCGGTGGGGGTGTGGGGTGGGAAGATGTCGCGGAGGGTGATTTGGATTGGTGGGCGAGATTGGGCTGCGGAGTTCGAGGGTGTGGCCAGAGAGGGTGACGGTGCGGACTCGCTGGGCTGTGTAGCTGTAGGTGGAGTTTTTCTGGGCGGTGTGGTCGAGAGTGCCGCCGGGGTCGGTGGCGGAGGCGGGGGTGCGGAGTTTGGTTTCGGTGGGGGCGGGAGCTGTTGAGGGGGTCGGGTTCGGTGCTTTTGTCGGAGTTTTTTTGGCGAGAGGGTTGGCGGAGGGTTTGGCATTGTTTGGGCGGAGTGGGTTGGATGGGGGTGCCGTCGGGGTTGAGGGAGAGGCGGGTGAGTTCGACGGCAGCTGGGGATGGGGCGGGGGTCCAGGTGATCTGGATGCCTTGGGGGTTGGGAGTGGTGCGGAGCTGCGGGACGGGGGGGGGGCGGAGCCGGCGGCGGCGAAGGTGTCGTTGGAGGGGCCGGCGGAGCGGTTGTGGGGTTGAGGAGCTGGATGCGGTAGGTGAGGAGGGTGGTGGGGGATTCGGAGGAGAGGTTGGTGGGGAGTACATCGGAGGCGGTGGAGGGGCCGGGTTGGGCCGGGAGGCGGAGGGTCACGGAGCAGGGAGCAGTGAGGCTGGTGGTGCGGCAGACCTCGGCCGTCATGGGGCCTTTGACGGGGATGCGGGAGGTGGTTTGGGTGGGGGTGGTCCAGTGGAGATCGACGGTGTTGCCGATGCGCTGGGCGGTGAGGTCTTTGATGGGCTCGGGGAGGTTGAGGGAGGGAGTTTGCGGGGGAGCAGGACTGGCGCAGCCGATTGCGCAGGCTGTAAGGATCGCGGCGGCGGCCGGGAGCCACTTGCCGGGCATGCGAATGGGTGGGAGGCGGGGAAGAACTTCATGGATGGTTTGATCATACGGCGGGGGTTTGTCCGGGGATGGTCATAGGACGGGGTCGCGGGATGGCTCCGGTGTGAATTTCGAAAGACTACGGGTAATTTGGAGGCGGAAACGAGCATCCAATCCGGAAAAGAGGGTGTTGCGGACAACGTTTGACCCTGTTTCAACATCTGTTGGTGGAGCACAACCTTCCTATGAGCAAAAATATCATCTCCACGACCGTAATAGACTCTTCCCTTCCTCCCTCCCCGGAAGATGTTCTGTCAGGCAACGGAGGGAATGGGCACCGCGACCTGCATGTTGATGGCGAGGCCGCCGAATCGTTCATCGCTGAAAAACGGATTGGGGAGCGGATCAAACATCTTCGACTGAAGAAGTCGATGGGACTGGTGGAGCTGGGCAGGCACACGGGACTGTCTGCGAGCTTTCTGTCTCAGCTAGAGACGGGACGCGTGGTGCCGACGCTGCGGAATCTCGCGCGGATTGCCATGGTGTTTTCGAAGGACCTGAGCTACTTCTTTGATCCGGAGCCGCAGACGCTGTTCCGGATGCACCGGCGGGATGACCGTGTGCGTATGCCGCAGACGGGCGCGGATGATCCGGCGTATTTCTTTGAGAGTCTGGGATACCTGGTTCCGGACCGGCAGCTTGATCCTTACTATGCGGAGTTTCTGCCGATGAAGGAAGGGCGGGTGCCGCGTGCGCATCAACATGCGGGCTGCGAGTTTCTGTATCTGCTCTCGGGGACGCTGGATGTGCGGCATGGGGACGCGATCCACCGCGTAGAGCCGGGCGATGCGATCTATTTTGATGCGAACACGATTCACAGCTACGTCTGCAGCGGCAAGACGGCGGCGAAGGCGGTGATCGTGACGTTGCAGAATCCATTGGTGCTGCAGGCGGGGTCGGGGGTGCGGGCGATTGGGCCGGGGAATGGGAAGGTGCGGAGTATTCCTCCGCCGATGCTGCCCGGCGGATGGTGAAGAAGAGTACGGAGCGGATGCAGTAGGCGGCATCGCCACGGTGGATTTGGGTCAAGCAAAAGCTGCAAAAGCAGATTCCTCCGACTGCGCTGTTCGGGACGGTACGCCAACCCATGTTCGACTTGCGCTTCGCGTCGACGATGATCACTTCTTTGGCTACGTGATGCAGGTGGTTGCGGCGCTGGCGAGTTCGGTGGGGAGTTTGGGCAGGGTGACGGGCATGACGTCGAGGCGCTGGAGGGCTTTGCGGGTGAGGCCGGTGAGGGGGAGGGAGTGGAGGCGGGTGGTGAGGGCCCAGATGAGGTCTTTGTTGGAGGCGGGGATGGCTGGCGGAGGCCACTGTCGTCCGGGCCGTGGGCGGCGAAGATCTGGACGTAGTAGTTGGTGTTGGTGATGGCGTGGCGGAGGCGGAGCATGGGCTCGCGGCCCTGAACGGCGTCGAGGGGGATGGGTGGAAGCTCGTACATGCCGGGCATCAGGCTGGCGTCGTTGGCGCGCTGCTCGAGGAGGACTTCGGTTAGTATGCCGCGTTTGCGGAGGCTGAGGAGATAGGCGGATTGACGGCTGAGCTGGGCGGCGCGCGGGGGGGTGAGGTGTTCGCCGCGGGTCTTGCACATGGAGAAGACGGGACAGTGGAGGCAGAGAGGCGCGCGCGGGAGGCAGATGGTGGCGCCGAGCTCCATCATGGCCTGGTTGTGATCGCCGGGGGCGTTGGAGCCTTCGACTTTTGCGGGCGAACGTCTGGGGACGAGCGCGGCGGCTTTTTTCTGGATGTAGGCGCGGCCTTCGGCTGATTTTGATTCGGGACGGCCGGTGATGCGGAGGAGGACGCGCTCGACGTTGCCGTCGACTACGGCGACGCTTTCGCCGAAGGCGATGCTGGCGATGGCGGCGGAGGTGTATTCGCCGATACCGGGGAGGGTGCGGAGCTCGACGGCGGTTTTGGGGAGCTCGCCGTTGCGTTCGCGGACGAGGAACTGGGCGGCTTTGTGGAGCATGCGTGCTCGGCGATAGTAGCCGAGACCGGACCAGTTGGCGAGGACTTCGGCTTCGGTGGCGAGGGCGAGGGAGAGCAAGGTGGGGAAGTGGCGGAGGAAGGCCTGGTAGTGATCGATGACGGCGGCGACGCGGGTCTGCTGGAGCATGATCTCGGAGAGCCAGGTGCGGTAGGGGTCGGTGACGTTGCGCCAGGGGAGCTCGCGGGCGTGGGCTTTGTACCAGCTCATGAGCTTGCGCCGGAAGAGCGATGGGGTCTAGTTTTTCGTCCGGTGAGTCGGCTTGGGCGTTGCATTTGGGGTAAGTCTATCGTCTTCGCGGGCGAGGGACTAGGGACTAGTAGGGAACTACGCAAGGCAATAGCAGCCTTCGACCGCTCAGTCACAGCAAAAGGCAGGACAACGCAACGACATGTGCAACGAGCGCCGGCAACGGCAACGGGCAACGCAACAGCAGTTTCATTGGTGGAGCTACACTCTAGCTGACTATGTGGCGTGAGCGAGAGACAGGTTCGGGGTGGAGAGGGAAGACGGGGCGGCGGGATTTTCTGCGGCTGGCGGGGATGGCTGCCGGTGGGGCTTTGTTGCCGGGCACGGGGTGAGGCTGAGGCCGCTGCTGTGACGCCAAAGGGGCCGGCGTTTGCGAGTGGGGATGCGCGGTGGCAGAAGACCTGGGATGCAGCGCTGGCGGTGCTTGCGGGGAATGTGCGGACGGTGCCGCGTTATCCGGAGCCGGTGTTGATTGAAGGAGCGGTGTATCCGGGCATGTGGCAGGAGTGCGGGCCGCATGAGGGATTGGTGTATGGGACGCTGGCGCAGTTTGTTGCGGCGAAGGAGGGTGGGCCGACGCCGCTGGAGATTGCCCGGAACAACCACATGGCTTTTTTTGCGCTGCAGAAGCCGGTCGGGGCGGATTCGGCGGGGCAGATTCCTTCTGCGATCAAGGTGACGGATGTTGGGTTTGGGCAGATTCAGATGGTCGTGCCGATTGCGTCGACGGCGTGGGAGTTGGCGCAGTTGATGGATGATGATGAGCTGCTGGTGACGGCTTATGCGGCTTGCAGCCGGTGGGATGCGTGGCTGCGGGAGTATCGGGATACGCGGAAGACGGGGCTGGTGGAGGGTTTCTGCACGTATGACACGGGGCATGACAACAGCCCGCGGTGGGCGGGGATTCCGAACCGGTGTCCGGATGCAGATGCGAGGAAGTGTCCGCCGATTGCGGGCATGCCGCGGCTTTGTCCGGATCTTTCGGCGACGGTGTTTGGGGCGCGGATGGCGCTGGCGCATATGGCTACTGCGTTGGGCAAGGGCGATGAGGCTAGCCGCTGGCATGAAGATGCGGAGACGATTCGCGAGCTGATTATTGAGCATCTTTATGACCCGAAGGATGCCTCCTTTTATGACTTAGACACGCAGAATAATTTTGTGCGCGTGCGGTCGGATGTGAACAGTCGCGTGCTTGGGCGAGCATGTGCTGAAGCGGTATGACGCGAAGGATAAGGCGATCTTCGACGCGGTGTGGACGAAACAGATTCATAACCCGAAGGCGTTCTGGGCGCCTTATCCGCTGACTTCGATTGCGATGGATGATCCGGCGTTTGTGCGGCCGATTCCGCGAAATAGCTGGGGCGGGGCGAGCCAGGCGCTGACGGCGCTGCGCGCTCCGCGATGGATGCCGTACTACGGCAAGCAGACGGAGATGAACCACATGATGACGCAGTGGTGCGAGGCGATTATGCGGCACACGGAGTTCCGGCAGCAGATGGATCCGATGACGGGGGATTTTACGCAGGCGGATCCGAGTGGGTATTCGCCGGCAGCGCTGGTGTTTCTGGATTATGCGCGAAGGCTTAGCCACTCAGCCGCTGTGAGTAGGGGAAACGCTCGCGAATCTCGTAGCGGGAGCCGGTGGGGAGGGTGAAGCTCTCGTAGAGGACGAACTCGCTGGCCATGAATAAAGTGAACTTTGGGTCGCGCCCGACGCGGGTTTTCAGGTTGCGGAGGATCTGGTGTTGCGTCTTTTTCTTTGGCGCGGGCGAGGGTGATGTGGGGATGGTAGGGGCGTGATTCGGGAACGAAGCCGCATGGTGTGGTGGCGGCGATGACGGATTGCTGGAGAACCAGCAGGGCGGGCGCGGGTTTGACGTCCGCGAAGAAGATTCCTGCTCGATCGAAGAAGCCGGTTGATTCGAGGCGGATGGGGATGTGGGGCAGGTGGATTTCGCGAAGGCGCGGGATGAGGCAGTTGTATTGTTGCTGATCGGTGCTGCCGAGGAACTGCAGGGTGACGTGCCAGGTTTCCGGTGCGGTCCAGCGGAGGTTGTCTTCTTTGGCGCGAAGACGGGTTGTTAGTTTGGAGAGCTCGTCGACTGCGACAGGAGGCCAGCGGGATGCCGACGAAGAGGCGCATACGAGATTAATGTATGCTTCACGTAAAATTACGAAGCACCACAATTTTGTTCGCGTTAGACTTTGGCGAAACAAAGAGTACTTTCGTGAGGCTGCCAAACCCGGAGCAGCACCGATGGACGCGGCTCTGTCTCGGAAGTACGAGGTGGTGGTTGTCGGGCCCCCGATCAAGGCCTAAATCCGTGGCGTAAGGACTCCGCGTCAGCAGTTCTGATACTTCCAGTTGCGCTGCTTGCCTTCGGCGATCCATTCGATGGCCTGGGCGATGCGTTTGTCGCGGGTTTCGGGGCGCTTGGCTTCGGCGATCCAGTCGGCGTACTCGCGCTGGCAGGACGGGGAGAAGGCGGTGAAGACCTTGGCGGCGGCTTTGTTCTTTTTTAGCGCGGCGGTTAGTTCTGCGGGATTTCCGGAGGGGGCTTTACGGATTTCTTTGTGCGCTCGAGCGACTTGGTGCGTTCTCCGTTGAGGATGAGGCCGGCGGCGTGGCGATAGTAGCCGAGGAGTTGCTTGTCGGGCGGGAGATCTTTGAGGCTGGTGATTTTTCCGAGGGAGCCCATGCCGTCTTCGGAGTGGAGTCCGGCCTCGTTCAGGATGGCGTTCATCTCCGGGCCCCAGAAGCTGACGGAACAGTGTTGTTTGAACGCGGCCATGTGGCCGATGATGATTCCGCGGAGGGTGAAGAAGGGCATGCTCCACTTGATGGCTTCTTCGACCTCGGGCGCAGGCTTTGTGCACGAGCTCGCGGATGTGCGTGAGGATGGGTTGCGCGAAGGGCTGGGCCTTCGCGATGTAGGCGTCGACTTTGGGGTTGAAGTCAGCGTTTTTCACGACAGCAGTTTATCGCGTGGGCGGATTTGCAGGCAGGGATAAAAGGCGTAACCAGGGGCTAAAGCCCCGCGATCTTGTGTCGAAGAGAGGCCCAAGGCTGAAGCCTTGGGTTACCTGGAAGCAAAGACGATAGTTGATGAGGTGTGGGCTTAGAGGGTGTCTCCGGTTTTGGGTTTGGGGGTGGAGGGGTAGGGTTTCATGGGGTAGGGTGGACCTTTGGCGAAGACCTTTTGCATCTCGGCGTCGTAGCCGTAGATGTCGTCGAAGAAGTCGACCTGATTGTCGTCGTCGACGCGGGCGGTGAGGTAGAAGATGACGATGGGGAGCGGGTTTTTGAGGCTGACGGTGCGGTTGTTGGGGCCGTTGTTCATGGCGTCCTGAACCTTGTCGAGGTCCCAGTCTCCGCCCTGGCCCTGGAGGACCCATGCGGCGAGGTCGGCGGGTTTCTGGACGCGGATGCAGCCGTGGGAGAAGTCGCGGCGGGTCTGCTCGAAGAGCGAGACGGCGGGTGTGGAGTGGAGGTAGATGTCGTACTGGTTGGGGAAGATGAATTTGACGAGGCCGAGAGAGTTTTTGGGGCCGGGTTTTTCGCGGACCATGACTCCGCCCTGCGCGACCTGTTTGGCGGTGTAGTCGGTGAGGACGGCGCCCTTGGCGTCGGTGACTTCGAAGTTTTTGCTGGCGAGGTAGCCGTGATTGGAGGCGATGTGAGGGACTAGCTCTTTGCGGGCGATGTCGACAGGGACGTTCCAGTAGGGGCGGAAGACGAGGTACTTCATCATGTGGGTGAAGACGGGGGTGTCGTGGTCGCCCATGACCTTGCCGACGACGACGCGCATGGTGAAGTCGAGTTTGTGGTCGGGGTCGTAGCCGCGGAGGACGAACTCGGGGAGGTTCACCATGAGGCGGGCGTGGAGGTAGGGGTCGGGGAGCCAGCGCCAGCGCTCGAGGGAGTCCTGTAGCTGGGCGACGCGGTCGGTCATGGGGACGTTGAGGGACTTGATGGTTTGCGGGGTGAGCTTGCCGTCTTCGGTGTAGCCGTGGCGGTGCTGGTAGTGTTTGACGGCGGCGGCGAGGTCGGCGTTGTAGATGCCCGCGGTGAGAGCGGTGTCGGATGAAGCGTCGTCTTCGAGTTGGAGGCGGAGGAGGAGAGCTTCGAGGGCCGGGTAGGTTTGGCCTACGGTGACGGGTTTGGTGACGGTGGGGAGCGGGTCGGTGGGGTTGTCGGCTTGTTGTTTGGCTAGTTTGAGGTAGTGGGCGAGGGCCTGCTCGGTTTTGCGGTAGTCGTCGGAGTCGGGTTCGACGCTGGTGATGAGCTTGGGGACGTCGGTGGAGTCGACTACGTTGTCGGAGACGAACTCGGCGAGGTCGTATTTTTTGTCGGCGACGTTGATGTCGAAGTTGAAGTGCTGCGGATTGACGCGGCCGATGCGGAGGTCGGAGATGTAACGCATGACGTTGACGGTCATGGCGACGTCGAAGAGAGAGATGGCGTCGGCGGACTTGTCGTTGAGGGCCTGGATGCGGGCTGGCCAGCGCGGTGCGTCGTAGTCTTCGGGGATGAGGCCTTTCGCGGCGGCGTCGTTGAACTGCTGGATGAAGGCGAGGGCGGTGGGAGTGGGGGCGCCGTCGCGGGTCCAGGCTACTTCGTAGTTGCGGTCGTCGTAGAAGGTCTGGATCCAGGACTCGTAGTCGGAGAAGTCGGGCCAGCGGAGGTTGGGGACTTTGGTGGTGTCGACTTTTTCGGGCGGGAGGGCCTTCTTTTCGACGAGCTGATGGAGGTTGGTCGAGTAGGCGTCGGTGTTGGGGCGCGGATTTGGACTTGCGGTGGCGATGGCATCCCCAGGCGAGGAGCAGAGCGGCGAGGACACAGGCGGCGACGAGGGAGCTTAGGAGAGAAGCTTTCTTCATGACGGACGAATCATCCTTCGTGGTGCGGTTTCCGGGTGAGTGACGACCTATTATGCAGGAATTCGAAGTGGATTCGCGGGAGAGTGTGTGTAGCGAAGAGGATGGCGGGCAGAAAGCAGGTTCCTCCGCTGGCTGCGGAATGACAAGCTCAAAGAACAAGCAACGACAAAAGCAAGTGCGACCGCAGGTCCTTCGACTTCGCAGTTCGCAAAGCTACGCGAACTGCTTCGGCTCAGGATGACACCGTTTGTTAGGTGGCGAGCGGGCTTATAGGGCGATGTGGGGAAGTTGTGGTGAGGCAGAGGATGGCCTGGGTGAGCAGGATGCCTCCGGTGAGGGTGAGGAACAGCTTGCGGTGGCGGGTTTCGAGGGCGTCGGCGAAGACCCCGCCGATAAAGGTGAAGAGGAAGGGGAGCGCCCAGAGCCAGGGCTCGGAGATGGTCTGGGTGGTGAAGAGCGGGAGGAGTAGGAGCGTCATGACGAGTGGGGCGGTGTTGCCGAAGTAGCGGCAGCGGGGGACGGCGACGTAGAGGAAAGGCCACGAGCGCGGCGATGACGATGGGGGCGTTGGCGATGTTGAGGAAGAAGCGGCGGGCGCCTTCGAGCGAGAACCAGAAGCGGGCGCTGCCGCCGGTGAAGACGTAGCTGAAGGGCTCCGGCCGGAAGGCGTAAAAGGCGAAGAGGATGGCGAGCGCGCCGATGGCGGAGAAGATGAGGATCTGCATGACGTAGCTGCGGCGGCGCTCGGCGAGGTAGAGCATCCAGATGAGAGCCGAGGAGAAAGCCGAGGGTTGCGGCGAGGAGATGCGCGGCAGCGGTGAGGCCGAGGGCTACGGTGAGGAGGGCGATGCGGGGTCTCCATTTGCGGCGTGGGCCCTGCATGGCGTGGGCGACTCCCATGGCGGTGTAGATGACGCCGTAGAGTCCCCACATGGCGAGGACGTCGTTGTTGGGAGTGACGGCGGATTGCACGATGGCGGGGCAGAAGCAGTAGAGGCCGAGCGCGAAGAAGCCGCCTTCGTTGCCGAAGAGACGGCGCGCGACCCACCAGAGGCCTCCACCGAGCCAGATGGCGAACGCGACGAAGGGCAGGTGGAGGAGATATTTGACGCTGAAGAGCTCGTGGCGGGCTTCCCACGGGAGCCGTGGAGGGTGCCTTCGGCGTAGAGGCGGTTTTCGGGCTTGCGGAGCTTGTCGGCGCCGAGCATGACGAGTCGCTGGACGGTGAGGGGGAAGCCGGCGACGCGATAGGCGAAGGTGCCATCGCCGTTGAGGTTGCCGCAGGTGGTGAAGTAGCCGGCGAGGGGCGAGGGACGCTCCCACATCTGGCGGCCGCACTCGGCGTAGCGGTAGTCCTGCTGGGAGAGTTGCTGATGGCTGATGACCCAGAGGCACTCTGCGAGGAAGAAGAGGAGGAGAAGCGCAGCGAAGCGCTGGGGCCGGCCGATCCTGATGCGGGGAAGCTTCATGCGTTCGATGGCTGGCTGTGAATTCTGGAGGAGCGGCGACCCATCTTTCGAGTGTATCGTGAGAGATATGGAGTCGCTTTCGTTTATCCCGGGCCGTGCGTTTCTTTCCTCCGATTCCCCAGTGTTCCGTGGACTGTTGTCTTTGAGGATGAAGGAGTCGCTGGATATTTTTATGCCTGCGACCGCTCGCAGGAGAAGCATGAGCACGCCATTATGGATGCGATGCTGATCTATAACGTGGCTGCGCTGGCGAAGAGCGATGAGGAGAAAGAGCGGCCTGAGCCGCAGCGCATCGCTTCGGTGGAGTGGTCGCGCGATGGGTTGCAGGCGGTGCTGTATCTGGATGGTACCGCGCAGGCTTTGTATGACTTCGAGAGGCGGTGCGGATACTGCCGGATGGACTTTCCGAATTTTCGGGAAGAGCCGGGCGACCGGTGGAAGAAGACGAGCCATGCGTGGTCGGAAGAGGCGCTGCAGCGGTTTGAGGCGGCGCTTTACGCCTGAGTCTTCGGGCTGGCGGGGAGATGCAACTCCATGAAGACGTTTGCACGGGCGTATGGTGAAGGTTCGACGCGCTCGGGTGGGAGATGACGGAATCCAAACGACTCATAGAGATGAATTGCGTTACCAAGTTTCGAGTTAGTGACGAGCTCGAGAGTGTGGGCTCCAAGAGCCTTTGCTTGGGCGATTGTGTGCTCAAGTATCTTGCGGCCGATTCCGTGGCCTTGATAGCTCTCTGAGACGGCCATCTTTGCTACTTCGAAGACGCCGGGTTTTATGAAGACGAGAGCGCAGCAACCGATTCTGTCTTCACCGGCTACCGCCATGATGATTTGCCCGCCGGCGCGGAGAATGTTTTCCGGTTGTGCGAGCTGGATGCTGTCCTGCTCCTCGAGGCGGAAAAACTTTGAGATCCAGGCTTCGTTCAGCTCGCGGAAAGAGTTCGCGTCGCCTTGCTGGAATAACCGGATCGTGATCTCTGGCATGAAAGGTGCCTCTTGGTACTGGGCAGAATGCGTGGTGGATGCGTTGTTGCTTAGCCGAGGAAGAGTTCTTCGATTTCGAGCCAGTCATTGACTCGTTTGAAGCCTTTGACATTGATGTTGTGGGGAGAGGTGTAGATGATTCCTTCACCCTTGAAGCGACGGAGCTGGCGGGGATTGTCGTCGATGAGATAGTCGGCGCGGAGGATGCTCTTGTCGCCGCAGTAGACGATGTGCGAGGCGGGGATGAACGGGAAGTGCTTCGCGAGCCAGCGGTATTTTTGATGGAACGAGGAGGGGACTTCCATGGCAGCGGTGGCGATGAAGACCTCGTAGTTCATCTGGAGACGGCGGAGGACGCGTGGTGACTCCGGCATGACGGCGAGGGCTTCGAAGAAGTCTTCGGAGCGGAGGGTGGCTTCGAGGACTTCGTGGCGGTCGGAGGAGACGACCTCCCAGAGCCATTTGCCGTGGAGGTCTTCGACGGTGATCTGCTCGTTGAAGTGCTGGTTGTAGCGCTGCAGGTGTTCGCCGAGCGCGTCGGCCATCACCTCATCCATATCTACACAGATTCGTTTCACGGATTTCCTGATTGCGGGGTTGGTTCAGAGTGAGCGGATGATGGAGGCAGCGATGCTTTCGACGGCGACGGGTTTGCGTTGCGGAGAGTCGCGGGCGGGGTCGTAGTAGAGAAGGCGGCCGCAGCTCTCGCAGGTCATCATGACCGAGTCGTTGTCGCGGTCGCGCAGGTCGTTCCAACGCTGCGGGCGAAGCATCATCTGGCAGGCCATGCATTTTTGATTGAGGGCTTCGGCGACGGCGGTTCCCTTGGCTTTCGAGATGCGGTCGTAGACGGAGAGTGCGGCTTCGTCGATTTCGGCCCGCTCGAGCTTGCGTTTTTCTTCAACGGCGGCGAGGAGCTGCTTGTCCTGATCGATGGTTTCGGTGGCTTTGGCGCGTTCGCGCTCGAGTGTCGCTTTGGCGTTGGTGACGGCTTCGTCGGCGAAGGCTTTTTGTGCGTCGAAGCCTTCGGTGCGCTCCATGCTTTCGAGCTCGGCGTCTTCGAGGCGGCTGATCTCGGATTGGGCGAAGGAGATTTCGTGCTCGAAGGCGGTGACCTGCACGGTGGTGGTGGCGAGGTCGAGCTGTTTGCGGATGCGGGCGATCTTGGCCTGGTGGTCCTTGATGTCAGACTCCTGGCGGCGGCGCAGAGCCTCTTCCTTAGCGATGAGGTCGAGGACAACGGCGCGCTGGCCTTCGACTGGCTTTGGCCTTGGCTTCGAGCGTCGGCGACCTGTTTGGGCAGTGCGGCAATCTCGTCACGGAGACGTTTGGCTTCGACATCGTGGCCTTGCAGCACAATCAGCTTTTCAAGATCGGGATGCATCGTGATTTCTCTCTTTCCACTTCTTCCGAGGAGGGATTTTTCCTCGTCCGCTATGACGCCCATCCTGAAACGCCGTATCCTGTTCTGCATTCCAATTCCGAAGGATGGGAATATGAGCACAGCCAGGAAGGGCGCGGCGTCATCTCCTACTATAGAACTCTATGAGAAGCTCGTCGCGACCACGCCGGAGGTCGAGCGAAAAGGCGACAAGAATCCCTACACTTCGCTGAATGGCAACATGTTTACGCTTCTTCACCAGTCGCAGGTATTGGCGATCAGGCTTCCCGAGGACAAGCGGGAGGCGTTTCTCAAAAAATATAAGACAAAGATCTTCGAAGCGTATGGTTCGCCGATGAAGGAGTACGTCGAGGTGCCTGACTCGTTGTTGAAGAAGACGAAAGAGCTTCAGCCGTACTTCAGGATGAGCTATGAGTATGCGAAGACTTTGAAGTCTAAGCCTACTAAGAAAAAGTGACCGTCGGCGCGCGTCAGAGCTTGCTGACATTGATGTAGTAGAGGTCGGTGGCCGCGTCGAACTGGTCTTTGGTGAGCGGGGTTTTCATCGTTTGCCACTCGGTGGTGGGCGTGGATGGTCTCCCAGTGATCCGCTCGATGCCAACGCGGACGGGCATGGCGAAGTCATTCTCGTCCGCGACCCAGCGGTACTGGACGGAGCCGGGCTCGTCAAATTTGAGTTCGAGCGTGGGGATTGCGGTGTGCCATAGGTACTGGCGGAAGACGGGTGTGAGGTTCATGCCGGTCTGCTGGTTGAAGTAGGCGATGATGTCCTCGGTCATGATGTTCTGATATTTGAACTTCTGGTAGAGGCCGCGGAGCATGGGCCACCATTTGGCGTCGTCGTTGACGATGCTGCGGAGGGTGTTGATGAAGAGAATGCCCTTGAAGTACTGGTCCTGCGAGGGCTCCTGATTGGTGCCGCGGGTGGTGATGATGGGGCGGTCGTTTTTTACTTTTTTCTTGTAGGCGTTGATGTACTTGATGGCGTCGTCGTAGCCGTAGTTGTATTCGACGTAGAGGCTTTCGAGGTAGGTGGTCCAGCCCTCGTGGATCCACATGTCGGATTTGTCGGCGGCGGTGATGGCGTTGCCGAACCACTCGTGTCCGCTCTCGTGGATGATGATGAAGTCGAAGCGCGGGCTGATGCCGACGCCGGTCCAGTCGCGGTCGAGATAGCCGTTGGCGAAGTGATTGCCGTAGGCGACGGCGCTCTGGTGCTCCATGCCGGCGTAGGGGACTTCGACCAATTTGTAGCCGTCTTTTTTGAAGGGATACTCGCCGAGGTAGTGGTAGTAGGCCTTCATCATGCCGGGGACCTGGGCGAACTGGCGCTTGGCGCCTTCGAGGTGCTCGGGGAGGACGTAGTAGTCGAGTGGCAGACCCTCAAAGTTGTCGCTGAAGTGGACGTAGTTGCCGATGTTGAGGGCTACGTCGTAGTTGTTGATGGGGTAATGGACCTGCCAGTCCCAGCGAGTGTAGCCGTCGCCTAGATCTTTTTTGCCGAGGAACTTTCCGTTGGAGACGTCCATGAGGCCGTTGGGGACGGCGATGGTGAGGAGCATGCCTTCCTGCGGCTCGTCGCGCCACTGCTCCTTGTTGGGCCACCAGATGTAGGCGCCGTCACCTTCGCAGGCGGTGTTGATCCAGGGGTGGCCGGAGGGATCGGTCTTGAAGGTGAAGCAGCCAAAACGGCCGGTCTCGGTGGGGCTGCCGGAGTAGTGGACGTCGATGGAGTAGGTGTGGTCCTTGCGGAGGGTGGTGGGGAAGTCGACGTAGAAGGTGCCGCCGTCGCGGTCGTACTTCAGCGTGGTCGGGCCGAGGTTGATTTTTTCGATCTGGAGGTTGGGGTAGAGCTCGAGTTGGATACGGGTGCCGTCGGCGAGCATTTTGAAGCGGATAGTGTTGGTTCCGGAGATGAATTTTTTGTCCGGGTCGACCCGGAGGTCGAGGTGGTAGTAGAGGAGATCGTTGTTGGCGCGATAGGGGCCGTAGGAGCCGCGGAGGAGGTCCTGCGGAGTGGGCTCGTGGATCGCGGCCGGCTTTGGCGGCGGCGGGGTTGACTGCTGGGTTTGGGCAAAAAGCGTCGCGGCAGAACAGGTTAGGAGCGCGAGAGTGCGGAGTTGTTGGTTGCGGAGAGCCGGGAGTGCCATTCAGGCTAGCGTATCAGCGAATTCGGGCGATTTTTCTTCTGGAGAGCGAAGCTGCCTCGGTTTGGAGGAGGACGTCCTGCTGGTTTCGGCTGTATCTATAACAGAGCTGCGATTTAGGCGGCGGAATTGTGCCGAATCTCTGAATCCCGGGCTATCACCCTACAATCGAATTAAGAACTCATGGCAGCCAGTACACTCGAACTCCCCGGAACCCAACTTCCCGAAGCTTCTGCCAAGCAGACCACAGTCGAACAACCGTGGCGGCCGCGGATCAATCCGTGGATTGTGGCGATGACGGTGACGCTGGCGACGTTTATGGAGGTGCTGGACTCGTCGATTGCCAACGTGGCGCTGCCGCATATTGCGGGCGGGCTGGGCGCGACGCAGGATGAGGCGACGTGGGTATTGACCGCGTACCTGGTCGCGAATGCGATTATTCTGCCCGCGGGCGCGTACATGACGACGTTCATCGGGCGCAAGAAGTTCTACATGATCTGCGTGGCGCTGTTTGGCATCAGCTCGGCGATGTGCGGGCTGGCGCCTACGCTGCCGCTGCTGGTGTTCTGCCGGATATTGCAGGGGATTGGCGGCGGTGGGCTGGCTCCTTCGGAGCAGGCGATTCTTGCGGATACGTTTCCCCCTGCGAAGCGCGGGCAGGCGTTCGCGATGTATGGGCTGGCGGTGGTGTGCGCGCCGGCGATTGGGCCTACGCTGGGCGGCTACATTACGGACAGGTTCGACTGGCGGTGGATCTTCTTCCTGAACGTGCCGGTGTGTCTGCTTTCGCTGTTCCTGACTTCACGGATTGTGGAAGATCCGCCGTGGGTGAAGAAGCAGGTGGCGATCTCGCAGAAGGGCGGCATCAAGCTGGACCTGCTTGGGTTCGGACTGCTGGCTTTGACGTTCGGCTCGCTGGAGTTTGTGCTGGACAAGGGCCAGGAGGACGACTGGTTCTCGTCGCATCTCATCATGTTCTTTGCCGTGGCGATGGTGGTCGCGTTTGTCACTGATGATCTGGTGGGAGCTGCGGCAGCTGCGCATCGGGCATCGTCCGATCCTGAACCTCACGCTGTTCAAGCGGCGTAATTTTTCGATCAGCTTCCTGCTGATGTTTGTGCTGGGCTTCGCGCTGTACGGGACGACGGTGCTGATTCCTCAGTTTGTGCAGACTCTGCTGGGTTATACGGCGGAGCTGGCGGGGCTGGTGCTTTCTCCGGCGGGCCTGATGATGATGTGCATGATGCCGATTGTGGGTTTCCTGGTGGGCGCGTGGATCCACGCAAGCTGATTGGGTATGGTTTCGTGTCGCTGACGGTGGCGCTGGTGACGATGCACACGATGGATCTGAACATCAGTTATGGACGGCTGGTGTTTCTGCGATGTTTTCAGGCCTCGGGGTTGGCGTTTCTCTTCATCCCGATTAATACGATCTCCTACATTGGCGTGAAGCAGTCGGAGAATAACGACGTTTCGGGGCTGACGAATCTTGCGCGCAATATTGGCGGCTCGTGCGGGACGGCGTTTATGGCGACGGTGCTGACGCGACGCACGGCAACGCATGAGAACAACATGATCCGCAACCTGACGACAGGGAATCCTGGGTTTGTGAATCAGGTCTCGAAGCTGAAGGGCATGTTTGGCGGACACAGCAGCGGAAACCCGATGGTGGGGACGGGCTCGCACGCGGCGCAGGCTTACATCTACAACCAGCTGCACCGGCAGGCGGCGATGCTGGGATATCTTGACGTGATTCAGTACATGAGCATCTTCTGCGCGTGCATGATTCCGCTGCTGTTCTTCATTCCGCGGCCGCCGAAGCACGTCGATCCTTCCGCCGGTCACTGAGACTTCGCCCCCTCCTTCGACGAGTCCGCTGGGCGGCCAACTTTTCCCGTTGACATTCCCTTTATCTTGGCGCAAGCTCGTCAGGCTACCAAGAATCAATAAGTTGCAGCGTTGAACCCTACCGGGTTTGAGGCTCCTCCCCCGCAGCTTTCGGCCCTGTTGTGGAAGTCGTTTCATGTACTCCCGTGTCTTCCGGCGTACTCGATTTGTGTCCGCCGGCGGTCTTTCCAATGATGCTCGATTTTCAGCCAAGGAGGCTGCTTATGAAAAAACTGACCTTGCTCTCTCCGGGATTGTGTCTTCTCTTCCTGGGTTCTATGTTCGCGTCTGCGCAGGATGGGATGGGTGGGGTAATGCCGCCACCTAAAGTACTGGTTATCCAACGGGAGTATCTGAAGCCGGGACGCAGCCGGCAGCATGCACGAGAAGACGGAGAGCGCGTTTATTCGTGCGATGTCGGCGGCCAAATGGCCCACGCATTACTTCGGGGCGGACTCGTTGTCCGGTCCATCACGAGCTCTCTTCTTTGTCGGCTATCCCTCGTTCGAGGCGATGGAGAAGGACAACCTGGCGCAGGCGAAGAACCCGACGCTCGCCGCGGCGTTTGGACCGTGCAGAAATCGCGGATGGCGATCTGCTTACCGAATTCGACTCTGGCATATATCTCTACCGCGATGATTTGAGCCTTCGTTCCTCGGTGGATATAGCGAAATTCCGTTACTTTGAGATCCTCCACTTCAACGTAAAACCGGGCCACACGAAAGAGTGGGAGGAGATGGTGAAGATGTACCACGACGGCTATGAGAAGGCGGTCCCTCAGGCACAATGGGCCACCTTCGAGGGCGATATATGGAGCGAACAGCGGCGGCACATTCCTTGTCTTCATTCCTATGAAGTCGCTGGCAGAGATGGACGCACGCGTGTCTGACGGTAAGAAGCTCGGCGAAGCGCTGGGCGGGGCCGGAATGAAGAAGATGGCGGAACTGGAGGCGTCCTGCATTTCATCGAGCCAAAGCAACCTGTTCCAATTCAACCCGAAGATCAGCTATCCGCCGGATGAATGGGTGAAGTCGGACTCGTTCTGGAAGCCGAAGCCTGCTCGCTCCTGCGGCAGCGGCAGCGGCGGCCAAGCCTGCGCAGTAGCAAGACCCTGCGACGGTTTCGCAGCACCGCTGAAACTCACAACTGAGATCCGCTCTGGCCCTCCATTCATCACGTGAACGGAGGGCCGCTCAGTTTAACGCGTCGGAAGTTGTAGCAAGTTCCTCTCAACAGGCTGGATGCACTCTTTCTGCCGTCCTCCGTCTGCACCTGGACGCTCAAAAATATTCTCCGACGACCGCATCCGAGCACTGTGCGCCGGTATCAAAGTAGCAAAAGGTGCAGGGTCGAATAGAGGCACAGAAGGCAATGCGCACGGATCTTTTTCGCAACATGGTCAATCGTCATGCGGCTCTCCGTCGCCTTTATGGATTCGTTATGACTTCTTGACGAACTCGTTATAGCCCACTAGTTAGGCTCGAAGTATCAGCGTCTTCTGGCTTGGGAACTCCTCGCACCAGCCTAAGAAGCTGGAAGGAATGGAGAAGCAAAGTGAAAACAATGAAGATGCATTTACGCGTTCCGCCGTGCGCTGTCAGGGCGGCCGCTTTTTTCGTGGGGGCTTGCGTTGTGCGCTGGTGTTTTGCAGGCTCAGGCAGAATCTGCAAACAACGGTGGAAGGGACACAGACCGGCCAGGACCTGAAGATCCAGCAGTTGCAGGACAAACTGGAGGAGATCCAGAAGGAACTGATAGAGCTGAAGCGGTCCAACTCCGCGCAGCCGGAGACCCATCACATCACAACGGCAAAGGCCTCAGTTGCGCGCGCCGAATCTCAGTGAAGCAGAGCCAGAGGTTACCGATCCCTCCAGCCCGCACTCGGAGCCGTTCGCCTTTGCCGACTTCACCTGGCTCAACGGCAACGCACGCACAGTAGATACTCCGTATGCAACCAAATTCTTCACACCGGAGATACGTTCGGATGTGAGTTATACCTACGACTTCCGCCATCCGCAGGACGACACCATCGTCGGATCGAGCGAGGTCTTTCGGTCGAGCGAGGTTACGCTAACGGACCTTGGAATCGGCGGCGACTTCCATTGGGAAAATGTTCACGCCCGCGTTTTGAGCCAGATCGGTCTTTACTCCACGGCCACGCCGCGCAACGATGCCAGCCCCGCGCGCGGACAGTGGGACCTTGCCGACGCCTATCGTTATGTGGGTGAGGCCAACGCCGGTTACCACTTCAACGTGCAGCACGGCCTCAACGTGGATGCCGGCATCTTCCTCTCGTACGTCGGTCTGTTCTCGTTCTACCAGTTCGACAACTGGGCCTATCAGCCGTCGTACGTCTCGTCGAACACACCATGGTTCTTCAACGGTGTGCGCGTGCAATGGTATCCAACGGCCAAGTTGAAGATCGAGCCCTGGTTCATCAACGGCTGGCAGTCCTACGGCAGGTTTAACAATCGGCCTGGACTCGGCGGACAGATCCTGTGGAGGCCCAACGGCAGGCTGGAGATTCTCGGCAACCAGTACGGCTACGGCGAGGACGCTCTTGGCATCCCGTCGCGCACTCGCTACCACACCGACGACAGTGTCCAGTACAAGTATTACCAGGGCACCACGCACTTTATCAGCATGGCGGCGGCCACACTCACCGGAGACATGGGTTGCGAGAGCGGCGGCGGCGTCAGCTGCCATGGCAATACCAAGGAAGGCCCGAAACAGAGCTTCCTCGGCTTCATGGTCTACAACCGCTTGTGGTTCGATCGCAACCAATTCGCCCTGACCATTGGCGGTGGACGCATCAACAACCCCGGCCGATATCTCGTTCTGCTGCCCCCGATCAATGGAGCGACGGCTGCTTCCGGCACGCCGTACTTCACCGAGAACCCTGGAGATCCGTTCAAGGCGTGGGACACTTCGGTCACAACCGACTACATGCCGAGCCAGTACATCACCTACCGGCTGGAGTACAACCACCGCGCGGCAAACGTTCCTTACTTCGCCGGGCCTGGAGGTGTCACACCGCCGGGAGGAAACACCGGAGCTCTGGGCTCTCTCGTCCCGGGCTGGAATCCCGATCTTCGCAACAGCGAAAACCGGATGACTGGCGCTATCCTTGTGAAGTTCTAGGACGCGGATAAGAGCGGCATAGTCACACCGTCCGTCAACCACACCAACCCGTAAACCAAGAGGGCCCGCAGGCATGTTTTGCTGCGGGCCCTTTCTGTCCCTCGCCGCACTCCGAGATCTCCAGCAGAACAGTTCTTTCCGATTGGGACGATCTCCCGATATGCTTACAGCGCAGTTTGATTCTGAATGCCTCCGGAGACCAGAACGTTGTGCCCACACTCTCCTCCTCCTGCTTTCGTCGATGCCTGACGATTGCGTTCGTCCTTGCTGTCTGCGTCTTGGGAGATCGTTCAGCGGTCGCCGACACCTGCAAAGTCATAGCTGCCTATACGCCTTCCGAAGCGGACAAGGCCTTTCTTCACAGCGACTACGATCGCGCCGTGACTCTGTATCAGGCGCAGTTGGCGCAGAAGCCCGGTGACCCGGCATTGATCGCAAGCCTCGCGCAGGTATTCCTCAGACAGCAGAAGGTGAAGGAAGCCGACGACATCGTCCAGAAGGCTCTGGCACAGAACCCTCAATCAGCGATTCTGTTGACCTCGCTCGGCGAGATACAGTACCGGGAGGGCACGCCGTGGCTTGCCGGAGCCTCCGCGAAGGCCGCTGAAAAGGCCGATATCTGTTATCCCGCTGGGCATCTGCTAAGCGCCAAGGTTCTGCGTCTCAACTCTTATTACGGGACTGCCGCGAAAGAGATTGCGATGGCACACACACTGGATCCCCATAATCCAATGGTTCGGCGAAGCTGGCTCGATACTCTTCCGATCAAAGAGCGCATCGCTGAGTTGGAGAGTTATCTGGCCACCGGAGGCGGCGACGATGCGGAAGCCACGAAAAGCATTCAATTTTTACCTCGATTATTTGAAGCAGCAGGTCGCCCAACCGCACAATGCCTGCCGACTGGTCTCCAATACCGAGACCGCGACTATTCCCTTTGCGCCGCTGATGAGCGATGGCACCCACATCCGCGCATTTGGTCTTGATGTGAAGTTCAACGATCACAATGCTCGTCTGCAGATCGATACCGGCGCCAGCGGCCTGGTAATTAGTCGGTCTGTTGCGGACCACGCCGGTTTGAAGCAGTTCAGCCAAATGGAGATCGGAGGCGTCGGGAGTCAAGGACGTAAATCTGCGTATACTGCCTTCGCCGACGATATCAAGATTGGCTCGCTTGAGTTCCGTGATTGCAGGGTCGAGGTTATTGATCAACGCAACGTGGTCGACGTGGACGGCTTGATTGGAATGGACGTCTTCTCGCGCTTCCTGATCACGCTCGACTACCCGATGCGGCAGCTGTTGCTGGCACCACTGCCCAGCCGGCCGGACGACTCAGGTCCGAGCAAGCCAACACTCGAAACCAGCCGCAACGAGGATGATGCCGATTCGCCTGCTCCAACCGATGCGACAAAGGCCGCCGCAGCAAACAAACCTACCCCGAGTGGCCCTCGCGACCGCTATATTGCGCCGGAGATGAAGGACTGGATCCCCGTCTATCGCATTGCGCACAATCTGCTGCTTCCGGCGTCACTCAACAAAACCGAGCAGAAGATGTTCATCCTCGACACGGGATCTTTTAGTACGACCATCTCGCCCGACGTCGCGAGGGAGGTTACCAAGGTGCACGCCAACGACAGAATGAAAGTGCACGGCCTCAGCGGAAATGTAGACAAGGTTTATACCGCAGATGGCATCACCTTTCAGTTCGCTAACATTTCGCAGAAGGTCGAAGACGTCATCGCCTTCGATACCTCATCGCTAAGCAAGAATTTGAATATGGAGGTATCCGGGCTCATCGGATATACCGCTTTGGCCCACCTGACGATCAACATCGACTACCGCGACGGTCTTATGAAATTTACCTACGACCCTAACCGCGGCTTCAAATTGGCGCAGTAGCAGCTCAAAACTCGAGGAGTCGCAACCCGAATTGAACCCATCCTTCGCCAAGTGCAAAGGATGGGTTCTCTGATGTCTAGACCGGCCTAGGATTACGCTCTTCAAACTGGCGCTAACCGACCTGGGATTCCGCTCCTCGAATTGGCGCTGGTGCCAGTAGGGATAGGCGAGCGGAACCTCGCTGGCTGCGTCGAGTTTCGCAATCTGCTCCTTGGTCAACTTCCATCCGATGGCGCCGAGGTTTTGCTTCAACTGCTGCTCGTTTCTTGCGCCGACGATGATGGTCGAGACCGTAGGCCGATGGAGCAGCCAGTTCAGCGCGATCTGCGGCACGGTCTTGCCGGTCTCTTTCGCGACCTCGTCGATGGCGTCGACCACCTTGTAGAGATATTCCTCGGGGACCTGCGGGCCTTCTGCAGATGTCTTGTGGAGGCGGCTTTCGGCGGGGATTGGCGAGCCACGGCGGATTTTTCCGGTGAGGCGTCCCCAGCCGAGCGGCGACCAGACCAGCGTGCCTACGCCCTGATCGAGCCCGAGCGGCATCAGCTCCCACTCGAAGTCGCGTCCGACGAGTGAGTAGTAGGCCTGATTGCCGACGTAGCGCGACCATCCGTAGCGGTCGCTGACGCTGAGGGACTTCATGAGATGCCAGCCGGAGAAGTTGGAGCAGGCGATGTAGCGGACCTTGCCCTCGGTGACGAGATCGTCAAGGGCGCGCAGGGTCTCTTCCACCGGCGAGGTCGCGTCGAACGCGTGCAGGTGGTAGATGTCGATGTAGTCGGTGCCGAGGCGTTTGAGCGATGCGTTGGCCGCCTGGATGAGGTGGTAACGCGACGAACCCACATCGTTCGGCCCTTTGCCGAAGACGGAACGTCGTCTTGGTGGAGATGAGGACGTCTTCGCGTTTGAGGTGGGCGAGTGCCTTGCCGAGGACGATTTCGCTCTGGCCGTCAGAGTAGATGTCCGCGGTATCGAACATGTTCATGCCGGCGTCCATGCAGATGTCGACGATTTTTTTCGCTTCGTTGATGTCGTCGGTTGCGCCCCACGCATTGAAGAACTCGCTGCCGCCGCCGAATGTGCCTGCGCCGAAGCAGAGTTCCGGCACCTTCAGGCCCGATTTACCAAGTTGACGATATTCCATTACACGCTCCTTGTAGGTCTCTGATGTTCGAGCGCGGCACGGCGGTTCATCCGGTTACAGAAGATTATTTTTCGGTCTTCTTCGGCAGATTTGTGGTAGCGTCGCGAACGATCTTCCATCCGTCAGGTGTCTTCTCGACGACAAGGAGAAAATATCCGTCGGCATTGCCTCCGCCGGCCGCAGTCCGTTCGAGATGATAGTTCCCGGTTACAGTGGCGAAATGTTCATCGAGCGGCTGCACCTCCAGCCCGGTGAAGCTGAGCGTACCCATCTTGTCCTTTGTGGAATAGCCCTTACGATAGGTCTCCACCATCTGCTCATAGCCGCGAGAGATCTTTGCGCCCATGAAGAGAATGTCGGGCGAGTTCTTGTATCCGGTGGCGAAGGCGTCGAGATCGCCGCGGTTCCAGTCGGCGACCTGTTTGTCGAGCACCGCGCGGATGGCCTGCGCTTCAGGTGTGGCGGCTTGGCCAACGAGGAACGGCGGAAAAACGAGGACGGCAGCAAAGAAGGCAATGGCGCGAAGACGACGCATCGGATGAAGACCCCTTGAGGAAATATAGCGGGAACTTTGGCCATGGTAGCTTCTGGCGTGAGAGTTTGCCAATGTTGGCTGCGCGGCAATTACGCTTCCACGGGCTTGTCGATCTGCGATTGGTAGATCTCCTCCACGCGCTCAACGGTGTCGATTTCGCTGACTGGTTTGTCAGTGCGAATCCGCAGAATGCGCGGGAAGCGAAGCGCGAAGCCGCTGGCGTGGCGTCCACTGCGCATGATGTTGTTGAACGCGACTTCGAGCACCATCAGAGGCTCGACGGTGCGGAAGAAGCCGCGGTCTTCCAGGGTATGGTCCATCATCCACGCGCTCAGTTCGGCTATCTCGGCATCGGTGAGGCCGGAGTAGGCTTTGCCCACGTTGAGCAATTCGCCGGCGTTTGCGTAGTTTGGGCCACGGACGGCGAAGGTGTAGTCGCTGAGGATGCCTGCGCGTTTGCCGTGACCGAACTCCGCGCCGGTGACGACGACGTCGAGTGTAGCGAATTCGCGCTTGAGCTTGACCCATGCGATGCCTCGGCGTCCGGGCTGATAGACGGAATCGGCAGCCTTCAGCATCACGCCCTCGTTGGCGCGTGCGCGGGCTTCGGCATAGGCGCGGTCGATATCTTCGGCACTCTCGACGAGGCGCGTGGGGGAGATCATCAGCCGTTCAACGGCAGGGCTTTCTTCGAGAGCAAACATGAATGTTTGGGAGTCGCGGGCGCGTTCGTCAACGATGACAGGAGATCTAACGCGGTCGACCAGATCTTCCGTAACGGCTTCGAGCCGGTTGCGGCGCTCGCGCAGAGGCAGTTCCAGAAGCAGTTCACCGTCGGCGCACATGAGGTCGAACGCCATGAAGATGACGGGAACCTGTTGGCGCCAGCCATTAGAGACGCGCTTGCGGCCGATGCGCTGACCGAGGACTGCGAAGGGGAGTGCGCGGGATTGCTCGAGGTCCCAACCGAGAATTTCGCCATCGAAGATCAGTCCGCCCAGAGCGCCATCTTCACCCGGGAGCACGCACGCGAAGGCTTCCTCCAGTTCGGGAAAGCTCTCCGTCACATCCTCGCGGTTGCGGGAGTAAATGGCGACGCGTCCAGGATGATCCGGGTCGCCGCAATGCAGCTGGGCGCGCATGCCGTCGTACTTGTCTTCCAGGAATGCTTCGATGTGTGTGCTTCGGGGTCTTCGGGCACCTGAAGCTTATTTGCAGATTTGCCAGTGAACCGCTCGACAGCTTCTTCGGGAGATTCGACGGGCGAGGCGAGCATAAAGCCGAGGGGATGAAAGAGGCGCATGCGGGCCTCGGCAAGGGTTCCGGCGAACGCTCGCTTCACAGCTCCCGCGAGATCAGCTTCGAGCATCACGGCTCTTCGCACAGCTTCGACCGGGACGTTTGCAGCTGTTGCGATGGCCTCTTCGACGAGGCTTTGTTTTACGCCGATGCGCATGTCTCCGAGCATGAGCTTCAGGAGATACTTCGCTTCGAGGGGCGTAGCGCGCCGCAACAGGTCCTCGACCAGCGCTGCGCGAATCGCAGTCGTCTTCGCGACTGCCATGGCGGCGAAGATGTCCGCTACTTCAACGAGGGTGAGTTGTGGCGGCGTGGCTGCGGAGGGGGAGGCCATCAGGAGATCAAAGGCTGCGGCACCCATATCTCCGTGCTTTCGATAGGCGGTGGTGAGGTCGATATTGTTTGCCCTGCTGACGGCGAGCAGGGCCTTGCTGAGAAGTGCGCCGCCCGCGTTCAGTTTGCGGGCGTCGGCCTCCGCGAAGGGGGTTCCTGCCAGGTACAGGGCAAACAGCCCGGCGTCGTCGCTCTCCGGGGCATCGGCATGGACGCGGGTGATCGCTTCGGCGATGGCGGCGCGTTTCCTGAGCTTGCCGGGCTCCCCGGCAAGCTGTTCCGCCAGCTCCGCGACTGAAGAAAACAAAGCCATTGCGCGCCAAATCCTCTCGCTGAGAGGGACCCAAACCGATCCTAAACAGGATTCTCTACTAAAAGATGCATTCCGCATCCTCCGAGTCCGGGGTAACATCGAATAAGGTATGAACGCAGTGGCAAATCCGGTGTTTCCCTCCCGCGTGGCCGCCTCCCCGGCGCGTCACGACTTTGCCTAGCTGCGCCATCCCTCGCTGACTCCCCGCATCCCAATCCTTCCACCCTGCCCCTCAGGAGATACGCCATGTTCGACCGCCTCGACCAACTCGAAGCCCGTTACGAAGACCTCGGCCGCCAGATGTCCGATCCCACGCTGGTCCAGGACCAGAAGAAGTTCCAGGCGGTTGCCAAGCAGCACCGCACCATGGAGCCGACCGTCGAGAAGTTTCGCGAGTACCGCAAGATCAAGGAAGGCATCGCTGAGGCCAAAGCCATGCTCGCCGATCCCGACCCTGAAGTGAAGGCGATGGCGCAGGAGGAGCTGAACGCGCTGGAGCCGCGCCTCGAACCGATTGAAGAAGAGCTGAAGATCCTGCTGCTGCCGAAGGATCCGAACGACGAGAAGAACGTCATCCTGGAGTTGCGCGCAGGAACCGGCGGAGACGAGGCTGCGCTGTTCGTCGCCGAGGTCTTCCGCATGTATATGCGCTTCGCGGAACAGCATAAGTGGAAGGTCGAGATTCTTTCGCAGACGGAATCCGGCATCGGCCATGGCCTGAAGGACGTCACAGCCATCATCGAGGGCGACAACGTCTACTCGCAGTTGAAGTACGAGTCCGGCGTGCACCGCGTGCAGCGCGTGCCGGCGACAGAGACGCAGGGCCGCGTGCACACCTCGGCCATCACGGTTGCGGTTCTGCCCGAGGCGGAAGAGGTCGACATCAAGGTGGAGGCCAAGGACCTGCGTATCGATACGTTCTGCTCGTCGGGACCCGGCGGACAGTCGGTCAACACGACTTATTCGGCCGTCCGCATCACGCATCTGCCGACAAATACGGTCGTGAGCTGCCAGGACGAGAAGTCGCAGATCAAAAATCGCGAGAAGGCGATGCGGGTCTTGCGCGCGCGGCTCTACGAAGTTGAAGCGGAGCGTATCCACCAGGAGCAGGCCAAGGACCGCAAGCAGCAGATCGGCTCGGGCGACCGCTCGGAGAAGATTCGCACCTACAACTTCCCGCAGAATCGCCTGACCGACCATCGCATCGGGCTGACGAACCATCAGCTCGCCATGGTGATGGAAGGAATGCTGCAACCCACGATCGATGCGCTGATCGCCCACTACACGGCGGAGAAGCTGAAGGCGGAGACGCAGGCTGCCTAAGCGATGTTGCGCCCGGCGGTTGGGAAATCCGGTACGCTGATTTGGCATTCCTGGCGCTCGTCAGCGAGAATCCAATTTAGCGTTCTCAAGGGGATTTACCCATGCTCAGGCTTCACCGCAGCGTTTGCCGCACAGCACTGCTCTTCGTTTTCGTTCGCTCTTGTTCCCGCCCACACGCGGATTGCACGCGCTCAATCCGATAGCACCCCGCCGCCGCCGTTCAATGGCATCGCCCACGTTGCTATTCGGGTACACGATTTGGCCGCGTCGGTCGCCTTTTACCAGAAGCTTGGGTTCGAGCAGGCGTTCGATCTGCGCAAGAACGATGTGCCCTACGAGTCCTTCATCAAGATCAATGACAACCAGTTCATTGAGCTCTACCCCACCACAGAAAAGGATCCTGCTGTCGGCTTTCTGCACCTGTGTTTTGAGGGCGTGGACCTCAACGCCATTCACGACGACTACGTCACTCGCGGGTTGACTCCAACAGCCGTGCGCAAGGCCGGAGCGGGCAACCTGCTCTTCACGATGGCCGGCCCTGAGCAGCCGAGCGGCCCGCAGAACATCGAGTACACCCAATACATGCCGGGTTCGCTCCACTCCAACGATCAGGGCAAACATCTCGGTCCCGACCGCGTGGCTGACAAGCTGATCGCCGTTGCGCTGGCGATGAAGGATACAGCGGCGGCACGCGAGTTTTACATCAACCAGCTACTCTTCAAGCCGATCGCAGGTGACCAGATGGATCTGCACATGCCGGGAGAATCCGGTGAAGAGGTTGAGATTGTGGCTGCCGCCTCGCTGGGCACCAGGGCTCGTCTGACGCTGCAGTCCGCAAAACCTCGGCAAAGCTGCACGGGAGCTGCATAAAGAGGGCATCGACGCGGAGAAGAACGGACAGACGCTGACCATCAAAGATCCGGACGGCAACGTCCTTCTACTGGAACACCGCTGACCCATGAATCTCCGCCAAGCTGTTACTGCGGCCACGGCGCGACTCGCTGACGACCCGCAGCTTCGCGGCAATGCCAGACGCGACGCCGAGATTCTTCTGCTTGGCGTGCTCGGCATCGGCCACGCACAGCTTCTGGCGAACCCTGAGCGGGAGCTATCCCAGGAAGAAGAATCATCTTTCTCGCGGGCCATCGACCGGCGCGCCGCGAACGAACCCATTCAGTACATCCTGGGCAAGCAGGAGTTTTATGGCCTCGACTTTCAGGTGACTCCGGCGGTTCTCATCCCTCGCCCCGAGACAGAACATCTGGTTGAAGCCGTGCTGCAGTTGCTCCCGCACGACGAACCGCTGGAGATTCTGGATGTCGGAACCGGCTCGGGAATTCTCGCCGTCACGCTTGCCCATCATCTACCGCACGCCAGGATGACGGCTGTCGATATCTCGGTGGACGCCATCGCGATCGCGAGAAGAAACGCAGAGGCTCATCACGTGGCCGACCGCATACGCTTCGTTGTCTCCGATCTGCTGTCGGCCCTCGATGATGCAGCAGAACGTTTCGACGCCATCGTCAGCAATCCGCCTTACGTGGCCGAGATGGACCGCGCCAACCTCGCGCCCGAGGTCCGCGACTACGAGCCGGCCACGGCGCTCTTCGCCGGCGAGACCGGGCTCGACATCTACCGCCGCCTCATCCCGGAAGCACGTAACGCGCTCAAACCAAATGGGCTGCTGGCGCTCGAAATCGGGCAGGGGCAGCGAGACGCTATCGCAGAGCTGCTTGAAGACTGGCGGGACGTGTCCTTTCTCAACGACCTGCAACAGATACCGCGAGTTGCCCTGGCGCGGAGGCCCGCCGCTCCCGCAAAGCGATAAAATCCTTCTGCATCTGCACTGAAACCCTCGCGTAGGTTGTTCGTATAACAGTTGGAGCCCGTATGAAGAACCCGGAACTACAGGATCATCTCTACTCGCTTGAGGAGCGTCTTCTCCATCCCGACCGCGAGGCCGACCGCAACGCGCTGGTCCCCCTCTTCGCCGAAGAGTACAAGGAGTTCTGCTCCTCTGGCCGCGTCTTCAGCCGCCAGCAGACCATCGACGTTCTGCTTCGCAGCGAACCACGAGCGGCCACCATCCACCACTTTTACGTCGAGAGCCTGGCCGAGAACATCGCGCTGGCCACATATCGCGCCACGACTGTGCTGGCCGTCTCGCACCGCTCGTCGTTGTGGATCTTTCGCGATAATCGCTGGCAGCTCTTCTTCCACCAGGGAACTATTGCAGCCTAGGGTCGACAACCCCGCGACGAATCACGCCGCTCCGGTTCGCCGTCTCTCTCCCAGTCGCGCTGGCGGTCCCGCGGATCGCGGCGAGGATCCTTGCGTTCTTCCTCCCACTTGCGCCGCTCCTCTTGTTCCTTGCGCTCTTCGCGTCCGTCGCTCATCGCGAATCCTTAGACTAGAATCTCACTCACGCAGGTTACGCCCTATTTTTCCGGCAAGCGAGCAGTCGCTGCTGCTACTTCTTCTCTTCGTGATACTCCTGTTCTGTGTTGATCTCCCAGAGCGCAGCCTTGTTCACTTTTCCAGCGACGATGCCATCCACCGCCGTCATCGCGGTCAGCATGCTGTGGTCCTGGTTGTTGTACTTGTGCATGCCGTTTCTGCCCACGAGGAAAAGATTCTCGAACCCGTCGGTGAACCCGCGCAGTTCGTCAAACCGGTTGTAGGTTCCGAAGTAAGCTGGATAGGTCTTTGGCACACGGACCACATGCCCGTCGGAGACGTCCTCCGCGTTGAGGATGCCGATCTTCGCAACCTCTGCAATCGCGAACGCCTTTAGGTCTTCATCCGGCATCTTCCAAAGATCGTCGGTGTCGTAGCAGAAATACTCGAGACCAATCCACACCTTTGTGGGGTCGGAGACGAGATAGGGACTCCAGTTGTTGAATATTTGTAACCGTCCCAGTAACACATCCGGTTCCTGCACGTAGATCCACGTGTCCTTCAACAGGCCGCCATCCGGCTCCTTCACCTTCAGCCGGTCCGCGAGCAGGCCCACTGTGATGAAGTCGCGGTATTGAAGGCCCGCGCTCACCTCGCGTACGTTGGCCGGCACAGGAGCGTCCATCGCTTCGATCAGCTCGCGCATGGGCATGGTGGAGAAGAAGTAATCCCCGGCGAAGGTCTTTCGTTCGCCGCTCTCGTTCACCGCATCCAGCGAAACCACTCGCTTGACACCGCCCTCTTCCGAGCAATGAATGCGGACGACCTTCCAACCCATGTGGATCTCACCGCCCTTCTCGCGAATCTGGTCTGCCACATGCTCCCAGAGCTGTCCCGGGCCGAATTTCGGATACATAAATCGTTCGATGAGGCTCGTATCAGTCCCCTTCTGCGCGAGATCGCCCGAGCCTTTCGGCTTGCCGCTGAAGGCCTTCTTCAGGAAATGCTTCACCGCAGTCGTCAGGCTGAGGCCCTTGATCCGCTGCGCTCCCCACTCGGCCGAGATCTCGTCGCAGGGCGTCCCCCAGACCTTCTCCGTATAGCTCTTGAAGAACGTCAGGTAGAGCTGGCGGCCGAACCGGTTGATCAGAAAGTCCTCGAGGCTCTTCTCGGGTGCGATTTGGCTTACGCGCGACTTCATGTAGCTCGTTCCCACTTTGAACGTGCGCACCAGGCCAAGATTTTTCAACGTCGTCGCCGTCAGCGTAATCGGATAATCAAAGAACTTTCGCAGATAGTAGATCCTGCTCTTGCGCGGACGAATCAGCATCACCAGGTCGGGATCGTGCGGCGCTACCTCTACCAGGATCTCTGCCTCTACGTTCTCCGGCTCCTCCGCCTCGGTCTCCTCGGCCGCGTGCGGGTCGATGGGCCCGGCGCCGCGAAGCACCGGCTCTTCGTGAAGGTGCGCCGGTACAGCTACGACGCGCTTCTTGCCCTGATAACTAATCTCCGTCTGGCCGCCGGCCTCTGAGCCTGCATCGCCCACATCAGGCGGCATCAGATCCACCCACCACTGCATGACGCGATCGCTTTTGGAGAAGAACCGGTGGCCGCCGATGTCCATCCGGTTGCCTTTGTACTTGATCGTTCGCGAGATACCGCCGATCTCCTGGCTCGCCTCGAGAATGATTGGCTTCACATCGGAACGCCTTAGCAGTTCCAGCCCAGCCGTCAATCCCGCAGGCCCCGCTCCGATAATCACCGCCGTTTTGCTCAAAAGAGACCCACTCCTAAGAAAGATATTCACGCCAGTATACGTACTCGATACCACTGCCCGAACTCCCCCCAGGACACCCATGTCCCACGTTTGCAACTCCCCTCGAATCACATCCAACTGCTAAACTCGTCTCACATTGCTTTCCGCGCAAGCGTTTTGTTCTGAACCGATCGATGTTGACACAGCTGAGTAATCGCATCAAACCGGAGAATTCAGTTTGAACCGCACAGTCGTCCAGGCCCCCCCGTCCGCTCAACGTAACTCTACCCAATCGGTTCATTCCAATCTGATCAAGGCTGCCGCAATATGGTTTGCGTTGGCCGCGTTCTTGCTCGTAGCCCTCTACGCGCGTGTTCTCCATCAGACCTTCGACGGCGACTTTCAGGGCTGGGCCAGCGCCAGTTGCATGACCATGGCGCACTCGTTCAACCAACTGGGCGCTCTGCACACACACTTCGTTCCCATTCAGAACAATCTTCCCCTCGGCTCCGACCCGGATGTCTATCTCCATTGGCCGCCGCTGTTTCCGCTGCTGCTCTCGGTCGTCACCCGCATTCTCGGCGATCAGGAGTCGTCCGCGCGGCTCTTCGCGCTTGCCATCACCCTGGCAACAACGAGTGTTGTCGTCGCCATCGCCCATCGCCTCTACGGAACCCTCACGGCGCTCCTTTCCGGCTTCTTCTTTCTGACTGCGCGAGCCACCTACGAAGGCGGACGCGCGATTCTGCACCAGCCCCTGGCGATGCTCTTCGGCACAGCGACCGTGCTCTTCTTCCTGTTGGCAACTGGTGAGCCGTCTTCTGCAGCGGACGCCCCAATATCGCGCCGAAGACTTTACGCCGCCCTGGGCCTTGTGGCCAGTATCTGCACCGTTCTGACCGCGTGGGACCCCATCTTCATCCCGCTCGGTCTGCTGGTCTCGTCGCTCTACCTTCGCCGCAGGTACTGCCGCGCGCCTGGCCGGCATCTATGTGATCGCTGGCATGCTTACATCTCTTGCCGTCCAGGCCGACTACATCTTCTCTTACCCCGCGCTCTTCAAAAATCAGTTCGCGACCATCGCCTACCGTGCCGGCATTCGGTTCAACATCGACTCCTCGACGCGACTCCACACCATCGTCGATCGCGTTCACTACGGCTTGAGTCAACTCTCCTTTCTCCGCACCGGCTCCTTTATCGCGCGATGGGTCTTTCTCTACTTTTGCGACTTCGCCCTTCTCTCCGGTTTCCTCTTTCTCGCGCTCTGGCTTCGATCCAATCGCCGAGGCAATGATGCTGCCGTCTACATGATTGGCGGCCTTGGCCTTCCCTGTGTGGTCTTCTTCGCACTGATGCGAAACTACGTCGCCCTTCATCCGTTCCCGCTTGTTCTAGGCGCACCCTTTCTCGCCATCGCCAGCGGCTACATTCTCGCCCGCATCTGGGAGTTCCTGGACGCACAAGAACCGACCGGCCCCCGATATCTTCTGTACGTCATGATCGTGATGCTTCCCTTGCTGATCCTCTATCCATTCGTGATCACCGTACAGCACGCGAAGATTCCCTATGAAGCAGCGGAGTTTCAGGACCTCTCCGAGCTCATACGCAACAACACTTCCCCTGATGCCGTCACACTTTCGCCAAGCGAGTCGGCCGTCCCCGTCTACTACTCCGATCGGCATGTGGTTCGCGGTATCGAGACACCAGAGCTTCTGCACCTGGCCGTCCCTCAGGCGCGCGTTGATTTCCCTGCCAGTCGGCTCTTCTTCGCCCTCCAGGACAAAGATCGGCCGGCTTTCTTCAGAGCGCTCCCAGGATTCGTTGTAGTGGCCCGACAGGGTGACTCCACGCTCTATTCCATTCCATAAAACCTGAACGACTCTTTCCGTCATTCAGAAGCCGCACGCTCCACCTGCCAATCCAGCCACGTCGAGTACTTAGGTGAATCAACTGACAGGTTTTCTCATGAGAAAAAATGAAGCGTTGCAAATCCTGCGAGCCGTAGCGGCTCTCCTGGTCGTCAATCGCCACGTCCTTGAAGTCGTTCGGCTCCATCAGCCGGGCGGCCCGATGAACTCCTACTCTCTCGACAAATTCGGCGCCGCTGGAGTGGACATATTCTTTGTCATTAGCGGCTTCATCTTGTCGACAGTTATCTTGCGAGCCGGAGCCGCAACCCCGCGGCTGGCATTTGATTTCCTGATGCGGAGATTCACCCGCATCTTCCCGATCTATTGGATCCTCTCCCTTTTTTTTCTCGTACTAGCCGCGACACACAAGCTGTTCACTTCCAAATGGGTAATCGACTCGTACCTTCTATTGCCGTCCGGCTATCCTTTGCGAGCTCCGCTTCTGCTGTTCGGATGGACGCTGATGTTCGAGATGTTTTTCTACTACGCCATCTCATTCAATCTGCTCTTTGGGAAACAGGGAGCCATCCCCAGGACGATAACTTCCATACTTCTCCTTGTGGGCATCGGCGCAATCGTCGGCTTTCAAAAACCGGTGCTTATCCTCATCGCAAACCCTATGAATGTGGAGTTTGTCCTGGGCTGTTTCATCGCGTTACTCCACGCGAACTTTGGCAAACGTCCTGCCCTGGGACTAGCTCTCTTGCTCTCGGGCAGCATTGCTCTCGGGGCGACTGCAGTCCTGGGATATGGGCACATCGACGACGCCGCGCTCACTCTGAATGGCCAGGAGAGCTGGGCTCGCGTCCTGCGTTGGGGCCTGCCCGCCGCCGCCGTCACTGCGGGCGTCGTCTTTGGGTCGGGCGAGGTACGATCCCCTGTCGGAAGATTTGCAGTGTACCTGGGTGATGCGTCGTATTCGATCTATCTCACGTCTGTCATCACTCTATTCGTTGCGAATCGCTTTTATCTCCTCGCCGGCTTCCCGGCGCCTCTCAACGCATTCCTGCTGATCTGTCTGGCGACTTTGGTTGGAAGTTCATCTTACCGGTGGCTCGAGCGGCCACTCACCCGATCTCTCACAAGGAAGTACGACGAAGCGAGACGCCGTTCCTTGTCGCCACTGGCTCCGCCAATGACAGTTCGTCTGCTGAATACCACATCCGGAAAGGAACCATCCCGTCATGCCGCTTAATACTCCTCGGGCACCTGAGCACGATGCCGTCCCTGCAATCTCGCGTGTCCACCGAGGGAATCTTGAGATGGGTCTTCATCGCCCTCTTTCTCCAGCTGCAAATTCTCGTCTTCGCCTCTCTTGTTTCGCAAACTCCGTTACGCTTCGTCCAAAAGATTCGCCTGCAGCTTGATTTTCAGGATTTCTACCAGGCGGCGGTTGATTGGACCCACGGAGTCAATCCTTATCTCCGTCTCGATCAGTTTCAGTACCATCGCTTCAACAAGCCCGCTCCGATCCTATGGATCATTTTGCCGCTGACGCGCTTCAGCGAACCCACTGCCGCATATATCTTTTATGCCGCGAACCTTCTCGCGATTGCGATTGCACTTTGGGGGATATGCCGATACTTCCAACTCAGTCGCTCCGAGAGCCTCTTGTTGTTCGGCATCGGTTCCATGTTTTTTCCTTTGATCTTCGTCGCAGAGCGAGGCAATCTTGACGGCTTCATGCTGATGCTCGTCGTTCTGGCTCTTCTGTTCAAGAATCCGATCGTAAAGGGAGTTGTGCTGGGACTCTCCGTCGCCCTGAAGCTCTACACTGCTCTGCTCCTGGTTCCACTTACAGTCAACCGCAGGTGGAAACAGGCCACGACGACGCTCGCAGTATGCGTCGCGCTCTTTCTCTCTTGCTACCCCCTCTTCGCATCTTTCCTGCAGGCCCAAATGGCCCGCAGCGCCGAAGCCTACCTGGTCGAGAACATCAGTCCCGCTGCGTTAGCCACAATCTTCGGAAGCCACGCGGAAAGCCGCGCATTCAAGTTGACGTATCTTGCCCTTTGGCTCCTCTCTTACCTCCGCATGCTGGTTCGACATCGACGGTCTTCCCTCGACGTGCAGACGATCTACTCTCTTCCCTGGATGATGGCGATGCCCTTTCTGGTGTTGCCTTATACCGGGATCCTGTTGCTCCCACTCCTGGCGCTCAGGAGTCGGGAGATAGCCGCTCGCGGCTTGTTGACCGTCTACGACTACCTCTTCCTCGGTGGCTTTCTCTTGGTCGGTGTCCAGCCGCTGGCAATGACGGATTACTTTATGTGGCTGACCCACTCGCACAGGTTCTTCTATGCCCTCAATCCGCTGGGCACGACCGTCATCATTGGGTCGATCGCATTCGACCCGGCGGTGCGCGAAGAAACCTGTCGCGAGTTGTTGCAGCACGACGCGTCGACCAGGGTATGCTCAGCCGCCTAGCCGGGTCGGCCGTTACGCCACCACCGCTTCGCGTCCTGTCACCTCGAACTCCAGCCCCTTCTTGCCGGCCTTCACAACAACGTGATCGCCATGCAGCACGCTGCCGTCGAGGATCTTCACTGCAAGCGGATCCTGCACCAGCCGCTGGATCGCCCGCTTCAACGGTCGAGCTCCATATGCCCGGTCGTACCCCGCTTTGAAGATCGCCTGCCGCGCGCTGTCCGTCATCTCGAGAGTAATCTTGCGATCGGCCAGCATGTATTCGAGGTCTTTCAGCCGCAGATCGACGATGTGCGTCAACTGCTCATCGCCCAGCGGACGGAACACCACGATATCGTCCACGCGATTGATGAACTCCGGCTTGAAGTGCTTGCGCAGCTCGTCCATCACGCGGACCTTCGCCTCTTCAAAGCCCTCTTCGCCCTGAGCCCACGCGGTCGACAACTGCGCAGCCCCGACATTCGAAGTCATAATCAGCACCGTGTTCTTGAAGTCGACGGTCCTGCCCTTCGAGTCGGTCAGCCGCCCATCGTCGAGCACCTGCAGCAGCACGTTGAACACATCCGGATGCGCCTTCTCGATCTCGTCGAACAGCACCACGGCGTACGGCCGCCTGCGCACTGCCTCGGTCAACTGGCCGCCCTCGTCGTAGCCGACGTATCCCGGAGGCGCTCCAATCAACCGCGCCACCGCATGCTTCTCCATGTACTCGCTCATGTCGATCCGCACCATCGCGGCCTCGTCATCGAAGAGAAATTCAGCGAGCGCACGCGCAGTCTCCGTCTTGCCGACACCTGTAGGTCCGAGGAAGATAAACGAACCAATCGGCCGCTTCGGATCGCTCAGCCCTGCGCGCGAGCGGCGAATCGCATTCGCCACTGCGCTCAGAGCCTCATCCTGACCAATCACGCGCTCGCGCAGACGATCCTCCATCTGCACCAGCTTCTGCATCTCGCCCTCGAGCATCTTCGAAACAGGAATACCCGTCCACTTCGAAACAATCGCGGCAATATCCTCCTCATCAACCTCTTCCTTCAGCATCCTCGAAGGCTTCCGCGCAACGCCGCTCTTCGTCTCAGCCGCCGCCTCGCGAACCGCGGCATCCTGCTCAGCGGTCAAATCGCGCAGCTCAATCTCCAGCTTCGGAATCTCGCCATACTGCAGCTCCGCAGCACGCTGCAGATTGCCCTTGCGCGTCTCCTCCTGCATCTGGAACCGCAACGCCTCCAGCTTTTCCTTCAACTCCGCAATCCTGCCGATCGCGCCGCGCTCCTTCTGCCAGCGCGCCCGCAACGCCGCCGATTTCTCCTTGATCTCAGCCAGCTCGCGCTCCACGATCTCCAGCCGCTCCTTCGAGCCGGCATCTTTCTCCCGCTTCAACGCCGCGCGCTCGATCTCCAGCGAGGTCGCCCGCCGCTCCAGATCATCAATCTCCACAGGCACCGAGCCAATCTGAATCGCCAGCGCAGCCGCAGCCTCATCCACAAGGTCAATCGCCTTGTCCGGCAAAAACCGGTCGCTGATGTAACGATGCGAGAGCGTCGCCGCCGCCACAATCGCCGAATCCTTGATCCGGACCTTGTGGTGCGCCTCGTACTTCTCCTTCAAACCGCGCAGAATCGCGACCGTGTCTTCAACATTCGGCTCGCCGACAAACACAATCTGGAAGCGCCGTTCCAGCGCCGCATCCTTCTCGATGTACTTGCGATACTCATTCAGCGTCGTCGCGCCAATCGCACGCAGCGCACCCCGGGCCAACGCCGGCTTCAGCATATTGCTCGCATCCAGCGACACCCTCGGCCGCGCCCGCGCCCACGAGAGTATGTAACTCATCGATGAACAAAATAATCTCGCCGTTCGACTCCTCGATCTCCTTCAGCACCGCCTTCAGGCGATCCTCAAACTCGCCGCGAAACTTCGCGCCCGCAATCATCGCGCCCAGATCCAGCGAGCACACGCGCTTGTTCTTCAGAATCTCCGGAACATCGCCAAGAAAAATCCTCCGCGCCAACCCCTCCACAATCGCGGTCTTGCCCACACCCGGCTCGCCGATCAGCACCGGATTGTTCTTCGTCCTGCGCGACAGCACCTGCACCACGCGGCGAATCTCTTCATCGCGCCCAATGACCGGATCGAGCTTGCCTCGGCGCGCCAGATCCGTCAGGTCCTTCGCATACTTCTCGAGTGCCTGGAACTTGCCCTCAGGATTCTGGTCCGTCACCCGCTGCGAACCCCGCACCGCGCTCAACGCCTTCAGGATCGCCTCATGCGTCGCACCCAACGCCGCCAGCGCGGTCTGCACCGCATCTCCCTTCGCCCGCGACAAAGCCAGCAGCAGGTGCTCCGTCGAGACATAGTCATCCTTAAAGCACTCCGCCTCTTTGAATCCCTGCTCCAGAACCTTCTGCAGCGCCGAACTCATCCCCGGCTGCGCTCCACCCTGCACCTTCGGCAGCTTCGCAATCGCCGAGTTCACCCCGGAGAGCAACTGCTCCACCGGCACCCCCACCTTCTCGAGCACCGGGATCACCACCCCCTCGCGATCCTCCAGCAGCGCCGCCATCAGGTGCAGCGGCAGCACCTCAGGATTGCCATTCTCCGCGGCATAGTCCGCTGGCAGCCTGGACCGCCTCCTGCGATTTCACCGTCAATTTGTCCCACTTGATCGCCATTCCGATCTCTCCTTACTGAATTGTCAGTCGTGTCTTTCATTTGACGCACTGAAGAAGCAATAAGATGCAGAAATGTGACAGCAACTCACTCACATTTAACCAGAGAGCCGTTAGAACCCGCCAAACCCCAGAGGCCGCAAGAGAACCTTCTCGCCGCCCCAGCCAAACCCGTTTCCCGAACCCGCTTTCACGATACTCTCAGACGAGTTCCCCTTCTACCATGGACGCCGCCGAACCCGACGCGCTCTCCCAGCGCCATGCTCCTCGCCGCCACCGGCGGCCTGCTCGACGCCATCGTCTACCTGAACCACGGCCATGTCTTCGCCAACGCCATGACCGGCAATCTCATCTTCCTGGGCATCGCGGTCGTCGCCCACGATGCGAGCAGCATCATCCCCCATCTCGTCCCCATCTGTCGGCTTCTTCCTGGGCGTCCTTACCTCAAAACATCTCCGGACGAGCCTCGGCTTACGATGTGTCCCAATCGCCCTGGGACTCGAGATCGTGACCATCTTCGCTCTCGGCTGGGTCTCCCCAGGAGTTCCCCTCCATGATGCATTACCGGCGTCATCGCTTATGTCGCCGCCGTTCAAGTCGCCAGCTTCCGCCACGTCGAAGGCGTTCGCCTACAACTCCACCTTTATGACCGGAAACGTTCGCGATGTCGCCGAAGGCCTCTACGAACTATCTGGCCCCCTCGTCTACACCGAGAGACTCGCAGCCAGGGCCGCGCCAAAACCGCCGATCTCGGCCTGATCACTCTCTGCTTTCTCCTCGGCGCCGTCCTCGGAGCGTGGGCCGCACCCCGCTTCGGCAACCACTCCCTCTGGCTCGCCGAACCCCTCCTGATCGCCGTCGCCGTACCCACCTTCCGCCACCGCTCCTGACGCGAAAGTCGTATCGTTCCGGCTGAAGCTAACTGTTACTCTTGCGTCACTTGCCGCCCTCAGGAGTCCCTTTGCTCCGCCCCTTCGCTCTGTGCCTGGCCACCCTCTCCAGCTCCGCCCTGCTGGCAGGCTGCGGAGCCGTCCAGCAACAGCCTGCGGCCGCAACAACCGTCGCCACGCCTCCAACCCCTCCCGCCCCATCCACCACCCCCGGCTCGCCCATCCTCGGCAACGTCCACGGCGGCCAGCAGCCCGTCACCGGAGCCCACATCTATCTCTTCGGAGCCAGTTCCAGCGGCTACGGCACCCCCAGCACCTCCATGCTGAACCCCACCCAGCCCGGCGTCTTCACCGACGCCACCGGCAGCTACGTCCTCACCGGCTCAGACGGCGGCTTCAGTATCTCCGGCGACTACACCTGCACCCAGGGCCAGCAGGTCTATCTCCTCGCCACCGGCGGCAACCCCGGCTTGCCGACCTAGGATCAGACCAACCCAGCCCTCGTCCTCATGGCCGCCATCGGAGCCTGCCCCGAAGGCCAAACCAACTTCGCCAGTACCGTCCCCTTCGTCTTCATCAACGAAGTCTCCACCGTCGCCGCCGCCTACGCGCTCTCCGGCTTCATGACCGACGGCACCCATTCAGCTCCGCCGCAACTCCCGGCGCCCTCCACGGCATCGCCAACGCCTTCCTCACCATCACCAACCTCGTCGACCTCGGCACCGGCACCGCCTTCAGCCAAAGCGTCGAAGGCAACGGCGACCGTCCCGCAGGCCGAGATCAACTCCCTCGCCAACCTCCTCGTCACCTGCGTCAACTCCGACGGCACCGCTGCCTGCGCCCCGCTCTTCTCCGCCGCACCCGCGCTCGACGGAACCCCGCCCACCAACACTCTCACCGCAATTCTCAACATCGCCCACAACCCCGGAGCCAACGCCGCAGCCATCTTCACCGCCAGCCTCACCACCACGCCCTTCCAGCCGGCCCTTGCCGACGCACCAAACGACTGGTCCCTCGCCATCACCTTCTACGCCGACAACATGGCCGGCCCCTACTTCCCCGCAATCGACTCCATCGGCAACATCTGGATCCCCGACTACGCCAACTCGCAGCTCACCGTCCTCGGTCCCACCGGAAACATCCTCTCCAGCATCACGCGGCGGAGGCCTCAACCTTCCCTACGCCATCGCCATCGACTCCTCCGACAACGCCTGGATCACCAACTTCGGTCCTCCCGGCGCCTCCACCGTCTCGAAGTTCTCCCCCACCGGCATCGCGCTCACCAGCACCGCCTACGCCTGCTCCGCCGAGCCTGCTTCTTCCCAGCCTTCGACGCAAACCAGAACCTCTGGCTCTCCGGCTCCAACCACACCACCGTCCTCGCGCCCAGCGGATCACGGTATCAAACAATTCGTCAACCAGCGCCTACGACTCCGGCATAGCCATCAACAGCACCGGCACCGCCTGGACCATCGGCCAGCCCCGCAGCCTCTACCGCTTCAATCTCTCCGGAGCTCTCACCCCAGTATCGATTCACCACCATCTCCTCCGGCTCAGAGCTCACCCCGATCGCCATCGACTCCGCCGACAACGTCTGGTACGTCAGCAACAAGAACAACGCCATCGGAGTATCCGACAAGAACGGCACCATCCTCTCCCCGCTCAGCGGCTACACCGGCGGAGGACTCCAGGGCCCCGCCCAGATCGCCATCGACGGCTCCAACCGCGCCTGGGTCGCCAACCGCGACGGCGAATCACTCTCCGCGTTCACCAACAACGGCAAAGCCATCTCCCCCGCTACGGGCTATCAGGCCGCTGGCCTCAGCAACCCGCGCGGCCTCGCCATCGACGCCTCCGGCAACGTCTGGCTCACCAACTTCACCTACAACTCCATCACCGAATTCATCGGCATAGCAACTCCCACCGCCACACCCATCTCCCCAACCAACCACGGCCAGCGCCCCTAGACCTCAGACACCACCGTACCCCTCCGCCATCCAAAGAGCTTGGTGCGTTGCCGATGCAGTTGTGTTTACCGTTACCTTTGCTCTTGGTCTTGCCAAATCTCAACTTCATCAAAAACTCGCGTCATCTCGACCGGAGCAACAGACAGTCTCATCGTCTGTTGCGCAGTGGAGAAGCCTGCCCTGAGCGAAGTCGAATGGGACCGCCGCATTTCGTCTTTGCCGTTGCTGTTTGTTTTGCTATTGCCCTAGCGTCCAACAAAAGGCCGCCATCCGGAAAATCGTCTCCAAACTACTTACCTGAATCAGTCCCCCGGATAAACGCCGCCACATCCGTGTGGAACTGCTTCAGCACATCCTCGTTCACATAGATCATGTGCCCGCTCGGATAGTAGTGGTAGCTGATATTCGCCTGCAGCTTGTCCGGAATCGGCAGGTGGTGCATCTCGTACATCCCCTCGAAGAACGGCGTCGCCAGATCGTAATACCCACCCGCCAGCATCACCTTCATCTTCGGGTTCGACTTCATCGTGAACGCCAGGTCCGGCATCACATTCGTCCCTCCCCACTGCTGGGTCGCCGGCGGACCGCCCGGAGCCTGATGTCGCATGTCAAACGTGAAGTCCGGGTCCTCGTACGCACCGGGCTTGTAAGTCAGGTCCGTGCCATACTTCAGCTCCTTGCGCAGATAATCATTAATCGCCGCCGTATACGCCGACGAGATCGCATTGCTCTGCGGGTCGTACTCCGCATCCGAGCTCAACGGATCCAAATCCGGCCCCTTGTACCGCGAATCCAGCCGCCCCGTGGTCGTCTCCTCGCTCAACTGCAACTGCTTCGTGAACGCCGGACCGGTCACCCGCAGATTCGCACGCAACAAATACTCCACCGGTAGCCCCGTGTACTGATGCAGCTTCTCCGCCGTCGCCTGCTTCTTCGCCGCGGGCAACTCCGACCCCTGCAGCAGCGCGCTCATGTAATCACCCAACGCATACTGTTCGACCTCGGCCAGAAACGGCTCCAGCGCCGCGGGCTGCGTCGGCAGTTTGTGATGATAAAAAGCAGTCGCGGCAAACGTGGGCAATCCCAATGCGTACGCCTGATCCACTCCCGGATTCCACTTCGGCCCATCGATGCTGTTGTCCAGACTCAAAATCTGCGACAGCAGAATAATCCCGTTCAAATCCACATTCTGCAGAGTCGGCGCTCAGCACTGCGCTCCGCGGCGTTCCGTAGCTCTCGCCAAACAGATACTTCGGCGAGTTCCACCGGTCGAACTTCGTCAGAAACTTCCGGATGAACCGCTCGAACGCATGCGCATCCGGATCCACGCCCCAGAACGCCTTGTCCTTATCCTTGCCCATGATCCGGCTGAAACCCGTCCCGGAGCATCGATAAACACCAGATCGCTTACGTCCATCAAACTGAAATCGTTGTTCACGATCTTGTACGGCGCACCCTCATCATGCTGCGCATCCGTCGTCACCACGCGCCGCGGCCCAAACGAACCCATGTGCAGCCACATCGTCGCCGAGCCCGGCCCGCCGTTATACAGAAACGTCACCGGCCGCCCCGGCCCTGCGTCCTTCTTGAAGTAAGCCACATAAAACATCCGCGCCGTAGCCGGATCCTCATCCGGCTTCTCAGGATCGAGCGGCTTCTCTCCTGTCCCCGCCAGCAACTTGCCATCGAGCCCAATCATCGCGTCCTGCGAATCCGTCGACCCCACCGTCAACGTCCCCGCCACCGCCTTATAGGCAATCGCCTGCCCACCCACCGTCACGGAACCATCCGTAGTCGAGTCCCCCGGCAGCTCCGCCTCATCGCGCAGGCGTCCCCTTCACCACCACCTTCTCATCCTTCTTCTTGTCGTCAGTCTTCTTCTCCTGCGCCCACCCCGAAGAGGCCAGCAAAGCCAACACACACACACCAATCCACACGCGATTCCTCATCATCCAGACACACTCCAGCCGGTTGTAAAACCAGATGCCCAAGTATAGCTGCCCCACCATTGGACCGGTCACGACATCGGGTGGCCCATCCTTTTCGGCCTCATCGAAAAGGGTGGGTTGCCGTTGTTTTTGCGCTTATCCCCCACCCTCACGAAAGGCCCCCATTAGAAGCAGCAGACAGGACCTAGCCCTTCTTCTTCGCAACCTTCTTCCCCGGCTTCTTCAAAGACGCAACCAGTTGCTTCCAATCCTCCTCTGTCTGGTCCGCATACGTCTCCGCGAACTCCACCACCGCCTCGTCCATTCGCGGCGCAGTCCCGACATACCCCGCGATCATCGCGCAGTCCCCGGCCCGCGCGTGCCCACGAGCCAGCATCTCCCCACACACCTCTGCATAGGCCAGCAGCTCCGCCGCCTTTAGGTTCTGCCAGGTTCACCGACGCCTTGTGATCGTTCAACTGCCGCACCAGGTAGTCCCTGCCCTCCATCGTCGTCCATCCGAGAAACGGGTCCGACTGCAGCTGCATCGCCCGCTCGCCCTCAACAACCCGGCGTCCCTGGTTCTCCCCCTCCCTGCGCGCCTTCACCGCAACATAGGGCGCATACCCCGAGGCCACTTCCTCCTTGATCTGCAGAAACAGCGGGTCCTTCGGCCCATTGCCCTCCATCAGCACCACATAATCCCTCAGCCCCACCGACCCGGTCCCCACTACCTTGAACGCCACATCCACCGGCCGGTACTGCGCCAGAAAATGCCGCCTCTCCGGCAAAATACTCTCCGCATACTTCGCCAACGACCCCACCACCTTCGCCGCTGTCTCCCCCTTCACCCGCGTCAACGTGGGCGGCTCCGTCCTGAAGATGCGCTCCCCCGTCTCGGGCGGCGCTTCCTTCTTCCCCTTCGCCTTCTTCTTCGCGGCCGCCGATTCCTTTACCTCTGTCAGCGTCAACAGTGTGTGCATCGGCGTCGCTCTCTCCGCCAACAGCAAAATCCTCTCCACCGGCGACACATTCCGGAGTCTATGCACCTGGTACCGCGCCACGTCCAGCACCGTCATCCGCGCGAACCTCCCCATCATCGTGCGGTACTGCTGCAGAAACATCGCCGCCGCCTCGCGGCAAGCAATGTTCTTGCTCCCCGACGCGCGTCCCGCCAGAATCAGGCTCGTCGCCATCCGCTTCAAGTCCCACTCGAACGGCGCAACGATCGTCTCGTCAAAGTCATTGATGTCGAAGACCAGCCGTCCATCCGGCGCCGCAAATGCTCCCAGGTTCCTCACATGCGCATCGCCACACAGCTGGTTGCAGATTCCCGTATTTCCTGTCAGCGAGAGGTCATACGCCATCACCGGAACCGCCCCGCGAAAGTACCCAAACGGCGACACCGCCATCAACTGCTTCTTCAGCGCCACCAGCTCCGGCACCCGTCCCTTCGTCGCAGCATCCAGCAGCGCCAGCGGACTCTCCCGCCGGTCCTTCGCCTTCCACGCCGCATGATCGGCACGCTTAATCTGTTTGCGCCGCTCCTGTCCCATCGCAAACCGTTCCTTCGCGTCAGGCATCATAGCCATCTCACCCTCCAACTTCCTTCGAACAACGAGTTCTCAAGCCTACGCCCTTCTGTCCAAGGGTCAAATTGTGCAGACAAATCTAAACCTTTTGGCCGACGACAACGGTGAGACGACTCCGTAGAGTGGTGACGCATTCATCAGCCATCATTTTCTATCACTGCAGATCTTTTGAGACCAGTAGCGCGAGGTAGTTCATGAAAAATAAAATTCAACTCTTCCTGTCAATCGCACTCGCGACAGCCGTGAGCAGCAATCACGCCTTCGCCCAGGGATGCGTCGCCGCACATACCAACCAGCGAACCATGGATCAGCTCGTCCAGATCGACCAACTCTTCCAGCCTCCTGACAAGAGCGGACCCGGCCGTTTCTCCATTCACAATCTCACCGTCAACATTGGGTATCGCGTCTTCAACTCCAACAAGTACTTCATCGGCGACCAGGAGATCCCCCGCGGCTCTGCCGTCAGAAATCACCAGAACATCTTCGACGTCGGCCTCGAATATCAACTCTCTCCGCGCTGGAGCATCATCGCCGACATCCCCGTCTACGACGGCACTCGCAACCAGGTCTATCCTCCCTCCGGCATCTTTCAGGTCAGCGGCCTTGGCGACGTCACCATCGGGGCTCAGTCCTGGATCTTCCGTCCGCCAACAGAAAACGGAGGCAACATCGCCGTCAGTCTCGCGCTGAAAATCCCCACAGGAATCAACAACGCCACCGGCGCTGCCCTCTATAAAGGACAGACCATCAAAGCCACGGCTGATCAGTCTATGCAGCCCGGCGACGGCGGCTGGGGATTTGTCGTGGGCACTCAGGCCTACAAGCCCCTCTGGCGTCTCTCCGACCTCTACGTTCAGGGAGCCTACCTCTTCAATCCCATGAACACCAACGGCGTCCCCACCTTCCGGTCGCAACCCGGACAAGGCATCATGTCGGTCACCGACCAGTACCTCTTCCGCACAGGCGTCTCCCAGACCATCCCCAGAGATCCGCGGCTTTGCGCTCAGCCTCGGTGTCCGTGCCGAAGGCGTCCCCGTGCGCGACCTCATCGGCAGCAGCGACGGCTTCCGCCGCCCCGGCTACATCATCTCGCTCGACCCCGGCCTGATGTACAACTACCACCAGACAACCCTCTCAGTGAACGGCCCCTGGGCCCTCCGCCGCGACCGCCCACCGAGCGTCCCCGAGATCCAGAACAACACACCGAACGGCGACGCCTTCTTCGCCGACTACACCGTCATCGCCAGCATCTCGCATCACTTCTAAACCACACGGCGTCTTCCCTCCAACCGGCAGCCTGCTCTGCGTTCCAGCGCATTCCAGGCTGCCTTTTCGCGTCTGGCCCGCTCCTGTCCAATCGTCTCTGCTGCCTTAAACATCCGCCGCCATCCCGCTTGATGTATCCTTGCCGAGCAAGAAGCCCGCGCAAATCCTAAAATCCCTATGTCACGCTCTCTCAGCGCCGAACTCTCCAGGATCGAGCCGCTCATTGTGCTCGCCGTCACCGTCCTGGTGCTCTACTTCGCCCGGGAGTTGCTCATCCCCCTCGCCTTCGCCCTGACCCTCTCGTTCCTGCTCGCCCCTGTGGTCGGCCGCTTGGAAGATCGCCGTCTTCCCCGAATCGTCGCCGTCGCTGTCACCGGGATCGTGGCCCTGCGTTCTCGCCTGCGGCATCGGATACGTCGTCGCCCGTCAACTCCTCGACGTTGCCAAAAATCTCCCCATCTACCGCACCGCCATCCAGGCGAGGATGGCCTCCGTCCACTCCCCCCTGGAACAATCCATCAAAAGGGCCGTCGGCACCCTTGACGACATCAGTGGAGACCTCGCCAAAACCGCGACCACCGCAGGTCCCTCGGATATCTCGTCTCCCGCTCAGGCCCAGCCCGTCCGCATCGTCGACCCCAACCGCACCCAGCTTCAAACGACCGCCGAGCTCCTCATGGGCTTCCTCCGCCCCATCGGGACCATCGGCGTCGTCATCGTCTTCACCATCTACCTCCTCATGAAGCGCGAGGAGCTACGCCACCGCATCCTCCTGCTCGCCGGCATGGGCCGCATCAGCATCATGACTCAGGCCATTCAGGAGGCCACGAGCCGCATCAGCCAATATCTCCTCTTCCAGTTCGCCGTCAACGCCGCCTATGGCATCCTCTTCGGCATCGGCCTCTTTTTCATTGGTGTACCCAACGCCGCTCTCTGGGGAGTCCTCGCCGGAATCCTCCGCATCATCCCTTACGTCGGCACCGCCACCAGCCTCGTCCTTCCTCTCATTCTCTCCGTCGCCATCTCGCACGACTGGTGGGCACCCATCCTCATCATCCTGCTCTTCCTCGTCCTTGAACTCACCAGCACCAACTTCGTCGAACCCTGGCTCTTCAGTACGCGCACCGGCATCTCCTCCCTCGCGCTCCTCGCCATGGCCATCTTCTGGGCTCTCCTCTGGGGATGGCCTGGCCTTATCCTCTCCACCCCCCTCACCGTCTGCATAGTCGTCATGGGACGTTACGTCCCGCAGATGTCCTTCCTCCACACCCTCCTCGGCACCGACGCCGAACTCTCCCCCGAAGCCCTCTTCTACGAGCGCCTCCTCGCCATGGACCAGGGCGAAGCCCGCGCCGTCGCCAATCGCTTCCTCGACAACCACCCCATCGTCGAGCTCTACGACTCCGTCCTCATCCCCTCCCTCACCCTCGTCGAACAGGATCGCCACCAGGGCATCCTCGATGATGTCCGCTGCAACTTCTTCTTCCTTACCATCAGCGAGCTCGTAGCCGAACTCACCGACTACACCCCCAAAGAGCCCGCCGCACTCTCGCAAAACACCTACAACGGCATCTCCTCGGACGCTGCAGACTTCGCCATCGTCTGTATCTCCGCAAACGATCAGGCCGACGAGCTCACCGCACTCATGCTCGCCCAGCTCATGGAGCGCGCCAACCACCAGACTCTCCTCCTCTCCGCCTCCTTCGTCTCCAACGAGATTCTCGAGAACCTCGCCAAAGAGCCCACCACTGTCGTCTTCATCTCCGCGCTCCCACCCTTCGCCTTCTCACAGGCGCGCACCATCTGCCAGCGCGTTCGCTCCCACCTTCCGGTCAACCGCATCGTCATCGGCTTCTGGAACAGCACCGACGACCCCGAGCAGACCATGGAACGTTTCGGCAAAGGCCGCCCAACCGTCGTCGTCAACACACTCTCGCAAGCTCTCCAGCAAATCACCCACTGGCACGAACAGCCCTCCGGAGTTCACATCCTGCCCGCAAACCCCCAGCGCCGCGCCAGCGACCGCGACACCGCCCCTATCACCTAGCCCAAGTTTCCTGATCCCTGTTCGCTAGTACCTAAGAAGTCGTCATTTCGACCCTGAGCGAAGTCGAATGGGCGGCTCCTTTGCCGCCGCAGTGGAGAAACCTGCTTCTCCACCACAACTCCGAACGCTCCACTTTCTGCGGATACATAGACATATGTAAGAATCACCATACTCAATGCGCCTTTTAGGACTGCCTCTCCTAGCCCTCGCACTCAGCCGTACCCTTGCTCATGGCCAGCAACCAGCCGACACCTCCTATTCGTTCCGCAACTCCGTGTCGATCTCCGCCGGCTACAGCGACAACTCCAGCCACATCATCCTGGGCCGAGCCTACAATCGCCGCCTCGCTGAACTCGATGCGACCTACTCCCGCCGCCTCCTCCACACCCACTACGTCGACTGGTACTACGACCTCGAACTCCGCCCCCTCACCTTTCTCCAGGACCCCGTCTCCACCACGACGGTCACCATCCAGTTCACCGGCCAGCAACCCTTCGGTCCCTTCCTCGTCCAGAACGGCCCCAGAGAAAGTCGTTGCCAGTCAGCCACGATCACGAACCCGAATGGAACCTTTCCCGGCCAAACCGTAATCGAAACCCAAACCTGCGGCACCCGCTGGACCTACGCCGGCGGCATTAGCCCTCTTGGCCAGCGCGTCAACTTCGCCCCCATCCACCGCCTGCAACCCTTCGCCTTCTTCAACGGAGGATTCCTCGTCTCACCCCGCGACATTCCCGTCTTCAACAGCTCCCGTTTCAACTTCACCTTCGACTTCGGAGCAGGCCTCCAGTTCTTCCAGACACACCACCGAGCCTGGTCCCTCGACTACCGCGTCCACCACCTCTCCAACGCCTACATCGGCTACCAAAACCCCGGCACAGACAGCCAGATCGTACGCCTGACCTACTCCTTCCCTCTCTAAAATCCTCTCCCAAAAGGGGAGCGGGTGCCATCGAGCCACACCTCCCCACCAGCCTCCACCTCATCTTCTCCAACAGCCATCGGCCCGCGAGAAAGAGAACGCGCTGTTGAGCTTTTGCTTTTTGCCTCTGCTTTTGCCTCTGCTTTTGCTTTTGCCTTTGCCTTTGCCTTTGCTTTTGCCTTTGCCTTTGCCTTTGCCTTTCGGGATTAGCGTGGGGCTTTAGCCCCACGAAAAAAACGCGCCGGCAGGCGCCACTGCTCTGCCGAAGGCAGGAGTGAAGGACCAGCCGCAACGACTGAATTGCTTTCCTTCGCACGGCCCAGTTAGCATTGGGCGCACTCCGTAATAATGATTCGTACATGATCACTACTCGCATATCACTCGTCGAGAGGCCAGCCGCACGATGAAAAGGAAGAACTGGACGCGGCAAGAACTGATAGTTGCTTTCAATCTTTACTGCAAGACGCCTTTTGGGCGTATTCATAATCGAAACCCACAGATCATCGAGCTTGCAAAAGCAATCGGGCGAACCCCTTCTTCTCTTTCATGGAAACTAGCGAATTTTGCAAGGTTTGACCCAGCCTTTAAAACGAAACATCTCGGGTGCAGGGCATGGAGGAAAAATTGAACGAGAAGTCTGGGATGAATTTAGCGAAGATTGGGAAAAGCTCTCATTTGAAAGCGAGCGTCTCAGATTGGAGATATTGAATCAATCGATAGAGATTGAAGAAGAAGCACTCCCGGCCGGGAAAACACGTGAAGCATTTGTTAAACTTCGAATAAACCAAGGATTCTTTCGTGCCACGATCCTTGCAGCATACAGCTCGCAATGCTGTATAACAGGGCTTTCTGTTTCTGACTTACTTTGCGCAAGCCATATTGTTCCTTGGGCCATTGATCACAAGAACAGAACAAATCCGCGAAATGGCCTGTGTTTGAATGCACTACACGATCGCGCATTTGACCGCGGCCGATTAACTATCGATGTCGATCTCAAAGTGAGACTGTCGAAGTTAATCGACCTTGAAAATGATCCAGCAGCAAATATGCTGCTGCGCCCCTATGACGGAAAGAAAATAATCCTCCCCACTAAGATTTCAACCCGATCGTCAGTTTTTGAAATACCACGCAGAAAATATTTATCGTGACGCATGAGTGCCAAACCGCCTCCTCACGGGAGACGGCAGTATCAACTCCTCCGACCCCAATCACTAACCGAAAAATGGGATGAGCCGGTCTCTTGGATCGGAGAGACTATCGCCATGAAAAAGCCATCGAAACACCTCATCGCGGAAGTTCCACGCAGCGACGCCAAGGTTGGGATGACGATCGGCATCGATCTTGGGGATGTCTGGAGCCATTACTGCACGCTCAACGAAGATGGAGAAGTGGTTGATCGGGGACGGTTCCGAACGACGCCCTCGGGAGTCGAGAAGTGGTTTACGATGTGCCCAGAGCACGGGTCGCGATGGAGACGGGAACCCACTCGATTTGGGTCAGCGAACAGCTGCTGGAGATAGGCCACGAGGTGATCGTGGCCAACGTGCGCGAGCTGCGGGCGATCTCGCACAGTGATCGGAAGAGCGACAAGGTCGATGCGGAGAAGATCGCTCGCTATGCCCGGCTCGATCCGCAGATATTGCGACCGATCTCCCATCGCACGGTTGCCAGCAGGAAGCTCTGACCCTGATTCGTGCCCGCAACCTGATGGTTCGTCTGCGGACAGCGGCGGTTAACCAGTGCGCGGCCTGGCGAAGCCCTGCGGCTATCGGCTTCCAGCCTCGTCCACTTTCTGCTTCGCTAAGCGATGCCTGGCCGTGCTGCCGCCAGGTCTGGCTGTGGCGCTTGGTCCGGTTCTCGAACAGATCGCTGCGATGACAGTGAAGATCCAGCAGTACGACCGCACATCAAGCGACTCACCGAGACGGAATATCCGGAGACGCAGGCGCTGCTTCAGGTCTACGGCGTCGGCCAGCTCACCGCGTTGACCTTTGTGCTGACTCTGGGAAGCAAGGAACGCTTCAAGCGAAGTCGCGATGTGGGCTGTTATCTCGGCCTGCGGCCGAGACGCAGCCAGTCCGGGGACCGCGACCCGCAACTTGGCATTACCAAGGCCGGAAACATCTACCTCCGATCTCTCCTGGTCGAGTGCGCCAACCATGTGCTCGGGCCGCGTGGAAGAGACTCGACGTTACGACAGTGGGGTCTGCATCTGGCTTCGCGTGGGGCAAGCAGTCCCACAATCGGCCATCGTTGCCGTTGCTCGCAAGCTAGCCGTCTGCTTCACCGCATCTGGGTCACGCAAGAGCCGTATATCCCGTTCTACGCTGTAGCTGCCTGAGGATCGAAATCATGTTCACCGTTGCTAAACCCCGCGTCCCGGTGACTGCGTGTCGGGTTGGGCCTTCACAAGGCCGGCCGAAAACTGGCAGCATCGACTTCTCCTTCTGACCCCAACCCGTCACAGAGCCACGAACGGCTCACTCAAAGTGCGAATAGAAACATGGTGGAGAGGCAACAACGCGGAACAACCACAACAAACAACAACAAAAGCAAAAACGCTATGAAGAAAAAAACAAAAAACAAACTTGACTCCAGTGACCTGCTCATAGAAAACCCGACTCAGATTTCGTAATGGCAAGAAAAATTCAGGCCGGAGAGATCTCCGCGATCGGCAACCTGACTCGAAACTCCGTCCGCCCACGCTGCGATTCGAAGTCGATAACGCCGTCGTTATGGCGCACCAGGCGCCGCGCTATATCAAGCCCAAGACCAGTTCCCTGTCCCTGCGGTTTGGTTGTAAAGAATGGATCGAAGACGCGATCACGAATCTCCGGCGAAATCCCGGGTCCGTCATCGCGGACTCGCACCACAACGTTTTGGTTTTCGCGAATGGCAAACACCTCCACCCGTCCTCCATTCGCCACTGCATCCAAAGCATTGTCGATCAGATTTCCCCACACCTGGTTCAACTCGCCGGCATAGCCACGCACCATTGGCAGTTCAGCCTCCAGCTCCAGCGTTACAGTCACCGACTTTTCATGCGCCTTCGACTGAAGCACCGCCACAGTGTTGGCCAGGCTTGGGCCCAGATCCAGCGGCCCGGCCACGTTCGCCTGGTCCATGTGCGTAAATCCCTTAACCGCGTACACCAGGCTCGAGATTCGCATCGCGGACTCCTGAATCGTCGAAGCTCAGGTTCCGCACAGCGCAACCCGCCGCTGCCCACCGCACCACCGCATCCAATGCCGGTCTCTCCACCGCAGCAACAAGGGCGTCCAGAGCCGTAAACGTCACCTCGGTGTCAGCAAGCATGTGTGCGCTGGCAGTATCCAGTCCGTGCCTGGCAAGCCACTCCGCAATCTCCTCTTCGCGATCGCACTGCTCCAGAGGAGACCGCACACAATAGCTCTGCTTCGCCATACAGGATGTACGAACCGCATCGACGGCAGCCATCTGAGCATCGCTCAATGTCGCCGTTGCCAGATCGCGTGTCGCCTCTTCAGAGTCTTTAAGACGATCCTCGAGCATCGCCGCACAACGCTCAATCGCGGAAGCCGGATTATTCAGTTCATGAGCCAAACCCGCCGAGAGTTTACCCAGCGAGATCATCTTTTCGTTTTGCAGTTCGGTTGAGTTGAAGAGCCGGGCGCGATCAAGCATGGTGTGGACGAGTATCGAAGTGACTTCGCAACACTCATGCGTCATCTCCTGGAAACGGGCGGAGGGAATAGCAAGAATCTCCGCGGGCTCCAGGGCATGCACATCTCCCGGCGGATTCACCATGCGCGAATACGGCAACATACCCGGTGATATCTCCTTCATGCCACTCAACAAACTTGTTCGGGCCAGCGCCCCGATCGATAAACAAAGCCAGTCGTCCGGAGAGAACGATGTAAAGAGCCTCTACCGGCCGGCCCTTCATACTTAATTTTTCGTCAGTATTCAGTTTTCGAATGGACCCGTTTGCTGCCAGCCATTCCAGCTCCGTCCGCGATGCGGCTCCCATGGTTTTGTGTTCCGCTAACCGGTCGACAAGATCACTTACTATCACTGTCGCGAAATCTCCCAATCCGACACAGAACTGTCGCCTAACAACATACCAGATGAAAAATCGCCGCTGCGCTCATCGTCATTGCGGCCGCGAACACTACTCCAACCCACTCAACATCTCCCGCACCGTCTTCCCCAAGACCGGATGCACCCACTCCGGAGCAATCTCCGCCAAAGGCTCCAGCACAAACCGCCTCTCCCCCATAGCACGGATGCGGCAGTATCAACTCCTCCGACCACAACACCCAATCCCCATACAACAACAGATCAAGATCAATCACGCGCGGACCCTTGGATATGGACCTTTGGATATAGCAACCGCGCCCACCCGCTCGCGCCCCATGGCCCGCTCCACCGCAAGCAGCTTCCGCATCAACTCCATCGGCCCCAGCACCGTCTCCAGCACCAGCGCCCCATTCAGAAACCGGGGCTGCTCCCGATACCCCACCGGCTCCGTATCGTAAAACGACGACACCGCCCGCACCTCACCCAGCTCCCTCACCCGCCGGACCGCCTCCCGCAGATTCGCCTCGCGATCGCCAAACTCAGAATTCAGGTTCGACCCCAGCGCAATCGCCGCCAACCCGCTCATTACCGCACCACCCAGGCGACCGCGAATCCACCACGCAAATCACCACAACTTCACCACAAAAAACCATCCAAAAACCACGTTTTTACCACGCAAAATCGGCAGGATTTACGAAGCAATCGCTGGCTGCAGGTGCCCCATCGCGGTCTCCGGCTCACTCACTTCATCGTATCCATGAGCCAGCTCCCACGCCGACCGGTCCCGCATAAGTCGTTGCACAAGAGCAGTATGCATCGCATGCCCCGCCCTCTCGGCCACCACCCGGCCCTGAATCCTCCGCCCCGCCAGCGCCAGATCCCCAATCAAGTCCAGCACCTTATGCCTTACAAACTCATCCTCAAACCGAAGTGGCCCATTTTCAACACGTTCCGACCCAATAATGATCGCGCACTCAGGAGAAGCCCCCCGGATAAGCCCCATATTCCTCAACATCGGCTCATCCTTCTTAAACCCAAAAGTCCGCGCCGGAGCAATCAGACTCACATAATCCCCGGAGGCCAGGTCCACGCTAAATCTTTCATAGCCAATGGGTTGCGGGAAGTCGATCGTATACTGAATCCGATAACCGGACCCAGGATAGACCCCGATAAATTTCGACCCATCCCGAACCTCAACTTCCTTCAGGATCTTCAAATACTCTCGTTTGCGCCTTTGTCGCTTCAGTCCAACCCGTTCAAATGCTTGGACATATGGCAAGGCAGCTCCCATCCAGAATGGGAACCTCGAGGTTGTCTACCTCAACAATCACATTGTCCACGCCATACCCAATCAGCGCCGACAAAAGGTGCTCTGTCGTTGAAATCAAAACACTTTGCCGCATCAGGCTCGTCGCATAGCTGACTTTAGCAACATTGCGCCCTGCCGCAGCAATCTCGAAATTGTCTAAGTCTATGCGTCTAAATACGATACCGGAACCAGCCGGAGCGGGCACCAGTCGCATCGAAACAGGAGCGCCACTATGCAAGCCAACGCCACTGAACTCTATCTCTGATCGAATTGTCCGCTCAAAATGAGCTTCCAAGGCCACGAACTCACGTCTCCAGTGAAACCATCCTTAATCGTACAATCTAGGCCTGAGTTGACAATGTGGCTATTTTGCCACAATTCGGGGTTCGGAGTGACTACTATCCACACCCTAAGGCTGTAAACTAATGCATTTCATTGCTATAACATCCGCATATGGACCCCCAAGCCCTCTATCATTCCGTTGAGAGAAAAGAAGGCTGGATTCGAAGCCACCTCCACGAATTGGTCGTGCAGGAATCGCCAAGTGATGACCGATCTGCAGTTAACGCAGCGACCCATCTTTTAGAGCGTTGGCGCTAGAGCTGGATGGAGTCGTCAAGCGACACAAACAAAATGGTTTCGGCGATGTCCTGGAGCTTCGATTTGGACAATCCAAGCAACTTAAGAAACCTGTGCTTCTTCTCGGTCACTTGGATACCGTATGGCCGGTAGGAACGTTGAAGAAGATGCCTTGGCGAGAGAGGGAGGGTCGTTATTGGGGGCCGGGCGTGTTGGACATGAAGGCAGGTGTCGTCATGGCACTTGCCGCGATCAAGTCGTTGCAGGAATTGCGGTTATCCCGGCCCATCACCCTACTTCTGAACAGTGAGGAGGAAGTGGGGAGTCCGGTTTCGCGGGCGATTACGGAGAAAATTGCGTTGAAGTCGGCGGCGGTGTTTGTGTTGGAGCCGGCGCAGGGTCTGGCTTATAAGACGGCTCGAAAGGGCGTAGGCCAATATCATGTGCAAGTTACGGGGGTTGGGGCACACAGCGGAGTGGACTTTGAGAGGGGTCATTCGGCGGTTTTGGAGCTGGCAAAACAGGTCCAGACCATCTCAAATTTCACAAATTTGGAACGGAAATTGACGGTAAATTGTGGTGTTTTTGCTGGTGGAACGCGGTCAAATGTGGTGCCTTCGCAGGCACATGCTGAGATCGACGTCCGGATCGCCAAAGCCAGCGACGCGGCGCATGTGGATAAGCTGTTTCGTCGCCTGAAGGTCTCGGACCCGCATTGCAAGCTCACGATTACCGGGGGCATCAACCGGCCACCGATGGAACGGAAGCAGGGGACGATTGCTCTGTTCAAGAAGGCGCGTGCCCTGGCGGCAGAGCTTGGGTTTGTGCTCGACGAAGCGGCGACGGGTGGCGGCTCGGACGGCAACTTCACGGCTGCTCTGGGAGTGCCTACGCTTGATGGGATGGGTGCGGTCGGCGAGGGAGCCCATGCGGCGCATGAGTCTGTCCTGATCGAGCACCTCGTGCCGCGCACAGCTCTGCTGGCGGCGATGATCGCCAGCGTTGAGTAGCTAGGGTAGCGCAGCAGCAGCGGACACTGTCTGGACCTCTTCCAGCAAGGCGACGGTTCGGGCGATGGGTAAGCCGACCACGTTGAAGTAGCAGCCCTCGATGCGGGGGATCCAGCGGGCGGCGTGGCCCTGAATGGCGTACGCGCCGGCTTTGTCGAGAGGTTCGCCGGAGGCGATGTACTGGGCGATGTCGCGGTCGGTGAGTTCGTTGAAGGTCACCTGGGTGACTTCTACGTCGCGCACGGTTTTTCGCGCGGAGACCGCGGCCAGACCGGTGAGGACGGCATGCGTGCGTCCGCTGAGCAGTTCCAGCATGCGACGTGCGTCGGCTGTATCTGTCGGTTTGCCGAGGATGTGGCCGTCGCTGACGACGCAGGTATCTGCGCCGAGGACGATGAGCGGATTATCGGGCATGTCTTCGAAGCCCGGTGCGGCTTTGTTGGCGTTCCATACGGCTACAGCTTTTTCTTCGGCTAGACGCCGGACGTAGGCTGCCGCGGCCTCGTCGGGAAGAAGGTCTTCGTTGAGATTTGCGGCGGCTACTGTAAACTTGAGGCCCACCTGAGCAAGAAGTTCGCGGCGACGGGGCGAGGCTGAGGCCAATATGAGCTTCACGTTCTCCAGAGTAGCGTCAGGACAGTATCGTTCGCAAAGTCATTTGGACCGCGTCAACGAGTACGACCGAAATCGCACAGGAGGAACGCAGATGAAGATAACCCGCAAAACAAAGATTGCGGCTGCGATTGTGGGAGTAATCATTGTCGCGATAGCGGCCATACCCCTGTTTGTGAATGTGAACACCTTCAAGCCTCTGATTGAACAACAGCTGACGACCGCGATGGGACGGCAGGCCAAGGTAGGCAAACTAGGCTTGTCGATTTTCTCAGGATCGATAACGGCTGACGACCTGACGATTGCCGACGATCCGCAGTACAGCAGCCAGCCCTTTATCGTGGCGAAGGAACTGCGCCTCGGCGTGCAGATGCGCCCGCTGATCTTCGACCATAAGATCGTGGTGACCAACCTGGCGATTGATGAGCCGCAGATACACCTGGTGCATGCCGCGAACGGCGCGTGGAACTTTTCCACGATTGGCCAGAGCGCGGCGAAGCGGACCGAACAACAGAAGCAGCAGTCGATCATTCCCGACTTCACGATGGATAGCCTCAAGATCGAAGATGGCCATGCTGTCGTCGAGACGTTGCCTGCGACCGGCCCTCCCATGGTGTACGACAAGGTGAATATGACGGTGGATGGATTTTCGTTCGTGAAGGTCTCGCCCTTCACGCTAAGCGCCGATCTGCCGGGCCAGGGAACCGTAACGGCAGCAGGCAAGTCTGGACCGATCAATCTTCAGGATGCGGCTAAGACTCCCTTCGACGCTCAGGTTGCGTTGCACCATCTTGACCCAGTTGCAGCGGGTTTTCTGGAAAAGAGTGCAGGACTTTCGGTTCTGGCGGACGTCGACGCCCATGCCGTTTCGAACAGCGTTACAGTGACGAGCAACGGAACGGTGCACACGCAGCATCTGCAGCTGCGGCCCGATGCAGTGCCTGCTTCGAAGCCGATCGACCTGACGTACAGCATTGTCCATAACCTCAGTGACAATACCGGGCAAGTGCAGGACGCCGCCTTTCAGACGGGCAGGGTGACGGCGCACACCAGCGGCACCTATTCAATGAAGCCGGGCGGAGCTGTGGCGGTAAACCTGAAGCTTGCGGGGCAGGGAATTCCGATTGACGAGCTGCAGGCGCTGCTTCCGGCAGCAGGCGTGAAGCTGCCGCATGGATCGGCTCTGCAGGGTGGCACGCTGACGACGAATCTTATCATCGTGGGGCCGCTGGATGCGCTTGTGATTACAGGGCCTGTTGAGTTGAGTAATACGCGATTGGCGGGATTCAACCCCAGCTCGCAGTTGAAGGGAATTGTTGCCGCCGCAACCGGCGACACCGGCAACGTCACGAACATTCAGGCGTTGCGTGTGCAATTGCAAATTGTCAAGGGCGGCGTGACCGCCAACAATATTTTTCTTTCGATGCCTGCGATTGGGGAAGCTGTTGGCGACGGCACCGTCACGCCATCCGGCGCTCTGAACTTTAAGTTGAAGATGAAGGTGGACACAAGCCGCGGCGTTGGCGGCAGGGCGGTTGGGCTTCTCACCATGGTGAATGGTACAGCCGGAAAGACTGCGGGCGAGGCGGCAGCGACCGGCCTGCCAGTCACGATTACGGGAACGTCCTCGAATCCGATCATCACTCCGGACGTTAGCGGGATGATGAAGGCCAATGAAAAACAGGTCACGAATTCGATCATCGGACTTTTTGGCAAGAAAAAATAGCTTTAGCCGGCATTGTCCTCGACGGTGACGTGTGCCTGCATGACATGAGTCGCTTTGGGCGCGAGGGTGATGGTATTCGCGGCGGCGTTCACGGTTTCGACGGCGACGAACTCATGCCACTCGCTTGGTTCGAGGTCGGGAATCTTCTGTGCGCCTGTCTCCCAGGGGTTCCACACGACGGTGGTGTTCGAGCCGGTCTTGGCTACGTGGATGAGGCGCTTGCCGGCGGTGTCGTGCACGATGCAGGTGCCTGTTGTATTGAGGTAGACACGATCGGTCTGCTGGGTGATGGTGATTGGACCTTGCTGCACCTTCGACTTGAACTCATCTACTTTATCCAGATACGTGACGCCTTCGAGTCCGCTGACTGTGATCTCGTGAACGTCGGTTACGGCGTAGTAGGTATGGAGCGCCTCCTCGAAGACCAGCGGTGTGGGCGCATCGTTGGCGACAGTGAGCTGCATGGTGAGAGTGCGACCGATGGTGAGCTGATAGGCGAGGCGGAAGTTATCGAAGCCGAGGCTGCGGCTTAGATCCGTGGACGCGAGCGTGAAGGTGAGGTGCAGATCGTCACCGGCCATCGCGGCGAAGGCAAGGGTCCAGTCCTGAATGCGCGCGAAACCGTGTGATGGCCCGGGCTTGCCGTCGTGGCGATTGGCGAACCACGGGAACGCGATGGGTACGCCGCCGCGAATGGGTTTACCGGGAAGGAAATCGCTCTTACGGCTGAGGAAGAGGACGGGCTTTTGTCCGTTGGGCTGCCATTCGGCAAGGTGCGCGCCCTGAAGATAGACGGTCGCAGTTGCGTGTGCCGAGGTGACGGATGCGTAGGTGAGTCCGCTTGCGGTTGCGTGAAAGCTGAGAACGCCGGGGATGGCGAAGTGTTCGTTGAGCTGAGCTAGATCCAAGGTTTCGTCTCCGTGTTGCCGACATCCAGTGTATGCGGAAAGTGTTGAGCTATTTTGACAGCGGTTGCGGAGGCGCTTTCATCAGATCAATGAAGAACTTGTTGAAGCGCGGAAGGTCGAGACCGGTCTGGACGTGGACAAGTTGCAGATCGAGCGCTGGCTTGTTGGCCGCGGTCCAGGAGAGCGTGTCTCCATAGGAAGGTCCGCGGGTGATGTCGACGTCGAGGTAAATTTTTTGTTCTTTGGTGATGATGGCAGGCTCGAGCCACGCTGCGGCGGCGAGCTCATCCCAGAGGTAGTAGAACTCGCCGGTATAGGTGGCGAGATATTTTGCGGCCGGGTTTGGGGATTGCGCGATCTCGTCGAGCATGGCTTTAGTGAATTGCGTTTTGATGGAGATATCGACGGTGGTGAGGTCGATGCGAGGCCAGTGTGCGCGGAGTGTGATGTGCGCGGCCTCGGGGTCGAACCAGAAGTTGAATTCGTGGCGAGGATTGTTGGCGAACTCGGGATCGGTGCTCTGTGGGCTGAGGCTGCCACCCATGATGACGATGCCCTGGGTGAGTTCGGCAAATTGCGGGTCGATGGAGATGGCGAGCGCGATGTTGGTGAGCGGGCCGGCGGCATAGATGGTGACCAGGTGCGGATGGGCGCGGACCTGCCGGATGAGAAAGTGCGCAGCGTCTTCGGTGGACGGTTTGAGGGTGGGCACGCCTTCTATGAGCTTCGGGATGACGTATGGACCGTGATAAGGCTGGAGGCTGGTGCCGGCGGCGATATCGCCCCACGCACCGTACCAGGAGAAGGTTCCATAGAGCTGCCGGAGGATCTTCGATTCCTGCTCGGTGCGGACGAGCGGGAAGATAGCGCCGGGAACGACCGGGACATCGGTGCGGTGGATGAGTTCGAGCATGCGGAGCGTGTGCTGGACCTCTTCGGGCTCCCATGCGTTGCCGCTGACCATGGTGATGCCGAGGACTTCGGCTTGTGGGGATTGCAGAAGGACCATCATCGCCATCTGGTTGGAGCCGCCGGGGCCGGAACCGTCCTGATCGATGATGACCATGCGGCGGGGTTGCGCGGCGGCGGACGCAACAGCGAGACAGACGAGAAGCAGGGTGGGTCGAGCAAATCGGCGAAGCATGATGGAGACAGAGTAGCAGCCGTTATGCTTAATATATGGTTCGACTTCCGGTTCGTTTGCTGCTTTTACCTGCGATTTTGTTCTGCGTTGTGAATTGTGCTTCGGCGATCGAGGTGAGTGTCTCAGCGCAGGCGCTCGAACGTACGCTGCAGACGCAGCTCTTCAACGGGCCCGAGGGGCGCTACTACCTTCGGGGCGACGCAAATTCTGCGTGCTATGTTTATGCCGAGTCGCCGCACGTTACGTTCGTACAGGACAGGATCGTCGTGAGGGTGCGATACGAAGGCGAAGTTGGGAACGGCGGTTCATGGGACATGCCTTGGCGTATCGCTGACGACGAATACGGATGTCTCAATGATTCCCGAAGCGGAAGAAGAGAGCATTGGATTTCGCGATGCCCGTATTGAGCGGCTAACAGAGTCGAAGGAGTTGAATTTTCTGCTGGTGCCGTTTTTGAAGAACAAGCTTCCGGCGCAGATGAAGGTGAATGCGGCGGTACTGATGCGGCAACTACTGAGCCGTTCTACCGAGACGACGGGTTATGCGTTCACGCTGAGTGCTTTGAAGCTGCACTCGCTGCTGGTGGAGGGCTCGTCGCTGGTGATGGACGCGGATGCGATCCTCAAAGTGGATTGACGGACTACTGGGCCAGCCGCGAGAGATGTTGGCTCTTATTGCGCGCCGGCGGCCGATGGGACATTCGTCGAAATGAATTCGTTGGAGCTAGAAGGAGATGCGAGCTCCAAATTGAAACTGCCGCGGATCGTACGCGGCGGTGGGTGTGCCGGCTGCGGTGTAAAGAAGATTTACATCCAGAGTGTTGTTCTTGTTGATCAAGTTGAAGATGTCTGCCGAGAGTTGGAGAGCTATCTCATGCGAGAAGGTAAAGGCGCGAGCGAACCGTATGTCGGTGAAGACGGTGTACGGCTTCACTCCTGCGTTGCGTCCGAGATTGCCTGCATAGTAGCTGCTCACCGGACCTGCCGTTGCCGGTGCATCGATGTAGCAAGGCAGATTGAAGGCTCCCGTCGGAGAGTACTTTGAGAGCACCGGCAGTGTGCCGCAGCCGGTCGGTCCGCTGCCGGGAGCCACCACGTTGGGACGGTCGGTCAGCGAGTCGAAGTCGAAGTTGGTGTCCTGGCCAGTAAGGATGTTGAACGGCCGGCCCGAGGAGACCTCGAAGATCGGCGCGATAGTGATGTCCGAGAACACCGCGGGAACGAAGCCGGTCCCGCCGAGTTTGCCGGTGTTGTAGACGCCGGAGAGCACGAAGCGATGGCGTTGATCGAAGGTGGAGGTGCTGCGTTCAGCGTTTGGCGCGAAGTTGCTCTGCGGCGCGTCCGAGGTCGAGACGACGTCGGTTGAGTCATCGATCGCGTGCGACCAGGTGTAGCTGACGAGGAACTCGTAGTTTTGCGTGAAGCGCTTCTTCAGATTGATGCTCAGGCCGTTGTAGTCCGAGGTGCCTGTGGTCAAATTTGGCGACATATCGCCGAAGGGCACCGGCAAACCTTTGCCAAGACCATCCGCGGCAGCGATCTCGCTGGCCAGAGCGACGCATGGACCGCCTCCGACGGCCGGATTGGCGAGAAAGTTCGCGAGAGAGATATTCAGGCCCGATGGCCGGAAGAAGTTCAACAGCGGCGGAGTGACATAGGGGCCGGTGGGTCCCACACCGCAGGGGTTCACACCGCTCGCAGTCGCAACGGTCAACGGGTTCGAAGTGGCGCTCGCGGTAGCGGGCGGCGCGACCCCCGCCTTCACCGCGTTGACGGCATTGCGCCAGTTAGCGATGAGAAGCTGCGGATTCACCGGGTTCACGTTGATAGGACGGTTGAGGTGACGGCCTCCTGTCAGGTTATAAGCGATATTCAGAGACATATTGTGGCCGAGGTCCTGCTCAATTCCGAAGGAGACCTGCTGCACGTAAGGCGTGTTGAAGTACAGATCGGCTGGAAGTCCGGAGGGAAGAATGGGCAATGGAAAGCCTGCGGTGAGAAAGTTCTGATTGACGAAGAGAGAGTTCGAATTATCCGGATTGAAGCGTTGTTGACCGGCGATGTAGTTGAAGCCCGCTACACTCGCTCCGAGGCAGTTCGCGTTTCCGAGGGAACCCTGGAAGGTGTTCGTCGCATTAAGATTCAGCGGGCTTGCGTTGGTGACCGGCGATGTCACTGCACAGGGAGAACCCCCGGCCAGAATTACAAGGGGGACTGTCGTCGTGTTGAACGCCAAGGATTGCGCCTCGAGATTACCCGGCGCGCGATCGTAGAAGATGCCATAGTTCGCGCGAACCACGGTCTTGGAATCCCCTTTGACGTCGTACGCTATGCCAATCCGCGGAGCGACGTTTGTCGGCTGCAATCGAATGCCCTCGCGAACGTTATAGGCGCGTTCGGCGGCGTTGGTAGCAGAGTTGATCGCAAGTTGGGTAGGGTATGCCTCGATGTCATAACGCACGCCGGCGTTGATGGTGAGCTTGCTCGTCGCGCGCCACGTGTCCTGCAGGAAAGCTCCAAGTACCTTCAGGTCGTACTTGGTTTGGGTATTCCCGATGCCCTGAGCAAACGATTGCGGAATTCCCAGGCCGTATGCCTGGATCGCAGAAAATCCTGGAAGGCCAACGAGCGCAGAGGAGACATCGGTGCTGTTTAGGGCGCCGAAGCTGTAGTCGCCGCCGCCATAAAGCTGGCCTTGGAGAAGATTGATGGGAATATACCGCAGATCGATTCCGGTCTTGAAAGTGTGAGCGCCGTGGGTGTAGGTGAACTCATCCTGCAACTGGTTCTGATCTTCAATGCGATTGACTACTGAGAAGGGCGTTTTGCCGAAATACGCGAATCCTGGAATATTGACCGCTGTATTCGCTCCGCCCAGAGAGTTGCTGTTCGCGAAGAGCACTGGGTGTCGAGCAAACTGGTAGCGGAGTTCGTTGACCTTGTTAGGGCCAATCGCCCAGGTGTGTTGTGCCGCGATAGCCCAGTCATGCAGGCTCTGCGTCGCCGTGCGCGAGAAGGAGTTTTCGCCGAGGTTCTGGTTCGCTGCGCTTTCCTCAATGCCGCTGATGAAGCTAGGGCTGGCGCTGCCATGCAGAGTGAGTTGCTGATTGTTGGTCAGCTTGTGATCGATGCGGAGCGAATAGACCTCGGTCCGCTCCGAGATGGGGAAGTTGCCCACGATGTTGTTGAGGGGAACAAACGAGGACGGCAGCACTTGGCCTGACGTCACGAAATTCTTTGCTCCAATGACCGGCTGCAGAAACACGGGGTTCTTCCCCGTGGTTGCGATCGACGAACCCGAGCCAACCAGTGCGATGTAGCTTTGGATGCCGGGAGTATTTGCCGGAAGTTGAGAACTCTGAAGAAACGCCTGTTGTTGCGCAGTTCCCTGAATGATGAGCGCACCGGTTGGAGCACCGTAAAACCGGCTGACATCGATGTTGGTGAGTCCGAAGTTGTTCGCACCGATGTCGGAGAAGCCCGTCTCCTGCCGCCGCGTAATCTCCGCCGAAAAGAAGTAGAACGTTTTATCAGGGATAAGTGCGCCGCCGATGGTCGCGCCTGCCTGCACCCGTGTATATGCGGGCTGATAGACCGTCGAAAACGGATTCGTGGCCTGGATGTACCGGTTGCGCAGGAAACCGTATGCGCTGCCGTGCGTCTTATCGGTGCCCGATTTGGTCACGATGTTCACTACGCCACCGGACGCGCGGCCATATTCAGCCGCGAAACCATTTGTAACAATCTGGAACTCCTGCACGGCATCCTGCGAGACCGTTGTGCGCGTGCCGCCGGAGATATAGTCACCCGCGTCGGCGCCGTCGATGTTGATCGAGTTCGAGCGTGCGCGCACACCGCCGAAGTTGAGCCCCGAGGTCGGAATCGCACCGATCGAAGGTGCAGCATCGCGGGCGATCTGCGAGTTGGTCAACGTGAAGCTGATGTAGTTGCGGCCATTCGTCGGCAGGTTGGCGATGCGAAGCTGGTCGATGGTGGTGGACTGCGAACTTCGCTGGGTCTCAATGATGTCGGCGCTGGCGTTTACATTAACCGTCTCGTTTCCGGTGATGGCAAGGGTGAGCCGCAGCTCTGCGGTCTCTCCCACCGTGAGGACGACATTCTTTTCTGTAAGTTTGGCGAAGCCTGGAGCGGTCACCGTGACGACGTACGTTCCGGGGGGAAGGAGCAACATCTGATAGTTGCCCGCGCCGTCGCTGGTGGTCGCGCGAGAAAAGCCCTTCGAAGGATCGTCGATCGTAATGGCCGCATTGGGAATGACCGCGCCGCTGGGATCGTGCACCGCGCCGTGCAGTTCTGCGGTAGAGATGTTCTGGGCCCGGAGGGTCGCGGAAAGGAAGCATGCGAGGAAGAAGATAGCGGCCGCAACGGTTGCGAAGAGAGGCCGCGAAGGGCGAATCAGCATGACAGAGGCTCCTGTGCAATCCGCTGCGCCGCATCACTACGCGACGGCCAGGCGGGTTACTTTGACAACGCGAAGTTCTACATGAATGACCATTCAGTGCGCAAGTGCATTGCGTTGTCCACGGGTATACTGGGCCAGTTCCAGTCCTCGGGAGTATCTGCCATGCGTCCTGTTTTATGGGGCTTGCTCGTCTTTGTCCTGTGTCTGCCGCTCACCTTTGTCCTTTATCTGGCCGCCGCGGCAAGGTACCCGGCTATGGATGGCCTGACCGCCAGATTGCCTCCTATTGTGGGTGCTGCCGTCTCCCAGATTGCTCTGCGAAAGGCTCCGAGTGGCAAGGACGGATCGAAGGCATTGGATCGCGCAATTAGGCTTGACCCTGAGAATGCGGAAGCGTGGAGTTGGCGCTGTCATGCGAACGACAATGCGACAGCGGCCGACGAACCGGCTTGCAGGAAGGCGATCGCACTTGGACCTACGGCCTGGAACTTCAACGGACTGGGCGATGTTCAGGAACATGCCGGCGATTTCTGCGCGGCAGAGGATTCCTATACGAAGGCGGTTCAGGCCACTACAAACGAAGCGCTTTATCTGCGCAATATGGCGCGGGCTGCGATACGCTGCGGGCACACGGGAGCCAGCGTCGCAGGGTTTGAAGTCGCCGAAGGTCTCGATGCGAAGGCCGCTGCGGATCCCGATGAAGATGAGCTCACGAAGGATGACCTGCGTAAAGACCGCGAATATCTGACGGTCGCCTACGATCGCGCAAAGCAGCCCGACAAAGCCACCGCGATGTGCACGAAAGCCCACCCGGAGTGGAAGACATGCCACTGCGAGCTCACGGATTCGAGCGTGAAGTGCGGCAATGCGGAAGGAGTATCTTCGCAATCAAAGAAGTAATGGCACTCAGACCGAGGCTCATTGTTTACACCTCACACCTATCCGGCAGCGTTGCTCTTGATGATCCTCAGCATGCTCTGCTGGGGCAGTTGGGCCAACACCCAGAAGATCGATGCTGCCTGGCGCTTCGAGCTCTTTTATCTCGACTACACCTTCGGCCTGCTCGCGGCGTCGGTCCTGTTCGGACTCACACTCGGCCGCACAGATCCTGCCTCCGCGGATAGCTTCTTCATCAATCTGCACAGCGCCGACGCCCGAAGCGTCATCGAGGCCTTCGCAGGCGGCGCTATCTTCAGCATCGGCAACATTCTCCTGGTCGCGGCAATCTCGGTCGCGGGCATGGCCGTGGCCTTTCCTATTGGAGCTGGGCTCGCACTCGTACTCGGCTCATTGCTCAACTACTTTGTCTCCCCCACCGGCAATCCTGTGCTCATCTTTGGCGGAATCGCGCTTATCTGCGTTGCCATCGGTCTCGACGCGCTCGCCTATCGCAATCTCGAAGGCGCAGGCAAATCGAGTGCGAAGGGAATTCTGCTCAGCATCGCCGGAGGAATCGGGGCCGGCCTCTTCTATCCGTTTGTTGCGAAGGCGTTGGTCGGCCCGGGACATCTCGTCCCCTACACGGCGAACTTCATCTTTGCCCTCGGCGCACTGACGACCGCTGTTCCCATGAGCTTTCTCCTCATGCGAAAGCCGGTCAGCGGACCGCCGCTCAGCCTGCGTGACTACACTGCAGGCAACGCGCGCGTTCACGCCTGGGGAGTCGCCGGCGGCCTGCTCTGGGGAATGGGTACCATCGCAAACTTTATCGCGTCGTACGTTCCGATGATTGGCCCCGCGACCTCCTTCGCCATGGGGGAAGGCAACACGATGATCTCCGCGCTGTGGGGAGTCTTCGTCTGGAAGGAATTCAAAGGCGCGACGCCGCGCGTGAAGCTTCTCCTGGCCCTGATGTTTCTTTGCTTCCTGCTCGGGCTCGCCGCAATCGCACTGGCTCCGATCGTGAAGTAGTGATCGCTTTTTTGACGGCGGGGCCTAGTTAAGGGTCACACCGATCTCCACGCCGGCCGGGGTCCGCAACCCCCAGGCCATGCGAGGCGTATTGTGAGCCAGCCCCACGCGTCCGTCTGGTCCCAGCAGGATGATGCCGCCATGCCCGCCAAGGCGGTCGAAGAGATAATCAATGGCCGCATGCGCCGCTTCATCAGGAGTTGCTCCGGCAGCTACGCGGTCTACCGCCCATTTGCCAAGGACCAGCTTCATAATCGGCTCGCCCCAACCCGTCAGCGAGACCGCGGCGGTGAGATTGTCGGCGTAACAGCCGCAACCAATCAGCGAAGAGTCACCCACCCGCCCGGGAGCCTTGTTCAGCGTTCCGCCGGTGCTCGTTCCTGCAGCAATATTGCCGTGCCTATCGAGAGCGACAGCCCCGACAGTGTCGTGAGAGTCGAGCCCTCCGGAGAAGGTCTCGTCCGGCAGCCCAGCCCGTTCAGCTGCCTGTGCCTTGTAGAGCCGCTCCTGCTCCCGAGGAATCACGAGCTCACTGTTGTCGCACAGCGCCATTCCATGCTGCCGGGCAAATCGTTCTGCTCCCGTCGCCACAAAATATACATGCGGCGACAAATCCAGCACCAGCCGCGCCGCGCGAATCGGATTCCTGATTCGTTCTACGCAGGCCACGCCGCCGGTGCGAAGATTTTCTCCATTCATCAGCAGCGCGTCCATCTGCACCCGACCATCCTGGGTCAGAAACGATCCCCGCCCTGCATCGAATGTCTCATCGTCTTCCATCACGGCCACCGAAGCCTCCACGGCATCCACCGCACTGGCACCCTGCTCCAGCAGCGTGTATCCCGCAGCCAGGGCGTGGGCAATTCCATCTTCATGGGCGGCGACGGCGTCGTCGGGCATCGCCCAGGCTCCCCCATGAATTAACAAAACAGGTTGGGTCTTCATTGCCTCTCAAGTTTACGGGAGTCTCTCACGCCATTGAAATCTTCAAGACGAGCCCGTACTGGTATGAACGACGCCGCCCTGCGAACCGCCTTCGCGAAACCGGATCAGGCTGGTCGAAGACATGCTCTCTATGCCGCCGTCATCAGCCTCGAGCAGATGCTACACGTCCGGGGGCGTCTTCAGCGGCCGCGGCGACGAACTCGTCGATCTCGCGATGACGGATACTCTTCTTAAACGCGGCTATTATCGTCCACGCTCGACGGCGGAGGAGAGCTCCTGGCTCTTCTCGGCAGATTCGCTGTAGAGGCTCTTGTCCAGCAACATCAGCGCCAGTTCGTTGTCAGGCTTCACGAAGAGCTTCGCGATCGTTGGCATTATCCGCCCCAGCCGCGAGCGGCGCATCACCACAAGATCCGTAACCTTGTCCTGCACAAAGGAGTTCCGCATCGGATGGGAGAAGCCCCCCTCCATATACAGCTTCGTCGAGCCAGCCGCGATCGCATGCTCCATAAAGTAAGAGCGCATCACAATGCTCAACGAGTAAGCGGAAAGACCATCGCGATTCATCTGCCACAGAATCTCCATGCCGTCGTTGTATCGTCTTCCACCCAGCAGACTCAGCCAGCGACCGTTGCGGTCCCTGAGTCCTGAGAGCACAGGGGCATCCAAGCCCTTCAACGACTCATAACGCCACGCCGCAACCCGCGACGGTACCGCGTACATGCACTCGCGGTTAACCTGCAGAAACTCCTGCTTGCCCATCGCGACATCTGGAAGAAACACGCAGGCCAACTCTGCCTCTGCGCGCCGCCTGTAATAGCGCATATTCCTTCGCGTCCGCTGTCCGAGATGTGCCAACGTTGCATCGTATGTGTTCTCGAGCGGCAGATAGTCGGGAATCTGGCGCTCCCTCCATGCCCATCGCGTCCTCTGTTCGTTAGCCGAGACCGCGCGATCCACTCCCGTTCTTGTCCCACTGACGGGGTGCCCTTCTCCTCTCTCTTCCTCGCGAAATGAGATCAGAACCGCGAGCGCGCCGTCATGCATCAACCGGCGGCTGACCCTCTCTGCAACCTCGCGACGATGAGCCGCCGGTGCCACCAGCGTCCCCCTGCCCGACCGGTCGTTGGTTGTAAAGATTCCGATCCCGCAGCCCAGCACCTTGTAGTGATACAAAAGCACAGCTCCCAGCAGATCGTCCTTCGTCGAGTGCCGCACATCAGGAACCGGGCCGCGCGATAGAAGCAACAAATTCGGAACCCTTTTTAGCGTCCCGGGCTTGGACAGGAAATACCCGATGTCGTTCATCACACCCGGCTGTCCACAGCGTGCACTCAGCCCGGCCAACGCCTTCTGCAGGCACAGAATCTCATCGACACCACGAACGAGGTGAATGGTCGCACCGGCCATTGTGTTCGCTACGTTGGATTCCCCGACAACGAGTTCTGGCATAAGACCCTGAAAGAAAAGTTTAGTTGCGCCATCTTACGAAAAAGTCTCCCAGCGCTGCAAAAGAGGATAAACGGCCAATCTATTGATTCGTGTCTTTAGTCGCCGATGCCTCGATTGGCCCGAAAAACTTATCTAACTTGTGATGCCAGACCGGATACCCCAGTCCCTACTGTATGCCCCCACAACGATTTCCGTAACTAGCGCGTTGGTTGTAGCTTCCGCCGTTCTGTCTCCAAATAGGTATACCGAATTCTGTGGATCACCGTCAGCGTCGAAAATAACGCTAACACCCACAGCGCCGGAGCCATCACCCCCCAGCGATTGCCAAGCGCCCCCAGAATCACGCAGACAATACGCTCCGGCCGCTCCATGAACCCGACCTTGCACGTCCCGATTAAGGCTTCTGCCCGAGCCCGCGTGTAGCTCACCATCACGCATGCGGTCATCACAAAGGCCACCAGACCCACATAAAACAGCCGGTTCCCGCGCGCATAGTAGATAAGCAGCCCAAAAAAAATCGCCACGTCCGAGTAGCGGTCCATCACTGAATCGAAGAACGCCCCAAACACCGAAACCTGGTTCGTCTTCCTTGCGACACGCCCATCGACCATGTCGAAGACACCCGCGCCGATGATTATCAACCCCGCATAGAGAAACATCCGGTTGGCGTTGTTAGCGCGCGCGAATCCAAAGAAACAGGCGGCGATGATGTTAATCACCAGCCCGATAAACGTCAGCATGTTTGGGGAGATTCGCGTCAGGGCCAGGCCGTTCACGATCTTTTGCAGCAGCCAGCCGCTGCCCTTGCCGAATGCGCTTGTCCAGGTCAAAAAACGTGTCCTCCGGGAACAAATCCCGTCTTTGCCGCTTCCTTGATACCACGTCCGCAGCCGCTCCGGCTAATCCTCGGCGGCGTCGTGAATCGTCAGCAGCTTCAGGATCTCCAGCTCCCGTTTGCCGTTCGGCGTAATCACCGTCGCCACATCACCCACCTGCTTGCCCAGCAGCGCCCGCCCAATCGGGGACGTCGTCGAGATCAAGCCCTTCGATACGTCCGACTCCTCGCTGGTGACAAGCTGGTACCTGAGTTCCTCGTCCTTGCTTGAGTCAAAAACCGTTACCCGCGAGCCAAAACCTACCTTGTCGCTGGGAATGTTTACCAGATTCACCATGGCAAGCTCGCCCATCCGCTTCTTCAGCTGGCCCAGGCGGGCGTTGACGAACACCTGCCGCTGCTTGGCCATGTGGTACTCGGCGTTCTCGCTCAGGTCGCCCAGAGCGACCGCCTTTTTGATCTCTGCAGGCAGTTCGGTCGTCAGCTCATGTTCCAACAACTTAATCTCTTCTGCGAGCCGTTTCATTACTTCTGCTGGCATTGGGGCCTTCCGGAGGGTTACTTTGGCGCATCCGCAGCTGCTCGTGCGGTGACGCATTGTGTTGAAAATACGATTATACGATGGGAACGCTTAAAAACTTCAGATTCTACGCCGAGGCTGGCGTGTGACGAGGCCTCAGGTTCGCCCCCGCTCATTCGCCCTCGCCTGCAAGAACGACTGCAGAATCAGCACCGCTGCTACCTGATCGATGATTCCTTTCCGTCCCATCGCTGCGTGACCTGCGTCGTCGAGATGCCGATGCGCTTCGGTGGTTGTCAGCCGCTCATCCCATAGATGCACGGTAACGCCGAACTCCGTCCGAAGCTCCTCCGCAAACGCCTGGGCCTTCGCCGCCTGCGGGCTCTGGTCCCCCGACATATAGAGAGGATTCCCCACCACGATTTCCCTCACCGCATGCTTTCGCAATACCCTCCCCACCGACTTCAGGTCCGCCTTCTTTCCGGCGCGATGGAGCGTAAAGAGTGGCTGCGCCGTATATCCCAATGGGTCAGAGATCGCCAGACCAATCCTGCGGTCCCCCACATCGAACCCCACGATACGGGGAACCAGGGCTCCACCCTGATGCACGGGTTCGCCGGGCTGGTCTTCCGGGTTGGGCGAATCGTCACTCACGTTCTTGAGTGTATCGGTCACACCGTCGAGCCGCACCGTAGAATAGTCGGGTCAAAGTATCTGTCGGAGGAGATGCCAACGTTGAAGTTCCTCGCAATCCTGTTGCTCCTTCTTCTTATTGCAGCCGGTGCAATGGGTTACATCCTCTACGCTCCCTACGGCCCCGCCACGGAGACCTTCGTCGAAATCGCCCCGGGCACTGGCGCCTCGGCAATCGGAGCCCAGATGGCACGCGAGGGCATTATCCGGAGCCGGTATGGATTCGACATCCTGCAACTCACCCGTGGAGGCACGCTTAAGGCTGGCGAATACCGTTTCGACCATCCCGCACCTGTCGGGGAGGTCTACAACCGCCTGGTTCAGGGAGATGTCTATACCCGCGCCCTCTCCATCCCCGAGGGCTTCAACATCTTCGACATCGCCGCCGCCGTCGAAGCCGCCGGCTTCGCCAAACGCGATGACTTCCTCGCCGCCGCCCGCCACCACACCGAGCTTATCGCCGACCTGCTCCCCCCGGGGGCCGCTCCAGAATCCCTCGAAGGTTACCTGTTTCCAGACACTTACCGATTCTCCCGTCACGCCACGCCGCTTCAGATGCTCACCGCCATGGTCCACCGCTTCCGGCAAGTCAGCTCACAAATCGGCCTTACGCGGGACAACACATCTTCGACCGTGATCATGGCGTCGCTGATTGAAAAGGAGGTGGGTCAGGACACCGAGCGGCCCGTCGTCGCAGGAGTCTTCGTCAATCGGCTCGCGCGCTCCATGCCGCTTGCGACCGATCCCACGGTCATCTATGCGGCGTTGCTGGAGAATCGTTGGCGCGGCACGATTTACGCCTCAGACCTGCAATCTCCGAGCCCTTACAACACTTACAGACATACGGGCTTACCTCCGGGGCCCATCTGCAACCCCGGCATCGCTGCCCTGCGGGCAGCGCTACATCCTGCCACAACCGAATACCTCTACTTTGTCAGCGACGCGGCTGGACACACCCGTTTCTCCGTCGATCTCAAGCAGCATGCCCAACAGGTGCAGGCTTACCGGCAAGCCACAAAGCATTGAATTCTGGTGGCATAGGCCACCGGCGGTTGCCGTTCGCCATCGAAAATCTGAGATTAGCCGAAACTCCTGGAACTGTGGCGGAGCCCATGTCATCCAACACGTATCCTTTTTGTATTCAATGCTCATGGAATTAGCGCGTCGTCCGGCGGTGACTGACGGGAAAGATATACTTGAAGTTTGTGCTAATGAGGATACGACAAGCCTTAGCGGCAGGGTTGGTTGCCCTGACTCCGGCCCTGACCGGTTGTTTGACCCACGTCCGAAGTGTCCCCAAAATCCGGCCTGCCGAAATCGTCTATGAGGCCAGCCTGGAGCACCTCCTTCAAGGGATCGACGAGCGTTACCAGGCGATCCAGACGTTCAACGCCTCTATCGAATTGCAGGCCACTGAAGGCAAAGGCTCTCAGGGTAAGGTCATTGAACATCCCGTCTTTAGCGGCTACATCTTCATGCGCAAGCCGGAAGACCTGCGGGTCCTGCTCCGCGTGCCTTTGCTGGGCTCTCAGGCCTTGAACCTGGTTAGCGACGGGAAAAAGTGGACCTTGTGGATTCCTCCCCGCAGTATGGCGATGACGGGAACCAGCGAGCAGCCCGACGGCTCTGAGCATGGGCTCGAAAGTTTGCGCCCTGCGGTTATCTTCGACTCGCTGCTTATCCAGGGTCTGGGCCCCGACCAGATTGTCTCTCGTACCCAGGACAGCCGCATTCTCCCCGACCCCAGGAACAAGAAGGATCTCATCGAAGAGCCTGATTACGAGATCGCGATTCTGGCTCAGCCTGAGGGGAAGACAGAACGGGCTATTCGCGTCATTCACATTGGCCGCAGCACCCTTTTGCCTTACCAGCAGGATATCTATGCGCCTGACGGGGCTATCGTAACCCGTGCTTTTTATAGCAATTACCAGAAGTTTGGGGATATCTCGTACCCGATGAAGATCAAGATCGACCGGCCTCGGGACCAGTACAGCCTTACGATTACGATCCTGAAGCTGACTTTGAACCAGCCTATGGAGAACGACCAGTTCGAGATCAAGATCCCTGAGGGTATTCCGATTAAGGTGATGAAGTAGTTTTTTGGGTTTTTTTTCGCGTGTGGTGTAGGGGCGTTTTTTCAGGGGGTTTTTGAGAAATTGGGTGGTTTCGTGATGGTTTTTTGTGGTGAAGTTGTGGTGGATTGCTGGTGAGTTGTGGTGTTTTTGATGGTAGTTTCGTGGGGCGGAAAACTTTCACTTTTTTGAAATATTTCTGTGGAAAAGGGTCGGGGGCGCCCCCGACAAAATGCAAAAGCGAAATGCGGGGGTCTCTCCACTACGCAACGGACGATGAGACTGTCCGTTGCTCCGGTCGAGATGACGCAGTTATTGGCGGGCCGGTATTGGCAAGCGGCATTGGCAGGCGACGTTGGCCGGTGACGTTGGCAGGCGACGTTGGCACGCGACGTTGGCAGGCGACATTGGCAAGCGACGTTGGCAACGCGACGTTGGCAGGCGACGTTGGCAGGCGACGTTGGCAGGCGACGTTGGCAGACGACGTTGGCAGACGACCTTGCAGACGACGTTGGCCGGTGACGTATTGGCTTGGCAGGTGCGGTCTTGGCTGGCGAGGAATGACAAACGAGGGGACTCGGAGCTAGAGGCCGGCGCGCTGGGTGTGGGCGGCTATGGCTTCGTTGATCTCCAGGGCGAGGGCCAGGGCGGCGCGACCTTGTTCGGCGGTGACCAGGGGGGTGGTGCGGGTGCGGACGGCGGTGAGGAAGGAGGCTATTTCGAGGCGGAGGGGTTCGCCTGGTTCTACGGCTATCTTTTTGAGGGAGAGACCTGCGGAGGGGTGTTGGCCTGGCTGCGCGGCGGCTGCGAGCATCTGGGCAGATAGCATTTGTTCCATGGCGGCGATCTGGGCTGGGTTGGGGTTGGCGGGGATGAACTTTGAGGCTGCGGTGACGTCGATCATCAGGAGGTCTTGGCGGGCGAAGTCCAGCGAGAGGTACTGGTGGGGCTGGAAGAAGCGGAGCTTGCGGACTCGCTCGGTCGAGACGCGGCTGGCGGTGAAGTTGGCGACGCAGCCGTTTTCGAATTCGAGGCGGACGTTGGCGATGTCTACCTTTTGCGAGAGGACGGGGAGGCCTACGGCGCGGACTTCGCGGACAGGGGAGGCTACGAACGACAGGACTATGTCGAGGTCGTGGATCATGAGGTCGAGGACGACGTCGACGTCGAGCGAGCGCGGGGTGAAGATGCTGAGGCGGTGGGCCTCGAAGAACATGGGCTTGTTGAAGGTGCGGGCGGGCGGCGGTGACGGCGGGGTTGAAGCGTTCTAGATGGCCGGGCTGGACGATGCGGTTGTGCTTTGCTGCGAGTTCGAGGATGAGGTCGGCGTCGGGGAGCGAGGCGGCGAGGGGTTTTTCGATGAGGAGGTCTACACCTGCCGCTAAAAGCGGCGTGCCGTGGAGGCGTGGTGGATGGTGGGGACGCAGACGGAGGCCGCATCGAGCGGGCCTGCGGCGAGGGCCGCTTCGATGGTCGGGAATGCGGGGACGGCGAACTTCTGCGCGGCCTCGGCTGCGATGGCGGGGTTGGTGTCCACGATGGCGGCGAGTTGGATGGGCTCGCCTGCCTGCTGGAGTTCGCGGTAGACACGGAGGTGGTTGCGGCCAAAGGCTCCGGCTCCGATGACGGCTACGCGGAGTGGCTGGGTGAGGGACACTACTTTTTATCGACCGGGCTTTCTACTGCGGTACGACAGCGGGCGTAGAGCTCGAGAAGTTGGGTGACGTGCTCATCGGGCTTGTTGGTAGCGGTGACGCCGAAGCCGGTGGAACCTGTGCCCTTGCTGCCTACGTTTGCGTGAGATGCGATGAACTTGAGCAGATCGAGCGCGACGTCCTGATTGCTTCGCGCTGCGTTGATGGATTCCATGAGTGGGGTACCTTTCATTTCTCTGTGGTGATGTTAATGGGCGTGGAGGGGTGGGCGCAAATGGAAGAACTAAAGGCCAGGAACCAGCGACTAGCGTAGCCGGTCAGTTTGGAGGTTTCCGAAAAACTGACTTTCGAGGAAGAATGTCCGATCCTGACATTGAAGGGGGCTTCGTCGCGTTTCTCGCAAAAAAACGGTGCGACCGTATTTGTCTACGATCGCACCATGGAACAAGATAAACCCGAGTGGCGGCTCAGTGTTTCCCGTTAAGAATGGCTCGAACAGCCTCGGTGGTCATTGGCTGTCCTCCGATACCCCATTCACCACTGCGAACTTCTTCAATTGTCACCCAGGTGACGGGACGGAAGTTCTCTCCCTCGACCGACACCATGACATCGGTGAGTTTGGTGATGAGCTCGGCCTTCTGAGCGGGTGATAAGACGTTTTCGATCAACTTCACTTGAATTAGAGGCATTTCTGTACTCTCCGTTTCGAAACTGATTTCGGTTATTCCTTTTCGAGGTGTCAGGGTGTGGTCTGCCCAACGAATGATTGGCAAGACACATCGGGATGCCAATTCACGAAGGCACCATTGGGATTGTCTTTCCACGCCCAAACGTGCAACGTGTAAAAGGCTGGCAGACCGAAGCGGTTGGGAGTTTCAAAATAATGAAAGAACTGTCCCATGAGCTGCGGCGGTGTGCCAGGATGTTTTGCATCCCACGGCCCTGCGAGAACCAGATAGTCGGCACCTGTAAGTTTGAGGGTTCCATTAGGCTGTGCCTCGTAGAGCACAATCTGCGGGCGCGTGACGTCAACGATACCGCCACCAACTAAGGTGTCATTGACGTAGTGCAGACCCATGGCACCAGAGTCAGATCCGCTCACACAGCCGAATTCGAGGTGATATCCGTCGTATTCTGCCGACCTGAACATTTTGGTAGCGTGCGGTCGCCTCTCGCACGGCTTTGATAAGCGCACCCTGCTGGCTTGGATTCGATGTCGATGACGGTCGTGTGCGAGTGTTCCTCTTGCGATCTGGCTGATCGCGAATATCGGGCAGATGCTCATCACAGCGATAAAGATGACGAAAGACTTCAATACCTTCTCAAATTGTCTTGTTTTCGCGTCGGTTAGGGGGAGGTGTATTGGATTCATTTCGATATTTCTCCTTTTTCGAGACAATGCTCACCTCTTTGAGTACAGGGGTGTCAGTTTTAGATCGTTGAACTCACTACTCGGATCGAGTATGATTAAAGCAATCGAGTTCATGAATTGAGTCTCCTTTCCCCCTACACATTCGTCCAATAGATTGTTATGATTGGAATCGATCTCGAAAGGAGATGCTTCATGGAAGTACGGCAACTTCAAACCTTTTGCATCCTCGCGGAAGAGTTGAACTTCACACGAACAGCGGAACGCGTGCACACAGTGCAGTCCAATGTGACCTCGCAGATCAAGTCACTCGAAGCCGAAGTGGGAGCTCCGCTCTTTGATCGGTTGGGAAAGCGTGTTGTTCTCACAGAGGCCGGTCGCCGCTTGCGCCCCTATGCTGAGAGGGCGCTTGCAGCAATGGACCAAGGGCATCGTGCCGTAAAATTCGGCACTGAGCCTGCGGGACCTTTGCATATTGGTACACCGGAGAGCGTCTTAACCTATCGGCTGCCAGAAGTGTTGAAGCTTTTTCGGAAGCGATATCCTAAGGTGAATCTCTTCTTCCAGCCTGATTCACAGGAGAGGCTTGCAGACGCCCTTGAGACTGGCAAATTGGATCTGGCCATCAGCATGTCGAGGCGTTTTGGCGGGCCTCAGCTCAGCGCGATCAGTATGCGGACAGAAGACATCTACCTCTTCAGTACGCCGGATCATCCGCTCTCCAAAGGAAAGAAGGTGTATCCGAAAGATCTGACGAATCAAACCCTGCTTTTGACCGAGACCGGTTGCGGCTACCGCATGATGCTGGAAATGCAACTGGCGTCGGCGCAGGTGAGACCGGAGAGCATCACCGAATTCTCCAGTGTTGAAGCCATTAAACAGTGCGTGGCTGCAGGAATGGGGATAGGATTTTTGCCGGAGATGGTCATCGCCGGTGGGCTAAAGAAGAAGCAATTCGCAATACTGAACTTTCAAGCCGCCAAGATGAGCATTGAAACATCGATCGTCTGGCATAAAGATCGATGGGTGTCACCCGCCATGCAGGCATTCCTGGACGTTGTTACGGCCACGCTGCAACAGACGGGAACGCCGACTCTGCTACGGGAACGCGCTAGTTGACTTTCGGGTGATTAGGATTGACGGTGGCGCGCAGGGCGCTATGCTCGGCGGGTAAAGGTGTTGCCTATGACGGTCTCTGTCTAAATTTCCTCTCGGCTGTTGCCACGGTTGTTTCGTGGCGGCGGGTGACGTGTGTTTTCCCCACCAATGAGGAGTTAGACATGAGCTTGAAGGATGCAGGATGGGCGCGGTATGCGCCTGAGACAGACCCTGACAATTTAACTGGACGCGTTGCGCTGGTTCATCGGGACCGGTTTGTGGTTTGGACCGATGATGGTGAGACGACGGCTACGGCGAGCGGCCATCTACGGCATAGCGCGGGTGAACAGCCTTGCATTGGGGATTGGGTGACGCTGCGGGATGGCTGTGTGATCTCGGCAGTGCTGCCGCGACGGACGAAGCTTTCGCGGAAGGAGCCGGGGAGGCGCGGGTGCGAACAGGTGCTTGCGGCAAATATCGATGTGCTGTTTGTCGTCAGCGGATCTGGATGGGGATTACAACCCGCGGCGGCTGGAGCGGTATCTGGTGCTTGCGCATGAGAGCGGGGCCCGGCCGGTGGTTTTGCTGAATAAGGCGGATTTGCGGGGAGATCTGGAGGATGTGGTTCGTCTGACGGAGAGGCGGGCTCCGGGTGTGCCGGTGCTTGCTTTGAGTGCTTTGAGGAATTGGGGACTGGATTCGATTCGTGGCCAGATTGGTGTTGGGGGAGACGGCGGCTTTGATTGGGTCGTCGGGTGTTGGGAAGTCGGCGATTGTGAATTCGCTGCTGGGGGAGACGCGGCAACGGACTTCGGAGGTGCGGGAGTCGGATAGCAGGGGGATGCATACGACGACGCATCGAGAGCTGATTCGCATGCCGGGGGATTGGCTGCTGATGGACCTGCCGGGGGTTCGGGAGCTGCAGTTGTGGGGGGATGGACTGGATGATGGACTCGACGATGCGTTTGCTGAGATTGCAGAGCTGGCGGGACAGTGCCGGTTCAGGGATTGTTCGCATGAGGGTGAGCCGGGGTGTGCGGTTCTGGACGGCGGATTGGACCCGCTTCGGCTTCAGAGCTATTTCAAGTTGAAGAAGGAGGTTCGGTTTTTGGAGCGGCAGGTGGATGCTCGGCTGGCGAGGGAGACGAAGCAGAAGTGGAAGGCTACTGAGAAGGAGGTTCGGCGGCATCCGAAGCGGGGGGATTGAGTGAGTAAAAGGCAACGGCAAAAGCAACGGCAAATGCGAAATGCGGGGGTCTCTCCACTGCGCAACAGACGATGAGACTGTCTGTTGCTTCGGTCGAGATGACGCGGTTTGTTGGTTGGTGAGGGAAGGCAACTACAACAGCAACGGCACAGAATAGCAACGGCAGGCGACAGCAACGGCAGGCGACAGCAACGGCAGACTACCCGGTATTTCGCTACAGCAGAGTTGCAGGGGCGCGGATGGCGCAGAGGATCTCGTAGGAGATGGTGTTGGTTAGGTGGGCGTGGTCGTCGGCGGTGATTCCGTCGCCGATGAGGATGACTTCGTCGTCGATGGCGGCAGCAGGGATGCCGGTGACGTCGAGAGTGGTGAGGTTCATGGAGATGCGGCCGACGATGGGGGCGCGGTGTCCGTGGAGGATGGCCCATCCTCCGGGTTGGGTGTTGGAGCCGGAGAGTTCGCGGCGGAGGCCGTCGGAGTAGCCGATGGGGAGGAGGGCTAGGCGCGTGGGTTTCTCGGCGGTGTAGATGGCGTTGTAGCCTACGGTGTCGCCGGGTGCGAGGTTGCGGAGGGCGGCGATGCGGGTCTTCCAGGTGAGGATGGGTTGGAGTTCGGGCTGGACCTTCGGTTGAGGGGTTGGGAGGCAGTAACCGTAGAGGGCGATGCCGGTGCGGACCATGGGCTTTGCGCTCGCTGAGGTGGCGAGGTTTTTGAGCCAGGGGAGTGTGTCTTCGGAGCAGCAAACGTCGAGCGTGGAGGAGTTGCCGGCGTGGAGCCATTCGGGGTGAGGCCTGCGGATTTTACCTGGGCGACGGCTTGCTCGAAGCGTGTTCGCTGGAGGTGGGTGAGGGGGGAGTTGGGGGATTCGGAGCAGGCGAAGTGGGTGAGCAGGCCTTCGAGATTGAGGTGCGGGTTGTGCTGGAGGGAGTGGAGGAGGGTGTCTAGTTCGGGGCCGGGAGCGATGCCCTGGCGGGCCATGCCGGTGTCGATCTCGAGGTGGATGGGGAGCGGTGTGGAGGCTCTGGTTGCTGCTGCGGTGAGCCAGTCAATGTGCTGGGGAGCCAGAGGGCGGGGGTGAGGTCGTGCTCGAAGAGGAGAGCGGCGTCTTCGGGTAGAGGGGCGGACATGACGAGGATGCGGGGTTGGTGGAGGCCGGCGGCAGCGAGGGCTCGGCGAATAGCGGCACCTTCCTGCGGGTCGGCGACACCGAGCCAGGGGGCTCCGGCGCGGGCCAGGGTAAGGGCGCAGAGCTCGGCGGAGTGGCCGTAGGCGTTGGCTTTGATGACGGCGAGGACGGTGGTATCGGAGCCGGCGGCGCGTTGGAGCAGGTTGTAGTTGTCGATGAGGCGACGGCTTGAGATCTCCACCCAGGTCTTCACGAATTCCATCCTAACTGGTTGCGTGGGGGTGTTGTGAAAGTGCTGAAAAGACGGTGCGTGTGAGAACATTTGATGTGGCAGAGGTTTTGGCATGAGTGCGGAGCGCACGAAGGTTACGGTGGGGGTTTGCGGGGGGATTGCGGCTTATAAGTCGGTGGAACTGGTGCGCCTGTTGCAGGACGCGGGGTTCGATCCGCATGTGGTGATGACGCGGGCGGCAGAGGAGTTTGTGCGGCCGCTAACGTTTGCGGCGATCTCCGGGCATAAGGTGATTACTTCGCTTTGGGGAGAGGATGCGGGGGCGGTGACGGAGGGTGGCGGGGAGTCGTCCATAGAACATGGCATTGAACATATTTGGGAGGCGCAGACTACGAAGCTGCTGATTGTGGCTCCGGCGACGGCGGATATGCTGGCGAAGCTGGCGCATGGGCTGGCGGATGATTTTTTGTCGACGATGGCGCTGGCGACGACGGCTCCGGTGATGGTGGCTCCGGCGATGAATGTGAATATGTGGACGCATCCGGCGACGCGGGCGAATGTGGAGACGCTGCGGGCGCGCGGAGTGAAGGTGATTGAGCCGGGGAGTGGGTATCTGGCTTGCGGGATGGTTGGGGGCGGGAGGCTGGCGGAGCCGGCGGCGATTGCGGTGGCTGTTGGGGAGATGTTTGCTGCGGAGAGGTCGCCCTGGATTCCGGAGGAGGTCTTCACGGTGAAGGGGCCTGAGGCGCCGGAGGTGCGGCTGCGGCGAACGACGAGGTGGAGCAGGACTTTTCGGGTGAGGTATTGCTGGTGACGGCGGGTGGGACGCGGGAGGCGATCGATCCGGTGCGGTATATCGGGAACCGATCGAGTGGCCGGATGGGGTATGCGGTCGCGGAGGCTGCGCGGCGCAGAGGGGCGAGGGTGATTCTGGTGAGCGCGCCGTCGAGCCTGGAGGCTCCGGTGGGCGTGGAGATGGTGCGGGTGGTGACGGCGGAGGAGATGCATGGGGTGGTGATGCAACGGCTGCGCGAGGCGACGATTGTGGTGATGGCCGCGGCGGTGAGCGATTTTCGCGTGAGGAGCGTTGCGGCGCAGAAGATGAAGCGCGAGGCTGCGCGGGCGGTGTTGCTGGAGTTGGAGGCGACAGAGGATATTCTGCGCGAGGTAGTGGAGAAGCGCGTGGTGGGGACGATGGTGGTGGGGTTTGCGGCGGAGACGGAGGATGTGCTGGCGAATGGGCGACTGAAGCTCGAGCGCAAAGGTGTGGATGCTGTGGTGGTGAATGATGTGAGTGTGGATGGGATTGGATTTGATTCGGAGGAAAATGCGGGGTACTTCCTGACGCGGGATGGGGCGGTGGAGATTGCGGTGATGAGCAAGGCCGCGATGGCGGACCGGATTCTGGATGAGATGTGCAAGCTGCGAGGTTGAGTGACGGTTACGGTGACAAATCCGGCGTGGGAACGTCTTGAAGGGGTCTGAACTAGTAAACTAAAGCCACATGAATTTCCGCAAAGCAGTTTTCTTTCTTGCCGCCGTTGCCATTGCCAGTTGTGTCTCTGCTTCCGCTCAGGTGGGCGTCTACGGGATGTTTACCGCCGATGAGCTGAGTAATACTGCTTCGTCGCCGCTGCCTCTGCCGCCGAATTCAAGCGGCTCGGCTTTTGCGCGTTCGAATTCCGTGGCTCCGCTGGGCGGTACGGGCGGGGCTTACTGGGATTTTATGAAGTTAGGCCCGGTAAAGCTTGGGGTGGACGCGCGGGGAAGCATCATGACCACCAAGCGTGGGGCTTATATTAATTTCGACGGGCCCGGGGCTCGTATCTATTCGGTGCTTGGCGGGGTTCGCGCTTCGTTTCATACTCCGATTGCGGCGCTGAAGCCTTATATCCAGGGATCGGTTGGTCTCGGCCGAAGCGATTATGGTTTGTATGTTGGCCGCCCGGCCTCTTCGGCACCACTCCCTAACGTGATTTACAGCAACTTCGAGTACGAAGGGCTGGTGGGGCTGGATGTCAGGCTGCTGCCGGTGCTGGACTGGCGCATGGTCGAGTTTGGCTATGGCGGGTTGAATCCGTTTGGAACATACAGCCATAACTATCCGATCAAACAGGTCAGCATGGGGTTTGTGCTCCACTTCCGATAGGCGCGGTATTGAGAGCGGCGAGAGAAGATCTATGCGCGTAGCTCTGTTTGGCGGCAGCTTCGATCCTCCGCACCACGGCCATATTGCGATCGCGAAGGCGGCTGCGGATGCGTTCGCGCTGGATCGGGTGCTGTTTGCGCCGGTGGGACATCAGCCGCTGAAGAAGGATTTGACGATGGCCTCCTTTGCGGACAGGATGGCGATGGTGGCGCTGGCGTGCGGAGTGGATGCGCGATTTGTGGCTTCGGACATCGACGCTCCGCGGGCGGACGGAGCGCCGAACTATACGGTGGATGCGCTGGCTGTGTTGCGCGGGAGGATGCCGGAGGCCCGGCTGTTCAATCTGGCAGGAGCGGATAGTTTTTTGAATATGCGGCGGTGGCATGAGCCGGACAGGCTGCTGGAGTTGGCGGAGTGGATTGTGGTGAGCCGGCCAGGGTTTGCGCTGGCGGATCTGTCGGGGATGGAGCTTAGTGCGGAACAGCTGAGCAGGGTACATCTGCTGGAGACGGTGCATGAGGATGTTGCGGCGACGAATCTGCGGGAACGGCTGGAGGCGGGGGATCCCTGCGCGGATGTGCTGGAGCCGGGAGTGGCGGCGTACATCCAGGAGCATCGGCTTTATCGTTGATGCCGTTGCGGTTTTCTAACGTGGCAGATACGTGCCGGGATATTTTGTTCGGGACTCGAAACTTTTCTTTCGTAGCCCGTGTCTTTATCTTGTCGGCGCCTTACAGACTACCTTCCCTCTCCCCGCTGCTGAGGCAAAAGCAGCTTAACCTAACCGGTCGTAACGAGATATTGCGAGTCTATGTCTGAATTGTTGAGTGTGCCCTCGCTGCCTACTTTTCGCGATCCTGCGGGAAGCGTTGAAATCCGAAGAGATGGTGTGTATCGGAGCGTTCGCGCGCCGTTTGATGAGGCGATGCTGGAGTTCCTCGCGCTGCCGATTGCCGCCGAGATGGTGGCGCAGGGACGGCTGGTGGCGAGCGAGGCGGTGTCGGAGACGGATGACGAGGTGCTTGTGTTGCGGCATCCGCGAATCTCGTTTCAGTCGTTTCCGTGGGAGTGGGCTCCGGGGATGTGGCTGGCGGCGGCTGAGCTTACGCTGACGATGTGCAGCGATTTGGTGCGTGAAGGGTGGTTGTTGAAAGACGCCACTCCGCTGAATGTGCTGTTTCAAGGCACGGAGCCGATCTTTGTCGACGTGCTGTCGATTGAAAAGATGAATCCGACACAGCCGATCTGGCTGGCGTATGGGCAGTTTGTGCGGATGTTTCTGCTGCCGATGCTGGCTTACTCGCGGCTGGGATGGCCGCTGCAGGCTTTGATGACGAAGCGCGACGGATATGAGCCGGAAGAGATGTATGCCGCGCTCTCGTGGGCGGGGAGATTACAGCAGCCGGCGCTTTCGGTAGTGACGATGCCTTCGCTGCTGGCGAAGAACAGGAAGCTGCAGGCTGAGGGAGTGGCTTCGCGTGCAGTGAGTGATCCTGAACTTGCGAAACATATTTTGTTGAAGACGCTGAAGGGCTTGGGGAAGCAGATGCGGAGGGTGACTCCGGCGCAGCGCGCGTCGGTGTGGTCGGATTATGCGGAGACGGCGACTCACTATAGCGACGAGGACCATGAGCGGAAGCGTGATTTTGTGACGCGGGCGCTGGGGGTGGCGGGGCCTGCGCGTGTGCTCGATGTGGGATGCAATACGGGGGTGTATTCGCGGCTGGCTGCGGATGCGGGCGGCGAGGTGGTTTCGATCGATACGGATCTGCAGACGGTGGATCGGCTTTTTGCGAGTTTGAAGGGCAGCGGGAAGAAGATTCTTCCGCTGTGTGTAGACCTGGCACATCCATCGCCGGCGACGGGCTGGGAGAATCGGGAGTATGCGTCGTTTTTGAGCCGGTGCTCGGGGCACTTCGACACGGTGATGATGCTGGCGGTGATTCACCATCTGCTGCTGCGAAGTCAGATTCCGCTGGCCCGGATTGCAGCGCTGGCGAACGGGTTGACGACGCGGCATTTGATTATCGAATGGGTTCCGCCGACAGATGAGAAGTTCCGGGAGCTGCTGCGAGGGAGGGATTCCATCTATGCGCACATCACGGAGAATGCCTTTCGCGAGGCGTTTGCGGAATATTTCGTTACGGTGAATGAGCTGCGGCTTTTGAATGGGCGGTTGATGGTTCATCTGGAGAAGAAGTAGCCGGGCATTAAGGGCAACATAGACTCCTCCCCCTTCGACCCGCTCGGGCACGGATTGACAGACAAATGGGGTAGTGGGTGAGGTGGAACTCCGGGCCAACCAAAGTTTCCGATAACGTTCTCACCGCGTTTGAATGACAAGTCCCTGGCGCGCGTGTTCAAGGAGCACCTGTGCCGAAGCGGGCGATTCCGTATCTAAATCGAGACCCTTTTCGCGAACAGGGACAGCACTATTTTGCGGCAAAGCTTCGCCGTAGATGATCATTAGCTCGCTTCGGTGGTCGGCTGACGGTGAATGAAACATACGCACGTGCGCAGCCCTGTGCGGGAACGAAAGGTGTTGTTTCTCAAGTAAACGCTCAATGCCTGCACCATCCGAGGCAGGATTACCCGCCATTTCGGCCAGATAATCAGGCCAGCTTCCCACGTTGTAGACGAAGTGGAGATCACCTATTTGTGTTGTATTCTTCGAACCGTATTTGTAGGTTCGATCGTTGGATGGCAGGAAATGCTCAAACTGTATCCAATAGAAGCTCTCTACAGTATTGTCGCGGCCCTGCCTTGCAAATACATACTGCTCCGCCTCTGCAACCCCATAAAGGTTGACTTGTTGAGTGCCGATAAATCGATACCCCTTCCGGACGGTCAGTTCTACGTTAGGGGACTCCTCTGAAAAGATTGTTCTGCCTTTGACGTGGCGCACTGCCTTAGTGCTCGTTCCGTCAGTTCCGTCAGCTCCGTGAGCAAACGTCGCAACCCCAAGCACTAAACTCGTTGCCGCGACAAGCATGGCGCTACTGCTGGACTGGACTTGACGTTTCATCGAGTGCATCGGTCCTCCTCGCTCCCAGAGGGATACGCTCGACAAAGTGAAAAGTTCTCTTCGATGAGGCGCTGGCCTGTTATCGCCATTGAGATCAGGAGGGATAAGCACGTCGAGATGGCAAGCTGGCCAACGAACGGTTTGTTGACCTCCGAGACGTTCTTCGCATAAGACAGACGATGTTGATTCGATTTTTACAAGTATCGAATTGACCCCTCTTAGCGCCCAGCGTAAAATTTGCCCGTCGCTTCCTTCGCGACGCTCGTCGGCCCTGGTCCCCTCCAGAAATCTATCGACCCCCTAGATCTCCCAGGCCACCGACTACCTTCCAGTAAACCGACACCGCGAGTTAGTTCGCTCTCGAAGACCTGTGTGGCGTATGCCGCATCGGGCTTAACGAGGCCGTGAAACAAATTCAGGCCGCTCGTTGTGCAAGCTCTCGGTTATCTCCCTCTGTCGGTTGCTCTGTCGGCTCCGGGCCTCTCGAGAATTCACCCTCAACGGCAACGCATTTCATCAAAATTGGAGAATTGACAATGAAACGCAGAGACTTCCTGAAAACCACAGCCACCGTCGCTGCGGGTGCCAGTGTTGCAAGCCGCCTTGGTTTCTCTCAAAACATCGCTGAACCGGGAGCGAAACCTAACATCATCTTCATCCTCGTCGACGAGCTCCGTTGGCCCACCGTCTTCCCCGCCGGCGTCAACAGCGCCGAAGAATACTTCAAGCGCTTCATGCCGAACCTCTACAAGTACGTCTGGAAGGGCGGGGTAAAGTTCTCGAACTACCACACTGCGGCCTGCGCCTGTACGCCTGCTCGCGGCACGATCATCACCGGCCTCTACTCTCATCAGAGCTGGCTCATCGCCACGATCCTCAGCAATCCCAACCTGCCGGTCCTCAATCCTGCATTTCCTACCTTTGGCAAGCTCCTTCAGGGCAGCCGGCTATACGACCCCTTACTACGGCAAGTGGCACGTCTCCGTCCCGACCAGCGCCACCGACACCGTCCCGTACGGATTCGACTGGAACAGCCCACCCGATCCGACCGGATACAACCTGCAGGGCACCTACGGCGACTCCCGCCATGCCCCCGGACACTCCCCCGTTCCACAACGACGCCTACACCACCAACCAGGCCATCTCCTACCTGCAGAACGTAAAGACCACCGATGCCCCATGGTTTCCTGACCATCGGTTATGTCAACCCGCACGACCGCGAGTTCTTCCCCGCAGGCACCGAGTTCCTTACGTTCACCAACCTCTTCGCGAACTACAACAAGAACAAACCCCCAAGCGCTCGGCTCACGCAGTTCATGGACTATACCAACACTCCGCCGATCGTGAACTGGAACACCAACCAGCTCAAATCTCCTCCGCCCTTAGGCTATCCATTCCTTCCGCCCAACTGGCAGAACCCCAACAACTACGCGGCGATTCAACAAACCAACCACCCACACCTTCATCCAGCAGTTTCAGGCGGCCATCTGGGGAGGCATCAGCCCCGATCCGCTTCAGCTTGGCTTCCGCGTCAGTCCCTACGGCAACGGAAACCTCGGCTTCGGCATCGGCGTCGCTCCCTTCTACTACTGGCAGCGCGGCCTGGACAGCTACACGCAGGTCACTCAGATCGTCGATCAACAGATCGGTGATGTCCTCGATCAGCTCCACAAGCTGCCGCAGAGCATCATCGACAACACCGTTATCATCTTCGCCTCCGACCACGGCGAATACAGCGGCGCGCACGGCCTCGTTCAGGGCAAGATCGGCACCGTCTATGAGGAGGCCACCCACATCCCGCTCATCGTGATGGACCCCAGCGGCCGCTTCACCGGCGACACCAACACCATCCGCACCGGCCTCTGCTCCTCCGTCGACCTGCTGAATATGTTCGTCACCCTCGGCAACAAAGGCGACACAACCTGGCTAACGCAGACACCCTATAACCAGATCTACAACAACCGGCACGACATGTACTCCATGCTGAAGTCGCGCTGGGCCCCCGGCCGATCCTACCTCCTCTTCGCCACCGACGAGATCGCTCCCGGCTTCTACAACTTCAACGACGCCCCAACCAACATCCTCGCTCTTCGCACAGAGGACACCAAGGTTGGTGTCTACTCCGACTGGAAGCCGCTCTCCGTCGATATCGACCCCACCACTGTACAGCTCGAGTTCTACGACTACGCCACGAAGGCCGGTCAGCTCGAGCTCTTCAGCCAGCCCAACGACCCCCGTGCCCAGGAGGGCTACGAGGCGCTCATCAACAACTACCTTCCCAATGAGCTCGCCGCACCCCTGCCCGGCAATCCCCTCGATCCCAACTCGCTGCGCTTCCAGCAGATCAAGTCGGAGATCGCACACGTTGCATTCCGCGATCTCATCAAGAACGAGCCGGACTCCACCTGGCAGACCGGCAATGGCTTGCGTCTGTTGCTCGGCTACGGTGGGCCATTTTAACGAATCGGCCGAACCGAAAAAACTCGAGGGAGGCGCGGAATGAGCGCCTCCCTCTTTCTTGTGCCTCTGAAGTCGGGTTTCTATGAGCAGGTCACTGGAGTCAAGTGTTTTTTGTCTTTTCCTTCATAGCGTCTTTGCCTTTGTTGTTGTTTGTTGTGGTTGTTTCCGCGTTGTTGCCTCTCCACCATGTTTCTATTCGCACTTTGAGTGAGCCGTTCGTGGCTCTGTGACGGGTTGGGGTCAGAAGGAGAAGTCGATGCTGCCAGTTTTCGGCCGGCCTTGTGAAGGCCCAACCCGACACGCAGTCACCGGGACGCGGGGTTTAGCAACGGTGAACATGATTTCGATCCTCAGGCAGCTACTGCGTAGAACGGGATGTATGGCTCTTGCGTGACCCAGATGCGGTGAAGCAGGACGGCTAGCTTGCGAGCAACGGCGACGATGGCCCGATTGTGGGACTGCTTGCCTCCACGCGAGGCCAGATGCAGGCCCCACTGTCGTAACGTCGAGTCTCTTCCACGCGGCCCGAGCACATGGTTGGCGCACTCAACCAGGAGAGATCTGAGGTAGATGTTTCCAGCCTTGGTAATACCAAGTTGCGGGTCGCGGTCCCCGGACTGGCTGCGTCTCGGCCGCAGGCCGAGGTAACAGCCCACATCGCGACTTCGCTTGAAGCGTTCTTTGCTTCCCAGAGTCAGCACATAGGTCAACGCAGTGAGCTGGCCGACGCCGTAGACCTGAAGCAGCGCCTGCGTCTCCTGATACTCCGTCTCCGTGAGTCGCTTGATGGTGCGGTCGTACTGCTGGATATTCACCGTCATCGCAGCGATCTGTTCGAGAACCGGGCCAAGCGCCACAGCCAGACCTGGCGGCAGCACGGCCATGCATCGCTTGGCGAAGCATAACGTGGACGAAGCTGGAAGCCGATAGCCGCAGGGCTTCGCCAGGCCGCGCACGAGTTCACCGCCGCCGTCCGCAGACGAACGATCAGGTTGCGGGCACGAATCAATGTCAGAGCTTCCTGTTGTGCAACCGTGCGATGGGAGATCGGTCGCAGGATCTCCGGATCGAGCCGGGCATAGCGAGCGATCTTTTCCGCATCCACCGTGTCGCTCTTGCGGTCGCTGTGCGAGATCGCCCTGAGCTCGCGCACGTTGGCTACGATTACTTCGTGGCCCAGTTCTCGGAGTTGTTCGCTGACCCAGATCGAATGGGTTCCAGCCTCCATCGCAACCCGTGCCCTGGGCACATCGGTAAACCACTTCTCGACCCCCGAGGGCGTCGTTCGAAACCGTCCCCGATCAACCACTTCTCCATCTTCGTTGAGCGTGCAGTAATGGCTCCAGACGTCCCCAAGATCGATCCCGATCGTCATCCTAGCCTTGGCGACGCTGCGTGGAACTTCCGCGATGAGGTGTTTCGATGGCTTTTTCATGGCGATAGTCTCTCCGATCCAAGAGACCGGCTCATCCCATTTTTCGGAAACTTTAGTCGTTCACTCCAAACTGGCCCGCTACCAGAAATGGAGACGTGCTGGCTTCGTTGGGCACAACGGGCTACCATGGAGCTTCAAGGAGGCGCATGCCGTCGATTGAAAGCAACCAACTACTGCTGGCCGCTGCTGCAGCGGCTGAAGACAAGAAGGCAGAAGATATTCGCATTCTCGCGCTGGACCCGGCGGAGAGCGGCCTTACCGATTACTTCCTGATTTGTAACGGAACCAATGAACGACAGAACGTCGCGATTACCGACGAGATTGAGTTGCGGCTGAAACGGGAGTTTGGGGTGTATCCCAACTCGGTGGAAGGGCGACGGCAGGCTGAGTGGATTTTGATGGACTATGTGGACTTTATTGTCCATGTGTTCTCTCCGGAGAAGCGGGCGTTCTATGGGCTAGAGCGGCTGCGCAAGTCGGCGACGACTTTGAGTGTCGAAGATGTGAATGCGGAAGTGAAGGCTGCGATTGCTTCGACTCGAGCGAAGAAGGCCGAGGTGAAGAAGGCTCCGGCGAAGACTGCGGCGAAGAAGACCTCTGCGAAGCCTGCCGTTAAGAAGTCATTGGTGAAGAAGGCGGTCGCCAAAACGACTGCGAGTAAGTCGAAGACGAGCGGGAAGAAATCTGTTGCGGTTCGAGCCGCTGCGAAGAAGAGTGCGCCGCGCAAGTCTTCCAGGTGAGCTTTCTCGAACTGGCCTGGCGTGGCGGCGACGAAAGCGGCTTTGCGGTGCTGAATGAAGATTACGATTGCAGCGGTTGGGACTCGGCGGACACGGAATAAGAGTGACGCAACGGATCGTCTGATCGACGACTATGTGGAGCGGGCCGCGCGGTACATTCCTTGCGAGACACGGATGTTCGATTCGGAGGCGCTGCTGCTGGAATGGCTGGACAAGCAGCCGGGCCGGGTGGCGGCCTATGCGATTGTGCTGGATAGTCTCGGGAAACAGTACCGTTCGGAGGAGTTTGCGGCACTGCTGGGGCGGCTTCGGGATGAAGGGGCGCAGCGGGTGGTGCTGGCAGTGGGGCCGGCGGATGGATGGTCGCCGGCGGGGCGTGAGCGGGGCAATATTTTGCTGTCGCTGGGGCGCATGACGCTGCCGCATCAGCTTGCGCGAGTGGTGTTGGCTGAGCAGGTTTATCGGGCGCTGACGATTCTGGCTGGACATCCTTACCACTCGGGCCATTAAGCCACTCGCTGTTCCTTCATTTAACACTTTGATGTCTTGAACAGAAGAACAGAGGCTGCCGAAGATTGGCAGCCTCTGGTTGAATCGATGTTGGCGAGTGCTTAGAAGAGTAGCTTGCCACCAAATGTCAGGTTTCTGACACCAGAGCCAGTATTGATGATGCCGCCGCCGCCGGAAGCGGGAACGGCGTAGCTAACAGAATTGAAGGACGGAGCACCATCGGCAAGGTCGTTATCCGGAGTGCCATAGTAGGAACGATTGAGGATATTGTTGGCATCGACTTCAAGGCGAAGCGTGAAGCGTTCGGTCAGCTTTGTGTTCTTGAAGACACTCGTATCCACATTGTTGTAGGAAGTTCCGCGGAGCAGGTTGCGGCCCGATCCAACCCACGGAGTTCCAGCGAGCAGACCTGCATACTGGTTGTTGGCAATCCAGTGGACCTGACTCGCGGTCGTGGGGTTACCCGTGTTGTAGTCGACCAGGAACGGAGCAGAGTTTTTTCCGGCAGCGTTGGTGGTCGTAGTGTAGATGCCGACCGATCCTACAGGAGCACTCTTGTTGGAGAGGATAGGACGACCGGGGTCAACCGAACTGTTGAAGGCAACCGCTTCCAACTGGTCGGAGTAGCTGATTTGCGTCCTCGGATCGTTGGGATTCGCAGCCGGCGAGCCATTCGACGGACTGAGGTCGAAGTCGGTAAACGGCTGGCCACTGTTGTAGACCCAGACGGTGTTCATCTGCCAGCCGTTGATCAAGCTGCTCACCAGGCGGTTGACCGATCCGAACTTCGGTACCACGTAGGTGAAGCTGATGCTGGCAACGTTCGGGAAGGAGATGCCACTAACAGTACGTTCGGCCTGATTGGGATCCAAGGGGTTCTGGGAGAAGGCACTGGTATTACCGCCACCGAAGGTGCCAAAGATTTCGCTCGAGTTGTCGATGGTGCGGCTGTAGGTATAGGCCGCGGTCGCGGTAACGCCGTGATAGTTCCTGGTGGTCAGGCTGGTCTGCAGACCGTTGTAGATGGAGAAGGCCGAGTTCGCACGGGTACGAACGTTAGTCTGACCGCAGTGAAGATGCCCAATGTCGACACCCCCCGCCAGAGTACTGTTGGCAGCAGTGCAGAGGCTGCTCGGTGCAATCAAGCCTGGGAAGTCGGTCGCAACGGGAAGGAGGTAGGGGTTTGTATCCAGGGTTTGGAAGTTACCAACTGTGTGATTGCCGGAGTAGCGGATCTCCGCCACCATGGAACTTCCCACCTGGTACTGCACACCCAAGGAATAGGTTTCGGCGTACGGCTGACGGAAGTTAGAACTTACGAAGGTCTGGTTGCGTGCTCCGGGATTGCTGCCTCTCGGAATGAACGGACCGATCGCTGAGTTGACGGTTACAAAGTTAGCACCGCCGGACGGGTTGCAGTTGGCAGGAGCGGTGGCGGAGGCGACGCCGGTGCACTTGACACTACCTGAGTTCACCACGGGAGCCGAAGACGCCGAGTTCAGATTGATGTTGTAGAAACCAGGATCGACATTGATCGCGAAACCGCCACGAACGACCACATTCTTGTTGTACCTGGGGCTGTAGGCGAACCCGATACGGGGCTCCCAGTTACGATAGCTCTGGGGAATCGAGGGGAAGGTCGTGACGGAGAGCGGCAGGCTCGTATTCCAGAAGGGAGTCGGGCCGGTCTGCTGTGCGAGAGAACGGGTGTGGAGCAGGTTGAGGGCCTGCTGGAAGAACTCCCAGCGAAGGCCAAGGTTCGCAGTAAACTCTGGTGTGACCTTCCAATCGTCCTGGAAGTAGGCCGCGACGTCATTCTCTTTGAAGGGAATCAAAGGGTTGCCCTGGGTCAGACTGACGGTGCCAATTCCCTGGAGGAGGGTGTTGTAGCTGGTGTATGTGTAGGTACCGGCTAAGTTGGGCAGGAAGGTGTTGGGGGAGTTCTGATAGTCGAATTCTCCGCCGAAGGTAATGCTGTGAGGACCGAAGCTCCAGGTTGCATTGTCCTGAGTCTGACCGACCTTGACAATACGTCCCTGCGGGAGGCTCGAACCGAGGCCGAGTGACGAGTTGCCCGCTCCTAAACCAACCGACGAGGGGCAGTTCGCAAAAGCTGTGATCGTGCAGTTCGCGAAGTCACCGCCGTCGAAGGCGATTTTGCTCTGCTGGAAGCTATACCGGAGCTGGTTAATCCAGCGCGACGAGAAGGTGTGGATCCAGTCCGCCCCAATGGAGTGGGTGATGCCGTTGACATTCACGGTGCCGCCAGCCGCCGTAGCGTTATCCGGAATAGTCGGGTTCTTCTGATAGATGTAACGGCCCCCGATTCGGTCCTTGGTGGTCGGTTGGAAGTCGAGCCTGCCAAGGTATTCCTGGTCGGTCGTTTCGCTGGGGAAGTTACGCGCAATTTGAGTGAAGGGAACCGATACGGAGGTTACGCCGTCGGTGACGGTCTTGTTGACCTGAGTGCCCGTGGCGCGTGGGTTGCCCTGAAGTTTAAACGGATTGAGCTGATTCAGGATCGCAACGCCATTGTTGTTCGGGAAGGTTGAAGTCAGGGTGGCAAGGCCAGCTGGAGTAAGGACCACTTTTGTGCCGGAAGTGGTTGAGCCACCGTTCTCGAAGAAGCGAGAGCCGTAAACGCCGCCGGAGGCAAAGATCTTGTCTTTCCAGAGCGGGGCGGTCATGTTTCCGCCATAGACATTGGAAACGTAGCGTGGGACAACGGGCACCTCGCAACCGTCGGTGATGTCCTCACCCGGGGCGCAGAAGCCGTAGTTAGCACCCTTCGAGACACCTGTCTGGAGGGAACTGGTAAAGTTGCCAGAGTAACGGTAGAAGGCCGAGCCGTGGATGTTATTCGTACCGGACTTCGTAATGTAGTTCACGACGGAGCCCATGTTACGGCCATAGGCGGCGCTAAAGTTGTTGGTGATGACCTGGACCTGCTCGATTGCTTCTTCATTGGAGAAGAAGAACTGAGGACCGGCGACCGAGTTGTCGTTGTTCGACTGGCCGTCAATTTCAAAGTTATTGGAGCGGCCGCGCTGTCCATTGGAGGAGAAGCCGGTGCCGTTCGTGTTGGAGAAGTTGTTGGCGTGGGTAGCGACGACACCTGGAATCAGGAGGGTCAGTTCATCAAAGCCACCAAACGTAGGCAGGTTCGCGACCTGCTGAGTGTCAAACGTCGTCGATATCTGGGCCTGCGTTGTTTCCAGCAGCGCCTCGTTGGCATTGACTTCCACCGTTGCGATGGATGTGCCGGGCGTCAGCTTCTGGACACCGAGATCCAGGGTTTTATTGGAGTCAACGTGCACATTTTGCAACGTGAGGGTGGAAAAACCTGAAGCCTCAAATTTGACGTCATAGAGACCCACCGGCAGATCGTTAAGAGAAAAGCTTCCGTTAGGCCCGCTTGTCGTCGTGAATACGGCATTCGTGTCAGGCTTGGTAACGGTGACCTTCCCGCCAGGAATGACTGCACCCGTTGTGTCCTGCATCGTGCCAGCAAGGTTTCCCGTGATGATTCCCTGCCCCCAGGCAATCCTTCCACCTGATAGAACAACCATGCAGATAACAGTAGCGATGAAACCCATTTTCAGTCGTTTCATAATTTCTCTCCGTTTCCCGACCAGGTTCTGCTAGGCGTCTTTGCCTATCGAAGGCTACCCGCAAGTGTGGCCTCACATGCACTTAGAGCAATCGATATGCCAAACAATCCCTCAAGCCGACTTGGCTGCAAGCGCATCGTTGGATTGAGGTTTTATCCCTTCTTAGGTCGAAGGATTTGAAGATATATGCAAAACCATAGAAATGCCTGCGACAAATCTCTAATTAGGTGAAGGCATAACCAGGCCACTTCTGAAATTAGTAGTAGCCACTTTGATTTGATGAGGAATCGCTACGATGACTGACTACTCAGGGGTGCGCGCGCAACGAAATCCATGCAAGGTACGGCAGTGAACTCATCGCTGTAGGTCGCGACGAAGTTGAGCACTGCGGCCATTGTGAGCCTATTGCAAAGCGCTTGCGCGGGGTGTTGCGAGGCTATATTGTTTTCTCTTTCAACGGGAGAATGTTTTCATAATGTCTTCGTCTACTACTTCGCGGCGCTCTTTTTTGAAAACTTCCACGCTTGCAGCTTCCGCGATGTCGCTTCGCGGCAGCAAACTGCTGGCACAGACGACGCAGGCGGATGCGCGGATCGATATTCTTCCGGCCGAACCGATTGGGACGATCTCGCCGGAGATCTATGGACACTTCATCGAGCATCTTGGTGGCGTGATCTACGACGGGGTATGGGTCGGTGAGGGATCGGCGATTCCGAATGAGGGCGGGATTCGGAAGGCGTTCATCGACACGATGCGGGCGGTGCAGGCTCCGCTGCTGCGGTGGCCAGGCGGCTGCTTTGCGGACAGCTATGACTGGCGGGATGGGATTGGCCCGGCGGGGAAGCGGCCTGCGCGGACCGGGTTCTGGGGGCAGCAGGATTCGAACAGATACGGATTGCATGAGTTTATGCGGACCTGCAGGGCGATTGGATGCAAGCCGTATCTTGCGGCGGACCTGCGGGCGCTGCCGGCGCGGGATTTTTACCAGGAGATTGAGTACTGCAATGCTCCTGCGGGCGATGTGCCTTCGAACTCGGCGGCGAAGGCGGTGCCGAATGCGTTGGCGGCGGAGCGAGCGGCGAATGGGGATGCTGCGCCGTTTGATGTGGACCTTTGGGGCGTGGGAAATGAGAGCTGGGGTTGCGGCGGCAACATGAGTCCGGAGGAGTATGCGACGGAGTTTCGCCGGTACACTGCGTGGACGCCGAGCTACAGCAAGACTCCGCTGCGTTTCGTTGCGGTAGGGCCGAATGGCGATGATGTGGATTGGACGACGCGGTTGTTCAAGGCGCTGTATGCGAATCCGGAGCGAAGGCATGTGTGGGGGCTTTCGGTCCACTACTACACGTCGGGGAGCGCGACGAAGTTTGCGCAAGGGGATGCGCTGAAGTTCGACAACGATGAGTTTTACGATTTGCTGACTCGGGGCTCCATTATGGAGCGGGTGGTGACGGACCACTGGCATGCGATGCGAGTGGAGGAGGGCCAGCCGCGGGTGAAGCTGGTGGTGGATGAGTGGGGCGCGTGGTATGGCAAGGGCACAGAGATTGGGCCGGAGTACAACCTGTCGCAGCAGTCGACGATGCGGGATGCGCTGCTGACGGGGATTACGCTGGATATTTTTCAGCGGCATGCGGATAAAGTGGCGGTGGCGAATGTGGCGCAATCGATCAATTGCATCCACTCGCTGATGCTGGCGAAGGGGGACAAGTTTACGGTGACGCCGACTTTTCACGTGTTCCAGATGTATCTGCCGCATCGAGGAGCGCAGGCGGTACGTGCGGAGTTTACCGCTCCGGTGATTCGCAACGGGATGGCGAATGCGGCGACTCCGGCGGGTGGGAACAGCTATCGGGGATCGCTCGATGCTTCGCGGACGCTGGCGGGGCTTAGTGGTTCGGCGTCAGTTGCGCCGACGGGGAATGGGAAGGAGATTACTTTGACGGTAGTGAATCCGCATCTGGACCAGGCTCTGACGACCGAGGTGGTGATTCATGGAGCGGGGATTGCGAGCGCTTCGGGGACGGTGATGAGCGAGACGGATGTGCACGCTCATAATGACTTCGATCATCCGAATGCGGTGCATCCGCGGCCGGCGATGACAGGCCAGCCTGCGGGCGGACGTTTGCTGCATACGTTTCCGGCGGCGAGCGTGACGACGCTTCGGTTGACGCTGGTGTGAGCGGCTGGCTACTGCGGGGTGAAGCTCATGGTGATGGTGGTGACGACATCGACGGGGACTCCGTTGACGAGGTAGGGGCGGTAGCGCTGGCGGAAGATGGCGTCGACTGCCGCGTTGCGCAGACGGGTGTCGCCCTGGACGACGCGGATGCGGCTGACATCACCGGTCTTGCTGATGAGAGCCTGCACGATGACGGAGCCTTGAACGCGTGAGGCCTTTGCGATGTCAGGATAGGCAGGGACGCGCGACACAAGGAGGTTCTTTTCCATGATGGCAGGGGGAACCTTGACTGCGGAGGCGGGCCAGGAGTTGGAGGTGTCCGGAGGGATGCTGGGGGTTGTGTGCTGAGACGCGGGCGCAGCGTTGCGCGATGGCTTAGGTGCGGGTTGAGGTGTGGAAGCTTCTGCGGGCGGAGCCGCGGTTTGCTCTGCAGGTGCGGCAGGTTGTGTGGCCTGATTGCCTGTATCGGCGGGAGTGGTTTCGTCGGATTGTTGCGGAGTTGGGGTGGGCTGCGCTTCAGCTGGGTGGGAACCGTAGATGAGGTCCGTCGCTTTCTGACGGATCTGTGTGCCGTAACGGAACCATGCGAAGCCTGAGCCGGCGAGAAGCAGAACGATCGCGAGGCCTGCTTTCACTTTCTTGCCGGAGTCAGTCGACGATGAGGCGTACTCGAAGAGAGGACCGGAGTGGGGCTTGGTTGTCTCCGGCGGGAGGGGTGCGGATTCGGGCGGTGGAACGGGCTCGAGTACGAGCCTGGGTTTAGCGGCTTCCACCTTGTGCACGAGTTCGGGGGTCTCCGTACGGGGTGGTGCGAGGTGTGGAGCTATCGGAGCTATCGGGGCCGCATGAAGGACTGGCTCCTCTTCGATCGTGACGATGGGACGCTCGGCCGGCGGTGAGACGGAAGAGGTTCGGGATCCGAAGGCGGCAGAGGGTGGGCTTTGTCCGGCATCGGCTCTGACTTCGGCTCTGGCGCGAGGGGTGCCAGGTTCCCTGTGGCGATGGGAGGCGGAGGGTAGAGCTCAAAATGCGCTTCGAGGCGGCGAAACCGCTCGTCGAGATGGCTGAGGCTCTGTATCAGTTGCTGATTGACCTGTTCCAGGCGCTGGATGGTTTGGTCGAGTTGCGATTGGAGTGCAACAGGTTGAGTTGTATTCTGACTTGCCGGCTCCTGTGGGACAGGCGTGGGTGAGAGGGAAGAACGTGGAGTCCGGAAGTGCCCCTGCTGCATTGCGGCAATGGCACGGGTTGGGGTCAAGGGCTCCTGATGGAGATCGATGCCGGAGAGGAGGGCGCGCAGCTCGTCGAGAGAATGCCTGAGCCGGGGGTCGGCTACATCGAGTGATTCGTCACCGGTGACTCCCGCGACGACGACGGTGAGCATCTGCTCGTCGGAGAGTTCGCCGCCTCCATGACTGCTGAGTTTCCCGACGAGGCCCCAAAAGTCCATACTGAGACGGCGATCCTCTTCCAGTTTTTGGAGGAGGGCGGGGAGATGGTCAGGGGATCCCGTCGCTATGCCATGCATGTCATAGAGGGAGCGAAGCTTCCCGACGTAGAGCTCGAAGTGTTCCGGTTTTTTTACACCGCTCGCGGACGTCAATATCATCTCCTCTTTGATGCCTGCCGGAGGGTCTGCGGTCAGCTGATCGTGGTGCAGGGAATCGAGCCCCGCATCTCGTGATTTCTTATTGAGGGAGATGGCAGCCTCCACGCGCGTCGGAAAGATTTCAGACCGACGAGCAATCGAAATGCAGCATCCGTCAACCGCGAAGCAATCTTATTATGGGGTACCCCGCAGGGGATGAAATTCTTTCGGCGTGCATCTTTTGGGTCATATGGACGCGAATGGGTGCAGCGAAATTCCGACCCGTTTCGGGTTTGCGTTTTCGGCTAGCCGTTCAGTCTGAAGTAGATGGTGATGGAGGTCGTGACATCTACCGGCAATCCGCTGATCCGATACGGTCTGTAGCGACGCTGGAGGATGGCCTCGGTCGCTGCATCGCGAAGGACGGGCTCTCCTTCGGTCACGTGCACTCGAGTGACCGAGCCAGACTTCGAGATAAGCGCCTGGGCTACGACTCTGCCCTGGAGCCCTTCGGCTCTTGCTGTTTCGGGGTAGATGGGAACGCGAGAGGCGATGAGATTTCTTTCCATCTCGGCAGGTGAGACGTAAACCGCGCCGGGAAGATCGAAGAGGTTCTGTTCGGTTTGCGCGAATGTACGACTGGGTGATTCTCTTGGGCTGACAGCGGGCGATGAGTGCACCGGCGGAGCGGGGAGATCGCGCTGACGTTGCGGTGCGGTGGAGGCCTTTGCGGGGCTTGCAGGTGTGGGCAGCAGAACCGGCGGCCGGTGGTCACGGTCCCAGATAGAGCCGGAAGGTGTATCGATATCTTCCTGCACGATTTCATGAATTTTCTGACGGATGGAGGGCCCGTAATAGTTCAAGGAAAACCCGATCGCCAAGGCGGTGAGAAGCACAACGGCCAACGTGACGTTTTTCTTCCAATTGGTATCGCGCTGCGAGGGGTAGCTTTCGAAGACGCGACGGTGCTCATCGGTCAAAGCAGCGGGGTTCACCGCGAAGCTTTGGCCTTTCCGGATGCTTGACGGCCGGTGTGCGGAGCAGGGGCGCTATTGCTTCCGTTTGCGAGGCCTGTTTCTTGACTTTGGTTTCGAGCCCCGACAGCCGCTGGTCGATTTTTCCGATATGGTCGCTGAGGTCCCGGCTGACCAACTCGAGGCTTTGCAGGGCGAGCTGTAGTTGGGACGGCAAATGAGTGGGGACGGGTTCGGGCTCGGCAGGCGGGGGCATGGAAGCGAGGCCTGGGGAGAACCGTTTTGGCCTTGGGTCCTCGATGGGGGGCGAGCCTGGATCTTGCTTCGTCGATGGGAGCAACCGGGGCGGTGCGCGGCGGAGGGGCAGGAGGCGAAGGCTCGGGCGGATGGACGTCCACGCCGGCGAGCATGGCTCGGAAAAGGGCCAGAGCGGGGTCCAGCGCGGCGTCGCCCGTTGCGGGCATGGGGCGGCCGGTGATGCCTTCCACGAAGAGGGCGAGCATCTGGTCATCGGAGAACGCGCCGCCGTCCCGGTCGCTGAGTTTTCCTGCGAAGCCCCAGAAGTCCATGGCGAAGTGCCCATCCGAGTCGAGCTTGCCGAGAAATGTCTCGAGGTCTTCCGGGGCTCCGGTCTTGATGCCATGCATCTCGCAAATCACACGGAATTTTCTCGAGTTTCGGTCGAGAGGTTCCGGTTGGTGCAGAAAGCTCGGGTTGCTAGACATCATGACCTCTTGGATGCCAACAGGCGGATGCGGGGTGGCGACGCCTATCACCGGGCTCCCTTAGCGAAGGAGCAGGCTTAGCGTGAGGCGTTTGTTATTTTCGGGAGAGAACTGGGCCGAGGACTCTTATGAGCCCCTAGTGATCTAAAGGTCGAAATGGGAAGGCAGAGATACCGCCAAGAACACCAGTAGAACAAGAACAGTATTACTCGCAAAGTGGCTGGGCGCAATCGGCAAGATGCCATTTTTGGATCATCTCTCTCGAAACAGGAGGGTTATGAGCAACCCTTTTGGCTGCCTCCGAGGCTTTCCGGTGCCGCTACAATGGACAAGGCAGTTTGGGAAGGACAGGCAGGCATGAGCTGGTTCAAACGCGAAGACCACGAGATCGTCAACGACTCGGAGAAGACGGTGCGGACCGAGGGGTTGTGGATCCGGTGTCCTGACTGCGGGAAGATCCTGTTTAAGGCTGAGCTGGAGGCCAATCAGCAGGTTTGTCCCCACTGCGGCCATCACTTCCGCATCGACGCGCGCACACGCATTGAAAATCTGCTGGAGCCTGGCTACGAGTTGGTGGACCTGGACCTGCGCTCGACCGACCCTTTGCAGTTCACCGACCTGAAGCCGTATAAGAAGCGGCTCGCGGAGGCGCAGAGGAAGACCGGGCTGAATGACGCGATCATTAACGCGGTAGGTCAGATTGGACCGCATCACGTCATCCTGAGCGTGATGGAGTACAACTTCATCGGGGGGAGCATGGGCGCGGTGGTGGGAGAGACGATTGCGCGCGCGGTCGACCGTTCGCTGGCCAGCCGGAAGCCGCTGATTATTATTTCCGCCTCCGGGGGAGCACGCATGATGGAGGGAATTGCTTCGCTGATGCAGCTGGCAAAGATTTCGTCTGGGCTTGCGCGGATGGACGACGCGAAGATTCCTTATATCTCGGTGATGACGGACCCGACGACAGGCGGAGTGACGGCTAGCTTTGCGATGCTTGGGGATCTGAATATCGCGGAGCCGAATGCGTTGATCGGATTTGCGGGGCCTCGGGTGATCGAGCAGACGATTCGGCAGAAGCTGCCTGAGGGATTTCAGCGCTCGGAGTTTCTGCTGGAGCATGGCTTTCTGGATGCGATTGTGCCGCGCAAGGAGATGAAGCAGTATCTGGCGCAGGCGCTGAGCTGGATGACGGCCTAGAGGCGAGATGCAGGCCGCGATTCCCTCCAGAACAGCACTTCGCGTGGCGCTGCGGCGGGCTGCGCATCAGCTCTATGACGCCCAGCCGCTTGTGTTTCAGGATCCTGTTGCGGTTCCGATTCTTGGCAAGGCTTATGCGGAGGAGCTGCGGCGAACGCCGACTCGTCCGGACCGGCCTTTTTCGGTTGGGCTGCGGGCTTTTCTGGTGGCGCGGAGCCGTTACGCGGAGGACATGCTTGCTCGCGGTGTAGCGAACGGCATTGCGCAGTATGTGCTGCTGGGAGCGGGGCTGGATACGTTTGCTCACCGTAATCCGTACCCGCAGGTTCGGGTTTTTGAGGTGGACCATCCGGCGACGCAGCAGTGGAAGCTTGATCTGCTTGCGGCTGGAGGGTTTTCTCATCCGGCAAATCTGACTTATGCGCCGGTGGATTTTGAGAGACAGGCGCTTGGGGAACAACTGCGAGCAGGCGGGCTTCGATTCGGGGGCTCCGACGTTCTTTGCGTGGCTGGGAGTTGTGCCGTACCTGACGCTTGAGGCGTTTCGCGGGACGATTGGTTTTATCGGTTCGCAGCCGGCTGGATCGGGAGTGGTTCTGGATTATGGTCAACCGCGTTCGGCTCTGCCCTTCCTCGAGAAGCTGGCGCATGATTCGCTTGCAGCGCGAGTTCAGCTTGCGGGCGAACCGTTTCGGCTGTTTTTCACTCCGCCGGAGATGGCCGCGGAGCTTGCGGCGTTTCGTGCGATTGAGGATCTCGGCTCGGCGGAGATCAATGCGCGTTACTTTGCCGGTCGAGCTGACGATCTGAAGATGCGGGGCTCGGCGGGACGGATTCTTAGCGCGTGGGTTTAGATACCGATTGAGTTCAGGCGACGCGTTCGCGGCCCTGGATTTCGATGTAAACGTGGATGAGGCTTACGGCTGCGGGAGTGACTCCGGCGATGCGGCTGGCCTGGCCCAGGGTGCTGGGGCGGACGCGGGTGAGGGTTTGCTTCATCTCGGTGGAGAGGCCGCTGATGGTGGTGTAGTCGAACCATTCGGGGATGTGGCGCTGCTCGGCTTTGCGCATCTTTTCGATGGAGCGGCGCTGCTGGTCGAGGTAGCCGGAGTATTTGAGTTCGGTTTCGACTGTCTTCATCTCGTTGCGGACCCAGGCTGGGAGCTTTTTGTTTGCGGCGATGGCTTCGGCCCAGGGCTGCAGAGTTGGCTCGGCGGCGATGCGAGTTTGGAGGATGGGGGCGAGGGCTTCGATGGAGACTTCGGGGCGCTTGAGGAATTGCGCGATGGTTTGGCCGGTTAGGTTTGCGGCTTCGCCGTCGAGTTGAGCGAGGAGATCTGGCGGGAGTTCTTCGGCGCGGATGCGCGTGGTGGTGAGGAGTTGTTCGAAGGCGACGGCGCGGGATTGCTTGGCTTCGTAGGCTGACCACGCGTTGTCGTCGATGAGGCCGAGGCGTCGGCCGTGCGGAGTGAGGCGGCGGTCGGCGTTGTCGATGCGGAGGTGGAGGCGGAACTCGGCGCGCGAGGTGAACATGCGGTAGGGCTCGTTGGTGCCCTTGGAGATGAGGTCGTCGATGAGGGTGCCGGTGTAGGCTTCGGTGCGGTCAAGAGTGAACGGCTCTTTGTTCTGGACGGCGAGGGCTGCGTTGATTCCGGCCATGAGGCCCTGGCAGGCGGCTTCTTCGTAGCCGCTGGTGCCGTTGATCTGTCCGGCGAGATAGAGGCCGGCGAATTTCTTGACGCGGAGGGTGCGATCGAGTTCGGTGGGGTCGATGGCGTCGTACTCGATGGCGTAGCCGGGACGGAGCATCTCGGCGTTTTCGAGGCCGGGGATGGAGTGGACCATGGCGGCCTGAACTTCCATGGGGAGCGAGGTGCTCATTCCGTTGATGTAGACCTCGTGGGTGTTGAGGCCTTCGGGCTCGAGGAAGAACTGGTGGCGGGTCTTGTCGGGGAAGCGGACGATCTTGTCTTCGATGGAGGGGCAGTAGCGCGGGCCGATGGCTTCGATCTGGCCGGTGTACATGGGCGAGCGGTGGACGTTTTCGCGGATGAGGCGGAGGGTTTCGGGCGTGGTGTGGGCGATGTGGCAGTTGATCTGGCGGAGCGGGATCTCGCGGGTGCGGAAGCTGAACGGGGTGGGGTCTTCGTCGCCGGGCTGCTCTTGAAATCTGGACCAGTCGATGGTGCGTCCGTCGAGACGTGGTGGGGTGCCGGTTTTGAGGCGGCACTCGCGGAGGCCGAGGCGCTTGAGGGCTTCGCCGAGGAGGACGGAGGCGGGTTCGCCGGAGCGGCCGGCGGTGTATTGCTGCTCGCCGCAGTGGATGAGGCCGTTGAGGAAGGTGCCGGTGGTGACGATGGTGGCGGCGGCGTGGATGGTGCGGCCGTCGCGGAGTTTCAGGCCGCGTACGATGGACGGACCGGGGATTAGCGCCGAGGGCCTAGCGAACTCCTCGTCCTGAGGAACGCCGTTCTCGATGATGAGGTCGACTACTTCGGCTTGCTTGATGAAGAGGTTGGGCTGGGCTTCGAGGACTTCGCGCATTTTGACGCGGTAGAGGGCTTTGTCGCATTGGGCGCGGGGGGACCAGACGGCGGGGCCGCGGGAGGTGTTGAGTAGGCGGAACTGAATGCCGGTGGCGTCGGCGACCTCGCCCATGACTCCGCCGAGGGCGTCGATCTCGCGGACGAGATGGCCTTTGGCGATGCCGCCGATGGCTGGGTTGCAGCTCATCTGGGCGATGAGGTCGAGGTTGAGAGTGAAGATGGCCGTGCGGAGACCCATGCGCGCGGAGGCCATTGCGGCTTCGCAGCCTGCGTGGCCGGCGCCTACTACGACTACGTCGAATTGTTCGGTGAAGCTCACTTCTCTATTTTAGGCGTTCGACAGTTTCGCGGCGATTGAGTCTTTACAATTCGCGATGCACCAAGAACAATCAGCCCATGCGCCTATCTCGTTTGATTCTTTCGATTGCACTCCTGTGTGCGTCATCACTTTCATTTTCTGCGCGCGCACAACAACTGCCTGCCGCTTTGACGACTGATCCTCCGGCGGATAAGGCTTATCCCGCAGCGATGGAGACTTTTCAGATTCCCAGCCATGGGGCGATGCTGAATGCGCTGGCTTATGTTGCGGAGGGTGCGGGGCCGCATCCGGTGGTGATTTTGCTGCATGGTTTTCCGGGGAATGAGAAGAATCTTGATCTGGCGCAGGCGATCCGGCGGGATGGGTGGGATGTGGTTTATTTCGACTATCGCGGGTCGTGGGGTTCGCCGGGGGATTTTTCGTTTACGCACTCGATTGAAGACACGCAGGCGGCGATCGCTTATGTGCGAGATGCTGAGCATGCGAAGAAGCTGCGGGCTGATCCGGGGTACATCGTGCTGATTGGGCATAGCATGGGTGGGTTTATGGCTCGGTATGTTGGGGCGAACGATGCGGGGATCAAGGCTATTGGGTTGATCTCGGCGGCAGATATGGGCGTCGATAAGATGCAGGGGCTGAAGCCGGAGTATGAGAACCGGGCTGTCGCGGGTCTCGCGGCTGGACTTGCGGCTGAGGGGATGGCTCCGCTGGCAGGCTGTACTCCGGAGAGCCTGGCGAAGGAGGTTGTGGCGAATGCTGCGGACTGGAATGTGCCTAAGCTTGCGTCGAAACTGGTGGACCGGTCGGTGCTGGTGATTACTTCGGATGATGGGCTGTCTCCTTCGAACGATGCGTTTGTGGAGGCACTGAAGAAAGCGGGCGGGAAGGAGATTACTGCGGTGCATCTGGCTACGGATCATTCTTATTCGGATAAGCGGGTTGCGCTGACGGAGCAGGTGTTGAAGATGCTGGAGCATTTGCGGCATGGGACGAAGCTGTGACAAGCAACGGCAAAGCAAAGACAAAATGCGGAGGTCTCTCCACTACGCAACAGACGATGGGACAGTCTGTTGCTCCGGTCGAGATGACGCGGTTTTTCGTTAGGACGAATGGTGTGAGAGCAACGGTTAAGACAAATGCGGACCGTTCGACTTCGATCAGGCGGCCTGCGACGACTTTGATTGAGCGGGCGTGAATCGGATGCTTAGAACTCGAGTCTTAGGCCCAGTTGGATTTGGCGTTCGGGGGATTGGCCTGTGGAGGCGGCGGTGTAGGTGCCGAAGGGGCGGACGTTGAGGCCTTCGGCGGCGATGGTGGCGGCGTTCTGGAAGATGAGTGGGGTGATGCCGTTGGTTTCTGTGCCGACCAGGAAGGCTCGCTGCATGATGGCAGAGTAGTTGACGCGGTTGGTGAGGTTGAAGGCTTCGACGGTGGCTCGGAGATGGATTCTTTCAGTGAGGGGAATGGAGCGGATGAGACGTAGGTCGATTCGGGCGCTGTCGGGGAGGCGGAGAGTATTGCGGCCTACGGTGGGGAGATAGACGGCGCCTCCTGAGCCGTTGATGCTCTCGTGGCCGCCTGTGAGGCGTGTGCCGCCGAAGATTTCGAGGCTGTAGGGGCGGCCGCTGGATTCGGTGAAGAGAGGCGAGAGGGTCCATCCGTTGGCGACGATGCGAAGCCAGTGACTGTCCGTGCGGAGAGTCGGCTGCCAGACCGCGCTGGCGAGGATTTTGTGGGGGATGTTGAGGTCGGAGAGGCCGCGGTCGTAGCGGATGTTGAAGGGGTCGAGCTGGGCGTTGGTGCGCGGAGTGGCTCCTCCCTGGCCGACGTCGATGGCCTTGGACCAGGTCCAACTGGCGCGGAACTCGAGGCTGCGGCGGAGGCTTCGACGGGATTCTATGACTAAGGCGTTGTAGGTGGCGTCGGCGTTGGAGACGATGGCGGTGACGGGGCCGAAGCTGGTGTTGACACGTTGCGAGTAGAAGGGGAGTACGAAGGTTTCGGTGTCGCCCACGCCGATTGCGCCGGTGCCTCCCTGGAGTCGGAAGGTCTTGGTGGCTCTGGCGGGGGCGAGTGTTGATGTCTACAGAGTTGGGGAGCTGGCGATCGAGATTCATGAGATAAGTCGCGCTGACAACGATGCCTGCGTTGATCTCGCGCTCGATTGTGAAGCTTCCCTGTTGGACCATCGGGAGCCGGAATCTACGGTCGAAGACCGTGGCGGTGGTGGTTGTTGTAATTGCGGCTGGTGGCGTCGTGACGAAGGCGCAGACGTATCCGAAGCCTTGATTTGCTACCTGCGGACAATTTGTAACTGTAGAAGGTGTAATTAGAACGTGGGTTGCGGAGGAGGGGAGCGCGGTGTCGACGAGCGCGCTGCGGATAGTGGCTCCGGGGAGGCGGCCGTAGAAGAGGCCGTAGCCGATGCGGATGAGGCCGCGACCGGAGCCGAAGGGCTGCCACGATGCGCCGATGCGCGGGCCGAAGTTGTTGCGGTCTTCGGGGAAGACGCTGGTGGCGCCGGTGACGCCGAAGGCTGCGTCGAGCGCGAGCGTTGGGTTGTTGGGGGAGGGGGAGGAACTCGTACTCGTAGCGAAGGCCCGAGTTGATGGTAAGGGTGGGTTTGAGGCGCCAGTCGTCCTGAAGGAAACCGGCCCACTCCTGCGTGTTGAAGATGGCGGACTGCTGGCCGAAGCTTTGGGTGAAGGAGCGGAAGCAGAAGTCGTGGATGGGCGAGACGATGGAGGGGCAGCCGCCGTTGGGATAGGAGTTGACGCTGAAGGTATAGTCGGTGATCCAGTCGACGAGGCCTCCGGCGTGGCCTGCGGTGGTGTTGCTGTCGTAGTGGAAGGCACCCTGAGTGTTGGCGAGTGCGTCGATGTTGTCGTGGACGAAGGCGACGTCGATGCCGGTTTGGATTTGATGGCGGCCGTGGGTCCAAGTGAGGAGGTCGGCTAGTTCGAGTTTGTCTTCGTCGGGGAGAGCGTTACGACCGAGCGAAGACGAAGTGCCGAAGGTGAATCCGTCGGGACCGATAGCGACTTTGGGAGCTGTGCCTCCGGGGCCGATGGCGGGCTCTTGCGGAAGGGGTGGAGGGGCTTGCTCGGATTGTAGATCGCGACCGTATTGGACGCGGAGCTCGTTGGTGAGGGAGGGTCTCGCGAGCCATGTCCAGCGGCCGAGGACAGAGTCGAGAGTTGAGTAGCCACTGCCGAGGCTGGCTCGACCGACGTCGACTACAGAGGCGGAGCGGGAGCCGGAGGGCGCGCTGTAGCGGGCGCGGTTGTATTGCAAGCTAGTGCGATGATGCGGGGCTGCCTGCCAGTCGAATTTGGCGAAGTTGATGGTTTGGTTTTGGCTGCGGGCTATGGTTCCGGTGAGGCTGTTGACGTAGTTGAGAGCAGCGCGGATCTTTGCGGGAGTGACACCGCGATTTGCGAGGAGAGCGGTCTGGGTTGGAGTGAGGGAAAAGAAGTTGGGGTCTTCCGGGGTAGAGATTGCGGGGAAGAAGCGGGCCTGCTGATCGTAGGCGTAGAAGAAGAATAGTTTGTCGCGGAGAATGGGGCCTCCGGCGCTGCCTCCGAACTGCTGACGGAGATCGTTGGGCTTGACTAGACCGGTGGTGACGATGCCGTTGTTGTAGCTGGTGGCGATGGAGAAGGGATTTGTAGCTCCGAGGGCATTGCTGCGGACGAGGTAGAAGACTGTGCCGTGGAGATCGTTGGTGCCGGATTTCGAGACGGTGGTGATGATGCCGCCAGCGGCGTGACCGTAGAGGGCGGAGTAGTTCTGGCTACTGACGCGGAATTCGCGAACGGCCTCTTTGGTGAAGGTGTAGGCCATTCCGGAGTGCCGGCCGTAGCCTCCTCCTCCCGATGCGCTGGAAATGGGCAAGTGGTTGGAGGAGCCGGTTTCGGCGGCGTCTTCGAGGTCAGCTCCGCTTTCGATGCCGTTGCCGCGCGGGACGGCGGCAAAGCTCTGGTCGTCGTCGGCGCCGTCGACGCGCGTGTTGTTTTGAATTGAGGCAAGGCCACGGAAGCTAAGGAGGCCTTCGGAGTCGTCGGATTGGGAGTCGGGATTGGCGGTGGGGGTAAGGAGGGTGAAGGTCTGCCAGCGCTGGCCGTTTGCGGGAAGGAGGTCGATCTCGCTTGACGTGATGACGCTGCCGGTGGCGGCAGAGGAAGCTTCGCCAACGTTGACGGCGATGGCGGGCTCGGCGCCTACATTGACGGTGGTGGAGACGGTTCCGAGGTGGAGACGGGCTTCGACGGATGTAGTCGCGCCGACTTCGACGACGACGGGGGCGAGTGTAAGGTGGGCGAAGAGGGCATAGTCGATAGTGACGGAGTACTCTCCAGCGGGGAGGTTGGGGAGGAGAAACTCTCCTTTGGTGAGAGTGGTAGTGCGGCGGATGGAGCCGTCGGCGATGTTGTGGACTTCGATGGTCGCGCCGGCGAGGACTGCTCCACTGATGTCGACGACGAAGCCGGTGATGGCTCCGGTCACTGCGGTTTGTGCGTGAGCGCAGGCGTGAATGGTCGCGACGGCGGAGCACCACAGCAGAGATGTGCGAAGAAATCTGGCGATGGCAACACTTGTCTTTACGCTGTCACTGCGGACGCGGTCACAACGGAACGACATGCGCTCTCCCCGATGAAGTGAACTGCTCTACATGACAACCACGGGAAGATCGAGACTACGGGCCGATTCTCAGACTGCTCGGGCGAACCTCTCTGCTACCCACTGGAGACGATACCGAAGATGATACGGGATTTGCGTTGCGAAGCTTGTCAACAAAAAGAGGGCAGCGGCCGAAGCCACCGCCCAGTTGGTTGCTGGTTAGAAAGAGAAACGGGCGGAAAGCTCCAGTTGGCGTGGCGTGTAGCTGAAGCCGCTGTTGTTGGTGAAGCTCGTGGTTCCGAAGTTGGACTGCCAGGTTGCGGTGCCTGCGAGCGGGCCGGTCGAAGCGAGCTTGTAGGCGATCGAGTTGACTGCTGTCACGTTCTGGTGATTCGCAATGTTGAAGGCCTGAAGGAAGACCTGGAGACTGTAACGTTCCTGGAAGCGGAATTGCTTTTCCACTCGAAGATCGTCAACAACGTCCTTCTGGAAGAAGTGGTTGTTGTGCCCCAACTGAGGGATGTAGGCTACGCTGCCGTTGCCGTTCCAGTCGGCCAGAACAGCGCCGCTCGAATTCTTGCCACTTGCGGTTCCGGAGAACGGCAGTCCGGCCTGCATTTGGAAGGTGGTATTGATGCTCCAGTCGTTGGTGATGTAGTTCAACCAACTGTTGCCGCTCCTGTTGGGAAGGCTATAGAGCACGTAAGCAACGAACCGGTTGGGGATGTCCCATGTGCTGTTTCCGTAGTTGTTGCGCGGATTGGCAAAGGGATCGTACCAGTTGTTCGTGTTTCCGGCGGTGGAGGCGTTCTGGTAGAAGTCCAGTGCATGTGCCCATGTGTAGTTGGCGTCGAACTGGATGCTCTTGAGAGAGCGGTTTTGGATTTCGGCGGAGAGAGCGTTGTAGCTGGAGTTGATGTTGCTCAGGAGTTCGGTGATGCTCTGGAAGTTAGCGGCTGAGGGCCCGAGCAGAGCGGTGTTTCCGTAGCTGGTGAAGGTGGGCACCGAGAGCACAGTGCCGCCAGGAATGGGACTCTTGCCGGTGGAGTCCACGATGGTGATGTTTACGTTCTGCTCGGTGGCGGGGTTGAGGTTGACGTTGAGGAAGTTGGGCAGCTCGCGACCAAGAGCACCGAGGTAGCTTACCTGCATCACTGTGCCTCGGCCAAGCTGCTGCTGTATCTGGAGGTCAAACTCATGCACCTGGGGTGCCTGCAGGTTGGAGGCGCGGTAGTAGCCGCTGGGAACTGCAGTGCTGTTGAGCTGGTTGGCTTGGAGGATGTTGGGGAAGATGGGTTCGCTGGCGAGACCAGTCTTCGCGCTGACTGTGGTTGCGGACTGCGAGAGCGGACTTCCGGTCGTAGCGAGGACGGTACCCTGGTTGCCGTTGGTGATGCGGCCGAAGTAGAGACCGTAACCTCCGCGGAGGACGCTCTTGCCGGCACCGAAGAGATCGTAGGCGAAGCCGATGCGCGGGCCGATGTTGTTTTTGTCGCTGGGGTTGTTGTTAAGCCCGTTGAATGGAACGAAGCTGCCGACGGGAGCGGTGAGCTTGGCGACTGCGGAGGGGAGAGTCTGGTAGTCATAGCGTGCGCCGAGCTCGAGCGTAAGCCGCGGAGTGAGCTTCCAGTTGTCCTGAGCGAAGAAGCCGTAGTCCATCGTGGAGAAGTCGAAGGTTGGCGGGCCGTAGTCCTGCGTGAATGAGGTGTAGCAGGGATAGACTCCGACTGCGCTTGCTGTGGCGGTCGCGGCGACGGCCTGGTTGACGTCGCAGCTGCCGGTCGTTTTGCCTTTTGAGTACAGATCGGCGAGGTAGTTGGCGATGTTATTGCTGTAGGTGAAAAGGCCTTCGTAGTACTGCGACTGGTTGGTCAGGTCGTAGTTGTGCACCGCGTCGACGCCGAATTTGAAGCTGTGCTTGCCGTGGCCGTAGTAGAGGATGTCGCCGACCTGCCACTTGCGCTCGTCAGGAAAGGCGGGCCGATAGGAGTAGTAGGGCGAGCCGACGTTGAAGCCGGTGCCGCTGTCGAGCGAAATATAGGGAACGTTGCCGTTCGGCGTCTGCAGATTGTTGAGCGAGTACTGGCTGAGCGGCTGCTGGCCCTCGTCGTTAAGTTCGCGACCATATTGATAGAGGAGTTCGTTGCTGATGCTCGGTGTCAGCAGGCTGGTAAGCTTGACTACGCCGTAGTCGAGCTTGACGAAGTCTGTGCCTGTGGCGTCGAGTGCGTAAGCGCCGGATGCGTTGGTCTGGACACCGCCGGGCGAGTCCCAACGAAGACGGTGGTAGAGAGCGCTGACGTGCTCCTTGGAATTGATCTGCCAGTCGACCTTTGGAGTGTTGATCTCCTGATAGCCGGTGCGCGGAATGAGGCCAAGGTCGGTGTTGAGGTCGTTAATGCCCTGAACGTATTTTGCTGCACCGGCGGCGTAGGAGGTGAGATGCAGGCGTGCGGCGAGCGTGCAGGCTTGAGCATCGAGCGCGTTGGTCCCGGTTGGAGCGCCGGAGAGATATCCGGTGGACAGGTTGCAGGAGGAGGTGCCGGGAAGGTTCAGATCCGGAGTTGAGTAGAAGGCGGTCGGGTTGGTGGGAACGCCGGCCATGGGAAAGATGCGGCTGTGCTGGTCGTAGGTATAGATGAAGAAGAGCTTGTCTTTAATGATTGGGCCGCCGACGGTGAAGCCATAGATTTTCCGGAGGTCCTTCGGCTTGAAGGGAGTGGTGACGTAGGTTCCGGTTGCCGGGTTCAGCGTCGTGATCGTCGTTTGTGCCTGGTAGGCGTTCCATTTGCTCTCACGATCCCAGAAGTAGGCTTCGCCATGAAATTGGTTGGTGCCGCTCTTAGTGACGGAGTTGATGACGCCTCCGGCGGCGCGCCCGTATTCGGCGGCGTAGACACCGGAGTTGACGGCAAACTCGCGAACAGCGCTGCCTGAGGTGGAATAGGCTTCGCGGGTGCGTCCACGCTCTTCGGAGAAGTAGGCCTGGTTGTCGTCTGCGCCGTCGATCTCGACGTTGTTGAGGATGGTGCTGATGCCGCGAACGCTGACGAGCCCGAAGCCGCTCGAGTCCACGGTGACGCCCGGGGTGAGCAGGGCGAGACTCGACCAGCGGCGGTTATTGACGGGAATATTTTCGAGAGCGCGCTGATTGAGGTTCGAGGAGAAGTCGGGCGACTCGAAGTTGAGGATGGGCGCGTCGGCGGTGACCTCGACGACCTGGCTGGCAGAGCCTGTGGCGAGATGCGGTGTCAAGGTTGTCAGCTGGCCGACCTGCACGACGACATTGGTCGCGCGAAAGTCTCTGAAGCCATTCGCTACGACGGTCACGGTATAGGTGCCGGGTTCAATGAGAGGAGCCTTGAAGAAGCCGCTCTGATCCACGGCGAGGTGAATCTCTGCGTTGGTACCGTTGTTGTGGATAACGACAGAGGCGTTCGACACGGTCGCGTCGGTTGCGTCGAACACTGTTCCGCCGATCGCGCCCTGAGTACTGGTTTGCGCCAACATGGACCCTGCAGCGAAGCATGCTGCGATCAGGGGCAGCACCCTTCTTGTGATAGTTTTCAGCATCATTTGACTCTTCCTCCAAAAGGTTTGTGGCTCCCGTTGAACGCACGTCCGCGCTTCGCTCGCGTGCCTATATTTGTTGCACCGAAGCATGATTTTTCGGGTGTGGTCCTAACATCCCACAAGGGAATGAACTGCGTGTTACAGGTAGTGAAAATTTTTAGATATCAGATATGGAGATTCCGCAGGACGCGGCGCACCCGGGGCGAGACCCTCTCTTTCGCGGTCGATGAAAGGCAGCCCGGGTCTACCGGGGTCTACCACTCCGGTACACTTTAAAGCAGATGTTTATTGACGAAGCACGAATTCGGATCAAGGCCGGCGATGGCGGCAACGGCTGCATGGCCTTCCGACGGGAGAAGTTTGTGCCCAAGGGAGGCCCGTCTGGTGGAGACGGCGGGCACGGCGGGGACGTCCTGATGTCTTCTTCGCTGAGCCACAATACTTTGGTCCACTTTCGGTTTAATCCGGAACACAAAGCGGAGCGCGGCGGGCATGGGCTGGGCTCGAACTGCTCGGGGCAGGCGGGGGAATCGACGACGCTGAAAGTGCCGGTGGGCACGCTGCTCTACGATGACCAGACGGGAGAGTTGATCCATGACTTTGCGCGGCCGAACGAGACGATTGTCATTGCCCGTGGCGGCCGCGGAGGACGGGGCAATCAGCATTTTGCGACAAGCACGCATCAGGCTCCACGTGAGCATGAGTTGGGACGGTCGGGCGAGGAGCGCAACTACAGGCTGGAGTTGCGCTTGCTCGCGGATGCCGGGCTTGTTGGTTATCCAAATGTAGGAAAGTCGACGCTGATCTCGCGGCTCTCAGCGGCGAAACCGAAGATTGCGAATTATGCGTTCACGACGCTGGAGCCAAACCTTGGAGTAGTGCAGGTTGGGGAGTATCCCCATACGGAGTCGTTTACGGTTGCCGACCTGCCGGGGCTGATTGAAGGCGCGCATCTTGGCCATGGGTTGGGGATTCAGTTTCTGAAACACATTGAGCGGACAAGCGTGATTGTGCATCTGGTGGACGTCTCGGATGCGAGCGACCGGCCTGATCCGGTGGCAGATTACAAGGTGATTACGGAAGAGTTGAAGAGCTTTGATCCTGCGCTGGCGGCCAAACCGACGATTCTGGTTGCGGCGAAGGTGGATGTGGCGAATCCGGAGAAGTTGAAGAAGCTGAGTGCGATGGCAAAGCGGCGCAAGCTGCCGTTTTTCGCCATCTCTGCGGTGACAGGGGACGGCATTGAGCCTCTGAGGTATGCGATCGCCGAGATGGTCGCGGAGCACCGGCCTGTCCAGGTGGAGCTGAAGGCGCCGGAGTCCGTGAAGTTGAAGCCCGCTTATCCTCCGCCGGCGCCGAACGCTCGAGGACGATCCCGCTAGCCCCAGCTTGCGGTGCGGTTCTGACGGGCGTAACCTTTAAATCGACCCAGGAGGTTGCTGGGACAGGTGGTATCCGGCCAAAGTTGCCTGCTTTGAGGCGATACGCGGTGGAACTGCACTGGAGATTGCGATGAGTCTAACTACGTTCTCGCGGGAACGGATTGCCGCGCGTGATGGGCGCGATGGCGATCTTCCTTTGAAGATTACAGCCCCTTATTTGCTTGAGAAAAAGGTGTCGCGGCGGCCAATCACCGCGATGACGGCCTATGACTATGCCAGCGCCCGGCTGGTGGATGAAGCGGGTCTTGATGTAGTGCTGGTGGGCGACTCGCTGGCAATGGTGATGCAGGGCCATGAGAATACGCTGGCCGTCACGATGGACGAGATGCTGGTGTACACGCGGGGCGTGCGGAGGGCAGTGCGGCGCGCCTTGCTGGTGGCCGACATGCCGTTTGGGAGCTACCAGGCGGATGAGAGCGAAGGGGTCGCAAACGCGGTGCGGTTCGTCAAAGAGGCTGGGGCCGAAGCGGTGAAGCTGGAAGGCGGCCGCGAGCGGAAGGACCTTGTGCGACGGATCGTCGATGCGGAGATTCCGGTGATGGGGCATATCGGGCTGACTCCGCAGAGCGTGCACCGGATGGGCGGGTACAAGGTGCAGGGCAAGACGATGGAGGCGATCGACGAGCTGCGCACGGATGCAATGGCGCTCGAAGAGGCTGGGTGTTTCTCGCTGGTATTGGAGGGAGTGCCACGCGAACTGGCCAGAATTGTGACAGAAGAGTTGCAGATTCCAACGATCGGCATTGGCGCAGGGCCCGATTGCGATGGTCAGATTCTGGTGCTGCACGACATGATGACGATGACGTTCTCTCCACCGGCCAAGTTTGTGCGGCGCTACGCGGATGTGGGTGGCGTGATGCGAGAGGCTCTCGCAGAGTACAAGCGCGATGTTGAGGCGAGAAGGTTTCCTGCGGACGCGGAGAGCTATCATCTTCCGCGGGAGATGCGCGAGCTGATGGCGGTCCCGGCCGGGGTGCGGTGAGGGGAAGATCTTCGGGCATGCGGGTAGTGACCAGCGTTGGGGAGATGCAACGAGTCTGCCGCGAGACTTCGTGCGGAAGCGCGTTTGCTTGGCTTCGTGCCGACAATGGGTGCGCTGCATGAAGGGCATCTCTCGCTGGTTCGGAGGGCGCGGACAGAATGCGATGTCGTGGTCGCATCGATCTTCGTGAATCCGCTTCAGTTTGGCCCGGGAGAGGATTTTGCGCGGTATCCGCGAACCTTTGAGGCGGACTGCAGGTCGCTCGAGGCCGAAGGAGTGGAGGTGCTGTTCGCACCAACGGCGGAGGAGATGTATCGCGAGGGCTCGGTAACCACCGTGACGGTGGCGGGCGTGGGCGACCGGCTGGATGGTGCTTCGCGGCCAGGGCACTTTACCGGAGTGGCGACGGTGGTCGCGAAGCTTTTTCATGTCGTCGCTCCCACTAAGGCTTACTTCGGACAGAAGGATGCGGCACAACTGGCGGTGCTGCGGCAGATGGTGCGGGATTTAAACTTCGATGTGGAGCTGGTGGGTTGCGCGATTATGCGCGATTCGGATGGGCTCGCCCTAAGCAGCCGAAACAAGTATCTGTCTGCGGAGGAGCGTGAGCAGGCGCTGGCTTTGCATCGATGCCTGTTACGGATACAGGAGTCGATCGGCCGAGGGGAGCGTGAGAGTGCGACGTTAATACGGAGCGGATTGGAGGTTCTTGGCGCGGAACCTGAGGTTCGGGTCGACTATCTCGCGATTGTTGATGCGAACACGTTGCTGCCGGTGGAACGCGCCGATTCAGGTGCGCTGGTTGCTGTTGCTGCTTATGTGGGGAAGACGCGGCTGATCGACAATTTTCTTGTGGGCCGGGCCGTGAAATAGCGGGTTCGCGTACCATCCTTTCGGTGATTCCGGAACTGCACGAAAGTACTATAGGCGGGGTGGAATAGGGGAGTGTCTTGGGCTGGCCCTTTAGTAACATGGGGCCACGCACTTCCTGACGGGGATTGGGTTTCGTGCATCTGAAGAGAGAACCGGGCGCACGCTGAGATTTGCCCAGCTCCTGGATCAACCAGCTTCTGGATTAATTAGATATGGGATCAACATGCCCGGTGCTTCCATTCATGAACTCGCGATCAAAGAAATAGGGCGGCTTTCGCGACGGGGCCTGCAGCGGCTGACGCTGGCAGAACCTCTGGAGAGCGGCTTTGAACAGTCGTCGGCTGTTCTGCGCGCGTCCCGTCTGTGGATGGAAGGCCTGATCGCGATCGGCCTGTTTAACTTCTACGTCATCGCGGATTACTTCATCCGCGGCGGGGTTTCGTGGTTTCCGCTGCAGGTGCGGCTGTGCGTCGTAACGCCGATCGCGCTGCTCGTGAACGTGAGCATGCGGTGGAGTCCTAACAGGATCTACCGCGAGACCGGAATAGCCGCGGTAAGCTGTTTGATCGGCGCGACCCACCTTTATCTTGAGAGCAATACGAATGCGACGTCATCGGCATACGCGCAGGTTGGATTAATCGTCACGGTAATCTTCGTCAATGTTGTGATGCGGCTGCAGTTTCTCTACGCGCTCAGCGCCTCTGCTTTGCTGATGATGGGCGATCTGCTCTTCCTTCACTACGATCACTTTCTGAACACTTCCGATAAGCTGCTTGGATTCACGCTTGCGATCTGTGCCGCGTCGATGACGATCATCGCCAACTACAGTATTGGCCGCGAAGAACGGCTAGCCTATTTGATGCGGCTGCGTAGCGAGATCCAAACACGGGAGCTGTCATTCCTCAATGTGGAGCTGCAGAAGATCTCATGCATCGACAGTCTGACGGGTCTTGCTAATCGCCATGCATACGACTTGCAGTTTACGAAGATGTGGAGTGAAGCGGCCAAGTCCGAGGGTTGCTTATCCGCGATTGTTATCGACATCGATCACTTCAAGGTAACGAACGATACGCGCGGACATCTCTACGGGGACCGCGTGCTGGTTCGCGTGGCTTCGCTGCTATTGCAGAGTCTGCGGTGCAAGGATGACTTTGCTGCGCGGTTTGGTGGGGAGGAGTTCGTTGTGTTGCTTCCCGGTACTGCCCGCGAGGGAGCGGTCATCGTTGCCGAACGAATCCGAAAGCTGGTTGAGGTTGCGGGATCGCCTGCGCTGCCTGAACCGGGAAGTCATCCGCGACTTTCGACGGTTAGTTGCGGAGTGGCAACGTGCTGGCCGGGCGACTCCAACTGCCAGGAGGATCTCCTGGAGTCGGCGGACAGGGCCCTCTACCAGGCCAAGTCAAAGGGTCGCAATCAGGTCTGTTGGGGTGAAGTGACCAGCATGCCGAGGAAGCGGCCGTCGGGTGAGCGACGAGTGCTTCGCGAGTTGGCGCGCGGGGACTCGGGTGCGTGGGCCAGGGTGGACTAAGTGATTTTCGGCCCAGGGTATCTCCCTGTAAAATAGGCGTTTACAACCTATCCTCGGCCTACCTCGGGCGACTCTATCTTGTCGTCGGCAGACCTTCTATATATAGACAGAAATTCGCCAAGAGAGCTCACACAGGATAGCTATTTTCAAAATAGGTATTGCGACATATAATTCCGGAAATGGCGAAGAACCCCGAACATCGCGACCTTTTCCCCGGAGCGCTCGAGATCATGATCCTTCAGTCGCTGCTGCTGAAGCCTATGCATGGCTATGCGCTGGTGAAACACATCAAACAGGTCTCTTGCGACCTGCTCCAGGTGGAAGAAGGCTCGCTCTATCCGGCGCTGCAGCGAATGTTGAAGGAAGGCTTGCTCGAGGCAGAGACCGGGATCTCAGCCAAAGGCCGGCCGACGCGGATCTACCGGCTCACGAGCGCAGGCGTCCAGCATCTCGAACGGGAGGTCATCAGCTTCGAGAGGATGTTTGCCGGTATTACGCGCGTGCTCGCCGCGGCCAAGGCATAGGAGGTGTTGCTTGTCACTCTTTAGTCGCTTCTTCTCTCGCAATCGCCGGTATGACGACATCTCTGTCTCCATCCAGGAACACATCGACGAGCGGATCGATGAATTGATGGAAGAGGGCATGCCGCGCGATATGGCCGAGCGAACCGCGCGCCGCGAATTCGGTAATGTAACCCTCCTCGAGGAGCGGAGCCGTGAAGTATGGCAGTGGCAGAGACTCGAATCGCTGCTGGTGGATCTGAAGCATGTATGCCGCCGGCTGGGGCGGTCGCCGGGTTTCGCGGTCACCGTGGTGCTCACGCTAGCCATCGGTATCGGAGCGAATACGGCGGTTTTCAGTGTGGTCAACAGCGTGCTGATCCGGCCGCTGCCCTACCCTGAGCCGCAGCAACTGGTTGCGATACGTCTGAACGCCCCCGGGGCGCCCGGGCTAGCCGATTTCCGGGATGAACTGCGCATGTCGGCCTCCATGTATCTCACCTTCGCAGCGCATAACAGCAGCTTCCAATCGATGGGCGTGTGGCTGCCTGGGACTGCAAGCATCACGGGAACCGCACAACCGGAGCAGGTCAACACTGCGATGATTACGGACGGCGTTCTCCAAACGCTCGATGTGCCTGCCGCCGCGGGGCAATGGCTTACCGCGGCCGACCAGATCCCACGCGGAGCGCAGCGGGTGATGCTCGGTTACGGATACTGGCAGCGGCGCTTCGGCGGCGATCCGGGTGTGGTGGGTCGCACGATAAGTGTCGATTCCCAGTCGCGCGTGATCGCCGGTGTGATGCCTCGCGGATTCAAGGTGGTCAGTTACGACTTCGATCTGCTGGTACCTCTGGCCTTTGATCCGGTTAACCAGCCGCAAGCCGGCTTTGCGTACCGTGGCATCGGCCGGCTCCGTCCGGGCGTTACGATCTTGCAGGCCGACGCCGATTTGGCGCATCTGCTCAATGTCTGGATGGACTCGTGGACGAACGGTCCAGGCAGTGACCCGCACTTTTACCTGACCTGGAAGATCACCCCGGCGCTGCGGCCGATGAAGGATCAGGTCGTCGGTAATGTGGGTAACGTGCTGTGGGTGGTGATGGCGACGATCGGCATAGTGATGTTGATCGCGTGCACCAACGTGGCCAATCTGCTTCTGGTACGCGCCGATGGGCGCCAGCAGGAGCTTGCGGTCCGCTCGGCGCTCGGGGCGGGAAGATGGCGGATTGCGCGCGAGCTGCTGTTGGAGAGTGCGACGCTTGGCCTGCTGGGCGGTGCAGTCGGTGTAGGAGTTGCGTATGCGGGACTGCGCCTGTTGACGGCGATTGGACCGGTGAATCTGCCGCGTCTGAGCGAGATCTCGCTCGACGGCCGATCGCTCGCATTCACCCTGATTCTATCGGTGCTCTCCGGACTCCTCTTCGGCTTCATTCCTGTGCTGCGATACGCTCCCTCGCGGCAAGCCGTGCCGCTGATCGGTGCCATGCGAACGGCAAGCATGAGCCGGGAGCGGAAGCGTGGCCGCAACCTTCTGGTAGTGGCACAGGTAGCCATGGCCTTGGTGCTGCTCATCAGCGCCGTCCTGATGATCCGTACCTTCCATGCGATGCACAACGTCGATCCGGGCTTCTCTGATCCCGCATCGTTGCAGGTAATGCGCATTTCGATTCCGGAGACGCTGGTTCGCGATCCGCAGACAGTCACGCGGATTCAGAACAGCATCCAGGATAAGCTGGCCGCAATTCCTGGAGTCTCCTCTGCGGGCTTCGCCGTTTCCGTTCCCATGAGTGGAGCCGAACCGAACTGGAATGGGATCTTCCTCGAAGGAAAAAACTATGAAGGCGAAGAACCTCCCTTGCGCCTGTTCAACTACGTCTCGCCAGGTTATTTCCATACCGCCGGTACAAGAATTGTTGCGGGCCGCGATTTTGGGTGGACCGATATATACGGCCTGAGACCGGTAGGGATGGTGTCGGAGAGCCTGGCTCGCGAGCTGTGGGGATCGCCTGGCGTGGCAGTCGGCAAGCGTTTCCGCGAATATCCCTCTATGCCGTGGCATGAAGTCGTCGGGGTAGTTCAGGATGTGCGCGAAAACGGTGTAGATCAGATCTCGCCCGCAACCGTGTACTGGCCTTCGATGATGCCCGACCTTTATGGGCCTGGACCTCTCGATGTAAGGCGCACCGCCTATTTCGCCTTGCGGAGCAGCCGGGCCGGAACGCAGACCTTCATCAACGAGATGCAGCAGGCCGTCTGGTCGGTGAATGCGAATCTACCGGTTGCGTCAATCAGCACCATGCAGGATATCTACAGCGAATCCATGGCGCGAACCTCGTTCACGCTCGTGATGCTGGCCATTGCCGGAACGATGGCGCTCGCTCTCGGGGTTCTCGGCATCTACGGAGTGATCTCGTATGCGGTCTCGCAACGTACACGAGAGATCGGCATACGGATGGCGCTGGGCGCGGACAAGAGAGAACTGCTCTGGATGTTCGTTCGCTCCGCGTTGGTGCTTACCTGCGTTGGCACGGCTGTTGGCCTGGGCGCGGCAGCCGCACTCATGCGCCTCATGCGAACGCTGTTGTTTGGCATCAGTCCGCTCGATCCGCTCACATTCACAGCCGTACCGGTTGCCCTGGTTGCTGCAGCAGCGCTGGCAAGCTATCTTCCGGCGCGCCGCACTGCTGCTGTCGATCCCGTCGAAGCGCTTCGAGCCGAGTAATCAGGCAACGGGATCGGTCGTTGTGGCAGAGCCCGAGGCTCGGTGACGCGATCGGCACCCGCTTGGTGCTGAAGCCGACGAGGCCGGCGTCGAAAGCGGCGTCCCAGAGTGAGGAGAGGGCAGGCCGTTGTCGCTTATCCAGGATTTTCATGAAGACCGACAGCGGTGACAGTGACAGCCATCACAGACGGGCGCAACAAAACAAATCAAAATCTTTATTGGAGGCGCCTATGCCACGCGAGCTCGACCTAATTATGAACTGCACCACTCTTAAGCCGTGCGCAGGTCCATGTAGCGGATACGGTACGAGGTGCAACTGCCCCCCACTGATTGTTCTGGCCGTTGCCGTCATGCAGAATATCGCTCCTCTCCCAGCGTAAGGCGCTCGGTCTACTTTATTGCTCTCAGATCGCGGCCACGCATGATGTAGCCGTTTGCAGGATTTCGGGCTGCATCGAGGCCGCAACCGATCAATGCAGTTGGCGGAGGTAGGCCGCCAATTCCTCCATCTCGTCCTGCTTCAAATCCACAGGTGTCATCCCCCCGGCAGTCATCTTGATATTTGGTGAATGAAGGAGCGCGATCAGTTGCGCGTCGGTATATTTCTGGCCGACGCCAGTGAGCGGACCAGCAGCGGCAGTACCTATGCCGCCGTCTCCGTGGCAGGAGTTGCAGGAGTTCGCATTGAAGATGGCAAGGCCCTTAAGCACCTTTGGGTCGGCTGCAACAAGTGCCGCAGAGGCACTTCCCGCGGCGGCCTCGGGGACGAAAGGCTTCTCCATGAAGCTCTTCGTGTCCTCGTCCTGCTTCTGCATTTGCGCGGCGACTCCCGGGTCTCGATGGTCGTCTCGATAACTCGCTACACCAAGAGACGTGTAGGCAATCAGGAAGAGCAAAAATGCGCCTACCGAGATTGGCCTTCGCCATGGCCTGCGTTCGAGCCGTCTATCCAAAAAAGGCACAGCGGCAAAGATGAGCGCGAGGACAGCAGGCAGAATGATGCCGCCAATCAGTGACCAGCGGCCACTCAAATACTTGAGCCACTGAAACGCCGGTCGGTAGTACCACTCGGGCCGCGGCAGAAATGCAGTGTCCGCGGGGTTTGCCCGCGGTCCAAGATCCATGGGGATTTTGATCGCGATGATAGCCAGAATGCCGATCAGAATGATCGCAAAGATGGCATCGATGGCGACCTGCCTGGGATAGAACGGAACAGGCGGCAACTTGGGATGGACTGGGTCTTCCTTAACTGGGCCTGCTGCGCCAGCTTTGCGAAAGAAGAAGACATGCGCTGCAATGAAGGCAATCAGCATCCCAGGCAGGATGAATACGTGGAGGACATAAAAACGCGAGATGGTTAATGTCCCCATCTGATCACCGCCGCGCACCAGCTTTTGCAACAGCGGCCCGATCAATGGAACTTCCGCAATGAGATTCGTCCCTACTGCGCTGGCGAAATATGCCTTCTCGTCCCAGGGCAATAGATAACCGGTAAAGGCCATGCCGAGCATCAGAGCCAGGAGAATGCAGCCGGATAGCCAGAGAAGTTCCCGGCGACCCTTATAAGAACCATAGAGAATTGTTTGTCCGATGTGCAGAGCCAGAAGGATGATGATGCCGCTCGATCCATAGGCATGGATGCTTCGGATGAACGATCCCGAGCTTACCTCTTTTACGATGTAGGAGACAATCGTGTGCGCGTGGTCTGCTGATGGCACGTAATACAGAGCCAGGCAGATTCCGGTGATTATTTGAGACACAAAGAGGAAGATCAATCCTGAGCCGAAGACATAGGCCCATTTGGCTCCCCCTGGGATCGGCTCGTCCAGGGTCTCGTGGAGAATTGAGTCTATGCCGGTCCGCTGATCCAGCCAGTCGTCCACCCGAGTCACAAGACTGCTATCGTCGTTGGGTTGAGGTACGGGTTGATTTGTCATCGTCATCACACGCCTCAGGCCATCACTTCTTTGTTGGGCACAATCTGACGGAAATATTGGTAACGAACCTTCAGCACCCCGCCCTCCACTTTGGATTCGAGTGAATCCATCGATCGAGGCGGCGGTCCTGCGATGCGATCACCGGCGGCCGTAAAAGACCCTGAATGACACGGGCAAATGAACTTGTTCTCAGAGTCCACCCAACGGACGGAACAGCCTAGATGCGGACAGATGGGCGATAGTATTCGAAACTGCCCATTCTCCGGCGGCAAAATATAAACGGCCGTCTGTGAAGTGGTGCTCTGCCAGGCATCGCGACGCTCCAGCGTGATTGTCTTCGCAGTCGGCGCCGTGAGAGAGGCAAAATCGCCTACCGGTCCCAGATCCGACCAACCAGCGTCCGTAGCGTTCTTACGCAGCGGGTAGGTCACAAAGCGGATGATGGGAATCGCCAACAAAGCACCCACAGTCGCGCCACTTACTCCAAATAAGGCTAATAAGAATGACCGCCGTCCTGACGGTTCCACCTTTGCTGCGCTGCTCTTTTCGGATGTGAGTTCCATCAATCCACTCCTGTGTCGGGTTTTTCCGTAGAGTTTATTTGGTGCGAATCAAGTAGTAGGCAGTGGGTGGTTCCTACTTCTGCAACGTGTGGATATGCGCTATCAGTGATGCGATCTGCGCATCTGTGAGTTTGCCCTCAAACGCCGGCATCTTATTCTTGCCCTTCTTGATGACGGCAGTCATGTCGGCATCCGACTGCTTCAGGACATCTGGCGAGTTGAACGGGCGCGCCTTCATAGCCTTGCCGGCGGGTGTGTTGCCGCTGCCATCGGCGGCATGGCACATCTGGCATTTCGATTTATAGAGGTCCGGGCCAGAGTCTTGAGCGAGACCCGACGTGGTCATTGTGAGGGCCAAGAGGCTGGTGAGTCCGAAATAGGCAAGATGCTTTTGCATGGGCGCGACTCCGTGGGTGGTGTTTGGCGAGATGACTTCTCGTGGATAAAGGTTAGAAAGCATAACGAATGGCAAGAGTGAAGTTATTGGCGTGGAAGCTGCGAGGCAGTGTAGGGCCGATCGGCGTCCCTTCTCCATAGCTGTAGTAGTTGTAGTCTCCCTTCCAAGTCCAGTTCGGAGTGAAATCGTAGGCGATTCTGCCGTAGGGGGTTTGATATTGCGACTGGAGCGATCCCGGCACCTGACGGATATTGATAGGTGGCGCATTGCCGTTGACCGCAGACATTCGATAACCGGCTGCTGCATGGAGCTTTTTCATGGGACTCAACAGGAAACCGATGGAACCGTACTGCGTCGGTTGGTTATAGAATCCGTTGCTTTGCCAGGGGAGGCTTCCCTGTTGGCACACCGCTGGACTGGGTTGAGCGCCTGCGGCGGGCGCCGAAGAGGCGTAACACTCGTCTGTGCGCGAGTAGACGCTGTCGTAGGCATAATTCAGGTCGATGCCCCACTTTTCGCTCGGATTGATAACCGCCCCAAATGAAAAGTCCTGGTTGTGGGCGAAGTGGTTGACGGTCTGGACATTGTCGCTGCTCGTCAGAATGTTGATGGTTCCCGTGAAAGTCAGCCAGGGATGTGGATTGTAGGTGGTCCGCATCCGGTAGTGCTGCAGCTTGCGCGGGCTGATGCGGGTAAAAGCATTGTCGGCTGACATGACTTCGGCATTGAAGTTAGCACGCAACTGAGCCGCAGGCCTGAGGACGAGCCCGAAGAGCGCTGAGTTTGCGTGGATGGGGATGAAGTCGCCGCCAGCATCGGTGATGAGGCGGCTGCTATAACGGTATCCCGCCGATAGACGAGCACGCGGGTCGAGGTCCCAGATACCGATAAAAGTGTTTACTTTAGTCTTCTGGTTCAGTTCTTGGTAGTCAGATGCCACGGTCGTCGTGGGGGCCCCCGGAGGTAAAAGAGTTGACGTGCCCGCGTAGGTTGTCGTCGTAAAAGTGTTGGTCGCGGGTTGACGAAAATACCAGAAGTCAAAGGTGTCAGAGACGCCGAAGGTGTGAGTAATCTGCCACGTGATTCCATAGTCGGCATTGACGTTGATGCGGCGTGCGCTGGCAGTTCCAGTCATCACCGATTGACGAATTCTGGCGCTCTGGAGGCCATTGAAGAACTCGTTGAAGTTAACGAGGTTGCTCGTGGTGCCCATGTAGATGACACGCCCGTTCATGGCCACATGCGGAATGGATGCGCTCTGAAAGCGAAACTGCTCACTGGGATACAGCCCGCGCGTTGGCGCAGACCGGGTATAAGCAATAAAACTATTGCAGTTCGAATTGACCGTTCCATTCGCGGCGAAAGGCACAGCGCACGGAGTATTCCAGACAGAGGAAAGATCGACTCCGAGGCTAATTGGTGTCCCGTTCGCAAGCTTGTAGTTGAGCCCGGTAAGCTGCCAGCTGGTGTTGCCCTTGTAGCGCGTGATGAATTCGTCGAAGCTGATGCTGGTGCGAGCCAGCGGCTTCCAGTCGACACCGGCGTTCCAGACATCGGTAGAGACGCGCCAATTTTGAACGAGAAGACCTTCGGCGCTGACATGCATCGTACTGAGAGACGGTCCCTGGTTGATGTTCTGGAAGTAGCCAAAACGCGGCGTGACCTTCGAGAGTGGCGCCAATGTGATGTTTACGTCTGTCATGCGGCGCACAGTGTTATAGAGGTGCGGGGTGTCGAGGGCAGGGACGAAGGGTACTGACGTTGGCGGAATCAGCGGATTGGCAAGCAGGTTGTAATCGAAGTACTGACGGTCGCGGCGGAAGCTTCCCTGGAAATTGTAGATTCGCCCCTTGGAAACGTTCATAAAAGTGCCGTCAACGGGATCTCCGCCGTAGCCGAAGCTGTTCGACGAAAGATGATCGAACAGAAGCGCATGCGCTGGATCCACGGCGGTCATCCGGAAGGAACTATCGAGAAGACGCGGCCCTGACTGAATGTTGACCAGCGTGTCGTACATTGCGCCGCTTCCGGACTGAGTTACGATATGGCCGCCGAAATCGACCGACTGGTGGATAACGTATCCGAAACGAACGTTGTCCCCGGGTGCCGCTGGCGGCGGCGTGGTGTCCTGCGCCAAGGCAGGCGGCCCGGCGATAGCACACATGGTCAACACGATGACCGAAATCGCCGAGTGCAGTACGCCGGATATTCAGCAGGAGCGATTTCGAAATAATTACGCTCATCATGCGTGCCCATCCCTTACTTGAAGAAAACGCTGCTGGCATTTGAGCCGTGGATCTGCACATGACACGCAGTGCATGCCTGATACTGGTTTGCCTGGTTATGAAACGACGGTGTGCCGGGCGCCGTGAAAGTCATCGAAGGCGAGTGGCACTGAAGGCAAAGGCTGTTCACGTTGCTGCGTATGAGTAAGCGCGGATTTGGCGATCCGTGCGGAAAGTGGCACGACGTGCAACCCTCCGTCTTAATTGGCGGATGCTCGTAAACGAATGGCCCGAGGGTATCGACGTGGCACTTGGTGCAAATGGCGTCCTGGGTCGCACTGATCCGAACGAGATTCGGGCTGGAAGGTGCCGTGCGGATCGTGGCAGTCAGAACACTTCAGCAGCCCTTCGTTCACCTTGTGGTGGAACGGCTGCGCAAAAGCGGCCTTGGCGTCCGTATGGCATCTGATAGCAGAGCGTCGGCTCCTTCGCCTTGAGCATCTTCGTCTCAGGCACAAACTTGTGGGAGCTGTGGCAATTCGTGCAACTGATCAGAGCTTGACCGTGAGCGGTCCGCTCGAAGTTGGGGTGCGCGCCAACGTGGCAAGATAAGCACTTCTGCTCCACCTGCTTCGGCGTTGCCTTGGTGAATTGAAAGATATCGCTCGCGACCCCGCCGCTCTCAACATGGGCCTTACCGGGTCCGTGGCAGCTTTCGCATGTTACGCCTTTGCCGCCGTGTTCAAGGGCCAGCTTGGCATGTGGATTATTGTTGAATCCCTTCATCTCGGGCTCATGGCACAGGGCGCAGGCCTCTGCTCCGACATAGTCTGCTGGATTCACTGCAGTCTTTGGAGAAGACGTTGCGGCCTGCTGTTGGGCGCCAGCGGCCTGCGCGAACGCAGTTTGCCCCCACCCGCTCAGCCATACTAGAATCCCCAGCGTATAGAGCCAATGCCGCATGTGCAAATTACCTCAAAAGCTAAGCGCCGGTACCGACTTGCAGATGATTTCCCCGACCTGTTGTTTCCTTCTTGATAGCCGCACTGTGAGTAAGTCAAAAGTTAGAGCACCAAATGCGATGTGCATCACACGACTGTAACGATCTAGACATTCTGCGGTGGCATTAGCCCAGCCAGATCGAGCATTTTAGAAGTAGCAATACTGTCGTCATCGCTGCTCAAGGCACTTTGCTCGGAATGTATACGAGCGTAGACTCGAAAATCTGTGCAATTTTGCTCACGAATCGGGTATCTCAAGGCCCCTTACATGATCGGTTGACGCAGTAAGAGTACCGCGGGAGGAAGCAAATCAACTGTGACGCACGTCACAGCGGACACTCACAAATTGCGATATTGGATTTCCAGTGCGCCCTGGCCCCCAAAAACTCCCCGTCCCTCCAACACCCGTGACCCACGTCACCGACCCCACTCCCAAAATCCTCTTCAATCACAGTCAGAGGTGCCACATGCCCATCATCGACAACCCCGTCTCCGTCAGCCCCGTTTCCGTGACCTTAGACAAGATCCTCCTCGCGACCGACTTTTCCCTGTCCGCCGAAAAGGCAGCCGCCTACGCCAAAGCCCTGGCCCAGCGCTTCGGCTCCGCCATCGAAGTCGCCCATATCTTTGACCCCTCCGTCGTCATTTGCCCCGAAGACGCCACGCTTGGATACACTGCGCGGATGAAAGAAGAACTCAGCGCGGAATGCGTCGAGCGCGTCCGCGACGACTTCACCTCCTCCGGAATCAAATCCATTGCTATCACCCACGAAGGCCACTCCCCCGCACACGATCTCATTGAGATCGCCAAAAAGGACAAGGTCGACCTCATCGTCGCCGGAACCGCCTCGCACACCGGCCTTGGCCGCATGATCCTCGGCTCAACCGCCGAAGGCCTAATTCGCACCGCTCCCTGTCCCGTCCTTACCGTCGGCCCAAACGCGCCCGTGCCCGAAGACAAGCCGCTCTTCTTCCAGAAGATCATCTACGCGACCGACTTCTCCCCCGAGGCCGCCAAGGCAGCCATCTTCGCCCTTACGTTCGCACAGGACAGCGGCGCCAAGCCTCTACTCTGCTACGTCCAGGCCGTCACTCCTCCCAAACCCACCGTAAAGAAGGCGGTCGACGAGGCCTTCAAAGAAGCTCTCCGCCGTCTCGTCCCCGAGACCTCCTACGACTGGTGCAATCCCGAGTTCATCGTGGAACACGGAGAAGCCGCAACCGCGATCCTCGGCCTCGCCGAAAGAGTTAATGCTGACCTGATCGTCCTCGGAGCCCGCAGATCCTCCTTCTGGCTTACCCACTTCGAACGCGGGGTCACTCCAGACCTCCTCGCCCGGGCCCGTTGCCCCGTGATGACCATTTGCTAGCAAGGATTTAACGGAAGCATGGTTGTGCCGCGCTATACTCTAGCCACCTCCTCGGCAGAGATGCCGGCACAACCATGGCCCCCGCTTCCACACTTCGAAGCCCGCACGATTGCCTCCACTGCGAACTGCGTCCGCTGCGCATGTTCTGCAACCTGAGCGACAAGGCCCTCACCGACTTCAACTCCCTTGGCTTTCAATCGGACGCCCCCACAGGTACCCGCCTCTTCGGCGAAGAAGACCCCGGCACAGGCGTCATCGTCGTTTGCACTGGCCAGGTCAAGCTCTCCTGTACCTCGAAGGAAGGCAAGACCCTCATCCTGAGAATCGCGATGCCCGGCGACGTCCTCGGCCTCAGCGCTGCCATCTCCGGCTCATCCCACGAAGTCACTGCAACCACCATTGAACCAACGCAGATCAAAACCATCCCACGCAGCGACTTCCTCGCTTTCATCGAAAAGCACGGAGAAGCCAGCCTCCACTCCGCCAAGGTCCTCTCCGGCGAGTATCAGGCTGCCTTCGTCGACGCCCGCCGCCTCGCCCTCTCCGCCTCCGTCCCCGCCCGCCTCGCCAGCGTCATGCTCGAGTGGGGCCGCGCCGCCTCCTGCGGCAAACTCGAACTCAAGTTCAACATGCACCTCACCCACGAAGAACTCGCCAACATGATCGGCAGCTCCCGCGAAACGGTCACCCGCGCCCTCAACCGTTTCAAAAAAGAGAAGCTCATCGAAATCCGCGGCGTCTCCGTCCTCATCCTCTCCCCCGAAAAACTCGAATCGCTCGCCGCGTGACCCGCAAGGACTCGCTTTGCCCCCAGCGAAGTCGAGGATCCGGAGAAAGCGCTGAACTCAGCCGAGGGGTTATGCGACCACCCGCATTCCTACCCTGAGCTCGCCGAACGGGAGGAATGCCCACACCCACCACCAGTGATCCACGTCACATCCAAAAACCCCTCCCAACTCCTAGTTTGGAATCAAAAGAGGGTGCCAAAATGATTAGCTCCTGCGCCAATCCTGAATGTTCCGCACAGCACCGCATCGCGGAAAAAGGAAAGATCTTCTTTGAGCAACGGGCCTTCGGCATAGAGTTTTTCTGGCTCTGCCCCAACTGCACCTCCCGATTCGATCTCTCGTTAGGTCCCCAGGGTCTTCGCCTTCAACCGCGAAGAGAGACGCGTCGCATGTTCTTCCGACCAAACCGAACCCCGATGCGCCTCGCCTCCTAACCCTCGGGAACCTCTCAAGGAGTATTGCCATGCAGACCCCACATACCGGAATACCCACTTTCCAGCGCATCCTCATCGCAACCGACTTCTCGTCGGCCTCGCAGGCAGCCTTTGAAACCGCACTCGCCGCATGCAAAACCTTCAGCGCCGACCTCACTCTCTTGCATGTCTTCGAGTACGCTACCGTCGTGCCCCCGAAGGGGCCGCCCGTCATCGAAAGCAACTACACCGAAGCTGAACGCTCGCTCGACGAACTCCTCAAAAAAGCCCGCGAGAACGGCGTGACTTGCGATTACGTTATTGCCGGAGGCATGGCCGCACCAACCATCCTCGAAACAATCCAGGAGAAGAACATCGACCTCGTCATCCTCGGAACCAACGCCTCACGAGGCCTAGAGCGCCTCGTCTTTGGTTCAACTGCCGAATCCGTTCTTCGCAAAGCGCCCTGCGCCGTCATCACCGTTGGACCCAAGGTGCCTTCTCGCGCCAAACCCACCAGGTTCGAAGGCCCGGTAGTCTTTGCCACCGACTTTCACGCGACCACAGTTCACGCGATACGCCACGCAGCCTCGGTATGCAACGCGACCGGCGCGCAACTTCACTGTGTTACCGTCCTGCCCGCGACTTTGGAAGGCAATCTCCGAAGTCGTATCGTCCCCGACGTCATGAATCTGGCGCTCCATCACGTCGCGCTTGAGACTGGCAGCGGCATCGCTCCACCCACATGCACGACCATCTTCGGCAGCGAGACTTCCAGCGGCGTCGTCAATTACGCGCGCAAAATCAACGCTGCTCTGATCGTGCTCGGCGTTCAGCCGGGCCCGCCGATCGCCTCGCACGGCCCTTGGAACGCAACCTATCGCCTCATCGCCGAGGCCTGCTGCCCGGTCCTCACCGTAACCAACGGAGCAATCAAGCACGCCCACGAGGAGATCAAAGGCGAGAACCGCAGCGATTTCGAGAACCACTCCGGAACCCCTCGCCTGCACGCCTCCTGGCTGAGACGCCGCAACCTCGTCGCGTAAACCTATTGCTGTGACCAAAAATGCTGCGGCGAACGGTGGGACTCTAGGGCGAGGTAAGAACTCACATGTTCCAAGCGTGCAAAGATGAATTCCGGTTTCCCCACCAGGATCAATAGGATCTGGTGAAGGGTCAGCTTCAACCGGCGCCGGAAATTGGACTGGCATTTAGCGGTGGTTGGTCTACTTGCCAATGCAGAACTTGCTGAAGATGAGGTGGAGGATGTCGTCGGTGGTGGTGGTTCCGGTGAGGGTGTCGAGCGCATGGAGGGCTTCGTAGAGATCGAGGAGGATCATCTCGTGGGGGATGGTTGCAGTGACACCCTGTTGTGCTTTTGTGAGCGCGGCCAGTGCGACTGTAACTGCTTGCTGCTGACGGAGATTAGTGAGCAGGGCCGTTTCCTGCGCGGGGGATTTTTGGGTGAGGAAGGCAAGGATGGCGTGGCGCAGTTCGGGGATACCTGTTCCGGTGATTGCCGAGGTCTTCAATGCGGGCTGGAAGTTCGCGCCGGGGGCTAGGTCTATCTTATTGAGGATGATGAGGTAAGGGCGGTCCTTGAGAGAGGCGATTGTGGCTTCGTCTTCTGGGTGGATGGGGATGGTGGCGTCGAGGACGAGGAGGACGATGTCGGCTTCGGACATGGCTTCGCGGGATTTCGAAACGCCGATGGATTCGGCTTCGTCCGTGGCGTCGCGGAGACCTGCTGTATCAATGAGTTGGACGGGGATGCCATCGAGAGAGACGTGTTCGGTGACGAGGTCGCGGGTGGTGCCTGGGGTGGCGGTGACGATGGCGCGGTCGCGTTCGACTAAACGGTTGAAGAGGGACGACTTTCCGGCGTTAGGGCGGCCTACGATGGCCAAGGTGAAACCGCTGCGGACGATTCGTCCGTAGGAAAAGGTTTGTTCTAAGGCAGTCAGCGGGGTTTGGATGGATTGGATCTGGGTCGTGATCTCGCTGGCGGGGAGAGTGTCGATGTCGTCTTCGGCGAAGTCAATGCCGGCTTCGAGAGTGGCGATCAGGGTGGTAAGTTGTTGTTTTATCGGGGTGATTTGGCGGGAGAGGGAGCCGCCAAGTTGTTGGGCGGCGATGCGGGCCTGGTGGAGGGTAGTGGCATCGATGAGATCGCTAACTGCTTCTGCCTGCGTGAGATCGAGGCGGCCGGAGAGAAAGGCCCGCTGGGTGAATTCGCCGGGTTCGGCCAGGCGTGCTCCGGCGCTAAGGCATTGGCGGACAAGGAGATCGAGGAGGACGGGAGAGCCGTGGGCGGCGATTTCGACGATGTCTTCGGAGGTGTAGGAGTGGGGTTTCTGGAAGTATGTGACTACGGCTTCGTCGAGAGTCTGGCCGGTGTTGTCGAGGATTTTGGCGAAGCGGGCCTGGGCGGGGGCTAGCGGATGTCGCAGTTTTAAAAGGGGTTCGGCGATGGCGCGGGCGTCGGGGCCGGAGAGGCGGACGATGCCGATGCCTCCGCGACCGGGCGGGGTGGAGATGGCTACGATGGTGTCCTGTGAGTCGAGCACTCTTTTAAATGTAATTTGGGGACTTTTTTTGTGGCGTGGTGAAGGGGTGTTTTTACAGGGGGTTTTGCGAAAAGTGTGGGTTGGAGGATGGTTTTTTGTGGTGAAGTTGTGGTGATTTGCTGGTGAAACGTGGTCAGTTGGCACCACGTTTTGGGTGCGCGAAAAAATATCACTTTTTTGAAAATTTATTCGTCTTCAGGCGCTCGGGGTTTAGAGATTTATTTTCGGGTAAAGGAAGGACGAGTGGCGTGATCCTTTATGCCACTCGTCCAGTTCGAAACAACAACCTGGCTATGGATTGGGTACAGTGTCGGTGGCTGGCGTGGTTTTGCCGTTGGTCACGTAGTAATAGTCGTGCCAAGTCAGTAACAGATGGGTCAGCACCGATGTTGGTCAGTTCCAGTCGTAATGCATCGTCGCTGTTTTCCGAGTTCACGCCGGTAACCTGTGTGGTGATGACGTTGTCCATGCCGTCGGGACTGAGGGCGGAGGTTGGCCATTGGAAGGCAACCCACTGGGTATAGCCGCTGAGCCCTGAGCGCTCGATTGCGTCGCTATTGAAGCTCGACGGGGGCGTATAGGAGAGCGAATTGGCGCCGTTGAGGGTCACCGTCTCCCTGCCTTGCGATGAGGACAGAGCGAGGGAGAGGACTACGTAGGCCTGGGACGATGCTCCGGCCGGCGTGGCGAAGTGAATCTGCCACGGAGGCGTAGGCGTCGTGGTGCCATTGGTTCCCGCGTGCCCAGGTAGGGTGTTGACGTATGCGGGGATGCCGATTGTGTCGCCGAGACTGGTGCATCCGGTGTACTTGTAGGCGTCGGTCGTGTCGTCCGATGCAACGCAGGCGCCGCCGTAGAGTCCGGGATTGAAGCCGCCCCAGTGCGCGTAGTTCCATTTGCTCAGGTCGTTGGTCGCGGGGCCGGCAGGACCATCGGTAGCGTTGTAGATGACGGCTCCGTTGGTCGACGCAAAGTCGGCCCAGTAGTTCCAGGCGCCGTAGTACTCGCGGTCGTCATAGCCTAACGGTCCGTCTGGGTAGTTCTGCGTGTAGTGACCATGCAGGAACTCGTGCGAGGAGCGGTCGGGAGTTCCGATTGTCCAGACGGTCGTGCCGAAGTTTTCCGGAACGAACCCTATGGTCGGAAGCGTGTTCGTGTTGCCTGCGGTAACCACGACGTTGTCCTGCCGCAATTCGCCCCATTGCCCAAAATTCCATACCGAGAGACGGTAGGTCCCTGGAACAACGTTGCTGAAGGTTCCAGATCCCGTCGAACTGATGTCGATGGTGTACTGGTTGCTCATGGTGCTGTTTTCCTGGTTCACCCCGTTTTGGCTGAGAACGGCCCACGCTGTTCTGGGGGCGCCGGCGACGCCGTTGACCTGAACCGCGACTGAGCCGCGGCCGGTGCTGGGAACATAGCCCCTGGAAATGAGCGTGGACTCGTTGTCGTACAAGCTGAGTGAAACTTGAGCCGGCGGTGACGGCGTCGTTGAACATGTCGTCGGGCGTTTGAATGACGCCGCCGTCGATGGAGGAACCGGTGGACATGCCGAACTGATTGATGCGCACATAGAAGGGGCCATAGATGCGGCTCATCGCCGTTCCTGCGGGGATTGATGTAGTCCCGACACCGCCAGTCCTGTAGTGATTTGAGTTGGGCTCAATGGTGAGGATGTTGCCCGTCAAGCTGAGGTTCTGCTTCGTCGGACCGTCGATCATGGTGTCATGACCGGGAGTGAAGACCACCCACTGGCCATACTTGCTGCCAAAGAGTCCGTGCGCCTGGTGAAGGTACTCGTAGCTGGAGTAGTCGTACTTGACGCAGAAGTGGCGATGGAAGCCCTGGGGAATCTGGCTGTTCGGATCGGGATAGGGCGAGAAGGCGTTGGACACGCCCAGCTGCGGATGGAGATCGATGGTGTCGCGACCAGTGACGTCCTGATCGTTGCGGCCGTTGTCGGACGAGAAGCAATCGTCCGTTGAAGGAAGCGGCGTCGTGACGCCTGTGAACATGCTCAGGTCCGTGTCTTTCTGGTAGTAGTTGGTGAATGCGTTGACGTTGCCGCGCCAGATCCACTGCACCTGTCCGCCGATGGTGCCGGAGCCGTTATTGACCAGTGTGCCGCTGGAGTTCGTGACCTGCGCGGGATGGTTGAGGCTGAAGTAGATGTGAATCCCAGGGTCGTTGGGGGTCACGACGAAGTGCTCTTCGTATTCGGTCGTGTTTGTGGGGGCGACGCCCGAGGCGGGGTAAGCGACCCACCAGTCGAGATAGGAAGAGGTCAGGTTGTAGCTGGGAACGGCGGTCACGGTGGTGAACCCGGACAAGTCCATGTAGAAGCCCTTGGGCTCCTTGTTGGCGAAGGTAGCGGGAAGATTGGGAATGCCGGAAGGGCCGCTCCAGCCTGCGGGCAAATTGGTTCCACCGATGGCGCTCTCACCATTCGCGGGATCGTATACGCTGCCGTTGATAGTCGCGTTGCCGGGGCTGAAGTCGATGAGCTGGTCCTGAGTGCCGTTGGGCACGATGCTCCAGATGGCGCCTGAGGTCGAGTTGTAATCGATGGTGAGCGAGCCGTTCTTGATGACCCAGTCGACGGGATTTGTGGTGTCGATGGATAGCGTGGGCGAGGGTCCGCCGAGAACCTGAAGTGTGGAGCAATTGCCACTCGAGAAGCTGGTGCCTCCGTTGCTGGTACCGCTAAGCGAGACGTAATAGGTACCGGCTGCGAGCGAGCCGGGAATTGCGAAGGCGACTTTGTCGCTAGTTCCGATGATGGGGGTTACGGTTGATGCTGCTGCGGTGGTTGGTGATCCACCGCAGCTGGTTGCGAGAGAGACGAGGACGTTTGCGGGCGAGATACCACCCGACGGAAAGCCGGATCCAGTGACGTTTACGGTGGAGGTTCCGGCTGAGCCTGAACTCGGGCTGGTGACGGCATTGAGCTTCACCGTGGACTGCGCGTGAGCCGCACTGGGAAGGAGTACGACCGCAAGGCCAAGACCGAGTGTGGTGCCGAAGAGGCGCTTTGGGGTGAGAAGCCGGCGGCGGCCAACCTGAGCGATGACGATCATGAACAGACCTGTTCCGAACAGCAGCCAGGTGGAGGGCTCCGGCGTGGAGACGGCGTTGATGACGGCGAGATCTCCGTCGGTCAATCCGCTGGGATCGTCGATCGTAGCGCTGAAGCTGCGGTAGACCTGTTCGGCGGTCCCATCGTTCAGCGTCACGTTCTGCGTACTGAACAGGCCTGTGAGAACAGCAGACGTTGCGTCGAACAGGCCGGTTGGATAACCGGAGAGAGTTGAGAGCTGTTTTCCATCCAGGGAGAGTCCATCCGAGTCCAAGGTGAAGTACGAGGAGCCTAAGACGATTGATTGACCGCCGAGATAATTGACCGTCAGGCTGAGATTCGTCAGCGACAGCGGTGTGGAGATGGGAAAGGTCATATCCGGGAAGGTGGATGCGTTCGCCGCCGGTGAAGTTGACGATGTCAAACTGCGCCACATCGGCGCCTGTCACGTCGTAGCTGATGTATCCAACGGGGATGGGAGTGAAAGCGGGAAAGTCATCCGCGTGAGCCGAGATTGATAGCGATGCTATGGCAAACATCGCAGACAGAAGCCGTGTTAGTACCTTGTGCATAGATCCTCCGAGGCGGTCTGAGTGCAAAAACGAACAAAATTATTTTCGGTTTGGACGGAGTTGGATTGAGGGCACCCGCCAATCGACGTACCTGAATGACGACTCGGGAGAAGTGAAACAGGAATTGTGTCTCTATTGCATTTGGATGTTCCAGCGTGGAAACAATTTCAAACGAGGAGGAAACTACACGTCCGCTTCTAAAATTGTCAAGATGCTGTCTCGATCTTTTTGATCAAGTAAAGAAGACTTTTGGGCAGGCGCGACGCGGGTTTCGCGAAGAATAATTAAACGTAAAATGTGCGTCCTGATGACGCCATCAATCGTCTCGGTTTAAATTTTCTGTTGCGCATCGACGGAAATCGTTCACCTTTGATATTCGATTACGCCGGTGCGCAAAGTCGGCTTAATCACAAAGATCACGAACTTATCGTCTTGCCGATTCTTCTAATTTCGCCCCGGAGCCATGCGTGCGCGGCATCGGTGTTCACTCTGGGATGCCAGATCATCAGATACTTGAAACCCGTCAGTTCGGCAGGTGCCTTCAACACTTTGATTTTGCGATTTTCTGCCTCGAGCCTTGCGAATCGCCGGGGTGCGGTCAGAATCAGTTTGGTTCCGGGAATGCACCGCGCAGCTGCTCCAAAATATGGCAGCGTAATCACGGTTCGGCGGCGATGACCGTGCGCTGCGAGACGCTTCTCCGGGATATGTTGCGAACCTTCGACTACATCAACACCGATGTGCTCGGCTGCGAGATATTGTTTGAGCGTGAGTTGACGGTGGTAGGGAGCGTCGGCCGCGACAATGCAGACTAACTCTTCCTCGTAAATGACCTCAGTCAGCAAAGGCGAGGGCACATGGCCTTCATCGCCAATCAGAGCAAGATGCAATCGACCGTGACTCAAATCCTCGAAGACATCTCCTCTCCAACTTGCGAAGGTAAACCGCACCTGCCTGGCAGACGGAAGAACCTCGCGGCAGAGAATAGGCGCGATGATCGAGGTTGCATTGTCTGTTGCCGCAATCCGGAAGGAGGAATGCTCTGTCGCCGGGTCAAATGTCGAACCGGAGATGAGCCGATCCAATTTCGGTAACATGATCTCAAGCTCTCGGAGAACACGTTCCCCTTGTGGCGTTGGTTCATAACCCTTTGCCGTCCGCACCAGCAAATCATCGTGAAACGTATCCCGCATTCGTTGCAACGCGCGACTCACCGCGGGCTGGCTTAGCAGCAGGCGCGTGGCGGCACGCGATACATTGCGCTCTTCGGCAAGTACCGAGAAGACGACGAGAAGATTCAGGTCGGCCTGACGCAGTTGCGTTACACGCATAACGAATATTAGCACTATGCATTGGACGTATAGCTTTGGCGAGTTCAATCTGTTTTTAGCGGCGAACTTCAAATCGAAGAAGCCGTTAAAAGGAGAATCATCATCATGAGAAAGACAGCTATCGTAACCGGCGCATCCCGCGGCATTGGACGCACTATCGCTCTTCGTCTCGCATCCGACGGATTCGGCGTCATCGTCAACTATGCGGGTAACAGAGCCAAAGCGGAAGAGGTCGTCAACGAGATCACCAGCAGTGGAGGCCGCGCCCTCGCGATCCAGGCCGACGTTGCCAACGCTGAAGACGTCAAGCAGCTCTTTGAGAAGACGATCAAGGCCTTCGGACAGATCGACGTCGTTGTGAACAACGCAGGCATCATGCCCCTCTCGCCCATCGCCAAAGGCGACATCGAAACCTTCGACAAGGTGATCGCGACCAACCTGCGTGGAACCTTCCTCGTCTTCTCGCAGGCAGCGCAGCACGTCGCAGAGGGGGGCCGCATCATCGCCTTCTCGAGCAGCGTCCTGGCTAAGAACTTCCCCACCTACGGCCCCTATATCGCCTCCAAGGCAGGCGTCGAAGGCCTCGTTCACGTCTTGGCTAATGAGCTTCGCGGACACAAAATTACAGTCAACGCGATTGCACCTGGGCCTATCGGTACGGAGCTCTTCCTGGATGGCAAGACGGAAGAGCAGATCAAACAGCTCAGCAGCATGGCGCCACTCGAACGCCTCGGCCAGCCGAACGATATTGCAGGCGTCGTCTCCTTCCTTGCCGGGCCCGATGGCGGATGGGTCAACGCGCAGGTGCTTCGGGCAAACGGTGGCTTTGCATAAGAGGCGCCACCGCTCGCACGCGGCCAAGCTTCGAGTGGCTTCGGCGCCAGGGTGAACAATGCACTCTGTCCAAATACGGTTCGACGGAGTACCCTAATCGGGACGCAGCCGCTGATCGGTCTCGCTTCGTCGACTTGCCTCCTAGTCCAATCCAAGATTGATACCTGATGGCAGACTCGTCCTCTCTTATCGGCCAGACCATCTCTCATTACCGCATCGTTGAAAAACTTGGCAGCGGTGGTATGGGAGTTGTGTATAAAGCGGAGGACACGACGCTTCGCCGCTTCGTTGCCTTGAAGGTCCTTCTTGACGGGTATGACTCGGACCCGCTGGCGCTGAGCCGCTTCGATCGCGAGGCGCGGGCCGCCTCTGCGCTGAACCATGCCAACATCTGCACAATCTATGAGGTCGGCAAAGACGATGGTCAGTCCTTCATCGCAATGGAGTACCTGGACGGGAGGACTCTGCAATCTCTGATCACGGGGCGGCCACTTGATACGGCTATGGTGCTGCCTCTCGCGATAGAGATCGCAGATGCTCTGGACGCAGCTCACAGGGCAGGCATCCTTCACCGTGATATCAAGCCTGCAAACCTCTTCGTGACGGAGCGAGGCCACGCCAAGGTTCTCGATTTCAGTCTCGCCAAGCTTGCCCCGAAGCGGAGAGCCACCGACGGGACAGAGACCACGACCAGCAAGGATACGCGCATCAAGGATCTGACAAGTCCGGGCAGTGTCGTGGGAACCCTTGCCTACTTGTCACCGGAACAGGCCCGAGCCGGGGTGTTGGATGCGCGAAGCGATTTGTTTTCGTTTGGTGGGGTTCTCTATCAGATGACGACGGGCCAGCTGCCGTTTCGGGGAGACAGCGCCGCGGAGATCTTCGAAGCGATCCTCAATCGCTCTCCGGTCCCTCCGGTCAGGTTGAATCCGGATATCCCGGAGGAGTTGGAGAGAATCGTCTGCAAGGCGTTGGAGAAGGATCGGGCACTGCGTTATCAGAGTGCGGCGGAGATGCGGGCGGACCTGCAGCGGCTGAAGCGGGACATGGATAGCGAGCGCATCGCAAAGACAAGCCTGAGTCCTGTGCTCGCTGCGGAACCGAGGTCGCGTTCCGGTCTGCGGCTGGGTTCGCGGATCGCGTCCGTGTGGAAGCCTGTCGCGGTGACGGCTCTGGCGCTGATTGCCTTGTTGGCCGGAGGACTCTATCTGCGATCGCGCATGGCGGCTCATTTAGCGAAGTCAGTAGCGCTGACTGACAAAGACACAGTGCTGCTCGCGGACTTCGACAACAAGACCGGCGATCCTGTCTTTGACGATGCGCTCAAGCAGGCTCTGACAATTGGGCTGAGTCAGTCACCGTTCCTGAATATCGTCTCCGATCGCAAGATCGAGGAGACGTTGAAGCTTATGGGCCAGCCGACGACGCAGCCCATTACGCCGAAGCTTGCACAGGAGGTTTGCATTCGGACGGGCAGCAAGGCGACGGTGCAGGGATCGATCTCGAACCTTGGCGGGCAGTACGTGATTGGGCTTAACGCAATCAGTTGCGGTGGCGGAGATACGCTGGCCAGCGAACAGGGGACGGCGGCGGACAAACGAGGCGTGCTGAAGGCGCTGGGTAAAGCAGCAGGAAAGCTGCGGGGAAAGCTTGGCGAATCGCTGGCCACTGTGGAGAAGTTCGATGTGCCGGTCGAGGCAACCACTCCTTCGGTCGAGGCATTGCAAGCGTACAGCGTCGGTGGCAGAACGGCACGCAGGACGGGTGACGCAGAGGGGATTCCCTTCTATAAACGTGCGATTGAACTTGATCCGAATTTTGCGCTGGCTTACGCGGCGCTGGGCACGACGTATTTCAATCTCAATCAGGCAGACCTGGCAGCGGAGAATGCGACCAAGGCGTATGAGCTGCGGGACCGGGTGAGCGAGCGCGAGAGATACCGGATCTCGACAACTTACTATCACGCTGTCACGGGAGATCTGGAGAAAGCGATTGAGGAGTATCAGTTGTGGTCGAAGAGTTACCCGCGGGAAGACACACCGCATTTGGATCTCGGTGTCATCTATCAACAGCTTGGGCAATACGACAAGTCAGTGGCCGAGACGAAAGAGTCGCTAGGCCTGAAGCCAACGACGACGGGATACGGCAATCTTTCCTTTGATTACATTGCGCTGAACCGGTTGGACGACGCGGAGAGGGTGTTGCGAGAGGCGCAGGCGCAGGGGTTTGACGGCCTCTACCTTCGAGGGAACCTGTATCTGTTGGCCTTCCGGCGAGGTGACACGAAGGAGATGGAGAAACAACTTGCCTGGGCTGTGGGACGAGTTGGAGACGAAGATATGATGCTCTCCGGGCAGGCAGACACGGACGCCTATTACGGGCGGCTCGTGCGGGCGCGGGATTATTCGCGACGGGCGTCGGAGTCTGCTGTGCGTGCCGGCTCGAAAGAAACGGCAGCTCTTTGGCAGGCGATCGCAGGGTTGCGGGAAGCCGAGTTCGGGAACACGGCCGCAGCGAGGCAAAACGCAGAGGCGGCGCTGGCGTTGCAGTCGGGACGCGACGTCAAGTTGCTGGCAGCGCTGACGCTGGCGCGCGCCGGGGACACGGCCAAGGCGAAGAGCCTTGTCGAGGAACTGGAGAGAACCTCTTCCACGGATACGATGCTGAAACTCTACTGTCTGCCAACCATTCACGGTGCGATCGAAATCGGCAGGAACAATCCCTCGCAGGCGATACAAAATCTCGAAGCGGCGCTGCCGTATGAACTGGGCGGAACACTGGCGTTTCCTTACCTCTACCCTGTGTGGATGAGAGGGCAGGCGTATCTGGCGGCACATAACGGCGTAGCCGCTGCCGCGGAGTTTCAGAAGATGATCGATCATCCAGGTATTGTCGTGAATCAGCCGGTAGGATCACTGGCGCATCTCGGGTTGGGCAGGGCTTACGTCCTGTCGGGCGACAACGTCAAAGCCCGCGCTTCCTATCAGAATTTCCTGACGCTGTGGAAAGACGCCGACCCCGACATCCCGGTGCTCATTGCTGCCCGGTCGGAATACGCGAAGCTTCAATAGAGCGGTTTCTGACAAACGCGCCTCTCGTCATTCACCTCCCCGGATTGTCGATTACAGATTGGTGTGTGACGAGCGGCAATCGATTGGGATGAGCGGCGGTGCTTTCATTGGCATTTGGTGCGTCTGATGAACATTCACATCTGTTTTGGCGTAGTTGATGTTGCGGTATCTGTGTGTCGGCGGGGGGTTGCGTTGACTTTCGACCGGACAGTTCTTACAGTCTACTTACAATCCAGCGCAGTGCAGGCCATGCAAGAGCAACCCTAAGCGATTTTGTCGAAAGGGGATTGACTATGAGGCGCATGACGGTTGGCACGACGTGTCCGAGATCGGTGGAAGACTCCGCCGATACGAAATCCCACAAAATACTACTTCTGGTGATTGCCGGCGTTCTCGCGCTTATGACCTGTCCGGTCATGCATGGGCAGGCCACTGGAAGTTTCTCCGGCAATGTGTTTGATAAAACCGGATCGGGTGTTCCTGGAGCGAGCGTTACGGCTACCTCTCAGGGAACCGGCCTGGCTCGAGACGCGAAGACGGATAGTGCAGGACACTATCTGCTCCCCTTGCTTCCTGTGGGGACTTACACGGTGCACGTCGATGCTTCGGGTTTTCAAAGCGCTGAAACCAAGGATCTGCGTCTGCAAGTTGATGAATCCCGCGAACTCAATTTTTCGCTCGTACCCCCGACTGTGGTCACTACTGTGGCGGTTTCCGCCGGAGACGCGGTGATGGTTGAGACGGCGAATCCTTCTCTCGGTCAGGTCATCACGTCGCAGCAGGTGGCGCAGCTCCCGTTGAATGGCCGGGATTTCGTTCAACTTGCCACGCTAACGGCCGGCGCTACGGCAGAGACGAATCCTAATAGCTTCTTCACCTCCGCCGCGAGTAGTGAGGTGGCCGCGCGCGGCCCGCTTTCTCTATCGGTCGGTGGATCGCGTCCGAACAGCACGGACTGGCTGCTGGATGGCGTCGACAATAACGAACTGACTGCAGGGGGTATCAGCATTTACTCGTCGATCGATGACATTCAGGAGTTCAAGGTTTTGACTTACACTTACTCCGCCGAATACGGTACCCGGGCAGGACCCGCGGTGCTGGTCACGACAAAAAACGGGACGAACAACTTTCACGGGACTCTGTACGAATTCTTCCGCAATACGAGTCTCGATGCCAAGAGCTACTTTTCCAGCTCCGTGGAGAAGTTTAATTTGAACGACTTTGGAGGCTCGGTCGGCGGACCCATTCTGAAGAACAAACTTTTTTTCTTTGTGGATGGCGAACAGAAATATCAGCGCCACGGCATCGCGTTTACGGGTCTGGTGCCTTCGCTGGCCATGCGCACTGGCGATTTCTCTGCAGACGCTTTTGGCGATCCTGTCTCCGGTCTCGCCATCGTTAACCCGAACATGATTGGCGCGTCCACAAGTCCGACGGCATTTCCAAATGTTTATTTCCAGTGCAATGGCGCGGGGAATCCTCTTCCTTCGAATCCCGATGGCAGCCAGCCTCATGGGATTCCCTGTAACAAGATTCCTTCCGGCCTGATCAACAACATTGGACAGGCCATGATGAAGCTGTATCCTGCACCGAACGCAAACAACGCGAGCGCCGGTTACAACTTCGTGAATACTCCCGTGCGCCAACTGAACGACACCAGGTTCGATACCCGCCTGGACTACACGCTTTCCGGCAAGGACAGTCTCTTCGGCCGTTTCAGCTACGAGCAGGCGTTCTCCTATGTGCCGGGCGGCTCGACTCCGCCAGCCTTTGCTTCAGCGAACGCTTTCGGCACTAATCAGCACATTATCAACCATGCGCGCAACGTCGCTCTCGGCGAGACGCATGTGTTCTCCCCCAACCTGGTCAACCAGGCCAGCTTTGGTTACAACCGCATCTTCGACTACATCACTTCGCAAGGCACGGGGACCTGCGCCTCCGCGAACATTGTGCCCGGCGGTATTCCGAACGCCAACCTGGGATGTTCCGGCGCCCCTGCTGTCTGCGTCCCTGGGGCATACAGTTGCGGCTTAGTCTCAACGATCGTTGCAGGCGGCTATTGGGCAATCGGCGATCGCGGCTACTCTCCTTTCCAGGGGGGAACGAACATCTTCTCTTTCAGAGACTCCCTCGAACTGATTCGTCATAAGCACGACTTCCATATGGGAATTGATTTTCGACGCAATCAAATGAACGTGGGGACTGAGGCCTTCCAGGATGGCTTCTGGATTATCGGCAACGGCGGTAACTTTACCGGCCTCAACAGCGTGAACATCGACGGTAATCCGCAGGCCGATTATTTGCTCGGAATTACGGGCCTGGCGATTCATGACCAGACGTTCAACGGCCCTGTCACCGGCCGTCGCTGGACAATCTGGCGTCCTTTCTTTGAGGACAATTGGAGGGTGACACCCTCTCTCACGCTCAATCTTGGTCTGGCGTGGGCTATGACGACCCCGATCACCGAAGCCCACGGACGCCTGGCCAATTACGTTCCCGCAACTGGACAGCTTCTCGTTGCCAATCAAAATGGGGTGAGTGGGTCGGCGGGTGTCAATATGGATTGGAGTGCCCTCGAACCCCGCGTCGGTGCCAGTTGGAAGGTGTTCGGCAGCGACAAAACAGTGCTGCGCGGCGGTTACGCTCTGTTCCACGACTCGGCCTGGAGCCAGGGCGCTCAGGGTCTATGGCAGAACCCGCCGTTCCTCGGAGAATCCGATGCCTTCGCCTCCGCCGGTTGCGCCTTTGCTACCTCGTACTGCGCCAAAGTGCTCGGACAAGAACCCTCCGGCATCAGCCTCTCCAGTGGATTTCAGGCCATTCCTGCGCCGCCTACGGTTGGCACATTTACAGGCTCGTTCTACACCCAGCCGACAGACTTCAAGTTGGGCCGGGTACAGCAATTCAACGTGAACGTCGAGCGGCAACTGGTCGGCAACCTTGTCCTGACCGCCGGCTATGCGGGTTCCCGCGGCTCGCACATCCTTGTCGCCGGTAATAACCTCAACACTGACAGTCCGTCTGCGTGCGGCAAGGTAGCCAACTATACGCTCGGTTGCCTTTCGAATGGGATGCCTTATGTGCCTCCGTATAACACGTTCGATACCATTTCGCTGTTCGGCGATGTGGGCAATACAAATTATGATTCGTTTCAAATCAAAGCAGAGACCAAGACAGAGAAGTATGGCCTATACGCACTGTTTGCTTATACCTACTCTCATACGTATGACAACGGGTTATCCGACGGCTTAGGTTCGCTGTTGAGCGCACCCTATTTCCCTCTTCCCAACTGGCAAACGCTGGATTGGGCGCTATCGCAGATTAATCTCAATAACAGCTTCTCGGGCAGTGTTATTTACGATCTTCCCTTCGGGCACGGAAAGCAGTTCGGCAGCGATTGGAATGATGTGACCAACACACTTCTTGGCGGTTTCCAATTGACTCTCATCCAAAGAATCTCTTCGGGATTTCCGGTTCCGTTGATCGACAGCAATAATCAGTCCGGCTCCTTCTTCCAGAACGGCGGGAATGGAAATAATTGGAACCGGCCTACCCAGATCGCCAGTTGCAACACTCATAACGCGAACCACGGGCAACTACAGTGGATCAACGCCACCTGCTTTGTTGCGCCCCCCGTCGGCCAGTTGGGGAATGCGTCGCGCGTCCCGGCTATCGGACCTGATTTCGTTAATACGGACTTCTCCGTGATCAAACAGTTCGCGCTGCCTCGAGAGATGGGTTTAAATTTCCGCGCTGAGTTTTTCAACCTCTTCAATCACACCCAGTTTGGTTTGCCGGTGAATGATGTAAGCGCTCTTGGATTCGGCTCGGTAAATTCCACTGTGAACAATCCTCGGCTTATACAATTTGCCCTCAAACTATCTTTCTGAGGAACGGAGGCCGATTTCACTCACGGTAAGGGGATGCGGTAGAGATTGCTGCGAGTGGCCTCGCGAGTGTAGGCGTAGACGGATGGGCTTACGGCTGACTGGACAGCCACCGTGAAAGCAATATCTGTTTTCCCGTTTTTAAGATCCTGTTTGCTCACACCTCCGGGCGGCAGCCTTGGAAGTCCCACGTCATGCATCACCGGCAGTGCATAACTGGCTGAACCAGATTGCAAGAAGGTAATGTAAGCATATCTTCCAGCCGTATCCCAATTGACCACGCAACCGTCGGCACACAAGGCCACCGGTGGGCCGCCATCCACAGGAAACGCCTTCATGCTGGCCATATGTTCTTCGTTGATGTTGGGCGACGCGGCAGTAATCCAGCGGCCGTCCGGCGACACCGAAGCGATATCCAGAATGCGTCCCGGGGTAATCTTGCGGCGGCCGGTGCCATCGGTCTTCATGCGATAGATAAAGCTTGAGCCTCCTTCTATCGCGCGAAAGATGAGGTCGCCGTCCGGCAGAAAAAAGGGAAGATCTTCGACAGCCGCAGAGGTGATGCGCACCGGGGACGAGCGACGGCTGGTCGGAGCAATCCAAATGTTTGTATGGCCGTCCTTATCCTTCATGGAAAATGCAACTTCTTTCCCGTCTTGGGATACGGAGTATGCCTGTTTCACGTCTCGCCCTGCTGAATATTCCTGCATCGGATAGGCCGTCAAAATTCTCTCCTCTTTCCCGCTATCTACGTCTTTGATCCACAACTCGTCGCTACCGGTTTGTCCGATGGATTTGAGGAAATAGAGGCTGTGTCCGTCAGAAGAAAACCTTGGCAAGGAAGTGTTCCCTTCGGAGGAGACCTGGTGGTCTCCGTCTTTGTCGTGCAGCCACACAGACCGGTCCTCTGACCCGACAGAGGTAATGAGCGACTTGCCGTCAGGCGCCATCGCTATTCCTACCTGAGAGGTTGGGCCGAAGGTGAATTGCTCCGGTTTTCCATCCGGAAAACGCTGGCGCCAGAGGTGAAAGGTATCTGTCTTGGCTGCGAGATAGATCCATTTCCCGTCAGGCGACCACGCGCCCGAAAGACATGCCCCATTGGGAGGGCCTACCACTCTAATTTCATTCGAGCCGTCGAATGGAACGACACGGCAGGGAATAATTTCGCTTCGGCTGTCCATCTCAACGATGAGTACCCATCGACCGTCAGGTGAAAGGAAAGAATGATGGGCCATACTGCGTTCGCCGGCGGGCACGTAGACGTCCCGGCTATTTCCCCGTCCCTCATCCGTGGTCACAATCTTCATGTGCAGGCCTTCGATGACCTCAGAGAAGAGCAGCCGCTTTCCGCCTTCAATCCATGTTAACGACGAAGCGTTGGGTAGCAGGAGGTGAGGTTCGCCGCCGAGAACAGGTACCTCCCAGGTGTCAAAGGGCCCGCCGTGACCGTAGGAGATACGCGAATTATCCGGAGAAAACGACGGGCCCAGTTTTGGCGCCGAATCGTGGGTCAGTTGGACGGGCTCGCCTCCTGGCAATAGCTTTACGTAAAGATCTCCACTTGTGACGAAGGGATTGCTTCCTCGAATGAACGCGAGCATTCTTCCGTCCGAGGAGAGAGTGGGGTATTCCGCCGAGTCGGTAAAGAATGTCAGTTGCTCCCATTCTTTGCTGGCTGGTGCTCCGGCAGGGGATGGCCGCCGGAAGAGAAATGCTGTCGCAACTGCGAGGACAAGGGCTGCGGCCGCGACATAGTAGTAGGGTTTCCGCGACTTTGGTTTTGGCGGCGGTAGCTCCTTTAGCTTCTCTTGCTGCTGTTTTGAAGACAATGCGTCCCAATGGCTTCGGCTGGTGTCTCGCGCCAGGCGTTGCAGGTCCGTCTGCAGATCGGCGGCGCTTTGGTAGCGCAGCTTCCGATCTTTTTCCAGTGCTTTATCGATGATCTCTTCGAGCCTTGCGGGCACGTCGGGGTTCAGCCGCACCGGCGGGATCTGTGTGCGATTCAAAATTGCTTCTCCCACCACGACGGCAGTGTCGCCGCGGAAGGGGAGCACTCCGGTCGCCATCTCGTAGAGCACGACTCCGAAGGAAAACAGATCGGTGCGGGCATCCATCTCCTCGCCGCGCACCTGTTCGGGCGACATGTAAGGGATGGTGCCCATCGGAGTGCCTGATTGGGTAAGCTGCTCTCGGTAGCTGGCTGTGGGCGTCGCCGAAGAAGTGAGGCCGTCTGCGGGCAGGAGTTTTACCAGGCCGAAGTCCAGAATTTTCACGTGGCCGCGCTTCGTCACAAAGATGTTTGCCGGCTTGATGTCGCGGTGAACAATTCCCTTGGCGTGGGCGGCACCGAGCGCGTCGGCAATCTCGGTCCCCCATTCGAGCACTTCTTCGAGTGGCAGCGGCTTGCCGGCGATGCGATGCTTCAGCGTGGTGCCTTCCATAAGCTCCATGGCAATAAACGCCTTGCCGTCCTGCTCGCCAATTTCGTGGATGATGCAGATATGGGGATGATTGAGCGCTGACGCAGCGCGAGCCTCTCTGCGAAACCGTTCGAGCACCTGCGGATCCTGAGCCAGATGATCGGGGATAAATTTAAGCGCGACAAAACGTCCGAGGGAGGAGTCCTCGGCTTTGTAGACAATACCCATGCCGCCGCCACCCAACATTTCAACGATTCGGTAGTGGGAGATAATTTGGCCGATCATGGGGCGGACGATGGGTGGGTTGCCGGATGCAGGTTCGTTGGGCTGGGGGCGACCCATCTTCTCCAGAAGATTATTGACATCGGCAAATGGAGCGTCCGGCGAATGGCCGTCTCGCTGCTCGGCCTCCAGAAGCTGTTTGAGGTGGGCTTCTAATTCTTTGTCGCCTCCGCATGCAGATTGTATGAATGCGGCGCGGCTCTCGGTCCCCTCTTGCAAGGCGGCATGGAACAACGGCTTCAGGCGCTGCCAGAGTTCAGGAGTCATATTTTATCGGCGGTCACAGCTTTCGCCGCTGCGGTCAGCGGGCCATCGTCCGAGTCGCGTCTCCGTACCTCCGATGGTCAACCCAGGTAGACGTATAGTCCACAAGTTTCGCACTATGTCAGGGAAATGCCAATCTGCAGGAGAGACTCTGTTTCTTCACGTTGGGGAGGCGTCTTCGGCAAATACTGGGGAGAGCGGCTTATGAAGTTTGGAGGATGAAAATATGTTTTGGAGGGTAAAATGGCCAACGTTGTGATTTCCGAGGATTTTGTGAGGTGAGGATGATGTCGATTTCGGCTTCGATTGTGAAGATTGGTTTGCTTGGGTGTCTGCTGGCGGGTTGTGTGGGTGTGGCTTCGGCGCAGAGTAGGTATTTTGATAACTGGCCGGCGGGAGTTGCTCCGGCAGAGGTGGGGAAGAAGCTGGCGGAGCATTTTTTGACGAGCTCCGACGCAGTACACGAAGACGGTGTTCTATGCGGAGGCGGGGACCTGGTATGGGGCGCTGCAGTTTGCGGAGCTGACGCATGATGATGCGCTGCGGCAGAAGTTGGTGGAGCGGTTGGATCCGATGATGCCGGGTGGGGCGAAGCCGGAACGGGTTCCGCATGCGCATCATGTGGATGCGGCGATCTTCGGCATTGTGCCGCTGGAGATTGGGCGGCAGTTGAAGGATAAGAAGTATGTCGAGTTTGGGCAGACGTTTGCCGATGACCAGTGGAAGAGTCCGGATGCGGATGGGTTGTCGGAGGAGACGCGGTTCTGGATCGACGATATGTATATGTTGACGATGCTGCAGCTGGAGGCTTATCGAGCGACGGGGGACAAGAAGTATCTGGATAGGGATGCGAAGGAGATGGTGGCTTATCTGGATAAGCTGCAGCAGCCGAATGGGCTGTTTTATCACGCTCCGGATGTGAAGTACTTCTGGGGGCGCGGGGATGGATGGGTTGCGGCGGGGATGGCGGAGATGCTGCGGTCGCTGCCGGAGAATCATCCGGACCGGGCGCGGATTATGCAGGGGTACCGGTTGATGATGAGTGCTTTGCTGAAGTACCAGGGGAAGGATGGGATGTGGCGGCAACTGATCGATCATGACGAGGCGTGGCCGGAGAGCTCGAGCTCGGCGATGTTCAGTTTTGCGATGATTACGGGCGTGAAGCATGGGTGGCTGGATGCCAAGACGTATGGGCCGGCGGCGAGGAAGAGCTGGATTGCGGTGGTGGGGTATGTGGACCAGAACAATGATGTGACGCAGGTTTGCGAGGGGACGGGGAAGAAGGACGATCTGCTTACTACTAGCACGCAAAAGGAGGACGGGGGATTTCCATGGGCAGGCTCCGGTGATTTGGGCTGCGGATGCGCTGTTTCGGGATGGCGAGTAACTAGGCGCGGATGGAGCTGGAATCATGAAGCCTGAAGGCGGCCCAACATGTCCACGATCCTTCGCAAGGCCTACTATTGCTCCCTTTTGCCGCAACTCCAGGATCAACCTCGATACACTTCACAGAAATGTCTTCCATGTCACCTCCTCTTTAAGGATACCCCACATCCCTCATACAAAACACATTATTTACGACCTTTATGATCTAGTAGAACTTCTACGCGCGATTGGTATCAGCGTTAATGAGGCGTAAACGTGATAACTAGTTGTTACTTCGACGATAGCATGTATCCCGATTCGGTCGTTGGTTGCGTCCGCCGCAATGTCTCAGGACCTCCTGATTCCCTCCCAGGCGCAATCAGTTCCGTGGACAGAGACGGCGGATCCGAGAAAATAGCCAGCGGTTAGATTGAGATGACGGACGATACCGAAGTTGACGGCGCCACGCGCGGACCAGATGTCCCCGTAGCCGAAGAAGTACATGCCCTGAGCGTAACCGTCGAGAGAAAGGCGGTTGGAGGCATGCAGCGGATACCAGCGGGCGCGGGGACCAATTACGGGCACGGGCGAAAATGTGGAACCGGAGACCGTCTGGGTTGCGTTCTGGCCATTGACGTTCACGACCCCGGTGAGCCCAGCCTTAGTGTCAAGTAGATAGAACACCGTTCCCAGGGCAAGATATCCGTGATCGCGGCGAATGAAGTCGTATTGATAGCCGGGAGAGAAGGAATAGGTCTTGATGCTCGCTGTGGTTTGCGTTCCGACAGTAAAGGTCTTGCCCTCAAAGGTAATGGTTCGGGTGATGGCCCTGGTTGCGGAGTTGTCGAGAACGCTGGCACCGAAGAGAAGGTGCTGCTTCCTCTTGAATCGCCAGTCAAGCTGATAGCTGAAGGTTGGGTAGTAGGTAAACCCGAAGTCTTTCTGGAGATTGAAGGAACCTTGACTTCCGCTGCCATAGATGGTCCCGGAGTTTTGCGGATACCACCAGACTCCTGACATGCGCACCTTGTAATCGTCGAGCTCCTGAGCGTGGGCTAGAGGGGCGACGGATAACAGAAAGCAAAGGGCGACCAGGATTTTGTTCCGGGAGTTGCGCTGGAGAGGACCGGGAAAAGTTGATGCAACCCGTTGTAAGGGCCTCATTTTGGGTCCTTTCGCCGACACAAAGTGATGTATTGATGATGCCGACTTTGAGTTTGGGCCGCGAGATGGCAGCCGACAACTGTCAAAGTTGCTAGGTTTTGGCAATGATGAATTGATGGGCGAGCGGTCGTCTTCCTTCGCGCTAAGCGGGTTTCCGCGGAAGAAATAGAAGAGCTCGATGATCAGGATGATGACTACGGTGAGCTCGAGGAGAAATGCCCGGCTCTGGTTGAACTGGTCGACCATGAAGCGGTAGAGCTCTTCGGCGGTGCGGACTTTCTGGGTGACGAGGTCGCGGTAGTCGGGGACGCCTACTTTGGAGGCGGCTAGTTTGTAGAAGCGGGCGGCGAACATGTCGGAGAGGAATTTGATGGCGTTGTCGGTGTGTTCGGTGAGCTCGTCGACGTCGAGCAGTACGGTCTGGAGCGGGTGGCGGAGCGGGCGAGGCGCCAGCGGGAGAAGAAGCCGGTGCCCTTGTCGAGCAGAGGGTAGACGCGGTCGAGCTCGCGAGTGAGGAGATCGTCGTAGTGGCGGAAGTCGAGGAGCTGGGAGTTGGCGTATTCGAGGAGCTGGATGGCGGTCTCGGCGCCGGAGGTGGTGTCGTAGAGGAAGGCGGCGTTCCAGCCGATGACGGCGAGGTCGTCGGCGTAGTAGGAGATGCGGGATTGGAGGACTTCGTGGCACTCGGACTCGGCTAGGCTTTCCGGTATCGCCGCGAACGATCTGGGTGATTTGCAGGCCGTTCTGCTGGATGAGGTCGGGAATGGCGCGTGCAGGGGTGATCTCGCGGATATGGAAGATGAGGTAGTCTTCGCTGAGCCATTTTTCGTAGGGTTTGATGAGGGCGGCTGCGCCTCGGGCAAGGCGGGTGCGGACGATCTGGGTGGCCTGGGCGGCGAAGTCGATCTCCCAGACCCAGCGGCTGGCGAGGGCGATGAGGTTGTCCCAGGTGCCGGTGTAGGCGCGCTGGTAGATGACGCTGAGGACTCCGTAGTCGTAGTACTTGATGGTGCCGTGGAGCTGCTCGCCGGACTCGAGGATGAGGGGATCGAGGGCTTCGATGATGGGCGGGCGCTGGTAACGGATGTTGCCCTGGGCGGGGTGTTTGAGGCCGAGCGGCTCGACGGTGCGGGCCTGGAGAAGGGTGCGGAGCTGGTCGAGGCGGATGGCTTCGGAGACGTCGAATTGGAGGAGAACCAGCACGGAGCCCTGGAGCGTGGCGTCGGGTGTGGTGGTTTCGGGCATGGTGGAATCAATCTTAGTTGAGGCGTGGGAGAAAAATATTTGTCTGCGGGGTGCGGAACTTTCGGCCAGATCGAGTCATTACCATTGTGTGACGTGATTCGAGCGGGAGCTTATGCGGGACGATTTGCGTGGCGTGGCGCTGAATTCGGAGGATGGCTCGGAGGCGGATGGCGGGAAGCCTGCTGTGAGCGATGAGTTGTTGATGGCGGCGTTTGCGCGGGGATCGCACGATGCGTTTGGAGAGTTGTTTTCGCGGTATAAGCAGCCGGTGTTTGGGTTCTTCCGGCGGCGGGTGGTGGATGCGGCGGTGGCGGAGGAGTTGACGCAAGAGACGTTTCTTGCAGTGCTGGGGGCTTCGGCGCGGTATGAGCCTTCGGCTACGTTTCGAACTTATTTGTATGCGATCGGGTTCAATGTGCTGCGGGCGCATCGTCGGAAGGCAGCTTTTCGGGCGATGTTTGCGGGTGTGGCAGAGCAGGAGCCGCGAGGCGCGGAACCGCCTGGACGCAGAGTTGGTGCTGCGGGATGCGGTCGGGAGGCTGGAGCGGGTGGATCGGGAGATTCTGTTGCTGCGGGAGTTTGAGGAGTTGAGTTATGCGGAGATTGCGGAGTTGCTGAAGCTGCCGCTGAATACAGTTCGGTCGCGGCTGTTTCGGGCGCGGACGGCTCTGCGGGAGATTCTTACTGCGCCTGCGCCCGTGCGGGCTGCGAGAGAGTTTGCGGAAGGTGAGGAGCGCGTATGAATACGGCAGAACATAGCGTGGCCCCGGAAGAGGTGATGGCTTTCTGGATGGCGAGCTTTCGGCGGCGGATGCGCGCGCGATGGCGGAGCATCTGGAGCAGTGCGCTGAGTGCGCGTTGGTGGCGGAGCAGTTGCGCGGGACTTCGGAGATGCTTGAGCAGTGGAGTGTTCCGGCTGTGCCGCATGGGTGGAGGAGATTGTTGAGAGCAAGGCTGCGGAGGCGCGGGGTTGGAGGATTTTTTCCGGCCGCTTCCGTGACGTGGAAGATCGTTGGGTTCGCCGGCGGTGCGGTGATTGCCGCGATGCTGATGGTGTCGGTGTTGACGAGGAGCAGGACAAGTCCGCCGAGCTATGAACAGATGATTGGACGGCAGCCCGCAACTGCGCCTCCTGAATCTCTCGCATCTCGGGAATACACGGCAACGCAGGACAAATTGCAGGCGATGGAGGAGAGAAAGCAGCGGACTGCGATGTCGGAGTCGTTGGTATCTAATGGCGCGCTTGCCGACCGTCCGGCGCCAGTGGCTGGTGTGGCAGGGATGAGTGGTGTAGTGGGCGGCGTGATGACGCAGAATGACGCGCGGAATCTGCCTGCTCCGATGATTGCGCGGAGTGTGTCGCTTGCGGTCAGGGTGAAGGATGTAGATGCGGCTCGGGCGGCGCTGGATGGGATTGTTGCGCGGCATCGGGGCTACGCGGCGCACTTGAATGTGAACTCGCCGGAAGATGGTGCGCGGTGGTTTCGGGCTTCGCTGCGAGTTCCGGAGAGTGAGTTGACCTCGGTTCTTGGGGATATGAGGGCTTTGGGACGAGTCGAGAATGAAGCGCAGTCTGGCGAGGAGGTTTCGCAGCAACATGCGGATCTGGTTGCGCGGCTGAAGACCTCGCGAGAGACCGAGGAGCGGTTTCAGGACATTTTGAAGCAACGCACAGGAAATATCCGGGATGTGCTGGAGGTGGAGCAGAACATTGCGCGGGTGCGCGGGGATATTGAAGCGATGGAGGCGGAGCAGAAGGCGCTGGAGCACCGCGTGGATTTTGCGACGGTGGAGGTGCAGCTGAGCGAGCAGTACAAGGCGCAACTGGCTCCGCCGGCGGATTCGGTTTCGACACGCGTGCACAATGCGTTTGTTGCGGGATACCACAACGCCGCGGAGACTCTACTGGGGTTTGTGCTGTTCGCGGAGGAGTACGGGCCGGCGCTGGTGATCTGGCTGGCAGTGCTGGCAATACCGGTATTACTGGTGTGGCGGCGGTACAGGAGGATTCATTCGTCGATGTAGAATGTGGCTGTCTGACGCGAGTGCAGAAGAATCGGGCCCGTGCTTAAGAGTTTTTTCTTGAGGGAAGAGCTATGAAGGTTGGTGGACGGTTTGCTGTTGTGATTGGGATGGCTGTTTTGGCTCTCCCTTGCGCTGGCGGTTTTGCTCAGACTGGCAGTACGGCTTCTGCGGCCGGGGCTCCCCAAACGCCACCCGCTGCACAGACTCCCGCCGCGCCAACTGCTCCGCCAGTGGTCGGATCGATTGCGACCCATCCGGGCTGGCCAGTAGCGAAGCCCGAGGATGTGAAATCGCTTCCCGCGATTCTCGGTGCGCTGTATAACTCGATCTCCGGTGGGAAGGGACAGGAGCGCGATTGGGACCGGATGCGATCACTGTTTCTGCCGGATGCGCGACTGACGCCAACATTCGCGAAGACGGATGCACACGCGGATGCTTTCTCTTTGACGGTGGACGAGTACATTGAGCGGAGCGGCCCGCGGATGACGGCAAGCGGATTTTTTGAGCGCCCGATCCATAACGAAGTACAGCAATACGGCAACATCGTGCACGTCTGGAGTACGTACGAGTCGCGACATGCTGCAGAAGATCCGGCTCCGTTTGCGCGAGGGATCAACAGCATTCAACTGTTGAAAGATGGTGATCGATATTGGTTGGTCAATATCTTTTGGAGTGCCGAGACTCCGGGGAATCCGATTCCGGCGAAGTATCTGACGACACCACCGTCCTCCCCGCGCTAACGGCTAGCCGGTTCCAAGTCGGCTATTTGGAGCGCTCGCTCACGCGCTGGTCAACTTCGTGCTGGATCTTGTTGAGGTCCTGGTGAAGGAGTGTGCCGTGTTCGACCTGGAGGTCGCCGGCGACGTAGACGCGCTCGAGGTCGGGCTGGCTGGTGACGAAGACGAGGGTAGCGTAGGGGTCGAAGATGTGGCCGAAGCGGGTGGGGTCGATGACGAGGAAGTCGGCTTGTTTGCCGGGTTCGAGCGAGCCTAGCTTGTTGGAGACACCGAGGACGTCGGCGCTGCCGACGGTGTGGAGGCGAAGGACGTCGTAGGGGCTCATGATGGCGGCGTTTTCGTACTTGTCGCGGATGGCGTAGAGGCCGGTGCGAAGATTTTCGAATGGGTCGGCCAGATCGGCGGAGGCTTCGCCGTCGACTCCCATGCCGACGCGGATGCCGGCCTTGAGGTATTGGGGGATATCGGCAGTACCACTGGCCAAGCGACCGTTCGACAGCGGGTTCCAACTCATGGAGGCGTGGGCTTTGCCAGTGGCGGCGAGAATGGCGGGGTCGGTGTGGATGAAGTGGCCGAAGATGAGCTTGTCGGTGACGAGGCCGCCGTCGGTGAACCACTGGAACTGCTCGCGGTCGGCGACCTGGGTTTCGGGCTGCTCGAGGTAGTGACTTTGATTGCCGACATGGTAGCGCTGCATGAGGGCGGCTTCGAGAGGGGCCTGCGTCGGAGTGCCGTCGAAGGAGGTCATGCCGTTGATCATGACGGAAAGAAGTTTTGTGGTGGGGTGGGCGCGGGTGTAGGCGAGGAAGGTGGAGAACTCGTGGTCGGCGATTTCTGGGGTGTAGGCGGCGCTGGCGCGGCCGGGCTCCCAGCCATGGACGAAGCGGATGCCGGAGTCCGATTCGGCGCGAAAGGTCTGCTCGTTGAATGCCACGCTCTGGTCGCGGGTGTGACCGCCGTAGTTGAAGCTGTAGGCTCCGGTGATGCCGTGGCGAAGATGGTCAAGTGCGCCTTCGAGAGTGAACCAGTAAAGATCTTCTGCGGTGGCTTCCTTGACGGCGTGGCCGTAGAGGGCGTCGATCCAGCCGAGGAGGGTTTGATCGGAGGCGAGGCCGCGGTAAGCGCTCTGCCAGAGATGACTGTGTGCCGAGATGAAGCCGGGGATGATCCAGTGGTTATGGGCGTCGTAGATTGTGGCGGCATGGAGCGATGCGGGTGGGTCTCCGGCGGCTACGGTTTGGAGGGTTCCATCGTTCGCGACTACGAGATAACCGTGGAAAGGAGTGCGTTGGGTGTCCGCCATGGAGAAGATGTAGGCGTTGCGGACGATGAGTTTTGCGGGGGCTTGGGCTTGGGCCTGTGAGGCGTGGACGGTAAGAAACGACGCGAGGAGCAGGGAGAGAAGAAGCAAGCAGGGAAGCAGAGTTTTCTTCGTCATACTTCTTGTTACGCTGAGTTTGTGCCGCAATTACAAGGTGAATCGCGGAAGTTAGGCCGAATTTTGTGACAAAGCAGCAACGGCAGCGGAGGCTCTACCGCGAGAGCAACATGCGAGCGGCGATTCTTCCCTTGGGCTTCGCTCAAGGTCAGAATCACCGCCCATTGGTTCGACTTGAGTCGAGAGGAGACCATGGCTCAGGGTTTGGTGGCGAGCACCAGAGGTGACGGGCCGGGGGCTTCGAGGAGACGCGGGTTGGTGAAGCCGGCGGCGGTGAGCCAATCGCTGATCTCCTCGAAGGAGTAGGTGTCGCCGTTTTCGGTGTTGACGAGCATGTTCGCGGCGAAGAGGAGCGATGGGACTGGGCCGGTGCGGTCGGCGTTGACGAGGAACTCGCCGATGGCGATGGTGCCGCCAGGAGCGAGGGCGTCGTAAGTTTTGCGGAGAAGAGTTTTACTGCGGGCTTCTCCTTCGCTGTGGAGGATGTGGCCGAGTGTAGCGAGAGTGTGGCCGGTGCCGAAGTCAGCGGTGAGGAGGTCGCCTTCGACGAAGGTGAAGCGGTCGGTGAGGTTGAACCGGGCAACGGTGGCGCGGGTCGCTGGCAGTACATCGGGCCAGTCGACGGCGGTGACAGTGACGTTGGGAGCGGTTTGTGCCTGAGCAATGCCCCAGACTCCGGATCCGGCGGCTAGATCGAGGACGCGAACGGGAGTTGCAGAGTTGCCGTGAGCGAGATGGTTGGCGAGCGCCTGGGCGGAGGGGTAGCTCATTGGAAAGATATCGATGACGAATTTCTGGAAGAACTCGCTGCCAGCGGACTGTTCGTTGACGGCAACCGCGGGTTTTCCGGTGGCGACAATTTCATTCATCTCGAGCCACTTCGGGATGAGCTGCTCGCTGGTGTGCTTGAGGATGCCGCCAAAGAAGCTGGGCTTGGTGCTGACGAGGAAGGTTTCGCTCTCGGGCGTGAGCGAGTATTTGCCGTCGGTCTTTGCGAGAAAGTTGAGGCCGACGAGGACGTTCATGATGGCGCGAAGGCCGCGCTCGGAGGCTCCGGTTGCGACGGCGGTTTCCTGCAGGGTCTTGGGGCCGGAGTCGAGTACGTCGAAGACACGATGGCGAATGGCGGCTTCCAGCACAAAGGTTGGGACGTATCCCCAGGCGAACTGCGAGATACGATCGGGCGTTACCAAAGCAGGTGTAGTCAAGTTCAAATCCTTTGAAAGAGGGAATTGTGGTGTGGGGGAATTCTAGCCGGATGGAGTGGGGATGGCTAGCGGAGTTGGAAGAAAGACAGCCGCGGGTCCTTCGACTGCGCAGTTCGCAGAGTGCGCGAACCGCTTGGCTGCGGATGACAGTATTTAGACGAGTCTATTTGCACAAAGCAAAAAGAGGCCCGCCTTTGCGAGCCTCTCTTGCAGACTGATCGATGCGCGTTTAGCTGAGCGTCTCCATCAGCTTGTTGATGGTGCGGTTCAGGTCTTTGTCGGCGCGGCGTTGCTCGTCGATCTTGGCGATGGAGTGCATGACCGTGGTGTGGTGCTTGCCTCCGAACTGGCGGCCGATCTCGGGTAACGAGGCTTCCGTGAGCTGTTTCGCGAGGTACATCGCGATCTGGCGCGGTACGACGATCTGGCGGGAGTTGTTCTTCTGCTTGAGCTCGGCGACGCGCATGCCGAACTGCTCGGCGACGCTGCGCTGGATGGTCTCAATGGTGATCTTGCGGACCTGGGTGTCGATGAACTGCTTGAGGCACTGCTGGGTGACGGACAGCGTGATCTCGACGCCGTGCATGCTGCACCACGCGATGAGGCGGACGAGCGCGCCTTCGAGCTCGCGCACGTTGGTGCGGACGTTCGAGGCGATGAACATCGCGACATCGACGGGCAACGAGGTCGACTCGCTCTCAGCCTTCTTCTGCAGGATGGCGACCTTGGTCTCGAGGTCGGGTGGCTGAATGTCGGCGATGAGTCCCCATTCGAAGCGCGAGCGCAGACGGTCTTCGAAGTCGGGCAGCTCTTTGGGCGGCCGGTCGCTGGCGATGACGATCTGCTTCATGCTCTCGTGAAGCGCGTTGAAGGTGTGGAAGAACTCCTCCTGCGTACGCTCTTTGCCGGCGAGGAACTGGATGTCGTCGATGAGCAGGACGTCGACGTTGCGGAACTTGTCGCGGAAGCCGGTCATCTTGTCGTAGCGGACGGAGTTGATCATCTCGTTGGTGAACTTCTCACCGCTGACGTAGCTGATGGAGGCATGGGGCTGGCGACGCTTCACGTCGTGACCGATAGCGTGCATGAGATGGGTCTTGCCCATTCCGACGCCGCCGTAGAGGAAGAGCGGGTTGTAGGCCTTGGAGGGGCGTTCCGCGACGGCCTGCGCAGCGGCCATGGCGAACTGGTTGCCGCTGCCGATGACGAAGGCGTCGAACTGGTAGCGGGGGTTCAGTTGCGAGGCGGCGCTCCAGTCGAAGCGAGCCTGCTCGGGCGCGGGGCCGGAGATGGACTGCGACGGGCTGCCGAGGCGCGACTGACGTGGCGCGTTCTGGCTGTGGCTGGGCACTGGCGCGAAGCCGCCGTCCTCGCGGACCTTGGGAGTGCGAGGGTCCTGCTCAGGCGTGGTGAACGCGACCGTCTCGACGTCGAGGCCGAGGTTGTCGATCGCCTCTTGAATCAGGTCGGCGTAACGGTCGCCGATGTGCTGGAAGTCGGCCGAGGGGATGCGCACAAAGAGCTTCTTGCCTTCGAGGTGAGAGAACCGCGTCGGCTTGAGCCATGTCTCATAGGACTGGCGATTGATCTTCTTTTCGAGCGCCGCAAGGATGCGTACCCAGTAGTTCAATACGGCGGTGGCCGTCGGAACGAATGACATTATCTATGTTTCCTTGTCTCGTTTCCTGTTTCAACCCAGACAGCGGCACATTTGAAATTCGCGTGGAAAACGCGAGAAGAGCAAATAGAAGTCTCTTCCTGCCGGGCAAGAGGCAAGAGGAAAAATCCGGAATTGCCAGAAGTCTCTTCGTAGATGCCTATCGACGATCAGGCGAAGAGGAGTTGTTCAATCGAATATCAGAGTGCGGGACAGCTGGACCTCACGAAAAACGTCTTACTAAACGGGTTCGATAGTAGCACGGAAGCGACGACGATTTTCAATCGTCTCATCCAAAAAAAATGAGTTGCACCATTCGTTGTGAAGAAGCGAATCTTCGGGGCTAGAAGGGGAAGAAAAGTTGCCGCGAGAGCGTATTTCTTTCTTTCCGTGAGGAAGATCTTATGGTATCCGCGAAGGCTGTTCAGTTCTTTGTTGACGGCGTGGTGATGGTGCCGAGCTGCTCCTCGAGAGAGCGAGTCATCGGCGTTTGTTCGGAGCCGGTATGCCGGGTGGTCGTAGTTTCGATCAACGCGATCCATGTCTCTTCGGCGGCCGAGGTGTTGTGACGCACCCCGCGAGGCACGACAAAGAACTCGCCCGGGCGCAGAGACACGGTTCCGCCATCGGCCTCGGCGCGACCGATATGAAGCAGACCACGGAGAACGAAGAACATCTCATCCTCGTGCTCATGGCTATGCCAGGGAAACTCTCCCTGTATCTTCGCCACTTTGATGTATTGGTTGTTCACCTGGCCCACGACTCGCGGCGACCAAAGCTCCTTGAGAGCAGAGCAGGCGATTTCGAGAGAGATGGGTTGCTGTTGCGCTTCGAAAGGCGATCCCGAAGGCATAGGCGCGCGAACTAGTCGCGGTATCCGGCGCTGACGGCGATCTTGTGACGGCCCTTGGCGCGACGACGGCTGAGAACCGCGGCGCCGGCTTTGGTCTTCATCCTCGAGAGGAAGCCGTGGGTCTTGGCGCGGTGGCGGCGGTTAGGTTGAAAAGTACGCTTCGGCATGACAAAAAACTCCTATGGCAGGAGCTGACTCCTGCTCAAACTTTAGCTATAGCAGCAATCTCTGAGTATACCTCAGCGGACGTGATTTTCACAGCTTTCCGCATGCCTCTTTCGTTCTGGAAGATCGGGCGCGAAGCGCAGGAAATTTATTTGCGCCATACGGCTATGTGCTGCAGGGCAGTAAGTTGATTGGTTTGTGCAGGGTGGGATTTTTCCCCGAAAAACGCGGGATTTGGAGGCTTGAAAGATGGGCAACCCTGCAACCGCGTCGGATGTCGAACCTTGTATCAGCACCATGCACGATGAGGCGCCTGATCATTAGGAGACGTAAAAACTATGAATCAGCAAAATCAGCCGAATCAGCCACAGCAGGGCAACAAGCCCGGACAGCCCAACCCGATGCCGAACAAACCCGGCCAAGGGTCGCAACAGAGCAGCACCGGCGGACAGCACGATCAGTCCACCAACAAGAAATAGCTAAACCCCTCAACCAAACAACAGGTTTCGACTACGGAAGGCCCGCTGCACTTTGCGGGCTTTCTGCCCGTTGTCCGGATGGCACCAGTTTAGTTGGAAGAAGGATCTCCAGCACAGTTTTCATTGCGGCCATTCGATTCTTGACGCGGGGGTTTAAAATTGAGGTTGCGATCTCTTTTGCACGAAGAGAGTTCGCGTTCCTCAGGTATGACCACGCAAGCCTCGATCTTCCGACTTAGAAAACACGCTGATTATCAACGCGTCTACAAGGCAAGCCGCAAGCAGTTTGCCAAGCAGATGGCGTACTTCTTCATGTTGCGCGCGCCGATAGGGCCCGATGGCCAGCCCCTGCGTGACGCGGAAGAACATAGTCCACGTGTGGGCCTGACGGTGGGTAAGGTGATGGGCAAGGCTGTGGAGCGCAATCGCATCAAGCGGAGGATGCGGGAGGCTGTGCGCAGGAATCTCGCAGCGCTCCACAGCCCGGTGGATGTGGTGCTGCATCCGCGGCGCAGCGTGATGGAGATGGAGTTTGCGGCGCTCGAACGAGAGGTAGCGCTGGTCTTCCGGTCGATCCAGAGCGCGGCGGAGAAACAACAACAGAAGCGTGCGGCCGTCGTGCCGGGCACAGCGCCGGGCACAGCGCCGGGCACAACCAGGGCAGACGATGTCTCCTGAGCAAACGCCCGAGCCGGGTTTCGCGGTTCGTGCAGTCTACGGAATTTACAAGACTTTCATTTCGCCGGTGCTGCATGCCTTCAGCCCGAGCCAGTGCCTCTATCTGCCGACGTGCTCTGAGTATGCGTACGTCGCGTTAGTGCGGTTTGGGGTGTGGAAGGGCTCGTGGCTGGCCTTGCGAAGGGTGGCGCGATGCCATCCGTTTGCGAAGGGCGGGGTGGATCCGGTTCCGTTGGCAGAGCCCGGGCGCCGTTCGGGAGGATGTTAGGGGAAACTCCGGTCAGGCGGCGTCCGTCTACCTTGCGGCAGACCATTTATCATGGAGAAAGCGCCTAAAACCTCGCGCGGAGTTGCCCTGAGCCCCAGGTAAAGAATAGGAAGACCCTTTTGGCAGAGTTCACTAACCCAAATCAGCAAGGCGGGGGCGACAACAAGTCACTGCTCGTCATGATGGTCGTACTCGTGACCGTCTTTTTCGGACTGCAGTACTTTCGAACGAAGAATAATCCGCAGACGGTCTCGCCCAATGCGGCTCCGAACGCCGCGCAGACCGCCCCGGCTCAGCCCGGCGCACCCGCCGCCAGCGCACCTGCCGCCAGCACTCCTGCAGCCGGCATTCCTGCGGCAGCGCAGCCGGTTCATGCGGCGGTTTCCTCCGTGCCCGCAGTTCAGGCAGCAGCCGAGTCGACGACCACGGTCGAGAATGAGCTGTACAAGATTTCCTTCACCAATCGGGGCGCTCAGGTTACGAGCTGGATTCTGAAGAAGTACAAGGATGCCGACGGCAAGCCGCTCAACCTCGTACACACGCAGGCGGCCGAGCAGTTTGGCTATCCGCTGTCGCTCTTTACGTACGATACCTCGCTTGCGCCGGTGCTGAACAAGGCGCTTTATGTGCCCTCCGCAACGGGGACCGTGAATGCGCCAGCGACGCTGACCTTCCATTACTCCGACGGTGGCATGGACGTTCAAAAGACCTTCTCGTTCGACGAGACGTACCTGTTGCACGCGGACGTACAGGTCACGCACAACGGCCAGCCGGTTCGCGCGCTGCTGAACTGGCCGGGAGGCTTTGGCGATCAGGACAATGTAAACGCCTATGCGAGCACACAGATCGACGTCGCGCGGAATGGGAAGGAAGAGCACATTGCCGCGAAGAAGGTCTCGGGCGGCGATACGCTGAATGGTCCGTTTGACTGGGCCGGCACAAGCGACAACTACTTTGCGGCGATCTTCCTGCCGGACTCTCCGGAGACAGCGACGGTGGCGACGCTGCGCAATCAGCTCGACGTAGCGAAGACGATTCGCCACGCTGGTCTGGGTAGCGGTTCGTCGTCCAAGCCCGTCGAGGTGCCGATCCTTGGCGTGGCAATGGGCGACACGACCGGCCACGCGAAGACGCGCGTCTTCGTCGGACCCAAGGAAGCCAAGGTGCTCCGTGGAATCCATGCGACGGGCAACGCTATCACACTCGAGCCCCTGCTGGACTTCGGCTTCTTCGGGCCGATCGGCAAGTATCTCTTCCTTGCGCTTCAGTTCCTGCACTCCGCGATCGCCGGTTGGCCGGGCGCCTGGGGATGGGCCATCATCATTCTTACCGTCATCATCAACCTGCTGCTGTTGCCGCTCCGCATCAAGACCATGCAGAGCGGTCTGAAGATGCAGCGCATTCAGCCGCAGATGAACGAGATCAAGGAGAAGTACAAGAAGTACAAGGCGACCGATCCGAAGCGCAACGAGATGAACGTCGAGATCATGAAGCTGCAGAAGGACAACGGCGTGAACATGTTCGGCGGATGTATCCCGACGCTGATCCAGTTTCCGCTGCTAATCGCCTTCTTCAGCATGCTGCCGAAGGTGGTGGAGTTGCGGCAGGCACACTGGTTCTGGCTGCCCGATCTTTCGGCGCGGGACCCGTATTACATTCTTCCCATCGTCATGGTGGTGAGCCAGTTCCTGGTGCAGTTCTACACGCCTTCGCCCGGCGTGGACCCGCAGCAGCAGAAGATGATGGCCTTCATGATGCCGGCGATCACGGGGTATTTCGTATTGAACTACGCCTCGGGACTGGGCCTCTACTGGGCGGTCGGCAACTTTATCAGCATCATCCAGCAGCAGGTCATGAACCGCTCCAGCATCGGACGCGAGATGCGGGAGATCGCTGCCAAACGAGCGCGAAGAAAGGCTGGTATCGCGGCGCCAACCATTCAGGGCAAACGGTGATGTTGCTCTGTGACAAGTCTTTCGCAGGGGTACGGTAGTCTATTGGAACGGTGATATCTGAAGGCTGTCGCCCAGTCTGTTGCAGTAAGCCAGAACCGAAGGTAGTTTTTTCGAGATGACGAATGCTTTGCAAGACCCGGGTCTCGCCGCAAAAAAGATCGCGGACTTCCTGAATGTGCTGAATCGGTCAGGCGGTCTGCATCTTACCCCCCACATCCTTGCCCGGAACGGCCAGGTGCCACCGAACTCCGGCGACTCCGCCGGTGCAACAGCGGTTATAGAAAACACTTCCACCTCCGACGACTCCACGACCCCCGAAATTACCGTCGAACTGACTGGCCGCGATACTGCTCTGCTGATCGCCCGCAATGGAGAACTGCTGCACGCCATCGAGCACATCGCCGCCAAGATTCTCCGGCTGGAGCCGGAGGAGCATGACCGCATCAGCTTCGATGCCGAGGGCTTCAAGGCAACGCGGACACAGGAGCTAGACATGATGGCCGACATTGCCGTTGAGCGAGTCCGTACGACGGGACGACCGTACTCGTTCTCGCCGATGAGTTCGCGGGAGCGGCGGATTCTGCATCTGGCGCTGGCGAAGTCTGGGCTGCCGACGGCTTCGTCGGGTATTGGCCCCGGAAGGTTTGTGGTTGTCTACCCTGAGGGATTGGAGCCGGTTCCGGCTGCACAACCCTCGGCGGAGGAACGGACCAAGGCGATCCGCAGCAGCTTCCGCCGGCGATAGGACAGTCCTCTAGGCCCGGGGTCGCGGGACGGCGATTCCCGAATTTTTCAGGAAACCGTTAGGGTCCCATCTGCGGGCAGACGCGCCCACGGGAAGCGGCAGACGCATCTCCATGCTGCCGTCAAGGTAGTTGCGCCATTCCTCCGACTCAGCGACGTGCTTGATGTGGGCGTTGCGTTCCCTCATCAGTTCGACCAGCAGCCGTCGCGCGAGGATTCGCCCCGGAGCGCCCCACGGTGCGGAGAATTGAATCTCGTCGCGCATCCGCGTCCCGTCATCCATCGGCGCGAAGTGGTGCTCGTGCTCGAAACGCCGGAATGCGCCGGCGACCATCACATCGCGAAAGTAGCTGTAAGGCCGCAGGGCTTCGATCCGGCTGGTGTGCCGCCACCACCGCCCCAGATGGCGCGCCCGAAATGTCACGCTCTGGCCTTCGCCGATGAGCCCTGTAGTCACGCCGTCGATTGCCTGTTCCCGCGTTCTGCTGGTCGACGCGAGATGCAGGTCGATGCTGAGCGACAACAAAAAGCAGCGTTCTACGGGAGCGTCAATCCTGGTTTGGAGCCGAATCGTTTCCATAATTTGATAAAACCCTTTGTTCATAGGTCTGTTGCGAAATGCCGTGACTGTGTCGCAAATTAACTAAGCCAGAAGCAATATCTTCCCTGCAGCGCCTTTCTCCGCGGCAGCCTGCGCCTTGCCTGCCTCCGCGAGAGGAACCAACCTGTCTATGGGAATCACCAGACGGCCCGCAACCACATCTTCCGCCATTGTCCGCAGCGTTCCTGCGTCAGGCTCTACCTGAACGGCTTCAATTTTGACGGTCGGGTGCATGGCAGCGTTTCCGGGCGGCCCCAGGACCGAGGCAAAGACGCCACCCTGCTTCACCTTGCCGAGCAGCTTCTGGGCGGTCTCACCTCCCACTGTGTCGGCCACAGCATCGACGAATCCCAGCCTGGCGAGCGAGGCGTCGTCATCGAGCACCACAACCTGGTCGGCGCCAGTCGCCTCTGCTTCCTTGATCTGCGATCTTCTGACTCCGGCGATGACGGTTGCGCCGGCTTTCTTCGCCGTCCAAACCGCCGAACGGCCCACGTTGCCGACCGCGCCCGATACCAGCACCGTCTGCCCGGATTTAATCTTCGTACCTCGCGAGATCAATTGCTCGCCCGTCATCGTCACGAGCGGCAGGGCTGCTGCCTTAACCAGGTCGAGCTTCTCCGGCACATGCGCTACATCCGTGGCCTTGACCACCGCCAGTTCGGCATAGGCGTGGTTGCCGAGGGCCATCACCTTTTCGCCTGGGCTGATTCCACTCACCTTGCTGCCCACGGTGCGCACGATGCCCGCTATATCTCTGCCGAGGATCGCCGGCAGCTCCAGCGGAAAGTATTGCTTCATCGCGCCACTGCGAATCTTGTAGTCAATCGGATTAACGCTGCTCGCGGCCACGCGAATGAGAACCTCATCGTCACTGGCTACCGGATCAGGAACATCCTCATACTTTAGGTTGTCGGGTCCGCCATACGCATGCAGCAAAACAGCCTTCATGGGGACACCTCTACCTACCCATTTAGATGTGTGCAAGGGAATGCGAGTTGTGCGCAAAGATGAGCCTTGCCCAGAACAGGTTAGGAGGCTTTCTGCTCCTGCGGCAGGTACTTGGGCCACTCATTGTTGTTCTCAGCGACTCGTCTAAGCAGAGTGAGCCGTCGCCGGAGCCGCCTCGAGAGGTAAGGCACCATCACGACCCGGGCAAAGAGCCTGCCGACAATTCCCAGCGGCATGGTGAATCGAATCTTCTCGTTCAGCACTGTGCGGTCATTCATTACGTAGAAATAATGGTCGTGCTGGAAGCGCTTGAAACGTCCGCGCTGCATGGTGTCCTGAAAGAAGTTGGGCAACTCGTATTTCGTAATGATGCTTTCGTGCATCTGCGGCATTCCGAACTTCCACCCAGCCCATAACAACCTGTCGTTCTCCACAACCAATCCGCTGGTCTTGCCCTCGATGGGTTTCATCCCCAGCGCCTTCCCAACCAGCTCAACGTTCGTCGAAAGTAGAAAACATCTCTCGATCGGAGCGCTGATAAAAATGCTGTCGCTTATCGTAAACATGGGACCCCTGTAGACAAATTGTACTGGCCTGGACAACGTCGTCTCAACCCAAGGCAGCGCTACAGTTTGTCTCTATCCACAGTTGCTGCTTCACTTCGCAGCATAGCTTCTACTGTACTGCTGCATTCGCTAATTTCGAGGAAAAAACTGCACGCGTTGAGCAGTCCAACCAATTCGGGAATGTCAAAGCTCCGCCGATCGCGACTCCGTTAACGATTTGCATCGCTCGAGAAATGCCGTCAACGACACGCTGCCCTCATCTCCTTTGCCGCGCGTGCGGACACTCACTGCTTCGCTCGCTGCCTCCTTATCGCCCATGATTAGGACAAACGGCACCTTCTGCAGCGTGAATTCGCGGATCTTTGCGTTCATCTTCTCATTACGCGCATCGAGCTCCACGCGCAACCCCGCAGCTTCGAGCTTCGCCTTTACGCTCTCCGCATATTCCAGGTGCTTCTCCGAGATTGGCACCAGGCCCACCTGCACCGGGGCAAGCCACAGCGGAAACGCTCCCGCGTAGTGCTCGATCAACACACCAAAAAATCTCTCCACACTGCCGAACAGCGCGCGATGCACCATCACCGGCTGATGCAGCTCGCCGTCTTCGCCCTTGTACTCCAGCTCGAACCGCGCCGGTAGGTTGAAGTCGAACTGCACCGTCGAGAGCTGCCACAACCGGCCCAGCACATCAACGAGCTTGATGTCGATCTTCGGCCCATAGAACGCCGCCTCGCCGGGAATCTCCTTATACGGAATCCCCTTTTCGCCCAGTACCTTCTTCAGCGATCCAGCGGCAAATTCCCAGTTCTCATCCGAGCCCACGTAGCTCTTCCGATCCTTCGGATCCCACGTCGAGAGCTCGATCTTGAACTCCGAGAAGCCAAAGGTCTTCAGCACACTCTCGGCAAACTCCACGCACGCCGCAATCTCACTCTCAATCTGCGACGGCATGCAGAAGATGTGCGCGTCATCCTGCGTAAATCCGCGCACGCGCAGCAGGCCGTGCATCGTTCCTGAGCGCTCGTAGCGGTACACATTCCCTAGTTCGGCATAGCGCTGCGGCAGATCGCGATAGCTCTTCGGTGAATTCTTGTAGATAAGGATGTGGCCCGGGCAGTTCATCGGCTTCAGTCTGTACTCCGCGTCGTCGAGCTCCATCGGCGGGTACATGTTCTGCGAATAAAACCCCTCATGTCCTGAGATCTTCCACAACTCACGGCGCATGATATGCGGCGTGAAGACCATATCGTAACCGCGACGGATACATTCTTCCCGCATCCAGTCTTCCATGGTCTTGCGGATGAGACCGCCCTTCGGATGCCAGAAGATCAAACCCGCCCCGGCAACCTCCTGGATGGAAAACAGGTCAAGCTGCTTGCCCAGCACACGATGGTCGCGCGCCTTGATCTCCTCAAGCCGTTTGAAGTGCGCGTCGAGATCCTTCGCGTTGAAGAACGCCGTGCCGTAGATGCGCTGCAACTGCTGATTCTTCTCATCGCCGAGCCAGTACGCCCCGGCAATCGATGTCACCTTGAACGCCTTCACGCGCCCGGTCGAAGGCACATGCGGGCCGCGGCAGAAGTCGACAAATGTGCCGTTCCGGTAGAGCGATATCTCATCGCCCGGCTGCGTGAACTTCTCGATGAAGTGCACCTTCATGAAGTCGCCATGCTCCGCGTAGTCCTTCAGGCCCATCTCACGCGACTCTTCTTCGCGGATGAACTTCTCGTCCCGCGCGACAACGTCGCCCATGCGTTTCTCGATCGCTGCCAGATCATCTTCGGTGAACGGCGTCTCGCGATACACATCGTAGAAGAATCCGGAGTCCGTCGCGGGACCGTGACCGAGTTTCGTCTCCGGAAACAGCTCCAGAATCGCCGTCGCCATCACATGCGCTGCGGAGTGGCGCACTACCTTCAACGCCGCCTCGTCGTTCTCTTTCAACAGCTCCAGCGCGACATCCTCGTTCAAAGGCGCAGCGAGATCGACAAGCCGCTCCCCACTCTCCATCCCGCCATACATCGCGGCCTCGGAGTTCTCTTCCGCCGAAGCAGTGTCGCCCGCAGCGACTGGGGTTAATGGGCGAATTCGCGCCACCACTACTGCTGCTGCAAGACGCGGCGAGATGCTCATCGCAATGTCATACGGAGTCGTCCCGCGCGCGACCTCGCGCACTGAACCGTCGGGAAGCTGTACCTTAACCATCTGCTCGCTCATAACTTATCTTTCAAGCATATTTGCTTTGCCCGCCGCGTACCAGTTTCGGCCCTTGAAGACTTCGCGACAATGCGGGCCGTCCGGAGAAATTCTCTTCTCGGCGCGAACCGGTGCGGGAATCTTTGTATAGTGCCTAGTTATGAGATCCATCCGGTTGCTGCTGCTTATGTTCTGTCTCGGTACCTGCTGTCTCGCCCAGACCACATTGCCGGACACGCCTGCCGCGCACCAGTACTCCGCGTGGCTCCAGGCCTTCAACAGTGGCGACCGTGCCACTTATCTCGCCTTCCTCGAGAAGAACTTCCCTTCGCGCGCAAAGAATATCGACCAGGACATGGGTTTTCGCCGCAACACCGGCGGCTTCGATCAACGAAAGGTTGAGGATGCCTCCACCCTGACAAAGATCGTCGTCCTCGTGCAGGAACGCGACTCCGACCAGTTCGGCCGCCTGACCCTTGAGGTCGAACCCGCCGAGCCGCATGTCCTTACCTCTTTCGGGATTCGGGCCGTTCCGACGCCCGCCGAATTCGCTCTGCCGCACCTCAGTCAGTCGGACCTCATCTCCGCTATCAAGACGAGGCTGCAGAAAGATGGGGCCTCCGGCGCCTTCTCCGGCGATGTTCTGCTCGCCAGCCAGGGCAAGCCAGTCTTTACCCAGGCCTATGGTCTCGCCGATCGCGAGCACAAGACCCCCAACACACTGGACACCCGCTTCCGCATCGGCTCCATGAACAAGATGTTCACTGCCGTCGCCATTCTTCAGCTTGCGCAACAGGACAAGCTCTCGCTCGACGATCCGCTCGGCAAATTCCTCCCCGATTATCCGAACAAGGACGTCGCCGCGAAGGTCACCATCCAGAACCTGCTCACCCACACCGGCGGCACCGGAGACATCTTCGGTCCGGAGTTCGACGCGCACCGCCTCGAATTTCGCACCCTGCAGGATTACGTAAAGTTCTACGGCGCGCGGCCTCTCCGCTTTGAGCCCGGCAGCAAGTTCGAGTACAGCAACTACGGCTTTATCCTGCTCGGCCTCGTCGTCGAAAAGGCCAGCAGCCAGAGCTACTACGACTACGTTCACGACCACATCTATAAACCCGCAGACATGACCTCCACTGGCTCCGACCCCGAGGACATCCCCATGCCCAGGAGCGTCGGCTACACAGCCATGGGCCCGCCCGGTTCTCCAGACCGCGCGACTCACCCGAACACGGACACTCTGCCGTATCGCGGAACCTCGGCCGGTGGAGGCTACTCCACGGTTGGAGACCTTCTGCGTTTTGCTAATGCGCTCCAGCAGAACAAGCTACTCAACGCCCACTACACCGAGTTGCTCACCACCGGAAAACCCGGCACACCGAACAACACCTATGCCTTCGGCTTCGAAGACCGCAGCTACAACGGAGTCCGCTGCTTCGGCCATGGCGGCGGAGCACCCGGCATGAACGGAATGCTGCAGATATGTCCCGGCCCCGGCTACGTTATTACCGTGCTCTCGAACCTCGACCCGCCTGCGGCCACACGCATCTCCGACTTCATCATCAACCGCCTTCCAGCGCATTGATTTTTTTTGCGAACCTGATCTTAAAAGCTGCGACATCGACGGAGGAGCGCGCCCTACGTTTTTCAGGAGAGGGGATCTCTTTCTCCCCCGTTCGTTGCAGGCGCGCTCCCACCCCTTGCTATTTGCAGCGACTCCACGCCACCGCATACTGAACCTCAGTCTTGTGCCGTGCAGAGAGCGAAGGCGAAGACAAAGGACAAGCTCGCAAGGAGCAACTCGCATGCATCTGTCTCGGCAATCCAAGGCCTCCTCCACGGTTCGCTGCCCTATCTGTGGGCAGGCGTTTCACATCTTCGCTCACAGCGGCCCCCGCTCAGTCGACATGATGAGTCTCCGCGTCATCGAACACGCTTTGCGCACCCACCACAGCCGCCGGCGCGAAACCAACGCTCACCCCGAGCGAACATTCCACATCCCCAGCTGGACCGGAGCGGAACCCTATGTGGCCTCCGCTTCCTGAATAGCCTCCTCGATAGTGCCATTTAGCCCGGTCAATTTAGCCAGTGCGCTCCGCCGCCATCAGGTCAACCTCGCGGCATCGCGATAAATCATCGCGGACTCTCAAGAAAAGCGGCGGCCTCAGGACAACTGGCCGTCGCTTCTTTGCGCCACAGCATGATGGGCTATCACCTAGAGCCGGAGATTGACCCGGCTGGCCAAAAATAAGGGCCGCGCCATCCCGGCAACGGCCCTCTGTGCTCTTCTTGCTTGCACGGTAAATCTATGCAATCTCAGGAATACGCTTCACTTCCCGATCGACGGGCATGTGCTTCCTGAGCCATACATTGGCCCTCCACCGTCCAACGAACGGCGCAGCGGCGATCATTCCAAACGAAACAGCTAACGCGATGTGCATTCAACATCTCCTTTCTCCCCAGGATTTTGCGGCTTCCTTCAGGGTGGAACCGGCAGCCAGACTGCAAAAGATTGCATGTTGCTACTGTTGATTCCTTACTATCCCCCCGGCGAACCACGCTCGATATCCCACCTTTGTGGTATGCCCCGAACAAAAGGGGTAGTTTCGCCTCCCTGCCGCCCCCTTTCCGTACTCCGGGCCCACATCAGCCCATCCCGCTCTACCCAGATACATCGCCTAAAATAGCCCCATGTCTTACGCTGCAGCGGTCGACCATCTCTACGCCCTGGGCCACGAGCTCGCCCCGGCCGCACCCAGCGCCCCCCGCCGCAAGTTCGACCTTGTCCATATGCGCATCCTCGCGGCCGCGCTAGGCAATCCGCAGAACGCCTTCCCTTCGATCCTGATCGCCGGAACCAACGGAAAAGGCTCTACCGCCGCAACATTGAGCAGCATCCTCACCGCTGCCGGCTATCGCACCGGCCTCTACACCTCGCCGCACCTCGTCCGTGTCAACGAGCGCATCCAGATCGACGGCGTCGAGATCCCCGACGACGACTTTGCCCGCCTCTACTTCCATGTCGACGACACCGCCCGCCGCCTCGTCGAAACCGGCGACCTGCCCCATCCCCCCAGCTTCTTCGAGGCCCTCACCGCGCTCGCCTTCCTCTACTTCGCCGGCGAGGGCTCCCTTGGCGCCAGCCCGGTCGACATCGCCATCCTCGAAGTGGGCCTCGGCGGTCGTTTAGACGCCACCAATATCGTCGAACCCATCCTCTCCGTTATCACCGACATCGCGCTCGACCACCAGGACTATCTTGGAGAGACCATCGCCGAGATCACCCACGAAAAGGCCGGCATCCTCCGCGCCAACGGCATCCTCATCACCCTTCCCCAGCACCCGGAGGCCAACCAGGCCATCGGCGAAGCCGCCGCCACGCTGAACCTCACCGCCATCAACGCCGCCGACTACATCCCTCCCGCCATCCCGGGCTCCCTAGGCTCGAGGGCCGTCATTTCGACCGCAGCGGAGCGGAGTGGAGAAACCCGCTTGTCTAGCACGGACGTTTCGGAGCCACAGTACGAGGCTGCCTCGGGCAACCACTACACCATCACCTTGAACGGTGAACCCCTCCGGATCGACTCCCCGCTCTCCGGCCAGCACCAGCAACGTAATATCGCGCTGGCAATCGCCTCTTCGGTCGTATTACGCAACTTTAGCAGTTACAATTTAGGCGAAAATAGCCCAACACGTAACCCAATAAGTTACAAAATAGCAAATGCTGCCATAGAAACGGGCATCCGCAATACTCGCTGGCCCGGCCGTCTCGAACTCATCCCCTCCGACAAGGGCCCAGCGATCCTTCTCGATGTAGCCCACAATCCAGCTGGCGCCTGGACCCTCCGTGCCGCCATCGCGCAGCTCCCGGAATCGCAGCCCCGCACCCTTCTCTTCAGCTGCCTGCGCGACAAGAACCTCGCCGAGATGTCCCAGATCCTCTTCCCGCTCTTCGATTCAAGCGCCAACCGGCCGCAGGACCACATCCTCTTCGCCCCCATCGACAACCCCCGCGCCAACAGCCTCGACGACCTTCTGGCCGCAGCCCGCGCACTCGACGTCCCCGCCCAGTCCGCGTCCGGCATAGCCGCTGCGCTGGAACTGGCGCGCGCGCTCACCCCATCCGGCGGCCTCATCATCGCCACCGGATCCATCTATCTGGTCGGCGAGATCCGCCGTCTCGCAGGGCAAGGATGAGCGACTTCCCCATGGCGGACAGCTCGGCCCACCCGACACCTGACAACAACTCTGCCCCGCTCAGCCCAAACGCGGAAGGCGTTCTCTCTGTATCCGAAACGGACGTCCCAGGCGCCATTACTCACTCCAGACAGCCGCCATTCGCCCTCCGCTGGCTCTCGTATCTGCTTCTGATCCCCCTCGTCGCCGTTGCCACCGGATTCTTCGGCAGCATCTCTCTCCTCTGCGGCCTGTGGGACAGGTCCGGCCGCCAGCAGCACTTCATCGCCCGCCTCTGGGCCCGCACCCTCCTGCTCATCAGCATGTCCCCGGTCAAAATCATCGGCCGCGAGAAGCTCCACATCCACGAGACCGCCGTCTACGCCTCCAACCACCTCAGCTACATGGACACTCCCGTCCTCTTCGCCTGGCTGCCCTTCCAGTTCCGCATCCTCGCGAAGCAGTCCCTCTGGAAGACCCCCTTCATCGGCTGGTACCTCAACCGCTCCGGCCAGGTTCCGGTCGATACCAAGAGCCCCCGCTCCCTCATCGCCAGCCTCAACCGCGGCGTCACCACCCTCAAGCACGGCATGCCTCTCGTCCTCTTTCCCGAGGGAGGCCGCGCCGCCACGGGTCATCTGCAATCCATGATGTCCGGCTGCGCCTACATGGCCATCAAGGCCCAGGTCCCGCTCGTCCCCCTCACGCTGATCGGCACCTACGAGCTTCTCCCCATCCACGTCTACGCGCTGTACCCCCGCCCCCTCGCCATCGTCGTCGGCGACCCCATCTCCACCGAAGGCCTCACCACGCGCGACGCCGACGCCCTCACCCAGCGCCTTTACCAGGCCATCTCCACCACCTACATGCAGTACCACCTGGATCGTTGAGGAGAGGATCGGGGATGAGCACCCAAAATAGGTCAGTTCACATCTCGCGTCTGACAGCTTTACTGGTTGTGGTGAGCGCGTCAACGATCTTTCACTCGCAGACGCCAGCCGCGGACACCTCACCCGTAGGTCACTGGGTCGCCGAGCATCCCTCAAACGGCGGCATCGGTTCCTGGTGGGACTTCCGACCCGATGGCACTCTTACCGCGCACGTCGGTGCGATTGTCACCTCCCCCATCACCCGCTCTGGCGACACCTTCACGTCGCCCCCGCCAACCATCAACGGCGCTCCGGTCAAGGTCACTTATCACGTCGATGGCGACACCCTCCACCTCACATCGCCCAGCACTCCTGACCAAACTCTCACGCGCGTGGGCCCCGCACCCTCCGCCACCGACCCACTCCTCGGCAAGTGGAAACCCAACCCTCCCGCAACCCCCAGCACCAATCCGGATACGGCAGCGCAACAAAAGATAATGGCCAACGCCATCCTCGTCTTCTCCGCCGACAACACCGAGAGCATCCGCATCCCCTTCACCTCCTTCGAGGGCACATGGGACGCTGCTGCTCACACCTTCCACATTCAGAACCAATCCGCCCCCGCGAGCTATACCTTCCAGCGCACGGGCGCTAAACTCACCCTCGGCCAGCCCCCCGACAACAAAAAGACCGACACCTACATCCCCGATCCCATTCTTTAGCCCAGCCTTTCACCCAAAACGGCACCCAATTACACCTAAAACTCCGCGCCATCTACTTGGCCGGAACCGCCGCCTTGCGATGGTCGACGATCTGATATCCCTGAGGAGGCTGAAAGAAAGAAGGGTCCGGCTCCGTCGTGCTGATCTCCGTGACGGTAAATATCTGACGGTCGCTCTGTGCGGAATCCAGTATCGAGGTCAGATTGATACCAAGCTCGGCGGAGAAGCGATACTGGCGAACCGTCGACATCGGCATATCGTTCCCCAGAACGCCAGCATTCAGAGTCGTCGTGTCCTTGTACTCATGCACGGGCAGCCCGGCGAAGTACTGCGGCCCCAGGTCCTCATGCGTGCGAATTCCCTTGCCGTTCGGCAGCGTCTCGGTCTTGATCAACTCCGGCCGAAAACGCAAGCTGGTTGTGTCCCGCAGAGTCAGCAGCTCACATACCTTCTGTGGCACGTTGCACTGGCAGAGTGTGTGGGTCAGCGGATCGGCGATCTGAATCCAGCTCATCTTCGAAGGAATGTTGCTGCCCTTCGGCGTCAGCAGCCAGCGCTCCATGTAGAGCCGCCCCGCGCTGTCCCGTTTGATCGGCCTGCTGTTGACGATCGTGAACGTCCCGCCATTGTTCAAAGGCCGCACCCACTCCGTAGCCAAAGTCAGGCTGAACGGCGCATGCGCCATGTACGGCACAAAGATGCTCTGAAGCACCCCATCGCCGCCGCCATCCAAAATCAGCGTGCTTCCATCATCCTGCGCCTGGACGACACCTTCACCTGCCGCCAGCAGAACCACTGCGGCACACACTAATAGCCATCGGGGAAGCCCACGCCCGAAATCGGATCGCATAACACCCTCACAGAGCGATGTGCAAGGTCGATATCTCACGACGCACTCCACAATACAACACCGCCGCCTGACAGGCTCGGATTCGGACGTTATGGTAAGATTTCCTTGTTTCCGTTTTCCTTACACCATGCCCGCGAAAAAGACAACCAAGAATCAAATCACGCTCCCGAAAGCGGTTATTACCCGCTTCAAAGGGGTGGAGTATTTTGACGTCACTACCGACGGCTCCGCTATCGTGCTCCGTCCACTCCAGCTAAGTCGCGCCGATGAGGTGCGCGCCCAACTTACTGAACTTGGAATTGAGGAACAGAATGTGGCCGCAGCCATTTCCTGGGCACGCAAAGCCAGATGATCCGGCGCGTTGTCTTCGACACGGCAACTGTCGTGTCCGCACTCCTCTTTGCGAACGGACGACTCGCGTGGTTGCGGCAACACTGGAACGAACAGGCCTGTAACCCACTCGTCTCAACAGCCACAGCGGCCGAACCCACACGCGTCCTCGCGTACCCGAAGTTCCGCCTTTTCCCCGACGACCGCAACGAACTGCTCGCCGACTATCTCCCCTGTTGCGAAATAGTCGAGCCCAGCATCCGATGCCCAATCCTCTGCAGGGACCCCAATGACCAGCCATTCCTCGACCTCGCCCAAAGCGGAAACGCCTCCCTGCTCATCAGTGGGGATCAGGACCTCCTTGCTTTAGCTGGCAAGACATCCTTCGTCATCGAAACCGCCGAAGCATATCGCAGCCGCGTGTTCAAATAAGTTTTGCCTTCTCTGACAACTGACAACCGGCCACAGAGAACTATCATGGTTCCATGAAGCCCCGCATCGCCATCCCGCTCCCCACGAGCACCGACGCCGACTACAACCAGCGTTCCTTCCCCCAGTACGCCACTGCGGTCGAGCGCAGTGGAGGCACCCCCGTCGAGATCCCCCTTCATGCCACTCCCGTCGAGATCGTCAACCTCATTAATACCTGCCAGGGCGTCCTGCTCCCCGGCTCTCCCGCCGATGTCAATCCCCACAAATACGGCCAGGACCCCGTCCCCGAAACTGCATCTGCCGATCTCCCACGCGAAAACGTCGACGAACTCCTCCTCCAGGACGCGCACAATCTCTACAAGCCCATCTTCGCCATCTGCTTCGGCATTCAGATGCTCAATGTCTGGCGCGGCGGCACCCTCGTGCAGGACCTCAACATCCTTCCTGTCAATCACGCGGCAGGAAAAAAGGTAGCCATCGCCCACACCGCGGCGATCGCTCCTGAATCGGTGCTGGGCACTCTCCTCACCCCCGAAGAGGCGCCCGATCAAGAAGGTTTCTCGCGCCTGCCTATCAACTCCAGCCACCATCAGGCTATCGGCATCGCCGGGGACGGTCTTCGCATCTCCGCCCGCTGCCCGCAGGACGCAGTCGTTGAAGCGGTCGAGGGCGGGCAGGCCACCGAGGGCGCCACCGCTCACTTTGTCCTCGGCGTCCAATGGCACCCCGAGCGAAGCTACGACCTAAGCCCCGCCTCCCGAGCCCTCTTTGACCGCTTCATCGCTGAAGCAAAAGCCTGGCAGCCCCGCACCGTCCACACCTCCGTCGCGACCCCCTGAGCCGCCGATACCCCTGCGTTTCTATTGCGCACAGGGACCCGAATGCACGCCTGACCCACCGGCCTGCGAACCGGGAATTTGTTGCTCACGCGTCGAGAGAGCGTGAAGAAACTCCCGCGACTGTTCCGCAAGACGCCCCGAAGACAGAGGCGCCACCGAGGCATTCGGTTTCCGCGCCTCCTCCGCCTTCTCTTCCGTAGGCGGCTCGTCAACTCTCCATGCGCTCGGGCAGATGACATGAAGAAACGGTACCCAGGCAAACAACACAGCGATCACTACAACGGTTACGACGACATGGATCGAGTCAGCAGACATGGCACCCTCCTTCGCCTCAAGTGGGAGGCCGATCTAGAAAAATCGCCGGCACTCTTCTATGCGTAAAGCACAAGGAAAACGGGACACATTTTCTCCAAGAATTCTTCTTGCAGGCACTGTTGATTAGCCGATCTGCGCGTCCCCCAAAGTGAACTTCCACACGCCAATCGCCATCTAACTCTGCATGAGCATGCAAAAAGTAAAGCTAGGATCTCAAGGCGCACTCGTCTCCCGGATGGGTCTCGGTTGCATGGGTATGAGCGAGTTCTACGGTGAGCGCAACGACGAAGAATCCGCCGCCACCATCCTCCGCGCACTCGATCTCGGCATCAACTTCCTCGACACCGCTGACGTCTACGGCTTTGGCGACAACGAGATCCTCGTAGGCAAGACCATCAAATCCCGCCGCGACGAGGTCTTCTTAGCCACCAAGTTTGCTAACCTCCGCAAAAAGGACGACCCCGCCTACTGGGGCGTCTCCGGCCGGCCCGAGTACGTCCACGCAGCCTGCGAAGCCTCCCTCAAGCGCCTGGGCGTGGACCACATCGACCTTTATTATCAACACCGCGTCGACCCCCACACCCCCATCGAAGACACCGTCGGCGCCTTGGCCGATCTCGTAAAGCAAGGAAAAATAAAGTACTTAGGTCTATCAGAAGCCGCACCCGCCACCATCCGTCGCGCCCACAAAGTCCACCCCATCACCGCGCTCCAGACCGAATACTCCCTCTGGGAGCGGCACGCCGAAGCCGAAATCATCCCCACCGTCCGCGCACTCGGCATCGGCTTCGTCCCCTACTCACCCCTCGGCCGCGGCTTCCTCACCGGCACTATCAAGGACACCAGCAAACTCGACTCCAAGGACTTCCGTGCCACCCGCTACCCGCGTTTTCAGGGCGAAAACTTCGACCGCAATATGGTGCTCGTCGAGCGCGTCGAAGCTATCGCCCTGCGCAAAGGCGCCACCGCCGGCCAGCTTGCTCTCGCCTGGGTTTTGTCCAGAGGTTTAGATCTCATCCCCATTCCTGGAACCAAGCGTCGCAAGTACCTTGACGAAAACGCCGCCGCAATCAATATCAAACTCACTCCCGCCGACATCCAGGAGCTCGAAGCCGCCATCCCTCAATATGAGATCGCCGGAGAACGCTACAACGCAGGCGGTCTCAATACGATTGATCGTTAGACACTCATCAAACTATCAACTGCACTACCTCAGGCGGAGCTGAGACCTCAGCCAAATAGCTGTGGCCTCAGCTTTGCCTGCCGCGTCTTTATCCATCCATCAACGCCCATGCGTAGCTATGCGCAGGAGCTTGGCGGTACACGCGGACTGACCGCCTCCGAGTGGGAGCTCTCCCGTTCTCCCCGGGTGGATAGAGCTTCAAGAAAATCTCGGGACTGATCCGCATAACGCGGCGATGAGAGAGAAGCCACAGAAGTCGGCCGTTGCCGGGACGCGTGCTGCTCTTCTCGCGGGGACGATACCCCCTCCGAGGTTCTCCACACAGACGGACAGAGAACACCCACGATCGGAACCCAGGCAAACATGAGACCGATAAAACCAGCCGTAATCACGATGTGAATCGCATCCTGAGACATTCGTTCTCCTATGGCTCTACGAGAGATAAAGCCGGAAAAAGTCGCCGGTATCCGCATAAGCGTAAAGCCGTAGAAAAAAGGGACAGCAAATACAGAATTTTTTTTAGAAAAAGTTTTTCGATGAAAAATTGCAAACTCGGGCTAGGTCCAGCCCCTCCCATTCACCCGAAGAATGAGGGGCTGGTAGCCTAAGGCTTCAGCCTTGGGTCTCCCTAGGAGATGACCTCTCAGAGCCGCCACCATGCCCACCCTATCCGATTCGCAGATCGCTACTCTTCTCACCCCATTTCTGGCCTCACCCGCAGCCATCCTTCCCCAGCTCTCCGCCTACCTCGATCTCCTCCTCAAATGGAACGCCCGTACCAACCTCACCGCCATCCGCGACCCCGAGGAAATCGTCCGCCGTCACTTCGGCGAGAGCCTCTTCGCTGCCCACCACATTCCGGCCGAAACCAAAACCCTCCTCGACTTCGGCTCCGGAGCCGGCTTCCCCGGCCTTCCCATCGCCCTCCTCCACCCCGAGATCCAGGTCACGCTCGCCGAATCCCAGAACAAAAAGTCCACCTTCCTCCGCGAAGCCGTCCGCACCCTCGCCCTCCAAAACGTCGTGGTCTGGCCCAGCCGCGTCGAAACGATGCCCCCCAACCGCCTGTTCAACGTCGTTACCCTTCGTGCCGTCGACGACATGGCAACCGCCCTACCCGCCGCCCGGGCACGATCGCCCCCGGAGGCCATCTCCTCATCCTCACCACGGTAGCCCATGCCCCAGCCAGCGGGCCTCCATCCCTCTCCCAAACTCCCAAACCGGCATCCTTTACGTCGAACCCGACAGGACACCCTCTAGTCCTTAAGCCGTAGTATCTAGTCCCCATAGGTGCTATTCCCATTTCGGAAAAAACCCCTTTTTTTCTTGAAATAACCCTTGTGGCGCGGGGGAACCTTTGTTATAAACACTCTGGCCCCTGGAAGAGCAGGGGAACTCCCCACAAATCGAACGACCGCGATGCAAGGGTAATCTTTGTGCCGCGAACCAAGGGGGTTATAGGCCATGTCCACACCAACGAACGTATCCCACGCAGCAGAACCCCTCCGCTCCGTCGATCAGGACAGGGCCGAAGACAATCGTTACCGATACACTTCGGACGGCTATCAGAAGGTCCTCGACTACCACGTCGCCGAGATCCTCCTCAGCACAATCGTCCTCGGCGGTCATTGCGCTCCTCCGCCTCCACCACTAAGAAGCTCGGGCATCTCGCGAATCAGGCCGGAAATCCTCCGGCCGTTGCCTTTTACGTCCCGCGTTGTTCCACGTGGAACAACACCAAATTTCCCCGGTGAGAGCCCTCTAACGGCAGCCACAAAACCAATACCCCCTCTTATCGCCTCTAAATCTTTCTGATCACCGTTGCGCCTTTCCTTTTCGCCGCGGCATGTTCCACGTGGAACAAAAGATTTCCACACAGCCCCCCTCCAAACCCGCCGGAATTCGCAGCATTTCGCGCCTTCCACAAGTTCTCCACAAGTCACGCCACTTCTGCACAACCCCCTCCGTATTGCCATCCATTCATCCGCCCGATACCCTTCTCCTTACGCCGATGATCACCATCCACCCCGTCAATAAACCCAAGCCCGAACCCCAAACCACCCCCAGTCGTCCCCCCGGTCGGCAAGACAATCGCCGTCGTCAACCAGAAGGGCGGAGTCGGCAAAACGACTACTGCCATCAACTTAGCCGCAGCCCTTGCCCTCGAAGGACTCAAAACCCTCCTCATCGATTGCGACCCCCAGGCAAACTCCACCGGCGGACTCGGCCATCGCCCGCGATGAGATCGTCTGAGCGTCTACGACATCCTCCTCGGCACCGCCACCCTCGCCGAAGCCACCCTCTCCACCGAGATCCCAAACCTCAAGCTCGTCCCCAGCAGCAAAAACCTCATCGGCGCCACCATCGAGCTCATCGACCTCGAAGGCCGCGAGTTCAGGCTCCGCGAAGCCATCGCCCCCATCCGCGACGACTACTCGTTCATCCTCCTCGACTGCCCTCCCGCCCTCGACCTCCTCACTTTGAACGCTCTTGTCGCGGCCGACGGCCTCCTCGTCCCCATGCAGGCCGAATACTTCGCCCTTGAAGGCATCTCCGAGCTGATGTCCACACTCGATCGCGTCACCCAGGCCTTCAACCCCTCGCTCGCCCTCGAAGGCGTTCTCCTCACCATGTATGACGACCGCACCAACCTCGCCAGTTCAGGTCACACGAAAATCTCAAGTCCTTCTTCGAAGAGAAGCTCCTCAAGACCTCTATCCCGCGCAATGTCCGCCTCGCCGAGGCCCCCAGCCACGGAAAACCCGTAGCCCTGTACGATCCCAAATCCCGGGGAGCCGAAGCCTATCGCGAACTAGCCCTCGAGATTCTCCAGCGCAATAACCTTGAAAGCCCCGAAGCCAAGCGCCGCAAAGCCGCCGCAGCGGCAGCAGCAAGCACACTAAAATCCTTCCAAATCCCCGAGAAAAAGAAGTCCCGCTTCTGGCAATCCAGCAAAGAAACCCAGTAAATCCAGGCAGAAGCCGGCCAAAGGCCGAACCCAGGCAGTAAGCACTACCCAAGTCCGGTATACCAGCCACGAAGTGGCCGCCCCACGCGCAGTGGGCCCGGCCGGCAGGCCAAAACAAGAAGAAGGAGAAAAACCATGACCATAGCAACCGAACCAAAACGCCGAGCCTTAGGCAAAGGCTTGGAATCCCTCCTACCCGTCGCGCCCAGCGCCCAGCCGTCGCGCCTGTATAACCGCCGCAGCCGAATCAACAGGCAAACCCCTGGAAATCCCTCTCGACCAAATCGAGCGCAATCCCTACCAGACCCGAACCCAGTTCGATGAAGAAAGCTAACCGAACTAGCCCACTCCATCACCGCCTCCGGAGTCGTCCAACCCATCGTCGTCCGCGCCCTAACCCCCGCCAAAGGCGACGTGAAATATCAGCTAATCACCGGAGAACGCCGCTGGTTAGCCAGCCGTAAAGCCAGCAAATCCACCATCCCTGCCATCGTCCGCCAGGTCTCTGATGAGCAGACCCTTGAGATGACCATCGTTGAAAATCTTCAGCGCGCCGATCTCAACCCCATGGAGCAAGCCCGCGCCTATCAACGACTTAGCCAGGACTTCCACCTCACCCAGGAGCAGATGGCCCAGCGCACCGGCAAAGAGCGCGCCAGCGTAGCTAACTTCCTTCGTTTGTTGCGTTTACCACAGGTTGTCCAGCACAAAGTCGAGTCCGGCGATCTCACCTTCGGCCACGCCCGCACCCTGTTCGCCCTGGACTCAGCAGAATCAATCACTTCCGCCGCCCAAAAGATCCTCGCCCTCAACCTCTCCGTCCGCCAGACCGAAAACTATGTCCAGGGCCTAATCAACCCGGAAGCCAAACAAAGCAAAGAAGTTAAGCCCACGCAACCAGAAGATCCCAACGTCCGCGAGGCCCAGGACCGTCTCCGCCGCCATCTCGGCCTCAAGGTCCGGATCGAAGACAAGAAGGGCAAAGGCCGAGTTATCATCGAGTACTCCGGACTGGAAGACTTTGACGCCATCCTCACCGCTTTAGGCGGCGGCGAATAACCCTGCTTCCCTCGCTTCAAGACCTCATCAAACACGCAAGGAGCCTGCAGCATGCGTAACAGCCAACGCCCAAGATTTTATTTGTTCCTAATTTTGTTACAAATTGCGGCCTTCTCCGCCGTCGCGCAGACTCCTTCGCGCACTCTCCTCCGCACTGGCCATCTCCTCGACGTCAAAACCGGCTCTGAACCCACCGCCCAAACCATCATCGTCACCGGCGACCGCATCACCGCCATCGCCCCGACGGCCTCCACGCCCAAACAATCCGGCGACATCGAGATCGACCTCACAAGATACACCGTCATGCCCGGCCTCATCGATGTGCACACGCACCTCACCATGGCCAACAACTTCGATCCCTTCTTTGAGCTCACCATGACCCCCGCCAAAGAGGCCATCATCGGAGTCGAAAACGCCAAGGTCACCCTAGAAGCCGGCTTCACCACTGTCCGCAACGTCGGCGCCAACGACTACACCGACGTCGCCCTCCGCGACGAGATCAACGCCGGCCACATCCCCGGCCCGCACATGCAGGCCAGCGGCCCAGCCCTCGGCATCACAGGCGGCCACATGGACGAGAACCTTCTCCCCTACGAGTACCACGTCCACGGCCAGGCCGTAGCCGACGGCATCCCCGCCGTCCAGCATCAGGTCCGCGAAAACATCAAATACGGAGCCGACCTCATCAAAATCGGAGCCACCGGCGGCGTCCTCTCCAAAGGAGACGATCCGCAGGCCAGCCAGTACACCCTCGAAGAGATGCAGGCCATCGTCGCCGACGCGCACCGTCTCGGCCGCAAAGTCGCCGCGCACGCTCACGGAGCGCAGGGCATCCTCTGGGCCAGCCAGGCCGGCGTCGACTCCATCGAACACGGCACCTGGATCAACGACGAGGACATCGCCATGATGAAGCAGAAGGGCACCTACTTCGTCCCCACCGCCTACCTCATCGACTGGATGCAGCAATACGGCAACCTCCCGCCCTTCTACACGCAGAAGATGAAGGACGTCAGCGCCGTCGAAAAGCAGAACGCCATCAAAGCCATCAAGGCCGGAGTGAAAGTCGCCCTCGGCACCGACGCCGCCGTCTACCCCCACGGCCTCAACGCGCATGAGCTCGATGTCTACGTCAATCAGTTCGGCATGTCGCCGCTCGCCGCCATCCAGACCGGCACCCTCAACGCCGCCGACCTCATGGGCTGGACTGACCGCGTCGGCTCCATCGAACCCGGCAAGTGGGCCGACATCATCGCCATCGAAGGCGACCCCCTCAAAGATGTGAAGCTCCTCCAGCACGTGCCCTTCGTCATGAAGTCCGGCATCGTCTACAAAAACGAACCCAATAAACCCTGAACCGGTCGCGAAGGAGTCCCATCCTCAGAGCACCCATGAAAATCTCTGCCATCGTATTCCGGTTCCGATTTCTCCTTCACGCGGCAATCTTTCTTCTCGGCTTCAATGTGCCTTGGGACCGGTGGCTGCACTTCGATATGGATGCCAGCGGCTCCACGTGGCTTCTGCTATCGACCTGGTTGGCACGCAATCACTGGCTCTCGTTCTCAGGGGCGACGATTGCGCTTCTCGTCTTCGGCGCAATCTGCGCGCTGATTGCTGCCTTACTCCGAACCTCCGGATCCGCATACATCGGATTCGCGACCGTCCAGTCACTCTCCATGCATGGCGACAGAGTTGTTGCGGCTGGGCCGTATCGGTTTGTGCGGAACCCTCTCTACCTCGGCATCATCGTGATGACGTTCTCGATAGCGCTCCTCATGCCACCCAGCGGAGCGATCTTCTCCATCATCTGCGTCGTTCTCTTGGAGCTCGCACTCATCGCCGGCGAGGAGCCGTTTCTCACCGAAAAGCTCGGCCAATCCTATCTGCAATATCGTGCGCGAGTGCCAAGGCTCATTCCCGCCCTGTCGCCGCGAGTCCCGCCATCGGACGTGCATCCGGACTGGCGCGCTGCCTTCCTCGGCGAGACCTTCTTCTGGGGATTCTTTCTCACCTGGCTGATCGTTGGCTGGCGATACAACGCGCTGCTCATGTCGCAGGGCACCCTCATCTCGCTGGGACTATCGCTCGTCGTGCGGGCCATTCTGCCGCGCCGCCGCTAGCACTCAACAGGTTCGTCGCCTACACAGAAATTAACTCACCGAACTCTGAAATCACTCCAAGGCCGGCAACGAACCAGATCCGTGTCATCCGTGTAAATCCGTGTTAAGCCTTCCTGCCCTGAGCCCAAAACAACAAGCCCGCCGTACCCCCAAACGTATCAGGGGACACAGCGGGCTGATTACTTCTTACCTCAACAAACGCCGGGAACACTTACGACGATGGGGAGGGCCGACTACAGCGACACAATCGCGCAATCCTCACGCAATCGCATCGCCTTTACAAACTACTTCTTCACGGGAGCGATCGAGTCCTTCGCAACCTTGGCCACGCGGAACTTCACCACGGTCTTGGCCTTGATCTTGATCGTCTCGCCGGTCTGCGGGTTGCGACCCAGGCGCGCCTTGCGCTCAGCCTTCACCAGCTTGCCGATGCCGGGAATGGTGAACTCACCATTCTTCTTGGTCTCCTTCACCGCCGTCTCGGCCAGAAGTTCCAAACCTGCAGCGGCCTGCTTGTTGGTGATCTCGAGCTTCTCCGCCATGTGGCGAACCAGCGCTGTCTTTGTCATTCCCTTTGCCATGTGTGTTGCTCCTTCTACGTTCAATTTATGATTTTCGCGGTCCGCTCGCCTGGCCTGCCTGAAAACTCGGTTGGGACGCATCCTGTTTCATATGCGAAATCACCAGTGTTCATGCGGGTGCGGAGAACCGTACCGCATTTCACCTTCACCCTTTCTGCGAGCTTTGTCAATAACCTTTCTTCGGTTTCCACAGGTTTTTTCCGGTTTTTTTAGGTTTTGTTCATTTACGGGCACATTTTTATCCAAAAAACCCTGCAAAATCGCTGTTTTTCGATACTCATATCGCCGGCGCTATTCCCGGTAGCCGGCGATCCAGATGACGAGACGCAGCGCTCAATAGCACCTGCGCGCAGAAATAAACCGGCGCCGAAAAACCGTCAGCTGGGTAACTCCCAGATCAATCGCGCGCCTTTTCTCCCCGGAAGAACCACCCCACGCCGTACCGATCGGTCAGTCGGCCGTAAACTCCAAACGGCATCTCCTGAAGCTCGACAAGAAGCTCCTTATCCGCCCCATCGGACAGCTTGTCAAAGATGCTTCTGAGTTCGTCCACTTGAGCGCTGGTGATATACATCGCGGCTGTGTTTCCCTGCTTCGGCACCTGCGTCGGATGCAGCCAATCAGTACCCGAGAACTCGATGGCTGCGCTCTTCAGGTATGCGTTAACGATCTTATGGTGCTGCGCAGCGGGGAATTGACCCTTCATCGGAGTGTCCCCGAGTCGAGTCAGAATCAGATCGCCACCGAAGCAGGCAGAGTAGAACTCCATAGCCTCGGCACAGTTTCCGTCGAAGAGCAGGAACGGCGTCAAACGAAGCATCTCATACTCCGTCGAAATTGAAATGCTTGCACGTGCATGTACGAAGCACACACCCTTTACATCGTGTGCCGCCTCCGGATGAACAGCGCGAACATTCCGGTCGTCATCAGGATTGCGGTTGCAGGTTCTGGAGTTGGAACGATCGAAAGTACGCCACCCTGCGATGGCAGCGAATAACTCAACGTTCCGCCGCCACCGATATTCGAGCCGCCAAGCCCTCCACCGGCAACGGCGTCCAACGCGACGGAGAGGTCAAACGGCGTTCCATACGTGAACGCAACCATGATCGAGTCCATCGGATTCATGCACACGAAGCCCGACATCGCCGGTGGATTGCCGCAGATCCGCACATCGCTGATTTGAGTTCCATTCAAAGACGCCAGTACATTGAACGAATCCGATGCCTGGGGATCGTTGTTGCCAAAGGCGCCGCTTTCGGCGAAGGTGAGCGTCAGAAATCCCGCACCCGTGCCGCCCGTCACCACAAACTCATTGTCGAACAGCGAGGAGCTCAGGGCTGTTGCAGATGGCCCCGCGGCATCATCGAAGGTCCAGCTCGCGAGCGTGGAGGACGTGATTCCGAAGTTGATGGATGTCGAAGCCGAACCGCCTTGCGGTGCGACGCAGGCGGTCGTGCTTGCGCTGGAAGTGCCCGTTACTGCGGTAGACGACCCACATGAGTTGAAGATGTTGACCGTGGCAGTGCTCATCAGATCCGCATACGATGAGGAGACCATCGCCATACTCAGGAACGCAATCGCAAAGAATCGGCGCATAGCTCCCTCCGGGGCTATGTTTATACACCCGGCCCGCCTTGATTTCAATGTTCGGGTTGAACAACCAAACAGCGCAGCCTTGTGGCACAAAAAATGCGCATGCCTTCGTGTTTACGACCCGAAATTCTATGCTGCACACCGGCAGTCGCATACTGGTAAAACTGGTAGTCTCGCGCCGGCGTTGCGTACTGCTTCACTTTCACATGCCCTTTGTCTCATGTCCTCGCTGGCGCAACTTTCTCCGACGGATAAACGATCTCCGGCTCATCTCAAAACAAGAATTTCACATCCGCTTCCGGGAACGCCGCATCCATACTCCTAGCCAGGAGACACTCAGCACTGTGCGAGCAATCGATCCTGCGAGCGTCTCGGCATCGAACGAAAGACAAGGAGAAAAAACACATGCCCTACATCACCACAAAAGACGGCACCTCGATCTACTACAAAGACTGGGGCACCGGACAGCCCATCACCTTCTCGCATGGCTGGCCCCTCACCGCCGATGCCTGGGACGCACAGATGCTCTTCTTCGGCCAGAAGGGATATCGCGTCATCGCCCTCGACCGCCGCGGCAACGGCCGCTCCAGCCAGCCATGGGACGGCAACGATATGGACCACTACGCCGACGATCTCGCCGAGCTCTACGACCACCTCGACCTCAAGAACGCCATCGCGATTGGCCACTCCACCGGCGGCGGCGAAGTCGCCCGCTACATCGGCCGTCATGGCAGCAAGCGCGTCGCCAAGGCCGTCCTCATCAGCGCCGTCCCGCCGCTCATGCTCAAGACCGAAAAGAATCCCGTCGGCCTCCCAATGTCAGCCTTCGACGGCATCCGCGCCGCCATCGTCGCCGACCGCTCGCAGTTCTACAAAGACCTCACCCTGCCCTTCTTCGGCTACAACCGTCCCGGCGCAAAGATCTCCGAGGGCGTCCGCGACAACTTCTGGCTGGCCGGCATGCTCGGCTCGCACAAGAGCCAGTACGACACCGTCAAAGCCTTCTCAGAAACCGACTTCACCGAAGACCTCAAGAAGATCGACATCCCGGTCCTCGTCCTTCACGGCGAAGACGACCAGATCGTCCCCATCGACGCCGCAGGCCGCGCCTCTGCAAAGATTCTGAAGAACGCCAAACTAAAAACCTACCCAGGCTTCCCCCACGGCATGCCCATCATCCACGCCGACGAGATCAACGCCGACCTCCTGGCCTTCATCAAATCCTAACAACTGCAGTCATCATCGACCCACCACTGCAGCATCATCTCGACTCACTACTGAAGCATCATCTCGACTCACCGCTGCAGCATCATCTCGACTCACCACTCAGCATCATCTCGGCCCACCAGCTCCAGCATCATCTCGACTCACCGCTGCAGCATCATCTCGACTCACCACTCAGCATCATCTCGGCCCACCACTCCAGCATCATCTCGACTCACCACTGCAGCGTCATCTCGACCCACCACTGACAGCGTCATCTCGACCGAAGCCACGGACAGTCTCATCGTCCGTGGCGCAGTGGAGAGACCCCCGCATTTCGTCTTTGTTCTTCATCCCCCGACCTTTTCCACAGAATTATTTTCAAAAAGTGAAATTTCTTCAGCGTTCAAAAACCACCATCCAAAAACCACGTTCCCACCAGCAATCCACCACAACTTCACCACAAGAAACCAGCCGGAAACCACTCAATATCCCAAAAACCCCTGTAAAAATGCCCTCCCACCATCACCAGAAAAAAAACAAAAGTGACACAAAAACCCACCGCCCAACCTAAAGTAAGCTTTCCATATGAGCCGAGGAGAAAACAATGCAGATCGGAGTCGATAGTTTCGCCGCATCCGTCCCCGATCCGGTGACCGGAACAACCGTAACTCCCCAGGAACGAATCGCCCAGCTACTCGACGAAATCACAGCAGCCGACCACGCCGGCCTCGACGTATTCGGCCTCGGCGAGCACCACCGCAGCGAGTACCTCGACTCCGCCCCAGCAGTCATCCTCGCCGCAGCAGCCGCGCGAACAACGAAGATCCGCCTCAGCAGCGCAGTCACCGTCCTCAGTGCCGCCGACCCCGTGCGCGTCTTTCAGGAGTTCGCCACACTCGACCTGATCTCCAGCGGCCGCGCAGAGATCGTCGCCGGCCGCGGCTCTTTCATCGAGTCCTTCCCGCTCTTCGGCCTCAAGCTCGAAGACTACGACGAGCTCTTCGCCGAGAAGCTCGACCTTCTTCTCGCCCTGCGCGAAAACACGCATGTCCATTGGTCTGGAAAGCATCGCGCGCCGCTGACAGGACAAGGTGTGTATCCGCGTCCGTTACAAAACCCGCTGCCGGTCTGGCTCGGCGTAGGCGGCACACCGCAGTCCTTCATTCGCGCTGGGATCCTCGGCCTTCCACTCATGGTCGCAATCATCGGAGGCGAACCGCACCGCTTCCGCCCACTCATCGATCTCTATCGCGAAGCCGGAGCACGCGCAGGCCATGCGCCTGAATCGCTCAAGGTCGGCATCCACGCGCTGGGCTACGTCGCCGACACGGATGAACAGGCAGCGCAGGATTTCTTTCCCGGCTACGCTCAGGCGTTTACGAAGATTGGCCAGGAGCGAGGCTGGCCTCCGGTAACGCGCAACCAGTTCGAAGCTCTGCGCAGGCCCAGCGGCGCGCTGATCGTCAGCGATCCGGAGAAGGTTGCGGAGAAGGTTCTGCGAATCAACGAAGACCTCGGCGGAATCTCGCGGCTCAGCTTCCAGATGAGTGTCGCAGGACTCGCACACGACAAGCTAATCCGCGCAACCGAGCTGCTGGGGAGCCGCGTCGCCCCCATCATTCGCAAAGCTCTTCCTGATCAAAAAGCTGTTGTAGCGTCTTAGAACAAAGGCTTCTTCGGCTTCCCCACTAACGGCTCGTTCAGCATCGCGATCACCGGCGCAGCAGCCTTAAATCGCTCCACGACTTCCTTCCCCAACGAAGCCTTCGTCGCGGTCTCGCCCGGCAGTTTCGCTGAAACTCCCCATTGCCGATTCTTCAACAGATCGATTGCCGGATGATCTTCGGGGAACCCCTTCGGCGCGCGGGTCAGCGAGGCGCCGTCGAACTCAGTCATCAATGTCCGCAGCTTCTTCGCCTTCATCAAAGCGCGAAATTCCTTATGGTGCTCGGCAAGATACCGGCGGATAGCAAGCAACTGCTCCCGTTCCGGCATATAAACACCAGCCGCGACGAACACCTCCTCCGGACTCATATGAAAATAAAATCCCCCTCCGGAAGTCTTCTCGAGCCCCTCCCTCACCCACCACGCCGAGACATGCGTTTTGTAGGGCTGTTTGTTCTTGCTGAAGCGAATGTCACGGTAGATGCGCATCATGATCTTCTGCGGCGGTCGAACGTGCATGGGCGCGAAGTCGAGCATCGCCTCATTGATCTCGCCGATCAGCGCGAGCATGGGGGTCTTCAATTCGCGCTCGTAGATGGCCTTGCGCTCGTCAAACCAGATGCGGTCGTTGTTGCGCTTCAACCCCCGCAGAAACTTTATCGCTTCATTGGAAAAGTGCGTCGCCATTCCCTAATCGTAAATCGAAGGCCTCAAATTCGGGAGGGTAGAACTTCATAGTCGATTTGGAATTCCTCCTGTATCCTCGCTTGCAAAGGTACGCACACATTATGGAACCCCTGAACGCTGCCCTGCTCGTCTTTGTGGTCTTCCTCGCCATCGTCGTTCTCGTCACTATCCTCAAAACCCTATACACCGTGCGCACCTATACTGCCGCGGTCGTCGAGCGCTTCGGCAAATTCGCTCGCATCGAGCGCCCGGGCCTGCACGCCCTCATTCCCTTCGCCGAGAGCGTCTACTTCGTCGACCTCCAGGTGAAGCAGGCCCAGTTCTCCGTCGAAACAAAGACCCACGATAACGTCTTCGTTCAGATCCCCGTCTCCGTCCAGTATCAGATCCTCGACGACAAGATCTTCGACGCCTTCTACAAACTTAGCGCCCCGCAGAAACAGATTGAGTCGTTCGTCTTCAACTCCATCCTCGGTCACGTCCCCAAGCTCTCCCTCGACGAGACCTTCGAGCAGCAGTCCGGCATCTCAATCGCCGTCAAGACCGAGCTCGACAGCACCATGTCCAGCTTTGGTTACAACATCCTCAACGCGCTCGTCACCGACATCATCCCCGACACCAAAGTCAAAGATGCGATGAACGACATTAACGCCGCCCAGCGCGCACAGGTCGCAGCGCAGGCCCGCGGCGAGGCCGACAAAATACTCAAGGTCAAACAAGCCGAGGCCGAAGCGCAGTCAAAGGCGCTCCAGGGCCAAGGCATCGCCGCCGAGCGTCAGGCGATCATCGACGGCCTCAGATCCTCCATCGAGCACTTCCGCGAGTCTGTCCCCGGCGCTACCGCAGAAGACGTCATGGCCCTCGTCTTGCTCACCCAATACTTCGATACCCTCAAAGACATCGGCACCAAAGCCGGAACCAACACCCTCTTCCTCCCCAACAACCCGGGCGCAGCGAACGACTTCCTCGTCCAGATCTTGGCCGGCCTCCGCGGCAACAAAGCAAGCAATACTCCATCACTGTCTCCGCCACCACCTCCGCCAGCCTAGCGGCCGCATTGTTCTCTGGACCAGTCTCCGCTACCAGCTGATGTAGACGCCCTTTCGGATCCATTGCGGGTTGGCGATCTGCTGCATCATGAAGTCTGCTACATCGGCGCGAGAGATCTTGCTCCCGTTGGGAGGGAGGGCTTCGCCGTCGATGCGATAGTTGCCGCGGGCTCGGCCGTTGGTGAGCATCGGTGGCATGACCATGGTCCAGTCCAGATTGCTCGCGGACAGAGTCGCGTACTGGGAGATCTGTTCGGCCACGGGCCACTTCAGCAAGGTGGTGTAGACGATGTTCTGGATGATCCAGCGGCGCCATGCAGGCTGCTTGTCGAGAGAGTCGGGCAGGGCTCCGGCTGAGCCTAGGACGATGATGCGGCGGACACCTGCCTGTCGCATGGCGTCGACGATGAAAGGAACTATGCGGGGAAGAACGTTCTCGTTGCGCAGGGGAGAATGTGCTCCGAGGGCAGAGAGAACCACGTCGGACTCCTGGACGGTTTCGAGGACGGGAGCATGATCGAAGGCGTCACCGTGAACAACTTTTACTTGGCCGCTAAGCCGGAAATTTGCCGGGGTGCGGACCAGAGCTTTGACGTTATGGCCGGCCGCCAGACTGCGTTCGGTGAGGAGTTTTCCAGTGGCTCCGCTGGCTCCGAAGATCGCAATGTTCATGGAGGCTCCTTTAGCGTTGGGACTGATTATCCTCCCGGGTGAGACGTGGGTGTGGGAAAAGTGGTTGGCGTAAGTTCATCATTATGTTTCATTTGGTGAATATTCCCACGGTTCGTACTTAGTCTTCTTTGAAGGTGTGGCTGTGGGCGTGTGAAGAAGTGGGATAAGAGGGTGCTTGGGACGGCGAATGGGCGGAGTCTTCCAAAGTGTCCGCGCCAACGGGCTCGGTTTTCTAAAACGGGGAGGGATGCCAAGTCGTGGAACGAGAGGGGATGGGAGCGATATCCACTTTTCAAGCGACAACGGCTACTACGACTAGTATTTGTCTTCTTTTTAATGTCTTTCTTAGAAGCAGTAGCGCCAGGGTTGGGAGGGGATTGGCGTAGCCCCGCTCTCACACACAGGCGACCCGCTTTCCACAGCGAAATCTTTCGCATTCGAAGGGGTTCGACCCTAGAATCAAGCAGACGCCCCAATGGCAAGATGCGCCGCGGTTTGATTCGGTGTAAAGTTTTGCCAGCGAGAAGTGAATTGATTTCCGGAGAGAAGCGACCGTGACGATTGCCACCCAGGAGCCCCAGATGCCCGAGACAGCAGCCCCCACCGGCAACCTCGAGATCACCGTTTCGCGCGCGGAGCTGCTGCGGGAGCTGACCGCCGCGCAGAGCGTAGTGGAGCGAAAAACAACGATTCCGATTCTTTCTAATTTTCTGTTTGAGGCCAGTGACGATAAGTTGACGATAACCGCGACGGATCTCGACCAGAGCTTGCGGACGAGCTGCGCGGCGAAGGTAAAGAAGCCAGGCGCATGCACGATTCCGGCACGGAAGCTGTACGACTACATCAAGCTGTTGCCGGATGGTGATATCTCCATCAAGCTGATGGATAACCACTGGGTGCAGATTCGCGCGGGCCGATCGAACACGAAGATGGTGGGGATGGCACGGGCAAACTTCCCGCAGGTGCCGGAGTTTCCCACGACCGGCGCGGTGAAAATCCCGGTGGCCTCGCTGGGGAACATGGTGTCAAAGACGATCTTCGCGATCTCAAACGAGGAGTCGCGCTACACGCTGAACGGCGCTCTGATGGTGCTGAAGGCGGAGTCAATGGCGATGGTGGCGACAGATGGCCACCGTCTGGCGCACATTGAGAAGCTGGGAGAGACGCTCGACGGAGTCTCGGGCGAAAAGAAGACGCTGATTCCGCGCAAAGCGCTAAGCGAGTTGTCCGGGCTGCTCTCCAATACGGACGCCGAGACGCTGGACTTTGCGGATGACGACCAGACGCTGTTCTTCCGCGTGGGCGGACGCGTGTTGACCAGCCGCAAGCTGACGGGGCAGTTCCCGAACTACGAGGCAGTGCTGCCAAGGGACAACAACAAGTTTGTGATTGTCCGCTCGGAAGACCTGATGGCCTCGATCCTAAGGGTGGCGCAGTTTGCCGATGAGCGTTCAGGAGCAATCAAGATTCGGCTGGAACAGAATGAGCTGAAGCTATCGTCTTCGTCGACGGAGGCGGGAGAGTCGGAGGATACGATTGAGACTCCGTACAACTACGATCCGCTGGTGGTCGGCTTCAACAGCGCATATCTGCTCGATTTTCTAAAGGCGATCGGGAACACCGGCGAAGTGCGCCTGGAGTTCAAAGACGCGCAGTCGGCGGGACAGATGCGGCCCGAGGATGCGAATGAAGATGTGAAGTATCGGTACATCCTGATGCCTATGCGCATTTGATGAGTGATAGAGTCAGTGTTTTGAAATCGAGGGTCCCGGTATATCTTCCGGGACCTTCCTTTTTGTAGGAAGGCCGTTGGATGGGTGGTCGGGGCTCTCGGAATCTTTGGCTGCGTCGAGTCGCAAGTACCCGACGGGAGCTGCCATGCTGGTACCTGCCGCATCGATCACGCTGATCATCTGGAGAAGCAGGTCCTGCTGCTGCTTGAGCGATAGCATGATATCCGCGCCTGGTCTGCGCAGATAGGCGCTGATCTCAATCTGTGGACCCTGGGGGGTGATGCGGATCAGCGCGACCCTTGCGGTGTGTGCATCGATATCAGGGTGCGTACGGAGAATCTCGCCGAACTTGTCGAGCACGGTCTTGAGAACCTCGGATGGCGTGTCGAAACGAAGGGTAAAGGTCTGATAGATCTGGAACTGGTCGCGCAGGGAGAGGTTTTCGAGATTGACCTCAGCGACCTTCGTGTTGGGGATGGAGACGAGGGATCGCTGGAAGGTTCGCAGGCTGAGTGAGCTGATTCCGACGTCTTCGACGATGCCGGAGATCCCGTCGATCGTACAGACATCTCCGACACGGACTGCGCCGCGCAGGATGATGGAGAGTCCGCCGAAGAGATCGGACAGCGTCTTCTGTGCAGCGAGCGCGAGGGCAACGCCTCCGATGCCGAGGCCGGTAATGAGCGCTGAGATATTAACGCCGGCGCGGGAGAGCAGAGCGATCGCCAGAACGAGTAAGACAAAGATTTTGAAGAGGCGTCCGGTGAGGTTGACAAAGGTGGCACGTTCCACCCGGGCCTGCACCAGAAGCCGCTGGCGGGTGTACGTGGCGAAGATATCGGAGAACTTGATGAGTATCCAGGCAAAACCTATCCATCCGACAACAACGCTGAGAGATTGCCAGTAGTGCCTGCCAAGCACGGTGATGGCGTAGGCCCCCATGGTGTTACCGATGAGTGCCCACGAGAAGATGAAGAGGGGGATTTTGAGTCCGAGGATGGCTGCTTCGACGGCTGCGGACAAGTGCTTCTTGAAGAGGTGGCGGACCAGCCAAAGAAGCGACCTCGTAAGCAGCGAAGCGAGGAGGAAGATGAGAAGCAGGGAGACAACGATGATCGCCCATCGCCACAGGGGCACCGAGAAGATCTTGATACGCGAGGCCCAGGCGGGGAACCAGCTTTCGTAGTCAGTGTGTTGCATGCCGGCGAACGCTGCGGGGACGTGGGCGAGGGTGTCCTGCGAGAAGAGCCAAATCGGAGGCTGGCCGGGACGGTTTACGAGATCGACGAATACCTTAAGGTCTCCGTTCGGTGTCGGGACGACGCCAACCAGTTCACGCGACAAGCGCATGTTGTCTTCAACGTCTCCGGAGGGCTCGCTGGAAAGTTTATCGATGCTGGTGGAGAGTCCGTGATCGAGGAGATACTTCAACTGAATTGCCAGCGCCTCAGCCTGTCCCGGGGTGCGCTTTCCATCGAGATACTGCGCGGCCCGTTCGTAATCCTTGGCCTCCGCTGCCCGGAGAAAGCCGAGAACGGTGCCGTGAGGGGAGAGACGCCCCAAAGGCTCGACCGGCGCGGGTGGTGGCGGGGCGGGGGCAGGGGTTGCAGGTGCGGCTGGGGCAGGAGAAGGCTCAGTGCCAGAGGATTTGGCAGCGGCACCCTTACCGCGGTGGAGCTGCTGAACTGGCAGCTGAGCTTGGGTCTGATTCGTCCAAGCCACGGCGCTTATCACGGCGAAGAGCAGCGCTCGACGAAAAATTCCGAGGCGTCCCGGTTCCAGGCAGGTTGTCAGAGTGACCCTCCAGTCGCCGATCCGCTGTTCGTTGCCGCCGGTTCGGCAGAGACATATTCCGAGCCCGTAGTTACTGGTCTCCACTGTAACTGTTGGGAGGCCAAGATAAAACTTCCCGGTTGGGACGATTCCGGATGAGTGTGCTGCATTTGAATTTCATGCCATTGATTTCCAGCGGCTTACTACAGAGGTTTAAGGGAGAAGAAAAAGTCGGAGAGGTACTTGACAGCACACACTGTTTGTCATACAGTGTATTGGGTACAGTATGAGAATTGAGATCCAGAACGAACTCTTCGACTCGCTCCGGCTGGAATTGCGCCGGGGATGCCTGGTGCTGGCGGTGCTGGCGCAGCTTCGGGTAGAGCATTACGGATATACCTTGCGGAAAGCGCTGGCCGACCAGGGGCTGGAGATTGAGGAGAGCACACTGTATCCGCTGCTGCGCCGGCTGGAGACACAGGGCCTGCTGACAAGCGAGTGGCGGGAGGAAGAGAAGCGGAACAAGCGGTTCTACCGCCTGTCGGCCGAGGGCGCGACGATCCTCGAAAAACTACTGGCGGAGTGGAATGGAATCAACGAATCACTGCACAGGATTCTGAAGAACAAAAGAGAGGAGTAATGATATGGACCTGCTCGAGCGTTATTTACAGGCTGTAGGGCAGTATCTGCCGGCAAAGGGTAAAAAGGATACGCTGGCGGAACTGCGCGCAAATCTTTTGGCAGAGATGGACGGTCGTGCGGAAGAACTCGGGCGGCCGCTGAATGAGAGCGAAGTGGCAGCAGTCCTCGAGAAGCACGGAAGCCCAGCCGCTGTGGCGGCCCGTTATCTGCCTCGACAGTTCTTGATCGGACCGTCGGTGTTTCCGCTTTACTGGTTCACGTTGAGGAAGAGTTTTCCGCTGGTACTGGTGGTGTATGCGACGGTGCAGGCGACGAAGTACCTCTTCGGCGGGGGGAATTGGAGCCTGGGTTCAGCCATCGGACATCTTCCGTTCGTGGTGTTCACGTTTTGGGCCTGGATGACTCTGGGCTTTTCGGTCTTTGAATTCGCGCAGGGCAAATTCTTCGCGAGCGTGAAGTGTCAGGAGACCTGGAGTGTACGGGATCTCCCAGCTGTTGCGCAGCAGCAGAAAGGGCCTTCGTTTGCAAATCGCGTCGCCGACCTGATCGTGAATACCCTGATCTTTTTGTGGTTGCTCGCGGTACCGACCCATCCGTATCTGATCCTGGGGCCCAGAGGCACTCTGCGGGGGATGCCGTTTGGGTTATCACCAGAGTGGCACATCTTCTATTGGCAGATCGTCGCCTTATTCGGAGTGATGCTTGTTTTGAAGTTCTGTCAGTTTATGACGAGGTCTGTCGCCTTGCTCCAGGGGTTGGGACTGGCGACTCAGGCGATCTCGCTTCTGGTCCTTGCGGTGATGGTGCAGGCGCGAACTTATTTCGTCTCCGTGCCTCAGGGAGATAGGCTGCCAAGTCTGGAAACGCTTGCGTCGGTGAATTATTGGGTCAACCTTGGGTTCAAGGTGGCACTCGTAGTCGCCGTGATCAAGTTAGCCGCAGATATTTGGCAGATGGTCGTGGGTTCACGGGCGAAGCAGGGTGGTTTTGTGAGCGCGCTCTAGGCAGCTGGAAGGCTCGCGTAAGCGGATCGCCCCTCCTTGACAAAGACCACTCCGCGCAAGAATCTACAAATGGAGGAGCAGGCCAGAAAATCGTGCCAATCATCCTCGTAACCCATGCGATTCTAAGACTTTGCAGTTCATCGCCCGCTGTTTACAGGACTTTGAGCGTCAAACCAGCATCAAGTCCAGACCTAAGCCAAGCATGTGGAATACTTTAGCAGCCTTTATACCAGGAGGGGGAGTGTCCAGATCTTACGTTCGCCGGGCGAAGACGAGCGGGTTTGTACAGGCGGTTTGATTGACCCGCTGCCGCTGCGGAGAGACGCACAGCGGCTGGACTAGGGCGTCGTTTCGATGACAGCGTTTGGTTGTTGAGCGTACTCGGCCCAGGACCCGTCGTACAGTGTGAGATCTTTTGCTCCGGCCAATTCCAGAGCGAGGGTGACGACGGCGGCGGTGACGCCTGATCCGCAGGTGGTGGTGATGGGCTGCTGAAGGTCCACACCTTTTTCTGCAAAGAAGCTGCGGAGTTCCTCTGGAGATTTGAGACGGCCATCTTCGACGAGTTCAGTGAAGGGTGTGCTGGTGGCTCCGGGCATGTGGCCGGAGGGTATGCCGACGCGGGGTTCGGGAGCTGTTCCGGTGAAACGGGCGTTGGATCGGGCGTCGAGGATCTGGGCGTGGTTCGGCGATGAGCTGTTGAATTTCGGAGAAGTTTCTGATGGCGGCTTGATTGAGATTCGCACGAAAAGTTGGCGGGAGCACGGTGGACATCGCCGGATTCAGTGGGAAGACCGGCAGCGATCCAGGACTTTAGGTCTCCGTTGAGAAGGTGAACGTTCTGTGCGCCGAAGGTGCGAAGCATCCACCAGGCGCGTGGTGCGGAGAAGACTCCTTGCTGCTCGTAGATGACGATGGTTGCGGTCTCGGAGATGCCGAGCTCGGACATGCTGCGGGAGAAGCTCTCAGCGTGGGAAGCATGTGGGGGAGTGGCGTGGTGTGGTCGGAGTGCTCGTTGATATCGAAGAAGACGGCGCCGGGATGTGCTGGGCGAGGTAGCAGGCGTGGGTATCGATGGGTGGCGTTACGCCGACAGGTGGGAGGGTGGCGTCGAGGATGATGGTGTTGGGTCCTGCAGGCGAGCGGCGAGCCAGGTGGGTTCGACCAGGGGGTTCATGGCAGTAGATTACTTGGTCGCACGGCGTATGCGAGTTCTACTGGCGGAGTTCCACTTCGGTGGCTCCCTGGCCGCCCTGGTTATGCGGAGGTTCGGTGACGGCGGTGACGTGGGGATGGTTGCGGAGGTATTCACGGAGGGTGCGGCGGAGGACGCCCATGCCCGTGCCGTGAACGATGCGGATGCGGGGAAGTCCGGCAAGGAAGGCTCGGTCGAGGAAGCGCTCGACCTCGTCGTGAGCCTCGTCGGCGGTGCGGCCTATGACATTGATCTCGGAGGGAACGTTTTCGGAGTCACTGTTGGCGGTGGAGACGGTGATACCCCCGCGTTTGCGCGCGGCTTCGAGCGGCGTGACGACTTTGACGGATTCAACTTCGGCGATGTCATCGATGGCGGCGCGCATCTTCATGGGGCCGATGGAGACTTCGAAGGTCTTTGGGATCGATGACGCGGTCTACGCGGGCCTGACGGCCAAGAGACTTTAGTTTAACCAGGTCGCCGGGCTTGATGCCTCTTGGGGATGTGAGGCTGGGCGTTGGGGTCCTTCTTGTCGGCGCCGGTGGTATGGGCAACGACGGTGGAGTTGAACTGGCTGGAGAACTCGCGGCGAAGGGCGGCGATGCGACGTCGGAGTCGCGTGCGATCTTCTTGGCGAGCGCTCTTGTCGTCGATGGCTTTGACGGTCTCGCGAAGCTGGTAGGCGAAATCTTCGATGAGCGAGTTGAGTTTGCCTTCGAGCTCTTTGGTGCGAGCCTTTTGTTCGGCACGGCCTTCGACTTCGAGGCGGGCGCGTTCGCGGGAGAGCTCGCGCTCGCGCTGCTGGAGCGTCTCGCGCTCGATGGATGCGGCGGTGAGCTGATCGTGGAGCTGGTCGAGGAAGGCTCCGATGTCGGCGGCTTGAGTGGTGAGTTGAGTCGCGGGCGGCGGCGATGATCTCCGGCTGGAGGCCGAGGCGAGCGGCGATATTGAGGCCGGCAGAGGCTCCGGGAACGCCGAGGCGGAGTTCGTAGGTTGGGGTGAGGGTTGCCTGATCGAACCCTACGGCGGCGTTGAGGACTCCGGCGTGGTTGGCGGCGTAGACCTTGAGTGAGGTGAGGTGCGTGGTGATGCAGGTCCAGGCGTGGAGGTCGAGGAAGCGCTGCGCGATGGCGACAGCGAGGGCTGCGCCTTCTTCGGGGTCGGTGGCGGAGCCGAGTTCGTCGAGGAGGACGAGCGAGTCGGATGTGGCTTCGCGCGAGATGCGGTCGAGGTTGACGATGTGGGCGGAGAAGCTGGAGAGGTTGCGCTCGATGGATTGGGCGTCGCCGATGTCGGCGTAGATGGTGGTGAAGAGAGGGAGAGTGGCTTCTTCGGCAGGAATGGGCAGGCCGGATTGCGCCATAATGGCGAGAAGACCCAGGGTCTTCAGGGAGACGGTCTTGCCGCCGGTGTTGGGGCCGCTGATGATGAGCTGGCGGGTTTCGGGCGGAAGGGCGATCGTGAGCGGGACTGGAGTTTTGGCGGTTTCGCTGGCTGCGCGCGGTTCGGCGGCGATGCGGAGCTGGAGGAAGGGATGGCGAGCGGCAGTGAGGGCGAGTTCTGACGGTGAAGCTTGGGCGGACGCAGCTGAGGTCGTTGGCGAAGCGGGCGCGGGCGAAGTGGGATTCGACTTCGGCGAGGATGCCGGCGCCGACATGGATGGCTTCGGCGTTTTCGCCGAGGGCGCGGGTCATGGCGACGAGGATGCGGTGGATCTCGGATTGTTCTTCGTCGAGGAGGCGGACGAGTTCATTGTTTTGCTCGATGGTTTCGAGGGGTTCCACGAAGACGGTTTGCGCCGGAGGACGACGAGCCGTGGATGACGCCGGGGACCTTGCGCTTGAACTCAGATTTGACGGGGATGACGAAGCGGTCGCCACGGATAGTGATGAGGTCGTCCTGGGTGCTGCCGCCTTCGCTGAGGTTGCGAAGGGATTTGCGCAGGCTCTCTTCGATGGCGCGATGCTGGCGCTCCATTGCGCGGCGGATGCGGCGAAGCTCGTGAGAGGCATCGTCATTGAGGGAGCCGTCGGGGTCGATCTTGCCACGGAGGAGACGGAGGACAGGGCCAGGTCGTGGTGGAGGAGTGGGGAAGAGAGCTCGGCGATGCTGGGCCAGTCGTAACGGGTCGCGTTTGGCGGCGGATTGAGGAGATTGCGCCAGGCGGCGACATGTTCGACCACGTCAAGCAGGTGGAGGATCTCGAGCGATTCCAGCGCAGAGCCGTCGATCCGAGCTTTCTCGAGCAGTACGGTGGGATCGAAGAGGCCGTTGAAGCTGAAGCTGCCCCCTCGGGCGAGCATGGTGCGGATCTCGGCGGTCCGTTGCTGTTGCTGGTCGATCCAGACGAGGTCGGAGGAGGGCTCCAGGGCGAGCGTCCAGGTCCGGCCGAGGGGAGAAGCCGTGCGGGAGGCGATGTGGTCGCGCAGCCGTGGCCATTCGAGCGCCTGGGCGCTGGATTCGGCGAGGGGTGCCGGGATCGACGGGAGTAAAGCTGGTACATTCACGTCTTTTATCGTACCCTCGCAGGGAACCGCCTACATGGAACATGCGTAGCAACTGGAGCGCAGGTTCCGGCGCCTTGGGTTGTCTGGAGGTGTGAGATGGTCTGTCAGGCTTGTGGGACCCCGGTTGTAGAAAGTGTTCATTATTGTTCGAAGTGTGGCGCGCAGGTCGTGATGCCTCAGCCTGCACGGCCCAGCCGCAGCAACCGATGTATGCGGGCTATCCGCAACCTCCTATACCGATGTATGTGCCTCGAGTGCAGACGAAATCTGCAGGTGCTGGGGATTCTGTGGTGCGTGCTTGGGCGTTTACCGGATTGCGAGCGGATTGATTCGGCTCTTACCTTTCTGCGGGCGTTGGCCACGCATAACTTCGGCAACGACGGCTGGGTGTTCGGCAGGCATTGGGGAGGGACCTTTACCCCGCCTTGGGTGGGGAATCTCTGGCCATTATTCATGACGATGGCAATTTGTGCATGGCCGCTCTGGCTATATTTGCCGGGTATGGCTTGCTGCAGCGCAGGCCCTGGGGCAGGACGGTCGCTATCATCGCGGCGATTCTGGCCTTGCTCAAGATTCCGTTCGGAACAGCCCTCGCCATCTATACGCTGTGGGTTTTGGCGCCTTCGACCTCAGGGATGGAGTACGACTCGATCGCCGATCGAAGCTGATGGCTCCTCGTGGAACTGGATAAACTAGAGGAATGAACTTTCCTGCCACTCGTTTGCGTCGACTGCGCCGTACGGAGGCGATGCGGTCGCTGGTGCGCGAAACCCATCTACATCCCGGAGCGTTGATCTACCCTCTGTTTATCTGCCCCGGCGAAGGCGTCCGGCGAGAGATCGGGTCGATGCCCGGAGTGTTCAATCTTTCCATCGATGAGGCGCTGAAAGAGGCGGAGGCATGCGCTGCGCTTGGGATCGGCGGGCTGCTGCTGTTCGGGCTTCCGGAGGAGAAGGATGAGCAGGCAACTGGCGCATGGGCTGACAACGGGATTGTGCAGACGGCGCTCAGGGAGTTGAAGAAGAATCACCGATTGGATTCGCTCGTGATGATTGCGGATGTCTGTCTGTGCGAGTACACCTCGCATGGGCACTGTGGCGTAGTCGCTCGGGATGGCGATCACTACGAGATTGAGAATGATTCGAGTGTAGCGTTGCTGGCGAAGACGGCGGCATCGCTCGCGAAAGCAGGCGCGGATGTTGTCGCTCCGAGCGACATGATGGACGGACGGGTCGAGGCAATTCGCAAAGCGCTGGATCAGGCAGGGCTGGAGCAGACGCCGGTGATGAGTTATGCGTCGAAGTTCTCTTCGGCGTTCTATGGACCCTTCCGTGAGGCGGCAGATTCGGCTCCACAGTTTGGCGACCGGCGCAGCTATCAGATGGATGGCGCGAATCTGCGCGAGGCGATGCGCGAGATCGACCAGGACATTGCTGAGGGCGCGGATATGATCCTGATGAAGCCGGCCATGCCGTATCTCGATGTGATTCGCGCGGCGCGAGAGCGATATGACGTGCCGATGGGAGCGTACCAGGTCTCGGGCGAATATTCGATGCTGCAGGCGGCGTTTGCGAAGGGTGGCTGGAGCCACAGAGGGCGATGATGGAGTCGCTCGCAGGGATTCGGCGCGCCGGCGCGGATTTTATCGTGACGTATTTTGCGAAGGATGCGGCGAAGGTGCTTGGGTGAGATTCCGCTGCTTCTGATATATCAATGAGTTGCCGCAATCGTTGCAAGGCGGCGCTTGTTTTGCGCCGAAATCGAGGCAATGACAAGTGACAATTTCTTGACAACTTCGTGACATCCGCGGCGTACTGTTGGTCCGGCAGAGACGCCCGTCTCTGGGCCCGGAATGCGTCCTGCATCGCCGAATCAGGAGGAAACACGATGATCAAGCGCATGGTCCAAAAACCGAATTGCGTTAGCATTTCAGCGCTGCTTACAGTTGCTCTCTTGGCTGTTTCTTCTGCGTATGAAGCAGCCGCACAAAACACGCAGCACTACACCCAGACCAACCTCGTCTCTAACCTGGCCTCCCTGGCACCAACCAAAGATGCAAACCTGGTCAACTCGTGGGGACTTGCCCGCAGCTCGAAGAGTCCCTGGTGGGTAGCCGACAATGGTCCCGGGCTGTCAACCCTCTACAGCGGTACCGGAACTATCGTCCCGTTGGTCGTAACCGTTCCAACTGGCGGCAGTAGCAGCCCAACCGGCACGCCAACCGGGATCGTATTCAACGGGGACAGTACCGCCTTTCCGCTCGCCGGGAAGCCTTCTACATTTATTTTCGTAACTGAAGATGGAACGATATCTGCATGGAACGGTGGAACTGCGGCCACGATCGTTGTAAATAATGGCAATAAGTCGGTGTTCAAAGGCGTTTCTATCGCCGTCGCTGATACCGCGAAGGGACCTCAATCGTTTCTCTATGCCGCAGACTTCCGCAAGGGAGAGGTGTCGGTCTACGATTCGAACTTCAATCCCGTTTATTTTCCCGAAGGCTTCGATGATGATTGCCTCCGTCACGGTTTCGCGCCTTTCAATGTTCAAAATATTGGCGGTAATCTCTATGTCTCCTTCGCGAAGCAGGGGAGCGACAAACATGATGAGATCGACGGCGCAGGCCTGGGCTATGTCGACATCTTCTCCCCGCACGGACGTCTCCTGGGCCGTTTGGAGCATGGCTCCTGGTTCAACGCTCCATGGGGTATGGCATTGGCGTCGAGCGACTTTGGCCTCTTCAGTCACGATGTGCTGGTAGGCCAGTTTGGCAGCGGTCAGATCCTTGCCTTCGATGCCGTGACGGGAAAGTTCAAAGGGACATTGAACGATTCGAAGAATAACCCGATTCAGATCGACGGTCTGTGGGCAATCGCATTCGGAAATAATGCGACAGCCGGCCCGTCGACCACACTCTTCTTCACCGCTGGTCCCGACGGCGAGACGAATGGGCTCTTCGGCACGATTACAGCTGTTGAGAATCAAGAGGGTGGAGACCGATGATCTAACGCGCTCGTTCTAAAATGCCTTCGTGGATGCGGTGTCGAACCAAAAGGGTACCGCATCCCCGAGGTATGGCATGGCGCGGATCGCAATCGTCGGAGTTGGGGCTATTGGAGGGGTAACGGCTGCTCTGTTGCAGCAGGCTGGCCATGAATTGCTACTGTGCACGCGTCGCCCGATGGCCGAATTATCGGTTGAGACGCCGGACGGCCTGGTACGCGTGGACGGGACGTTCGTAACCAATCCTGCAGAGGCCTCCGCGGTGGATTGGGTGATTGCCGCGACGAAGGCCTATGACGTCGCCAGCGCCGCGAAGTGGCTGGAACGGCTATGTGCTGAAGGCGCGCCTGTAGCCGTTCTGCAGAATGGCGTGGAGCATCGCGAGCGGTTTGCGCCTTATGTACCGATGGAAAAGATTCTCCCCGTCATGGTGGACTGTCCCGCAGAGCGTCAGGCTCCGGATAGGATTCGGCAGCGTGGAGTGATGCATTTGAAGGCGCCGGCGGATACCCTCGGACACGCCTTCGTTGAATTGTTTGCGGGGACCCCCGCGGACGCCTCGGTCGTGCCGGATTTTCTCACCGTGGTCTGGCGCAAACTGTGTTTCAACTCGGCGGGCGTTCTATCTGCCCTGACAATGCAACCCGCTGGCGTCGTGCGCAGCGAGAACATGGGCGACGTGGCGCTCGAGATCATCCGTGAGTGTGCCGCCGTGGCGCTGGCCGACGGCGCGAAGCTCGAAGAAAATATCGCCGAGACAATCCTGGCGGCGCAACGCGCGGCTCCGGCCGATGGGGTCAACTCGATGCTGGCTGACCGGCAGGCGGGGCGACCAGTTGAGATCGATGCACGAAATGGCGTGATCGTCCGGCTGGGACGGAAGTACGGGATTCCGACTCCAGCCAACGGGATGGCGGTCGCGCTGATGCAAGCTATGGTCGGCAACGGCTGACTGGCGTTCGTTAGCGCTTGTTCTGGAGCCGTCCGGTCCGTCGTCAGGCTGCGCATATGCCAGGCAGGAATCGAAAAAACCGGTGGCGAATCGAATAAGATGGTACGTGCTGGCTTTTTACGTCCCCCTACATGGAGTGTTCCTTTGGCAGATACGATTTTTGATGTAGTTGTGGTCGGCGGCGGCCCCGCCGGATATACCTGCGCGATCCGCGCCTCGCAGTATGGCCTGAAGGCCGCTTTGATCGATGCAAACGATCGGCTGGGCGGGACCTGCCTGCTCTGGGGCTGCATCCCGACCAAGGCGATGCTGTTCTCCGCCGAGCTTTGGGATCACCTGAAGCACGCCGAGCGCTACGGCATCGACGGCGTAACGCCGAAGCTGAACTGGAAGGGTGTTCTGGCACGCAAAGACGACGTCATCTCGCGTCACGTCAAAGGCCTCGACTTCCTGATGAAGAAGAACAAGATCACTACTTTCAAGGGATTCGGTAAGTTGACGGGCGGCGCGAAGGACGGAGTTTTCACGGTTGACGTGAAACTCGCCGACGGAAAACCTGCGACCGTGAAGGCAAAGAAGGTGGTACTGGCGACGGGCTCGGATGCGCGTGTGCTGCCGGGCTACAAGCCGGACGACACCATCCTGACGAACTACGAGATATTGAAGATCGCCGAGGCGCCGAAGTCGCTGGTCGTAATCGGTTCAGGCGCGGTAGGGGTCGAGTTCGCCTCGATCTTCAAGAGCTTCGGCGCTGAGGTGACGGTCCTCGAGGTTCTACCCCGCGTCGTGCCGGTAGAAGACGAGGAGATCTCGAAGGAACTGCTGCGCCAGTTCAAGAAGCGCGGCATCGACGTGAGCCTGTCGATCAAGGATACAAAGGTTGAGAAGAACAAGGATGGCGCGCTCGTCAGCTGGATCGACTCGAACGGAAAGCCTCAGTCGAAGCAGGCTGAGAAGGTGTTGATGGCCGTGGGCCGTGCGCCACGTACTGAGGGTATCGGTCTCGAGACGACGAAGATCAAGCCCGACCGCGGTTTCGTGATGACGAACGAGTGGATGGAGACAACCGAACCGGGGATATACGCGATCGGCGACATCGTCGGCGGAATGCCGCAACTGGCGCATGTTGGCTCGATGGCCGGCCTCGTGGTAGCTGCGAAGCTCGCCGGCAAGTACGCCAAGCCCGTCAACCGCGCGCGAATCCCGGGCTGCACCTACTGCGACCCGCAGATCGCCAGCGTCGGCCTGACCGAAAGTCAGGCAAAGGAGAAGGGTTACAACGTCAAGGTCGGCAAGTTCCCCTTCGTCGGCAACTCCAAGGCAACGATCCTCGACGCACACGACGGCTTCGTCAAGGTCGTCTCCGACGCAAAGTACGGCGAGATTCTCGGCGTGCACATCATCGGGCCCTACGCGACGGAGATCATCGCCGAAGCTGTCACCGCAATCGAACTGGAAGCGACCATCGAAGAGATGATGTTCACGATTCATGCCCACCCAACCGTTGCCGAAGCGTTGCTCGACGGCTTCTCAAGCGTCGAAGGCATGGCAGTGAACGTCTAGGTCGGCAGCACGACAGAAAGCGGTCGGGCTTCACCGCTCGGCTGTTTTCTTTTTCACGGACAGATTCAGATGCACATCAACCTCCTCCATCTCGGCCGGGTTCCTTACTCTGAGGCGATGGCCATCCAGCAGCAGATTGTCGCCGCACGCAAACAGGACCTCATTGGCGACACGCTACTCTTGCTGGAGCATCCGCCTGTGCTCACTCTGGGCCGCAATTCGCATCGCTCCAACGTTCTCCTGAGTGACGAACTGCTCGCACAGCGCGGAGTGGAACTGCACGAAGTCAATCGCGGAGGAGATGTGACCTACCACGGGCCCGGCCAGTTGGTTGGCTATCCGATTCTCGATCTTCGCGGCGACCTCCCCGGAAAAAGAGGGCCGTACCTTGGCCCGGTAGACTACGTCCGCCTGTTGGAAGAAGCTTTAATCCGCACCTGCGCCGACTTCGGCGTGATGGCGCAGCGCATCTGCAAGCTCACCGGCGTCTGGACCATGGCTGGCGGCAGCATTCGCGAGAAGAAGATCGCCGCCATCGGAGTGCATGTCTCGCAGGGAGTTACCTCACACGGCTTCGCACTGAACGTGACGACGGACCTGCGCGACTTCGACTGGATCGTTCCCTGCGGCATCACCGACCGCGGCGTGACGAGCCTGGAACTCGAAGCCAGCTCCGGCGGCCAGCCGACGATGGAGTCGGCGACAAGCTCCACGGCGCGAAACTTCGGGCGAGTGTTTGAGCGGCAAATGCTATGGTGTGAATCCGTCAATCAACTGCTCGCCCAACCGCTCGCAGCCCGCGTCTGAGGCGGTCCCGCAGCGTTCGCTTACCGGACGCTCCGGGCGGGAAAGTCCGGGCCAGCCGTATAATCCGAGAGGGTAGACTCCATGGCACACCCGGCTGAATGAGTTGGCTTTAGCCGTCCGGATCTGGAAATTTTAGGGAGAAGAAGTTCATGCCGACCGACGTAGTTATGCCCCAGATGGGCGAATCCATCACCGAGGGAACCATCACCAAGTGGCTCAAAAAGCCGGGAGACAACATACAGCGCGACGAGCCGCTCTTTGAGATCTCCACCGACAAGGTGGACGCCGAAATTCCATCGCCTGTGGCCGGAGTCCTCTCCGAGATCAAGATCGGCGAAGGAACCACGGTCCAGATCAACACGGTCGTCGCCGTGATCGAAGGCGCAGGTTCGGGTTCTGCCGCCTCTTCACCAGCGAAGGCCGAGACAGCCGCTGCCCCGGCAATCGACAGCGTAACTCCCGCGGCAGTGGATGAGCCCGCCGCAACCCAGGGCAATCCCGCCGAGGCCGACTCAGCCGCAGCCGGAACGAAGATTGAAGCCAGTGGCGCCACCGAAGTCCTGATGCCACAGATGGGCGAGTCCATCACCGAGGGCACCATCACCAAATGGCTCAAGAAGGTCGGCGACACCGTCCAGCGTGACGAGCCCATCTTCGAAATTTCGACCGACAAGGTAGATGCGGAGATCCCCTCGCCCGTCGCCGGAGTCCTCTCCGAGATCAAGGTTCCCGAGGGATCGACCGTTCAGATCAACACCGTCGTCGCCGTCATCGGCGGAGCTGCAGGAAAAGCCGCAGCCCCGGCTCCGGCAAAGGCGGCGCCAGCAGCTGCTCCAACTCCGTCAGCCCCTGCCGTTCCGGCATCGGCCGCTGCCTCGGAAGGCGAGCGCGTGCGTTCCTCGCCGCTGGTGCGCAAGATCGCAAAAGACAACAACGTCGACCTGGCCCAGATCCCCGGCACCGGTGCCTCTGGCCGAATTACGAAGTCGGATATCGTAGGTCATCTCGAACAAGGCCCGAAGTCGGCGGCTCCTGCTCCATCGGCCCCCGCGGCAGCTTCCGCGCCTGCAGCGGCCAAACCCGCCGTATCTCAACCGGCGCCCGGCGAACTCGTCCCGATGTCGAAGATGCGCTCCATCATCGCGCAGCGCATGGTCGAGTCCAAACGCACCAGCCCGCACGTCCACACCGTCTTCAAGGTGGACATGACGCGCATCGTCAAGCTCCGCGAAAAGGAGAAGTCGAAGTACGAGCAGCGCAACGGCGTCAAGCTCACCTACATGCCGTTCATCACCCGCGCCGCCATCGTCGCCCTGCGCAAGCACCCCATCGTCAATGGCTCGATCGAAGGCGACGCGATCCGCTACAACAAAAATATCAACATCGGCATCGCGGTCGCGCTCGATTGGGGCCTCATCGTCCCGGTCATCAAGCAGGCCGAAGAGAAGAACTTTCTCGGCATCGCTCGCGCCATCGTCGACGTAGCCGACCGCGCCCGCAACAAAAAACTCGCTCCCGACGAGATCTCCGGCGGCACCTTCACCCTCACCAACTCCGGCATCTTCGGCGAGCAGTTCGGTACCCCGATCATCAATCAGCCGCAGAGCGCCATCCTCGGCATCGGCGGCCTCAACAAGGAAGCCGAAGTCATCACCGACAAAGACGGTAACGATTTCATCGGCATTCGTTCCATCCAGCGCTTCACTCTTGGCTTCGATCACCGCATCGTTGACGGAGCCGACGCCGGCAAGTTCATGTCGGACTTCAAAGCCTACCTCGAAAACTGGAACGAAGATATCGGCTGACTTTCAAACAGGAGCGCAGTTTCAAACGGCGGTCTCTCCGGAGGCCGCCATTGTTTTTGCCTCGCAATAAACGAACCTAAAGTAGAGCTTTTGCCTTCAAAACCAACTCAACCGCTTCCTCCGCGGTCGCCCCAATCGCCGAAAGGTGTCCCATCTTCCGTCCCTTGCGTGGGCGATGCTTCTCATACAGATGAAGGCGAACCCCAGGCACCTCGAGAGCCGCATCGAAGTTCGGCACCTTCGCCACACCATCGGACTCAAGCCAGACTTCGCCGAGCAAATTGACGATAGCCGTCGGCTGCACCACCTCAACACCGCCAAGCGGCAGGTCGCAGACCGCCCGCACCAACTGCTCAAACTGACTCGTCACACAAGCACGTTCGCTGGCGTGGTAACTGTTATGCGGCCGCGGCGCCAACTCATTCACCAGCAGTTCTCCGTCCTTCGTGGAGAACATCTCAACCGCCAATATGCCTTCAAGTTGAAACGTATCAGCAATCGCAGCAGCAATCTCTCTTGCGCCCTGCGCCATCTCGCTCGGAATCGGTGCGGGAATCACGCTCCACGCAAGAATTTGTTCTTCATGATGATTCAAAGCTGGCGGATAAACCTTCACCTCGCCATTTGGAGCCCGTGCCACCAGCACCGAAATCTCTCGCTCCAGATCGACAGCCTTTTCCGCAACACCGGCCCGCTCACCCAAAGCCTCCCACGCCCCGCGAATCTCATCTTCAACCGCAGCACCTCCGCGAAACCCAACCTTGCCTTGCCCGCGCCCATCGTAACCGCCGGTTGCGCTCTTACAAAAGCACTTTCCCCCCAGAGCAGCCACAGCCTCACGCAGCTCATCGAGCGATCGCACCGCACGATACTCCCCAACCGGAAATCCATGCCGACGCAGCCAATCCTTCTGCTCAATCCGATCCTGAATCACAGCCAGCATTGCGCCGCTCGGCCTCACAGGCGCATAGCTTGCCGCTGCCTCCATGCTCCCGGGCGAAATCTGTTCAATCTCCAGCGTCACTACATCGCATCCGCGCGCAAGATTCGCCGCCTCACGCGAATCATCCCATCCCGCCTCGATGCATCCATCCACCACAAACCGCGCCGGACAAGCCGGATCCGGATCAAGCACCAGAATGCGATATCCCATGCCCCGAGCAGCCATCGCCGTCATCCGGCCTAACTGACCGCCACCAAAAATCCCAATCGTCGCCCCCGGAAGAATCGGCTTCGCCTGCGAGGAGCTGGAAGAACCAGAGCTCACGCGCCAACCCCTTCTTCGCCTACGACCTGCTCCAGCACCTCATCCCGTCGCGTCTCGCGCCACGCTACCAATCGCTTCTGCAGTGCAGAATCTGTCGTAGCAAGAATAGCCACAGCCAGCAAACCCGCATTCATCGCGCCTGCCGCACCAATCGCCAGCGTCCCCACCGGAACTCCCTTCGGCATCTGCACAATGCTCAACAGCGAATCCATCCCCTGCAGCGCTGTCGCCGGAATCGGCACACCCAGCACTGGCACAACCGTCTTCGCCGCAATCATTCCCGGCAAATGCGCCGCGCCACCCGCTCCCGCAATAATCACTCGCAGCCCGCGCCCCACGGCCGAATCCGCATATTCAAACAACAAATCCGGCGTCCGGTGCGCCGAAACGACCCGCACCTCATGCGCAACTCCAAACTCCTTCAGCACCTCGACGGCGCCGCGCATCACCGCGTAATCATTGCGGCTGCCCATCACAACTCCAATCAACACACTGCCCGGCGACACGGCGTCCATGGCCCGATTATAACGTTCTCCTCCACAGACGCCGCGCCAACAGCCCACTCATGACTGCTTTGCCCAAAGGCTCGCATTCAAACACATCACCACCCCGTCAATCACCGTGCTCAACCCCTCGCTGAACCTGTCCGCATCGGCAATATGCTTGTCCGCCACCGCATCTGTAATCTTGATCGCCGCCCCGACAATCTCAACTGCCGCCTTCTTCTTCTGCTCACCGTTCTTTGCGCCGAACAGCCTCTCTGTCCCCTGCACCACGGTTGGAATCAACGTAATCGTCCGCAAAAAAATCTTCAAAAAATTCATCCCTGTCTCCTCGCATCGTTGCCCTCTACCGCCGGAAGTAATCAATCGCCAAATGAAACAACGTGAGTATCCCGCCGACCGCGCCAAAGAAGCCCTTTACGCGCTGCACACTCCGCTCGTGCTTCTCCACGCGTTCCTCAAGCTGCGTCAATCTCCCCGGCTGTCCTATCCCAAGCAGTGCTTCCATCTGGTTCTTCAGCACACTCAAATCCGCCAGCACCTGTCCTTCAAACTCCGTCATCTCATCCCTCCTTTTCCGCTAACTCACTGGCAGATCGGTAAACACGGCGCTCGAATACCGGGAATAGACAGGAGGCGTCGAGCCGTCATACATCCTGATGTAGTAGTGCTCCACCTGCGCCCCGCGGGGAATCGAAAAACTCCGCACCGGACTGCGCAGCACCAGGTCCTGATCGACTCCGGCCCAAAATCCCCATCCCGCCGCCGCACCTCAAAACCCCCGCCCGCGGGGGGAGCCGTTCCAGCATCCACTTGCAGCGCGGTCCCCGTTGCGCTGACCACCTGCAACTCCTGCAGGTTCGCAAGCACGTTGCCAGGCGACGTCAACGCGGTCTCTGGAAACAACAGCATCCGCGGCAATCGCCTCAGACAACGTCAGCCCCAAACCCTCCGCCCAATCGTTCGCAAACGCAATCTTGTATGTCAGCCCCTCAGGACAGGTCATTCTATCCACAATCGTCAACCCGCCGCACAATCACACTCGTCGTCTGTGCCGCCGCTCGTCAAAGCCAGCACATCTCCGGGCCACACATCCGCCGGATTCACCGCCTCGTAGGTCCTGAAACCGCAGCCGCGCGACTCGCCGAAGAACTCAGCACCGCCAGCGCCGCACTCTCGCAATCCATGAGCTCCGCGCCACCGGCCTCAACACCTTGCCGAGCCACCGCGCCGTCCCCGGAACACCTCCCGCAGCCTCGGCCGCGACACTCGCCGCATTCTCCAGCCGCGCCACAGCCCTCTGTTGAGTTCGGTACGATTACGGTTACAAGTTCTCCTGCAATCGGCACGCGGCCCGCAAAGAATGTAACTCTCCCCGCAGAAGATATATTGCAATCCACTCCTTCGCCCGCCACACCAATCAGCCGCGTCATCTTCGTTCCGCTCGGCAGCGTACTTACCACCCACGCCGAACCCGTCTGCGTCACCCTGCAATACCCCATCGACCCAAACAGCTGCACACTATTTACCGCCACAAAGCTGCAGCTGGCCGGCGAACTAACAACACTTCCGTCATACAGCACCGTCGCCGGAGTATTCGAAGCCGCCCCCAGGTCCTGCAACTCAAATACCACGCCATCGGCGCAGGGACCAGCCCACCGCCGAACGACTCACCGCGCCATTCACCATAGCGTAGTAAGCCTGCAGCACGCGCTGCATCTCCACGCAATGCAGCCGAATCCGCAGCGTATAGGTGTGCCCTGTCAGTATCGTAAAGACGGTCCCCACCTCGGCCCCGTTCACGAGTGGCGCCACAACGGTTGCGCCTCCGCTCTGCCGAACGTTGTAGCCAACAAAACAGTTCGCACTTTGTGTAGCCCCCGAGTACAAACCACACACCACCCCAGCGCTCGCGCCCGTCAGCTGCAGGCTTCCGCCTCGATCACCAGCGAACCGCCCAGCTCTACCGCATCAATCGCCGTCAGCGTCGTCTGTCCATCAAATCCGTTACCACCCGTCATCGTCAGCCCGGCCCCGCTCAAGCCTAAGATGCGACCCAGGATCAGTCACCTGCCAAATCCGTGTATCCAGCTTGCTCTCGTTGAAGCTGTCCGACAGAAACTGCGCCGAGTCAGCCGCCTTCTTCGGACGAAACGGCTCCTCCGACAACTGAAACACCGTCGTCGTCCCATCTCCCGCAAACGTCTCCGTCACATAAGCTGCCGGCTCCATCTCCCCACTAACCGTCACATCGTTGGCCAACTCCTTCACCGAGGCAGTCTTCAAAGCTGCAACCTGCAGCGTCCCATCGCCATCGCTCAGCGCATGCGTCACCGTACCAGCAGGCTGAAGATGACCGCCCCGTCCAGAACCCGATAAGCCGCATACGTTGCAGCTGGCAACACCGCCCGCGTTAACCGACCAGCTCTCCGTCTCACCGGCTCAAACACACCAACCGACGCCCATTCACGACACCCGTCGTGCTGAACAACCCGGCATCCACCCGGTTGGTCAGCGTCCTCAGCACCTGCCCGCCGCCCTGCCCCAACCCCGCGCCGCTCCGCGGAACGCTCTGCTTATCCAGCAGCCACTCATCGCTGACCGCGCTGAAAGCATAGCGATACACCGCTCCCTTCATCCCGCTCCCGCGTACAGCGCCTCAGGATCAGTTGCGATATACCCGGTGAACAGAACCGTCCCGTTCGCCGCACGTCACCACAACCCGCCCTCGTCGCACAGGCACAGCCAACCCCGCATCGCTTACATCAGCATCCCACTGCAAACCGAAGGCTCATTCAACGCACGCGCAATCTTCACCGGACCATCCGCGCACAAGGTAGAGCTATAGTCCACCGCTCCGGCGCCCATCCAGATTGTCGATCGTCACCTTCACTGTGCCACCGCCTCATCGACAGCGGCCCCAACCCACGCATCGCCCGCACTTCATTCACCGTCAAAACCCCAGCCCCCAGCAGCGTCGTCTGAATCTGCAACTCCTGCATCTCATCCCGGCTCTCCAGATCGTTGAAGCAGAACTCAAACTCGCGCCAACCCAGCTTCTTCGCAAACAGATCGCGCGTAATGTGCTCCGCCAGCAGCTTCGCCACCGGAACCACCGCACTCTGAAACGCCTCGTCCGCCATCTCTCCCGCGGTCGACTTGTTCACGTCGGCCTCCACGCCAAGCATCATAGGTGGCAGATCAAACGCATTCGCAATCAGACGAATCAGCATCTCCTGCCACTCGAGCCGCAAATCCGCATCCGTGCCGCCGGCAAACCGCAACACCTCCGGCCTCTGCTCGCAGCTCAACAACGGCACGCGCCCCGTGCCCTCAATCTCGTCCTGCCACCACCGAATCAGCCGGTCATGCTGCTCCGGAGTAGCCTCGTTCAACCAAAGCGCATACTGCACCACCGAGTTGCTTGCAAGCCGTCCACACGACCGGCAGAATCACCAGAGCTGCACTCATCGCGCACCTCCCGCAACCCCAGCCGCTGCCGTGCATCCGGTCGTTCGCACCCCGTCTCCGGCCGCCGGCATGCTTCGCCCGCGGAGCAGGAAACTCCGCCAGCCGGCTCGTGCACTCCAGGCAGTACCTACCTTCAACTATGGCCTTGCGGAGCCAAAGGACCCCGCATCCTTCACATACCTTCAAGTCAATGCGCAAGTAATTCACGTTGTTCCCTTTCAAGGCGTACCTCTCCCTCGATGAGCCTCGATATTTTTCAGCGGTCGAGCGGGCTCACCAGGTTGTTGGGAAGTCCATCGCCTCTCCGCGGAAGCTCTATCGGCCCCGTCAGCTAAGCGCTGGCATTCGGCTGTCGTTGTCTTCCTTTAGTGTCGAACCATGGGAAAAATCGTGCATTCCTCTCCCGACTCGATCCCCACCACCCTCGCAGTGCCGTTTGGCATGCTTCACTCGCCGGCTACCTCGTGTCTTAGGTTCCGAATTGGGAAAGTCTCAAGGTTATAGCTTTAGACAAAAATCGTGTCAACCACAATCTTTCCTCAGGCAACTACACTCCTGAAATCACCATCTATCAATCTCTTACCCGGTATCTTTGTTGCATAAAGTAAATATTTCGCCTTATCTTCGTCTTGTCGAATGATATGGTTTCGCGAATGAATCTCAGTCCCCAAAACCTCTCGCAGCCCAAACCCGCCGTAACCATCGCAATGTCACACCCTCAGGCCATATGAACTTCCAAGACCTGCACGAACTCCTCCGCCTGGAACTCCTCCGCCGCATCGAACGCGGAACCCTCACCGGTTCGCGCCTTGCCCAGCAAATCGGGTTTCAACAAGCGCACGTCTCAAATTTCCTAAACCGCAAACGGGCCCTCTCCCTCGAAGGCCTCGACCGGGTCCTCGCCTCACAGAACATCACCATCGACCAGCTTCTCCCTCTGGAAATTCAAGCCACCCACTCCACCCATCCCCACTCCCTCAGCTCCAGCCCAGCGACCCCACTGAATCCATCCCTGTAGTCTCCCCCTCCGCCGCCATGGACGACCCCCGCGTTGCGCCCGCCGCCATCATCGAGACCATCCACGTCTCCACCTCCCGCCTCTACAGCAACCACGCCAACCGCGCCCGCGCCTCAACCTCCCGCGCCAACTGGCAACGCTTCGTCGCCATCCGCGTCGACGCCCAGCAATCCGCCGCCATGGTGCCCCTCGTCTCTCCCGGAGCCATCGCCGTCCTCGACCGTGCCTACAACTCCCTGGCTCCCAGCCGCGCCCACCAACCCAACCTCTACGCCGTCCGCTGCGGAGCCGCTCTCCTTCTCCGCTTCGTCGACTTCGACGAAGGCCGCCTCATCCTCCGCCCCTGGTCCCGAGACTTTCCCATCCAGCTCCTTCCTCTCGCCACCCATGAAACCCCCGCCGACTACATCGTAGGCCGCGTCTGCCTACTCTTCTCCGAACTCTAGCAGTTCCATCGTTCGCTTTCTGATTGCCATTCCGAAGAGCCAATCAAAAGAAACAGCAAATGTTACAAATCCCCCCAACACAAATAGTCTCGCCAAACCACACCACTTCGTCTATCCTCCCAGTCATCCTTCCGGAGGCCGTTATGGTTGGCATTTCAAAGCTATCGAACCGCGCCCTGCTTCTTGTGGCCATCCTGCCTGCATTCCTGCCGCACATCGCCGTATCCCAGGCCCCAGCGAAGAAGAAAGTCGCCAGCGAAGCAGACCTTCCCCGTTTCAGTTATCCCGTCACCGGCTCCGCCAGCGCTCTTCTCATGAGCGACGATGCCACATTCATGCCCTTCGCACAGAAGGTTGGTGCCGACGTCGACTCCGTGCTCGCCGGATACGACATCGAGGACAAAGCCACCCTTCGTGCCCTCCTCCGCGTCAAAGCCAACTTACAGCTCCTCTCTGGCGACACCGCCGGCCTTGCCGCAACCCTCGATCAGCGGCGCGACCTCGAAGAAAAACCCGATGCCAAACTCCTCTCCGGCATCGTCTTCCGCGCTATCCTCCAGGCGCGGAAAGACTCAGGCGCCACCAGCGGGCCAGCCTACGAAGCCGCATTCTCAAAGGACCTTGCAGCCCTCATCAACGCGCTCCCATGGGCTCCCGTGCAGGACCGCGTCAAGCAGATGAAGTCCGGCTACCAGATCCTGACACCGGATCTCATCCTCAGCGAGTTGAAGGTTCACGGCGATCCCGAAGCATTGAAGTATAAGGTCATCGACTTTCCCACCGCCTCCGACCTCGTCGATTCTCGTGTCACGATCAAATTTTTCATCCCCCTGAAAACTCAAGTCGTAGCTGTCGTCACGCCCTACATCGACGCGCACAACGTACAGAAGCCCGACATCTGGGCAGAGCGCGAGGTCACCTTGGCGCCGGATAAGAAGCTCGCCCCCGTACGCGTCGCCATTCTCGACGGCGGATTCGATCCCGCGGTCTTCATCAGACAGCTCTATACCGATCCCTCACCCGGCCTGCATGGTCCTCACGGACTCGCCTACACCGCCGACGGCAAAATCTACGCCGCCGATCTCCAACCCCTCACCGGAAACCAGCAGCAGATCTACCCCAGGGTCCTCTCTCTTGAGCAGGGTCTCAGCGACCTCCAGAACAACATAGACTCGCCCGCAGCCACCGCCGCGCGTACCTACCTGACCACCACGCCGCCCGACCAGCTCGCCCCCCTCATGAAGCAGATGCAGTTCCTCGGTCAGTACATGCATGGCACCCACGTCGCCGGCATTGCCATCCGTGGCAACCCTGCCGCCCGCCTGGTCGACGTTCAGTTCTACGACTCGCTGGCCGAGATCCCCTTCGCCCCCACCATCGAATGGGCCAATCAGTTCAAGGCCGACTTCCGGCAGATGGGCGAGTACTTCCGCGACCACGACGTCCGCGTCGTCAACATGAGCTGGGGCGACGACGTAAGCGAGTTCGAGCAGTGGCTCACCAGAACCAGCGACGAGAAGAATCCCGCCGCGCGCAAACAGCTAGCCGCGCAGATCTACGCCATCTGGAAGGAAGGCATCGAAGGCATGATTAAGGCCGCTCCCAAAACCCTCTTCGTCTGCGCTGCCGGCAACTCCGACAGCAACGCAGGCTTCCTCGGCGACGTCCCCGCCTCGCTCCATCTGCCCAACCTCGTCGCCGTCGGCGCCGTCGATCAGGCCGGCGAAGAGACCTCCTTCACCAGCTACGGCGACACCGTACTCCTGCACGCCGACGGCTTCCAGGTCGAAAGCTACGTCCCCGGAGGAACCCGCATCAAGTTGTCCGGAACGTCCATGGCCTCACCAAACGTCGTCAACCTAGCCGCCAAGCTCATCGCCCTCGACCCCACACTCACCCCCGAGCAGACCATCGCCCTCATGAAAAAAGGCGCCGACACCAGCCCCGACGGACGCCGTCACGTCATCAACCCCAAAGCCACTGTAGCCCTCCTACAATCTCAAGGCCACTGACAGCACATATACTCCGGCGGCGCTCGGCTTCAACGAGGCGCCTTCCACAAAAGTTGTGTTTTTCGCGCGCTGACAACTCGTTTACTCTCGAAAAAGCATGCTCAAGTACATCTCGGCCCTGTTCCTTCTGTTTCTGTCTGCTAAGTCCTTCACACAAAACACACAAACCAATACCAAAATACTTGTGGTTCCGTCGCCAGGCTCGTCTATCGACCCAAACAAGACCATGATCTACCGCGAGGTCAACGGGAAGATTGTGGGAACAATGGAAGACATCCCCAACTTTCCAGCCGGCGCCTCCAAAGGCCCGCAACACACCATCAAAGGCGTCATCCGCGATATCGCTTGCTCTTATCCGACCGTCCTCGCACTCACCCTCGAGCAGCCCGGAAAAAAGATTCCCCTCTACACCAACAATTACTTCAAAGTCGTCTTCACCACCGCAAATTATGAACCCAACGGCGACATCAAGCCATGCGAAGGCATCCAGGACATGAAAGCCACCATCAGGTATGCAGAAGTCTCCAATAAAAACGTAGCCGGACAGATTCTCGCGATCGAACTCATTAAAATAGAGGCAATCGCCATGTCCAAGCGCTCCCCCGCCAGCGCAACTCGCAGATCAACCTTCGCTTCTTCGCTCATTCCCTCAGTTCTCACTTGCACGCTGGATTGTTCGCTCCGTCGAAAGTGAGGAAAGTGATGCTCGCCGCCGGAAGAGTGAGACTGCCCTTCTTTGTCTCCACACCCGCAAGTTTAGGAACATCCCCACCAGCCATTATGGACAGATCTTTTCCATTCAGCAAAACGCTCTTGCTCATCAGATCGGTCGCGCTAAGTGTATAGCGCATCGCTTTTGCCGGGATAGTAAGCGTCTGCGAATCCGTGCGGCTCAAATTCAGCGCAAGCAGCGTCACTCCACCGCTGTGCCCCTTCATGCACTGAGCATAAAGATGAACCTCTTTCGAAGCAGCCTGCACCCGCATCAAGAACCGTCGTCCCCATCGTGTTATGCCACAGCAACGCCGCCCAATAGTTAGGACGCGGGACAAGAGTATTCGCATCGATCAACCCATAGTCGCTCGCATCCAGCGTATTGTGCATCACCACCTGCACTCCGAGCTTCGCCAGTCGCCCAAGCTGATCCAGATAACGAAACGAATCGATGTAAGTTGCAGCCCACCGATCTCCTCCACATGCTGTCTGTCCTGTCTCGGTCAGCCACATCGGCTTTCCCGGCGCATAAGTATCGCGAAGCCCCGCATAAAACGCCTCAACCGTCGCCGTTCGCCCAAGCCAATCCTCTGTCAGAGCAGCATCCGGTGTCGTCCCAATCTTCATTGCCGCGCCGCATCGCTCAGACACCGAACCGTAAAAATGGTACGAGAACGCATCCACAGGATTCGGACCGATCGCCGCAAGCATTTCTTTCGAAGGCAACAGCTTCATCCCGGTACCCCCAGGAACGAGGTCGATACCCTCGCCCACTGACCCCGGTCCAAGAAGAATCGCCTTCGGCGCAGCCTTCCGGAAGAACGGTTGAAATACCGCAAAGTCCCGCCCATATGCGGCCGCGTCATAGCCCGGCGGGAACTCCCGCAACAGCCGCGAACGTCGGCTCATTCATAAACTCAGCCGCCGCAATCGACCCGCCAATGGACTCCGTATAGTCAAGAAACTTCTTTCCCTCCACAGGAGTCCACACGCCCGCCGCATCGCGTACTCCGACGCCCGTTGAAAACGACGTCACAATCTTCGCGTCCACCGCTTTGGAAAAATCAACTACGCCCTTCCACTGCGCACGTGTCAGCACTCCGCCGAACCCTGGCGGAGGCATCGCAGGAGCAGGCGCATCCGAATCCTGAAAATACACAGTATTCGCCCAGGTCCCCGAAACCCGTACATACGCCGGACCAAGCGCAGCTGCCAGCTTACGCAGCCGGGGATTCGACAAGTCTACTGGCTTCAGCTGCTCAAAAAGATTGGGATCAATGCCGGCCGGGGCTCCGCTCTTCGGCTCCGTCGCAACAGCCTTACTCCCATACGGCTTCCAGAAACGTCCCACCGATCACCTCAACCATCTCAATGTTGTAGGACTGAAATCGCGGATCAACCGAACCCGATCCTCGGCATAGTCGAAGGATTCTGCTGGGCCGAAGCGGACAAGCAGTAGCGGCGAATAAAAGCGAAAGCATCATTTTCATGGCAGACCACTCTAGCACTGCGGCCACTCCTCACTCACGCGCACGAACTTCCTCCCTCAACACACTCTTCCGCCGCCACAAAAAAAGTGCCCGCCCCATAAGGGGCGGGCTTGGAGTCCGAGCGCTACATTCAACTTTGTCTAGTACCTCGTCGTCGTGACAACCCGATCCACGGGCTCAGTCACAACGCGATCCTCCGCATCCCGTGCTCGCACCCTCTCATCCGTGATGACATCCCGGTACGCCACGCGTTCCGTCTTGTCTCCCGCAGCTTCTCCCGAAGACGAAATATCCGAGGCGCCCGTCTCCTTCAGCGCTCTCTTCGCTGCGTCAATCTGTTCCGAAGTATCGCAATGAACCGACAGCAGCGTTCCTCCGCCTTTCACCGCGCCTTCATATCGCTTCGCCTCATACTCCGGAATCCCCATCCCGACCAGGGCTCCAACCAATCCGCCGACAGCGCCGCCAACACCGACGCCCGCCAGCGCAGCCATAATTGGCCCTGCCGCAATCAGCGGCCCAACTCCAGGAATCGCCAGCGCGCCAATCCCCGCCAGCAGTCCAAGCGTTCCGCCAACCACTCCGCCTGCGGTCACGCCTGTCGCCGTACCCTCTGGAGCCTTCGTGCTCTTCTCATGCGCAAACGCCCGCGTACTCTCGTCATCGGGCAGCAATACCGAAATCGCCGATTGCTGAACCCGCGCGCAAGCAGGTGATCGACCGCAGCCTCGGCCGTAGCCGCCGTGGCATAAATCCCAAATACTGCTGTGTTTTTACTAGACATTGTTTCACTCCTCTGCCGCCTTTCGGCAGCCCATCGAATTGGCGTGCGTCTTCCTTTATCCTTCCGCCCCGTCAGCAGGAAACGGACTTCGAGCTTGAGCCCAGCGTGCATAAGGGTTCCTTACCTGTCCTACTTAACCGGTCAACTCGTTCGTGATCTTGTCTGCCGAAACCACATTCGCCGCCAGCTCCGCCACCTTCGCCTTCTCGTCCTCCGACTTCACCGGCCCCTTCAGCGTCACCACGCCATTCATTCGTAATCACCTTCACGTTGTGCGCATAAGTCGACAGGTCTTTATCGCCGACAATCTCTTTCCTTACCTTTGCGGTAATGTCGCGGTCCGCCTTCGCATTGCTCTGTTTATCCGCTGTCTGCGTATCGCCCTTGTTGTTGGCGGTATTGTCCGGCATCTGCGCCGTCGCCACTCCCAAACTCATCCAAAGACACGAAGCCGCTAACGCGGCCGAAGCCACGCCTTTCCTATGCAATAAATTCATCTCGAATCACCTCTCCGGCAAATACGCTCGGTTTCATCAGGACCGGCCGACCCATACCACGCGCGGTCTCCGTACGTTCAAGTCTGATGTGCCCGCCCTTTGCAGAGTTGTCTCCTCACCCAAACCCGCTTTTACTCCGCTTACTTTAAGAAAAATAACCAGCCCCAGGCAACCCCAAACAAATCTCTCCTATCCCTGCCCACGGAGTTCCGGCGGTTTTATCGTGGAGGACCGACACGCTGCAGATTTTCAGCCGGTCTAGCACTTTTGCTAACTGCATTAACTCCGCGAATGGCCTATCTTTTCCTCCACTGTGTCTAAAAGACCAGACTGAATGTGTGATGACAGATAAAAGCAAATCAAGTCGCGATGACTCCATCCACTCGATTCGCCATCCTCATCCTCCATTCGTGGAGATTCCTCGATCTCATTCGTCACGCCAGCTCACCACCCTGATCCGCGCCGCAATTGCCGCCGCAATAGCGTGGCTTCCCTTGGCCGTCCTCTCCGCGTTCCGCGGGACGCATGTGTTCCTGTCCTTCCTCACCGACTACGCCGCCCTCACCCGGTTCCTGATCATCATTCCAATCCTGGTCCTCGGCGACCAACCCCTGCACGCCCGTTACGCGCTGGTCGCACATCACTTCGAGACAACGATGATCCGCCGACGATGAGAAGGACAGATTCAACTCACAATGGAGCTCCCACGAAACCCTCAAAGACACTCGTCATCCTCCGAGCGATCTTGATTCTGGGCTCCCTCGCCATAGCCGCGTGGCTGAGCGAATATCTTCACCCTGAGGGATCTGAATTTCTCGACTGGTCCAGAGGAGGAGGCGGCTTCCGATCCTTCTCCCTAGCCGCCACCTGGGAGATCTTTGTCAGCTACCCGATTCTCGCTTACTTCACTCTTCACTGGATATGGAAGCAAATCATCTGGTCACGATTCCTGCGATCGACCACGCACTTGAATCTTCGTCTCATCGCCGTTCATCCCGATCATCTCGGAGGACTCGGCTTCCTCGAAGCCTCGCTCCTGGCCCAGCTTCCCTTCAGCTTCTGTCTCGGCGTCGGCCTCGCTGGAGCAATCGCGAACCGCGTCTTTCACGAAGGACAAAAGGTCATCGCCTATCGATTCCTGGCGCCGGTTCTCATCGCAGTCGCCCTGCTCATATCGATAGCGCCCTATTTCCTCTTCATCCCGACCCTTATCCAGATGAGGCGCAAAGGCATGCTGAAGTACGGAGCCCTCGCCCGCGCCGTAGGCGAGAAGTTTGAACAGAAGTGGCTCGATCGCGACGACAGACTCCACGAAGATGTTCTGACATCTTCAGACTTCGCTTCCACCCGCAATCTCTTCGGCATCGTCGATTACATCGACGACATTCGCGTCGTCCCGTGTCTCTCTAATCAACGTCTACCTCTTCATCATCGCCGCGCTGATCCCATGCATTCCCGTAGTCATCGCCGCCATCCCATTCAGCGTGCTCATAAAGCTCGCCATGAAGCTCCTCGCCTAGACGCGCCCAACCGCAGGAAGCCTTACGAAAAATCCACGCTCCAAAAAGAGCCTCAGCCCCGGGCTCCCTAGTTACTTCCCAACTTCGCAATCAACGCATCACACTCATCCGCAATCTGATTGCGTCCGTCGCTGTCTGTGAGTTGCGGCAGTGTTCGCATGAGATCGCGCAATTCCATCGCAGTCTTCAGTGCTCCCCGATAATCAACCTGCTCAAGCCCATACACCAGATATGTGGTCTGGCCCACTCGATACCGCAGCGGCGAGTCAGAGGTCAGTTGAGCGCTCCAATCCTGGGAAAGAGATGGTCCCGTCTGTACCCAAAACGCCAAATCCCGTTCCAACCGGCGATTCAGCTCACCTCCTGCCGTCTTTCCTCCTGCCTTCACCATCGCCCTAATGAGCTCCGTTGACGATTCGCCAAACGCAGGATCATCAAGCATCTCGCCAATCGGGCCCACTGCCGCAGGTCCCGCCTTGCCTAACTCCTCCAACGCAAACCTGCTCGCCGCAAAGTTCTTCGATAACACATAAGGCTTCAGCCGCAACGCGCGCACTCGACCATCTTTCTCCCCTGCCGCCGCCTCCATCTCTTTTTGAAGACTTAGTGCCTCAACAACGCGTCGCTTCAGCTCCTCTTCCGAAATAGTTGTGTCACGGTGCCCTTCGTCGAAATAACGTCCCGGGGCAAGAATCAAGGGGCTCGAAGTGAACCCCGCCTGGCTAAACCAATAGGCCTTGCCGTCCTCAATCCACACAGTGGAGATCTTTATCGAATCGGCGCCATTGCCTGAGACCGATCCAGTCCACTCGGGCCTCTTGGTTTCGTCGTCTGACGTCGGCTTGTTGCGCTTCAGAAAAAGAACCATGCGCGAACCCACAGGCTGTTTTGGAACCTGCTCAGCAACGCTGCCCCGGCCCTCCGGAGTCCACCACTCCGGATATTTCGAGATAGGCACCGCACTCGATGCAGGAATCAGCTCAGGGATAACCAATCGGCTTCCCGCCGGAAGATCTCCCTTCCACGACTCCAGCACGTCAAAGGCCCCGCCGATCGGCGTAGTCTCGACCACAACAATGTGCGTCGCATACCACGGCGAGGCAACAGGTGAAAAAGACGCCGTCAGCATCGCAGGCGCCGATTGCGCAACAACACCGAATAGAATCCCCAGCAAGCTCAGACGAAATCTTCGCATCGCGAATCCATCCCTCGAACCCACTCGCCAGAATCCTACATCAGCGCAGCCTCGTCACAGTGCCATGCGAAAGAGAAACCGCGCCACACTTGCTAAACTTGTAGATAATGCTCTCCAAGCTCTACGCGAAGTGGATGTACGCGTGGGAAACCGCGCTCACCACCCGCGACACCAACCGCATCGTCCGCCCCCTCGAATGGGGCTTCGACTGGCTCGAAGACTTCTCCCCCTTGGCCTCTGGGTGCGCCAGCGCCTGCCCTGACCTTGCCGAAGGGTCTGGACTCGCGGACCAGAGTTCTCCCGGCTCCCAGGTCTCCAAGGCCACCCAGGACGACTACGACCGCATGATCGCCATCAACGCGACATCGTCGCCCGAGCCGACGAGTTCTACAGCTACACCACCCCCACCGACTTCCGCCTCGAGCGCCGCCACCCTCAGCTCTTCCCCACCAACGTCCGCCCCGAAACCCTCGAGCAAGACGCCGAAATCAGGCGCCAGGCCGAAACCGGCGAGCTCGAAGAGGCCGACTTCCTCCGCTTCACCTCACCCATCCGCACCCGCTATCCCGAAAACGACACCGTCAACGCCCGCTGGTACCCCGCCCATCCCGAAACGCAAAACGGCAAACCCAAACAGGCAATGATCGTCATGCCCCAGTGGAACGCCGACGCCTTCTCCCACAACGCCCTCTGCACCCTCTTCAACCGCTTCGGCATCTCCTGCCTCCGCCTCTCCAAGCCCTACCACGACATCCGCCGCCCCGCCGAGCTCGAGCGCTCCGACTACGCCGTCAGCGCCAACGTAGGCCGCACCACCGAAGCCTGCCGTCAGGCCGTAGTCGACATCCGCAGCTGCATCGACTGGCTCCAATCCCAAGGCTACGAACAGTTCGGCGTCCTCGGCACCTGCCTCGGCAGTTGTTACGCCTTCATCGCCGCCGCCTTCGACCCGCGCCTCCAGGTCTGCGCCTTCAACCACGCCTCCACCTGGTTCGGCGACGTCGTCTGGACCGGCCAGTCCACCCGCCACATCCGCGCCGCCTTCGAGCAAGCCGGCCTCAATCAGGATCAGGTCCGCGAGATCTTCTCCATCGTCAGCCCCATGTCCTACATGGACCGCTTCGCCGCAAACAACCCGGAAAAACCTCGCCGCTCCCTCGTCATCCACGCCACCTACGACCTCACCTTCCCCCTCGACTACTCCTTCGACGTCCACAAAAACTTCGACGCTCTCAAAGTCGACTACGTCTCCAAAATCCTCCCCTGCGGCCACTACACCACCGGCGAATTCCCCTTCAAATACCTCGACGGCTGGTACCTCGGCCACTTCATCTACAGCGAGTTCAAACGCCTCGCACAACAATCACGCCAATAGCGGCCGCGCTGATCTCCCCACCCTACCTTCGCCCGCAGCGAGGGCGTCATCTCGACCGAAGCGGCGGACAGTCTCATCGTCCGTCGCGCAGTGGAGAGACCCCCGCATTCGTCTTTGCCTTTGTTGTTGCTGTTGCTTTAGCCGTTGCCGTTGCCGTCGCTCTTGCATTCCCTCACCCAACCCCAAAAACTTGTCATCCTCACCCTGAACGCAGTGGAACGGTAATCCACAGGACCTGCAGTTGCCGTTTCCAAATTGGAATTCCCACAACCCACCCAAAAATAAAGTTCAAAAAAGTGACAAATTTTCAGCGCCACAAAACCACCATCCAACGCACCACATAAAACCACGCACCCACCACAAACTCACCACAAAAAACCATCACAAAAAACCAACTTTTCCCAAAACCCCCTCGAAAAACACAGCAAAACCACAAAACCCAGCCCCGAAAAAAAATCACCAAAACACTGACATAAAATAACCCCATGCCCATCGACCTGAACGCCCCGCTGGCCACCTCCGACCCCGAAATCGCCGCCCAGATCGACAATGAAATCAAGCGCCAGCACGAAGGCCTCGAGATGATCGCCTCGGAAAACTTCGTCAGCCGCGCCGTCCTCGAAGCCGCAGGCACCGTCTTCACCAACAAATACGCCGAAGGCTACCCCGGCAAGCGCTACTACGGCGGCTGCGAGTACGCCGACATCGTCGAAGACCTCGCCAGAACCCGCGCCAAACGCCTCTTTAACGCCGATCACGTCAACGTCCAGCCCCACTCCGGCTCCCAGGCCAACGCCGCCGCCTACATGACCCTCCTCAACCCAGGCGACACCATCCTTGGCCTGGATCTCGCTCATGGCGGCCATCTCACCCACGGCCACAAGCTCAACTTCTCCGGCAAACTCTACCGCATCGTCGGCTACCAGGTCCGCAAAGACACCGAAACCATTGACTACGACGAGCTCGAAGCCACCGCCCTACGCGAAAAACCCAAGGTCATCGTAGGCGGAGGCAGCGCCTATCCACGCCAGTTCGACTTCCCCCGCATGCGCGCCATCGCCGACAAAGTCGGCGCCTATCTCATGGTCGATATGGCACATTTCGCCGGCCTCGTCGCTGGCGGCGTCCATCCCTCACCCGTTCCTCACGCCCACGTCGTCACCACCACAACCCACAAAACCCTGCGTGGCCCGCGCGCCGGACTCATCCTCTGCCAGCAGGAGTTCGCCGCAGGCATCGATCGCAGCGTCTTTCCTGGCCAGCAGGGCGGTCCGCTGATGCACATCGTCGCGGCAAAAGCCGTCGCCTTCAAAGAGGCGCTGCAGCCGGAGTTCGCCACCTACGCCCAGCAAGTCGTGACCAACGCCAAGGTTCTGGCCGAAGCGATCGCCGCCGAAGGCTATCGCATCATCTCCGGCGGAACCGACACGCACGTCATGCTGATCGATGTCTTCCAGAAGGGAATGCTCGGCTCCGAGGCAGAACACGCACTCGGAGAAGCCGGAATCACCGTCAACAAGAACGCAATCCCGTACGACACAAATCCGCCAATGAAGCCAAGCGGCATTCGCATCGGAACGCCTGCGTCTCACGACCCGCGGGATGAAGGAACCGGAGATGCGCGTCATCGCAGGATGGATCGCGCAGGCGCTCGAGCATCGGTCCGATGCCGCAAAACTACAGCAGATTCGCGGTCAAGTGACGGAACTCGCCGAGAAGTTTCCTCTTTACGATTGGCTGCGCAACCAGTAAATAGCCCGCTTGAACCCGGCGTATCGAGGTTGAGGCATCCCCGTTGCCAGCGAAGAATCTGCGAGTATAGTTCTCTCTTGAAAGGCTGGACGCATTTGTTTTGCGTCCATCCTGACTGCAGTGGCCGAGAGGAGAACGTTATGGCGATGCAGATCATGACTTGGCTGATCGCCATTCCCCTGCTCGGCGTGGTGACTGGCATGCGCTCCATGACGGCCATCGCGGTGCTTTGCTGGTTTGCTCACGCAGGCTATCTCCCGCTCGACGACACTTGGGCAGCGTGGGCGGGCGAAGCTGTCCACCACTCATCATCTTTACCGTGCTGGCGCTCGCAGAGTTTGTCGCGGACAAGCTCCCGAAGACGCCTAACCGGACCGCCCCCGGCCCGCTGTTGGTGAGGGTCGTGATTGGCGGCCTGGTCGGTGCGATCGTCGCGGCCGGTCTCGAAGGATCGGATATCGAGGGCATCATTCTAGGGGTCGGCGGCGCGTTGATTGGAGCCTTTGCCGGCTTCCTTATTCGCCGCGAGCTGGTCGACCGGTTCGGCGGCAAGGACTGGCCAGTGGCACTCATCGAAGATGCGAGCGCATTCTGGGAGCTGTCTTTGCGATGGGCGTGATAACCGGGTAAAACCTGGCCATCAGGGCCAGTTCCGGGGAACAGTCCAAGGTCAGAACGGAAGTCCTTACAAAATCTGATCCAATTTCGTCTAAATAAGGTAGTATGTCCGGTACTGTGAACCCGGACGAAACTATTCGCCCGAGGAGCGCATCGAAGACGGACTATCGACCTTGCTTCTTTAGGCATGATGAAGCGGGCCGGGAGGCGGAACGTGACCAGGAGCATTCTACGAATTGTTCTAACGATTCTGATGTATGCAGGAGTCGCTGTGTTCCTGTTTCCTTACTTTACCGGCCGTATCTCGTCAGGCATTCCGATCATGATTATTGGGGCGGGCTGTACGGTGGCGTGCGGGCTTCTGCGATGTTATCTGACTGAAGGGGATTGCTCGCCAATTCCTCACCATGGACGCGACTGGTAACGCCTTCCAGAGATCCCCACACTGAAGCCGCGCCGAATCGAATGCCCCTCAAAGTGTGCAAACGCACACCCGCGTGGTACTCCGGCAAACTATGCCGTCTCTTTATGCATCGCGGACTTCAGCCACGATTCCATCACGTCATGGCCGACGACTCCCGCCTGCTGGAGAACGAGTTTTCCGGAATGAAAGACAGCGAAATTTGGGATGCCGCGCACGTTATACCGTGCCGCAAGATGTTGATTCTGGTCCGTGTCGACCTTCAGGACCACCGCCTGTCCAGCCATCTCCTTGGCCGTGCGAGCCACCTCTGGAGCGGCGGCGCGGCATGGTCCGCACCAATCGGCCCAGAAGTCGACGAGAACCGGAACCCTCGAACTTTGAATGATCTCATCAAACAGGACGGCGTCGACCGGCAGGGGCTCGTCCAGCGGCGGCAGAGGGCTCTTGCAGGCACCACAACGTCCAGTGTCTGCCAGGTGATTAGCGGCGAGCCGGTTTTTCTGGTCGCAGCTCTTGCAGGTTCGGATTGCGGGCATCGGGCTTCTCCCTGTCGATTAGATTTCGCCCCCCGGTTCTGGTTGCATTTCCAGTTAGGCGCGCCGGCGGTAGCGGATAGCGAACTCATAGCCAGGGTTCGGCGGAAAGAGCCGGGCAACGAGGCGGAGGCGGTCGGCAAGCGCCTGCGGGGCAAGCAGCGGATATTCGCGCTCGCGCAGCTCCGAGTAGTCGAAGTCGACTGAGAGCGATAGCTGGTAGATAGCAACCGCGTCGGAAAACGCCGACTCGAGAAAATTGTTGCGAGCCTTCTCGTCGATCACGGGCTTGCCGTCGACTTTTTCCTGTGAGCCATTGTTGGAGAGTGCGAGGTTGCGGCTCTCCCACGCGTCCAGACTCGTCTCCCCACGAACGTCCGCAAGCGCGTGACCCCAGACGAGTTGATCGAAGGCCTCTGGCACGCCAATAACGTCGACGAAGGCGTGGCCGATGTTGATAAAGAACTCGAAGGCAAGGGCAAAGCGGTCGCCCAGCAGCCGCGTCGAGATAAACACGCCTTCCGTGCTGTCGTGAGTGACGTTGCGATGGCAGATCGCTTGATCGCCAAGTTCGGGTGTGTAGGTCGGTGCAACCAGGGTAGCTTCGCCGCCGCGCCGATCGCTAAGGGCAAGCGGAACAAAGTAGTACGTCTTGCGACTCAGGGCGCCCGCGATAGCGATGGGGACGGCCTGCACCATGCGCTCCAGATCACGCTGCTCAAGATTAGTTTCGCCGAAGGAGGCGTAGCGAATGCCGTTGGGCACATACAGCACCTCTGCTTCGTGAATCACCTGCGTTGCCTGGACCAGCTCGCTTTGAACACCTTCTGCCATAAAGCAGTATTCTACTGGTATGGTGCACGTATCGCAGCAAAGAAGCTCGACCCCGGCCCGCAGCTTCGGCTCGGGCTATATGTTTGGTGTCCCGCTGGGCGACCTGGGATGGTTTACCAGTCTTTTGATGAGCTTCGCCCTTGGCTTCGCGGCCTTCTTTGCAGCAACGTTTTTTGCGATCTTCGGCGTGCTGATCTACAACACGGTGACGCATCATGCGCTTGATTTTGCGCTGACATACAGGCGAGTGGGTTTGCCGGTCGGCGTTTTGGTGTTGGTGCTGGCACTTGGGTATCTGGGAACCCTTTGGGTACGCCGGCATCTCCGTCGTGGGTGAAGCTGCGTCAGCTTCTCGGGGCCCTCGTTATCCCCGCGTGATCCGTGATATCTGCTATTCTTCGGTTTCACCACCATTCTGTTTTTTCCATGTTTCCGGAGGATCACCGCGTATGCCATTTGTTCGTGCCTTTGTGCGCTGGGGCTGTTGTACCGCTGCGTTCGCAGGCCTTGCTCTACCCGCCTATTCTGCTGACAAAAAACCGAAGGACACAGCTTCTCCCGAAGCGACGACGCCTTCCTACTACGGCCCGCAGCCGGCGACCGAAAACGTCGATCTAACGATGTATTCGCGCATTCGCGACGAGGGCTTCAAGCACTCGCACGTCATGGAATTTGGCAGCGCACTCGCAGACGGCATTGGCCCGCGGCTCACCGGCTCTCCTAACATGGCAAAGGCCAACGCCTGGACGCGCGATACGATGACCAGGATCGGCCTCGAGAACGCGCACCTCGAAGATTGGGGCGAATTCGGTATGGGCTGGCAGCAGATTAATACCTGGGCAAGGATGGTCTCGCCCGATCCCGAACCGCTCTGGATGCAGGCCGCCCCATGGTCGCCTTCGACTAACGGACCCGTCACCGGCGAAGCCGTCTACATGGACATCCAGGACGTCAAGGACCTCGACAAGTACAAAGGCAAGCTTGTCGGCAAGATTGTGCTGCTGGGCGCGATGCGGTCGACGCCTGATATCACCGAGCCTCTCTTCCATCGCTACACAACTGCGGAACTGGCGGAGATGGAGACCTATCCCACGGGCGAAGGCCGCCGTGGTGCTCCCGACATCGCCCGTCTCATCGCCGACCGCGCGCGCCTGGCTGCAATTCGCACAGCTGCGTTGAAGATGATGACCGAAGAGAAGGTCGTCGCGATCATCACCCCGAGCCGCGATGGAGGCAACGGCGGCGGCACCGGAATCATCTTCGACGACAACGGCGCGAACATCCTCCGCAGCGCCCAGTTGAAGGAGAACGCCGTCACCATCCCCAACGCAGTGATGATGATCGAGCACTACAACCGGCTCGGCCGGCTCTTGCAGAACCACGTACCCGTCACCCTCGAGGTGAACATCGATGCCAAGTTCACCGGCGACCATGAGCATGGCTTCGATACCGTCGCGGAAATTCCCGGCACTGATCCGAAGCTGAAGGACCAGATCGTCATGGTTGGAGGCCACCTCGACAGCTGGATCTCCGGCACCGGAGCGACCGACAACGGCGCGGGCTCCATCATGGCGATGGAGGCGATGCGCATTCTCAAGGCCACAGGCTTCAAACCTAAACGAACGATTCGCATCGCACTCTGGTCGGGTGAAGAGCAAGGCCTTTGCGGCTCACGCGGATACATCCACAATCACTTCGGCGGACCCGAAGGCGCACCACTGCCCGTCTGCGGTGCGATGACCGGCGGCCCCGGTCAGTCGCAGGCGCCTCAGCCTCCGATTAAGACGACGAAAGAGTGGGAGACACTCGACGCCTACTACAACCTCGACAACGGGACCGGAAAAGTGCGCGGAGTCTACACCCAGGAGAACTATGCAGTCGCTCCCATCTTCCGCCAGTGGATTGCGCCGTTGGCTGACCTTGGCGTTACCGCGATCAGCTACCGCAACACCGGCGGCACCGATCACCTGTCCTTCGATGCCGTGGGGCTTCCCGGCTTCCAGTTCATCCAGGACCCGATGGACTACGAGACGCGCACACACCACTCCGATATGGATACCTTTGACCGGCTGCACGCGCTCGATCTTGAGCAGGGCGCCGTGCTCGAAGCGATCTTCCTCTACAACACCAGCGAGCGCGAAGCGATGATGCCGCGCAAGCCCTTCCCGCACCCTGAACTCGAACATCAGAGCAATCAACCGATTCCGGGGATCTACCCGAACTCAACCGGAGCACCTGACGAGCCATCTGGTCCGGGACGGCGCCGTCAGCAATAAATGGCAAGTCGAGGCAAATAGGTGGCGAGAGGCTCTGGTAGCTCTCGCCACTTTTTTCTTAACCCTTTGAGACCGCACTGCGCCGGAAACAATCCGCGCCGTGGTCATTCACGATGCCAATGGCCTGCATCCACGCATAGACAATGACCGGCCCGACAAACTTGAAGCCGCGCTTTCGCAGCGCAGCCGAGATCTCCTCCGACAGAGGCGTCTTCGCTGGAACCGGCCCGCGATTCTGAATCGGCTTGCCTCCCGCCATCTTCCATATCCACGCGCCGAAATCCTCACCCTCATCTTTCATCGCAAGATAGATTCGCGCACCGTTGATGGTCGCTTCAATCTTCGCCCGCGAACGGATGATGCCCTCATTCTGCAGCAGCCGCGCGATGTCAGCCTCGTTCATCCGCGCGACCTTCTTCGGATCAAAGTGGTAAAACGCCTTGCGAAATGCCTCGCGCTTGCGCAGGATCGTCATCCACGAAAGCCCGGCCTGAAATCCGTCGAGCATCAGCGCCTCCCACATGGCGCGGCTGTCATGCTCCGGCACACCCCACTCCATATCGTGGTAGGCCAGCATAAGCGGATTGCTTCCAGCCCACGAACAGCGATGAACTTCCGTCGTCTTTTTCGTCATATTGAAAGATCAGTTCCCCTGCGACCAATCCCGCGCGCGATCGAAAAACTTACGGTCACGCCACACGCCCCGAGCCCAGTCATCACCGATGAGCGCGAACTGCTGGCGCGAGACATTCACATCGCGATATTTGTATGCCATAAAAGCCAGCTGGTTCTTCGTCCGGCGGTCCACTCCAAACTGCGTTGTCAGCGCCTGGTACCCACGCTGGATGCGGACCCAATCCATCTCTTTGATCGGAAAATCTCCATCGCCGCGCTTGATCAGAACCGTCGCGATCTGGAAGTACAAGAGATCGCCCGCCTCTCCCCCTAATCGATCGGCGGATGACTTCGCAAACTTAGAGGCATCTCCAGGACTCCCATCCCATTTAGGTAGGAGATAGTTGGCGTACTGGAGATAGAGATAGTAGTAGCCCGGCTCAAACTGAATCCCGCGCTCGAAGTTCTCCTTCACTCGCTTCGCGTCCCAGCTCTGTGCAAGCCCAACCGTCATCATCTCCGAGTACCACTGCGGGCACATCGTGTGCATGTTCGCCGAACCCTCGAGCACGGCATGCGCCTCCTTGGTCCGCTCATCAAATAGCCGCCAACCCTCTGGCGTCACGGTATTCACCTCACCATTGCCGCGTGCCACCCAGGCCCAGCGATGAAGGCTCGTCGCCAGCGCGATGCGAGGCGTTATCGACTCCGGATGCGCCTTCATCCAATGCTCCAGATGCGTCAGGTGGTCGAGCGTATCTTTGTCCGTCTGCTGCGGAGCGTCAAGCGCAGTGTAGAACAGCCGAAGCCGCCATTCGCCACCTGGCACGCGCGACTTCGACGTACGGTAGTCACTCGCCATGCGCTCCAGATCGTCAAATTTCTCCGCAATCAGGTCAGACTCGATCGAGCGCATCCACCGGCCAATCCGCGGATCGTCCTCATTGACCGAGGTCCCTTCATTAATTTGCGGGGTTTGTGCGGCTAAGATATTCGGAAGGCTCAAAAACAGGGCAGGAACGAAGACAAGGACTCGCATCAGTCGAACAAGGGACATAGCAGACTCCAGTAGTGAAACCCAGACTAATGGTCCAACCGGAGGGAGGCAAGCGTTTTGACTATTCAGGCCGGCACCCACTCCGGATTGTGTTGCAAAACCAAAAACCCCGCCGAACCGTACATAAATTGCAGGTTCTGTAACCAACGGCTACCTATGCGCGTCTGATTCATCAGACACTACGGAGAAAAACGGTGACGGCAACAACAAGAATCGTAGGCATCATCTTCGGCATCGTAATCATCGCAGCGCTGCTAACGACAGGCGCAAGGAGAATGGTCATGGGAGCAGAAGCCATCCGCAAAGAACCGATCCCCGCACCAGCGGTCGACGAGCACTCCCCTACCGCCCACTCTGAAACCGCAGTCTTCGCCGGCGGCTGTTTCTGGGGAGTCCAGACCACCTTCCAGCGCATCAAGGGCGTCACCGCGACCACCGCAGGCTACGCCGGAGGCTCCGCCGCGACCGCTACCTACGACCAGGTCTCCTCCGAAACCACGGGCCACGCCGAATCCGTCAAGATCGTCTTCGACCCCAATCGCATCTCCTATGGAACGCTCCTCCGCGTCTTCTTCTCCGTCGTCCACGACCCCACCCAGCTCAACCGTCAGGGCCCCGACGTCGGCACCTCCTACCGCTCCGTCATCTTCTACACCACCCCCGAGCAACAGAAGATAGCCTCCGCCTACATCGCGCAACTCGATGCCGCCCAGGTCTTCCATAAAAAGATTGTCACCGAGGTCACCCCGCTCAAAGCCTTCTACGACGGCGAAGACTATCACCAGGACTATGCCGAAAAGAACCCCAACAACCCCTACATCCAGATCTGCGACGTCCCCAAAGTAGCCGCCCTCAAAGAACAATTCCCCGAGCTATTCCAGGACTACAAACACAAATAGCAAATCACTCAGAAGGGAACAGTCCCACCCCTTGATGTCGTCATCCTGAGCGAAGCGAAGGATCCCTGTATTTCGCTAGAACTGGCCAGAAAACAACCTACTGGGTAACTTCCCCCTCAGGCTCATCCGTAGGATTATCAATCTCCGCCTGAAACCCCTCCAGCAGCCGCTGCAAAAACGCCGCCGTATCCACGCCCTCATTCTGCAGTTCATGCGCATGAGCAATATGCCGGGCCAGGTCCGCCAGCACAATCCCCCACGCAAACGGATCCTCCCACGCCCCGCTCCGAATGCTCACATGCTGCCCCTGCTCCGCAATCCAAACACGCAGCACCTCAAACGAAGCCCTGTCCCGCTGCGCCACCGATGGAATACTCAAACTCTTCTCTGCACCCATTGAGGAATCTCCGGAGATTACACTTCCAGCTTATATCCACTCGCGGATACGCCCCAAAACCGCGTCTAAAATAGTGAAGGCTCGCGATTTCCACACGATGCACAGGCGGCGCCCTTTTCCTAGCCTCCAAATCCACTAACCTTCAGACTCCACCATGGCAACCCCCTACCTAGTTCGAGAAGACGACCAACGGCCCGCATCCCTTCACGCCGAAACCACCATCCTCGGCGGCATGCTCGTCGATTCCCTCGCCATCGTCGACGCCACCATGCTCCTCCGCGCGGACGACTTCTCCCTCGACTCCCATCGCCGCATCTACACCGCGATGCTCCACCTCGCGGAAGCTGGCCACGCCGTCGACATCGTCACTGTCACGGAAGAACTTCGCAAACGCAAAGAGCTCGACTCCATCGGAGGCGTAGCCTACCTCGCTTCGTTGAGCGAGGGTCTCCCGCGCAAGCTCAACATTGAGAGCTACGTCCGCATCGTCAAGGACAAGAGCCTCATGCGTCAGCTCATGACCGTCTTCGACATCGGCCTCAACGAGGCTGCGCGATCAGAGCCAGGCCGCCCTCGACGTCCTCAATAAAGTCGGCCACCTCCTCAACGAAATCTCCGACGACGCCATTAACGGCGGCTTCTCCGACATCTCCGACCATCGTCAAAGACTCCTTCGGCTCCATCGACGCTCTCTACGAGCAGGGCCGCGAAGTCACCGGCCTCGCCACTCACTACATCGACTTCGACCGCATGACCAGCGGCCTCCAGGACTCCGAACTCATCATCATCGCCGCCCGTCCCTCCATGGGCAAGACCGCTTGGGCCATCAACATCGCCGAAAACGCAGCCGTCCGCGGAGGCAAAATCGTCGCCGTCTTCTCGCTCGAAATGTCCAAAGCCAGCCTCCTCCGCCGCATGCTCGCCTCGCAGGCCCTAGTGAATTCCAAGGCCATCCAGACCGGCATGCTCATGCGCGACGACCGCGACCAAGCTCATCAACGGCCTCGAAAAACTCATGGAGTCAAAAATCTTCATCGACGACACCCCCGGCATCACCCTCGCCGAGATGCGCGCCAAGGCCCGCCGCCTCAAGCAACAACAGCAGGGCAAGCTAGACCTCATCGTCATCGACTATCTCCAGCTCATGACCGGCACCAACACCGGCTCCAAGTCCTTCGAAAACCGCACACAAGAGGTTTCGGCGATATCCCGCGGCCTCAAAGCCCTCGCCAAAGAGATGAAGGTTCCCGTAGTAGCCCTCTCCCAGCTCTCCCGAGCCAGCGAGCAGCGCGGCGGCGACAAAAAACCCCTCCTCAGCGATCTCCGCGAATCAGGCTCCATCGAGCAGGACGCCGACGTAGTCTGCTTCATCCACCGCGAAGAGTACTACGACCGCGAAAACGAAGACCTCAAAGGCAAAGCCGAGATCATCATCGCAAAGCAGCGTAACGGCCCGACCGGCAGCGTCCACCTCGCCTACCTCGCCGACTACACTCGCTTCGAAAACCTCCAGCCCGGCAGCGACAATTATTAACCCAACTATTAACCCCAACCCTCGTCTGTTCAAACCATTGAAGTCGTCATCCTGAGCGCAGCGAAGGATCCCTGTATTTCGTCTTTGCTGTTGCTTGTTCTCTCTTTACCGCTTAAACAAATCCCCCACACTCTTCGCCGCCGCCGCAGGCATCGCCTGCCCCGAAACCGTATGACTCAGATTCGGCGGCCACAAAGGATCCGCCGCCGCCACCGGCCCCAGATTCACGTCCGGAATCTTCGTCCCATTCTTCGAGTTCATCGTATCGATATACGTATTCGCCACCACCGCATACCCGGTATTCGTAGGATGAATCCCATCCAGCGAAAAGAACCCGCCCAGAAAAGCCGTAGTTCCCGTATACCCATTGATCGTCAGCCCTGAAGCCGTCACCTGTTTGAACAGCGCATTGATGTCCACCAGCGTCGCGCCCGCCGCCTGCGCCTGCGTCGCAATAACCTGGTTGAACGCCGTCACCTGCGCCTGCACGACCACCACTTCAGCAGCCGACAACACGCCTGCATCCGTAATCGGTCCCTTCTGCTGCTGCGTCAGAATCGGCAGAACCTGCGCCGTCCCCGTCGGATTCACGTAGTCTCCCGGCACAATCCCCAGAATCCCGCTCAACACCGAAGTCGGCAGCCCAGATTGCTGCGAAGCCTGCGCCAGCACAAACGCCGCCGGCGTCAAATAAGGCACCTGCGTCACATCCGGAATATTTCCAATCACCAGGTGAGCCGGAGTCATCGTCGTCAGCTGCGCGATCAGGGCAGTGTACTGCGTCGTAAAGTTCGCAACCGAAGTCATGCTCGCAGGCGATCCCGTGATGTCCGCAATCAACGCATCATTATTCCCAATCCACAAAAAGATCGTCGTGGGTTGTGCTGCAATAGCCTGCGAAGACTGGCTCAGCGCCAAACCATACCCCAGCCCCGGAAAACCAAGCACAAGCTGATTCAATTGTTGCTGCCCCGGCGCCGGATTCACCATCGGCACCGTATTCATCACGTCGTTCACAAACGCCCCGGGGACCGCCAGGTCCGTCACCTGCGTCGCAAAGTTATCCCGCCCCGTCGTCGTCCCCGGAGCCGTCGAAATCACCAGCGGATTCACCGACGTCAGCACCAGTACGCTCGGCGCACCCGGATACGCAATCAGCGGCTGAATAATATTGAACCCCGCCTGCTTCGCCAACACCGGAGCCCACCCATGCCCCTGCTGCGTATCCAACAGCGACCCGCTCTGGTACCCCGCCGTCAGCGAGTCACCAAGAAAAATCGTATTCGAAAAATTCCCCACATTCGCTGCCTGCGTCTTCTGCAACTGCTGGAGCGAATTCAAACCCCCATTCGAACATCCCGCAAGCGACGCACAAGCAACGCCCGCTACAAATGCAAAGCCCAAACGACGAGAAACCAACACTGAACGACTATTCATTTTCATAGCGACAGCTTTGTATCACATCCAACCCACCATAGGAAACCCACCATTTTGAGGGTTTAGACTCTGAGGACTTACACTCCGAGGGTTTTCCACGTGCCTCTTCAAACCACTCGCCGCACCTTCATCAAACTCACCGCAGCCGCGGCCGCAACGACCAACCTCCCTCAAGCTCTCGCCGCCACCCCTTCAATCGCCATCCTCATCGACCCGGCCCTCACCAACACCCAACCCATCCAATGGGCCGCCAACCAACTCCGCCAAACCCTCTCAACCAAATCCATTCCCACGACCAACACCAACCCTACCCTTACCATCCTCGTCTCCCTCAACAACGGCGCCCTCGCAAAATCCTTCCCCAACCTCCCACCCATCACCAAACCCGAAACCATCGCACTCATCCCCGGAGCCGACAAGGCCCACAACAACTCCCCAGCCATCCTCATCACCGGCCTCGACACTCGCGGCCTGGTCTACGGACTCCTTGAGCTCACTGACCGCATCCGCTACAGCGACGACCCCGCCGCCGCACTCAACATCTCCCCCGCCCATCATCGAGACCACCCCCAACAAAGTCCGCAGCGTAGCCCGTGCCTTCCTCTCCGAAACCGAAGACAAGCCCTGGTTCTACGACCGCGCCTTCTGGACCTCCTACCTGGACACCCTCGCCTTTGCCCGCTTCAACCGCTTCAATCTCGCTCTCGGCTTCGGCTACGACTTTCCCCGCGGAGTTACCGGCGACTACCTTCACTTCCCCTACCCCTATCTCGTCGACGTCCCCAACTACGAATCCGTCCGTGTAGACCCACCGCTCCAACCCGGCGAGCGCCAGCGCAATCTCGAAACCCTCCAATACATCGCCGCCGAAACCGCTCGCCGCGGCCTCGACTTCCAGCTCGGCATCTGGACCCACGCCTACGAGTGGACCGACAGTCCCCACTCCGACCACCACATCCTCGGCCTCACGCCCGAAACCCACGCCCCCTACTGCCGCGACGCCCTCGCCGCCATCCTCAAAGCCTGCCCGCAGATCTCCGGCCTCACCCTCCGCATCCACGGCGAGAGCGGCATCCCCGAGGGCAGCTACCCCTTCTGGCAAACCCTCTTCGAAGCCATCCCCGCCGCCGGCCGCCCCATCGAGATCGACATGCACGCCAAGGGTCTCAATCAGATCATGATCGACATGGCCGTCAAGACCGGAATGCCCGTCAAGGCAGGATGCAAGTTCTGGGCCGAGCACCAGGGTCTCGGCTACCACCAGGCCGACATCCGCGAAGCCGAATACCCTCGCAAAGGCGTCACCGGAACCTTCGCCGTCTCCAGCGGCGAGCGCAACTTCACCCGTTACGGCTACGGCGACTTCTACGGCCAGCATCAGATCGAACTCATCTACCGCGTCTGGCCCGGCACGCAACGCCATCTCCTCTCGGGAGACCACGTCCTCGCCGCGGGATACGGCGACGCCGCCCACTTCTGCGGAGCAGCAGGCATGGAGTACTGCGACCCACTCACCTTCAAGGGCCGCGAAGGCTCTGGCCACCCGGGCGGCCGCAACTCCTACGCCGACTCCGCCCTCGCCGCCTTCCACCCAGACACTACAAAATTCGCCCTCACCTACTTCCTTTGGGGACACGGCCTCTACGGTGGCGGCTACGGCCTCGAACTCGATTTCCCTAACCGTGTCTTCCGCAGCGATCTACGGCCCTTGCGGCCCCGATCTTCGAATGGCCCTCGCCCACTCGAGCCGCATCCTGCCTCTCATCACTACAGCATGGCTACCCTCAGCCTCCAACCACAGCTTCTGGCCCGAGATCTACACTCCCATCTCCATCCTCCCACCCACCGGCCGCCCGCTCTACACCGACTCGCCAGCCCCACACAACGTCAGCGCCATCAGCCCGCTCGACCCTCAGCTCTTCTCGAGCATCGACGACTACGCCAAAAACATCGTCGCCGGCAAACTAGACGCCCGCTACAACCCCACCGAAGTCATCGCCTGGCTCGAATCCCTCGTCGAGATCTCCACCCTATCCCTCGCCACGGCTCGCACCAAAGCAGGCGCGACGCGCCACCTCACCCGACTTCCGCCAGGTCGAGGAAGACATCCTCATCCTCAACGGCCTCGGCCTCTACTACGCCAATCTCTTCCGTGCTGCGCTCCTCTACTCCGTCCACCAGCAAACCGGAGACCCCAACGCAGGAACCCAATCCCTCGCCGCTTATCGCAAAGCCCGCGACGCCTGGGCCACCATGGCCAAACGCGCCTCCACCATCTACACCGCCGACATCAGCTACGGCGACATCCCCATCCGCCGAGGCCACTGGGCCGACCGCCTCCCCGCCATCGACAAAGACCTCGCCGATCTCGAACAGCACTACGCAGCCAGCTCCACCCAGCAATCCTCCGCAACCAAGGCCATCGAACTCGCCACCCGAAAGCCAGCTCGCGTCGAATTTCCCTTCTTGCGCGCCAATCCTTCTGTCAGATTTAGCCCGCCCGATACCTTCGAGCCCGGCAGCCCTCTAACGCTCCATCTCACAACAGTCGGCCCTACCACCGCAATTCTCTGGTACCGCCATGTAAATCAGGCAGAACGATGGCTCTCCGTCCCCATGCAAAAGACCGGCCCCATCAAGGGCCAGACCTATCCTGCCGAATTCCATCCAAACCCTTACACCGGCACCATTCCCGCCGACTACACCAACTCCCCCTACCCACTCCAGTACTACTTCGAATTCAGAACCGCAGCGGACGCAACCATGTATCCGATGCTCCATATCGATCAGGCCGTCCAGCCCTACTTTGCCTGCACGGCCAAATCGAAATCGTAATCAACATCGTTACAGTTGAATGTATCTAGCAACTCATACAGTTACATTCACCACTTCTTATCATCATCCTCGCAGCGAGGCACATGCCCCGGCGTCCACCACGAAGCCGTAGTCACCCCAGTCCCCGAAGGCACCACATTCGAATCGTGCAGGAACACCTGCGCATACTGGTCATCCATCTGCGTCGTCGAGTCCAGATCCACATACGCCAGATACACATTCAACGGGTTCGAAGCGTTATACCCATTGAAGATTTCGTAAGCACCCGAAACCGAATCGACGGACTTCGCGCCATTGATAATCACATCCGTATACTGCGGTATCCCTGGCGTCCCGCTGCACTTGCCGTAGTGCGTATTCAAAATAATCAAATGTTTGGCCTGATCCATGCACGTGTTCTGATAAGTCACCTGTTGCACCAGTCCGCCGCAGGTAGGGTCGCTCTTGATTCTGATCGCACTGGCATCTGTCGCTGGAATGCCTCCAAGATCCACGCCAAACACAAAGTTGTCGCGGAACAGCACATTCGTCACGCCATGAAACGTCTGGCTCCCAACCGAGAGCCCGTGTGTCCCATAAAGATGGTTGTGTATCACGGTAATATTCGACGCCGGCCCGGAGTTCGTCTTCACCGCAACCCCATCGTCCCCCGCCTCAATCGATGAATGCGCGACCGTAGCATTCGTCAGGCTATCAATATCGATCCCATCGGCATTCGCGCGGTTCGCCGGCGTGCGTATCTTGATATGCCAGATCGTTACGCCATTGCCGCCCTCAACGTACAGGTTCGGATGCAGGGCCTGTTCAAGCGTAATGTCGGAGATCGCAAGGTTAGTAATATTCTTCGCCTGCACCAGCCGCGGCGTGCCGCCGGTCAGGATGTCTCCTCGCCCGTCAATCGCACCCAGCCCGCCGAGGAAAGAATTTGTGCCTTCAATGAGCACAAGTTCCGACTGCTTAACATACCCGTCGTTAGCCAGCAGCGTCACGCCCGGCCCAAGGATAAGGCCTTCGCCATTAACCGTAATCAGCGTGCTGTAAAACGCATCCAGCTTCGGTGCGCGAACCAACAGCACCGCCTTTCCTGTACCCGCGCAGTTGGTCAGCGCAGTCTGCAGCCGGCTCGTGTCATCCGATGTCGGGGGCGACGACCGGTCAGACGTGCTGAACTGCGCCGTCAAGCACCGTACAGATCGCGGGATACCTTGGCACCTCGAATTTCCGGCTGTCGCCGGTCGCATACGTTTGGGCCACTGCCGACGAAACCAGTAGCAGAGTGGAGGCGAGAAGGATGTGTGGCTGACGTCCGGTCACACGTAGGGAGGAGAGCATGGTGGACCTCCATAAACAGCGAACATTGGACGAGCGCAGATTGGTAGAACCAATCGCGGGACAAAGCATAGAAACCAGGAAATCCCGCTGTCAAGCAAAGTAACTTTGCCGTAACGTCATCCGTCCACTTCGATTTGATCCCTCAAACAACCTTGGTGCCAGCGCGAAAAACCGCACCCATTCTCGCCCCCGCAGACCACTCGTCTTCCAAAACGAACCCCAAGCTACAATCACCACAAGCATGATCGCCCACATCCGCGGACGCCTCCTCTCCAAATCCCCCAATCAAGCCATCGTCGAATGTGCCGGCGTTGGCTACGACGTCACCATCAGCGTAACCACCTTCTCCGCCCTGCCCAACCAAGGCTCCGAAGCCGCGCTCCACATCCACACCCACGTCCGCGAAGACCAGTTGGCCCTCTTCGGCTTCGCCGACACCCAGGAAAAACGCCTCTTCGAAAAGCTCCTTACCATCTCTGGCATCGGTCCTAAGCTCGCCATCACCGTTCTCAGCGGCATCGACTCCAGCCGCCTCGTCACCGCCATCCGCTCCGGCGATCACGCCACCCTCACCCGTATTCCCGGCATAGGCAAAAAGACTGCCGAGCGCGTAGTCCTCGAACTCAAGGACAAACTCGACGACCTCGCCACCGCCATCCCCACCACCACCGGAACCCCCCACCACGGCCCCGCCGGCGACGACGCCCTATCCGCCCTCGTCAACCTCGGCTACCCACGCCCGGTAGCCCAGAAGGCCATCGAAACCGCCCTCGCAAAAAATCCCGAAGCCGCTGGCGACTTCGAAACCCTCTTCCGGGCAGCCATGGCCGCCATCCGCTAAAACCAACCCGAGCGACGTTCCCGTACTCGCTCCCTACGAAGTCGTCATTCTGGCCCCGAGCCCCACCTCCCCGAAGTCGTCATTCTGGCCCCGAGCCCCACCTCCCCGAAGCCGTCATTCTGAGCGGAGCGAAGAATCCCTGTATTCGCTTTTGCCGTTGACGTAGCTCTGTCGTTGCGGATGCCGTTGCTTGTTCTTCACCCAAACCCAATTAAAAACGAATAGACATTCTATTTCACTTAGTGTGCAAATATTTTCCTACTAGCCACTCCTCCTGGCCTCGCTAAGGACTGATACTGCGAAACTTCCAGGAAATTGCGCCATTCGCGGGGATCCGGAATCTTCGACCGATTGGCTATCGAAGTGCTTCTTACAAGATCAATCGCAACCACGAAATGCCTGCCCGGAAGCAAATATTGCCTATCGGTGAGGTATGGGCCAAATCTTGAAAGGGTACCCAATGGTCTTCAAAAAAATTGCTTCAGTTCTCAGCTTTGCCTTAATTCTCGCTGGTCTGTCAGTCTCCGATGCAAAGGCCGACTCCTTCGAATTCACCAGCACCACCGGCAACGGAATCTGCTGCTTCGACGTGGATCTTGTGCAACTCGCCACCAACAAAATGCAGGTCACCGTCACCCTCGAGGACGGCGCGACCGTCTTCGTCAACTCCGGAAACGGATCCAATCATCCTGGATTCGCCTTCAATCTGAAAAACGATCCCAACATCTCCATCGCGTTCCCAACCAATTCAGCATGGGCGGGAGATCTCCTCCACCACAACGACTCAAGCAGTAACTTCGGCGACTTTGACTACTACATCGACAACCCCGGAAGCGGTGGAAACGCAACACAATGGCGGCCCGCTCGTCTTCACCATCACCGACAACTCCGGTCCGATCTCGTTTGGCAGCTTCGTCGATAACTGGGATGGCTACTTCTTCGCCGCTGACATCGGTCGGGGCTCGAACACAGGAGAATCAGCTATCGATTGCGGTGGCACTCTCATTACCACCTTCAACGATCCGCCGCCCCCCACCGTTCCGGAACCGAGTTCGCTCGCGCTCCTCGGAACCGGCATCCTCGGTGCCGCTGGAGTCATTCGGCGCCGCCTTTCGGCTTAAGACCGAATCCAACGCTTGTTCCCTGGCCTTCCCGCCCTCCCCAGCAATGGGGAGGCAGGAAGGCCATTTTTTTCTCCCTCGAGTTTTTACTTCCTCGCTGCCTCCCGAAAATAAACTTCCAAAAAGTGACAAATATTAGGCCCCTAAAAACATGGTGCTAAACACCACGTTCTGACCGCAAAAACACCACCAGTTACCATCAAAAAGCCACACTTTTCCGCTGTGGAAATCGCAAAACCCCCCGCAAAAACGCCCCCTGCACCACAAAACAAAAAAACACAAAAAGAGAAGACCCCGAAACCGTTTTGCGGTTCCGGGGCCATCGGTCTGCAGACGGCCCGTAAGCCGAATTCTGTTTTAGACGATCATTCCTCTACGCGACGCATTGCTGCGGCGCTTTAGCAACCTACCCGCAAGTTCCGGCTGCTGTACCCGAGGGCACAGCCGGGCTCTCCGCCTTGGCGCACCGGGCCGGTACGCTTCTGCCGCCTGGAGAGGCGCGGCAGAATTCCTGCCTATTTGGTCTTGCTCCGTGTGGGGTTTACCGTGCCGCGTCTGTTACCAGGCGCGCGGTGCGCTCTTACCGCACCTTTTCACCCTTACCCTGAGCCGCTTGCGGATTTGCCGAAGCAAATCACCAACTTAGGGCGGTATATTCTCTGTTGCACTGGCCGTCCAGATGGCTTGAACCATCCGTCCCGGACGTTATCCGGCACACTGCCCTGCGGAGTTCGGACTTTCCTCCCCCGCCCGAGGCGTTTCGGCCCGGGCGGCAGCGATCATCCGGCCGCCTGCAGGTATAAGTGTATCCCACCGGAGAGAACAAAACCCCGTCTAATTGCGTAGAAGAGAAGAAGTTGAGCCTCGCTTTCCGGGGCTTCGGCTGGTAGTCTCAGGGAATCCGGTAAAGACCATGGAGTTCAAAGAGGCGGTTAAGATCGCGCTGCAGTCGTTATGGGCGAACAAGCTGCGTTCGGTGCTGACGCTGCTGGGCGTCGTCATTGGCGTGACCAGCGTGATTGCGGTCGTAACGCTGGTCAACGGCGCGAATAACTATGTTACGACCAAGTTCTCCAGATATGGGGCGGACGTCTTCACCGTCTCCAGGATGCCCCAGATCATCACCAGTTCTGAGGATTACCAGCGATTTCAGAAGCGTAAGAACATCCTGTTCACCGACTATCAGTACGTAAAGGAGAACTGCAAGCTCTGCGCCGGAATTGGCGCCCAGCAGGCGACGACTTCCAAGGTTGTGCACGGGACGGAGTCGACGACCGACACCAGTATTCGTGGCTATACGTCACAGATGCCTGCGCTGCAAAACCTGAATATCGAACAGGGGCGCGGGTTTATGGACACCGACGAGGAACATGCCTCGCGTGTTGCGATCATTGGAACGGACATTCAGGACCACTTATTCGCGGGGATCAACCCGCTTGGGCAGGAACTCCGCGTCGACGGGATGCCTTACACCATCATTGGAGTGAGTGAGAAGCAGGGCAGCACCTTTGGCCAGAGCCAGGATAACTGGGTCGCGGTCCCGCTGACGGCTTACCAGAAGACCTACGGCACGAGCAAGTCCGTGACGATCTACGTTAAGGCCGGGTCTGCGGGCCAGATTCTGGACAATGCTGCCGATGAGGTGCGGGTGCTGGTCCGGTCGCGGAGGCATGATGGCCCCGGCATGCCGGACGACTTCGAACTGGATGAGAACAACACGCTGGTCGGATTTTTCAGCACGATCACGGGATATTTCGGAGCTGTGGCGGGCGGGATTGCGGTGATCTCCCTGATTGTCGGCGGAATCGTCATCATGAACATCATGCTGGTCAGCGTGACGGAGCGTACGCGTGAGATCGGCATACGCAAAGCTCTGGGCGCGCGGCCAAAGGATATTCTGTTGCAGTTTCTGATCGAGTCGGGAACGATGGCCCTGGTGGGTGGGTTCTTTGGTGTTCTGGGCGGAATTATCGTGGCCCAGGTAGTGACGATTGTGGCCGGCTTCCCGTCGACCGTCGCTTTCTGGAGTGTCCTCGTGGGCCTGTTGATGGCGACTTCGACAGGTGTCTTTTTCGGTGTCTATCCTGCCCGCAAGGCTGCGATGCTGGATCCGATCGAGGCGTTGAGATCGGACTAGAACGATGAGGAGTTAGCTGAAGAGCAGGGAGCGAAGAGCGGGAGTCAGAGCTAAGGAAGGTTGTTTATGCGGATCGCCGATACAAAAGAGACCATCAAGATGGCGCTGGACACGCTGCGAACCAATAAGCTGCGCAGCGGGTTGACGATTCTCGGGATTGTGATCGGCGTGATGACGGTGATCATTATTTCGTCTGTCGTGAACGGCCTGAATAATAACGTTTCGAGCCTGGTGGAGTCGCTGGGGACCAATGTGATCTGGGTATTCCGGTTTCCTGTGATCGGGGTGCGGCCGACGACGGAGATGCTGACGCGGAAGCAGCTGACCTACGATGACGCGATGGCGATGAAGGATCTGCCGCATGTGATGGCAGTAACACCGGGATTGCAGTGGCGGGACAATAGCGGGCAGCCGGGCGGGGTGGCCGTGAAATTCGGCACTAAGAAGATGGAAGGCACGATGCTGGAGGGGGACACGGCGAGTGTGAAGGACGTGTACGACCTCAACATCAAGGACGGGCGGTTCTTCTCTGACGGAGACGTGGAGCGGGCGGCGAACGTTGTAGTGCTGGGGAGCGATACGGCCGACGAGTTGTTCGGCACGATGAACGCGATAGGTCAGGATGTGACGATCGCGGGCATGGTGTTTACCGTCGTGGGAGTGATGGATAAGCAGAAACAGGCGTTCGGTGGAGGGAAGAACCCGCAGGACAACAAAGCGTTTTTTCCCGTGACGACGTTTCACAAGATCCATCCTGAGGTGCTGGATTACTGGATCAGCCTGAAGTTCGACGACCAGAAGAACAAGCAACTGGTGCAGGACGAACTGACGGAGTTGCTGCGCCGCCGAAGGAAGGTGGCGAACGAAAAGCCGGATAACTTTGCCATCTTCGGCACCGATTCGTTGACGCGGCTTTGGGATCAGATCACCTTCGGTCTATTCGCGCTGATGCTCTCGCTGTCTGCGGTGGGGCTGCTGGTGGGTGGAGTGGGCGTGATGAACATCATGCTGGTGAGCGTGACGGAGAGGACGCGCGAGATTGGGGTGAGGAAGGCGATTGGCGCCTCGAAACAGGTGATTCTGTCGCAGTTCACACTGGAGGCGATTACATTGTGTGCGGTGGGAGGGGTGATGGGGGTGACGTTCGGGAGCATTGTTGCGCTTCTTATACGGCTGGTATTTCCTTCGCTGCTGTCTGCGATGTGGGTTGCTCTGGCTTTTGCCAGTTCTTGCGGGATTGGATTGGTGTTTGGGATCTATCCGGCGTGGAAGGCTGCGAATCTGAATCCGATCGATGCGCTGCGGTATGAGTGATCGCGGGTTGCTGTTGGTAAACTTGTTGGATGGCCACAGCGATTGAGACGATAACTGCGCTGTTGACCCTTGCTGGATTGGCTTATCTGGTGCTGGCGCTTTGGGGGGCGCGGAGCTTCGCACATTACTGGCGGCAGAAGAAGTTCGAGGGTGAGTTTGCGCCGGATGTGACTCTGCTGAAGCCGGTGAAGGGCGTGGATCCGCGGATGTTTGCGGGGTTTGAGAGCCATTGCAGGCAGGAGTATGCGGGGAAGTTTGAGATTGTGTTTGGGGTTAGCAGTCTGGATGATCCTGCGGTGGGTGAGATTGAGCGGCTGCGGGCGGAGTTTCCGGAGTGTGCGATCCGGCTGGTGGAGTGCCGCGAACGGCTGGGGACTTCGGGCAAGGTGAGCAACCTGGTGCAGATGCTGCGCGAGGCGAAGTATGAGCACGTGATTATCAACGACAGCGATATTTATGTTTCGCCGAGGTATCTGGCGCGGGTGATGCAGTGTTTTTCCGATGAGAGCGTGGGGATGGTGACTTGTCCTTATGTTGGGAAGACGGCGGAGAGGCGGCCGGGGATGACGATTGTGGGCCCGGCTGGAGGCGCTGGGGATTTCTACGGATTTTCTTCCGGGAGTGCTGGCGGCGCGGTGGCTGGAGGGTGGGATTCGGTTTGGGTTGGGGTCGACGCTGGCGACTACGAAGACTGCGCTGGCTAAGGCTGGAGGATTGGAGCCGCTGGTGGAGTATCTGGCGGACGATTATGAGATGGGGGCGCGGGTGTGGAAGGCTGGGTATCGCGTGGAGCTTTGCGGCGAGGTGGTGGAGACGACGGTGCCGGCTTATGGGTTTCGCGGGTTTCGGGATCACCAGTTGCGGTGGGCGCGGTCGACTCGGGATTCGCGCAAGTGGGGCTACGTTGGGCTGGGGATTACGTATGCGCTGCCCTGGGCGATGATGACTTGTGTGGCGAGCGGGTTTGCGCTTTGGAGTTTTTCGCTGCTGAGTGTGGTGGCGCTGGCTCGGGTGGCGGTGGCGTTGTCGGTTGGGGTGGGTGTGCTGGGAGATGGGCAGGTGCTGCGGGATCTGTGGCTGCTGCCGCTGCGGGACTTTTTTGGGTTGTGGTTCTGGGCGTGGAGCTTTGCCGGAGATACGGTGGTCTGGCGGGGGGAGCTGTTCCGGTTGAGGGATGGGCGGATTGCTCCGGTGGGGCAGGCACCGAGTGGGGGTGTACCCCCACCTATTGCCCGCGCGTAAACCTTCTGTATTCATAGAGTTACGCTTTAGGTTTGACTGTAAAATACTCATAACAAGTGGGTTGTGTCCAAATTAGCCTATATCAATAAGTTAGCCCCGGAGGGTGTCCGGGGCTTTCAGTTTTCTTTACTCTTTAAGTTTAATTATATGGGTTTGAACCTAACTAAATTTCATTCTTATCTGGCTTAGTTTTGTGGGAGTTGTGGGATTTTGGACTTGACAAGCGATTTCTGGGGTTGTTTTTGAAGAAGAAAGTTGTAAGTGATTGGTGGGAATGGTGGGTTGGTGAGGGAATTTTGGGGAGGAGCGATGGCTTTTCCAGTGGCTTATCGGCCGGGAGAGGACGGGCGATGGAGAGGTGGCGGATTGGATCGGGGGCGTGAAAGCGTTCGCGCGTTAGTCCGCGGGGATGAGGTCGCTCTGGTTCTGAACGGATGCTTGGAGGGTGAGGCATTCCGAGATTCGTTTGAGCAGGTCGGTGGGGTGGACGGGCTTGGTGAGAGCTGTGAAGTTGTGACCGGAATGGCGCGCTTGTTCGAGCAGATCGACGGTGGCGGCCTGGCCGGAGAAGAGCAGCACCTTGCATTCCGGCAGAGTGGCGGAGACAGTGATGGCGAGGTCGATGCCGCTCATTCCTGGCATGACGACGTCGGAGATGAGGAGGTCGGGGAGCGATTTCGAGCGCGAGCGCGAGTGCGCTAGGGCCATCGTAAGCGGCGAAGGTTTCGAAGCCGCTATTGGAGAGGATGATGGAGAGAGTGTCCGCGATGACCTTCTCGTCGTCGACGATGAGAATTACGGGACGTTTCTTCAGGGACGTGACGTCGGTTTTCGGAACTTCAGCGAGAGGAACTATGTCGAATTTAGTTTTGGGAGTCATGATGCGACCTCTGATCCCACAGTAGACCCGTTCCGAAAATACGGGTTAACTCTTTTGTATCTGTCAGTTATAGAGAGGCTTAGTTCGTCCTGTAGATGTCCTTAGTTATTTTTCCATATAGCATCTTGACAATTTTCGATTGCATCGTATCATTATTGCGTTAACGTCACGTTAGTGTTAGGTCAGATTAGCAGGAGGTTTAGCGTGGGCGACAATGAAATCGATGTGCCGATGAAGTTTGAATCCGTTCTCCAGGCTAATGTTCCTAAGGGACGGGACGGAAAACACAAGCAGATCATTACCCAATTGTTGAGTGATATCGCACAACTGGGCCCCGGGCAGGCGCTGAAGATTCCGCTGGATAAGCTTCCGGATACGAAGCAGAACGTTCGCTCGGCTTTGAGTCGGGCTGCGACGCAGCAGAATATCAGCCTGGCGACGTCGAGCAATGATGAGTTTCTGTACGTGTGGAAGACGGACAAGTGGACGCTGTTTAGGCGGAGTAACCGACAAATAGCGACCTGTCAGGTTTTAGCGAAATTAATTGAGTTGGCACTCAGTTTGTACTGACATATAGAGAATTGAGAGGTCATACGATGATCGAAAAACATCCCAATTTTCCTCACCGTAAAAACAATGATTCTTCGTTCGACTCCATTTGTCCCAGATGTTTTCGGACGATCTCCACTCGGGGGACTGAGGAGGACCTGGCGCAAGATGAGCGCTGTCATCTATGCGCCGGCGATAGCTTAGGTCAGAGAGTTCAGGCTGAGCACACCGCATTCAAGTTAACTCTCGCTGCCTAACGCCGATACGACAAGACAATTTGGGTCAAAAGAATCGAAGGGTGGCCATCTCTCAGTAGGGATTGGGCTGGTTGCTGAGGATCTCTTTGCCTCCGCTTTGGGTGATGAGGTAGACGCTGCCTGGGAGGGCGGGGGTGGGTTGGCTCAGGTCTTGCCAGAGGAAGATGCGGCGGGGTTGTGTCCATTTGAGGCTGAGGGAGACGGAGTCTTCGAAGATGCGGGGGGCGTCGGGGAAGAAGCTGCCGTACCAGAGATTGGAGCTGCGGCCTTCGAAGATGTGGATGGGTTCGGATTCGGCGTTGGGACGGTGGAGGTAGAAGCCGAGGGTGCTGGCGGCTTCGTATTCTCCGTGGATGACGATGAGGTCGGAGGGTTTGAGTTCGGGGGCGATGGCCTGGGCGAGTTGGCGCGAGGTTAAGACGGGGGAGAAGATCTGCAGGCCGAGGTGGGCGGCGATGAGGAAGGCGAAGGTGGCGGCGATGAGCCAGAGATTCGCGGCGTGGGGTTTGTAGTTGCGGCGGAGGAGCCAGTTGGCGAGGGTTCCGATGAAGAGAGCGATGGCGGTGAGGAGGAGGGGGTTGCGGAAGGCGGACATGGCGCGGGCGTTGAGGTCGAGGAAGTGGCCGAAAGAGAGGGCGTAGTCGCTGGGGTTCTGGTGGAGGAGGGCGGCGAGGTCGGTGTTGGGTGCGGGTGGTGGGGTGTGGAGGGCGAGGAAGGCGGCGGCTAGTGCTGCGAGGGAGCCGAGGGTGAGAAGGACGACGGAGATTCGCTGGCCTGAGCGGGTGAGGGGGTTGGGGACGGTGAAGGATTCGGCTTCATTTGCTTCGTCGTTGAGCCATGCGGCGATGAGGAGGATGAGCGGGGGGAGGGATGGAAGGACGTAGTACTCCTGGCGGGTGGAGAGGGAGAAGAAGAGGAGCGGGATTGCGGCCCAGAGGCCGAGGAGTAGGCGCGTGTTTTCCTGCGCGGTGAGGTTTCGGATGGAGACGAGGGGCCGGAGGGATTTGCGGAGAGGGACGGTGCGGAGGGCCTGGAGGAGATAGGCGCTGAAGGGGAGGAGCCAGATGAGGATGAGTCCCCAGAAGAGGAGAGGGGGACGGTGTCGTAGTCGCGGGGGACTCGGAGGTTGAGGTAGCGGAGGAGATGCTCGTTGACGAAGTAGAACCAGAGCCAGCCGTGGACGTTGCCGTCGGTGGGGAGAGGGACGGACCAGTGGCCTTGGGTGAAGGTGAGGTTGCCGGGGTGGCCTTGGGTGGGGTTGGCGAGGGCGATGAGGATGTGCCAGGGGGTGGCTATTAATAGGAAGACTGCGGTGCTGGTGATTGGGTGGAGTTGCGGATGCGGGTTAGGACTGCTTTTGGGTTGCGGCGGGTTAGGGATAGATGCACGAGGACTATGAGGACGGGGAAGAGGAGTCCGATTAGACCTTTGGTCAGGACGTTGAGGGCGCAGGCTGCGGCGAAGGTGTAGCAGAGGAGTGGGTTTGGTATGGATTCCGTGGATAGTGAAGGAGTGCGGTTCGCTTCGCGAATAACCCACCTTTTCGATGAAACCGAAAAGGATGGGCCACCCGGAGTTGTGGCTGAGTTTGTTGCTCGGTTAGCCAGTAGCAGTAGAGGGCGAGGGTTAGCCAGAGGCAGACGATGGCGTCGGGGATGATGATGCGGGTGAAGATGAAGATGCCGAAGCTGGAGAGCAGGAGGAGTCCGGCGTAGAGGCCGGCGCGGGCGCTTGATCTCGATGGCTCAGGGCTGTGAAGGCTCGGCGGGCGAAGGCTTCGAGGATGAGGGTCAGGGCCAGGACTGTTAGGGCGAGCGGGAGGCGCGCGGTGACGGTGCGGACTCCGAAGAGGCGGAAGCTGGCGGCCATCGACCAGTAGAGGAGTGGGGCTTTTTCGAGGTAGCGGATGCCGTTGGCGTAGAGGGTGACCCAGTCGTGGCGGAGGAGCATCTCGCGGGAGACTTCGGCGTGGACGGAGTCGGCGTCGTCGAGGAGTGGCGGGGTGAGGAGGGTGAAGCTGGCGTAGAGGGCGAGCCATAGAGCGAAGAGGATGAGGCGGTTGCGGCGCGTCTCGTCGGATGCTGGGGTCACGGGAACAGTTTATGAGACTGCCGCGGGTTCGGACGGAGAAAGGCTTAACGCGGATTGACACCGATGACACGGATCAAGACGGATAAGACGGACAAGACAAAAACAGGAGAGGGGCGCAACTTATTGGATTGATGTTTTGTTTTTGATCGGTGCTCATCTGTGGTGATCGGAGTTAGGTTTTTGTTTTATCCGTGTGTCTTGCCGTGATCCGTGGTCGACTTTGGGGTGGTTTGTCGTAGGCTGATGGATGTGCGTGATCTTGTTCAAGTGAGTGGGCCGCCTACGGAGCTGATCTTTGGGGATTGGTATCCGGCGATGCGGTCGGGGGAGCTGCGGGCGGGGAAGACGGCGACGGCTTTGTTGCTGGGTGTGCCGTTGCTGGTGGGACGGAAGAAGGATGGGAAGCTGTTCGCTATGCGGGATCTTTGTCCGCACCGGGGGATTCCGCTGTCGGCGGGGTGGTTTGATGGGGAGACGGTGACTTGCAAGTACCACGGGTGGCGGTTTGAGCCTTGTTCGGGGCAGTGTGTGGAGATTCCTTCGCTGACGAGCCACGAGACGCTGGAGCCGGGGAAGATTTATGCGGGGGCTTATCCGTGCGAGGAGCGGGATGGGTATGCGTGGGTGTATGTGCCGGAGGCGGGGACTGGGCGGGTGATGGGGGAGTTGCCGGCGGTGCCGGAGGTGCCTAAGTTTTCGGGGCGGTTTCGGACGGCGCATCTTACGGCGGAGCTGCCTTGCAATGTGGACCACGGGATTATCGGGTTGATGGATCCGGCGCATGGGCCGTTTGTGCACCAGGCTTGGTGGTGGCGGTCGGCGGCGAGTATTCATGAGAAGACGAAGCACTTTGAGCCGATTGAGGATGTCGAGAATAAGGGGAGGAATGCGGGGTTTCGGATGTCGTCGCATGCTCCCAGTGCGAATTCGGCGCCTTATAAGTTGCTGGGGGTTTATGGGGAGCCGATTACGACGACGATCGATTTTGTGCTGCCGAACCGGCGGTATGAGACGATTCGCGCGGGGGAGAAGTGGTTTGCGAGTCTGACTACGGTGACTCCGGTGACGGCTTCGACTTGCAGGATTGATGTTTGTGCGGCATGGAATGTTTTTTACTGGGTGCCATTTGTAACTTCGATTGCTACGTTTTTTGGGGCGCGGTTTGTGCGGCAGGATCAGGAGACGATGGTGGAACAGGCTCAGGGGTTGAGGTTCAATCCGGGGCTGATGCTGATTGATGATGCGGATAAGCCGGCGAAGTGGTATTTCGCGTTGAAGCAGGCGCGGTTGAAGGGGACGGGGGAGCATCCTTTGAGTGGGCCGGTGGAGTTGCACTGGCGGAGTTGAGGGTGACCTGCCCCTCCCCGTCAAAAGTGTGCAAAGTATTCGGAAGATGGGGGTTAAGTCTGGACTTTGGGTGCGGGTGCTCCAGGAGTTGTGCAGAGGGTCGGGAAAGCGAAAAGCGGTTTCGACGTGGGTCCGGGAGTTGAGGTAGCGAAGCAGGTTTCTCCACTTCGCTGCACTTCGGTCGCAATGACTGGCCCGTTCGGGGAATGACAGCTGTTGGATGCTAGTAGGGATTGGAGCGCGTGTGGAGCTGTTGAAAGGCGATGAGCTTGTCGCCTTTAGGCAACGTTTAAGCGGTTTGGCTAGTAGTTCTGGGAGTTCCGCGCTTCTGATGGGGGAGTTAGTCTCCGTGGGTACAGGCTGCTCCGTGCGAGTTGGTCTCCGGTTCCCGCTGCCGGCTGGGCCATGGCATGCGTTCGACGTGCCTGACGAAATCCAAAGGAGAAAATTTTATGGAAGCGTTGTTAGAGAAGAGTCCTACTTTGACGACAGAACAGGCGCACTCCATTGCGGTGGATGCGTATGTGTATTTTTACTCGCTCATCACCATGGATGTGACTCGGAAGCAGATCGACTAATTTGACAGTCGGGTGAAAGAGTTTGGTTTCGGGCCGATGAATATGTTCGTCAACATTCCGGCTATATCCGCCCGCGGACTTGAAAGGAGTCGTGCGTCCCAACTTCGATACGCTGTACTCGATTGCGTGGCTCGATCTGACCAAGGAGCCGCTGGTCGTCTCCGCTCCTGATACGGCGGGCCGGTTTTATCTTCTGCCGATGCTGGACATGTGGACGGATGTCTTTGCGTCGCCCGGGCTCGCGGACGACCGGGACCCGGCGGCGAATTTCCTCGTGACGCCGCCTGGCTGGAGCGGAACGATTCCGGATGGATGCGCTCATATCGCCGCGCCGACTCCTTATGTCTGGATCATTGGGCGCACAAGACGGACGGGCCGGCGGACTATGATGCGGTCAATAAGATTCAGGCGGCGCTGCAGGTTACGCCGCTGTCGGGATTGGGGCAAACGCGCCCCAGCCTGTGACGGCAAAGATCGACCCGAGTGTTGACATGAAGACGCCGCCAAAGACGCAGGTGGATACGATGCCCGCGGAGCTCTTCTTTGCGTATGCGGCGGAACTGCTGAAGTTCCATCCTCCTCACCTGACCGACAGCCCATCATCGCGCAGATGAAGCAGATCGGTATCGAACCCGGCAAGAGTTTCGACATTTCGAAGCTCGACCCGGGGGTGAGGAAAGGACATGGAGGCGGCGCCGGCCGATGCCCAGAAGCTTATGGCGTGGAAGGTGCCAACTATGGCGAGGGTTGCGAACTACTGGTCGATGAATACGGACACGATGGGGGTGTATGGGAACTACTATCTGAAGCGCGCCATTGTCGCGCAGATGGGCCTCGGAGCAAATCTACCGGAGGATGCCATCTATCCGTTGAACCTTGGCGACGCGGAGGGCAAGCCGCTGGATGGGGCGAATCGGTACACGATTCACTTCGAGAAGGGCGCGACGCCACCGGTCGGCGCTTTCTGGTCGATCACGCTTTATGACCCGGAGGGCTTCCAGGTTGGGAATGTGCTGAATCGGTTTGCGGTGAGCAGCTGGATGCCGTTCGTGAAGAATGCAGATGGGTCGCTGGATCTCTATTTTCAGAACGACAGTCCGGGCAAGGACAAGGAGGCTAACTGGCTTCCGGCACCTAAGGGACCGTTCAATCTGACGATGCGACTTTATGCGCCGCAGAGTGACGCGTTGACCGGCAAGTGGAATCCGCCTCCGGTCAAGAAGGCAATCGGCTTGACGAAGAGTGGGCCGAGTTTTTGAGGGACACAACGATGAATAAAGGAGCACGATTATGAAGACCAAAGTTGCATTCTGTGCGATGCTGCTGTGCATCGCTTCCGCAGTTGCCGTTGGACAGCAGGTTTCGGTCAACTACAACCATAGCCAGAGTTTCGCCGGGTTTCACACGTATGCCTGGGGAGGTAACAATACGAACCAGATCCAGGACTCGATCCTGGCCCAGGTGGCGCAACAGGATATCGATACGGCCTTGCAAGGCAAGGGTTTTCAGAAGGTGACGGAAGACAAGAATCCGGATCTGATCCTTACTGTCAGCGGCGGGATGAAACAGTCGACTTCCTATTCCGTAATGGGCATGCGCGGGATTGGCGGCGGAATGGGCTCCATTAGCCCGGAACAAAACGTGGTAGGGACATTGATTGTCGATCTGTTCGACGCCAAGACCAAGTCTCTGGTTTGGCGTGGGATTGCCCAGGATACGTTGAGCAATAACGGCAATAAGAATCAGGAGGTCGTTGGGAAGGCTGTCCAGAAGATGTTCAAGCAGTGGCCGAAGAGCTAGATTGTTTTCGATGCTGCCAACCTGTCTGGCGTCCGCGATGAATTGGACGAATTGAGGTGTCGATGAGAAGTAAGTGGCTGCTTGTGTCTTCCTCATCGCTGGAATTGGTCACGGGATTGGTTGCGATCGCTGCTCCGAGTCTTCTCGCCAACGTGCTCTTCTCTACCGATCTTACGCCGGCCGGGGAGGCGATTGGCAGGGTTTGCGGATTTGGTCTTCTGTCGTTGGCGATTGCATGCTGGCCACGCGATGGGGAGGACCACACGCAGGCTATCCGAGGCTTATTTGTGTATAACGTTCTCGCGTCGTGTTATCTGGGCTATCTGAAAGTCACTGGCGAGTTCAGTAGCTTATTGCTTTTGCCAGCTTGTATTGTTCATGGACTGCTGACGCTGCTGTTTGTGCGTCCGGTGTATGGAAGGGGCGATCGGCAAAGATCGGAAGAATTGATCTGAGGCAAGGGAGAATTGAAAGTCTATGTATGCTTTGGAGGTGAGCTTCCTGGCGTTTGCGCTTATCTTTTCAGGGGCGCTTGCCGGAATGGTGATTCGGCGGAGGCTGCCACCGGACCATTTGGTGCCGGAAGCAAGAGATAGCGTGAGACTGGCGATTGGCCTTGTGGTTACCATGACTGGTCTTGTGCTTGGGATGCTGGTCTCTTCGGCGAAGACCTTTTACGACGGGGAAAAAAACCAAGTGGCCCAGCTCGCCTCGCAGATTGTGCTTTTGAATGATCTGCTGGTAGCTTACGGTCCGGAGACCAATCCAGTTCGTATTGAGGCGCGCGAATTTGTCGAGGCCGGCATCAGCCGGATATGGCCAAAGGAGAAGTCGCAGGTGTACCAGCTTCGACCGGAAAACACACGCCGCGTCTGATTTTTATGCGCAGGCTGCAACAGCTTACGCCGAATAATGACACGCAGCGGACCGTTAAGGCTGAGCTTCTATCTGCAGCTGTCAAGTTGAGAGAGAACTACTGGTTGCTGTATCTCCAATCGGAGCAGACATCCGTACCGATGTCGCTGTTGGCAGTTGTCATTTCCTGGCTGGTTGCGATTTTCGTCAGTTTTGGTCTCTTCGCTCCGCGCAACGCTACTGTGATGGTCACGCTGATCGTCTGTGCCCTGGCGGCTTCCCTTGCGATCTTCATCATCTTGTCGATGTACTCACCGTTTCACGGAGTCTTGAAGATTTCTCCAGTTTCGGCCGATACAGCGCTGAGCCAGATGACAAAAGAGCAATGAAGCGCCACGGCTCTTTGGTCCTGAAACCAAGGAGTTCGCGGCGTTGTTCACTGGCCCATGACCGGCTGATAGTTGGAGTTGGTGGTTGTGACCACGAGCTTCTTGGCGGTGGCGTTGAGGACGGATTGCTGAACGTAGTTGGTGGAGTCGGGCAGGCTGGCGAACTGGACGGCGAGGGTGACGGTGTCCTTGGGATTGTCCATGTAGGTGTTCACGTTTATGGTGCTGATCTTTTTGGTGGCAGTGCTGAAGGTGAGGGTCATCTGATCACCGGGCTGGGCGTAGTCCTTGAAGACCATGTTTGTGGTGCCGGAGTCCGGGGAGGGGTTGAGTGAGACTTTGCCGGCACCGAAGGCTTGCTGCATCTTTTGAGGATTGGGCGGGACGTACAGGGCGAGCAGGGTCTTGACCTGGCCCATGTAGTCCTTCATTTCCGTTGTCTTTTTCTCGACGATTCTTTGTTTCATTCTGCCGCCGCTGGGCGGTGGCGGCGGCGGACTCATGGGAGTCTTCTGCACGGTTCCGCTGGGGCCGTACTGGCAGAGGGATTGTGATGGGGGCTTTGCATCGCCGTTGAGCGTGAGTTGGGTGGTTTCGGTCCATTGGTACTTGCGGAGCTTCTGCTGGTTTTCGGCTACGGACTGCTTTACTGCTGCGAGTTTTTGCTGCAGTTCGGGGCTGGGCTGGGCGATCGCGGTATCGCTGAGAGAAAGGATGGAGGCCAGCATTGCGGCGGCGGTGAGGAGGGCGGTTTTTCCGCCGATGCGAGGTGAGGGTTGAGCTGTGGGCTGCGAAGGGATGATGGCTTGAGATCGATTCATTGAGGGCTCCTGATGACGTGTGCTGGGGGGCCAGAAGGCAACTGGGCGACAGACAAGCGTCGCCTCGTGCATCGATGTCTTGGATTATGGGCCGTCAGGAGATTTCGCGAAGCTAGCAATAGTAGCAGTTTGATGTTTAAACGTTAGAAGGCGCTGACGCCTTCTTCGATGACGAGCTGGTCGACGGAGATGTTCATGGCTTTGCCTAGTTTTTTGAAGTCCTCTTTCCATTCGGCGGACCAGTAGTTGGTGTCGCTGCGGCGGAGGAGGTCGTTCCAGATGTTCTGGGCCTGCCAGAGGTTTACTTCGAAGGGCATCTTCTTGATGGTTTCGGCGATGACGAGCGCGGTGGCGAGGGCTCCGGCGGCGGAGGGGTCGCCTGAGGCAGAGGCTTCGAGGCGGACCATGGCTCGCTTCATGCGCTGGCCGGCGGTGTAGCCGAGGAGTTGGGTGTCGAGGGGGACCTGGTCGGCTTCGGCGCGCTGGAGGAGAGATTCGATGGCGGCGGGGTCGAAGGAATCGGCTTCGATGGCGCGGCGGAGAGCGGCGTTGATGGCGAAGCGGGCGGCGGAGGCGAGCGCGGGCGGGGCGGCCATGCCGGTTTCGGTGAGGAAGTGGAGGAGCGAGGCGTGGTCTTCGTAGATCTTGCGGAGGGAGTCCTCCATCTCGGAGATGGTCTGGTTGAGGATGGTGTTGAGGATGCGGTGCTGCTCGTCGGCGAAGAGCGAGGTGAGGGAGTAGGACATGTCGCCGAAGAAGCGGTCGATGAGGCGGATGACTTCGGGGAGATTGGCGCGGCGGATGGCGGTGCCGATCTCGGTGGTGAAGTGGTTGAAGGCCTCGACCTGGGCGGGGTCCTGGGCGTTGTAGCGCTTGACGGCGGCGGAGAGGTTCTGGTCGCCGAGATGGAGGACGGCGAAGCAGATGTCTTCCGCTTCTTCGGTGATGCGGGAGTAGATGAGGGCTCGACCGACGGCTACGCGGCCACGGCCGGAGCTGAAGGTCTCCTGGCTTTCGCGATGGACGTCGAAGCAGAAGAGCTCGCCGTGCTCGGGGTAGTTGCGGAAGATGGAGCTGATGGCGTAGTGGGCGCCGACCTGTTCGAGGCCGATCTGCATGCTGTTGACGTAGCGGCGATAGACTTCGGCTGCCGTCGCCGATCTCGGGGAGATTGCTTTTTGCCTTGGCGAGGATGTTGAGGAAGTTGGCTTCGAGGGCGAGGCCGGGTTCGCCGAAGAGTTTGCGGGCGAGCTGGAGGACTCGGCCGGCGTAGGCGATGATCTGGACGGTTTCGATGCCGGAGACCTCGTCGAAGAACCAGCCGCAGGAGGTGTACATGAGCTGGGTGTGGCGCTCGAGCTCCATGAGTTCGAGGACGGTGATGCGTTCGAGCTCGGAGAGGGTGCGGGCGGCGTGCTGGTCGAAGAATTTGATGATGGAGGCGGGAGAGCGGTCGAGGATGACGTGGATGTAGTCTTCGCGGGCGGCCCAGAGGTCTTTGAGGAAGGGCTGGGCGAGCTGTTCGGCGAGTGGGGCGGTGGCGTCGCGGAGATAGTCGAGGGCTTCGCGGAGGGGAGCGCGCCATTCCTGGTTCCAGCCGGGCTTGCCGCCGTTGCAGCCGCAGTCGGAGCGCCAGCGCTCGACGCCGTGGGTGCAGGACCATGAGGTGTCTTCGACGACTTCGGCCTCCCATTTTGGAGGGAATTTTTCGAGGAACTCGCCGTAGTTGGTGAGGCTGGCCTGCTGGCCCTCTTCGATGGTGTGCATGGCGTAGGAGAGGGCCATCTCGCCGTGCTTGTGGTGGTGTCCGTAGGATTCGCCGTCGGTGGCGATGTGGGAGAGCTGGGCGGTCTCGGGGTCTCCGGGAGAGGGAGGGTGGAAGACGGCGAGGAGCCGGTTGGCGAAGTCGACGCCGCTGTTGAGGAGGCCTTCGAAGGCGATGGCGCGGGAGGCGGGGCCGTCGTAGAAGAAGACGGCGATGGTGCGGCCTTCGTCGAGACGGACGAGATAGGGGTGGGTGGGGTCGACGGTGGCGTCGGGGGTTTCGGTCCAGGGGATTTCAGGCTTCGGGGTTCGGTGGAGACGAGTTTGACGCGACGCGGGCGCATTGGGAGGGAGCGAGGAGGGTGAACTTGATGCCCTCCTGGGCGAGGAGGTCGAGGACGCTGCGGTTGACGGCGGTTTCGGAGAGCCACATGCCTTCGGGTTTGCGGCCGAAGCGGTGCTTGAAGTCGGCGATGCCCCAGCGGATTTGGGTGAGGGCGTCGCGAGTGTTGGCGAGCGGCATGATGAGGTGGTTGTAGACCTGGGCGAGCGCAGAGCCGTGTCCGCTGTAGCGCTGGGCGCTGACTTTGTCGGCGTCGAGGATCATGCGGTAGGTGCGGGGGGCCTTGTCTTGGAGCCAACTGAGGAGGGTGGGGCCGAAGTTGTAGCTCATCCGGGCATAGTTGTTCATGATGCGGATGATTTCGTCCTCCTGATTGGTGATGCGGGAGGCTCCGTTGGGGGCGTAGCACTCGGCGGTGATGCGGTCGTTCCAGTCGTGATAGGGGGCGGCGGAGTCCTGGACCTCGACGGTTTCGAGCCAGGGGTTTTCGCGCGGGGGCTGGTAGAAGTGGCCGTGGACGCAGACGAAGCGAGGGGCTTCGGCGGTGGCTTGCGGCTTTTGGGACTTTGCTGTGGCGCGCGGTTTGGCCATAACTGTTGAGTTAGAGGGTATCGCGTGTGGAGGGGTTGGGTGTTGGAGGAGCGCCTGGATTTTGCAGCTTTTGTGTGAAGAAAAAGTGGTCGAAGGTTGCTGCCAGGGTGATGGCGAGGATGTAGGCGACGATGTTTTTGAGGGAGAAGTAGCGGCCGAGGAGGATTTGGCCGGGGAGGGTGAGGCGGAAGGCGTCGATGGGTGCGATGGGGATGAGGCGGGTGAGTTCGAGGAGGGTGGCGATGGCGATGGCGAGTGAGGCGACGGTTTGTGGGCGGAGTTTGGGGAGGAGAGCGGCGAGGAACCAGTAGAGGGCTGCGGCCCAGAGGACGGAGCCGAGGTATTTGTAGAGGAACCAGGGGAGATGGAGCGGGAGGAAGCGGACGGCGAGGCCGATGGGGATGGTGATGAGGAGCAGGATGAGAGCTGAGGTGGAGCGGGGCATTTTGTTTGTCAGTTTATGCCGGTGGTTGATCGCGGGTGAAAAGGGTTGAAGATGAAGGAATGACAACTCGAAAAAGAAGGGCAACAGCAAAGGCGAAAGCAAAATGCGGGGTCCCTCCACTCCGCTGCGCTTCGGTCGGGATGACGCAGGGTTTTATTGGTTTGAAAGACTGCCGGCGGTAATTGTGGCTAGGGTTTTGGTTTGGCGAGGTCGCAGGCTCGCCAGAGGTACCAGCTGGCGACGGAGCACCAGGGTTGCCATTTTTTTGCGCGGCGGTGCATCTCGTCGGGTTTGGGGAGGTCCATGGGGGTGACTTTGTCGGTGGGTTTGAGTTTGCCGAAGGTGAGGGCGAAGCCTTTGCGGACGCCGTAGTCGTCGACGGGGAGGACGTTGGGGCGGCCGAGGCGGAAGATCAGCAACATTTCTACGGTCCAGCGGCCTATGCCGCGGACCTGGGTGAGGTGTTCGATGATGGCTTCGTCGGACATGCGGCGGATGTGTTTGAGGTCGGGGACGGTGCCGTCGATGGTTTTGGCGGCGAGGTCGCGGAGGGCGAGCATCTTGTTTTTGGAGAGGCCGGCGGCGCGGAGCTGCTCGTTGGGGCAGTCGAGGAGTTGCTGCGGGGTGGGATGGGCTCGCGGTGCCGGCGGACTTCGAGCGTCATGACGGGGGCGAAGGATTCGATCATGCGGCGATGGATGGTGGCGGCGGCTTTGCCGTGGAGTTGCTGATAGATGATGGATTCGACGAGAGCTTCGAAGGGGGATTGGGCGCTGGCGACGCGCATGGTGAAGGGGCCGGCGCGCTCGATGAGCTTGCCGAGTTTGGGATCGGCGGCGGAGAGTTCGCGGGTGGCGAGGGCGCAGTCGTAGCGTGGGGGGCGCAGGGTGCTGGACGGGCGCGGCATATGTTTTGACGGTATCGCAGGAGCGTGGGAGAATGTCTTGCGAGACTGAATGTGAGAATTCGGACTAGATTGGTTTCCATTTACAAATGCGATACGTCTCGGGCAGGGTAGATGTTGTGGTGATTTGAATCGCTGAGAGCAGCGGTGCACGAGATGTTGTGCAGGTTTATTGTGAGGTGGTTCGATAATCGGATGTTGCAGTTGAAAAAACAGTTGCGAGTGGATTGCGATGGATTTGTGCGGCTTTTCCGCTGCTATACTCGTAGTTTCTGAGAGAAGAAATTTTGGGCCCACCCAACGCGGACGCCCCAACCGCCGGCCACGGAACTGCTCGGCACTAACATGCAGGACGAACCAACCATCGGAAGCAACTTCTCAACCCTTAGCTGAAGGTAAAGCAGAGGAAGCAGGAACGCACTCATGGCGCAAGTTTTTGACCGCAGTTCGAACGCGCTGGCTCGATTCAGCCTGGTATTGACGGGCGTGATCGTCATCGCGCTCGGCGTAACGCTGGACCAGTTGCAGCGATCGCCGTGGGTGACGCGGCAGGGCCAGCGGCCGGACCAGCCGGTACCGTTCAGCCACAAGCACCATGTTGAGGGGCTTGGCCTGCAGTGCCAGTACTGCCACACGCAGGTGGAGAAGGCGGCGTACGCGGGAATTCCGCCGACGAAGACTTGTATCAATTGCCATGCGCAGATCTGGACGAATGCCGATCTGCTGGAGCCGGTGCGGCAGAGCTGGGCGACGGGGGCTTCGATCCAGTGGATCCGGGTGCATGATCTTCCGGACTATGTTTATTTCAATCACGAGATTCATGTGAACAAGGGCATCGGGTGCGCGAGCTGTCATGGGCGCGTGGATGAGATGCCGCTGATGTATCAGCAGAACACGCTGCAGATGGAGTGGTGTTTGAACTGCCATCGCAATCCGGCGGTGAATCTGCGGCCGACGAGCGAGATCTACAACATGGCGTGGGCTGGGCCTTCGACCGATAAGCCGGTGTGGTGCACGAGCACGGACAAGGGCGGAGCGACGGCGCAGAATGTGAGCTGCACGACGACCAATCCTTCGGGCAAGGGGCCTGAGGTGGCGATGATGCAGAGCCCGGCTGAGTCGCATGGTACGACGTCGAGCGATGTGCCGCCGCTGGGGATCACGATGCCGGCGAGCTATACGAAGTTTACGAACCAGATGGAGTTGGGCAAGTATCTGACCGCGCAGTACCACATTCGCAACCCGGAGCAGCTTTCGAGCTGCGAGACGTGCCACCGATGATGAAGACCGGATTCGAATACGACTGGGATTGGAACAGACGAGACGATGGCTGAGATAAAGGCAGAACAACCCGTAGTGGTGACCGAGATCGAGCCGGCGAAGATGACGCTGGCCGAGGTGCGGGCGAAGCTGGACGGCAAGACGGGGCGGCGCTTCTGGAAGAATCTGGATGAGCTGGCCGATACGCCGGAGTTCCATGAGCTGATGCGCGAGGAGTTTCCGCGGCAGTCGGGCGCGAACGAGTGGGTCGATTCGGTGAGCCGGCGCGGATTTTTGAAGGTGATGGGCGCGTCGCTGACGCTGGCCGGGCTGGCGGGTTGTACGAAGCAGCCGGATGAGCCGATCTTTCCTTATGTGAAGCAGCCTGAGGACCTGGTGCTCGGCAAGCCGATGTACTTTGCTACGGCGTATCCGTTCCCGACGGGCGCGATTCCGGTGCTGGTGAAGTCGGATTCGTTCCGGCCGATCAAGGTGGATGGGAATCCGGAGCATCCGATGTCGAAGGGCAAGTCGGATGCGTTTACGCAGGCTACGCTGCTGGATCTTGTACGATCCGGACCGGTCGCAGCATGTGCTGCATCGCGGGGAGACTTCGGCGTGGGGAGATTTTCAGCAGGCGTTTATCGCTGCGGCGAAGAAGACTGAATGGCGGGCAGGGGATTTACTTCCTGAGCGAGACGATTACGTCGCCTACGCTGGCGGCGCAGTGGAAGCAGGTGCAGGCGGCTTATCCCAACGCGAAGATGGTGCAGTGGGAGCCGGTGAATCAGGACTCTTCGCGTGCGGCTTCGAAGGCGGCGTTTGGCAGCTATACCGATGCGCAGTACAAGCTGGAAGATGCGGATGTGATTCTGTCGCTCGATGCGGATTTCCTGGGTGGGATTGCGCATCCGGGGTTCCTGCCGCTGGCGGCGGGGTATGCGGAGCGGCACCGGTACGAAGAAGGCAAGACGATGAACCGGATGTACGTCGTCGAGACGATGCCGACGGTGACCGGGTTCAAGGCGGATCATCGGCTGGCGTTGAAGCCGAGTGAGATTTCGGGCTTTGCGACGGCGCTGGCGAATGGTTCGGCTCCTGCGGGTGCGAGTGCGGAGGCGCAGAAGTTCTTTGCGGCCTTGAGCGCGGACCTGAAGCAGAGCGGCGGCCGGTGCGTGGTGATTCCGGGTGAGCAGGCTTCGCCGGCGGTGCATGCTGCGGCTTATGCGCTGAACTCTGCGCTGGGTGCGGTTGGCAAGACGGTCATCTATACCGAGACGGTGAATCCGATGCCGAGCGAGCAGGTGGCGGACCTGAAGTCGCTGGTCGCCGACATGAACGCGGGCAAGGTGCAGTGGCTGGTGATTCTGGGCGTGAATCCGATTTACTCGGCGCCGAGCGATCTGCTCTTCCAGGATGCGTTTGCGAAGGTTCCGGTGACGGTGCACCTGGGCTCGCATGTGGATGAGACGGGCTCGATTGCGAACTGGCATATCAACAAGGCGCACTATCTGGAGAGCTGGTCGGATGCGCGGGCGTATGACGGGACGATCTCGATTATTCAGCCGATGATCGCTCCGATGTATGGCGGCATTTCGGCGCACGATGTGCTGCAGACGCTGCTGGAGATCCGCAGGCTTCGGCGTATGACGTCGTGCTTGCGAATGCGAAGACCTATATCAAGGGCGACTTTGCTGCGGGCTGGCGCAAGGCGCTGCATGATGGCTGGGTTGAGGGAACGGCGTTTACGGCGAAGGCTGGTGGCGCGGGCAAGAGTGCTGTTGGTTCGTTCCCGGCGGCGGCTTCGAAGTGGGCTTGAGGTTTCGTTCCGGCCTGATCCTTCGCTGTATGACGGGCGCTTTGCCAATGTGGGCTGGCTGCAGGAGTTGCCGAAGCAGGTGACGAACCTGAGCTGGGACAATGCGGCGATCATGAGCATCAACACGATGGCGGATTTGAAGCTCGAAGAGAGCGATCCGGTGAAGCTTTCGTTCAATGGCCGCGAGTGCATTGCTCCGGCGTTGATGGTTCCGGGGCATCCGGATGGCGTGATTACGGTTCATCTTGGGTTTGGCCGCGGAGTGCAGGCTGGTCGTGTGGCTCAGGGTGTGGGCTTTGATGCTTACCAGATTCGGACCTCGGATGGGCCGCTGTTCGTCTCGGGTGTGACTGCGGTGAAGGTGCCGGGAGACGTATGACCTGTGCATCACGAAGGTGCATAACATCGAGCACCGCGGAGCCTTCGCGCAGCATGATCTGGAGAAGCCGCTTTCGGATAAAGAGGGCGTTTACTCGCTGGCCGGGCATGAGGCGATGGAGCGGTCGATCATTCGCTACGCCACGGTCGAAGAGGCGAAGAAGAATCCGAACTTTGCGCATGAAGGTGGCGCGAGCGGGACGCTGATCAATAAGGTTGGCTATTCGCCGCAGGGTGAGAAGGTTCCGCATGACAACTCGTTCTTCCCGGATGCGTGGAAGTACGACAAGACGGATCCCTCGACGCTGAAGATTCAGAACTGCGTGGGGCATGGCGATCGACCTGAACAGCTGCATTGGCTGCAATGCCTGCATCGTGAGCTGCTATGCGGAGAACAATATTCCGGTGGTGGGGCGCGAGCAGGTGAAGGTCGGGCGCAACATGCAGTGGCTGCGGATCGATACGTACTTCGAGGGCGATCTGCATGCTCCGAAGGCGCACTTCCAGCCGATGGCGTGCCAGCACTGCGAGAATGCGGGCTGCGAACAGGTTTGCCCGGTGGGCGCGACGGTGCATACGCCGGAAGGCATCAACACGATGGTTTACAACCGCTGCGTGGGAACGCGGTACTGCTCGAACAACTGCCCGTACAAGGTTCGGCGGTTCAACTTCCTGCTGTACTCGGACTACGACACGGAGAGCCTGAAGTTCATGCGCAATCCGGATGTCAGCGTGCGTTCGCGCGGCGTGATGGAGAAGTGCAGCTACTGCGTGCAGCGCATCGAAGCGGCGAAGATCATCGCCGACAAGGAAAACCGCGAGATTCGCGATGGCGAGATTGTGACGGCGTGCCAGCAGGCCTGCCCGACCAGCGCGATTACGTTCGGCAACATCAACGACAAGGCAAGCAAGGTGGCGAAGCTCAAGGCTGAGGAGCGCGATTACCAGGTACTCGCGGACCTCAACTTCCGTCCGCGCACGACCTACACGGCCGGAGTCATCAACCCGCATCCGGAGCTGGCATAAATGGCGACCAAAGGACCCATGGACGAAATCGTCGATCCGATGATCGACCCGCGCACCGGCGAGTATGCGGTCATTGCGCCGGGCCATAACTTCAAGTCGGTGACGCAGAAGATCGCGGGCATCGTGCTGACGTCGAACACGCCGCTGGGGTGGTTCTTCGGCCTGATTGTCGCGGCGGGCGTTGCGCATGGGCCTGGTGGTCGGCGTGTACGTGGCTGTTCCTGAAGGGCGTCGGCATCTGGGGCGTGACGATTCCGGGAGCGTGGGGATTCGCGATCATCAACTTTGTGTGGTGGATCGGTATCGGCCACGCCGGCACGCTGATCTCGGCGATTCTTCTGCTGTTCAAGCAGACGTGGCGTAACTCGATCAACCGGTTCGCCGAGGCGATGACGATCTTCGCGGTGGTCTGCGCCGGCATGTTCCCGCTGATTCACGTCGGGCGTCCGTGGCTTGGCGTACTGGCTGTTCCCTTACCCGAACACGATGAATGTGTGGCCGCAGTTCCGCAGCCCGCTGGCGTGGGACGTGTTCGCGGTTTCGACGTATGCGTCGATCTCGGTGATCTTCTGGTACATGGGGATGATTCCCGACTTCGGAACGCTGCGCGACCGGGCGACGATGCCGGCTGGCGAAGTACTTCTACGGGATGCTGAGCTTGGGATGGCGCGGATCGACGCGGCACTGGATCCGGTATGAGTCGGCTTCCCTGCTGCTGGCGGGGCTTTCGACGCCGCTGGTGCTCTCGGTGCACACGGTCATCAGCTTCGACTTCGCGGTGGCGGCGCTGGCGGGATGGCATACGACGATCTTCCCGCCTTACTTCGTTGCGGGCGCGGTGTATTCGGGATTTGCGATGGTGATGACGCTGGCGATTCCGATCCGGAAGTTCTACCACCTGGAAGACCTGGTGACGCTGCGCCACCTGGACAACATGGCGAAGGTGATGCTGGCGACGGGCTCGATCGTGGGTTATGGGTACGGCATGGAGGTCTTCATGGCGTGGTACTCGGCCAGCCACTGGGAGTTCTTCATGATGTGGAACCGTATGTTCGGGCCGATGGGCTGGGCGTACTGGATCCTGATTCTGACCAACCTTGCGATTCCGCTGACGACGCTGTGGTCGCGCAAGCTGCGGGTGAATGTGGCGTATCTGTTCGTTCTGTCGTTCATCATCAATACGGGTATGTGGTTTGAGCGCTTCGTCATTGTTGTGACCAGCCTTTATCGCGAGTATCTGCCGTCGAGCTGGGGCACGTACCGGGCGACGAAGTGGGACTACATGATCTATGTGGGAACGCTGGGGCTGTTCACGTTCCTGTTCTTCCTGTTTGTTCGCTTCCTGCCGATGATTCCGATGTCGGAGATCCGGATGATGCTGCCGCAGACGAAGGTGACGCCGCGGCGGAGCCGGATGCACGAGACTGTTAGTGAGGAGACAGCCTAATGCCGCCGCGTGAAGGAATTTACGGATTGCTGGCCGAGTTCAACACGCCCAGCGAGTTGGTGCATGCGACGCGAAGAGGCGCAGCGCGCGCGGGCTATCGCCGGATGGAGTGCTATACGCCGTATCCGGTGGAAGAGGCGGCGGAGGCGCTGCGACTTCCACAAGACGCGGGTGCCGCTGGTGTGCCTGCTGGGCGGAGTGATGGGCGTGACGACGGCGTTTCTGATGGAGACGTGGATCAATGTGTGGGCGTATCCGCTGAATATCGCGGGGCGGCCGCTGTTCTCGTGGCCGGCGTTCATTATCCCGGCGTATGAGTGGACGATTCTGTTTGCGGGGTTCTCGGCGTGCTTCGGGATGATTGCGCTGAATGGATTGCCGCAGCTTTATCATCCGCTGTTCAATGCGCCGAATTTCAGGAATGGCGCGACGACGGACAAGTTCTTTCTGTGCCTGGAGGCGACGGATCCGCTGTTTTCTCCTGACGAGACGCGGGCGTTTCTTGAGCAGTTCAACGCGGTCTCCGTGGTGGAGGTGGACCACTAATGCGAGACAGGGACTAGGGAACAGGGAATAGGGAACGGCATGAAGATGTTCAAACAATTCGCGGCGTTTGGTGCGATGGCGGCGACTCTGGTGCTGGCCGGCTGCCGCCAGGACATGCAGGACCAGCCGAAGTTCTTTCCGCAGCGCGGCACGGATTTTTATGCGGATGGGCGGTCGGTGCGTCCGCAGGTGGAGAATACGGTGGCGCGCGGCCAGTTGCATGAGGACAGCTACTTCTATACCGGCCTGGTGAATGGCAAAGAGGGCGACGGGCTGCCGTTTCCTGCGACGATTGCAGGTGCTGGAGCGCGGGCAGGAGCGGTACAACGTGTACTGCACGCCGTGCCACTCGCGCGTGGGCAATGGGATTGGGATGATTGTCCAGCGCGGATATATGAAGGCGGGGAATTTTCATACGGCGCGGCTGGAGGCGGCTCCGCTGGGACACTTCTTCCAGGTGATCTCGAACGGCTATGGCGCGATGCCGGACTATGCAGCGCAGATCACGCCGGAGGACCGCTGGGCGATTGTGGCGTACATCAAGGCGCTGCAACTGAGCCAGAAGGCGACGCAGGCGGATGTGCCGGCAGGCCAGGAGGTTCAGCCGCTCGCGAGCATCGCCGAGAAGCAGGGATTGCCGGCATCGTTTGCCGACGAGTGGACGCTGCCGCCGACCGCGGTGACGGGCACTCCCGACGGCGGGCTGTATGTTCTCCCCACGACTGGGCGACTGGAACAGCGAACGGCAGCTGCGACGCCAGCGCACGCGGGCCCAACGACTCCGTCCGGAACGTCCGGACAAACTGTACCGAAGCAGTAACCTCGGAAGCTTCCGAACGAAGGCTTGAAACGAATGTCATCTGGACACGAACATAACGGAGCGGCGGGCGGGCACCACGATCACCATGGGCCGCGCATGCTGCCTGCCTCGCTTGCGGCACCGACGATTGTCTCTGCGTGGCGGACGCGCGCGCTGATCGTCTTCGCGGTCGCTAGCGATCCTGTCGCTCTTCTTTGCGTTCACGCATGAGGGCAGGAACCACATTCTTCGCGCCTATCTGCTGGGCTACATGATCTGCTTCAGCTTTGCCGGCGGCGGGCTGGCGCTGCTGATGCTGCAGTATGTCTGGGCGGCAAGTGGGGACTGCTGCTGCGCCGTCCGCTGGAGGCGATGACGCGGACGATCTGGGTGGTGGGCTTGATGTTCGTGCCGATCATCTTCTTCTGGAAGCACCTGTATCAGTGGGCGGCGTTCCCGACGGCGGGAGCTGTCGCGCAGGCGCTTGAGAATCATGCGGTGACGCTTGAGCAGGCGATGACGCTGAATGCCAAGCGGGCCATGCTGAATCCGACTGCGGTGGTTGTGCAGACGATGGTCATCTTCGCGATTCTGTGGGCTGTTCCAGTACCTGCTGAACAAGTGGTCGCTGGAGCGTGACGCCGACCCGGAGCGCGGGACGGAGCCGAGCTACGACCGCTGGCGGATCAAGTTTGAGAACCTCTCCGGACCGGGCATTCTCATCTATGTGATTCTGCTGACGGCGGGAGCGATCGTCTGGATCAAGTCGCTGGATGTTACGTGGTACTCGTCGATCTGGGGGCTGCAGTTCCTGGTGGGGCAGGGATATGCGGTGCTGGCGCTGGGAATTCTGACGGTGATTCTGCTGTCGCGGTATGAGCCGATGAAGACGATGCTGCGGAAGACGGAGCAGCACGATCTGGGCAAGCTGGCGTTCGCGTTTGTGATGCTGAACATCTATCTCTGCTTCGCGGAGTTCCTGATCATCTGGTCGGGCAATGTTCCGGACGAGATTCCGTGGTACCTGAACCGCATTCATGGCGGCTGGTGGGTTATCTGCTCGGCGGACTTTATCTGCCACTGGCTGATTCCGTTCTGCCTGCTGCTGTCGCGCGATCTGAAGCGGAACAAGGAGAAGATGATCTGGCTGACGTGCTTCATGATCTTCGCGCGGTGCCTGGATATGTTCTGGCTGATTGAGCCGAACTTCGCGGATGCGGCGGGAAATCTGCACATCGCCGGCAATATTGGAATTCTTGCCTACATTACTGTGCCTGTGGCTGTGCTGTCGCTGTGGGCGTGGTTTTACCTCGGAGAATTGAAGCGCGTCCGTCTGATAGCGTCAACGATCCTCACGTGGAAGAGATGCTGGAGCCCGAACATGCCCACTAACGATCACGATTTGAACCAACCGCCGACGCACGATCCGCATGTTCGCGATGACGAGCATCCGGGGTATGAGATTACGGACGTCAATGCCAACGGCATCGTTGTGTTTCTGGCGGGCCTGTTTGGTTCGGTGTGCGTCTTCTTCCTGCTTGTGCTATGGCCTGGGGATCCTGATCAATGGCGGGATCAAGAAAGAGGACGGCGCCGGCGACGAAGTGGAACCAGGTTGCAGGTGCAGAGACGAACGGCAAGCGTCAGGACCTGGCGAGCAATCCGGAGATGCAGCAGAAGGAACTGCAGCAGATGACGTCGGCGTTTCCCGAAGCCCCGTCTGGATATCGACGACGGCAACCAGGCGACGGCGGACCTGCATGCGCGGGAGGATCTTCTGCTGAATCACTACAGCAGCTCGCCCTCGGAGTCGGGAGCGATTCGGATTCCGATCTCGCGCGCGATGGAGATTATCGCGCAGCGTGGACTGCCGGTGAACGCGCCGACGGCCGGCACCGCGGTTGCGATGACTGGGGATGAGAAGCCGGTGGTGCAGGCTCCGTTGACCTCGGGATTTGCGCGTACCGGATATGAGTTGGAAACGATCGAAGCCCGCGAACAGAAGCTGAACTACGGCAAGGCGCAGGCGGAGAACAAGGCGGAGCTTGCTCCGGCGAAGTAACCGATAAACGGACTGGATTTAAGATAGAGAAGAGACGGCATGAGACTGGGACGGACAATGCGAAGAGGTTGGCAGGCGGCGCAGTTCTTGGCTGCGCGCTGCTGAGTGCTCCGTTGCTGGCGCAGGTCTCGAGCTATGGGGATAAGCAAAGCGGCGAAAACACGGGAGACCAACTGCCGCAGGTGCTGCAGAAGGTTGGAGTTTCGCAGCATTTGAATCAGCAGCTGCCGCTGGATGCGGCGTTTGTCGATGAGACCGGCAAGCCGGTGAAGCTGGGCGATTACTTCGGCAAGAAGCCCGCGATTCTTTCGCTGGTGTACTACACCTGCCCGATGCTTTGCTCCGAGGAGACTGGATGGGCTGACGAGTTCGCTGGAGATGGTGAAGCTGACGCCGGGCAAGGACTTCGATGTGGTGATTGTCAGCATCGATCCGAGCGATACGCCGGAGCAGGCGGCGAAGTCGAAGGCGCTGTATGTGAAGCGCTATGGGCGACCGGAGACGGCAGCGGGCTGGCATTTCCTGACCGGGCAGCGTCCGGCGATCGATGCGGTGACGAATGCGGTTGGATTTGGGTATGTGCGGGTTCCGGGGCCGGATGGAAAGCTGTCGCAGTTTGCGCATGCCAGCTCGATTGAGATTGTGACGCCGGAGGGCAAGCTGGCGCAGTACTACCTTGGGGTGGAGTACTCGCCGAAGGACATGCTGCTGGGGCTGATTGATGCGTCGGGCAACAAGATCGGCTCGCCGGTCGCGAACATTCTGACGTACTGCTACCACTACGATCCGCAGACGAATAAGCACTCGCTGATTGTTGCGCGGGTGGTGCAGCTTGGCGGGATGATTACGGTGGCGGGGCTTGGCGGCTTTATGTTTCTGATGTTCCGGAGAGACGTCAACGTTGCGCGCGAACATGACCTGACGAAGAAAGAAATGGATAAAGGGTAACGATGCATATCAGTCCAGTCTTGTGGCAATTTCTGGTGAAGTGGCTCAATGCCTCCGCGCTGTTTCCGCGCGAGGCCTCGACCATTGCGCCTTACGCCGATGCGCTGTATTTCTTTCTGCTGCTGATCACGGTGATTGGCCTGACGCTGGTGTGCGATCCTTGTGTTCGGCTTCTCGATTCGGTACCGCAAGGAGAAGCACCCGGTTGCGGAGCAGATGGAAGGCTCCACGCTGCTTGAGGCGACGTGGACGATTATTCCGCTGGCGCTGTTTCTGATTGTGTTTGTCTGGGGCGCGCTGCTGTACTTCCGCATCTACAATCCGCCGACGAACGCGATGAATATCTATATTGTCGGCAAGCAGTGGATGTGGAAGGCGGAGCATCCGGGCGGGCAGCATGAGATCAATGCGCTGCATGTTCCGACGGGCCGCAATGTGCAGTTGACGATGATCTCGCAGGATGTGTTCCACAGCTTCTCGATTCCGGACTTCCGCGTGAAGCGCGAGGTGATTCCGGGACGCTATTCGACGGTGTGGTTCAATGCGACGACGCCGGGGACGTATCACATCTTCTGCACGCAGTACTGCGGGACGAACCACTCGGTGATGATTGGCGAAGTGACGGCGATGAGCCCGGATGACTACGAGAAGTGGACGCAGGCGTCGACGAGCGGCATGTCGCTGGCGCAGAACGGCGAGCGGCTGTTTGCCAGCATGGGCTGCAATGCGTGCCACTCCGGCAGTGCGGCGGCTCGCGGGCCGAATCTTGCGGGAGTGTACGGATCGAAGCTGCAGCTGACGAACGGGTCCGAGGTGCTGGTGAACGATGCCTATCTGCGGGATGCGATTTTGAACCCGTCGCAGCACATTACGGCGGGATATGCGCCGATTATGCCGACCTACCAGGGACAGATCAGTGAAGACGGCCTGATCGATCTGGTGGAGTACATCAAGGGATTGCAAACCAACTATCGTGTGCAGCAGACGCTGACCACGTCACAGTCGAACCAAGCGGCGCCGACAACGCCGGGGGTGGTGAAGCCATGAGTGCAACAAGTTCAACGATCGTCAACCTGCCCGACCAGCGGACGGCGACGCTGCCGAAGCGGACCTACATCAATAATGAAGATGGCTTGCTGAGCTGGCTGCTTACGGGCGACCACAAGCGCATCGCGATGCTGTATCTGATTTCGATTACGTTCTTCTTCTTTATCGGCGGTGCGTTTGCGGGTCTGATTCGGCTGGAGCTTCTGACGCCGCAGCCCGACCTGGTGGCTTCAGATACGTATAACAAGTTCTTCTCGATGCACGGAATCATCATGGTCTTCCTGTTCCTGGTGCCGTCGGTTCCGGCGACGCTGGGGAACTTCCTGATTCCGATCATGATTGGCACAAAGGATCTGGCGTTTCCGAAGATCAATCTGCTGAGCTGGTATCTGTATCTGGATTGGCGGCCTCGTTTACGCTTGCGGCGCTGGTACTGGGCGGTGTGGATACGGGCTGGACGTTTACGACTCCGCTGTCGACGCACTATCTGAATACTCATGTGGTTACGGCGGCGACGGGCGTCTTCATTATCGGGCTTCTCTTCGATCTTCACCGGGCTGAACTTTATCGTGACGATTCACCGGATGCGGGCGCCGGGAATGACGTGGTTCCGGATGCCGCTGTTTGTGCTGGTCGCACTATGCGGCTTCGATTCTGATGGTGCTGGGGACGCCGGTGCTGGCGATTACGCTGGTGCTGGTTGCTCTGGAGCGGCTGGTTGGGATCGGCGTCTTCGATCCGACCAAGGGTGGCGATCCGCTGCTGTTCCAACATCTCTTCTGGTTCTACTCGCATCCTGCGGTGTACATCATGATTCTTCCGGGAATGGGCGTGATCTCGGAGGTCATCAGCACGTTCAGCCGCAAGCGGGTGTTCGGGTATACGGCGGTTGCGTTCTCCTCTGTGGCGATTGCGCTGTTCGGGTTCTTTGTGTGGGCGCACCACATGTTCATCATGGGCGTCTCGAACTACTCGGCGCTGGTGTTCTCGCTGCTGACGATGCTGGTGGCTGTGCCGTCGGCGATCAAGATATTCAACTGGGCGTTCACGCTGCAGAAGGGGTCGATTACGTTTGAGACTCCGATGCTGTATGCGTTCGGCTTCCTGGGGCTGTTCACGATCGGCGGCATGACGGGCGTCTTTCTTGGCGCGCTCGGGATGGACATTCACCTGACGGAGACGTACTTCATCGTTGCGCACTTCCACTTTGTGATGGTGGGCGGAATGTTGATGGCGTTCCTGGCGGGCATCCACTTCTGGTGGCCGAAGATGACGGGCCGGATGTATCCGGAGTCGCTGTCGAAGCTCGCTGCGGTGACGACCTTTATCGGGTTCAATCTGACATTCCTGCCGCAGTTTATTCTTGGCTATCTTGGGATGCCGCGGCGGTACCATGCGTATCCGCCGGAGTTCCAGGTGCTGAATGTGCTCTCGACGGCGGGAGCCACAGTGCTGGGGGTGGGCTATATGCTCCCTCTGATTTATCTGGCCTGGTCGCTGAAATACGGCGCGATTGCCGGCAACAATCCGTGGCAGGCAACGGGCCTTGAGTGGCAGATCCAATCGCCACCGCTGACCGAAAACTTTATTGAGACTCCGATCGTGGACCATGAGGCTTACGACTACGAGTGGCTCGAACACAAGACCGCACATGAGGTGACGACCGTTGGATAATGCGATCGTAGCAACGCATCCCCATACGCATGAGACTGCGGTTCCCGCGGAGCACGAGCATGTTGCGCTGCCGCAGCACCGCCATCACTTCGAGACGCAGGAGCAGCAGCGCGAGGCCGGCACGTTCGGCATGTGGCTCTTCCTGCTGACCGAAATCATGTTCTTTGGCGGGCTGTTCTTTGCCTATCTGCTTTATCGCAACTGGTACAACCCTGCCTTTGTGGCGGCGTCGAACCAGTTGAGCATTCCGCTGGGCACTGCGAATACGGCCATCCTGATCAGTTCTGGATTCTTTATGGCGCTTGGGCGTGTGGGCGGCGGAGGTGAGGAAGAAGAACCTGCTGGTACTCTTTCTGGTGCTGACCACGCTGTTCGGTTTGGCCTTCCTTGGCATCAAGTACTTTGAGTATAAGGAGAAATGGGAGCTGCACCACATTCCCGGGGCAAGTTTCGATGTCTCCCAATTCATCAATCCTCATGCGTACGGCCTGAAAGAAGAGCCGTTGGCTCCAGATATGGCGCAGAAGACGCAGGTGTTCTTCTTCCTCTATTTCGCGATGACGGGCATGCACGCGCTGCACATGATCATCGGCATTGTTCTGCTGTTCTGGCTTACATGGAGGGCAAATCGAGGGGAGTTCAGTGCCGGGTATGTCGCGCCGATTGAAAACTTCGGATTGTACTGGCACTTCGTCGATATTGTGTGGATATTCCTGTTTCCCTTGCTATACCTCATCAACCGCCACCCCGTGTAAGCCACGACGCCGCTATCTGCTGGAAGGAAGAAAGAGTATGTCCGAATTTCATGATCCATCGAATGTAGTGAACCCGGAGCACGCCGACCATCACATTATTACGCCGGCTACCTATGGAATTGTCTTCGCTACGCTGCTGGTCTTCACCGGCATCACGGTAGCGGCCGCATTGTCAGAATCTCGGAATATTCAATCCGATTGTGGCGCTTGGCGATCGCGTGCACGAAGGCGTGTGATCGTGATTCTGTTCTTCATGCACGTGAAGTATCAGTCGAAGCTGGTGAAGTTGACGGTCACCGCGGGTTTCTTTACGTTTCTTGTTCTGATTACGATGACGCTGACCGACTACATCAGCCGGGCGTGGGGTCTTTGGTCCTGACGATTATGTTTTGACGGAGATGCGGCCTGCGGGCCGCATTTTTTGTTGCCATCAAAAGCAGGGCGAAGTTGCACTCGTAGACTGAGTCGATGGCCGAAGATTGCGCGCTCAGTCTCCCAGATGATCTCGATCAGTTGTTGAAGGACGCGCGGATGACGGTGCGGCGAGATGGCGCGCCGGATCCGAAGGGCAAGTGCGTCGTCTACTGGATGCAGAGGGCCCAGCGCGGAGTCGATAACCATGCGGTTGATCTGGCGGTGAAGATGGCGAATCTGCTGGGGCTGCCGCTGGTTGTGTATTTTGCGGGGATCTGCGAATTTTCCTCATGCGAATCTCCGGCACTACGTCTTTCTGAATCAGGGTCTGCCGGATATTGAGGCCGATCTGGCTGCGCGCAATGTCTCGTTTGTGATGCGAAGGGCTCCGCATGAGTCGCATGAGCAGCTGCTGGCGGATGTTGGCGCGGCATTCCTGGTGGGTGATGAGAATCCTATGCGGGAGCCGGAGCGGTGGCGCAGGGAGTTGGCTTCGCGGATCAGGATTCCATTCTGGACCGTGGACGCGGATGTCGTGGTGCCGTCGAAGCTGATCGAGAAGGCGCAGTATGGGGCGTATACGATTCGCCCGCGGCTTTATCGGCTTCTGCCGGATTATCTGCATGGTTACGAAAATCTGAAGGCCGAGCATGAGTGGAAGAGGCCGCGGGGATTCCATGCTGACTCTGTGCACGAAGATATAACTCGCGGCTGGAAAGACCTGGACCGCAGCGTTGGCCCGGTTGATGCGTGGAAAGGCGGGACGCATGCCGGGTTGAAGCGGCTGAAGTTATTTACCGGCAAGCTGCTTGCGAGGTATGACTCCGAGCGCAATCATCCGGAGATGGATGGGACTTCGTGTCTGTCGCCTTATCTGCATTTCGGGCATGTGGGGCCGTTGACGATTGCGCTGGCCGTCGATGCTGCGGCGAAGGCGAACCCGAAACTCCGGGAGGCGCGGGATAGCTACTTTAATGAATTGATTGTGTGGCGTGAGCTTGCGGTGAATTTTGTGCGGTACACGTCGAGCTATGATTCTGCTGATTGCGCGGAGTCCTGGGCGAAGACGACGATTGCCGAACATGCGCGGGATGAGCGGGAGCGAATCTATACGCTACAGCAGCTTGAGCATGCGCGAGACCCATGACGACCTCTGGAATGCGGGGCAGATCCAGATGGTTCGGTTTGGGTGGATGCATAACTATCTGCGGATGTACTGGGCGAAGAAGATTCTGGAGTGGACGCCGAATGTTGCGACCGCGGTGAAGTATGCGATTCACCTGAACGACAAGTATTTCTTGGATGGGCGCGATCCGAATGGATATGCGGGGATCGCGTGGGCGATTCTGGGCAAGTTCGATCGGGCGTGGGGGGAGCGGCCGGTCTTTGGGAAGATTCGGTACATGTCGGGGGCTTCGACGGGAAAGAAGTTCGATTCGAAGCGGTACATCCAGCAGATGGGGCTTCTGCCGGAGCAATGAGCGCGCTCTTTAGAGCGTCCGGCAGGTAGCCATTTGTACAACTAAGAGGAGATTGTGGGGCATCGCGGCGGATGGTAGATTGAGGACGTTCCCGGTAGTTGATTACCCGGGAACACGCTGAGAGATGGCCGCAGAGTAACACTAACGATTCTCCAGTGCGTTGATGAGAGTTTTCTCATCCCGTTCTGGAACCATCCGTCGTTCTTCTCCCGCTCTAGCGTTGACTCGTCCGATGGCAGCTCGGAGCATTGAGCTAGCTGTCCAAACGATTCGGATTTGCACGCTATGGGCCCGATGGAAGTTCGACAATCCGCGCTGTCTTGGTTGTCAATCCCGCCTGGTTGTCTGCGGCGCCTTTTTGTGGTCGGCGTGTCGGGTCTGTTGATTTCTCCTGTCGGAGTCCTCGGTCAACTCGCCGAGGTTCCTGTTGCCCACGACAGCGCAACGACTTCTCAATCAGCTTCCGTTGTCCCGGCCCATTCGATCGAACGCAACGCGATTTCTATCCGGTCGCATGTCGACTGGAGATGCGCTCGGCGGCGCGAGCGATGGAGGCAGCCCGCCAACAACATGCGAGGATGATGGCCGCGCAGGCTGCTTCGCCTCTTTCCAACCTGAATGGGACGTGGGAGCCAGTTGGACCGAATCAGGTTGCAAGCATGGCTTATGGAAATGTTACGGGTCGGGTTACGTCCATTGCGATTGATCCTGCGGACGCGAGCGGTAACACGGTTTATGTGGGGACGACCGGCGGAGGCGTTTGGAAGTCGACGAATGCGGCGGGGCCTGCGGCGAGTGTGAAATTTGCTCCGTTGACCGATACGCTGCCTGTCTTCAACGCGAATGCAGGTGCTGCGGCGATCCCTTCACTGAGCATCGGTGCGGTCAGCGTGCAGTCGGGTGTTGTGCTGGCGGGCACGGGCGATCCGAATGATGCGTCCGATTCCTTTTACGGCAGCGGAATATTGCGGTCTGCCGATGGCGGCGTGACCTGGACCCTCATTCAGAGCTCTCATGACGGAGTGGCGGGCAATCATTCGTTCACTGGCCTTGGGTTTGCCGGCTTTGCGTGGAGCAGCTCGACGCCGGGGACTGTGGTCGCGGCAGTTTCGCAGGCTGCGGAGGGCACGCTCGTAAACGCTGCAGACCAGACGAACAGCGTGATGGGGCTCTACTATTCGACGGATTCGGGTGTTACGTGGCAGATGTCCACGATCATGGATGGGAGTCAGATTGTGCAGACGCCACAGCCCTCCGGTGCGGATCTGGGTGGGAGGGCGGCGACCGCCGTGGTGTGGAATCCCGTGCGGCAGCGCTTCTATGCGGCAATTCGTTATCACGGCTACTACGAATCCGTCGATGGCGTGACGTGGACGCGGCTCGACGCATCAGCCCGGAGCAGGTTTGACGACGACTGCGTGTCCAACGGCGTCCAGGTACGATTGGCAGCGCGGCCTGCCCGATCTTTCGTGGGGCGCTTGCCGTTCAAGCGGTGACGGGCGACCTATTTGCGCTAACGGTGGACAGGAATAACGTCGACCAGGGACTTTGGCAGGACGTTTGTGCGTTGGCCGGCTCGAGCTGCGGCAGTGTGACTGTTTGTTCGGTACGCAATTGCCGTCGGCGGCGATGGAGGTCGGGAACGGAAGCAGCGTGATTCCGCAGGCCGACTACAATCTGACGCTTGCGGCGGCGCCGGCAATGACGAGGCGGTTCTGCGCAGGATACGTTGTTGTTTGCAGGCACGGTGGACCTCTATCGCTGTTCGCTGGCTGCGGGATGTGTTCTCCGCAATACGACCAATGCAACGAATGGATGCAGCGCGCCAGCACAGGTTGCGCCTGCACAGCACGCCATCGCGGTAATGAGCACTCCGACAATGCCACTGCTTTACATCGGCAATGACGGGGGCCTCTGGCGGTCGACGGATGGGATCAATCAGCAGAGCGCACCGTGCTCGAGCGACGATGCGACGCACTTTCAGAATCTCAACAGCGGCCTTGGGTCACTTGCTGAGGTCGTGAGTTTTGCTCAGCCTGCTGCAGATGCAGGCCCACTGCTTGTTGGACTGGGCGCGAACGGGACAGCCTCGACGTCGTCTGCGGCTTCATTTCGAGCACCGTGGCCGCAACTTTCGACGGGCGAAGGTGGCACGGTGGCGATCGACCCAGACGAATCCTTCGCTGTGGTATGTTTCGACCGGAGCTGGAGTGAGTATTCGTGAGTGCGGCGCTGGCGCGGCCTGTACTGCCACTAACTTTGCCGGATCACCCACGATCGGATCGCACGCAAGTCGGCGGGGACGACTCGCTGATTGACGCTCCATGGATGCTTGATCCGGCGTTGCCTGCAAATGTGATCGTTGGCACTTGCCGAGTGTGGCGAGGACCAGCCGATAACGGGAACTTGTGGTCTTCGTCGAATGCTATCAGCAAGCTTCTTGGCGGCCCGCAGAATTCTGCTTGTGCCAGCACGAACCCGGTGGTGCGGTCGCTTGCTGCAGCCGGTCCCGCGAGTAATGCCGTGGCGGCCTCAGAATGCGGTTCGCAGGTGCTTTATGCCGGGATGGCGGGAGTCGCTTGATGGTGGCGGAAATTTTGGCGGCCATCTCTTTTCCATTACCAACGGGCAACACAGCGACAAATACGACGGCGTGGAACGATCTCGCACTGTCGCCTGTGACGAATGGGCAGGGAGCGGGATTCAATCCTGGTGGTTTTGATATTTCGTCTCTGGCTGCGGATCCGCATGATTCGACTGGCGCGACGATCTATGCGACGGTGATGGGTTTTGCCGGGAATGGCGTGAATGCGGCGCATCTCTACCGATCGATCTGACGCTGGCGCACATTGGTCCAATGTCAGCAGCAACTTGCCGCATGCTCCGGCGAACAGTGTTGTCGTCGATCCGAATGATGCAAACACCGTGTACGTTGCCCTGGATACCGGGGTTTATGTCACGACCCAGATTACAACGTGTGCGACGGCGAACTGCTGGAGTATCTATGGCACGGGTTTGCCGAATGCTCCGGTGGTGGAACTGGCCGCCGCGCAGGCTATGCCGACAGGAGATGGTCGGGCGGGCGAGCTGCGCGCAGCAACCTATGGCCGGGGATCTGGCAAATTCCATTGCTCACGGCTCCATTGCAGCTCAGCCCTCGATGAGTCTGAGTCCCAGCGTCGCTGAGCTTCGCGAGTGCAAGCGGTCGCGACCTCAAGCTCACCGCAAACTCTCACGGTTACAAATACGGGAAGCGCTGCGTTGTCACGTCAGCTCGGTTGTGACGACGGGAGACTTCAGTGAAACCGATAATTGTGTCGCGCTTCCATCGCAATGAACTGCGAGTTGCACAGTCCAAGTGCGTTTTTTGCCGACAACGACAGGGAGCCGCAACGGTTTGCTTACCGTCTACGGAAATGTCGCGGGCGGTCAAGCAACGGCGGTTCGCTCAGGAACCAGGCAGTGCTGCCGCAGCTGTAATTCTGAATCCAATTACGCTTAATCTTCCCTTCTACGACAATCAGTGCCGACCAGTCAGGCTCAAAATATCACGATTTCCAATACCGGAGGAACTTCTGTTGGTCTTCAGACGCCCACCATTAGCGGAACCGACTTTGCAATCACTTCGAATACGTGTGGGTCGACTCTTGGCCCAAGCACAGGATGCACAGTCTCGATACGTTCACTCCAACGGCATCGGGAGTGCGCAGCGGAACATTGAGTGTTACGGACGACGTCGGAACCCAGACTGCTTCTCTAAGCGGAATTGGGACTTCACCGGCTACCGATGCTCTCGCACCTCTTTCGCTTACCTTTGCTGGCGCAGCAACTGAATACTTCGAGCATCGCGCAACAGATTACGTTAACGAACTCGGGCGATGTCCCATTGACGCTTATTGCCGCACAGATCACGAGTGGCGACTTCAGTGTGATCAACGCTTGTGGGAATTCGCTGAACGCACACTCCACGTGCTCTATCAACGTTGTGTTTCAACCGAAGAGCGTCGGAGCGATCACAGGCGTGTTGACAGTCTCAGACCAATATCGCAGCCAGACGATCGCGTTGAATGGAACGGGGTCGCTCCTCCCGGCGTCTCACTCTCCCCTGTTTCGCTGTCACATTTTCGCCGGTTGGAGTCGGTGTTATCAGCGGCCCGCAGACGGTAACGCTGACGAACAATAGTGAAGTTCCGCTTCGCGATTCAGAACATTGGAGCGACGGGCGACTTTGCTATTTTGTCCGGAAGCAAATCTTGTGGCGGCAGCGTTGCCGCGAATATCGGCCTGCACCCTGCAGATTGCTGTTTGCGCCCACGGCAGCGGTCCGCGTAACGGCACATTGACTGTCACGGATAATGCTGCCAACTCTCCCCAGACGCTTGTCGCTCACAGGTGACGGGGTAGATTTCACCCTGAATCCGAACGGCGGCACGAGTCTTACCATCACGAGCGGCCAGAACGCTGTCTTTCCCTTGCTGCTTAGCTCTCCGCGAACGTTTCCGGCACGGCGAGCTTTTCACTTGTTCTGGTGTTCCTGCCAACGCTACCTGCACGGTCACTCCCTCCACTGTCACGCTTGGAGGGACCACCACGGTTTCGGTGACCGTTCTTACGGGTGTCACTGCGACCTGTTCAAATGGGCAATTACTTTCGAGGCGATCTGGGATCACCTGGCTGGCAATATTGCTGCCGCTTGGGCTGTGCTGCACTGCGAAAGGATCGACGTCGCGTTATTTAGCTGGTGTTCTTGTGCTGGCCTCTCTCGGCGGCTGCGACAGGATGCGGTGTGGGGCGAACGATTCCGCTGGAGAGCGGGTCGAATCCGAATCCCTACGCCAATTCCTGTAACGCCGGCTGGCACATATACGATCGTTGCTACGGCGACGAGCGCTGGGCTGACGCGGACGGTCAACCTTACGCTGATTGTTCAGTAGATATGAGTGAGATGATTCAGACTCAGACGGCACGGCCTGCACTTACTCCCGAGGCCCAGGCCCACTGAAAGTTGTATCCACCCAGCCATCCGGTTACGTCGACCACTTCGCCGATGAAGTAGAGACCGGGAACCTTGCGGCTCTGCATCGTCTTTGCGTCGAGTTCGGCTGTGTCAACGCCTCCGGCTGTTACCTCAGCCTTCGCGTAACCCTCCGTGCCGGCGGGCGTGATGTTCCAGGCGTGGAGTTGCTGTTCCATGGCGGTGAGAGAAGCGTTCGTCCAACTCGCGGGTGGATGGAGGGCAAGCCAACGCTCGGCCAATCGGGCTGGAAGGACATCGCGAAGGGCCAGCGTCGCGGCGGCGGTGTCGCGTCTTGCGGTGGAGGCGAAGAGGGGTTTGAGCACTTCGGTTTCCGGCGCGAGATCGATCACGATCTCCTTGCCTGGTTGCCAATAGGACGAGATCTGAAGGATCGCTGGGCCGCTCAAGCCTCGATGTGTTATCAGCATCTTTTCGCGAAAGCTGCCGCGTTTCTTCGTGTGTCCCGGCATTTGCGATGACTTCGGTTGAGACGCCCGACAGGTCGCACCATTGGTCGCGGTCTTCCGGGCTGAAGACGAGTGGCACCAGAGCTGGTCTGCACTCTACGATGCGCAGGCCGAACTGTTCCGCGAGGTGATAGCCGAGAGCCGGTCGCGCCCATCTTTGGAATCGACAGGCCTCCGGTGGCGACGACGACCGCTTCCGCCTCGAAGGTGGTCTGCGGCGTTTCGACGCGAAATTTGGCGTCATGTATGACGGAGAGGATTCGCGTTCCGGTAATCAACGTGACTCGCGCCTCTGCGCATTCACGTTCCAACATGGTGACGATGTCGAGGGCGGAGCGGTCGCAGAAGAGCTGGCCGAGGGTCTTCTCGTGATAGCGGATGCCATGGCGCTCAACCATAGCGATTATGTCTGTGGGCGTGAAGCGTGCGAGGGCTGACTTTGCGAAGTGGGGATTCTCTGAGAGAAAGTTCTCAGCCCGGGTGTGGATGTTCGTGAAGTTGCACCGGCCGCCTCCGGAGATGAGGATCTTCTTCCCGACGCGCTCGGCGTGTTCCAGAAGCACGACTCGCCGTCCGCGGCGTCCGGCTTCGAGTGCGCAGATCATCCCGGCGGCTCCGGCTCCCAGGATGACGACATCAACTTTCTGCACGGACATTCGCCATTCCATTCTCCGGAGATTTCGTTGGGATGTTCTTCCATTCTAGATTTGTGCAAAGGAGCATTTGCCATGCCATTTCCGGATTCTTGTGAGCGAAGTACCTCTTTCGTGTCATAGACCGGTGCCAGTCTGGGCTCTACACCTGATAGAGCAGCTCAAGGAGAGAATGTCATGCGCATTCGTCGTCAACGGTTGTGTTCGATTCTGGGTTCAGCTATGGCAGTCGCTGCTGTCGTTGGATTAGAGGGTTGCAGCGTTTCCCCGTCAGCTGCGCCCGCGGCGAGCTCAGGCATGGCGTTCGGCGGTCATATCTTCGGTGGAAGTCAACCAGTCTCCAACGCGAGCATTCAGCTCTATACGCCTGGCACGAACGGATATGGCTCCGCCTCGACGCCTTTGCTGAATCAGCCGGTCACTACCGATGCGAATGGGTTCTTCTCTATCACGGGCGACTACTCCTGCCCGTCGGCCACATCTCCCGTCTACCTTGTTGCGACTGGCGGTAATCCCGGGCTGGCACCGGGCACAAATAACAGCGCGATTGCGTTGATGGGACTGCTGGGCCAATGCGGGACTCTTACTCCCACGAGCTTTCATCAACCTCGGAGAACGCAGTACGGTTGCGGCCGTGTGGGCGCTTGCTCCCTTTATGGTGGACTATGCGCACATCGGGACGAGTCATGGGAATGTGCAAGGATCTGCTGAACGCGTTTGCGGCTGCGCAGAACCTTGTCGACATTCATAGCGGTCAGGCTCCCGGCACCGCGCCTGCGATTGCGACCGTTCCCGCGGCGGAGATTAATACTCTGGCCGACATTCTTTCGTCCTGCGTGAACTCGAACGGCAACACGTCGTCGACTGCGGGATGCGGGCGGCTGTTTACAGCGGCCACACCGGCAGGAGGTGTAGCGCCCTGGGGATACTGCTGCTGCGGCTCTGAATATTGCGCGCAACCCAGGTCACAACACCGCCTCCCTTTTCAGCTGTCTTCCTTCGAGTGGAGCGTATCAGCCGACGTTGTCTCTAGCTCCGACCGACTGGACGCTCGCGGTAAACTACGTTTCGCCTATCTTTAACACGCCGGCTGATATTGCGATAGATTCTCAAGGAAATGCCTGGGTGCTGAGCGGGATTTCTAATTCGAGCAACCTCAGCATTCTGAATACGAACGGCATCACCGCAACGTTTCCCCAGTCTGGGGTAACGCTTGCGCATCTTGCGCTCGATCCGTTTGACGATCCGTGGCTGACCAACAATGCGAGCTCCAATGTTCTTGAGCTCACCAGCTCTGGAGGACATGCCTCGTCGAACCCCTTTAGCGGAGCGGGGATTCAAGGACCCGGGGCGCTGGCGTTCGACGGCTCAGGTAATGTTTGGGTCCTCGACAACGGGCCGACAGTGAGTAAGCTGAGCGCAAATGGGGCGGCGATATCCCCCGCAGGCTACGGCACGGGTGGGCCGAGCGGGGCGCCCGCCTTGGCGCTGGATACGTCTGGCAATGTATGGATCGCAAACAGCAGTGGAGACAGTGTTTCGGTGCTGAGCAGCAGTGGTGCGCCTCTTCCCGGTTCGCCCTATTCGGGCGGGGGAATCAGTGGACCGTTTGCGTTGGCCATTGATTCTACTGGTGGAGCATGGGTTGCGAACCGGACGGGGAGTAGTTTGAGCAGGTTGGCGTTCGATGGGTCGCCGATTGCGGGTAGTCCTTATTTTGGGGCGGGATTGAGTGCGCCGATCGACATTGCGCTGGATGGTCTTGATAATGTGTGGCTTGCGAACTCGGGAAGCAGCAGCGTGTCGGAGTTTTTGAGCAACGGCCGCGCCCAGTCCGGTGCCCCGGGCTATGGAAATGCAGCACTTATGAACCCTTTTCGGGTTGTGGTGGATGGGTCGGGGAGTGTTTGGGTGGCAAATTTGGGGTCGTTTACGGTTGGGACGGGGACGATCACGCAAATTGTTGGTGCGGCGGCACCTGTGGTCACTCCTGCCTCGGTTGCGGTGCAGAATAATGCGCTGGATCAGCGGCCTTAGTGGTGGTTTTTTTGTGGTGAAATGCTGGTGAGTTGATGGTGAGATCGTGGTCGCATGATGGTTGTGCGACCATGGTTTTATGTTGAAGAGAGTAGAGGAGCGGGGGCCGCGGGTGGTGGCGGCGGAGCCCTTTGGTCCTGCGGCGGGGGTGACGCGGCGGGCGGCGGACCGGCTTCGGGCGGGTCATCTTTGGGTGTACCGGTCGGATGTGGAGACGCTGGTGCCTCCGGTTGGGGTCGGAGGAGGTTGCGGGCGGATCGCTGGTGACGGTGATGGATGGCCGGGGGATTCCGCTGGGGACGGGGCTGTATAGTTCGGCTTCGCAGATTGCGGTGAGGATGGTGTCGGCGGAGGTTGGGCTGACGCGCGAGGCTTATCTGGCGCAGGTTGCGCGAGCGGGTTCTGGCGGCGCTTGGCTTTGCGGGATGAGGTTGCGCCGGTGTCGGCGGAGAACGATGCTTGCCGGCTGGTGTTCTCGGAGGCGGATGATCTGCCGGGGATTGTTGCGGACCGGTATAGCGACCTGGTGATCCTGCAGTTGCTGACGCAGGGGACTGCGCAGGATGATGTTCGCGGTGTTCTGGGTGAGGTGATTCGAGAGAGGTTGGGACCGAAGACGATTGTGGAGCGGCCTGATCCGAAGATTCGGGAGCTGGAGGAGTTGGATTTGCCTCCGGCGAATGGATTGATTTATTCGGCGGAGGACTCGCCGAAGCTGCACACGGTTTTCACGATCAATGGGCTGCGGTTTCATTACGACGCGAGTGCGGGGCAGAAGACGGGAGCGTTTCTCGATCAGCGGTTGAACTATGCGGCTGCGGCGCGATATGCGCGAGGGGTGGCGCTGGATGTTTGTACGTATCAGGGTGGATTTGCACTGCATATGGCGCAGCGTTGTGAGCGGGTGACGGGTGTGGATGCGAGCCGGAGTGCGTTGGAGGTCGCGGACCGGAATCTGCAGTTGAATGCGGGGCTTCAGGCTGCGGTGGACTGGATTGAGGCGGATGCGTTCGAGCTGCTGCGCGAGTATGAGGCGAGTGGGGAGCGGTATGACACGATCGTGCTCGATCCGCCGGCGTTTGCGAAGTCGAAGCGGGCGGCGGAGGGGGCGATGCGTGGGTACAAGGAGCTGAACCTTCGGGCGATGAAGATGCTTTCGGCGGGTGGGACGCTGGTGACTTGTTCTTGCTCGCACCATGTGGGGTTGGGGGAGTTTACGGAGGTGGTTGCGGCTGCGGCTTCGGATGCGGGGCGACGAGTGCAGGTGATGGAGGTGCGTGGGGCGGCTCCGGATCATCCTGCGGTGCTGACTTTGCCGGAGACTAGTTATTTGAAGTGTTTGATTTGCCGGGTGGGATGACAGGGCGACGGCAAAACGATTTTCTTGCGACGCTGCCTTGACCGCTGATCCTGAACGCGGTGATTTGAGGAGGAGGGCGAGAAGTCACAGGGCAAGGTGAAGATTGGCAGTGGGCCGGGTTGGAGTGAATGACTAAAGTTTCCGAAAAATGGGATGAGCCGGTCTCTTGGATCGGAGAGACTATCGCCATGAAAAAGCCATCGAAACACCTCATCGCGGAAGTTCCACGCAGCGTCGCCAAGGCTAGGATGACGATCGGGATCGATCTTGGGGACGTCTGGAGCCATTACCGCACGCTCAACGAAGATGGAGAAGTGGTTGATCGGGGACGGTTTCGAACGACGCCCTCGGGAGTCGGGAAGTGGTTTACCGATGTGCCCAGAGCACGGGTTGCGATGGAGGCTGGAACCCATTCGATCTGGGTCAGCGAACAACTCCGAGAACTGGGCCACGAAGTAATCGTAGCCAACGTGCGCGAGCTCAGGGCGATCTCGCACAGCGACCGCAAGAGCGACACGGTGGATGCGGAAAAGATCGCTCGCTATGCCCGGCTCGATCCGGATATCCTGCGACCGATCTCCCATCGCACGGTTGCACAACAGGAAGCTCTGACCCTGATTCGTGCCCGCAACCTGATCGTTCGTCTGCGGACAGCGGCGGTTAACTCAGTGCGCGGCCTGGCGAAGCCCTGCGGCTATCGGCTTCCAGCTTCGTCCACCTTATGCTTCGCCAAGCGGTGCATGGCCGTGCTGCCGCCAGGTCTGGCTCGTGGCGCTTGGTCCGGTTCTCGAGCAGATCGCTGCGATGACGGTGAAGATCCAGCAGTACGATCGCACCATCAAGCAACTCACGGAGACGGAATATTCGGAGACGCAGGCGTTGCTTCAGGTCTACGGCGTCGGACAGCTCACAGCGTTAACCTATGTTCTGACGCTGGGCAGCAAGGAACGCTTCAAGCGAAGCCGGGATGTGGGCTGCTATCTCGGCCTGCGGCCGAGACGCAGCCAGTCCGGGGACCGCGACCCGCAACTCGGCATCACCAAGGCTGGAAACATCTACCTCAGATCTCTCCTGGTTGAGTGCGCCAACCATGTGCTTGGGCCGCGTGGAAGAGACTCGACATTACGTCAGTGGGGCCTGCACCTGGCCTCGCGCGGAGGCAGGCAGTCTCACAACCGGGCCATTGTTGCCGTCGCTCGCAAGCTCGCAGTACTGCTTCATCGCATCTGGATCACGCAAGAGCCGTACATCCCGTTCTACGCAGTAGCTGCCTGAGGCTCCGAACCATGTTCGTCGTTGCTAAACCCCGCGTCCAGGTGACTGCGTGTCGCGTTGGGCCTTCACAAGGCCGGCCGAAAACTGGCAGCATCGACTTCTCCGTCTGACCCCAACCCGTCACAGAGCCACGAACGGCTCACCCAAAAGTGCGAATAGAAACACGGTGGAGAGGCAACGACGCGGAACAACCACAACAAAACAACAACAAAGGCAAAGACGCTATGAACAAAAAGACAAAAAACACTTGACTCCAGTGACCTGCTCATAGAAACGTGACTTTTCAAGCACTACGGAATCTTCGATAGACCGTCCCACCGAATTGCCTTGAGTTCCTAGTTACCCAATCTGCCAAAAAGGCTACTCAGACGCGATCACACGACAACGATACTTTTCTGCAACACAAGCGAATACCCCATTCATCCGAGGAGATCGCATGAATGGGGCACTTCGGCGCACGAGCTGAACGGTGGTTAGTACCTTGGGGTTGCGAGGAAGCCGTGGACTTCGCCGGCGTCGGGGCCGGAGGTGACGACGCCGAAGCCTGCGATCTGACCCTCGTCGTTGATGCTGAAGGCAGTGATCAGATACATGGACGAGTTTGCCGGGATGAGCGCATTGAGATCGTTCATGTGACCTTTGTGCCATAGAAATGCTCGTGCGTTGCCGCTCGCCGGACCGGGCGCTGTGACGGAGGCGCCGACGACATCACCCCAGTTGTTCAGGCCAAGCCCGCCGCCGACGGCATCGCCGTCCAGTACGCCGAGGTCCACCATGCCGGTCTGTCTGGTCCATAGGAAGGGATGAAAGATCTGGTCGCCGGCCAGATCCGACAACCCCGCTACCTGACCTCGATTGTTGATTGCAAAAGCCACAGTTCCTGAGCCGAGCAAGGTGTTATTGATTGTTCCGCCCAGGCTGCCGAGGTTGTGAACGGAGCCGTCGAGGTCCCATAGAACAGCATGGGGGCCGCCTAAGAAGGGAGCGATCAAGGTGTTGGCGCATGTGCCGGTTGTGCCTACGGCTTGTCCGAGATCATTCAGTCCCAAGGCCATTCCGACTGTATCGCCGGGGAGGAGAGGAAGTTGGCGGATCTGACCTGGTTTTGGTCCCCATATGACGGGTTCAAAGTCAAGGACCTGAGGGCCGGTGCCGTTGATTGCCACACCGGGACGGCAATCGGGGTCGCGATGCTTGTTCTCCGCGTAGCCAGAGACGGCGCCGAGATTGTTGATCGCTCCGAAGCTAGCGTTGGTGCCTCCGAGAGTAGGGAGCGGCGTGAAGACGCCGAATTGCCACACGTAGGGCAGACATTGGAGACCGGTGAAGTAGGCGCAGAAGTTTTCGTTGTTGGGATCTTTCTTGGAGGTTTCGGCCTGGCCCATGACCTGATCTCTGAGGTTAACGCCGCCGGCTCCGCTGTTGGGGCCTCCGAGACCTGGTGAGCTGATGTCGATTGGCTTGCCCTGGTACCAGAGGATCGAGTGAGAGGTGCCGTCGGGCGCGGTATCAAAGCCGGCGACCAATCCGTTATCGGCTATGCCGGCAGCCTGGCCGAAGGGATTGCCGGATGGACCGAGGTCGGTGAGTTTGTATTGCGGCTGCGCTTGAGCGGCGAACGCGGGCGCTATCAATACCAGGATCAGCAGTGCTTTGGTTGAGTTAGTTGTGAAGAATGTGCGATTCATTTGGTCTCCTTGTGTCTTTTTGCGGTGGCGGGAAGCCGCGGGTTAGGTGATTTTTGTTTTCTGCACACGAGCGAGCAGGGAGTTCAAGCAGATGAGGGTGGAACCGGTGGGAGTTTCTGACCGGTGGAGTTCCGGTGAGTTGACCCACTTCTCGAATGCAGACCGATCGAGGTTCGAGATGACTCCGACCTCTTCGAGCGCGATGACTTCTACTTCGGCGACGCACTGGGAGCACCACGTCCGGCGAGAGGTCCTGCCGCGCAGGATTAGAAGGGATTCGGTTTCGATGGTGATCTTGGTTTGTTTGGACATGCGACCTGTCTTCCCTTCTCCCCGTTCCGGGGTAATCCCGAATGATGGAAACGAGTGGAGCTTGCGGGGAGAGGGCTCGATAAGTCCTTACAAACGGTCTGAAAACTTCTGATAATTTCTCGCAGTGGAGATAAATGGCGTAAATCGAGGCACTTGCTAAATGCGCTCACAGTGCCTTTGAGCGGGGCGCGTGCTAGGATTTGATCTTCCGACGTCGGGTTGTGAATGAGGTGAGTGTGCGCCAATGATCACGAGCCCAGGCCAGAGAGCGAAGGAGCTCTACGAATTCGGACCGTTCCGCGTTGATCCAGAGAGGGAGACTTTGCTGCGGGAGGGTGAGCCTGTCGCGTTGACGCCGAAGACCTTTCAGATCCTTCTGGTGCTGATTCGCCACAGTGAAGAGGTGGTGACCAAAGACGAGTTAATGAAAGCGGTGTGGCCCGACACTTTTGTGGAAGAGGCCAACCTGAGCCGCAACATCTTTATGCTGCGGAAGGCTCTGGGTGAGACGGCCCAGGATCACAGGTACATCGTTACGGTGCCGGGGCGGGGATACCGGCTGGCGGAGAATGTGCACCTGATTCCGGAGCAGGAGGTGCAGATTGTCGCCGCGACGCACTCCATAATGCACGTAGATGTGAAAGAGAGCAGGCCGTGGCCCTGGAGATGGCTCGCGGTGGGAGTGGTAATCCTGCTGGTCGCCGGCTTGGGGATGTGGTGGCGGTTCCTCGCTCATCGGCGGACGGTTCTGGGGGCAAGAGACACAGTGGTGCTTGCCGATTTTGCGAACTCCACAGGCGACCCTGTGTTTGACGAGACGCTTCGTGAGGGGCTGGCAATCGAGTTGGAGCAATCGCCTTTCCTGAGTCTTATCTCGGACCAGCGTATCCGGCACATGCTGCCACTGATGGGCCACCCCGCCGATGCGAGGATAACTCCGGAGATAGCTCGGGGAGTGTGCGAAAGAACGGGTAGCGCTGCCGTCCTGGAGGGTTCGATTGCATCTCTTGGGAGCCAATATGTGCTGGAGCTGCGAGCGAAGAGTTGCCGCAGCGGCGACGTGCTCGACGAGGAGCAGGTGCAGGTAGCGAAGAAAGAAGATGTACTGAATGCGCTCGGTCAGACTTCGAGACGGTTCAGAGAGCGTCTGGGTGAGTCGCTTACCACGATTCAGGAACACAACAGTCCTTTGGCTGAGGCGACAACACCTTCTTTGGAGGCGTTGGAGGCTTTCAGCATGGGCTGGAAGCTTCACATGACAAGCGGCGCTGGTATGCCGTTCCTGCTGCGGGCGGTGGAGATTGATCCAAATTTTGCGCTGGCCTATTCGACGCTGGGGCGTGCCTATGCCGACGTGGAAGAAGGCGATCTCTCGGTGGCCAGCTCTACGAGGGCGTGGCAAATGCGGGACCATGCGAGCGATCGAGAGAAGTTCGTTATCGATGCTAACTATGCAGTTCTTGCGACGGGAAATCTGGAAGCCGCGCGACAGACGCTGGAGGCCTGGTCGCAGATGTATCCGCGTGACTCGCTGCCGCATGCGATGTTATCGGGCTATCCGAACAAAGCCACAGGTCGATTCGAAGAGGCGATTGCTGAAGGTCGAAAGGCGATTGAGCTTGATCCGGATTTTGCGATTGCATATTTCAATATCGCGGTGAACAACGTATATCTGAATCGGCTGGATGAGGCTGAGAATGTTCTTCGGCGCGCGGCCGGGCGGGGATTGGAGATCGACGAGTTTCTGATGCTGGATTACGACATCGCCTTTCTCAGGGGCGACCGGACGGGGATGGAGCGAGTGGCCGCGCGGGCCCGACAGAGGTCGGGAGGCGAGACGTGGATTTCGAACAAAGAGGCGTTTGCGCTGGCATACTCGGGTCATCTGCAACAGGCAAGAGTGATGTCGCAGCGCGCGGTGAACCATGCGAGACAGGAGGCGCTGCCGGAGAAAGGAGGCGCGTGGGAGGCGGCAGCATCAATACGGGAGGCCTTGTTCGGGAACGCGGCGGACGCAAAGACTAGGGCGCTGGCAGCGTTTGCGCTTTCAAAGGATCGCGAGGTGGAGTACTGCGCTGCGTATGCGATGGCGGCGTCGGGAGAGACGTCGCAGGCTCAGAAAATGGCCGAAGATCTTGCAAGACGGTTTCCAGAGAATACGGTGGTGCGGTTCAGTTATCTGCCGGTGCTTCGAGCGCAGCTCGCACTGAATCATGGTGATGCGGCTAAGGCTATTGAAGAGTTGCAGGTTGCTACTCCCTATGAAGTGGGCGCGGCACGTGACTTCTGCGGGGCGCTCCATCCGTTGTACGTGCGGGGAGAGGCGTATCTGGCCGCGGCTAAAGGGGAGTTGGCGGCAACGGAGTTTCAGAAGATTTTGGATCATCGTGGAGTCGTGGGGAGCGAACCGGTTGGAGCGCTGGCTCAGTTGGGGTTGGGGAGGGCTTTGGCTCTGGCAGGAGAGAAGGGCAAGGCACGGAGTGCTTACGAGGATTTCTTTTCACTGTGGAAGGGAGCTGATCCTGAGATACCGGTCCTGAAGCGAGCTCGTGCTGAGTACATGAACCTTGTGGGTAGATGAAAACTTGCTAGTGTCGCGTAGCGGGTTTGGTTGGACTCAATTGTTTAGATCGAAAACTCGTAACTCTAATATCGAAAACGGTCTTGCTGGCAGTTACCAGGCGTCCGCTCCGGAATTGTCAGTAACTCGGAAACAATCCTGCCGACCGACAATCCGATTTGGCGTCGAAGTTCGCGGAAAACGGGGTAATCGGAGACTTCGCCGAACTTGCCGAAATGCGACTTTGCGGGAACAAAGGGATAGTTTCCGGAAAGCCCGTGATCCCGGCGCTATTTTTTTGGTTGAGTTGAAACGTAATGTTCCAGGCGCGTACTTGCAGCGATGAACATAGGCGCCCATCGTATCAAGCCGGCCACGGGAACGCGCTCGCTTCTCTTTCACTAAAGGATCGGCGAACCCCGCCCAAAGCGTGGTTCGCCGACTTGATCTCCCGATCGTGGGGAGAGTGTTTAAGGAACCAGAACGTCGCGATTCACGATCTGCGTCTCATACGAGAACACCTCGCGGCTGGAGGGATCCACGGTCACCTTCAGCCAGTTCACGTCACCGAGGGCGGGCTGGTGGTCGCCGAAGGTCTCGACGCGGGTGAAGTTCACGACTCGGTTTCCTGTGGTGTCCAGCAGCGGCTTGTCCACGCGGAGGTAGTGCGAATCGCCGTGGACGTAGGCGACCGGTTTTCCGAAAGCAATCACCTGGGTGCGCAGAGCCCGCAGGAAATCCCCGAAGCCATCAGTTGCTTTCTGCGCGTCGTCCTCGATGAGGGTTTGGGCATTGCGCGTCGGGGCGCGGGTACCGTCCGTATCATCCCAGCCCGGGTCCGCCTGGGAAAAGAACATCACAGCGACGCAGTCCTGGTCGACGGCTGTCTGGAAGGTGCCTTGCATCCAGGCGATGTCGGCGGCCTTGCGTGCGCCCTGCTCGACGGGATCAGGATAATCGTCGCAGAGGTTGTCGCAGGAGCCTTGAATGTCCAACACCGCGTACATGACCTTGCCAACGATCCAGCGGCGGTTTTCCGAGCAGGGGACGTTCGTGTAAGTGAACGTTTCGCTCTTGGTTTTGTCGGCCGTGGGTCCGTCGGTGCCTGTGAGGAAGCCCTTGCAGGTCGGCGTGGACTGCACCTCCTGGAGGAACTGGGTTTGGCCCAGCGTGTAGGGGGTGGAAAAGAAGAGGGACCGCTCGTAGTCGAGCATCCTCAGCGAGTTCCTGGCCTCTGAACCCAGACTCGCGCGATCGCAGTCCGTCCAGTCGTTATCGCCCGTCGTGAAGATGGCCGGAGCCCTCAGGGCGTTGAAGTAATTGAGTCCGCGCTGATAGATGCTGCCGCCGTCGACGATGCCGCCGACGCCGTTGGAGCTGTTTTCGGCGCATGACGGAACGCCGCTGCCCTGGCGCAAGTCGCCGTCGTGAACGGTGAAGACCAGATCCTGAGAATTCATGTCTTCGATCATGGCCGGGATCGCGTCAGCCTGCGACTGGGAGTACGGCAGATCGCCCCACAGCCCGATCGAGTAGGGACGGCTGCTGGTTTGGTTGGTGCCGTAAGGATAGTTTTTGTTTTTGCCAAAGGCATTGCCGATTCCGTTGTCGCCACGCTCGGAAGTCTGCGCCAGCAGGGCCGTCGCCGTCAGTGTGATCGCGGCCACAGTCCAGACGATCCGCAGGTTTAAAGTCCATTTTTTCATGGGGGTTCTCCTGCGAGACACTGTTGAAGAGCCCGGTTTCCTTCGAATGAAAGTAATGTAATAACCCAGTGAATTTATTGCCGGACCGCGAACAAGCTCTTCGACTGGCTCCATGAATCGTGCTGCCTGCTCGCGAACTCGCTGATCCCAACACTAATTGACGTGATCTTGTAAGGCGTTCCTAGCCACCGGATAGCGTTTAGTGGCCGGTGTATGCGGCAGCCTTCGTGGGGGGAGCGAGGACAGCGGGTTGAAAATCGGGGGTCCCGAAGTTCCAAAGGAAAAAGGTGAATACGTCGGTCCAGTCCGAGACCTGTTGCGCGATGGTATCGGTGATACCGTGGCCCGCGTCGTAATTCACACGGAAGAGGATGGGGTTGGGTCCAGCATTAGCAGCTTGCAAACGTGCGGCCATCTTGGCACCCTCCCAGGGATCGACTCGGGGATCATTGGCGCCTGCAGTGACGAGCGTTGCGGGATACTTGGTGCCTGGAACAACGTGCTCATATGCGGCCATCTCGAAGAGGGCTTTGAAGCCGTCTGGTTCCTTGACAGTGCCGAATTCGGGAATGTTGGCTGGGCCGTTGGCGCCCGTCTCCTCACGGAGCATGTCGGAGCTAGGTACGCCGTCTACTGCGGCGGCGAAGAGGTCGGGACGCTCGGTGATGGAGCGGCCGATCAGGATTCCGCCAGCGGACTGGCTCCAGATGCCGAGGCGTGGAGTCGAAGTGTATTTCGCGTCGATAAGGTATTGCGCAGAGGCTATGAAATCGCGCCAGGTGTTCGGCTTGGTGAGTTTTTTGCCGGCGAGATGCCAGCCTTCGCCGAGTTCGCCACCTCCTCGGACGTGGGCGATGGCGAGCACGCCTCCACGCTCCAACCACGCCATGTAACGTCGGCTGAAACCGGGTGTGAATGCATCTCCATAGGCGCCATAGCCGATCAGCGCAGTGGGTGCGGTGCCGTCACGGATCAGACCCTTCTTGTAGACGATGGAGAGTGGGAGCGCAGTGCCGTCCAGGCCCTTGATGGTGATCTCTTCGGAGACGAGGTCGGTGGGGTCGACGGGGTTTGGAACCTTCAGGTGCAGGGCGGTTAGCGATGCGGTCCTGGGATCGTAGCGGAAGGCATCGCCGGGCTTCGTCCAGCTCGTAAGGTCGATCACTGCCCCGGGGACCGAGAGCGCTGTGGCTACATAGTCGGCGTGTTCGGTCGCCGGCAGCGGAAGGGTGGTCGGCTTGGAGTGGGGGCCATAAGGCAGACGAAGCACGCGGCCGATGCCGTTCTGCAGGCATTGGATGTAGAGCGCATCCGAACCCGCGTGAAGCACATTCGTGCCGATGAACCCTCCAGAGAGAACCAGTTCGCTCGCCGGAAGCACGACCTCTGCCGTTTTGAGGTCGGGATGCGCGGCGTCTACCCGCAGGATCTTTCCATTGAGGGTGCCGTCAAAGCTGACAAGGTAAAGATCGTCCCCGTGGATCGTCTCGTCAGTCACCTTGTCGGAGAAGTCGGCGACCTTCTTCCACCCTGTGTGGGTCGTAAGGGCAGAGGGTGGCCCAACGTAAACCGAGCTGTTGGGATCGACTCCCGGAGTCACGACTGCAAACGCGAACTTCGATCCCGGCACGGTGAGCGCGAACGGGAAGGAGAACTCCGGGACTTCGACGTCGGGCGAGATGCCCCGGCCCAGGACGACTGTATCCTGCGCTACCGGCGTGCCCAAAATATGTTGATGCACCATTGGTTTGCGGTACTTGTCTGTAGGAGGCGCGTTGGGGGCGAGCTTTTCCAGTTGCAGATAGAAGAGGCTTTTATTGTCGGCGGAAAAGACTGCGCCTTCGCAGCGTTCGAGGGTCTCGGGTAGTTCGCGGCCGGTGTCTGTCACATAAATATGGGCAGTCTTCACTTCGGATCCACCGGGGGATAGGTCGACAGTGACTAACTTGCCGTCGTCGGAGGGCGTGTAATCATCAAGCGATACGTGGGACGTGGCGGTCGAGAGCTTCGGCAGGTCGAGAAGCATGCGCTCGGAACCGCCCGATGCCACGCGGACGTAGAGACTGGCCTGATTTTCTCCCCGATTGCGCTTGCGATAGAAGAGATAGGGGCCGCCAACCTTGACGTCGGTAATGGCGGCCTCCTCGGCGTTCATGTAGCGGGACATCTCGGCGGCAAACGCCTTCCGGCCGGGGATACTGTCGAGCACCGTGCGGGTATAGTCCGCCTGGCCGCGCATAAAGGCGACGACCTCTGGCGACTTCTGATCTTCAAGATAGCGATAGGGATCGACGACCTGCTGACCGAAGTAGGTATCCGTGACCGGCCTGACGGGCGCTACTGGCGGAGGCGCGATGGAGCTGGGCGTCTGCGCGATGGCATGAAGGGTAAAGAAGAGGATGCCAGCGGGCAGAAGTGACGTCAGGCGGCTGCGGCCAGGCGAATCGGAGGTTTTGAGCATGAGGAAGTGTAATCCCCCGAAGGCTTCAGAATCATCGGAGTTCGACTTGGCTCGCTGCGGCGGTTTCTCTCCTTGACATTCTACCTATGCAAGGGTTATATGTGTAGAACATCTAGGAGGAATATGCGCGAACAGAAAAAGGCGGATCTGCTGCAGGGCACTCTCGACATGCTGATTTTGAAGGTGGTGGCGCTGGGTTCTATTCATGGGTATGGGATCTCGCAGCGGATTCAGCAGATCATCGAAGGATGTGCTGCAGGTGCAGCAGGGCTCGCTGTATCCTGCGCTGCATCGGCTGGAGAAGCGCGGGTGGATTGAGGCGGACTGGGGCGAGTCGGACAGCGGGCGGCAGGCGAAGTTTTACCGGCTGTCGGCGGTGGGGCGGAAGCAGCTAGCGGCGGAGGAGGCGAGCTGGAACCGGCTGTCGGAGGCGGTTGCGCTGATTCTGCAGACTGCTCGTTGAGGAGACTGAGATGAACTGGCCGAATAAGAATTTGCGGGCGTCCGGGGATGAGCGCAGGCTCGATCGGGAGATATCGTTTCATGTTGAGGAGCTGACAGAGGCGAATATCGCTGCGGGAATGTCGCAGGCGGAGGCTCGACAGGCGCGCGCTGCTGGAGTTCGGCGGTCAGGAGCAGGTGAAGCAGCAGGTGCGCGAGGTGCATGTCTCGGTGCTGGTGGAGGGGTTGCGCGCGAATCTGCGGGCGGCGTGGAGATTTATCCGGCGGTCGCCTTCGTTTGCGGCGGCGGTGGTGCTCACGCTGGCACTTGGGATTGGTGCGAATAGCGCGGTGTTCTCCGCGATCGATGCGATTCTGCTGCGGCCGCTTTCTTTCCCGCATGGGGATGAGCTGGTGGAGGTGCATCAACAGAATTTGAAGAAGAAGAGTCCGCTGACATTTGTGGCGCCGGCTCGGCTGGAGGATTGGAACCGGTACAACACGACGTTTCAGGCGATCAGCGGGTATTACACGCAGAGTATTTCGCTTCGCACGGGCGAGCTGCCGGAGAAGATCACGGATGGCCTTGGTTGCGCCGCGCTTTCTGCAGGTCTGGGGAATTGCGCCTGCGATGGGCCGCGACTTTACGAGCGAGGAGCAGAAGTTTGGCGGACCGAGCGCGGTTCTGGTGAGCGATCGGTTTTGGCGGAGTCATCTGGGAGCGGATCCGAAGGCTGTGGGTAGGGTGATGAAGGGGATGTCGGCGACGGTGGTGGGTGTTCTGCCGGCGAACTTTCGTTTTCCGGATCGCGATGTCGATTTGTGGATGCCGAGTCCGCCGGATGCGCCGTTTGCGCAGGACCGCGACTTCGACGTGGTTCATCGTGACGGGGAGATTGAAGCCGGGAGTGACGCTTGCGGAGGCTCAGGCGGATATGGCGACGGTTCAGGCCCAGCTTGGGAGGCAATTTCCGAAGACAGATGGGGATCTGACGGTGTCGCTGGAACCGACGAAGGCTGTTGTGGTGGGAGGGATACGGAGTTCGCTGTGGGTGTTGTATGGGTCGGTGTCGCTGCTGCTGCTGATTGCTTGTACGAACATTGCTGCGTTGCTGATGGCGCGTACTGCGGAGAGGGAGCATGAGATTTCTATTCGCTACTCGCTGGGGGCATCGCGGGTGCGATTATCTGCCAGTTGCTGACGGAGGTTTTTGTACTGGCGCTGATGGGGTCGGTGCTGGGTTTGCTGATTGCGGCGGGGGCATCGCATGTGTTTGCGATGTTGTCGAAGGATCTGCCGCGAGTCGATGAGATTGGATTGAACTGGCGGATTGCGGTGTATTCGCTGGTTTGTGCGGTGACTGCGACGCTTCTGTGTGGGCTTTTTCCTGCGATTCGGGGGACGCGTGGAGGACTGGCGGGATCGTTGGCGCAAGGGAGCCGTACGCAGGTTGCGGGGCGCAGTTCGTGGCAGCCGGCATATTGATGGGGGTGCAGGTGTCGCTTGCGGTGGCCCTGTTGATTGGGGCAGGGTTGCTGCTGCGGAGCTTCCAGGCGATTGGGCGTGTGAATCCGGGATTCAACCCGGAGAACGTGCTGACACTGCGGATTAGCGGCGGGTGGGATGAGACGGCGGACATGGGCAAGTTGAGGCAGAGGGTCAACCGCACGCTGGAGGGGTTCCGGAATATGCCGGGAGTTGAGGCGGCTGCGACGTCAGCGACGATTCCGGGGAACTCATCGGAGTATCCGGTGGAGTTGAATATTGTTGAAGGCGTGAAGGATCCGAATGAAAAGGTCATCGCGGATATCGCACTTTGTTTCGGCAGGATATTTTTCGGTTGTTCAGATTCCGATGCTGGCGGGTGAGGGATGTAAGGAGGGACAGTCTGTCGGAGGACGGTGGTTGTGAATCGAAGCTTTGCCGACAAGTATTTTGCTGGAGGACCGGCCATTGGTTACCACCTGCGGAGCGCGGCGGCGAATGATTTTATGGGCTCGGCGGAGATACGCGGGGTAGTGGGGGATGCACGCGAGGAGGGTTTGGATAAGGCTCCTCAGCCTACAGTTTATTGGTGCGAGAGCGCGCCGACGCCTGATCCGAACTATCTGGTACGCACGCACGGCGACCCTATGGCGATGGCGACGACGCTGCGGGTGAAGGTGCATGAGCTTGAGCCGGGTCGTTCGGTGTTCAACGTGATGCCGCTCGAGGATCATCTCGATGACAAGCTGGCGGAGAATCGTTTGCGCACGATTCTGCTGACGCTGTTTGCGACGACGGCGATTTCGCTCGTGTGTATCGGGCTGTATGGGACGATCAGTTATATGGGGAAGGTGCGGCAGCGCGAGGTAGGGTTGCGGCTAGCGCTTGGGGCACTGCCGGGACAGATTACCCGGAGATTTCTGATGCAGGGATTGCGCGTGACTTTGGTTGGGTGCGCTGTTGGATTGGTGTTGGCGGCGGGGTTGAGCCGTCTGCTAACGGGGATGTTGTATGGGATTTCTTTCTTCGACCCGGTGACGTACGCAGGAGTGCTGGCGCTGACGTTGCTGGTGGCGGCGGTGGCATCGTTCGTTCCGGCGTTGCGGGCGTCGCGCGTGGAGCCGACGGAGGTTCTTCGCGAGACGTAACCTGGGCATCTTGAACAGGTGGTTCAGCGGGCTTTTTTACGGACCGGCTCAAGTCGGGCCCGGGAACGGGGGGATTCTCCTGCGCCGGTTGTCCCGCGATGGTGTGGGTCAGGGATCCAGTTGACAGGTGGTTTGGGTTGGAGTACTTTGCATTGTAAAGTGATGTGACCCATGAATGATCTCAATAGAGCGCTTGGCGACATCAGCAGCATTCGCAAACAGATGGCGAGTGCTGACGGAGTTTCGTGGCTATGGTCCGGCGACGCTTGCGGCCACGGGAGTGTTTGCGGTTGTGGCTGCGCTCGTGCAACGGGTCTGGGTGGCGGACCCTGTTCATCACATTTCCGGGCTTATCTGAGTGTCTGGATTGCGACGGCTGTGCTGTCGGCGGGGCTGACGGGTGTGCAGATGTACACGCGGTCGCGCCGAATCCACTCGGCGTTATCGGATGAGATGATCGGCATGGCGGTGGAGCAGTTTCTTCCTGCGGTTGGCGCGGGGTTGCTGCTGACGGTCGTGATTGTGCGTTATGTGCCGCCGGTCGCGTGGATGCTTCCTGGGCTCTGGCAGGTGGTTTTCAGTCTTGGGATATTTTCTTCGTGCCGGTTTCTGCCGAGACCGATGATTGCGGCGGGCGTGTGGTATTTGCTGACCGGGCTTGGTTGTATTGCGCTGGCGGGTGACGGGGCGCTTTCTCCATGGGCGATGGGTGTTCCCTTTGGAGTGGGGCAGATGTTGGTTGCAGCGATTTTGCTCCTCGGCACATCGGAGGATGGCGATGAAGGCTAAATCTCCCGCGGATGGCGGGCGCTTCGCTTATGAGGGGCTGGACAGGGTGATCCATGAGCGGGCGCGCCTGAGTATTCTTACGTCTCTTGTGACGCATCCGAAGGGGCTGACGTTCGGCGATCTCAAGCAGCTTTGCGCGCTCACGGATGGCAATCTGAGCCGGCATCTGAGTGTTCTGGAGAAGGGGAAGATGGTGGAGATTCTGAAGGGGCATGAGCACAACCGGCCGCTGACCGTGTGCCGCATTACGGCTTCGGGCCGTAAACGTTATCTGGAGTATCTTTCTACGCTCGAGCAGGTGGTTCGGGATGCGGCGAAGGGAGCGCAGGAGAGGGGTTCCAAGGATAAGGGTGCGGCGGGACTGGCTCGCGGATTGTCGCCGTCGAGGGCGTAAATTTTTTTGCCTTGTTACTTTGCATTACAAAGTACTTTGCGTCAGGAGGAAGCTAAATGCTCGGTCCCGCGCCACGCCCACTCAGAATCAAATTCATTCTTCCTTCTTTGACGGAGGCGACAGATCCGTATTGGCGGCCGATCAAGTATTCGCTGTTTCCACCGCTTGGGCTGGCCACGCTAGCTGCTTATCTCTCGCTGGAGGATGAGGCGATCATCGTCGACGAACATGTGCAGCCGCTCAGGCTCGACGATGAACCTGAACTCGTCGTGATCCAGGTGTACATCACGAATGCCTGCCGCGCGTACAAGATTGCGGACAGTTACCGGAGGAAAGGGGCCTTCGTCTGCCTGGGAGGATTGCATGTGACTTCCCTTCCGGAAGAGGCGGCGGCTCATGCGGATGCGATATTTCTCGGGCCGGGAGAGCAGACCTTTCCGAAGTTTCTTGAAGACTTTCGCGCGGGTAAACCGGAGCGGGTTTATCAGTCGATGGCGGGCCGCACGTTGGATCGTGTTCCTCCGATACGGCGCGATCTTATTCAGCGGTCTCGATACCTGGTTCCGAATTCGATTGTCGTGACGCGTGGTTGTCCGCAGCATTGTGACTTCTGCTACAAGGATGCGTTCTTTCAGGGAGGCCGGGGGTTTTATACACAGCGCGTGGACGATGCGCTGGCAGAGATTGAGCGGTTGCCCGGACGTCATCTTTATTTCCTCGACGATCATCTGCTTGGGGACCGCCGTTTTGCGGAGACTCTGTTCGACGGGATGAAGGGGATGAGGCGGCTGTTCCAGGGTGCGGCGACTGTGGACTCGATTTTGCGCGGGGACCTGATCGAGCGGGCGGCTGAAGCGGGCCTGCGCAGTATCTTTGTCGGGTTTGAGACGCTTACGCCGGAAAATCTGAAGAGAAGCAACAAGCGGCAGAATTTGGGGCGCGACTACAAGGCGGTTGCTGACCGGTTGCACTCGCTCGGCATCATGATCAACGGGAGCTTTGTGTTCGGCATGGACGATGACGGAGAGGATGTGTTCCGGCGCACCGTGGACTGGGCGATTGATCACGGTATTACGACCGCGACATTTCATATCCAGACGCCTTATCCGGGAACGCAACTGCACGCGAGGATGCAGCGGGAGGGGAGAATGCTGACGCGAGATTGGAATCTTTACGACACGAGGCATGTTGTTTACCGGCCGGCTCGACTTACGCCGGAGGCGCTGAAAGCGGGATACGACTGGGCTTATCGTGAGTTTTACGGTTGGGGATCGATTGCGCGCGCGTCGCTGCATCATGGCTCATTGAAGCATCAGGCCAAACACTTCTTCTATGCGTCAGGTTGGAAGAAGTTCGAAGCGGTCTGGGATTTGTTGATCCGGACGCGGCAACTTGCATGGGCCACGCCGTTGCTGGAGGGCGTGTTGTCACGAGTTACTAAGGCCGCGGAGAGAGAAAGGCAACAGCCCGTCGCTAAACAACGGAACGCCGGGGAACTCGTTGTCCTTCCGACTGAGTCTCCCGTTGTTGAAGCTTAGCAGTTTGGATAGGCCTTCGTGATTGGAGCACCGGCATCAAAGGGGGCATTCGATTATTTTTGTGGCGCGAGCGGGGCCTGGCCCTCTTTTGCAGGTTGGTAGCGATGTGCGAGAAAAGCGTTGGCTTCGTCGTTTCGGCCGCTTTCGCGCAGCGCGTCGACGAAGGCGCGAACCAGTTCGTCGGCCATATTTGCCTGGTCCGGGTAAGTCTTCATCATTGCGGCGCGCTGGGCGGCCGTTTGCCCGAGCTGACGCATTGCCTCGTTGAGCCCGAGATAGAGCGCAGGGTTGGCTGGCTCGATCTGCATTCCACGTTTAAACTCGGCTGCGGCGTCCGCCGGCTGCTTCTTGATTTCGAGGAGGGCGCGGCCGAGGCTGGCCTGGAGCGAGGGAATCTTTGGGTTAAGTGATTCAGCTTGTCTCCACTCGGCGAGGGCGGGGTCGACGATCTTCTTCGAGAACAGCAACGAGCCGAGAAGAAAGTGCGCGGAGGCGTCGGACGAGTTGGCTGCGAGCGCGGCGCGTAGCACGAAGAAGTCGCCGGGGTCGTTGGGGAAGATGTAGAGCAGAGGCATTCCGGCTGCGGCTGCGTAGTCCGATGCGCCGGATTTACCGAGCTTCTCCTGGAGGAATCCGCGATAGTAGGCGAGCAATGGATCGGTGGAGGGTTGTGGCGCGGCAGGTTCGCTGTCTTCGGGAGCGACGCGTGGGTAGGTGCGCGAGAGCAATTCGAGCGAGTCGGCGTAGAGGCCCAGCCGGTTGTATTCGCGAACGATGTTGAGAATTCTGCTGGTGTCGGCGGCGAGGTGCTGGTCGATCTCGGGCGCGGCGGCGCCGGGCTTTGCGTGGATGCCGAGCTTTGCGGCTTCGATGCGCAGGAAGAGGCTGGTTGGGTAGCGCGGTAGCGATTCGGCCACGAGGGCCTTGGCCTTATCTGATTCTCCGGCAGCGCGTTCGAGGGCGACGGTCTCCTCGATGCAACGCGGATCGTCTGCTGAGGCCGGACAGGAGTCTGCGAGCAGCTTGAGGGCTGCGGCAGTGTTGTGCTGCCGTGCGAGCAACTCTGCGAGAAGCAATCCTGCGGGCGAACGGAAGGAGGGTGAGCCATGCGCTGCTTCGAGCTCGGGGCGAATGCTGGACGAATGATCGAGGGCGGTCTCGGCGATGGCGCGATAGTAGTGGGTTTCGGGGTCGGCGGGAGCGAGGTCTTCCGCTTTGGCGAGAAGTCTGGAGGCATCTTCGAAGTGCCACTGATTGACGGCGAGGCGGCCCGGTGGCCTTGAGGAGCGGAAGGCTTGTAGGGAACTTCGTCAGCCCGGACTGATAGTAGTCCAAGGCTGCGATGTAGTCGCCCTGCAACTCGTTGTCTGCGCCGGCGGCGAGGAACTCTCTATCAGTCCAGGCTGCAGGGTCAGGTAGTTTGTGCTCAGGTTGCGGCCCGATGTGCACCTGATCATGTGGAATGACGTTGTAGACGCCTTCCGTGTGCGTCAGCAGAGTGTCACCTTTCGCGTTCTTCAAGACGAAGGTGTAGCTTTTGCCGGGTGCGGGGTCGGCGATCTCGTGCTTCCAGGTGATGGCGGGGTCCAGCGAGGCGGTCTCCTGGAGCACGGTCTTGTCGCCGTCCGAGACAACGATGGCTGCGTCGGGGATGGCGTGATTTGCATTGAAGGCAATCTTGAGGGTGGTCTTGCCGTCGCGCTGCGTCTCGCGCTGGAGAGAGACGACGCCATCCAGTGTGGCTCGCGTGATGGCGCCGATGCCGCGGACGGGCATCCAGAACTCAGAGAAGCGCACCGACTGCCGAGGTTCAAGAAAGCCGAAGGAAGCCTGATCCTGAAAGAGGCCCGACTGCATTTCGAGATAGGTGCTGTGATTGTCCGAAAGCCTGTCGCGCCACATGAGACCATCGCTGTTCAGGCTCCAGACGAAGATCTTCTTGGCGGGCACTTGTTTGGCGTCTGCCCAGTGGACGACGCCTGAGTCTGTGTGCGGGTTGTAGATCCCCATGAACGGCTCGTAGGATCCGTAGGCGAAGTAGGAGAATTGCTCCATCTGGTTGGCGACGAGGCTGAGGTCCTTACCCTTCTGGATGGGCCAGGGCTCGATGTCGCCAACACCGTCGGGCGCTACGAACTGCGTGGGGTAGTGGATCCGTGAGTCATTCCAAATCTCGACTCCAGCGTTGTTCCACCAGAAATAGTGGTTGCGCTGGTCGCTGCGATTGGACAAGGTCACATGTTCTTCGAGGACGGTGCTCTTAGGGCGGAGAACGATCTCCACCGTCCAGTCCATGCCGTAGACGCGGTCGCGATTGCCCACAGTGATGGAGGCGCTGCCATCGGGAGCGCTCGAGTAGGCCCAGTCGATTGGCGAGATGGTGACCCAGTTGTGCGAGACGGGGAAGTTGAATTCCTTGCCGAAGGCAGCCCATGCGCCGCGATAGGCGATGATCGCCTTCTTGATTGATGGGTTGGCATAAAACATCGGCTTGCCGTTGATCTTGTCGACACAGGTGTAGATATGGCCGCCGAGCTGAGGAAGGATGGTGCACTTGAGGTATTCGTTTTCGAGCACCAGGGCCCGCCATGCGTGCATTGACTCGGTGGCGCGTATGTCAGTGCGCATGGTGTAGGGGTAATTTTCAAGTGTCGAGAAGACGTCGAAGGGAGGGTTCTCGTCAGGCGGCCCTTCATCGGTGGCGGGAAGCGAGAGGGTGGTCTCCGATACTTTGACCTGGCAACTCGCGGGCAGGATGACGACGAAGAACAGAGTGCAAAGGGATAATACAAACTTCATGGCCACTGCCTGCTTCCTCAGAGTTTTGAACTCCTCAGAATTCTAATTTGCCGAAGTATTTTCGTTGATGAGCGAGATGTTCTGGGCAAAGAAAAGAGGCTGGGCGAATGCCCAGCCTCCTTTGTGCCTTCGTTGTCAGAACTAATTGACTGTCCTGCGCCGACGTTCCACTCCGTCGAGGGCGACCCAGAGTGCCCTTGCGGCCTGTTCGCCGGCATTCAGCGCAGCCTCTGCAGATTCGGGCGAAGCTGCCAACTCCTTGTCGATCAACTCTCGCCAGACACCCGCGTGAGCAACGTCTGCCGTTTGATGAAGCGTGAAATACCTGGCCGCAGCGCCCTCGGTCCCATAGTGCTTCGCCAAGCCCTCCGCTTTCGTCACCGCAATCACCGGCACCTTCGACTCATACGCATACAGTGCTGCCATTGCGGACGACGCTTTTTCCTCTTGCATCAAGCCACGAAACGTTGCGATCAATGCCGTTGTCTCTGGACCAATCTCGCGCGCCTCAACATTGGCACGCGAAGCACCCATTCCCTCGGCAAAATCCATCCAGAGGTCGCTATGCGGACGCCCTGCTGGCGAATCGACACCTTCCTCTTCAGCGAGATTGCGCAAAACTTCGCGGCGCATCTCTCCATCGGGCAGGCGCGAATGCAACGCACTCAGATAAGTCGGAAACGCCGATACATGGCGCCAGTACTCGGCTGCGTATTCGCACAGATCCTCGCGTGTGAGTTCGCCCTTCGACCATGCCTGATAAAACGGGTGCTTCAACAGGTCATAGGGCGCAACACGCTCTTCGAAACGACTCCAGAACTCCGCATTTGTCGGCATCATTTCCACTCCAATTCAATTCCGCGGCTGAACGCACCACAGGATGTTCAAAGTTTACTGGAACTTGTTAGTGGACTTTGCCGGCGGAGTTTTCCAGAACTACGCCCAAAAGACTGTCGCGAAGAAGAGTCAGGTCTCACTGTTCGTGCTGATGTCTAGACGATGCCGAAGCGTTCGATCATCCGGGTGAAGCGAGGTTCGGCGCGAAGGGAATCCCATTTAGGGTCGACCGTCAGGAAAGCAAGGTGGACGTCGTGCGCCGCGGAGGCACGATCGAGTGAATCGAGAGCGGCATCGACTTGACCAAGACCCAGATGGATGAGGGCCTGAGCATAGGGTGGAACGAAGCGCTCGCGGGAGACCGCATCAAGAGTTTGAAGGATCTCTTTGGCTTCGTCTGTGCCTCCTGTTTTGGCGAGAAGATAGCCGCGCAGAGAGAGCGCTTTGGAGTTGCCGGCGCTGAACCGGTTTGCCTGATTGAGTGACTCCATTGCCTGATCGTTTTGCTGGAGATGAACGTAGGCCTGAGCCAACTGAAAGTGACCGATCCAAAACTCAGGGTCGAGGACGATGGCCTCGCGAGCAAAGTGGATGGCGTTGGGAAGGTCGCCAGCTGCGAAAGAGATTTGCGAAGAGAGAGCACGGTTCATGGCGCTGAGAGGATCGAGTTCGCGGGCGCGGCGGATGGAGGCGATTGATTCGTCGTGTTGGCACAGATGAGAGAGAACGATGCCGAGCATGCGGTGGGCGAAGGCGTAGTTAGGGTCGACACTGATTGCCTTGCGAAAGGCTGTCTCGGCGGCGTGCCAGTCCCAGCCGAGCCAGAACTGGAAGAAGCCGAGGGAAGTCTGAGCCTCGGCCAGTTCAGGGTCGGAACGGACGGCGTTGTTGGCAGAGTCTCTCGCGCGAGGGAGGATGGTCAAAGGATCAGCGTCGCCTGTGACGGGACTTGAAGAAAAGGCATCGGCGAGTCCGGACCAGGCGAGCGCGTAATCCGGGTCGATGGCGGTGGCGCGAGTAAAGTATTCGATCGCGCGTCGTGTCGTGAGGGCGGTGAACTGGTTCCAGTAAAAGCGACCGCGGAGATAAAGGTCGTAGGCCTCGGGGTTCTGCGTATGGCGGTTCGCAAGGGCATTGAGACGTGCGGGTGAGAGGCGGAGGCGGACCTGTTCGGCGATTGCTGTGCCGAGTTCACGCTGGAAGGTGAGAAGGCTGCTGGGTTCGCTGTCGTAGGAAGCAGACCAAATCTGGAGTTGGTCGCGCACGCGGATGAGTTTGGAGGTTATGCGGAGGCGATCTCCCTCGGTGCGGAGGGAGCTTTCGATGAGGTAGGTGGCATCGAGTTCGCGGCCAATATCAGCGAGGGTTTTTGTGGTGCGCTTGTAGGACATGACCGAGGTGCGGCCGATGACGCTGAAGTGGTCCGGATCGATCTGCCCAATGGTAGCGATGGTCTCCTCGGTGAAACCATCGGCGAGATACTCGCGCTCGGAGCCGCCTCCCAGGTTTTCGAAGGGGAGAACCCCGATTCTGAAGTGTGTTAACGCTTCTTCGGGGCTGGCGGCCCGGGATGTTCGGACCTCAGCGGTGAAACAGTAACCTTTGCCTGGGATGGTGGCGATGTAGCGGTTCTCGCCGCGGGTTTCGCCGAAGATGCGGCGCAGGGTTGAGACGTGCTGATTGAGATTGTTCTCTTCGACGGCGGTGTCGGGCCAGACGGCGCTCATCAGCTCTTTCTTGTCGAGAACCTGACCATGATTTGCAACGAGCAAGGCGAGGGTATCGAAGACCTTCGGAGTGAGAGGAATCTGATCGGTATCGCGGAAAAGGATGCGTCGGCTCGAGTCGACACGGAAGTCTCCGAACTCGTAGATGTGAGGCTGGGCGTGGTTCAAGTTCGGTCTCCCAAGCAGATTAAGAACCTTGGTTTTCAGAATATTTCAGAAAACTTCAGCGCGGGCTAAGTACTCCGTGCGCGGTTGGGGAGAGTATAGGCCACACCTGAAAGAGTTCAGGCAATGCGGATGTACAAGGGAGGAATTATGCAAATGAAGTATTGGAAGAGCTTAGCGGTATTGGCGTTGATGGCCTTTGGGATGTCTTCGGCGGAGGGAGCTTCGCGATCGGATGACGATCGGCAGTCGGAAGGGTTGGTGGGAAGCTGGGTATTTCAGGTCTCACTTCAGGACTGTGTTTCCGGCTCTCCGATCGGGTCGCCGTTTCTCTCGCTGTTGACGTTTAATCGCGGAGGTACCGTAACCGAAACGACGTCGAATCCTTCGTTCGTTCCCCCAACCGAGCGTGGACCGGGTCATGGAATCTGGAGACATAGTGAGCATGGCAACTATGAGGCGACGACTACCGCTTTCATTACTGTGAATGGAACTCTGGCGCGTACGCAGACCATCACACAAACGATCGAGCTGGATGGAGAGGACTCGCTGAAGACGACGACAGCTTCGGTGAAGTTTTATAGTCCGACGGGAAGCTTGTTGATGAGTGGCTGCGCGGCGGCCACGGGAAAACGGATCGAGTTTTAGGACGATCTGAGTCTATTGCATCGCTAGTGGACCTTCCCGGCGGAGCTCTCCAGAATGACATTGGAGAGGACTGCGGTGTCGGATTTGTCGGGCATGTGCGAGCAGAAGCCGATGCCGACGTAGAAGGGTGCGTCGAGATGCAATTCGATGGGCGGGCCGAACTGATGCATCGGCTCGCCTTCGAGGCTGATGAAGATGGCGAAGTTGTCGCCGTGTTTTTCGAGGCCGATGCGTTTGGGGATGACGGTGACGAGGGAGTCGGGGCTGGCGCCGCCGGGACGGCCACGGCCACCGATGCGGAACTCGAGGTCTTTGACGCGGACTCCGCGTTCGGGGCGCTGGGCGAGGTGGACCATGCCAGCTCCGTGGAGGGCGACTATGACTTCTTTGGAGTCGTCGTCGAGGTCCTGGCGGATGATGAGGAAGGCTTTGCGGTCGCCGTAGCCGTTGGGGTCGGGGAAGGCGATGTCGGCAGCCAGTGAGACGTCGCCGGACATTTTTTTCCAGAGATAACGGAACTCGTCGCGGGTGTACCAGACGTTATATCCGGCGGAGTTGATGGTGTACTGCTTTGTTGTGGCGTCGTAGCTGGCGCTGCCCGGGACTAGCGGGCCGCCTACGTCGGATTGGCCTTCGAAGATGCCGATAGGGGTGTTGAAGGTTTTGGTAGGGCGGTGGAAGTCAGGTGGTGGGGCGACCTGAGTGTGCGTGAGTGAGCCGGGCTGGGCCCAGTCGGGTGCTTTGGGTGGCGTCGTGGGTTCTTGTGCGGTAAGGAGCTGCGGTGCGAAGACTGCGTAGATGATCGCGAACACATTTGCGACAGACTGCCGACGTGAAGAGTTGAATCGCATGATGGCGAAATTCTACGCGTTGCGAAGAGGCTGACGAATAAATTAGACGGCGGCTCTGGATTACCGTGCGGTGCGTTCGGTCCTCGGGAGGCTAAGAGCCTCACAGCGGCGGTGTAGAAGGAGGCGCCAGAGGATCTGGACTCTGCTGCTGATGGAGATCCTCTAGAAGAGAGCGGGTACCAGGCTATTGAACTCCAAGAGTGGATTGTTGTTATAGAAGATCGCAGCAGGCGCCGCGTTGCCACCTGCTGTGGAGGGAAACATCAGAATGGCGGGCAGTCCGGCCGAATGGGCGACTGCGTAGAGGTTTCCATTGGCACTATCGACAGCGAGGCCGGAATTTTCCAGCATCGTCGCCGGACCCGTGATCGTCCGAACCGGGGCTACATTGCCGGTGGCACCTATGCTGAATTCAAAGATGCTGACTGGGCCCGGGACAGTGCCGGTTGGTGTGACGGTACCCGCCCCCTGGGATGAGACGTAGAGATCTCCACCTTTATCCAGGGTAAGACCGCGTGGATCGTAGATGCCCGTTTTGTCGCCGCCAATTGTGCTGGTAGGGGCTGCATTTCCGGTGGCTGTCGAGTTGAAGATGAGAATCGACTGCGGGGGTCCGGAACCAACATTGGTCGTTGCGATATAAAGATTGTCTGCGGAATCGACAGCCATTTGGTTAACTCCATGGAGGATCGTTGTAGCGTCACCGGAGATAACTCTTATCGGAGAGACAGTTCCGTTGGCTGTTGAAGCAAATTCAGAGATACCGGAGGTAATAATGTTTCCGACGGTGGACACCTCCATACGTAAAGATATTTCCGGAAGCGTCGACCGCGAGTGCAGTCACTCCACCGAGGCCAGTTGGCGAGATTGTCCGGGTCGGCGTTGTGGCTCCGGGAGCGTAGACGAGGACGACTCCTGCCGAAGGGGTGTAACCCCCCAAATAGATGTTTCCCATTGAGTCGATTGCCATTGATTCGCACAGAAAGCCGGAGGGCCCGGTAATTGCCGTCGTTGGAGTGACGACTCCGTTCGCTGTCTTGGGATACTGCAGGACGAGGCACGGCGGCTGATTCGTGGTGCTGGCGAGGCTCTCGAAGACGTATAGGCCGGGAACTGTTGCGGGCGTTGTTCCGGATCCCCCTGAGCCGGTGGTGCTGCCGCCGGTTGTGTTTGTGCTTCCACTGCTGCCGCCGCAGCCCGACGTGGCCAGGTAGCAAAGGCTAATCGCTAAGAACAGAATCCGTGAAATTCTGGGTGGCCTGAAAGCGCGCATAGTTCCTCCCACAACCTTTTATTTGTCGGACCAGAGCAAACGGACCAAGATTAAGCACAAATAATCGCCACCGCATTGCCATTGAGCAGCAGTGCTCGATTCTTCCTGCTGGCTTTTTAAGCTTGCTGTAAATAGTGCATCAGGCTCCGAAACGTGACAAGGTTTTTTTCAACGACTAAAGCCCGGCCAGTGAGGAAGCAGCGATCGGACGGTGGCGCTTAGCTTTGGACTGCAGTCTGGGTGCCCGCGCCTCTGGCGGCGTTTTGGGCGAGGGCGAGAGAGACCAAGAGCAGGGCGGCGGCGGTGTAGAAGGGAGAGCCGGGGATGTGGACTCCGCTGCCGATGGAGACGCTGAAGATGTAGGTGAAGAAGCTGGGGCCGAGGAGTCCGGCGATGCCTCGGAGGCTGTTGATGGCTCCCTGGAGCTGGCCTTGTTCGGAGGGGCTGGTCATGCGGGAGAGAAGGCTTTGCGCGGCGGGCCAGGTCAAAGTCATCATGTTGAGGAAGGGGATGCCGAGCCATAGGAGGAGGCCGGTTTTGGAGAGGCCGATCATGGAATAGCCGAGGATTCCCCCGATGAGGCCGAGGGTCATGGCTCCTCGCTCGCCGAGCTTTGCGACTACGGGTTTGACGAGAAGGCCTCCGTAGACGATGGTGCAGATTCCGACGAGGGCGAGAGAGAAGCCGACAGTGCGGTTGGTCCAGTGGTAGCGGTAGTCGGCGTAGATGACATAGACGTTCATCAGAACCTGCTGGGCAATGTAACCGAGCTGGAGGATCGTGGCGATGACGATCATGCTGCGGTGACGGAGCAGGGTGAGAGAGCCGATGGGATTGGCGCGGGCCCAGGAGAAGGGGCTGCGGTTTTCTTTCGACAGAGACTCGGGGAGGACGAAGAGGCCATAGAGTCCGTTGACGAGCGAGAGGCCTCCTGCTACCCAAAAGGGAAGGCGCGGGTTGATGTTGCCGAGCAAGCCACCGACGGCGGGGCCGAGGACGAAGCCGGCTCCGAAGGCTGCATTCAACATGCCGAAGGCGGCGGCGCGGCGTTCGCGTGGAGTGACATCGGCCATGTAGGCCATGGCGGTAGGGATGCTGGAGGAGGTGAGGCCGGAGATGACGCGTCCGAGGAAGAGCCAGTTGAGCGCGGGGGCCCAGGCCATGAGGAGATAGTCGAGCCCGAGGCCGAAGTTAGAGAGCAGAACGAGAGGGCGGCGGCCGAAGCGGTCGGAGAGCGAGCCGACGATGGGGGAGAAGAAGAACTGCATGGCGGCGAAGACGGTTCCGAAGAGGCCGAGCATGCGGGCGGCCGAGGAGGTGTCGCCGTGGAGGAAGCCTTCGATGAGGCGGGGGAGGACGGGGGCGATCATGCCGAGGGCGAGCATGTCGAGGGTGACGGTGAAGAAAATAAAGGTGGCTGCGGCTCGGCGGCCTTTGGGTGGGTGAGGAGTGAGGGAGGGGGAGACGAATTCGGGCTCGGTCAAGAGGGGGTTGGTGTCCTTGACGTCGAGTGGCGCCGGGTTTGGGGTGGTGTCGGGCATGAGGAGGTCTGGCGGGACGATTGAGGGTTAGTCTACGTGAGGTCTTTTGCGGTTTCTTGGAGATTTCGGCATAGATTTACTTTTTGGGGCGACTACCTGTGGGATAGTGTGCGTCTAAAAGAACAGGCCGCTGGCGTGCCGGGTGGGTGGTCTTGTTTGTGTTTGGGGATATGTCCTCTCGGTAGCCAATGGCAGGAGTTGTGGATGCGTGTTGGTGGATTGCCAATAGTGTTGCTGTGCCTGATAGCGCTGGGGGCTGCGCAGGCTCAGAGCTCGGATGATGCACGAAAGATTGTGGATACGATGCTGGCGCATGAAGGCGATCCGGCCCAGCATCGCTATAAGTACATGTATGTGTCGGAGGAGCGGTCGGAGCGGACCGGCGGACATCTGTGGAAGGAGCAGGTGGTGGAGACACAGCGGGGGAAAGTTCGGCTGCTGCTGGAGGAGGATGGGAAGCCGTTGAGTCCATCGCGCGTGGCGGCGGAGAAGGCGAAGCTGGCGAATATCGCGGCGAATCCGGATGCGTTTCAGAAGAGCGAGCAGGCGACGAGCAGCGATGAGCAGCACGCGGAGCAGATGCTGCTCTTGCTGGGGAAGGCTTTCCTGTTTGATGAACCCCGCCTGGAGGGTGGAGATTTGAAGATTCCGTTCCGCCCGGATCCGGCGTACCAGCCGAAGACGATGGAGGAGAAGGTGCTCCATTCGATGTCGGGATCGCTCCTGGTAGATGAGAAGACGATGCAGCTACACCGGATTGAGGGGAGGATGGCCACGGATCTAAGTATGGGGTACGGAATTCTGGGGACGATTCATGCGGGAAGCAGCTTTGCGACGGCACACGAGATGGAGCCGGGCGGCGAGTGGAAAGATGCGATGGTGAACACGGCGATCGAAGGTAAAGCGCTGCTGTTCAAAAATATAAGCAAAAACGAGCAGATGGTGCATCGGGAGTTCCGACGGCTGGCTGACAATATCAGCGTTGCCGAGGCGGTGGCGCTGCTGATGCGGTAATAGCTTTCGAGAGGGCGGCGGGGAACTTGACGAGTCAGCCCGCGTATTCGAGTGTTGTACGAATACTCCTTTCGCTTGCAGGTGGCATGGAAACCGAAACGTCGCTGCCGAGGCAGACAGATCTACGCTCGATTCTTTGGCTCTGCGCTGGCTTTGCGGCGCTGAAGCTGGCCATTCAGATTACGGGCAATGTCCTGGCGCAACACGCCGGGTATGGGATCTTTCGCGACGAACTGTATTACCTGGTTTGCGGGCGGCGGCTTGCCTTTGGATATGTCGATCAGCCACCGCTGGTTGCGCTGCAGGCGCGTTTGAGCGAGATGTTGTTTGGACATGAGACGATGTGGTCGCTGCGGCTGGTCTCCGGGATGGCGGGCGCGGCGAAGGTGTTTCTGACGGGTGTGCTCGCATGGACTCTTGGTGGGGGACGCAGAGCAGCGGCGCTGGCGATGCTGGGGGTCATTGCAGGCGGAGTTTATCTCGGGATGGATGGATATCTGTCGATGAACTCATTCGATCCGGTCTTCTGGATGTTGTGCGTGCTGGCGCTCATTCGCATTGTTCAGGCGGATCCGCCGAGTGAGGTGAGGAACTGGTGGATTGTGTTCGGAGTCAGCGCGGGGCTGGCGTTTGAGAACAAGGATTCCGTTGCGTTCTTTCTGATTGCGATGCTGGTTGCGCTGCTGCTTACGCCGCAGCGGCGGATTCTTGCGAGTCGCTGGTTTGTGGTTGCGGTGGTTGTGATCGTTCTGATGGCGCTGCCGAATTTTCTCTGGCAGGTGAAAAATCACTTCCCCACATTGGAGTGGCTGCGTGATGTGCAGCACTCGGATAAGGATGTGAAGCTGCCGCCGGTGCAGTTTTTTGTAGCGCAGATTATGACGCTCACGCCGACAAACATCTTTTTGTGGGGCGCGGGTGTGTTGTGGCTGCTGTTTGCGAAGACGACTCGGAGTTACAGGTTCCTCGGGGTCTTCTATGTTTTGTTTCTTGCCCTGATGATGGCGCTGCATGCGAAGGATTATTACCTTGTGCCTGCCTATCCGGTGTTTTTTGCGGCGGGGACGGTGGCGTTGTTCCGGTGGGCGAAGGGAATCCTGTGGCGCAACGGGCTTATGTGCGTATACGCTGCCGTGCTGGCATTTGGTGTGGTGCGTTTCCTGCCGTTTTCTATTCCCGTGCTGGCCCCGCAAGAGTGGCGGGCATATGCCGAACGGCTTCACTACATTCCGAGGGAGAGTTTAAATCATGCCGCTACTCTGTTGCCTCAGTTTTTTACCGACCGTCTCGGCTGGGAGGACCTGGTGAAGCAGTTGTCCGACATATACAACGCTTTGCCCGAGGGAGAGCGAGCGCGAACCGGCATTCTTGCCTCCAACTACGGGCAGGCGGCTGCGGTCGATGTTCTTGGGGCAAAAAATGGCCTTCCGCCGGCTATCAGCGGACATCAGAACTACTGGCTGTGGGGACCGCGAGGGTACACCGGCGAGGAGATGATCGTGATCAACGATGCGACCCTTGATGAGATGAATGCGGTTTACAGCTCATGCATCGTTGTGGGTCAACGAAATGATGTCTACGCGATGCCGTGGGAACGCGGGCCGATTTATTTGTGCCGCGGCAGGAAGACGACGTATCAGGCGGATTGGAATGAGTTGAAGCTGTATCGCTGATCTCTCCTTTGTAGCGGCGGTCAGGCTGCGGCTACGCGCTGGACGAGATCGTTCTGCTCTTTCTGGGATTCAGCGCCGATGGTGAAGGCGTCGAGGACTCCGGTGGAAAGGGCGTAGCGAATGGCTTCGGAGGGTTTGTGGCGAAGGTCTCCCTGGCCGAGGATCTTCATGCCGACGATGGCTTTGCCTTGAGTGCGCATCTGTTTGATGACGGAGATGACAGTGTCGGGGTCGGCATCCATGTGGGAGCCGATGGGGTTGAGGCGGACGAGATCGACTTCGACCCAGGGCGAGGCTGCGGCTGCGCGGAGCGCTCCGATGGCGTGGCAGGAGACGCCGTGGGCGCGGATGGTGCCCTTTTGCTTGGCTTCGGAGAGGACGTCCATGACGCCGCGATAGCGCGTGGTCCAGTCGGATTCGGTGACGCAGTGGATGAGGACGATGTCGATGTAGTCGACGCCCAGTTCTTTGCGGTAGCGGTCGAGGTCGGCGCGAACTCCGGCGGGATCGCGGGTGTCGGTCTTAGTGAGGACGGTGACTTTGTCGCGGGGGAGTTGCTTGAGGGCTGCGGCGACGTAGGGATGACTGCCGTAGGAGTCGGCGGAGTCGAAGAAGCGGAGGCCGTTCTGGTTGTAGCCGTCGAGAAGGAGGCGCGTGAGGGGCGAGGTGCCGAGGCGAGTTTGATTGGAGGCTCCGCCGTAGCCGATAGTGCCGGTGCCCATGGCGAGACGGCTGGTGCGGATGCCAGTGTGGCCGAGGAGAACTTCGTCGCTGGCCTGAAGTTTTTTGGGTAGGGGTTCGGGATCGATGAGCGCGGCGCGGGCCACGGGGTTTGCGGCGAGAAAGGCAGCGCTGAGGGTGCGGGCCGAGCGGCGAAGGAAGTCTCTCCTTAGCATGGCGCGATCTCCTTGTGGATACGCTACTCCAACTTGAAGCAGAGGAAAAGCGCAGGAGCTGTATCTGTGACGAACGTCAGGCGATGACTTCGAAGGGGCGCATCATGTCGTTGGATTCGTGCTCGAGGATGTGGCAGTGGTAGAGATATTTGCCGGTGAAGCCTTCGAAGCGGACGATGATGCGGGTGACGGTGCCGGGGGGACACTGGACGGTGTCCTTCCAGCCTAGTTCGTTGGGCTCGGGTGGGGCAGCAGGGGCGGTATAGGTGGGTTTTTCGTTTTGCCGGTAGTCGCTGGTGTAGAAGGGGCGGCGGTCGAGGATCTGGAAGCGCACGAGGTGGAGGTGCATGGGGTGGGTGTCTTCGGTGAGGTTGACGAACTCCCAGATTTCGGTGGAGTTGAGTTTGGGGGTCTCGGTGACGGGCTCGTGCCAGTGCTTGCGGTTGATGAGCATGACCATCGGACGTTGGGCGTTGTCTCTGTATTCGTAGAGGGCGAGGGTGCGGGTGGTCGTGGCGTGCGGACTCGGGGATGCGCTCGATGGTGCGGAGAGTTTTGGGGACGGAGGCCAGAGTTGCGGGAGCGGCGGTCTGTTTGGCTACGCGGAACTCGAGGATGTCGAAGGCGCTGGTGCGAAGGTGGAGGGTCTGGCCGGCGAGCTGGCTGAAGTCGATGAGGATGTCGGCGCGTTCGGCGCAGCCGAGGACGAGGCGGTTGACCTCGACGGGCGAGGCGAGGAGGCCCTGGTCGCTGCCGATCTGGGTCAGCGGCTGGCCGTTCGAGAGTGAGAGGAGGAAGAAACGGCTGTTGGCGGTGTTGAGGAGGCGGAAGCGATAGAGGCGCGGCTCGACCTCGAAGAAGGGGCGGATTTTTCCGTTGATGAGGATGCCGTCGGCGCTGAACTCGGGAATCCAGGGGCTCTCGGGATCGCCGGAGACGTCGTAGAACATCTGGCCGTCGATGGCGAAGTTGCGATCGTAGAAGATGAGGGGCACTTCGTATTTGCCGCTGGGCAGGTGAAGGGCATCTTCGACGCTTGTCGCGGATGAGGAACATGCCGAAGAGGCCGGCGTAGGTGTTGAGGCGGGTGAGGCCCATGGCGTGGTCGTGGTACCAGAGCGCGGTGGCGTCCTGCTGAAGCGGGTAGGTGCAGATGCGGGACTGGCCGGGGATGAACCAGTCTTCGGGGTAGCCATCGTCTTTGGAGGCGGTCTTGGCGCCGTGAAGGTGGGTGGTGGTGCGGACGTCGGGCACGTCGTGGCCGCAGCCGTGGAGGGAGTGGTCGATGGGAAGGAAGTGTTTTGTGGGGAGGTTATTGACCCAGCGGATCTGGAGGGGTTCGCCGGAGCGGGCTTCGATGAGCGGAGCCAAGGGATTTGGGCCGTAGCTCCACCAGCGGGTGGGGGGGACGTCGCGATGGACCTTGGCGTGGATCTCCTGCATGGTGATGGTGAGGGAGCGGTGGCCGTTTTGGAGAGTGGGCCGGACGATCTCGGGGAGCGGGAGGGCGTCGACGAAGGGCGCGAGGGCGAGGGTGGGGAGCATCCGGGGGCCGATGCGGGGAGGATTTGGGGTGGGGGCTGACAGGCATCTGCTGGGGGTTCTGCATACCGGCCATGTGCATGGAGCCCATGGACGATTGAGGCAGCGCGCGCTGTGCGGTGTAGAGCAGGCTGAGAGCAGAGGCTTGGTGCAGGAAGGTACGTCGAGACGAAGGCAACGGAAGGGCTCCGGTTGGCGGGGGGTGCGCGCAAAAAATAGGCACGCATCCTGACTCCCTGGTTGGGGTGAGGATGCGTGCCTTTGATGCTATGGAAAGAATGTAACGGTTTCGTGAATCTGGGTTAGTTGCCGCTGGTGACGACACCAGTGGAGGGGTTCAGTTGGACGACGTTGGGGTTCGGCGGGGCAGCGCCGTTGCTGAAGTCGAACATGTTCATGAGCGATCCGGCGGTGGTGTCGGCTGAACCTCCGCCGATGCGCTGGCTGCTGAGGAAGACGTCCTCGATGAAGCGGACGACGGAGGCCTGGTCGGTGACGGTGGTGTCGATGTAGTTCTTCTTCGCCCAGGGAGAGATGACCAGGAAGGGTTGACGGGGACCGTAGCCGCAACGACCCTGAGCGTGAGGTGTCGTCGTCGGATTGACGCCCGGCAGAGCGGCGGCAGCGGCGGTCGCGCTGATGCAGACGCCAGTTCCGTTGACGAAATCCGCGGTGGTGGCGGAGCCGTTGACGAGGTTGATGACGTGATCGTACCAGCCGTCGGAGTCATCGTAGGCGATGATGATGGCGGTGCTGGACCAGAAGGACGACTTCTCGATGGCGTTGATCGTGTTGACGACGAAGGTCTGCTCATCGAGAGGATCGGAGTTTGCGGCGTGAGCGTCCTGGTAGCGGGGAGCCTTCAGGAAGCTGACCGCGGGCATGTTGCCTGCGGCCAGAGCATCGGTGAAGTCATGGATATCGTACTGGTGGTTGGCGGCGTCCGTGGTTCCGATGGCTGCGACCGAGGACGGCCGGGTGTGGTTGGGGTTGATGGTGCTGGCGTAGTACTGGAAGGGCTGATGATGTGCCGAGTAGTCGGCCTGGGTGCCGGTGATAGGCGGAGACGGTGGAACGGGCGCAGCCGGTGGTGCCGTTGGGGTTGGTGATGGTGAGGTCGAAGCCACCTTCAAACCAGCCCCAGGTCAAATTGGCGGTGTTGAGCAGGTCGCCGATGTTCTTGCCGGATAGGCTGATCGACGAGGTCGTGCTGGAGCAGATATCGCCGGTGGGGTCGGCATCGCCGATATCGGTGAGTCCGCCGTATCCATCAGCGATGACTGCGCTGCCGGGATTGACGGTGTTGACGACGCCGTTGGTCTGGCCGGAGATGACGTTGATCGCGCCGGGTGTGGAAGGGCCGAAGACGGTGCTGAAGGAGTGGTCGTTCATGGCATAGTGCTGGGCGTAGTTCCAGAGCGCGGTGACGGTGTTGCCGTCGTAGTAGCCATGGTGAGGGCTTTGGTGGCGGCAATGGCTGGGGCGCCAGTCGCGGCGTGTCTGGGCGGCGGAGTTGGCTGTACCGACGGAGGACGGGAAAGAGATCCATCTTGCCGCCGTCGAAGGCCTTTTGCTCGTCGGGGTAGTTGTGGTCCTGATCGGCGGTGAGTGCCTGAGCGCGGTCTAAGCGGAAGGGATTGGAGGCGCCAGCGCCATTCCCGGCATTGGCTGTGCCGTTTATGGCCAGGTTCGGGTTCTGGGTCAGCAGATTAGGGTTGGAGACGTAGTTGTTGGGAATGGGTGTTCCGGCAGCGGCGGTGAACTGCGGCTCGCCAGGGGTGTTGGCGGCGTTGGGATAGGTGCCGAAGTAGTGGTCGAAGGAGATGTTCTCGCCGAAGATGACGACGACGTGCTTGATGGCGGCAGAGGCGGTGGTGGGCGTGATGACGACAGGAGGAGTGGTGTTGGCGTTGCCGTTGCCCGGCGGCGTGCTGATCGTGCCCTGGCCGCAGCCGCTGAGAATGAGTGTCAAGGACATCGAAAGGGCGAGAAGTTTCCTAATCATTTTTGGAGGCCTCAGAAGTTGGGAAGATGCGTTGCGCCCCATTCTTCCCCTTCGATATGAGTGGTTATGTGAACCGAATTTGAACGTCAGGTGAATTAATGCGAATGCAATTATCCAAAGAGTCGTTTTTTTGTCGCGGCTGCACCTGCGTGGATCGCCTGCCCATACAATTTGAAGGATGGGATTTTCTTTTGAGGCAGATACGACGGCGGCGGGAGGTGGTCGCCGGGGACGGTTGAGGCTCCCGCATGGAGTTGTGGAGACGCCGGTGTTCATGCCGGTGGGGACGGTGGCGAGTGTGAAGGCGGTGGAGCAGGGGACGCTGGAGGCGATCGGCGCTGCGGGCAGAGGGGCGCAGATCATTCTGGCGAATACGTATCACCTGTATCTGCGGCCGGGACATGAGCTTGTGAGGCGAATGGGTGGAGTGCACCGGTTTATGAGCTGGGAGCGGCCGATGCTGACGGACTCGGGCGGGTTTCAGGTGTTTAGTCTGAGCGGGCTGAGGAAGGTGACTTCGGAGGGAGTGGAGTTCCGGTCGCATCTGGATGGGAGTAAGCATTTCTTCTCGCCGGAGCACTCGGTGGATGTGCAGATTGCGCTGGGCGCGGATATTGCGATGGTGTTCGATGAGTGCGTGGAGACTCCGGCGAGCTGGGAGCGGACTCGGGAGTCGATGGGGCTGACTCATGCGTGGGCGCAGCGGTCAAAAGATCATTTTGAGTTACATAAAGAGACGAGTGCCGTGGTTTGAGGCGCTGGGCGGGGCTACGCAGAGTTTGTTTGGGATTGTGCAGGGCGGGATGTATGCGGATTTGCGGAAGGAGTCGGCAGAACGGCTGGTGGAGATGGAATTGCCCGGGTATGCGATTGGCGGGTTGGCGGTGGGTGAGCCGCGCGAGGTGACTCGGGAGATGATTGCGCGGACGCTTGAATTTTTGCCGAAGGATAAGCCGCGTTATGTGATGGGGGTGGGGTATCCGGATGAGATTGAAGAGTACGCGAAGATGGGGGTGGACATGATGGATTGCGTGCTGCCGACTCGGGCGGGGCGGCATGGGTTGTTGTTCATGCGCGAGGAGGCTGGCGGGCCGGTGGTGCGGATGAACATCAAGCGCAAGGAGTTCGCGGAGGACCAGAGGCCGATCGATGATAGCTGCGGGTGCATGGTCTGCCGCAGATACACGCGGGCTTATCTGCGGCATTTGTTTGTGGCGGGGGAGCCGCTGGGCTTGACGTTGAATTCGGTGCATAATCTGGCGTTTTATCTGGATACGATGGAGAGGGTAAGAGGGGAGCTGGCAGGGGGATCCCCCCTCCCCCGTCTAAATGTGTCAAAGTATTCGAAGTAGAGACTTTAGGTCTGGACTTCGAGGGGATGTCCCGAGGTTTGGTGAGGGTTTGGTCCTTAGTGTGCGTTCGTCGAAAGGGCACTTATATGCGTCATTCGACTTTGTAGCTTAGAAGCCAGTCCTGGTTTTTGGCGCGGGTGAGGGGGACGAAGATGCGGATCATTTTTTGCTGGATCCAGAATTCGAAGGCGGACACTTTTTCTTTGTAGCGACCGTTGCGGCGGCCGAGGGCTATGACCTTGTCGGTGCGGGGGCGGCGGTGTTGCTCGAAGTTGGCGAAGACTCGTTCGAGCTGGAGGCCGTTGGATTCGCGCAGGAGTTTGGCGAGGTACTGAGCGTCTTCGAGGGCCATCGATGCTCCCTGGCCGGAGTGCGGGGCTACGGCGTGGGCGGCGTCACCGATAAGGATGGTGCGGCCGGAGTGCCAGCGCGGAAGGCTGGGGATGTCGTGGATGGCTACGTTGAGGACGTCGGTTGCTGACTGGATGAGTTGTGGAACGGGCGCGGCCCAGTCGCCGTGGAGGGCCATGAGGCGTTGCTGAATTTCGGTTTTGGAGGTCGCAGACCTCTGTTCCTTGTCTTCCAGCGGTGCCACAGCTGTGCTCCACCAGAGAGTGCGGGGGCCTTCGGGGGTGATGGTGTTGAAGTAGCCGAAGAAGCCGTTCTGGCCAAAGATGAAGTGGACGCGCTGGTTGGAGCGCGGGGTGACGTTGGAGTCGAGGCAGGGGCTGAAGCCGCCGGGGGCGAGCAGGCCGGAGTAGACGGGTTTGGGGGCTTCGGGCATGACGGCGCGGCGGACCTGGGAGCGGATGCCGTCGGCTCCGACGATGAGGTCGCCTTCGATGCTTGTGCCGTCGTCGAAGTGCGCGACTATGGGCTGGCCGGGGCGGTCGTCGATGGCGGTGAGGCGCTTGTTGTAGGTGATGGAGATGCCCTGGGCTTCGGCTTGTTCGACGAGGACGCGGTGGAGGGCGGAGCGGGTGATCATGACTCCCGCCTGACCGTAGCGGGCGGGATCGCCAGCGCTTTGGCAGGCGAGGAGCTTTCCGTGCTGGTTTTCGAAGGCCCACTCGTGGGCGGTGACGCTGACGTCGCGGACCTGCTCGGCGACACCGGCGGCGGCGAGGACGTTCATGCCGTTGGGGGCGAGGCCGAGAGCTCCGCCGGCTTCGCTGGGGCCGTTGGAGGCTTCGAAGATGTGGACGCAGAAGCCGGACTGCTTGAGGAAGAGGGCGAGAACGGGGCCTGCGATTCCGCCGCCGATGACGAGAACGCATTTTGGATTAGTCATAGTGATTACCTCATTTATTAGTTATCTCAATAATTGAGATAATGATAAAGTAAACGATATGGCAGATTCGCGCAAGAGGCAAGAGTTAGTTCGGCAGGTTGGGTTGGAGGTTGGGCGTGAGATTGGCGCGCGGACGATCCTGTTTCACCAGGCGATTGCGAATATGGTCGGGGTGTCCATAACCGATATGAAATGTCTGGATTATGTGGACCGCGGTGGGGATGTGACGGCGGGCGATCTGGCTCGGCTGACGGGGTTGACGACGGGGGCGATTACGGCGGCGATTGACCGGCTGGAGAAGGCTGGGCTAGCTCGGAGAGAGCGGAGCGAGACGGACCGGAGGAAGGTGTTTATCCGGACTTCCGCATCGCCGGCGACGGACGAAGCTAGGGCCGATCTTTGATGAGTTGGGCAAAGACGTTTCGGCGCTGGCTTCTCGCTATTCGACGCGGGAGTTGGAGACGATTAAAGACTTCTGCGATCGGACTATTGAGATTATGCGGCGGCACACGGATGTTGTGCACGCTTTAGAAGCAAACGCAAAGAAATAAATTAGGTGGACGCCCCAAAGTGTGAGGCGTCCCAATTGGTTAATTCCGATCATGCAATAGTCGCGGTTGCAATTGAGTCGAGGTCAGCGATTGTTTCGGGAGAGAGGCTTTAATGTTGCGGCGGCAAGGTTCTCGCGCAGATGGCCGATGGAAGATGTGCCGGGGATGAGCAGGATGTTGGGTGAGCGTTGAAGAAGCCATGCGAGCGCGACCTGCATGGGCGTGGATTTGAGTGAGTCTGCTGTCCGGTTGAGCGTTGCCGACTGCAGCGGGCGTGAACCCTCCGAGCGGGAAGAACGGCACATAGGCTATGCCCTGTTTTGCGAGGTCGACGATGAAGCTGTCGTCGCTTCGGTGTGCCACGTTGTAGAGGTTCTGAATGCAGACGATTTGGGTGATGGTCTGGGCCTCTGCCAACTGTTCGGGGGTGACGTTGCTTAGACCGAGATGACGGATGAGTCCCTGACGCTGGAGTTCGGCCAGCACAGTGAGGGGTTCTTCGATGGATCCTTCCGATGGACCCATGACTCCTCCGACGCGCAGGTTGACGACATCAAGCTTCTCGAGCCCGAGATTGCGGAGATTGTCATGAACGCCGTCGATCAGTTCCTGACGCGAGAGCGCGTGGATCCACGATTTGTCTTCACCGCGGCGAGCGCCGAGCTTGGTGACGATCACGAGGTCATCTGAGTAGGGGTGGAGTGCCTGCTTGATGATCTGGTTGGTGACGTGGGGACCGTAGAAGTCGCTGGTGTCGATGTGATTCACGCCGGCGGCGACGGCTTCCTGCAGCACGGCGATTGCGGCGTCCATGTCGCGGGGTGGCCCGAAGACCTGTGGGCCGGCGAGTTGCATGGCGCCGTAGCCCATGCGGTTCACAGTCATCGATGTGTCGGGGAATGTGAACGTGCCGCCGAGCTTGGTGCTAATGTCCGTTTGTTTCGTCATTGCTTTTCTCCTGTGGTCTCTTCACGAGTTGGAGTCATCGTGGTTACCTGTGTTTAGATGGAGCAAGCCTTGGGTTAGGAGTTCGCATTTGCCTCAGCGTTCCAATGTACTCCTGGAGCCGCGTAAATCGCCTATTCAAGCGCGATCGGCCGCAAGTGTGGACGCCATTCTGGAAGCAACTATTCAGGTTTTGCTGAGTGTGGGGAAGGAGCGCCTGACCACGACGCGGGTGGCGCGACGGGCGGGTGTGTCGGTCGGAACCTTGTATCAGTACTTCCCGAACAAGAGCTCGCTGCTGCAGGGTGCGTTGAAACGTCACCTGGACGAGGTGACAGAGGCGGTGGATAGAGTGTGCCGGGAGAAGAAGGGTCATTCTCTGCAGCAGATGGCGTCGGCTTTCATCACTGCATTCCTCGAAGCCAAGATGAGGGATGCGAAGGCAAGTGTCGCGCTGTATTCCGTAAGTTCGGATGTGGATGGAGCGAGGATTGCGCATCAGATGGGAGCGCGTATCAACAAGGGGATTGTTGAGATGCTTGAGTCCGCAAGCCCACCTTTGCGGAAGGACCCGCAACTTGTGGCTTTCATGATTCAGGGTGCGATGGCGGGAGTCAGCCGGAGATTGCTTGAGTCCGATGCGCCCGAGAAGGAGTTCGACGCGTTGCGGGACGAACTCCTCTTCTTTGTGAATGGGTATCTGGAAGCCTGTTCCGCGCGCCTTACGGATTAGCTGCGGACAAGATCGCTTGCGATTATGAGTAGGCGAGGGTCTGGTCGCGGAGGGGCTTCAGGCGGGTTTCTTCCAAGGCTTCGCGGTAGAACATGTTGTAGGTGTCGAATGGGATGAGCCGCTGGCCGTCGGGGTGGGCGATGTGGATGCAGGTTTTCTTGATGCTGCGCAGATCGAAGGTCTGAGCGTCGATGAACTGCACGATGAGGATTCGGAATAGGTTGTCGTAGCCGAGATTTTTGGGGACCAGGACCTGGGGGAGGCAGCAGAGAAGTTCGCGAAGCGTGCTGGCTTGTCCTTGCGGGGAGTGGTTGGTGGAGAAGAGTTTGAAGATCTGGCTGCGGATGTTGGGGTTCTGTTCGAGGTCGGCGCGGATGGCGGGGTCCTGCTCGTAGATGATGGTGTTGCGGCCACCGTTGATGAGGACGTCGGGGGAGACGAGGCCGGTGAGTGGGACGACTTTGCCGGCCAGCTTCATCGCGTAAGCCATAGCAAGGGTGTCGGGGTGGCAGGGGACGGGGATGAGGTCCTCGGGTTTGAAGACTGAGGTCTGGGTGAGGATGCGGCGGCGGACTTCGGATAGGGTGAGGCGGTGCGCGGCGGAGTTGTAGTTGCCGAGGCGGCCCGCCTGTTGGACGGGCTGAAAGGTGATGCCGCGGACGCATGGCTGTTGCAGGGCGAATTCAACGAGGGTGCCTAGCTCGTCGTCGTTGACTCCGCGCTCGACAGTGACGACGAGGGTTGTGGAGATGTTGAGCTGGTTGAGGCGTTCGAGTGCGCGTTCGCGGATGTTGCGGAGATCGGCGCCTCTTAACTGTAAGAGCGGTTCCCTCCGCAGCGAGTCGAACTGGAGATAGAGTTCGAAGTTGGGCATGTAGGTTGCGAGGCGGTTGGCGAAGGCTTCGTCCTGCGCGATGCGGATGCCGTTGGTGTTGACCATGAGGTGGCGGATGGGGCGGCGCTTGGCGGCGTCAAGGACTTCGAAGAATTGCGGATGGATGGTGGGCTCGCCGCCGGAGATTTGCACGACGTCGGGTTCGGCCTCGTTGGTGACGATGCAGTCGAGCATACGTTCGATGTGGTCGAGGGACTTGTATTCGGTGCGGTGAGTGCCGGAGTTGGCGTAGCAGATGGGACAGGAGAGGTTGCAGGCGTCGTTGATCTCGAGGAGGGAGAGGCAGGAGTGTTGCTCATGGTCGGGGCAGAGGCCGCAGTCGTAGGGGCAGCCGTATTTGATGGGTGTGTTGTAGCGGTCGGGCATCTCGGGTGGCTTGATGAAGACTTCACGGCAGCGGCGGTAATAGTCGACATCATCCGAAACCAAGACGCGCTCGAAGCCGTGCTGGGGGCAGCGTTTGAGCATGTAGACGTTGTCGTCCTCGAAGACGAGCTTGGCGTCGATGCGGCGGTAACAGGTGGTGCAGAGGGAGACGGCGGTGTCGTAGAAGAGGTAAGGGCGGGTTCGGGCTGGCATGGGTCGTCCTCTACTGGTTTTGTGACACTTTCCCAAGTGTATGCATCGCGTGGAGGCGGTCGGCGCGCTTAGTTTGGTTTGCTTCTTCGGGCGATCGCGAGAATTCCGACGACGATGAGGCCGACGACGCAGATGGCTTCGATGATGATGGCGGCGGGGAATACCGGGCCGGAGATTGCACTGTTCGAGCGAATCAGCGTGATGCTGCATAGGCCGAAGGTGACGACGATTGTGACGGCCAGGATGATGGCTGTCTTTGCGAGGCTTGTGCGTGGGCTGGGCGGCGGCGGCGCGGGGTTTTGTTCGGGGAGTTGTGGAGTGGGCGGTGTGCTCATTCGGTGCTCCGGATTGTTTCTTGATGGAAAGAGAAGAGTCTCATGACATCGGGGAGTAGCGCCAGTAGTCCCGCGATGCAGGCCCATTGGATGAGATTGAGGCCGTGGATGAGGGGTTGGGGTTTGATGAGGTCGATGAGGAGGCGCCAGGTTAGGTAGGCGGCGAGGAAGAGGCGGAAGGTTGCGCCTTCGGCGTGGGGGCGCTGGTTGTAACGGTGGAGGAGGAACGCGAGGGCGAGGAGGAAGAGGATTTCGTAGAGCTGGGTGGGGTGGCGGGGGATTCCGTCGCCGAAGTCGATGCCCCATGGGAGGGTGGTTGGGGTGCCGTAGGTGTCGTCGGCTAGTCCGGCGAGGAAACAGCCGATGCGGCCGACGGCGATGCCGATGCAGAGAGGAACGGCGAAGAGGTCTCCGGTGCGGGAGTGGATGTGGCGGATGCGCTTGGTGAGTTCGACGGCGATCCAGCCGCCGAGGAGCCCCCCGACGATGGTCTTGCCGCCGGGTTGGAGGAAGGTGCTCCAGGTGATGGTGAGGCGCGGAGCCTGCTCGAGGACGCCGAGGATGCGGGAGCCGAAGAGGGCTCCGATTGCAGCGGCGGCGATGATGATCCAGCGCTGCTCGTCGGGAAGGAAGTCCCCGGTACGGGCCCGGCTGCGGCGGTAGAGCTGGTAGCCGACGGTGTAGGCGAGAACTTCGAAGACGGTATGGAGCGCGGGATGAGGGTGGAGGGTCACGGCCAGGATCACGCTTACGGGACCCAGTCGAGAGATTTCAGGGCCATGTAGTTGTCTAGTTCTTTGGCTTTTTTGAGCATCTCCTCGACGCCGGCGGAGTCGAGGTGGGGGGCGAAGGGCTGGGAGGAGTCGGCGATGGCGTAGGCGGTGGCGGCGGTGACGGCTACGCCCTGGTTGAGGTCGGCCTGGACGACGGAGTCGAAGCTGTCGGAGGCCTGGTGGTGGAGGCGGAAGTACTTGTCGACGGAGTTCCAGAGGACGAGGGTGGGGACGCCCTGGACATCGAAGCCGGCGTGGTCGGTTTCGAAGAGGAATTCGGTGTCGGCGCTGGTGGCTCCGGCGCCGAGGCCGTCGAGGAGGGGTTCGATGTTGGTGAGGGATTGTTTTTCGTCTTCGCGGCCCATCAGGTACCAGCCTTTGGAGGGCTGGGAGCCGGTGTCGGCGATGAGGACTGCGTCGATGGAGGACATGTCTGCGGCGTGTTTTTTGGCGTAGGCGGTCGAGCCGACGAGTCCCTGCTCTTCGCCGCCGAAGAGGATGAAGCGGAGGGTTCGGCGGGGCGGGCGATTGAGAGATTGGATGGCTCGGGCGGTTTCGAGGACTGTGGCGACGCCGGTGCCGTTGTCCTGGGCTCCGGTGGCAGGGTGCCAGGAGTCGAGATGGGCTCCGACGATGACGATGGAGTTCGGTTGTTCGCTGCCTGGGATCTCGGCGACTACGTTGCTGACTTCGGTGGCCGGGCGGACGCGGTTTTTGAAGGCGAAGTGGACGGTGACAGAGCCTTTGTCCAGCATGCGCTTGATGAGCGAGGAGTCTTCGAGGCCGATCTGGGCTACTGGGAAGTTGGCGAGGCGGCCGCCGACGGTGAGGCTGTCTGCGTTTTGGCCTCCGTTGGCGTGGCCGGTGAGGAGGACGGCCTGGGGCTTGAAGGTGTTAAGGAGGGTGAAGGCTTTGATGAGCTCGCCGATGGAGGGATGTTCGCCGAAGCTGGCGTTATCGATGAGGACGATCTTGCCGGTCAGGGAGTCTTTTGCGGCTTCCAGCTTTTCGAGGGGAAGCAATGCGGGCAGATAGACGACTTTACCAAGGACTCCGTCTTCAGGGGTGGACGGGCTCCAGCCGGCGGAGTAGATGTGGAGGGCCTGGACGCGTGGCTCGATGATCTGGCCTGCGGCAGGAACGTCCGGCTCCCAGAGTGCGGGCATGGTGAAGGTCTCGGTGTGGACGTTGGCGAGGCCGATGGAGCGGAACTGTTTCTGGGCCCAGTCGGCGGCCTGGACGTAGTTGGGGGAACCGGTGAGGCGGGGGCCGATGCCGTCGGCAAGCTCGCGGTCGTATTCATAGGCGTGGCCATTGACCATGATGTCGCCGACTAGTTTGGTGACGGCGGCGCGGGTTTCGGGGGAGACGGGCGGCGGGGTTTGAGCAAGGGTGCAGGTCGGGATGAGGACGGCTGTGAGGAGGGGGAGGATGAGGCGCATGGCGGAACGGTATCACACGCGGTAGGGGCTAGGAGTAGGGACGAGGGGAAGAGCATTCTTCAACGACAAGAGCAACAGCAAGAACAATGGTAACGACGAAACAAAAGGCAAAATGCGGGGGTCCCATTCGACTTCGCTCAGGGCAGGCTTCTCCACTGCGCGACGGACGATAAGGCTGTCCGTCGCTCCGGTCGAGATGACGCTTCTCTTTGCGTGTGAGAGCGGCTCTTTTGTTTAAGGGAGGCGGAGGGCGGCGGGGTCCATGTTGAGCATGAGGCAGAGGGCTTCGACTACGAGGTTGTGGTCTTCGCGTTGGGGGAGGCCGGAGACGGTGACGGCGCCGATGATTCCGGCTCCGATGACGTGGATGGGGAAGCAGCCTCCGTGGGCGGCGTAGTCGGCGTCGGGGAGGTTGTAGCGGTCGGCGAAGGTGCTGTTGGACTGCTCGAGGAGGAGGCCGATGGCGTAGGACGGTCGGTGGAAGCGGGCGACTACGTTGATTTTTCGCTGGACCCAGCGCTGGTTGTCGGGAGTGGTGCCGGCGAGTGCAGTGTAGAAGAGCTGCTGGTGGGGCTGGCCGAAGCGGCGGATGTCGACGACGATGCCCTGGTTGCGGGAGATGGCGAGGTCGCGGAGGGTGAGGCCGAGATGCCAGGCGGTGTCGTAGTCGAAGGCGGGGAAGCGGAGTTCGGCTTCCTGTCGGGCGATGAGGGCTAGGTCTTCGGCGAGGGCCATGGTGGGAGGTATCAGTTGCGTCCAGGCTGATGGTTTCTAGACGGTCTCACTTTGCGAGATGACCCCACCCTTTTCGACGGGGCCGAAAAGGATGGGCCACTCGATGTGTTGCCGGATTTCAATTACGCGCGGTTGGCTGAGCCGCCGAACGGGGTTCCGGTGAGACCGCCGTCGACGAAGAGCTCGACTGCCTGGACGTAGGAGGAGTCGTCGGAGGCGAGGAAGAGGACGGCTTTGGCGATCTCGTCGGCTTCGGCCAAGCGTCCGAGGGCGATCTGCGCGGCGATCTTCTTGGCGAGTTCGCCGACCTGTTCGGGCGAGCGGGCTGCCGCTGCGTCCCCAGATGGGGGTTTTGGTTGCGCCGGGAGCGACGACGTTGACACGGATGCCCCGGGGAGAGAGATCGGCAGCCAGGGTGCGGGCCAGCGCGCGGACTCCGGCTTTTGAGGCAGAGTAGGCGGCATAGCCGGGCTGGCCGAGGGTACCGATGACGGATCCATTGAGGATGACGGAGGCGTTGTCGTTGAGGAAAGGGAGCGCGTCCTGCACCGTGAAGAAGACGCTGGAGAGGTTGACGCGGATGACCTCTTCGAAGAGCTCTTCGGCGGTGCTGCCGGCCGGAGTGCTGCCGGCGATGCCGGCGTTGGCGAAGACGATGTCGAGTTTGCCGAACTTCTCGCCGATCTGCTGGAAGATAGCCTTGCGGGATTTGGAGTCTGAGACGTCACCCTGGAAGGCGATGGCGTTGGGGCCGAGCTCGGCTATCGCGGCGTCGAGGGTCTCCTGATTGCGGCCCGTGATGGCGACCTGTGCGCCTTCCTTGATGAAGAGACGAGCGGTGGCGAGACCGATGCCGCTGTTGCCTCCGGTGATAAGGGCTTTCTTTCCTGCGAGTTTCATGTGGTGTGCTCCTTTTGGTTTCATCTTGCAACCAGAAATCAGATGAGCGAATCCAGTATAATGATGCAACTGGTTCGAGGTTTTTTTACCAGGAGGGGCCTTATGCAACGGAAATGTCTGGATGGTAGCAGTTGTCCGGTGGCGCGGTCGCTGGACAGTATCGGGGATTGGTGGACTCTTCTGATTGTCCGGGATGCAATGCGGGGGGTGCGGCGGTTCAGTGAGTTTCAGCGGGCTTTAGGGTTGGCTCGGAATGTGTTGAGTGCGCGGCTGAAAAAGCTGGTTGCGGATGGCGTGATGACGCTGGGGCCAGCGGCGGATGGCACCTCGTATCAGGAGTATGTGTTGACGGAGAAGGGCGAGGCGCTGCTGCCAGTGCTGGTGGCGATGAGGCAGTGGGGCGAGCAATATTTGTTTCAGCCAGGCGAGCCACGTCAGGAGTTGGTGAATCATCGTTCGGGTAAGAAGTTGGAGCGGATCCGGGTTCGGGATGAGGATGGGCAGGAGAGTGGGGTCGCGGATCTAGAGCTCGTGACTGCTGCCTGAGAGCGGTGGTCGCCTTGACACTGCCGTTCGGTTACGCGATGCTTAGGGGCTAGGCCTCTTTTTGCGCGGTGACGGACAACTGCGTCCGCTCGGAGCGGGTCTGCAGTGCGGTTTTGCTGCGGGTAACCGGGTTGGCCGGTGAAGATTTGTGTTGTTGAACGGAGCGGATGGATGTTTGCGATGTGGTTGCAGAGCTCGGCGGGCGGACTGGGAAACCTGGGAAGTCTGGCGCTGCCGATTTTGTTTTTTATCGTGCTGTATTTTTTGATGATCGCTCCGAACCAGAGGAAGCAGAAAAAGTGGCAGGAGATGCTGGGTCAGTTGAAGTCCGGCGACCGCGTTACGACCAATGGCGGGATCCGCGGAACGATATTGAGTGTGAAGGACGATGTTGTGGTGCTGCGGGTTCAGCCGGACGGCGTGAAGCTTGAGTTTGTCAAGAGCTCGATTGCCGCAGTGACCACGGATGAGCAGGCTGCCTGAAGGCCTGGCGCAGTACGTTGTGAGTTGGATGCAGTTGAGATTGAACCGTTCATTACGGATAAGGACAAAGCAGGGATGACGGCGGCGGAGTTTGAGGTTGAACGCTGCGGCTGGACCCTTCAATAGAGATCATGGGCAAGAATCTGGCCGGGAAACTGGCACTCATCGTTGCGAGTATTGGTGGTCTTCTGTTTCGGCATCGTGGGGATTCCTCACGGCGGGACTGAAGGAGTCGATCAAGAACCGGATTAACCTGGGTCTCGACCTGAAGGGCGGCACGCACCTGGTGCTGGAGGTGCACGTCGCTGAGGCGATCGGCTTCGGCGACGGACCGCGATGTGGCAGCGGATGGAGGATGACTTCCAGAAGGCCGGGATTACGGGCGCGACGGTGGGCAAGACGGATGCGGCGCGGCCGCAGACGATTGTGGTTGCGGGGATTCCGGCGGCGAAGCTGGGCGATGCGCGCGGCGATTCTGCAGGGGAACGACTACTCGAACTACGACGTGGTGACGACTGGCGGATGGCGTCGACTCTGACGATGAAGCCGGCGGCGATTCGCGACCTGGAGACGCGGACGCTGGATACGTCGATCGAGACGATCCGCGAGCGCGTCGACAAGCTGGGCGTGGCGGAGCCGGTGATCCAGAAGTATGGGCTGGGCGAGAACCAGATCCTGGTGGAGCTGCCGGGCGTGAGCGATCCGGGCCGCGTGGAAGAGGTTATTCAGTCGACGGCGAAGCTGGCGATTCATGCGGTGGTGGGCGGGCCGTTCGAGAACGATCAGGCGGCGCTGGCGGCGAACGAACGGCGTGATTCCGCCGGATGCGATGCTGGTGCGCGGTTCGGCTTCGGCAGGAGCTCCGGAGGCAGGTCTGGCTGCTGAAGCGGGTGAGCGAGGTGGAAGGCACGGACTTCCGCGATGCGCAGCCCTCGACAGGACCAGAACGGGCGGCCGAATATCCGGTTTACCCTGACGACGGAGGCGGGCGACCGGTTCTACAAGTACACGTCGGCGCACTCGAGCACGAGCGCGTCGCCGGGTTCGATGGCGATTGTGCTGGACAACAAGGTGCGCGAGGTGGCGGGGATCAATCGGCGATTCGCGACTGCGGGCGAGATTACGGGCGGATTCACGCAGCAGCAGGCGAGCGATCTGTCGCTGATGCTGCGGACGGGCGCGCTGCCGGCGTCGATCTCGTTTCTGGAGACGCGGACGGTTGGGCCGAGCCTGGGTGCGGCTTCGATTCAGCAGGGCGTTGTGGCGGCGGTTGCGGGCATGCTGGCGGTGATGGTCTTCATGCTGATTTACTACCGCGGCGCGGGCATCAATGCGGACCTGGCGCTGGTTCTGAATCTTGTGATTCTGCTTGGATTTATGGGCTTCACGGGGTCGACGCTGACGCTGCCGGGCATTGCGGGCGTGATCCTGACGATCGGTATGGGCGTCGACTCGAATGTGCTGATCTTTGAGCGCATCCGCGAGGAGCTGCGGGCGGGCAAGACGGCTGCGGCGGCGGTGCAGCAGGGATTTGCGCATGCGTGGGTGACGATTATCGATACCCACGTGACGACGATTGTTTCGGCGGCGATTCTGTTCCTGTTCGGGACGGGGCCGGTGAGGGGATTTGCGGTGACGCTGGCGTTTGGTCTGCTGGCGAACCTGTTTACCGCGGTGTTTGTGTCGCGGTTGATCTTCGATGCGCATTCTGCAGAAGAAGGAACGCGGCGCGGCGCTGTCGATTTAGCAGTGATTTTTGAGAGATTGCGGGGCCCTTGGAGGGCCGCCGCTGAGGGTTTGAAGAGTGAGTCGTGGAACTGTTTCGTAGCAACGAATATCGACTGGCTGGGGAAGAAGTGGTACTTCCTTGGGTTTTCGCTGATTTTTTCTGTCGCCGGCATTCTGAGCATGCTGTTCTGGCACCAGCATCCCGCGGGGCGTGGACTTCAAGGGCGGCACGCAGATTCGAGTGGCCTTCGACCGCACGCCGAATGAGGACCATCTCCGTCAGGCGATGGATAAGGCAGGGGTGCGGGATTGCACGATTCAGCGGGTGAGCGATCCGAGCGGCCATGCGGCGAACAAGGTGATTATTGCGCTGCCGCAGTCGACGGCGACCGACCAGGCGCACGACCAGGGCGTCAGGGCGTGGAGAATGCACTGACGGCGAACTATCACGACTCCGGCTTTACGATCGAAGCAGGTGGAAATTGTTGGGCCGACGGCGGGCAGCGCAGTTGCAGAAGCAGGCCTGCCTGGGCGACGGTCTACTCGCTGATCGGGATGCTGGTGTATCTGTGGTTCCGGTTTGAGCTGATCTATGGCGTGGCGGCGGTGGTGGCGGTGTTCCACGACACGCTGATCACGGTGGGCGCATTCAGCTTGACGAACCAGGAGATTACGCTTACCGTAATCGCAGCTATCCTCACATTGATTGGTTATTCGATGAACGACACGATCGTCGTTTTCGACCGTATTCGCGAGAACCTTGCGACTTCGCGGCGAGAGTCGTTACAGATGTGGTGAATCGGAGCATCAATCAGACGCTGAGCCGGACGGTGATCTCGTCGGGTCTGACGTTTTTGACGGTGTTGTCGTTGTATCTGTTTGGCGGTGAAGTGCTGCACGGGTTCTCGTTTGCACTGGTGGTCGGAATTCTGATCGGGACCTACTCATCGATTGCGGTTGCGGCGCCGATGCTGGTGGCATACCAGGATTGGCGAGCGAAGCGGGGCAAGATCGCCTCGCTGCCGGCAGGGAAACGGGCAAAGGCCTAAGGGTTCAGCAGGTGCGGCGGGTCTGGATCAGAATTGCGGGAACAAGGTTACGGGAACAAAACAAAGCATCGTGGTGTCTAAAGAAAAATAGCTCTTCTTCACCGTAGAGAGGCTCCACATGTTTGAAGACTCATTGATGGAATCCGGCGGCAAGATCAAGACCAAGTCCAAGTACTGGATGATTGCGACGTTTACGTTCAATGGCTTGATTCTTGGCGACGATGATTCTGATTCCGCTGCTGTATCCGGAGGCGTTGCCGAAGACGGCGATGACCGCGATGCTGACAGCGCCGCCCCCACCGCCTCCACCCCCACCGCCACCGCCTCCACAGCAGATTGTGAAGCCGATCAAGATGGTTTCGGAGATCGATCAGGGCCTGCATGCGCCGACGAAGATTCCGAAGGACATCAAGATGCTGAAGGAAGATGCTGCTCCTCCTCCGATGATGGCTGGCGTTGCCGGTATGGCCGGCATGGGTAGCGGCAGCGGCGTCCCGGGCGGTGTGATGGGCGGCATTGGCAACGCGCCTGCGCCGGTGGTAAAGGTTGCTCCGCCGAAAGGGCCGCAGCGTGTATCGAGCGGCGTTATCGCGGGTCTGAAGATCTCGGGCGCGAACCCGGTCTATCCGCCGATTGCGAAGGCGGCGCACGTATCGGGTGCGGTCGTGCTGCACGCCATTATCTCGAAGGAGGGCACGATCAAGAATCTAACGGTGCTGAGTGGTCCGGAGATGCTGCGGACAGCGGCAACGGAAGCTGTACAGAACTGGCGGTACAAGCCATATCTGTTGAACGGCGAGCCACCGAGGTGGATACGCAGATTACCGTCAACTTCAACTTTGGCGGCGGCTAGACCCAGGGTCCCGTACGCTACCATAACGTTTCTCGGGTGTCCTTCCAAGGTGCGAACTTTTGGGGGATTACCCGGGTAAAGATATCAGCAAGTTAGAGTTCTACCAGGAGGAAATATTCCAGTGATTCTCGCTCATCTCGCAACCTTTCGCTCATGTCCCCTCCTCTCTCGCGATGTATTTCGAAGAGGCGCAGGTCAGCTTCAGTGTGATGGGCCTTTGGTCCAACATGGGCTAGCTGGCGCGCTGCGTCGTCATTCTGCTCTTCATCATGTCGATCTGGTCGCTCGCTGTGATCATCGACCGCGCGCTGTACTTCTCGGCAGCCCGCAAGCAGTCTCGTGAGTTTGCTCCCAAGGTTGCCGGCGCGCTGAAGGATGGCCGTCTGGATGAGGCGATCAAGGTTGCTGACCGCTGCAAGAAGTCGCACCTGGCCGAGGTTGTCACGGCTGGTCTGCAGGAGTTCCGCAGCTTCGGTTCGGGCGGCAGCATCACCGAGGAGCAGGTTGAGAGCTCCAAGCGCGCGCTCGAGCGCTCTGAGGCGATCGTTCACGCGAAGCTGAAGCGCGGCCTGGGCGGTCTGGCGACGATCGGTTCGACGGCACCGTTTATCGGCCTGTTCGGCACCGTGGTCGGTATTTTGAACGCCTTCCAGCAGATTGCAACGCAGAAGACCTCGGGTATCGGCGCAGTTGCCGGCGGTATCTCGGAAGCTCTGGTGACGACGGCGTTCGGCCTTCTGGTCGCCATCCCGGCCGTTATGACGTTCAACTACTTCACCGGCAAGGTGGAGGCGTTCGACGTCGAGATGGACAACAGCTCGAGCGAACTGGTGGACTACTTCATCAAGCAGAGCCACCGGTAAGGCTTCGCTTGTCGAGAAGTAAGTCGAAGTACCCTGCGAGAGATCACTGATCTGACCGGGTTCTCCGGATGCCGAAGCGAACGGCATCCGGAGGCCGGACAGCGAAATTGCAGAGGAAGAGCGCAAATAACAGCAAACCGGACGGAGCATACGTTATGGGCATCAATAAGCGGGACGAAGGCAAGAAGATCAACTCCAACATCAACGTCACGCCGATGGTGGACGTGATGCTGGTGTTGCTGATCATCTTCATGGTCATCACTCCGATGTTGAACAACAAGGTCAACGTGGACCTGCCGAAGGCCGACGCCGCGGTGGTGATGGAAGACGCCAACAAGGAAGACGCGGTTGTGGTGGCGGTGACGCGGGACGGCAGGACGTTTCTGGGCGGCGACCAGGTGACGTTGGATGATCTGGGACCCAAGATTTCGGCGAAGCTCGAGAACAAGACTGAGCAAAGAGGTCTTCATGCGCGCGGATCACGCGCGCGAACTATGGCAAGGTGATGGATGCGGTCGATGGAATCCGCTCGGCCGGCGTGAGCCAGCTTGGCTTGCTTACCGAGAGAGTGGACGACAGCGGCACGGCGGCACCGGCAAGAAGTAGGGCAAATTTGCAGAGCCGAACTGTCCTTGTGAGCAGCGGCGAGTTTCGAAGGAGATTAGCTATGGGAATGGGTGGAGGAAGTACCGGCGGAGCAGTTTCAGATATCAACGTAACGCCGCTTATCGACGTTCTTCTGGTGCTGCTGATCATCTTCATGGTGATCGTGCCGGTGACGCCGCGCGGTCTGGAGACGCTGGTGCCGCAGCCGCCCAAGGACCATAAGGAAGAGCCGCAGAACGATCGCACGATCGTGGTGCAGGTGCTGTCGAATGGTGCAGCTGCGCCGTCCTACATGATCAACGAAACGACCTTCGCGAAGAACGATCTCGAGCCGAAGCTGGCGGAGATCTTCGCGACCCGGCCAGGAGAAGGTGATGTTCGTGAAGGGCGATAAGGATCTGGACTTCAGCAAGGTTGCCGAAGTGATCGACTTCGGTCATCAGGCTGGCGTCGACAACATCGGCCTGATTACGCCGCGGGTTGAAGCCGGACAGTAAGTCTGGTTGATTAGCAAGTTCGCAGCGAAGATAAAGCATTTCGTGCGGGCGGTTTGGCCGGTCTGGCCAGCCGCCCGGAGCTTTTTGCGGGCTTGTGGTGTCTGAAGAAGAGAGTGCTCGCTCACCCAATTTTTGATTGGGAGATGATGACGATGGCGTTCTCGACGAATGGCAACTCTGAAGGCAGTGGCCTCCGCTCTGAAATCAACGTAACTCCGCTCATCGATGTGTTGCTGGTGATGCTCATCATCTTTATGGTGATCGTGCCGGTGATGCCGCACGGTTTGAAGTCGGCGATTCCGGCCGCCAATCGCTCGGACGCGGAGAGTGCGGCGGGGCCGGTGCTGGTCCAGGTGGAACAGGGTGAGGGTATGGCGCAGTATCTGGTCGATGGCACTGGTGTGGAGAGGGTCGATCTTCAACGACGGCTGACAGAGGCTCTGGCGCGAAGACCGGGGCGGCAGATGCTCGTGAGGGCGGACGCGGAGCTGGACTATGGCGTGGTGGCTGGCGTCATCGATGCCGGACAGGCTGCAGGGGCGGACGGGATCGGTTTAGTGACGCCAGGAATTTTGGGAATGTCGAAGTGAAGCTCGTTCCGCCAACAACCTCACACTCCATGAAAAAATGCTGAACATGGATCCAGCCTCTCCACCTTTCCCCAACCCCTTCTGGCAGGCCCTCACCACCGAACAATCGGCCATCGCGATCGGGTCCACCCTCGCCCGCCGTTATCCCGCCGATGTCATTCCCTTTGCCGGCCTCTCAGAACTCAGCGTCGCTGCCCTCAACGCTCTGCGAGACCTCCTCGCTCCGCAGGAATCCATCTACATCACCGGCGATCAGCTGCCCGAAGCCCCGGGCCTTGAACTCCGGGGCAGCATCTCCGGGTGGCAGATGCACTTTTCCGAACCATTCCCCGATCCTGACCCCACAGCGCCGCCCATCATCCCGCTTGGCGCCAGCGACTCGTCTGCCATGGTCGCCCTCACTGACGCCGCCTTCCCCGGCTTCTTCCGCACCCGAACCTATATCCTTGGCCACTACTTCGGCATCCGCGTCGACGGGGCCCTCGTCGCCATGGCCGGAGAACGGATCGTTCTCCCCGGCTACCGCGAGATCAGCGCCGTCTGTACCCTCCCGGGTTACACGGGCAAGGGCTATGCCGCCCACCTGATTCCGTCATCTCCTTCGCTTCCACGCCGCCTCGGGGCTGCGCTCCTTCCTGCACGTAGCCGCCCCCAACCAACGCGCCATCGACCTCTACGAACGCCTGGGCTTCCAAAAGACCGCACCCATCACCTTTAACCGCCTCCGCCGCGTCGAGATGTAAACCTAATCCACCACCAGCAGCACATCTCCAGCCCCCACCGTATCCCCAACGGCCACGCCAACCGTCACCACCCTTCCAGCCTTCGAAGCCTTCAGCTCGTTCTGCATCTTCATCGCCTCAATCACCACCACTCCCTGGCCTTCCGCCACCTCACTGCCCGCCTCTACCAGCAGGCGCACCACGCGCCCAGGCATGGGAGCCTTTACTGGCCGCGGACCCTGCGCTCCTCCGCCACTCCCGCGCCTTCCCTGCAACGACCGCGGATCTTCCAGCGAGAAACCATACCGCCGCCCGCCAATCACTACACCATCCCCATCGAGAACACACCGGTACTGCCGCCCCTCGGCCACCAGCGACATCACACCGGGCTCCAGCACACGCACATCGACCCGCATCGCCCGCCCATCAACGACACACTCCACCACTCCCGTATCAAAACCTGCCGGCAACTCCACACGGCGCTTCTTCCCGTCAATCTCGATTAACACCGTCACAGACGCAAACCCTCCCGCCGCCCTGCCACGGCCCACCGGCTCTCCTCGCCAGCAGAAACCGCCACTGTCGTCTCGACCTTCGCAGACGCCGCAAACAAAGCAGCCGCCAGCGCCACGATCTCCTCCGGAACCGACTCTTCCACGCCCGCCGCCCCCGAAGCCAGCAGGCGCTCCAGATACCCGGTATCGATTCGCGCCGCGCGAAAATCCTCATCGGTCAGAATCCGCCGGAACAGCCCGAGATTCGTCTTGATCCCGCCGATCACATACTCACTAAGCGCGCGGAGCATCCGGTCGATCGCCATCTCGCGCGTCGGCGCAAATGCCACGAGCTTCGACAGCATCGGATCGTAGTCCAGCGGCACCCTCCATCCTGCGAACACCGCACAATCCTCGCGGATTCCCGGCCCTCCCGGCTGTATCAGCCGCGTAATCAAACCGGGTGACGGAAAGAAATTGTTCTCCGGATCCTCCGCGTAGATCCTGCACTCGATGGCATGCCCCCGCAGCTGAACATCCTCCTGTGCAATCGGCAACTCCTCGCCCATCGCGACTTGAAGTTGCAGGTGCACCAGGTCCAGACCCGTCACCAGTTCCGTCACAGGATGCTCGACCTGCAATCGCGTGTTCATCTCGAGGAAGTAGAAGTTCTCTTCGGCATCGACCAGAAACTCAACCGTCCCTGCATTCACATAGCCCGCCGACAGAGCCAGCCGCACGGCGGCCTCGCCCATCCTTTGCCGCAGAGCTTCTCCGACAACTGCGGAAGGAGCCTCTTCGATCACCTTCTGATGCCGCCGCTGCACCGAGCATTCTCTTTCGCCTAAATACACACAGTGTCCATGCTCATCCGCCATCAACTGGATCTCGATATGCCTTGGGCGTTCGATCAGCTTCTCCAGATACACCTCGCCCGACCCGAAGCTCCTCTCCGCCTCGCTGCCAGCTGCAGCAAACGCCCCCGCAAGCTCTTCCGGCCGCGCCACCGCGCGCATTCCTTTCCCGCCCCCGCCCGCCGCAGCTTTCAGCATCACCGGATAGCCGATTGCCGCAGCGACGCGCTCCGCTTCGGCGACGTCCGCCAGCCCACGCACGCTACCCGGAACCCGCGGCATCTCCGCCGCATCCGCTGCCTGGCGGGCCCGTGTCTTCGACCCCAGCACGCGCATCGCACTCGCGGGAGGGCCGATGAAGGTTACCCCAACCGCCGCGCAGGCCTCTGCGAACTCCGCATTCTCCGACAGAAACCCATATCCCGGATGGATCGCGTCGGCTCCTGCCAGCCGCGCGACCTCAAGGATCAGATCCCCGCGCAGATAGCTCTCCGCCGCCGGAGCTGGACCTAAACGGTACGCCTCATCCGCATGCAACACGTGCAAAGCCCCGCGGTCCGCATCGGAGTACACGGCGACGGTGGCTATTCCCATCTCACGGCAAGCGCGAATCACACGCAGCGCGATCTCTCCGCGATTCGCAATCAGCACTTTTTTTATCGAGCGTCGCAAGCGGCAATTCTACCGCAGCAGCAAGCCAATCGCCCGCAACGAAAGAGGCTGGTAGTGGGTCGGTTTGGAGTGAATGACTGAAGTTTCCGAAAAGCCGACTTTGAGCAGAGGCAGAGGTGGTGCTAAACAGAGTTTATGCGCATCTCGACTAAACTAAAGGTCGTACTTTGAATCGAGGTTGACTGTGTTCGAAAGACCCATCGTGATTGGACAGCGCCTTCGCTGGAGGTACGCCGACAGTAACGAACTCTCAGAGGACGCCGTAGTGGTCAACGTTCGAACCGACCGCGAGGAAGGCCTCTCCCCCGAAGCAACGGACTATGTCGCGCTTTGGATCGAGGCAAAATATGTGCAAGACTCACCGTCGGCAGGACCCTTTACGATTGTGCTTGGTACGGACAAGCTGACCTACATTGAGGGCAAAGAGGTCACCATCGAACTCCTCTAGTCCTGAAAGCCGGGTACCCGTTGAGGCCTGCAGCAATCATGCTCGCACTGTGCGCAAAGCTGGCTCGGCCTGATCGAGATCCTCTAACTTCAGATCGCGGGTCTCCCGTATGAATCCGCAGTGCAAGCATGGCAACGGCACAGTAAAAGCCATAGACGATCGGGACGTAATACCACTTATGAAAGACATCGTCGCCGATGAGTCCCGCCAACAGCGACGGCGCGATCATGCCGCCCAGAACGCCAGCGAGGTTGAAGGAAATTCCGCTTCCGGAGTATCTGAATTTTGTCGGAAAGCTCTCACAGGCCAGGATCGGCGCAAGCCCCAGTAATATTCCCATTCCGAAGAAATTAACAAGGATCTCCAGGAGGGTCACCAGCGCAATGCGCTTGCTCAGAACGGCCAATGTAAGGGGATATGAGAGCAGCGTTGTTAGCCCTATCGCGATGTACGCGGTGAGTCTTCGTTTGCAGAAGTCAGCAGTGGGCCCGCTGGCAAGTACGCCTAGAAGAGTTCCGACCTTGGCAAATATCAGGATAGCGGCAGTAGTTGCCAACGGAATACCGGCAAAGCGCATGAACGAGACAAAGTAGGTTCCTGCTACGTATCCGCCCATGGCCCCGAAGGCCGCAAACCAGGGCCAGGAGAATCACGGAACGAGGGTAGTGCTTTAGAACACCGAAGCTGGGCAGCGCAGCGAGCTTGTCCGTTTGTTTGAGCTGCTCGAACAGCGGGCTGTCGGCAAACTTGTAGCGTGCCAGCAGTGCCGGAATCACTATCACGACAGAGAGCAGCATTGCCACCCGCCAGCCGGAGGTTGCGAACGTCTTGCTCATGACCAGCAGGACAACGCCGGCACTCATAGTGCCCAAAGGGACGCCTAGGTTCGCCAGCGACATCCAGAACGCCCTTCGGCTTCGCTGCGCAGCAAATTCGCCAAGCAAAGAAGAAGCGCCTCCAAACTCACCCCCTAATCCAATTCCTTGCACGATTCGCAGCACCACAAGAAGGATCGGGGCGGCGATTCCTAACTTCGCATAGCCGGGCAAGAGTCCGGTTAAGCAAGTGGTGGCGCCCACGATGATGATGTTGACCATGAATGAGAACTTACGTCCGATGCGATCGCCGAAGTGGCCAAATAGGAAGGCCCCTAATAAGCGTGCTGGGAACCCCGCACCGAAAGCCAGGTAAGAGAACAGGAGTGCCTGGGTAGGCGGCAACCTGGGAAAGAATATCGCCGGAAACGCGCTGGCCGCTGCGTACCCGTAGATAAAGAAATCGTAATACTCGATGAACACACCCGCCGTTGCCGAGAAGGCGACCATCGTCAAGGTGCGCGTGTCTGCTAGCTGCTTGGGCCCTCCCGGCATTGCACACCTCCTCGTCTTGCGAGAGCAGCAAATGGTGGGTAAGACATTTTGGGGGCCGAAGAATGCCGCGCGACACAGGCAGAAAGATCCTGGGAAGACTTGGTGGGGTCAGTCTACGCGCGGGCCGTCAATTGTGAAAGCTGTTCGAAGGAATTTTCGCTACTGTGTCGTTGCCCTTGCGCAAATCCAAAATCGATAATTGCCACGAAATGTGGTCTGCAAACTAGAAGCGCTGCCGACGCTCATCAAGTCTGCGATAGACGCGGTTACTCACAAATTCGTTTCAACCTCGTCACATTTTTTTTATTGATTTTTCATACTTAACTCTGTACGGTCTCCTTCATTGCCAACAATAAGCGGGCCCCGCCTTAGAGCGAAACCTGCATGACAGCAGACACAGTCGACGTGTGCCTGAAGAGCAACCATCTGTGTCTGCGCAATCAAAACCGGTGGAAAACCTCGGTCCACCAATCATGGGCCAAGGACGAAACCGGAAACCCTACCTCCGTTCGGAATTCCGGCCGGTGACTCTTTTCGAGAGGTTTAATGCAAATGACGTTTCCAATCGCCCAAAAGCTCCGCCGCGTCGCAGCGGCCGTGAGTCTTTTGTTGCTCGCCTTCACCCTTTTTCCCATTGCCCAGGCCCAGGAAGTTACCGGCGGTATCGAAGGAGTCGTTCAGGACTCCACCGGTGCCACCATCGATAAAGCCGTTGTCCATCTGACCGGAGACAAACTGATCGGTTCCAAGTCGATCGTGACCGACGCGACCGGCTACTACCACTTCACCAACGTCGATCCCGGCGTATACACCATCACCGTGAAGGCACCCGGCTTCAGTGAGCTCAAGCAGAAAGGCGTCCTGATTCAGGTAGGTCGCCTCCCCTCCATCAACTTGACCCTGTCGGTCGGTTCACAACAGACAGTCGTGGAGGTGAGCACGGCGACACCGCAGATCGACATCACCCAGTCCAATACCCAGACCACCATCTCCAAAGATGAGATCGACTACGCCCCACGCGGGCGTTCCTTTGAGTCGGTTCTCGCCTTCGCACCGGGCGCTCGCAACGAGCCCTTGCAGGGGGGCTTTCAGGTAGACGGTGCCGCAACCGCCGAGAACTCGTATCTCATCGAAGGCCAGGAAACTGGCAGCCTCGTCACTGGCAAGCAGACAACCAGTGCTCCTTTTGAGTTCATCCAGGAAGTTCAGCTCAAGACATCGGGTATCGACGCGGAAAACGGTGGCGCCATGGGCGGCGTCGTCAACGCCATTCAGAAAAAGGGCTCCAACGCATGGCACGGTAGCGTCTTCGCCTATTACCAGGCTGATCCCATGGATGCAGCCGGGGCCGCGACCAACAGCTTCGGAGGCTCTTTAGCGAATCCTTCGAATTCTCTTCGCTACGACCCCAACAGCAGTTACTCCACCGCAGCCCGTTCGGACTTTGCGGCTCAGTTTTATTCGCCGATCAAGGACCACTACCGTCAGGTTCAACCTGGCTTCGAGGCCGGTGGTTATCTCATCAAGGATCGCCTCTGGCTCTTCGGCTCCGGTGCCCCTCAGTTCAATACCAAACGCCGCACAATCAACTTTACCAACGCAAACTGCGTTGCGGCTGGCAACTGCCTGGGCCTCCGCACCTTCAACTTCAGCGAGCAGATCTACTTCAGCCTCGCGCGTCTCGACTACAAAGTCACCGACAAAATTCGCGTCTTCGCTGCATATCAGTACAACTACGATCGGCAGAGCGGAACCGCCTTTCCGAATGCCGACTCCGTCGATCACCTTCTCAACGCCAGCGCCGGAACTCCGGTCGATAGCTTCAACGGAGGCATCGGCAACATCGCTCCCAATAACCTCTTTACCACCGGAGCGGACATCATCCTGAGCGGCAACATTGTCGCCACCACCCGCTTCGGGCACGCGTATCAGAACTACGCCGACCGCGGCCTTCCCAACGGCGACCGCTACCTGCTCACAGCAAACACCCCGTCTGCAGCGCAAAGCCCCAGCAATCCAACCCAATCCCTTACGGGCACTCTCCTGGAGAACGCCTATAAGCCGATCTCAGGTCAGGCAGCCAACTACTCCAACATCGCCGCGAACCTTGGCTATGGCTATAACATCAACACCCGTACCACCTTCAATCAGGACGTCGCCTACTTCAAGAAGGGCTTCTTCGGGGCCCATAACTTCAAGTTCGGCTACCAGTTGAACCACCTCTACGAAAACGTCAACCAGACCTTCACCAACGACCTGGTTCGACTGACCTATGGAGTTGGCAACACCTACGGTCCAGGCACCGCGTTGGGCGCGTCAAACTGCGCTGCAATCGCCGCTGCGAATAAAGCTAACTATGGTCAGTCCGGCGGCAGTTCCAGCGGCTGCCAGGGTCTCTGGGGCTACGTCAACATCCGCGACGGTAACGAGGTCACGGGAACCGCAAGCAGCAACAACCATAGCTTTTACGCTCAGGATTCGTGGCAGATCACGAGGGGCTTCACGGCCAATGTCGGTCTCCGTGTCGAGAAGGAATATCTCCCGTCTTACAATAGCTATCCCTCGGGCATAAGCTTCGGCTTCGGCGATAAGATCTCGCCTCGTCTCGGCGGAGCATGGGATGTATTCCAGAACGGCAAGATGAAGGTCTTCGGCAGCTACGGAGTCTTCTACGACCTCATGCACCTCAACCTTGCGATCGGCTCCTTCGGCGGCAACTACTGGCATGATTGCGTCTATGCCCTCGATGTCGCCGACTACAGCAATATCCACCCCCAGAAGAACGCGGCCGGTCACTACTGCCCGACAGGCGGAGCCTCAGTGGGCGCTAACTTCGCCGGAGGAAATACTCCGGCTGGTCTGCGCTTCATCGAAAACCAGGACTTCCGCATCCCCTCGAACGATCCTTCGCAGGGCGCTGCGGTTGACCCGAACATCAAGCCTTACCGCGAACATCAGGCAGTCGGCGGTATCGACTACCAGATCAGCAGGACCCTCGCCTTCGAATCCCGCTACGATCGTGTCCGTCTCGATCACGCGATCGAGGACGTAGGCTACATCGGACCAAACGGTGAGGCCTTCATCATTGCCAACCCTGGGTTCGGAACAGACGCAGGCGGCGTAACCCCAACCTGCTCCACCTGCAAACTGCAGCCCAAGGCCGCACGCAACTATGACGCGGTCGAGTTCCGTCTGACCAAAGCGATGACCAGCCACTGGTTTGGTCAGGTGGCCTACACCTATAGCAGACTACGCGGCAACTACAGCGGGCTCACCAGCACCGATGTGGCCGACGGCGGCGGAGCCCGTGCCAACCCCAACAACAACCGTGCCTTCGACGAGCCGCAGTTCCAGTTCGACGCCAGCGGAAACCCCTCCAATGGCCTCCTCGCAACCGATCGCCCCAACTCATTCAAAGCGGTTGGCTACTACAAGTACACCGCTTTCAAACGGCATGATCTCTCCGCCAGCATCTTCCAGCAGGCATCCTCCGGTTCGCCGCTCAGCTCCTATGCTGACGTCAACGGCGCCGCCGGCAGCTATCCGGTCTACGTTGTAGGCCGCGGTAACTGGATCGATGTCACCAAGGATGCAACCGGAGCCTGGGTCTACGGCAAAACCTACGTTCGCCGCACCCCATGGTTCATCCAGTCGGACGCCTCGCTGACCGAATCCTATGCGGTCAGCCCCGGGCACGAAACCTGGAGACTGGGCTTTGAGGCAAACTTCACCAACCTGTTCAACCAGAAGGCTGCGACAGTCTACAACCAGCACATCAACTCCTCGGGCGGTTCCACAGGCAACTACATCCTGCCTCCGGGATCGACTGCCGGCACTCCGAACTACGGTATCCTCGAAAACGGCTACGACTGGAAGTCGATTGCAAACTCCAGTGCGGCCGGAACCCGCGGTCCGCTCGTCCTCAATAATCTGTACGGCCTGCCCACCAACTGGCAGGCGGGTCGTCAGATCCGGCTGAAGTTCAAGTTCGTCTTCTAACCTCAAACGACAACCCAACCGGAACGGGGACTGCTTCTGCAGTCCCCGTTCCCTTTTGGAAGATTCACACAAATATTTCAAAAAGTTGGCGCATTTTTGCGCATTACAGAACTGTCGCCAACGGACCACCATTCACTACAAAAACACCACAATCAAAATATCCATTTTCCAAAAACACCACTCCGGGAGGCTCTGCGGTGACTTCCATGTCTCTTCGAGGATAGTGAGCCCGGCCGGAGGAGCGGGCGCAATCGTATCCGGCATGATTGGAATGCATGCTCCTGCCCCATCATCACCAAACAGACTCCGCTGCCGCCCTTCTCCATCTCGCCAATGGCATGGTGGATTGCCTCTTTACCTGACTCTCATCGTGCTGCCTTATGCGCCATGGAGTCTTGCACGATCTGGGTCTTGAATCTGTGGCGCTGCGAGGCATCAGTCAGTGCTTCCCCGGAGTTCCGAATGGTTGGTCTATCGCCGAACTTCCCGCGAAACGCAATTATCGGTAACTTGGTTGTCCCGAAGTTCAAACTATCCCACAACGAAAGAGGCCTCCCATCGCGGGAGGCCTCCGGTTCTGCAAGCGGCGGCAACTACTGCATCGTCACGCCGCCCTGCGTTGCTTTTTCCTTCTTCAGCTCATTGGCTTTGCGTGCGCCCATGGCCTTCTGGATCCAATCATCCACCTGCGCCATGTCCGCCTTGCGAGCCGCTTCGTCGCCGCACTCGAGGTCCGCCTTGCGCCGGTACATCAGTTGCAGGTACTGCATCGCGTCGTCATAGGTTGGGTTCAAATCTACTGCTTTATGAAGATACTGCAGTCCCTCGGTCACCAGGTCCGTATTCGCAGCCTGCAGCTTCTGGCAAGCACCTTTGCTCTTCTTTGGATTGCCGTCGCCTACATCGGTAAGCCCATCTGCCGCGAGAATCGTAATGGCGTTCTTGTAGGCCAGCGTCCAGTCCACGAAGCCGACGATGTAATACGCCTCCGGATCGTTCGGAGCGATCGCGATAACCTTCTTCTCGTACTCTTTCGCCAGATCAAACTTCTTGATGTTGCGATTGATCGAAGCCATCTGCTTTAGCGCTGTCAGGTCGTTCGGATCCTTGTCGAGAACAGCCTGGAAGCCATTGAGAGCTTTTTGCGCGATCGCCAGATTCTCCGGCGTATCCAGATTGGGGACGACTTGGTAGGAGTACGCCGTTGCCAGATAAAGCTTTGCGTCCTCATAGTTCGGGTCCAGCGCGATCGATTGCTGGAAGTGGTTCACAGCCTCTTCGTAACGAGCGTTCTTGAACGCCTGCACGCCCTTGGTCAGCTGATCCCGAGCCTTCAGGCGATTGCACCCGGTTGCAGACATAAGAAGCAGCGCCAGCAGAGCGGCCGACACCGGAATCCGTGCGGTGAATTTCATTGGGCGAATCGTCTCCTTCAAATTGGGCGCGAGTTTATCTTGCTTGAAAAGGCGAGGCTTTCAAATCTGAGTTCCCGGCTTTAGCTTCGATTCTAATCGTACACGTTCCGAAATGACTAGAGCACCTTGTTTCCTTGGTTTTGAGAACTAGGCTCGGTTTCCCGTAGACGGATATCCCTCACAACTGGTTTCAACCGGGCACTACTCTAATCGCAAACTGCAACTCTAGACAATACGCCCGTCCCGCATTTTTACGATCCGGTCGGCATACGAAGCCGCATCCGGGTCGTGGGTAATCATCAAAATGGTCTGACCCAACCGCCGGTTCAGGTCCTTCATCAGCTTCAAGACTGCCGCCGAGTTCTCACTGTCCAGATTGCCCGTAGGCTCATCGGCCAGCAAAATCGCCGGTGAGTTCACGATCCCTCGTGCAATCGCCACCCTCTGCTGCTGTCCTCCGGAGAGCGCGCGGGGCTTGTGGTTCATCCGGTCTGCGATGCCCAGAAGCTTCAGGACCTCCTGAAATTCGGGATCGAACCCGCCCGGGCGCCCGCCAATGTATTGCACGATGCGAATATTGTCCTCTGCGGTCAGCGTAGGCAGGAGGTTGTACTTCTGAAACACGAACCCAACCGCCGTCTTCCGCAACTCGGTTCGCTCGGAGTTCGTCATTCCCGCCAGGTCACGTCCTTTGATCTTCACGTGGCCGGAGGTCGCCGGCGTCAACCCGCCGAGAACATGGAACAGGGTCGACTTGCCCGACCCTGAGGCCCCGATAATCGCGACAAACTCACCCTTCTGTACCTCCAGATCCACGCCCCGGAGGGCATGCACCGGCACGTCTCCTACCTGGTAGGTCTTGGTCAAGCCACTGATTTCAATGATTGTCGGCTCACTCATAGGAAAGAGCCTCCGTAACGTCCTGCTTCACCGCCTTGGCCCCGGGAACAATGGCTCCCAAGAGTGCCCCGGCCACCGCAATTCCTGTGGCAATTGGCCACCAGGCGTAGACCGTCTCCTGGACCAGGCTGGCTGGCACGGAGTGCTTCATCATCCACTGCGTAGCATAGGTCAGCAAAATTCCAAGCGCTGAACCGATCAGCGCCAGCAGCAAAGTCTCGCGAAACAGAAGATTCAGAATCAGGCCGGACGAGCCGCCCACAGCCTTCAGAATGCCGATCTCCCGCGTCCGCTCCAACACCGCCGTATACATCGCCATGAACACGACGATGAATCCGACCACCACGGAAACGCCAATCACCACGCCGATGAAGTTTTTCAGCAGAGAGACACTGCTGATCGAGAGCAGCGATGTGAACTCCTCCATGGTGTAAATCTGGTAACCCTTGTACTTCACTCGCAGCGCGTCCACTACTGCCTGCGCCTTGCCCGGATCGTCCACCTTGAGAAAAATCTGGCTCAGCCGACCGGGATTGCCCGTCAACGCCTGCAGCACATGCAGCTTTACGCAGATGCGCGCCAGCTTTCCACCCTCGAAGATCCCTACCACTTTCCAGTCATGGTTCACCAAGTTCACGGTATCGCCGACGTGCAGACCCTTCTGCCGCGCGTAGAACTCATCCATAATCAGATCGTCGTCAGAGACGGGAGGGCCGCCCTCAAGATAATGAAAGCCGCCATTTAGCTTGGTGAACTCGTCAACATTCAGGCCCGTCATCGAGTCGAACCCCGACAGCGGCTGCACCATCGTTCCCATGGCAAAGGTCACGTGGGGCTCCTGCATTAGAACCGCGGGCAATTTTTCGCTCATCGGGGCCGAGCTCAGCCCGATCACGGAAGACCCCGGCGGTCGGACGAGAATATCCGCGCCCACCCCGCGCGCTCGCTCTGCGGTTCCGTCAAGAGTGCCGTAGCTGACTCCGACCAGCGTCAGAATCATCGTCACTTCGACTGCAATGGCCAGCACACTCAGCAGTGTCCGTACCGGCCTATGACCCAAATTGGCTAAAACTAAGTTATTCAGCAAGACTTCATTCTAATTTAATTCCCAAAAATTAGGGTCGAGGCGTGGATCTCGGGTCGCAGTCTTGACCCGGAGCCTGCTGACGGCAGTTGGGGAGAAATTTTTTGTTGGGAGGGGCGGTGGGGGAGGGCTACAATCCTTCAACGCCGGAAAAGTCTGAGTTTTGTGTTGGAGACGATCTGCGCGAGGAGACGTTTATGAGCGATGTCGTGGCTGTGGAAGGACAGGCTTCAGGGCCTGGATTGAGCCAGATGGAGCGCGTAGTGGATACGTTCATCGCGCCGTCGAAGACCTTTAAGGACATATCTGCGGAGCACGAGCTGGTGGCTGCCGTTTGTGCTGCTCGTGTTGGTGTCGCTAGGCACGAGCGCTGTGGTGGAGAAGCAGGTGGGCTGGGGTCGTGTGGCGGAGAACCAGATTCACCAGAATCCGAAGCAAGAGGAGGCGATGGCGAACCTGACGCCGGAACAAAGAGCCAACCAAATGCGGATCACAGCGAAAGTCTGGCGCTATTTGAGCTATGGAGGGTTTGCCTTCATTCTGGTTTTTGTCGCGATCTTCGCCCTGATCTACTGGGCCAGTTTCAACTTTGGCCTGGGGGCGAAGACGACGTTTGGCCAGATGTTCGCGCTGTGTATGTATGCCTCGCTGCCGAGGGTGCTGACGGGAATATTGACGATTTTGACCTTGTTATTCGGCGGCAACGCGGACAGTTACGATGGGCGAAATCCGGTGGGCACGAACCCGGCATACTACCTGCCCGACTCGGGGCCGGTGTTGAAGGCGGCTCTGAGCTTCTTTGATGTGATCGGATTTTGGCAACTGGTGTTGCTGGTCATTGGGACGGCGATTGTGGCGAAGGTCTCGACGGGAAAGGCTGCAGCCGTGGTTGTGGGCTGGTGGCTGCTGGGCCTGCTGTTCTCCGTGGGGATTGCGGCTGCTACGAGCTAGACGCTGGCCCCTTTAATGAGGCTAGGGCTGGTATGAGGTGAAGGTGGAGGCGGGCAGGCCTGCGCCGTTGTAGAGGCTTGCCTTGGGGAAGTTGGGCCAGGCGTAGCGGACGTACTGCGGGTTGGGAACGGTGGGGCTTGCGACGGTGACGGTTTCGCCGGTGATGCTGGCGGTGGCGGGGACGAAGACTCCGTCGGGGCCGGCTACTTCGAAGCCTTCGGCTGCGCCGTGGAAGTTGAGTCCGTCGGCGTTGTGAACCAGACGTGCATGGCTCCGTTGCTGGGGTAGGCGAGGCGGAAGAGCGGCCCCGAGGCTACGATGTTTTCTCCGAAGACAATTTGGCGGGCCAGGAGGGAGAGGCGTTCGCCGACGATCTGTTTGTTGGCGGGGTGGACGTTGTGCTCGTCGCCGAAGTCGAGGGTGACGGCCATGCCGGTGTTGGCGAGGTAGAGGGTGCGGCGCTGAGCGTCGCGGAGGAGACCCCAGTCTTCTTTAGGGCTGTCGAAGGCGGAGATCTGCGCGAAGAGGAAGGGGAAGTTGCCCTGACGCCAGTGGGCGCGCCAGTCCTGAATCATGGCGGGGAAGAGTTTTGCCGTAGAGGTGCGGCGTGGCTGGAGTTGGATTCGCCCTGGTACCAGATGACTCCGCGGATGGGGAGCGGGGTGAAGGGGGCGACCATGGCGTTGTAGAGAGCGCCGGGGCGCCAGGAGACGGGGTTGGGATGCCAGGAGCGGTTGGGGAGAGGCGGCTTGCCTTCGGCTTTGAGCTGCTTGTCGGCGAGGTCGGCGCGCTGCTCGGTGGACTCGTGGTTCATCTTCTCGGCCCAGGCGCTGAAGACGGGCATGAGGGTGGGGTCGGAGCCGATGGCGTCGAGGCTGGTCCAGGCTTCGGCGGGTGTGCCACCCCAGGTGGAGTCGATGAGGCCGATGGGGACGTGCTGCTTTTGCTGGAGGTCGCGGGCGAAGAAGTAGGCGACCGCGGAGAAGCTCGCGGCGGTCTCGGGTGTGCACTGCGACCAGCCGGTGGCGGACTTTACGTCTTCGAGAGGATAGTCGGAGGTGTCCTTTTCTACGAGGAGGAGGCGGATCTGCGGGTAGTTGGCGGCGGCGATCTCTTTGTCGGAGTCCTGGATGACGGCGTTGCCGGGGAAGCCGAGGAGAGGCATCTCCATGTTGGATTGGCCGGAGGCAAACCAGAGGTCGCCGATGAGGATGTCGTCGAGGGTGAGGGTATTGGTGGCGTGGATGGTGAGGGTGAAGGGCCCGCCGGCGGGCTGGGCGGGGAGATAGACGCTCCAGCGATGGAGGGCGTCGGCGGTGGTGGTGGCGGTGGCGCCGTGGAAGTCGACGGTGACGCGCTCGCCGGGCTCGGCTTCGCCCCAGATGTGGATGGGCATGTCGCGCTGGAGGACCATGTGGCTGGAGAAGACTTTGGGGAGGGTGACGTCGGCATGCGCGGTGGCGGCGAGCAGGGCTAGGGCGAGGATGAGTTTCATTTGAGGACGCGATCTCCGGTGGGAACCTTTATATCGCGAGTGGTGGAGCAAAGAGAAAGGCACGGCTTGCGCCGCGCCTCTGAGGTGAAATTCCGCTGAGGATTATTCGGTCCAGCGTTTGAAGACGAGGGAGCCGTTGGTCCCGCCGAAGCCGAAGGAGTTGGAGAGCGCGTAGTCGATCTTTGCGGTCTGGGCCTTGTTGGGCACGTAGTTGAGGCGGCACTGGGGATCGAGTTCGACGATGTTCATGGTCGGAGGAACCATCTGCTCCTGCAAAGCCATGACGGTGATGCCGGCTTCAAGGCCTCCGGCGCCGCCGAGGAGATGGCCGGTCATGGACTTGGTGGAGCTGACAAGGAGCTTGTGGCTGGTCGCGTGTTCACCGAAGAGATTTTCGATGGCCTTGGACTCGAGCGCGTCGCCGAGCGGCGTTGAGGTGGCATGCGCGTTGAGGTAGTCGATCTGCTCGGGAGCGACGCCTGCGACCTTGAGCGCGTTCTTCATGGAGCGATAGCAGCCTTCGCCTTCAGGAGCCATGCCAGTCATGTGGAAGGCATCGGCGGAGAGGCCGTAGCCTACGACTTCGGCGAGAATCTTTGCGCCGCGCGCTTTGGCGAACTCGAGCTCCTCGAGGATGAGGATGCCGGCGCCTTCGCCGACGACAAAGCCGTCGCGATCCTTGTCGAAGGGACGGGATGCGTGGGTGGGGTCATCGTTGCGGGTGGAGAGGGCGCGCATGGAGGCGAAGCCTGCGACTCCGAGGGGAGTGATGGAAGCTTCGGTGCCGCCCGCGATCATGGCATCCGCGTCGCCACGCTGGATGATGCGGAAGGCGTCGCCGATGGAGTGGGCGCTGGTGGTGCAGGCGGTTGCTGTGGCCTCGTTGGGTCCGCGCGCGCCGTACTTGATGGAGACGTGACCGGCGGCCAGGTTGATGATGGCGCCGGGAATGAAGAAGGGCGAGACCTTGCGGGGACCGCCGTTGAGCAGGTTGATGTGCTCGCGCTCGATGACGTCGAAGCCGCCGATGCCGGAGCCGATGTGGACTCCCACGCGGTCACTGTTCTCCGGAGTGACCTGAAGGCCTGAGTGAGCCATGGCCTCGGCCGAGGCGGCGAGGGCGAAGTGGATGAAGCGGCCCATCTTGCGGGCCTCTTTTTTGTCGACGAAGAGGAGCGGGTCGAAGTCTTTGACCTCGGCAGCGAACCGGACGGGGTGACCGGTGAGATCGAAGGCTTTGATCTCGGCCATGCCGCTCTTTCCAGCCAGCAGACCGTGCCAGACCTCAGGGGTGGTTTTGCCGACCCCGCAGAGTAGCCCGAGGCCGGTTACGACGACGCGACGTTCCATTTTTTATTTTGCCGCCTTCTGGTTCTTTTCGATGTAATCGACGGCGTCCTTGACGGTTTTAATCTTTTCGGCGTCTTCGTCGGGGATCTGGATGTCGAAGGCTTCTTCGAACTGCATGACTAGTTCGACGACGTCGAGGGAGTCGGCACCGAGATCTTCCTGGAAGCTTGCACCGGGTGTGACTTCAGCTTCATCCACCTGAAGTTGCTCGACAATAATCTGCTTAACCTTCTCGTCTACTGCTGCCATTTCGTTCTCCTGTTTACGTCTGGAATCAAAAGCCTATATTTGTGCGCGGTCTCGCCCACACCATTTTCAAGCATACTGAGCGCCTAGGTGAGTGTAAAGCAAAGCGTGGCGGCGCGTGGGACCGGGGCCGAGGGGGCTATTTTACTCTTCGTCGCCGGATGCGGCGAGGAGCGGAGCTATAGAGGAGATGTCCTCAAAACCGATGAGGTTCGAGATAGGTTCTCCGGCGTCGAGATTTGTGGGGTTGGATACGTTTTTCAGCGCTTTGTTGATAGCGCGAGTACGGACACCGAGCTTTTGGATGGTATTTTGCACGGTGCCGACCTGGTCCTCGACCTTCTGCATGAGGCCGCCGTAGGTCTCGAATTCTTTTTTCGCACTGGAGAGGACGCGCCAGACCTCGTCCCCTTTTTTCTGGATGGCGAGGGTATGAAAGCCCATCTGGAAGCTCGTAAGGATGGCCATGAAGGTCGATGGGCCTGCGATCGTGACGCGGCACTGCTGCTGAATCTCGGACTGAAGGCCCGGACGACGTACCACTCCGGCGTAAAGGGCCTCGGTGGGGAGGAACATTATAGCGTGCGGCATGGTGGTGGGCGGATCGATGTACTTGTCGCATATGCGTTTGCGGGAATCACTCTTGGCGGGACGATAGTATGGCTATTTGCTCGGGGCCGCTTCGGGGAATTGCGCAACACGATCAGAGAGGCCAGAGAGCCTGAGAACGAAGCGAAGGCCAGGGCAGAGGAATTTGACAGACGATATTCCAATACTGCAGAGGAATTGAAAGTTGCCGTCGAGGAAAAGGGCAGATATCAAAGTGAAGCCGCCTGAGTCACGGAAATCAAAGGGTTCTTGCCGGACGAGGGATAGCGAGATTCGAGTCGTTGAATGATCGCGTCGCATTCTTGATCGTGAGAAAACTGAGGCACTCAAGGATGCGAGGCAGCAAACATGCGTGCAATCGAAATGGTTGCCAAAGAACGAGAGTCTCAGAGGCCGTAGTCAACGCGAAGAACGAGCAGATCGCTGAAGCTAAACGATTTCATGGAGAGGCACGACTTCTTACAACTGAGTTCAAGGCGTTGTCGGCAGACGCCTAGGAGGCTTCAGAGCAACTCGTCATAACTCGCGGACGGCCTTATTGAAAAGCATGGAGAAAAGACGCCGACGATGTGCAGTTGCACCAGCAGCACATTGAAACGATGCTCAAACCGGTAGAGGAGACTCTCAAGCGGCTGGACAAGCACGTCGAAGACAGTAATCTTGCGAGGTCAAATGCGGAAACCCTGCTCGACGACCAAATCAAGCGACTGGCCGGCGCCAGCGAATCACTCACGAACGCTCTGCGGAAGCCGGTCGTCCGAGGAAGTTGGGGCGAGATGACACCGGAAAATGCACTCGTAAAGGCGGGACTGAGGGCTGAAATCGACTTCATGCTCCAGCACAGCACGGTTGCGGAGTGGTCGCAAGAGAACCGACGCGATCATAATCTTCCGAAAGGCAAGAAGCTGATCATCGACAGCAAGAATTTAATGGAGTCTTACATCGCGCTTGCAAATGCTGAGAACGAAACTCAAAAGGCCGTCCTCGCCGGAAGCTCATGCAAAATCGTTGAGAAGTCACATCAAGGATCTTTGGTCGCAGGAATATTGGCGACGCTATGAAGGGATGGATTGCGTCATCCTCTTCATCCCGCACGATGGAATGTACCATGCTGCAATCCAAGTCGAAGCGGAGTTGATTCGGAGTTTGCGAGCGGCGAGTGTTGATTTCCAACCCGATGACTCTCATGCCGCTGCTCAAGGCGGTCGCCAGTGCTTGATTCCAAGAGCGGGCAATAAGAGCGACGAGGCCATCAAAAGTCGGCGGCGAGCTTTATGCAGAGGTAGTCCGGTTCGCACAAAGCATGGCGAACATTGGGAGTGAGCTCCAATCGACCGTACCTATAACGAAGCAATCCCCGGGCTAGACCGGTTCATGTCGCTCAGTCAGAACGGTTAAGCAGCTCGGAGCTGGGAAAGGAGCCGAAGCGGAGCTTCCGGAAGAGATAGAACTGGAACCAAGACCATTTTCTTCGCGGGAACTCAGAGCCTCGAACCTATTTCTTAAGAGGATGAGGTATGGCCTGGATATGGCAGCATCCAGTCACCCTTCCGAGGAAGGTTGACGGCGGATAATATCCGCGACGGCTTTTGAGTGCGATTTCTCTTATTGGGTTGATTGCGCGGCCAATCTGCGACTGCATACGAATCTTGAGACCATTTTGGGTTGGGCTGTGCATCCAAGAGATTGGGGAAGCAACTTCGATTCGGGGGTGGTTTATGGCGAAGGTTGGGAAGGATCAGGATTTCGATTCGTTCTTCAGCAAGGTCGGGCCGGATGCTACGTCGACGTTCGACAGCACGGCGGGCGATTCGACGGAGTTTGCGAATAGCGAGGCGACGGATGCGGCCACGTTCGTTGCGGGCGACGGGGAATCTGCCCTGGAAGAGGAAGATGATGATCTCGCCGCGGAGGAAGAGGATGACGAAGAAAATGAGGTGGAGGATGTTGAGGATGACGCGGATTTGAACCGCTGATGTTTTTAGCTCGCCTCGTTCACTGCGAGGATGCGGTCGGCGATGGCGGCGGCTTCTACGCCGGCGCGGACGTCGTGAACGCGGAGGATGTGGGCTCCGCCGAGGATGGCGGCGACGTTAGCGGCATTCGTGGCGTGGAGGCGATCGTCCGTGGTGGGTGGTTCGCCTTGGAGGACGGTCGAGAGCGCGGCTGTGTGGGTTAGGGTATTGGCGAGGAAGCGCTTGCGGGAGGCTCCGATGAGGATGGGGAGCTTGAACTCGCGCAGGTCTTCGAGGTGACAGAGAATGGGGTAGTTTTCGTCGAGGCGCTTGCCGAATCCGAGGCCAGGGTCGATGACGATTTTTTCTCGCGAGATGCCGGCCGCTGTGACAGTAGTGAGGCGCACTTTGAGTTCGGTGAGGAGGAGAGGGATGACTTCATCAGGCGCGAGCGGCGGTAGTTTTGACCATTCGTGAGGCCGGCCCCGAGTGTGCATGAGGACGGTGCCGCACTGAAGTTCAGCGCAGGCTGCAGACATTGCTGGGTCCCAGAGATGGCCGCTGACGTCGTTGACGATTTCGGCGCCAGCTTCGATGGCGCTGCGGGCGGTAGAGGAGTGGTACGTGTCGATGGAGAGGATGGTCTGCGGGCGCTGTTTGAGGACCGATTCGATAACCGGCAGGACGCGGGACTGTTCTTCTTCGGGGGAGAGCGGAGTGGCGTTGGGACGGGTGGATTCGCCGCCGAGGTCGAGAATGTCGGCGCCTTCGTCGAGCATGCGGAAGGCTTGCGTGACGGCGCGCTCAGGGGCGTGTTCGGGAGAGTAGTAGAGGCCGCCGTCGGAGAAGGAGTCGGGTGTGACGTTGAGGACTCCCATGATGAGGGTTCGTCGGCCGAGCGGGAGCGTGCGGGTGCGGAGATGCCAGTCGTGGTGAGTGCGGGGCGCGAAGGGCATGGGGGGATTTTAATGCAGTTGTCAGTTACAGGTTGTCAGTCCAAGTACCGAACAACCCGCAACTGAGAACCCTGCAACTGCCTTGGGTGCTAGACTGCGCCAATGGTGCGGTCCTTTCAGCGCGGATTGGTGTGTATGACGGTCGCGGCTACGGTCGGGGCACAGCTGGGCGCCGCGCAAGAGAAGAACGTCACCTGCGATGGAGCGGTGGTGTTGAAGGCGGGTCGGAGTGGGCCTTGTACGGATTTGGCGAAGACGATTTCGGGATTGCTGAGTGCGCCGCGGGTGGTTCGGGATCATTGGGGGATTATGGTGACGGCGATGGATGGAGCGCCGATCTACTCGTTGAATGAGGGACAGCTTTTTCAGCCGGCAAGTAATGCGAAGTTGTTCACGACAGCGGCGGCGATGGCGTTGTTGGGAGGCGATACGAGATTCGAGACGAAGGTATTGGGGGTGGGAGTATTTACGGGGACGTCGCAGTTGAAGGGCGATGTGGTGCTCGTGGGGGCGGGCGATGCGAATCTTTCGGGGCGGGAGATTCCTTATCTCTCACCGAAGGATCGGCCAAAGGGGGTTGCCGCTGTTCCGAAGCCAGCTCCGCTGCGGCATCTCGAGGAGATGGCGGACCAGATTGCGGCTACGGGGTTGAAGGTGGTGGATGGCGATGTGGTGGGGGATGACACGTTATTTCCGTGGGAGCCGTATCCCATCGACTGGGCGATCGATGATACCGTCTGGGGCTATGGCGCTCCGGTCTCCGCACTGTCGATCAACGATAACCAGATCGAGGTGACGGTGACGCCGGGCTCAGTACCGGGCTTGCGAAACGGCTTGGTGATGCTCGATCCGTCGGTGCCCGCATATTACACGGTGGATGATTCGCAGCTGGTGACCGGCGTAGCCCAGGCCGGAGATCACGTTCAGATCGATCGGGAGATGGGGTCGAAGGTGCTGCGGGTTTTTGGGGGGATTGGGGTAGGTTCGGCTCCGGATGCAGAGGAAGTGGCGATCCATGATCCTGCGGAGTTTGGGGCAATGGCACTGAAAGGGATGCTGGAGGCTCGGGGAGTGTAGGTGACGGGAGTGGCGCGGGCGCAGCATTCGGTGCAATCGCTTGCACAGGGCTTTCTGGAAGCGTCGACAGGGATGGGAGATGTCATGACGAAGCACTTTGCGGAGGGCTGGACAGCCGACTGTACTGGAGTACGACGCTATCTTTGGAGAGGCGGGGAGAAAGGTTGCTGGCCAAGCATGACATCCGTTGCACTGAAGGACGATGTTGCAGTGACGAATAAGGTAAGCCAGAATCTGCATGCGGAGCTGTTGCTGCACCAGGTGGGGCTCAAGGTGGCGTGCTTCGGAGTAACGACGGCCGTCGCGACCGGAGTGGTGCGGGGCTTTTAACGGGGATGGTTGGGATTGACAAAGATGATTTTATTTTCTTTGATGGATCGGGACTGAGTGGGCATGATCTGGTTACTCCGCGAGCCACGGCGCGGTTGTTGCAGTATGCGTCGACACAGCCCTGGTTTACGCAGTGGAAGGCGAGTTTGCCGGTGGGTGGGGAGGATGGTTCGCTGGAGTCGCGGTTTGGCAAGGCTCCGCTGAAGGACCATGTGTTTGCGAAGACGGGGACGCTGGGCGAGGCACGGGCTTTGAGTGGGTATGTGGAGTGCGCGAGTGGGCGGACGGTGATCTTTTCGATCATGGTGGGGAATCATCTGCCGGGGACGAGTGAGGACCGCGAGGTGATGGACAAGATTGTGGCGGCGATTGCTGCGGCGAATTGAAGGCAGGGCCTAGGGCCTGGGACTAGCTTGCCGAGTTTGGGATGCGAGAATGGTTTTGTGAGGACGATCAAGTTTTTGTTGATGGGTTTGGGGGTGGGGCTGTTGGCTGGGTGCAAGACGCTGCCGCCGCCCATGCCGCTTGAACAGTTGAATACTCAGCAGATGCAGGGGCATGCGGTGTTTCAGGCGCGTTGCGCACAATGCCACTATGACCGAGTCGATAAGCCGCTGCATGGGCCGCCGATGCTGGGCGTGTTCAAGCGGCCTGCGCTGCCGAGCGGGGCTCCGGCGAATGACGAGCGGGTGACGGCGACGATTCTGCATGGGCATGGCCTGATGCCGGCGATGGGGAATACGATGAACCAGCAGGATATCGACGATCTGCTGGCATATCTGCATACGTTATGAGCGAGACAGACGGGACCCAAAGAGACGAAGTAAAGCGGCTGCAGGCGCGGGCGCATGGGATGCTGCCGGGGGTGGCGGGCATCTGCATGTTCATGCTGGTGCTGACGCTGATCAATGCGTTTGCGGCGCTGCAGGGAAAGTTTGGCGACGGACGCGGGAAGTTCGGAGTACTGGCTCTGTGTACGCTGCTTGCCGCGGGCGTGTTTGGATTGCTGCGGCTGCGGCGGTGGGGATGGGCACTGGTGCTGGCGGGGTGTCTGACGCTGGCGATGGGGAATATGTTTGTCTTTCACAAGACGCATGTGGCGCCATATCTGGTGCAGGGACTGTTTGCGCTGGTGTTCTTTCTGTACCTGGTGCGGACCGAGGTGAGGGATCGGCTTCGGTGATTTTGTAATCGCAGGGCATTGGCTACCGATGGTCGGCTGGTTTTGCTAGGATGGCCCGCATGCTGAGTCGAAGGGACTTTGGTAAGCGGATGGCCGCGGTTGTTGCTGCGTGACGGCAAGCTCGGGCAAGTTGATGGGACAGGCTCAGCCAGCAGCAGAGCAGAACGGGCCGCAGTTTTCAGTGATGATGTGGGCGCTGAAAAATCGCGGCAGTTTCGAAGAAAATCTTGAGCGCGTTGCCGAGGCGGGATACAGGCACGTTGAGCTGGTGGGTGAGTTTGCGAAGTGGTCCGAAGAGGATTGGCATCGGATCCTCGCGCGGATGCAGACGCTGAAGATTACGGTGGATGCCACGTCGGGCGTGAAGATGGGGTTTGCCGATCCGTCGGGAGGGGACGGCTTTTTGGCGGAGTTGAAGGCCTTCCTTCCGGTGATGCAACGGCTGGAATGCGGGCAGATCATTCTTTTGTCGGGGAAGCGGATGGAAGGCGCAGGGCCGGGAGTCCAGCACGCTGCGTCGATCGAGACGCTGAAGCGCGCCGCGGATATTTTGGGTGGCGCGGGGTTGATGGGTGTGATTGAACCGATCGACCGGCTGGAGAATCCGCCGATCTATCTTGACGGCGTGACCGAGGCGTTCGAGATTGTGCGGGCTGTGGGTAGTCCGACGGTGAAGGTGCTGTATGACCTGTACCACGAGCAGCGCGGGCAAGGAAACCTGATCGAAAAACTGGAGAAGAACATCGATGAGGTTGGGTTGATTCATGTCGCCGATGTGCCCGGGCGGCATGAACCCGGGACTGGCGAGATGAATTACATCAACATCTACCGGAAGTTGGCGGAGCTGCACTACCGGGGCGTGATTGCGATGGAGTTCTATCCGACGGGAGACGTGGTGGAGACGCTGCGGCGTGCTCGTGAAGAGGCGATACAATAGAAGGGATGACTCCGACCGCTGATCTGGTTCAGATTGATCTGACGCCGAGGAAGCCTGCGCCCAAGCCGGCGTGGCTGAAGGCGAAAGCCCCGATGGGGGAGACCTTTCACAACCTGAAGAAGATGGCTCGGGAGCTGAAGCTGCATACGGTGTGCGAGAGCGCGCAGTGCCCGAACATCGGCGAGTGCTGGAACCAGAAGGCCGCGACCTTCATGATGCTGGGGAATCTTTGCACGCGGCGGTGCGGGTTTTGCGCAGTGCCGAAGGGCAAGCCGGAGCCGATTGATTTTGATGAGCCGCGGCGGGTGGCTTATGCGGTGGCGCAGCTTGGATTGCATCATGCGGTGATTACGAGTGTGAACCGCGACGACGACAATGTTGGCGCGGCGCGGGCGTTCGTGAAGGTGGTGGAGGAGATTCGGCTGCAGGCTCCGGGGTGCAGGGTGGAGATTCTGACGCCGGACTTTCAAGGCGTGGAAGAGGCGCTGAGGATGGTGGTTGCGGTTCGGCCGGAGATTCTGAATCACAATATCGAGACCGTTCCTCGGCTGTATCGCGTGGCGAAGAGTGGCGGACGCTACGAGCGGTCTCTGGAGTTCTTGCGGAAGTCCAAGGAGATTGCTGCGGAGATGTTCTCGGACCGCGACGGCGACCAGATTGTCACCAAAACCGGCATCATCGTTGGGATGGGCGAGGAGATGCACGAACTGCTGAGCGTCTTCCGCGACCTGGCAGACCGCAAGGTGGACATTCTGACGATCGGGCAGTATCTGCGGCCTTCGCGCGACCATCTACCGATGACTCGGTACTACACTCCGGATGAGTTCGCGTTCCTGAAGCACGAGGCGCTGGGGATGGGCTTCAGGCATGTCGAGAGCGGGCCGCTGGTGCGGAGCAGCTATCATGCGCAGGAGCAGGCGGAGTCTACCGGGCTGGCGTAGTAGGGGTCGAGGCATGGTATGTTCGCTATCCCAGTAATGCCGAAGGATAGAATCGCGTGACGGATTCTAGCGCTAGCAATTCGTCAAAGTGTTGCAGTCGACGTGTGGGATCGCCGATCGGCTGTAATGGCATCGCATCCGGAACGTTGGCCTCGTGATGAATTTCGATGGCTATATTGGCCGTGGCTTTGAACTATTGCTCGTAGGCATCACGAGTAGTACCAGCAGAAGATCGTCGAGATACATAGCAACTGTGGCTGGTGGGCTGGCGCATTCGGTCTGAAGACTTGTCGAAGCCGAAAGGTAACGTCGTGCAGGATCGTGAACGCGCTTGCTCTCGAGCGCAGAGCCGAGTGGAATATCAGGCATAACCGTGTTCTATGCAACTCGGTTCGCGCGATAATGACAATGGCTTGCGCTTTCCTTGTCTGTTCGCGACTGTCGGCGGTGCTCGCGGCGCAGCAACTGAGTCTCAACCGCCATGAGGCGACGGTGCTGGTCGAACCCTATGCGCCAAATGTGGTTCGGGTAAGCATGAGTCTGCGGCGGGAGGATGCATTGGCGGCGCCGGGGTATGGGATTTCTGCGAAGGCTTCTGCAGCGGGATGGACTGCGGACGCGAGTGCACGTGGGGATGTGTTGCGGTCCGCGCGAATGGTAGTGACGGTTTCGCCGGCGGGCAAGCCGTGGGTGCCGACGGGGACGCAGGCGGATATCGCGAAGTTCTTCAATGGGTCGACGCCTGGGGTTGGGTTGTCGATAAGGACGCCGGAGGGTGCGTCGCTGGTGGAGATGCGCGGGTGGCAGATGTCGGTGCCGAACCATAAGGATGGCAATGCGGACATCCTGTACGACCGGCGGCCGACGGATCCGCCGTTTTTTCAGGTGGGCGCGGCGTTTGCTTCGCCGAAGGATGAACACTACTACGGGATGGGGCAGAACCAGGAGGGCTATCTCGACCGGCGCGGGCATGTGGTGAGGTGTGCGCATGATTACAACGCGCCATCGGGGCAGAGTGTATGTGTGCCGTTTGTGGTTACAAATAAAGGGTATGGGATTGTGTGGGACAATCCTTCGGCGACGACGGTGGCGTTCGGGTTCAACGATGTGGTGCGGTGGACTTCGGATGTGGGACAGCGGGTGTCGTTCTTTGTGATTGCGGGCAAGACGTATGACGAGATTTATGCCGGTTACAAGCTGCTGACGGGCGATGTGCCGATGTTGCCGAAGTCGGCGTATGGGTATATCCAGTGCAAGCAACGTTATTCGAGTCAAGCCGAGTTGATGGCGGTGGCCAAGGGCTATCGCGAGCGGCATCTGCCGATCGATGACCTGGTGATCGACTGGTTCCACTACACGAAGATGGGCGAGATGGACATGGATCCGGCGAAGTGGCCCGATCCTGTCGGGATGAATCGCGATCTGCATGCGATGAACTTTCACACGATGATCAGCGTGTGGCCGCGGTTTGTGCCGGAGGACCGGTACTACGCGACGATCCTGAAGAATGGGTGGTTTGAGGCGTTGGCCGATGGGACGCCGACGAATGGGCTGCCGTACGACCGCGCAGGCTCCGACATCGATACGACGAATCCTGAGGCGGCGAAGTGGTATTGGGGGATTGTGAAGGAGAACTACGTCGACAAGGGCTTCGATTCGTTCTGGGCGGATGAGACGGAGCCGGACCTGCCGCCGAACGGGAGCTATTGGCACATCGGGCCGGGGACGCAGTTCTTCAACGTGTTTCCGCTATTCCATACTGCGGCGTTTTATGACGGGTTCCGGCGCGACCTGAAGGCGCGGGCACTGATTCTGGCGAGGGATTCGTATCTTGGTGCGCAGCGCAATGGGACGATCTTCTGGTCGTCGGACATCAGCGGGAACTGGGACACGCTGAAGCGGCAACTGCCGACGGGGATCAATTTTGTAGCGTCGGGGATGCCTTACTGGAGCACCGATATTGGCGGGTGGCAGTATCTGCCTTCGGAACATAAGCCGGAGCGGCCGCCGCTGATCGATCCATCGGATGCGCGGGCGAATGTGGGTGGGTATGACGACTATCCGGAGTTGTATGTGCGGTGGTTCGAGTATGGCGCGTTTCAGCCGAACTTCCGCAGTCATGGCAGCAGGCCGCAGAATGAGGTGTGGTCGTACGGCAGGCAGGCGGAGCCGATTCTGGCGAAGTATCTCAAGCTGCGTTATCAGTTGATGCCATATCTTTATTCGCTCGCCCATCAAACACATGTCAGCGGCGCGCCGTTTATGCGCGGGCTGTTTATGGATTTTGGCGGCGATCCGAAGGTGGCGGATATTCGCGACGAATATATGTTTGGGCCTGCGCTGCTGGTGGCTCCGGTGACGGAGCAGGGGATGACGACCCGCGATGTGTATCTGCCGGCAGGGACGGACTGGTACAACTTCTGGACGAATGAGCGCGTGCACGGCGGGCAGACGATTACAGTGGCCGCGCCGATCGATGTGATTCCGCTGTTTGTGCGCGCCGGGTCGGTGCTGCCGCTGGGCGAGCCGGTGGAGAGCACGAATGAGCGACAGAGGATTGCGACGCTGCGGGTGTATCCGGGAGCCGATGGTGACTTCGACGTGTATCGCGATGACGGAACGACGTATAACTACGAGAACGGCGATTTTGCGCTGACGCATCTGCACTGGTCGGATGCGGCGCGGAAGTTATTGCGCTTGGGCGCCACGCTGGAGGTTGTGTCCGAGCCAGAGTTGATTGAGATTGTGGGCGCACGGCATTAGGAGATTCGTTATGGAACAGGCAGAGGTGTTGTCGAGACTGCGGTTGAGTGAGTTGGCGCCGGGTGTGGTGCAGTCAGAGATTCGGGCGATGACGCAGGAGTGCGATCGCATTGGCGGTGTGAATCTGGCACAGGGAGTTTGCGATACCGAAGTGCCCGAGGTGGTGGCCGAAGGTGCGATCCGTGCGATTCGCAACGGGCTGAATATCTATACGCGAATGGATGGGATCGAACGGCTGCGGAGAGCGATTGCGGCGAAGGTGGCGCGGACGCTGGGGATAGCGGTCGATCCGGAGCGCGAGATTCTGGTGACGAGCGGAGTGACCGGTGCGTTTCAGGCGGGGGCGATGGCGCTGCTGAATCCGGGCGATGAGGTGCTGCTGTTTGAGCCGTTCTATGGGTACCACGCGAGCACGCTGCGATCGATTCGCGCGAAGGCGGTGCCGGTGGCGCTTGAGGCTCCGGACTGGGGGCTGGATGTTGCGGCGGTGCGGGCGGCGATCACCCCGAAGACTCGGGCGATGGTGATCAACACGCCTTCGAATCCGGCGGGCAAGGTGTTCACTCGCGCGGAGCTTGAGGCGTTGGCGGAGATCGCCGAGGAGTTCGACCTGTTCGTGTTCACGGATGAGATCTACGAGCACTTTATTTACGGCGGGGCAAAACATGTGAGCCTGGCGTCGCTTCCGGGGATGCGGGAGCGCACGATTCTGATGTCTGGGTTCTCGAAGACATTCTCGGTGACGGGGTGGAGGGTCGGCTACCTGATTGCCGACCCGAAGTGGGTTCCTTCGATCGGGTACTTTCACGATCTGACGTATGTGTGTGCGCCGGCTCCGCTGCAGCAGGGATGCGCGGATGGGGTCGAGAAGCTTGGCGCGGATTTTTACGAGGGCCTGGCGCGCGAGCATGAGCTGAAGCGGACGATGATCGTTGACGCACTACGCGATGCAGGGATGCGGCCGCATGTTCCGGATGGCGCTTACTACGTGCTGGCTTCGGCGGGGAATCTGCCAGGTGCGACAGCGGCGGAGAAGGCGAGGGCACTGTTGGCGAAGACGGGCGTGGCCTCGGTGGCGGGATCGGCGTTCTTCAGGCCGGGCAAAGGCGAGGACCTGCTGCGGTTTTGTTTTGCGAAAAAGGATAAGGATCTGGCGGAGGCGTGCCGGCGCTTGCGCGCGCTGGAGTAGCTCGTTCGCAAAGCAGGATAAAGCCTTGCGTGGGTGCGCGACGACGTGTGGGCTGGCGGTGCTAGAATTTGTGGTTTCCGGGCCGTGAATCTCCGGGCTCTGGGCTCCCAACAAAAAAATTCGGGCTCTTCTGTCTGACTTTTGCATGAGAGAAGGAGTGCGCTATGAGCAGGAACAGATCGATGTGGATAATCGGTGCCGCGGCAGTGTGTCTGCTGGCCGGGTCAGGTGCGGTGCAAGCCGCGAACAACAACTACGGCAACACATCGTCGTGCAGTCAACTGCCGTCGTACAGCGTCTTGCGGGCAGCGCTGGTTGCGGCGCAGAGCACGCCCAATGGCGGATTCGGCCTGAACATGTGGGCGACGGTGGTGAACCGCGATGGAGTGGTTTGCGCGGTAGCTTTTACCGGAACGCAGCGCGGGGACCAGTGGCCGGGGAGCCGTGTGATATCGGCACAGAAGGCAAATACGGCGAATGCGTTCAGTCTGGCAGGGCTTGCGCTGTCGACGGCCAATTTGTATTCGGCCACGCAGCCGGGAGGGTCGCTCTATGGGCTGCAAGCGAGTAATCCGGTGAACACGGACGTGGCATACCGCGGCGATTCTCAGGACTACGGGCAATCGGATGATCCGATGGTTGGAGGCAAGATTGGTGGCGTCAACGTGTTTGGTGGTGGCTTAGCGCTGTATAACTCGCAGAAGCAGCTGATTGGTGCGGTTGGCGTCAGCGGAGACTCGTCGTGCGCCGACCACAACATCGCATGGAAGACTCGTCACAACCTGAAGCTGGACTATGTGCCAGCGGGCGTGAGCGGCGACACGAGCCGGCCGGACAACATTGTGTATGACATAACGACGCCGTCCGGATTTGCAATTGGCGTAAGCGCAAGCGGGTGGGGTCATCCGGTCTGCAGCGCTGCGGCGAAGACGATTGCCGCTTCGTTGCCTGCTGTCCCCTAGGACGAGAGGCGAAGAATCAGGCGCGCCCCGCGAACTCCTTGTTCTCCGTCGAAACTTTGACCTTTTCGCCTTCCTTGATAAAAGGTGGAACGCGAATTTCGAGGCCGGTTTCGAGGCGAGCCAGCTTCGTTCCGCCGCCGCTGGAAGAGTCGCTGCGAGCCCCTGGTTCTGCATACACAACGTTCAGTTCGACAAAGATTGGCAGTTGCAGACCGATGGGATTGCCGTTGTATTTGTGCAACTGAAGGAGGGCACCCTCAACCAGGAAGTCCAGCGCATCTCCGAGCATCGCCTCGGTCAGGGTGAGGGTTTCATAACTCTCTTGATCCAGAAAGTGAGAGCCGTCGCCATCGCTGTAGAGGTAGGATGCCGGGACCAGCAGAAGGTCCGGTTCTTTGAATTTGTCATTTGCCTTGAATGTTTTTTCAAAAACCGCGCTGTTCAGAAGGTTGCGCATCTTCAGGCGTACCAGCGTCTGACCGCCGCGAGCCGTGGGGGTGGTGATGTCTGAGTCCAGGCATGTGTACGGAGCATTTTCAAACTCAAACAGAGTTTTGCGTTTTATGTGAATCGCTTCAATCAGTGCGGACATTTATTCCTCAAAGGAGACAGTCTGGCGAGAAGGCCGGGCGTAAACCCAACCTTCAAATTCTCGATTAAGTATAAGGTGAAGCGCTAACGTTGGAATTTCGATCGGCCGCGGGATTTTCTCTTGCTCGCCTCGCACGGTTGATAACGTCTCTGTAAAATATCGGGTGGCAGCAGAAGGAGATAAGTATGGCATCGGCGATGGCAGGAATGGAGGCGTTGAAGGGAACGCACCAACAGTTGAGGGCAAGGATGGAGAGTTCGGTAGAGGACTTCCGCGGGCACCTGCTGGCGGCGCGAACCGGGCGCGCGAACGTGCACATGCTCGACACGGTGAAGGTGGACTACTACGGTACGGATACGCCGGTGGCCCAGATGGGCCAGGTGAGCACTCCGGAGCCGACGCTGATTCTGGTGCAGCCCTACGACCTGAGCATGATTGGCACGATCGAGAAAGCAATCCGGACGTCGCCTGCAGGACTGAACCCGATGAGCGATGGCAAAGTGATTCGCGTGCCGGTGCCTCCAATGACCGAAGAACGGCGCAAGGAAGTCGTCAAGCAGTTGAACAAGACTGCCGAGGATCACAAGACAGCGATCCGCAACATTCGCCGCGACGGCAACGACCAGATCAAGAAAGCAGCGAAGGACAAGCTGATCTCGGCCGATGATGAGAAGCGGGCGAACGAAGAGGTTCAGCAGCTGACAGACGCCGAGATTAAGCGCATTGAGGAGCTCTTCAAGGCGAAAGAAAAAGAGATTTTGACGGTCTGACCCCTGCAAAGAGAAATAAAGGGCCGAGCTTGTTTGCCCGGCCCTTTTGCTTTTGCGCGGCGTTTTAAACGCCCTGGTAGACGTAGCCGACAAACGCGGCGGCTCTTGCGCCTCCGAACTTCTCATCGAAAGCCGCGGTAGGTTTTGCGGCGACGGTCTCGTCGAGCGACTTGCCTTCTTTTTTGAGTTTCGCAACATTATCGCGGATGGCGACGAGCATCTCGTGGAACTCCGCAAGCTGGGCTTTGGTGCCGACGGCCCCGTGGCCCGGGATGATGATGGTATCGGCAGAAGCTATCTCAAGGTTATTTTTGTTTGCGAGGATCATGCCGTCGATCTTGCCGCCAGTGGAGTAGTCAATGAAGGGATAGAGGGGGTTCCAGAAGGTGTCTCCTGTGTGGAGGACGTTGGCCTCCGCGAAATAAATGGAGATATCCGTGTCGGTGTGGGCAGGTTCATAGTGGCGGAGCGTAAGGTTGGCCCCGTTTAGCTTGAGCGTGTCGTCCGTCTTGAAGACGAGGGTTGGGATGGCTCCAGCGGGTGAGGGTGGGAACTTGGCCTTGTAGGCGACGATCTCCTGCGGGGTGCTGAGGCGGGTACGGCAGTTTTCGTGGGCGATGATAGTGGCGCCGGCGGCGTGGACCCACTCGTTGCCGTCGGTGTGGTCGAAGTGCCAGTGGGTGTTGATGAGATGGGTGATCGGATCGGAACTGATGGCAGCCAGAGCCTCGGTGAGTTGCGGCCGGGCGGTCATGTAGCCGGAGTCGATGAGCAGCTTGCCGTCCTTGCCGGGGAGAACCGCTATGTTGCCGCCGACTCCCATCAGGGCGGTGACGTTGCCGCGCAGGCTTTGGACTTTGATTTTGGCGGTAGCTCCGGCGGCTCGGCCTCGCGCGAGAACGTCAGGGATCTCCTGGGCGTGAAGCGCAGGGCGATAGAAACGCGTGGCGGCGGCAGCGGCTGCGGCGGTGGTGAGGAAGCGGCGGCGCGAGAAAGCGAGACAGGTCATCGTGGGCGTCCTTTATATGGTCGAAGATACATGTCGGAGATGACCCCGGTGAAGACCTTCCACATTTTGACGCTAAGTTTCCCGCAATCCCTGCCGATGACCGAATCAGGCGATGGATCGGCGAGAGCGCGATTTGGTTCGCCCGTACGGGAGAGGCAATGAACGAGTGGGTCGGGCAGGAAAGACGGAGGACGGCGGCGGGGTTCGTGGACCGCCGGACGCACACAAGGTACGAAGTCGACGCGTGGGCCGAGGTGATGGTCCAGAACGGCTCAATGCTGTTCCGGGGACGGGTGTTGGACCTGAGCTTAGGCGGCTGTTATGTGGAGACAGAGGCTCGTCTGCGCTTAGCTCCGGGAACCCGCGTTGAAATCGTATTTCGGCTGGGTGAGCGCGTATTCCGATGCGAGGCGACGAGCAGGATGCTCAGATCGCGCGGGGCGGGATTTTTATTCGAGGTTATGAATGCCGGGACGTCTTCGGAGTTGAAGGCGCTGATCGAAGAGCTCAGGGCGAGTTGAAGAAAACCTCTTCGATTAAGTGGTGTGGTCGACGACAATCTTCCATCCGTTATCGGTGTTTTCAAAGACGAGGGTAAAGAGGCCTTCGGCGGCGCCGCCGTCTTTCTTGCTGCGGTCGAGGTGGTATCTGCCGATAACGACCGCGAAGTTCTCATCGAGCGGATGGACCTCGAGATCGGAGTAGCTGAGCGTGCCCATCGCGGCTCGATTGGGATAATCGTGCTTGTACTCGTCGACGAGGCCGGTGAATCCACGGAAGACCTGGTGCGTGACGAACAAAGTGTCAGGCGAGTCCTTGTACCCGCTCGCGAAGCCCGCAAGGTCCCCCTTGTTCCAGGCATTCTCCTGGGCAAGAAGAACCTTAACGATGTTGAGCTCCTGGCGCGAGGCGGTGTGGAGCGGGTTGGGGGGCTCCTGCGCGGAGAGGAAGACGGGTGACAGAAGGCACGAGGCTGACAGCAGCGGTGCGAAGAGCGGAACGAAGCGTCATGGGGGATCTCTAAGGAGAATTTAGTTGCCTCGACTTATCTAGAGCATGAATTCTATCGTTCAAAACGAATGTGGGCTATGGCCGGATTGGTGTAGGCCGTAACGGAGCGGCGATAGGCTTCGTCGCTCAGGTGGGCTCGATGCGGTCGCTGGGAGGGTGCTCGTGGCGGGGCTTGATGCCCACCGTCGGCGTAACCCAAATGACAGTGACGAAGGCGGCCAGACCCAAAGCCATGTGGGGGTGCTGGAAGGCGAGTGGAACGGCAATCACATAGACAAAGAGGGAGAGCCAGTTTTTTCGCTCGACGGCCTTGTCTTCTTCCTCGAACCTGCCCGCGTGGCGCAGACGGCGGCTGATGGCCAGCCGCAGAAGGAGAAAACTGAAGCCGGTAACGATCAAGGAAGAGACATAGATGGCGACCGAAAAAGAGTCCATTTTCTTGTCGAGCACGTAGGAGGTGAAGAAGGGCAGCAGCGACAGGCAGAAGAGGAATCCCAGATTGGCATAGAGGATCAGCTCGTCGGCCTCCTCGGTGCGGTGAAGGAGATGGTAGTGGTTGATCCAGTAAATCCCAACGAAGGCAAAGGAGATGAGATACAGGCACAGCGTGGGCAAAACAGCCCTGAGGCCGGCGAGTCCGTCCTGATGGGGCACCTTCAACTCGAGCACCATGATGGTGATGATCACCGCGATGACTCCGTCGGAGAAGGCTTCGAGGCGGGCTGGAGTGAAGACGTGGTGACTCATGGCGTTGTTCTGGCAGAAGCATACAACGCGATTGGCCGCTGCGGGCTTCGGGATTGCTCTAGAATTGACGCATGGGCTTACATTCCACTCTGCCGGATGTGCAATCGGGCGCGAGGAAGGTGGTTCATGCGGTGTGTTCGCATGACTGCCCGGACTCGTGCGGTGTACTGGTGACGGTCGACGAACTGACTGGGCGGGCGGTGAAGCTGCAGGGTGATCCGGACCATCCCGTGACTCGCGGATTTTTGTGCGGCAAGGTGGCGAAGTATCTGGACCGGGTGTATTCACCGGACAGACTGTTGTATCCGATGCGGCGCAGGCGGGACGTACCGAAGGGGCCACTCAAGCAGGGACACGAAGCGGAGGCGTTCGAGCGCATCTCGTGGGATGAGGCGCTGGATGAGATTGCGGCGCGGCTGAAAAAGATTGCGGCGGAGTTTGGGCCGGAAAGCGTGCTGCCTTACAGCTATGCAGGAACCATCGGGAAGCTGGGTTACGGATCGATGGACCGGCGGTTCTTTCACCGTCTCGGGGCCTCGCAGCTTGACCGGACAATCTGCTCCGAAGCGGGCGGAGTCGCACTGAAGAGTGTCTATGGAGTGAAGCTGGGGACGCCGCCGCAGGACTTTGCGTCATGCGGGCCTGATCATTGCGTGGGGCGCGAATGTGCATGGCAACAACGTGCATCTGTGGCCGTTTATTGAAGAGGCTAGGCGCAAGGGCGCGAAGCTGGTCGTGATCGATCCCTACCGAACCAAGAACGGCTGCGCTGGCCGATGAGCATCTGGCGATCAACCCAGGAACGGACACGGCTCTGGCGCTGGGGATGATGTACGTCATCCTGAACATGGGTCTTGAGGATCGCGAATACGTCGCGCAGTGCACGATGGGCTTCGAGGAGTTGAAAGCACATGCGCTGCGGCCGGAACACTCTCCGGAGAGAGTAGCGGCGATCACGGGGATATCTGCCGAGACGATTGTGCGGCTGGCGCGCGAGTATGCGATGGCTGGCCGCGCGGCTTCCGCGAAACAGCCCGAGAGCGCAGGTCCGGCGATGATCCGGTTGAACTATGGGATTCAACGCAGCGAATTCGGCGGCACCGCGGCACGGACCGTGTGCATGCTGCCGCTGCTGACGGGCGCGTGGAAGTACAAAGGTGGCGGCCTTCAGCTTTCAACGTCCGGCGCATTTCCGTTCAACGACAAGGCGCTCCAGATGCCGGAGCTGATGCTGGAGAGCCCGCTGGGACGCGTTGCTCGTGTGGTGAATATGAGTCAGCTCGGACACGCGTTGACGACGCTGGGCACTGGCAAGAACGACGGCCCGCCGGTGAAGGCGATGTTTGTGTACAACTCGAATCCAGCGGCCGTGGCTCCAAACCAGAACGATGTGCTGCGCGGCATGAGGCGGGACGACCTATTCACCGTGGTCCACGAGCAGTTCTTCACCGATACGGCAGACTACGCGGACATTTTGCTGCCTGCGCCGACATTCCTCGAAGTGAAGGATGTGCAGGGCGCTTACGGACATCTCTTCGCACAGGTAAATGCGCAGGCGATCGCTCCGCTGGGCGAGGCGAAGAGTAATGTTGCGATGTTCGGCGAGCTGGCGCGAAAGATGGGATTCACCGAGCAGTGTTTCGACGATCGCGAGGATGCGCTGATCGATCAGGCGCTCAAAACCGACCATCCCTGGTTCGCAGGAATTACGCGCGAGCGGCTGGAGCGCGAGGGGCAAGTTGCGTTGCAGCTCCCGGCGAATGCGGACGGTGACATTTTGCCGTTCAGTACGCCGGAGTGGTTCCAAACGCCGAGCGGACGCGGCGAGTTTCTGCCCGTTCCAATTTTCAAGGCACCGGCGGAGTCCCGCGCGCATGCGGCCGATGGAGCATATCCGCTGGAGTTTCTGCCGCGCAAGGCAGACAACTACATGAACTCGACGTTTGCGAATATGCCGGTGCATCAGCGGATGGAGTCGCGGACGGCGGGCGTGCTGGAGATGCACGGCACGGATGCAGCGGCGCGGTCGATTGTCAGCGGCGACGAGGTCGAAGTCTTCAACGGGCGCGGAAGCGTTTCGCTTAAGGCGCTTGTGAATGCGTCACGTCTCGGCAGGAGTAGTCGCGGCGCGGCTGGACTGGAATAAGTTATCGGCGGGCGGAGGCGAATGTGAATGTGCTGACGTCCGAGACCCTGACTGACATCGGCGGCGGAGCCACGTTTTACTCGACGCTGGTCGAGGTGCGAAAGATTTCTCCGGAGCATCGCGCCGGCTGATAAAAGAGCGACAAGAGGGACAAGATGGAAGGTTTGCTCCCGGGATTGAGTGAGATTGAGAGTGCGGCTGAGCTTGTCTACCAGAGCATGCCCGCCACGCCGCAGTACAGTTGGCCGCTGATCAACGCGCGCGCCGGCGCTGAGGTGTGGGTGAAGCACGAGAACCATACCCCGGTGGGAGCCTTCAAGGTTCGCGGCGGCCTCGTCTATATGGACTGGCTGCGGCGCGAGCGGCCGGAGGTGACGACGGTGGTCTCGGCCACGCGCGGGAACCATGGGCAGTCAATCGCGTTCGCGGCGGCGCAGCACGGAATTCGCCCAGTAATCGTGGTGCCGTTCGGCAACAGCGTCGAGAAGAACCGGGCGATGCAGGCGCTGGGCGCGGAGCTCATCGAGTTCGGCGAGGACTTTCAGGCAGCGAGCGAGCACGGAGAGCGGCTGGAGCAGGAGTTTGGCTGGCACCGCGTTCCAAATATCGATCTGCGAATCGTGACGGGCGTTTCGACCTACGCATGGGAGTTCTTCAAGGCCTGCCCGGAGTTGGAGACGGTTTACGTGCCCATTGGGATGGGGTCAGGCGTATGCGGAATGATCGCGGCGCGAAATGCGCTGGGCCTGGCGACGAAGATCGTCGGCGTCGTTTCGAGCAAGGCTCCGGCGTATGCCCTGTCGTTTGCTCAGGGCGACGTGATCGAGCATGCTGTGCGGCCGGGAATCGCCGATGGGTTGGCCTGCCGAAAGCCGCTTCCTGCAGCCCTGGACCTGATGAAGGCGGGGATGGACCGCGTAGTGGTGGTGGACGACGATGAGGTAGAGGATGCAATGCGCGCCTACTTCATGGACACCCACAATGTCGCCGAGGGCGCTGGCGGCGCCGGCCTTGCGGCTCTCCTGAAGGACCGCGAACAAGGCGGCGCGCGGGTGGGAACGGTGCTGACCGGCGGTAACGTCAACAGCGATTCGTTCGGCGAGGTGTTGTGCGGCGGACGAATGGCTTCGCTCGCCTAAGGTGAGAGGCTGAACGCGATGTATCCGGCGAAGTTTCAGTGCGCGGGCTGCGGCGAGTGGATCGAAACCACAGTGGACGAGTCTGCCGGGTCGAAACAGCAGTATGTCGAGGACTGCCAGGTCTGCTGCAAGCCCAATGTACTGACCATTCGGTGGGACGGATCGGCCCAGGAGTTCACCATTACCTCGGAGCTCGAAAGTTAGGTGCGGGCTGGGAGTGCCTTTCCGTCGCCGACGCTCGTCCAAAAGAGAACAAAACTGAATTCAGGCGCGTTAGATGCTGTCTGATCGGACCGGAACCCGGGGGCGAACTCGCTATCGGCTCTCCGCTCCCATATAATCGAGACTTCGCTTAGTTGATGGCGGAGTGTCATTTTTAGAGCAGTGAGGGTGTGCGTATCTTTACCGTGAATCGAGAGAGCGGAAGCTCCCTGAAATGCAAGGCCAAACCTGTGTGCGCGCGCTCCAGCCGTCCCCGCATTGCTTCTGTCGCGTACCTCATTGCCGTCTTCCTAGTTGCCGCGTCCAGCCTGACTGCTCAGGTGTCCCGCGGGCTTTACCGCCGTCGCCGGCGCCGTCGCAGGGAGCGCAAACTCTTTGCCAGCCTCAGGTTATCGGCAACCGCCGCATCCCCAAGGAATCTGTTCTGGCGCGGTTGTTTAGCCGGCAGAACGACGTCTACGACCCAACGGTCGTCGAGCGCGACTTCAACTCGTTGTGGAACACCGGCTACTTCGAAGATCTGCGGATTGAGCGGGTCGACACGCCGAAGTGCGTTCAGCTCATCATCATCGTCAGCGAAAAGCCCACCATTCGCGACATCAACTACAAGGGCCTGAACGCGGTAACCCAGTCCGACGTTCTGGAACGGTTCAAGAAGGCGAAGGTCCAGGTCTCGGTAGAGAGCCAGTACGACCCCACCAAGATTGCCCGCGCTGTCGTCGTGTTGAAGGACCTCCTCGCCGAGCACGGACACCAGTTCGCCACCGTCACACCGGACATCAAGAAGATTCCGCCGGCTGGTGTCTCGCTGACCTTTGTCATCAAGGAAGGCCCAACCGTGAAGGTCGGCAAGATCGCGTTCCAGGGCAACCAGAACCTCAGCGATCGCACCCTGCGCAACGCGATGAGGAACCTGAAGCCGATCGGCATCCCGCACTCGATCATCCTCGAGAATCTCTTCGCGCGAACCTTCGACGCCAGCAAGCTCGACGAGGACACCGAGCGCGTCCGCCAGGCCTACCGCGACCGCGGCTACTTCAAGGCGCAGACCAGCGAGCCGACCACGCACGTCCGCGACGCCGGCGGGTTGAACCCCCTCACGCTGCATCCCTCGAAGGGCAAGCGAATCGACATTCTGATGCCGGTGGAAGAGGGTGAGCGCTACAAGCTCGCGGGCATTACCTTTACCGGAAACGCGCACGCGCAGAACACCAAGGCGCTGCGTGCGCAGTTCATTCAGAAGGACGGCGAATACTTCAACGCAACCCAATTCAGCAAGGGGCTGGATCAGTTGCGCAAGGCCTACGGCTCCCTGGGCTACATCAACATGGTGGCGAACCCCGTCCCGCAGATCGACGACGCGAAGAAGACCATCACCCTCAACATCGACATCGACGAGGGCAAGCCGTTCTACGTATCGCGCATCGAGTTCACCGGCAACACCATCACCCGCGACAAGGTCATTCGCCGCGAGCTGCTGCTCGAAGAAGGCCAGATCTACAACAGCCAGTTGTGGGACCTTTCGATCCTGCGCCTGAACCAGCTGAACTACTTCGAGACCCTCAAGGCCGACCAGGACTCCGAGAGCCGTCAGAACGCCGACGACGCCACCGTCGACCTGCTGCTGAAGCTCAAGGAAAAGGGCAAAAACTCGATCGGCTTGAACGGCGGTATCAGCGGCCTTTCGGGAACCTTCATCGGGCTGAACTACGAGACCAACAACTTCCTCGGCCTGGGCGAGACGCTGTCCGTGCAGGCAAATGTCGGCGACCTGTCGCGCCAGATCAGCCTCGGGTTTACCGAGCCCTACCTGCGCGACAAGCCAATCTCAGTCGGAGCGCAGGTCTTCGCCCAGAAGTACGACTTCAATCCCTCGAAGAGCCAGTCGACCACCGGCGCGACCGGAAATCTATCCGCCGCACAGCAGTCGCTGCTGACCAACTACAACACTTCGACGACCGGCCTGACGCTGACAGCCAGCGAGCCGCTTCGCCATCTCTTTGCGAAGACCGGCGTAACCCGCGTCGGTCTGGCTTATTCCCTTTCGCGCTCGACGGTCACGACCTTCAACCAGAACACGACGAACGTCTTCCAGTCGCTGGCGTTCCGCTCCGGCGTCGCCGGACAGAACCAGCTGACCGGCATCATCACCTCGGTCGTCACACCCAGCTATCACCTTCTCGAGCCTCGATCGCGCGGTCGGCCCGCATAACGGCAAGGACCTCAACGTCTCGATCCAGGTTGCCGGCGTGGGTGGCAACGTGAAGTATGTCTCGCCCATCGCCAGCTACCGCCAGTTCTTCCCGATGAAGGGTCTGAAGGTCAACCGCGAAGGGCATAACGTGCTGGGCTATCGCGTCCAGGTCGCCCACATCGAGGGATACGGCGGCGAAGTTGCCCCGCCGACGCACCGCTTCTACAGCGGCGGCGAGCAGGACCTGCGCGGATTCGACGTCCGCTCGATCTCTCCCTACACCTTCATTCCGAACAAGATTGAATACACGCTGACTAATCCGGACGGAACCGCGGTTCCGCGCGATCCGACGAATCCCGCCCTGGGCAATGTCCTGATCCCGCTGCCGATCTATCGAATGGTGGCGATTGGCGGCGACACGTCGCTTGTTGCCAACCTGGAATATCGCATTCCGATTGTGAACCAGGTGACCTTCGCGTTCTTCACCGACTTTGGCATGACGATGGACCTATTGCCTGGGCAGCTCCGCCAGAGCACCGCGGGCCAGTCGCTCATCTCCGGCGCGCAGTATGGCTGCCCGACCATCATCAATGGCGCCTGCTTCGGCGGGAGTTCGGTCAAGTTCCCCGATACGCTGGCAATCGTTCCCGGAACCAACTACGTTCCGCGTATGTCGAACGGCGCAGAGCTTCAGGTCATTCTGCCGATCATCAATGCTCCGTTCCGAATCTTCTATGCCTACAACTCGCTGCGGCTCTACGAGGACGTCCCACAGAAGCTTGCCGTCCCGAACTCCGGACCGGATAACGTGAATACCTTCAAGGGCTACTTCCCCAGCAACGGAGCAGGCCAGTTCAGCTATCAGCAGGCGCTGCAGTTCTATGGCGCGGACTACATTCTGCGCGAGCCCAGGAAGACCTTCCGCCTGACGGTCAGCACAACCTTCTAGCCTTAGTGAAATAGGCGAATGCCTGCGATGCCCGCCGCGCCCGCCGCAATACAGGACGCGGCGTTTTCGCGTGTGATCCCGCCCAGCGCGAAGACCGTGACCGGCGACGCCGCTCGGCACGCCTCGGCCAGCCGGTCGAGTCCCTGACCTTCGAGATGTTGTCCACCGCGAAGCCATTTCTCAAACACAGGCGCGAAGAGGATCGCGTCCGCCTGATTCCTCCGCGCGCGTTCCACTTCAATGAGACTGTGGCAGGAGACGCTCACCATCGGCGGGGGCAGCTTTGCCGAGGCATACAACCTGCGGACCTCGGCCGGGGTTAGTTCCTCGGGCGCGGCCGTCAGATGGACCCCGTGGGCTCGGGTTGCAACTGCAATCTCGGCGCGTGAGTTGATGAGCAGGCGGGTTGGCGTCGGAGTTGCGGCGATGGCCTCAAGGATCTCGCTCGCCAGGGCCGCCAGCGCGTCCGAAGAGAGATCTTTCTCCCGAAGCTGAATGTAGTCGAAGCCATCCCGCACCCAATGGAAGGCCTGCCGCAGCAATGCGGCTCGTTGTTCGGACTCGTCACCCGGAAAACGAGGCGCGGCTCGTGATGGCATAGCGGAGCATAGTCTTCGTCAAGTGTATGTTCGCCTGCGACAGGCAGATCGGCAGAAACTAGAGCAGTTAACCCCAGTGTGATAGTTTCAAAACAGCAAGGAGCAGTACAGTAAGAGCTTTTTGTCTCACTGATTTCTATATTCTTGCCGATAACGGGAGGGCAACCGACCATGGCGCTGGAGCCGACATCCAAGAGTATGTGCCACGATGAGTAGCGTTTACGATCTGATTGTGATTGGCTCCGGGCCGGCCGGCCAGCGGGCGGCGATCTACGCCGCAAAGCTGGGAAAGAAAGTTGCGCTCGTCGAGATGCGAGAGGTTGTCGGGGGCGCCTCCATCAACACCGGGACCATCCCTTCCAAGACCATGCGCGAGGCCGTGCTGCACCTCTCCGGCTACAACTACAAGTCCATCTACGGGATGAACTACCGGGTGAAGGAAAAGATTACGATGGCTGACCTGGCCTTTCGGGTCCAGCACGTGATCAAGACCGAGATCGACGTCACCGAAGCGCAGCTCTCCCGCAACAACATCGAGATGCTGGTGGGGATTGCGAGCTTTGAAGACGCGAACCACGTCAAAGTAACCAACTCGCGCGGCTCGAGCGTCTACGAGGCAAAGAATATCCTCATCGGAACCGGCACCAAGCCGGCCTGCTCCCCCAAAGTGCCGATCAACGGCCGCAGCATCATCAACAGCGACCTCGTCCTCGAGCTCGTCAACCTGCCGAAGACGATGATCATCGTCGGCGGCGGCGTCATCGGCGTCGAGTACACCTGCATGTTTTCCGCCCTTGGCGTGAGGGTCACGCTGATCGAACGCCGGCCGAAGCTGCTGGAATTCGCCGACCAGGAGATCGTCGAGGCGCTCAGCTACCATCTCCGCGATACGCGCGTGACGATGCGGCTGAACGAAGAGGTGGAGTCCGTCGAAGAGATGCCCGACGGCACCGTCGTCGCGAATCTCGAAAGTAAAAAGAAGGTTCAGGGCGACGCGCTCCTCTACGCGGTCGGCCGCCAGGGCAACGTCGACGAACTGAATCTCGCCGCCGTTGGCATCGAAGCGGACTCCCGCGGCCGCATCCCCGTCGACAAGGACTTCCGCACGAAGGTGCCGAACATCTTTGCCGTGGGCGACGTCATCGGGTTCCCTTCGCTCGCTTCCGTCTCCATGGAGCAGGGTCGAGTCGCAGCCGCGCGCGCCTTCGGCGATGACAAAGTGCTATCGAATCCCGGCCTCTACCCCTACGGCATCTACACCATCCCCGAGATCAGTTTCATCGGCAAGACCGAGGAGCAACTCACCGAAGAGGACGTCCCCTACGAGGTCGGCGTCGCTTACTACCGCGAGATCGCCCGCGGTCAGATTCGCGGCGACACCACCGGCCGGCTCAAGCTCATCTTCCACCGCATGTCGCACGCAATCCTCGGCGTGCACATCATCGGCGAGGGCGCCAGTGAGCTGCTGCACATCGGCCAGGCCGTCATGGCGCTGGGGGGAACGCTGGACTACTTCGTCGACACTGTGTTCAACTACCCAACGCTCGCGGAATGTTATAAAGTGGCGGCTTTCAATGGATTGAACCGCGTTAGCAAGTTCGAATAAAACGCCGGTCTTCCGGGGATGAGGCGAATCAGGCAATGGCAAAGGCGATAGGGGTCACGTTATCGGAGCGAATCTCAGCCGGGCTGGTGGTCGACCACAAGCTGGTGGGCGAAGCTGCGGCGGTTTCCCGAGGACCACGACGACGATGATGCGCTCGTGGAGATGCACACCGAAGCCGTCGTCGAAACCATCTGCAAACAGATAGTTCTCGCAGCCGATGGCACAAAGGACCTGGCGGCGGTGGGCGTGGCGCTCCCCGGCCTGGTCAAGGATGGAGTCGTGGAGGAGGCCCCGAACCTGCCTCAACTCAAGGGCGCGCGCATCCAGGAGCTGGTAGCAGCCGAGTTGCGCAACCACGGAATCGAAGCCCCCGTCACCGTGCTGAACGACGCCGACGGAATGGCCGCCGGTCTCGCCTCTGCACACGGAAAGCTCGACCGCATGATCCGCGTCTGGACCCTCGGAGTTGGGCATCGGCTACGGTCGCTACCCGTTTGCCCCAGGCGTGTGGGAGGGCGGCCACACTGTCGTGACCCTCGACGAGAAAGAGCGCTTCTGCGGCTGCGGCGGACGCGGGCACATGGAAGGCATCATGGGCCACCGCGCGATGCGCCTGCGATTCCTCGACATGGAGCCCGAAGAGGTCTTCGAAGCCGCCAAGCAGCGGCGACGCCCGCTGCCTCGACTTCAAACGCCTCTGGCACAAAGCACTCGCCGCCGCCTCGGCCACCACGATCCACATGGCCGGCCCCGGCAAGATCTTCCTCTCCGGCTTCAACGTCCGCTTCGTCGACCTGCCCATGCTCAAGGACTACATCCAGCAGATGGTGAAGATGAGCCCGCTCCAGAGCTACTCCTTCGAAATCGTCGAAGACAGCGCCGAACTCCGCGTCATCGGCGCAGCCGTCGCTGCCGAACAGATGGCCAAGCACGCAGGATACGATTACGTACAAGACAAAGCGCGATCCTATCCCTTCTGGCACGTCGGACAGAAGTGAGTGCTCCGCCCACCAATGACCATGCGCTCAATCGGCGTGCCACAGTTCCGGCACGGCTCTCCCGGTCCGCGAATAGACGTAGTGGTGCAGCTGAAAAAATCCCGCAACCCCGTCCGCATCCACATAGTCCGACACCGACGACCCACCCAGCTTGATCGCCTTCTTCAAAACCTTCACCAGCGCAGCGTGCAGCCGCTTCAGCTCCTCGCGCGTCAGCCGCCCAGCCTGGCGCCGCGGGCGGATCCCCGCATGAAACAGCGCCTCATCGGCATAAATATTCCCCACCCCATGCAGAAGCTTCTGATTCAGCAACGCCGCCTTGATCGGCGTCTTACGGCCACGAAACAACGCAATAAAATCCTCAAGCGAAATCGTCAGCGGCTCCCGCCCCGGCCCCGTGTAGGGTTGGTCCACCACCGACAGCCGCCCGAACCGCCGCGCATCGACAAACCGCAGTTCCTGCCCACCGCTCAGCGTCAGGATCGCATGAGTATGCGCCGGATGCGGCGTCTCCGGAGCAGAGACAAGCAGGCGCCCCGTCATCCCCAGATGCACAAGAAACTGCGCGGGCTCCTCGCTGCGCCCATTCTTCCGCGTCAGGTCGAACGCAACAGTCTTTCCCACGCGATGCACGCGATCCACACGAGCCCCCGTCAGAGTCTCAGCAATCACCTCAGGCGGCGACTTGAAGGTCTGCGGCTTATTGCTCGTCCAGACTGACCGAATCGTCTGGCCATGAATACGCGCATGAACACCATTGGCGACGGTTTCGACTTCAGGGAGCTCAGGCATAACCTTCTGCCAGTATAGGTGTCGCCGCTTGGCCCAGTTGAAGCTATACTTGTCGCCTATGAAAAAGCTCATTCTTGCGTACGTGGCGGCTGCCTGTTCGGTAACAGGCGTGGTCGCGGGCCTTGCCGTTGCTCAGGGACAAAATGCCAGGGACAAAAGTCGATGCAGCCTCTGCTGCTGGTCGCCAACCAGGCCAGTCGCGATCTCAGCCTCATCGACCCAGCCGCCGGCAAACAGATCGCCACCATTCCCGTCGAAGGCATGACCGGCCACGAGGTCGCCGCCTCGCCCGACGGCACCACCGCCTACGTGCCGATCTACGGCAACGCCGGCGTAGGCCGCGCAGGCACCGACGGCAGCACGATCTCCGTCATCGATCTCGCCAGCCGCAAGGTCACCCACACCATCGACTTCGGCCACGGAGTCCGCCCGCACTGCGCCATCTACGACCGCAACAGCGGCATGCTCTACGTCACCACCGAGCTCGACAAGTCCATCAGCATCATCGACCCGAAGACACTCAAGATCGTCGGCAGCATCCCCACCGGCCAGGAGCAGTCCCACATGCTCGCGCTCTCACGCGACGGCTCGCGCGGATACACCGCCAACGTCGGTCCCGGCACCGTCTCCGTACTCGACATGAAGGCGCGCAAGACCCTCGCCATCATTCCCATCTCGACCAACACGCAGCGCATCGCCGTCTCGCCCGACGACTCCATGGTCTTTACCGCAGACCAGGCCAAGCCGCAGCTCGCCGTCATCGATACCGCAACCAACAAAGTGAAGACCTGGGTCCCACTCCCGGGCGTCGGCTACGGCACAGCGCCCACTCCCGACGGCCATTGGCTGCTGGTAACAATGCGCGGATCAAAGGGAGTAGCCGTAGTCGATCTCAAGACGATGAAGGTCACAAAGACCATCGACGTCCCCGACGGACCAGCCGAAGTCCTCATCACTCCCGATGGCAAGACCGCCTACGTCGCCTGCAACTTCAAAAATCAGGTCGCCGAGATCGACCTGGGCCAGATGAAGGTCTCCCGCGTCATCGATGCCGGAAAGACTGCCGACGGCCTGCGACACGTGCGGTTTCGTTAATCCGTTTATGTCTTTTATCCGTGCCGATCCGCGCAATCCGCGGTCGCCATCAGTGGCGTGTGCAGAATCGGCAGCAGACTGGAGTAGTCGTCGGTCCACGCGCGCAGATGCGGCATCGTTGGAGCCTCGCTGGCAGCCGCCGCGACGTCAGGCTGATTGAAAAAGCGCCGTGCTGTTGCTTAACAAAACCCACGTAGACCGATACTCGATCCCGTCGCGTCGTCACCCGCAACCTCGAACAGCTTCGCAGGCATTTTGGTCGCAACGGCCAGCTGCGCGATCTCCGGAACCAGGTCCAGGTACTGGTTCGAGACATGAAACGCCAGAATCCCATCCGGCGCCAGATGCCGTTTGTAAATCGCGATGGCTTCCACTGTCAGCAGATGCAGCGGAATCGCATCGCCTGAGAACGCATCCACAACCATCACATCGAAGTTCTGCGGCGCTTCACGAACAAGCGACGTGCGCGCATCACCATCGGCAAAAGTAATCGCGCGGCTGAGTCGCGAAGATACGTGAACAGGTTCTGCGCAATCGGCCGAACACTGGGATTGATCTCGTAGAACCGGATCCGGTCACCCGGATGACCGTAGGCAGCAAGTGTTCCCGTCCCCAGCCCGATGACGCCGATGTTGCGAGGCCGCGCACATCACTGCCGCCCGCGCTACAACAAAACCGCAGCGCCAGCCCCACGCCGGAGTTCACCGCGTAGTACGTCGTCGGAGTGCGGCTCAGTCCATTGCCGAAGATCTGCGTGCCATGCTGGATCGTTCCATTGAGCAGCATGCGCTCGGGATCGGCCTGCGCAGTCGCGGTCTCCTTCACGCGCAGAGTCCCGTAGAAGTTTCGAACCTCGACCAGAGCGTCGCGAGAATACGCCGACCGCAGCATGATCGCGAAGAACAGCAGCAGCCCCGACGCAACGATCCACAGCAGTCGCTGCGGCCAACCGTCCCTCCATGTCACCGCAACCGCAGCAGCCGCAGTAACAAAAAACGAGATGGCAAGATCGTAGTTTGCCGAGAAGATCAGTGGGCTGGCGATGCCGATGAAGAACGTTCCCGCCGCTCCACCCGCCGCAAGCAGCAGATAGAAGACCGTCGTCTCCGATCCGCGTTGCGGCCGCAGCGCATACGCCTCAGCGTGGCAAAACAGACAAGCCAGAAAACACTCGGCAAGAAAGAACAGAATCGCCACACCAATCGGCAGGCTCACATCCGTCTTCGAGATCGCATAACCCAGGCTCGCCAGCATGACAACAAGCAGCCGCACGACGATGCCACGGCGGTAAAACCCCGGAAATTCAAACGCAAGAATGAAGCTAAGCAGATAAACAGTCAGCGGCAGCATCCACAACAGCGGAATAGCCGCGATGTTCACCGTAAGATGGGCCGTCACGGCGCTCAACTGCATCGCAGCCGCCATCGGCAACAAAAACCACAGCCACTTGATGAAGGCAGGTGTCCGCGAAACAGCCCCCTCCTTGTCAGACACGGCCTCCTCCGCATCCTCCGCCTTGCCCGATGAGGCGATCACCCCGCAGAGAATCGCATACACAAGAAACCCGACCGCCCAAAGAGCCCGTTGCAGCCTCAGCGCGATGGTCGGTTCAACCAGAAGCGGATAAGCAACCAGCGCCAGCAGAGAGCCCGCATTCGAAAGCGCAAAAAGCCGGTACGGCACATTGCCGCCATACGACCGCATAAACCACACCTGCATCAGCGGACTCGTCGAACCCAGCAGAAGAAACGGCAACCCAATGCTGAGCGTCAGCAAAGCGAAGATTGTCGTTACCGGATGATCCGAACCCTGGCTCATCTCAATCGGGTGGATACGCTGCGCCGCCAGCATCAGCGCCGCCCCAATCAGCAAAGCCAGATAAAAATGGCGCCGCCAGCCAAGGCACTCGCAGCCCGTCAGCCAGTGCGCAAACAGATAGCCGAGCAGCAGCGTGACCTGAAAGAACACCAGGCACGTAAGCCAGACCGCAGACGAGCCGCCCAGAGTCGGCAACAGCTGCTTGGCAGCCATCGGCTCGACGAGAAAGAGCAGGAATGCGCCGAGAAATACGGTGGTGCCATACAGCAGACGGGATGCGGGCATCATGGAACCGGTGTCGGAGTTAAGGAAAAGCCTTGGAAAAGCCGTACCTTTAGCGCATTAAGATGCGGCGAGTCGGGACGCAGGAGGAGAATACCGAGAGATTCGTCAGCCCGCGCCATCAAAAAATCATCGCGCCGGGTATTGCGGTTCTTTCTTCTCAGCATCCGATTTAAGTGGAGAAGGTTCAAAAGGGGTCTCGTCATGACGTTGTCGCACCGGGCCGGACTTATTCTTTCCATCGCATCGCTTTTGTCTCCAGCAGTCGCGCAGGTCCAGGTCGAGCCTGCTTCACCGCCCAAGGCAGCCGATCACCGGTTGTTTCTCGATGTTGTCGTGACCGACGGCTCGGGCAAGGCTATCCCCGGGCTTGAAGAGAAGGATTTCACTGTACTCGACGACGGACACGAACAAAAAATCCTCGCATTTCGCGCCAGCGGCGGCGAATCTCCTTCACAACCCAGCCAAGCCGCAGAGCCTCCCGTAAAGATCATCTTGCTCGTCGATGAAGTGAATTCGAACTTCCGCCGGGTCGCGTATGAGCGCGATCAAATCAAGGCGTTTCTGCATGAAAAACGGCGGCGTTCTCAAGCACCCTATGTCGATGGCATTTTTCTCCGACAAGGGAACCGAGGTACAGAAAGATTCGTCCACCGATGGCAATGCCTTGCTGGCAGTGTTCGACGAGCATGAGACGGCGCTGCGGTCCATTCGCCGATCGGCCGGATTCTACGGAGCGGTCGATCGCTTTCAACTCTCCATGAATGCCCTGCAATCTCTGGCGCAGGCCGAAACAAAGCAGCCCGGAAGAAAACTCGTTGTGTGGATCAGCGCAGGTTGGCCACTGCTCTCAGGACCGGGAATCGAACTAACCGCGAAGGACCAAGCGAACCTCTTCGCATCCATCGTCTCCACCTCCACGGCCCTGCGCGAGGCGCGGATTACGCTTTACAGCGTCGATCCAGAAGGCGCCGGCGCGGCAGTCGGCTCGCAGGACTTTTACTATCGAAGTTTCCTCAAGCCCGTGACTGCAGCGAAAAAGGCCCAGTTCGGCAACCTGGCCTTGCAGGTCATTGCCACCCAAAGCGGAGGTCTGGCAACGACTGCAAGCAACGATATCGCCAGCCAGATTGCCCGTTGTGTGAACGAAGCAGATGCCTACTACACGCTCGTCGTGGATCAGGCTCCAGCCGATGCGCCAAACTCCTATCACGCGTTAACCGTCAAGGTCGCGAAGCCAGGACTCACGCCGCGAACGCGTGCCGGCTATTACGTTCAACCTTAGAGGATCGTCGGTAGCGGTTCAGTTTGATGTGAACGACTCAACTTGCCTAGAACACTGATCGACCTGAATAGCTCAATGAGCGCTTTGCCCTGTTATCGACAGTTGAGAAAAGCTCGCTGAGGATTGCTTCCGCTAAGCCGACTTCTCAGGACTGACCACATCGGCCTTTGCCTGAGAGAATCTGGAGCTAACGGTCGATTAGCTTCGCATGCGTTGCTGGATATCGCTCGCCTGCGACCTTAACCGCAGAAGAAGCCTCTTCGAGGGAGTGTATGTCTTCTGCAGTAAGTCCGACAGCCGCGCCTCCGAGGTTTTCTTCCAGCCGCAACAGCTTGGTCGTGCCTGGAATTGGAACAATCCATGGCGCCTTGGCAAGCAACCACGCGAGGGCGATCTGAGCGGGTGTAGCCTGCTTCTGTTCCGCGAACTTGGTGATGACATCGACGAGAGCCTGATTCGCTTTGCGATTGTCTTCGCTGAAGCGAGGCACCATGGCGCGGAAGTCGGTGCTGATCGAATTTCGTGGATTCTCGTCGATCTTGCCGGTGAGGAAACCTTCGCCGAGTGGGCTGAACGGAACGAAGCCGATGCCGAGTTCTTCAAGCGTCGGGCATGACAGACTCTTCAGGTTCACGCCAGAAGAGAGAGTATTCGCTTTGCACGGCGGTGACTGGCTGCACGGCGTGAGCGCGGCGAATCGTCTTTACGCCTGCTTCGGACATGCCGAAGTGCTTCACCTTACCCTCGTCGATCAGATCCTTGACGGCGCCAGCAACTTCCTCGATGGGCATGTCAGGATCGACGCGATGCTGGTAGAAGAGGTCGATAGTGATCGGTTCGCAAACGCTTCAGCTAGCCTTCGACGACCTGCCTTGATATGCTCTGGACGGCTGTTGGTGCCGCCGTCCGCTTGCCACGTTGTCCGAGATCGATCTCGAAGCCGAACTTTGTGGCGATCACGACATCTTGTACGCGAATGGGCTGGAGCGCTTCGCCTACCAGTTCCTCATTTGCGAAATGGCCCGTAGGCCTCAGCCGTGTCGAAGAAGGTGACGCCGAGGTCGTGAGCGGCGCGAATGCAGTTTGATCATTTCGCCCTTGTCGGCGGCGGGACCGTAGGCCGAAGGTCATGACTCATGCATCCGAGACCCAGTGCTGAGACTTCGAGACCACTGTTTCCTAACTCTCTCTTCTTCATGATCTTCTCCTATCTCTCTTCACAACTCCACGAGCGCTACATTTCGTCGCAGATTCTCTCTCGAGATGTTTGTGGCTAATTCTTATTGCTATTCACTTTGACCGGCCTAAGCAGATGCGAGAACGTGAGTTGAGCGAGCTTCCACTTGCCGTTTTCCTTTATATAAACCTCAGTCACCATAAAGGGATTGGTGACTTCGTGCGCACCGACTACTGCCTGCAAATCAATGTCCTCCAGCAGGATGGCTGTGTTACCAAATATGCGAGCGTCAACTGCGTAAACGAAAGCTTTTTTGTACCAGATGCCACCGCTCTTAATGGTAGCTAGTTCTTGGGTTTTTCCCCATGTCCCTCCCATGTGAGTGAACATGGCTTTGTCATCAAATAGTGTCTCCAAGGAATCGACCTTCTTGTCTGCCATCCAATCCCATTTCATGTTTGAGAGGTTGATGACTTCTTGTTGTTCGGGTGTATGACTTGCGGCAGTTTTAATCGTTTCCGTTGGTGGCGCTGGCGATTGCTGTGCGTAGGACGATTGCACCATCAGTGTTGATAGAAATAGACCTAACATTAAGGTTTTCATGGCTCTCCTTCGATACGTGTGGTTGACCTGTGGAGGAACTTGAAGTAGCGTGGCTGATCGTTCACGCTACGCGAATCCGTAGTGCATTCTGACTCCGCTACCGCTTAACTAGCGCTGATGCTACGGTCGGCCCTGCCGGGCACGACAATATGGCTGCGAATCGCGACAATTCTGAGTCGTCGGATTTGACGCCTTTCGCAGTTCCTTTGACGTCTTTTGCATGGCGTGATGCCGGGCTGACTTCGGTATCCTTAGAGCAGGGAGATCATGCGATGCTCAAACACTTTCGCGTTCCGGGACGCCTCGCCGTAAAGCTAGAGGAGCTAGGCGTTTCTGTTCCAACCGTGCTGCGCAGGGCAGGCCTTCCGCGTGACCTCTTTGAGCAAACGCGCGTGCTTGTCTCCACGGCGGAGCTGTTTGCACTTTGGCGTGCCATCGATCAGGTGAGTTCTGACCCGCTCATCGGTGTGAAACTCGGGATCGAAACGAAGACCGAGCGCTTTCATCCGATGGCGATTGCGGCGCTTTCCACTGAGAACCTGGTTGCGGCGTCACAACATATGGCTCGGTACAAGAAGCTGACGGCACCGGAAGAGATTCTTGTGGAACTTGATGCAGAGGAGTTCACGGTCGGCTTCCGTTGGCTTCTTGCGGTTGATGAGGAGCCGTGGACTCTTACAGACTACTGCTTCTCGTGGATGCGTTCGTTAGCTCGACACGGAAGCGGAACCCCGCTGAACTCCTCTTAGAGTCGAGTACGTGCAGCAGCGTTCGAACATACGCCAAATCGAGCGTAGTCTTGGTTGCGAGGTCGTCGTTGGTGCACCACGCAATGTGGTTGTCTTTCGTGCCTCAGACGCAACGAAGCCATTCGTCACGCGTAATGCTGAACTCCTCGATCTGCTTGCACCGCAATTCGAGGAGCAGCTGCGTCAATACAAAGAAGAGGACAGTTTTCTGGAGCTTGGTGCGCCGCACGATCCAGGACAAGCTCACTGGGCATCGCCCCTCGATCGACGCAATATCGAAAGCTCTTCATATGGGCCCGCGTACTTTACAACGTCGGCTTCAGGACTCTGGATCAAGCTTTCAACGCAGTCTTGGATGAAGCGCGTCATCAGATGGCGCGGTACTACCTCAGCAACTCAGCGTTGGAGCTAAACGAAGCGGCTTACCTTGTTGGGATTTGAAGATCCCAACTCCTTCGGACGTGCGTTCCGAAACTGGGAAGGCATGCCGCCAAGCGACTGGCGGGAAACGCATCGACCTACAAAGGTAATGTGATCGGCTCCCCCCAATGCTGCGGCAGATACCTTAGTACCGACAAACGCCGTTCTCGGAAGTTGTGATATCGATGAGTGCTAAATCGCCTACTCACTCATCGACAAATGATCCAAGCCAAGTTGCCGGATAGTCGCCATATCGGACAATTGATGTCCCGTAGTTCCTTGAAAACGAGGTGGTCTCAATGGGTCGACGCAACACTCAGCTCAGACCCACATTCAATGAAAATAAAAGCTAAAAGCGCTGGCTAGGGTTAGATCAGCCAGAACCTTCCCCTGGCTAGGTTTGGCCACATCAGCCAAACAGCTCGATTCTTCAGGGTAAGCATTTGTGGATCAGCTGATTAGATAGTGTTGCATCGACCGGTTGAGCTCGACACGACTTTGCGGGCAGTTCGGCAAGGGATAGCGTTCTCGTAGAGACTCCGTCTGACATCTTCCTCGACATTCGGGAATGATCGACCTGTTCACGGCTACAATAAAGCGTCATGACGATGCAGAAGAAACAACCCAGCGTTCCACAGGACAGTAAGCGACAGCCTCGCGAAGAGACTCATCTCGAAGGGCTGGCTTCCATCGCAAGCATGCTCATCATCTGGTCCTTTGTCATGGGCTTCGTACTTCAAAACTTCGTCATCCCCTCCGCCTCCATGGCCAGCACCCTACTCGTTGGCGACCACGTAATCGTAGAGCGCGCAACCCTGGCGCCCGCTAGCACTTGGACGAACCTTATCCCGTACCGCGAACTCCGGCGTGACGAACCCGTCGTCTTCTTCCGTCCGGCACCTAATCCCGAGGGTCAGCACGATATACTTGTGAAGCGCGTCATTGGCATCCCCGGCGATCGCATCCACCTCCGCGGCGGCATCGTTTACCGCAACGGTGTCTCCCTGGACGAGCCGTACGCAGCCAAGCCCACCCCGGTTAATTACGATCCCTACAACGACGAATTCCCCGCTATCTCACCAGCAAAAGGACGCGAAGTCACCGCCGAGTGGTCGCTTGACCTCCTCGCCCACATCCAGGGTGAAGATCTCGTCGTTCCACCCGGCATGTACTTCGTCATGGGCGACAACCGTACCAACAGCTACGACGGCCGCTACTGGGGCCTGGTCCCCCGAGCCAACCTCATCGGCCGTCCACTTTTCGTCTACTGGTCTTTCGAAACACCCGAAGACGATATGTACAAAACTTCCCCGTCAGAAAGAGCCAGTTCCACGCTCCACACCATGCTCCACTTCTTTGACGAGACCCGCTGGAGCCGGACCTTCCACCGGGTGAACTAAACTGCCCTCCAAAGAAAGTGGCCACCCAGATCGGTCTGATCAAGGCGCTCGAATGACCAATGCAAACTAATCCCCAGTTCCCGCAAAACGGGTTTTCGGCAACTTCGCTTGTTTCAAACTTGGAGCTGACTACCGGATCATCTAGCCCAGGGCCCATCCTTCGGGAACAAGTTATGATGGATAGTGGCGCTGCGTTTGCAGGTTTACGCGCGCGTCTGCCGGCCAACGCAAAATCCTTGGAGAACATATTCATCGTGAGTCAACGCAAATCAGCGGTCATTTTGGGTGCCCAGTGGGGCGATGAAGGCAAAGGCAAGATCGTCGACGTCCTCTCGGAGAAGTTCTCCGTCGTAGCCCGCTACGCCGGCGGCCACAACGCCGGCCACACCGTCATCATCTCACGGCAAGAAGTTCGTCCTGCAGCTCATCCCCTGCGGCGTGCTCCGCCCGGCCTGCAAAGGCGTCATCGGCAACGGCGTCGTGCTCGACCCCATGGCCTTCCTCAACGAGGTCAAGAAGCTCAAGGACGCCGGCCTCCCCGTCGACGGCCAGCTCTTCGTCTCCAACCGCGCCCAGGTCATCCTGCCCTACCACCGCATGATCGAGCTCGCCGCCGAAAACGCCCCCGGCCGCACAAAGATCGGCACCACCAGCCGCGGCATCGGCCCCGCCTACGAAGACAAGATGCACCGCAGCGGCCTCCGCGTCGTCGACCTGCTCAACTCCGCGCTCCTCCGCACGCACATCGAAAACGCCTGCCACGAGAAGAACACCATCGCCCACGCGCTCTTCGGCACCGAGCCCCTCGACCCCAAGACCATGTACGAGGAGTACTCCCGCGCCGCCGAGCAGATCGCTCCCTTCGTCACCGACACCGCCGTCATGCTCAACCAGGCCCTCGACAACGGCGAAAAGGTCATGTTCGAAGGAGCCCAGGGCGCCCTGCTCGACATCGACCACGGAACCTACCCCTTCGTTACCTCCTCCTCCTCCACCGCAGGCGGAGCCGTCACCGGCACCGGCGTCGGCCCCACCGCGCATCGGCACCGTCATCGGCGTCACCAAGGCCTACGTCACCCGCGTCGGCGAAGGCCCCTTCCCCACCGAGATCCACGACGCCACCAGCGACCTGCTCCGCGCCCGCGGCCAGGAGTACGGCGCCGTCACCGGCCGCCCCCGCCGCTGCGGCTGGCTCGACCTGCCGCTGCTCCGCTACAGCAACATGATCAACGGGACGGAATGGCTCGTCGTCACCAAGATGGACGTCATGGACGAGTGCGACGAGATCCCCGTCTGCACCGGCTACAAGATCAACGGCAAGCTCACCGACGTCATCCCCGCCGACATGCCCGGCTACAACGCCATCGAGCCCGTCTACACAAAACTCAAGGGTTGGAAGTCTTCCACAGAAGGCATCACGGAGTTTGATAAGCTACCGCAACTGGCGCAGGATTATCTCAGGTTCGTAGAGAAAGAATCCGGAGCAAAGATCGGTATGGTTTCGACCGGACCCGATCGCGACCAGACCATAACTCTGCCGGCATTTGACGAAGCGCTGAAGGCGTAAAGAAGGCCAATTATGTTGAGTTTTACTGTTCGTATGACGTTCGACCAGGCGGACCGCGACGAGGTCGATGAGATTCTCTGCCATCTATCCGCCGCCTCCCGTAAAGAGCCCGGCTGCGTCAGCTACGTCCCTCACTTTGTAGAGGGGGAAAGCTGCACCGTCCTCATCTACGAGCAATATAAGGACGAAGCGGCGCTCGATCACCACAGGGCAACCCCCCATTTTCATCAATACGCAATCGGCGGCCTGTATCAAAAGATGAAGGAACGGCAAGTGGAGAACCTGTCGGCCGTCTGCTAAGGATCCGTTAAAGGATCCGCGAAGGCCTTTAGCCCATCGAAGAGACAAAATGGCTTTCCGTCTGAAGCCGCCATCCGCCTTTTCCGCAGCACCCCTGGGATTCGTCTGGACTTTCCGGGCGAATTCTGCGTCTTATGGACTAAGAGGCGGATACTACTAAAGTTCTTTGACTGTGAGCCGTAAATCGGTCTAGTATCCGGAACGCAATGCGGTTAATTGGTCGTCCAATTCGCTGCGGGCTTGTCCCCTCCGCTATGCTGCTGTCGGCATTGGCGATGGGATGGTCTGCGCCAGCGTTCTGTGCCAGCCTGGAACCAGCCCCTCCACGAGAAAAAACACGCCGCCAAGCAGCAGGTCGAGGCCCTCGAAGAGCAGTGGCGCCAGGCCCAGCTCGGCGGCGATGTCGCCACCATGGACAAGCTCCTCTCCGACGACTACATCGGCATCACCATGACCGGCCAGGTCAACACCAAAGCCCAGCAGCTCGACCGCATGCAGGCACGCACAAGATCGCCCTCACCCGTCTCGACCTGGGCGACCGACAGGTCAAGTTGATTGGCTCCATCGCCATTGTCACCTCACGCGCCGAGGTCGAAGGCACCAACGATGGCGCACCGGTCACGGGAACTTCCGCTACACCCGTGTCTACCAGCGGCTGCCGTCCGGCGCTTGGAAGATCACGAGCTTCGAGGCAACACGGGTGCCCAGACCCAGGGCCGACCATACCCGGCACCCAAGGCGACCGCGAGCGTCCCCGCCCCTCCCGGGCCCCCCTAAACCTTCCCGGCGAGGTCATACCGGTTAAGACAAAACGACCTTGCTCATCGGCAAGGTCTTAGTGTTTCTGCTGAAGATTTCAGTTGCTCTCTAAGCAATCCGGGTGTCGACAACGCTGAACCGCAGTTCGGTCACTTCGCGGGTCTCGATCGAGACATCCGTCTGGGGAAGATTGAGCGCCAGCAGGCGGCGATAGAGAGAGCGAGTCGTGCCCGTAATGCGCGCGTCCTCGGATTCGTGGGGAAAAAGTGCAAGAAACTGACGCGACGTCACCGAACTCGGATTGATCGAGACGTGACAGGTTTGCGCGGAGGACCAGTGACAAGGTAAGGACGCCGGTCTGGCGCCGGGATGCCGCGGTTTTCCTGCGTCGAGGACGCACCGCCGCGGAGGGATAGAGATAGATTCTGTTGAAAAGTTGCCATGGGGAAGTCCTCAGATAGCTCGATAGGAGGACAAGGCTTTCGCCTGCTGTCTGCTATACAAGCTTGGATGGATATGGCAAGTGCTAGGTTGTATTAAATTTTGAAAGGGGCCCGGAGCTTTTCCCATGTTACATCCAGCGGCTCAGGAAGTACACGAGTTTCCGCAGTCACCGTCATAAAATTTGTGTCACCGAGCCAGCGCGGCAGCACGTGCAGGTGCAGGTGGTCCGCAATCCCCGCGCCTGCCGCCTCGCCAAGGTTCAGCCCCATGTTGATCCCGCCCGGCCGGTACACCTCCCGCAGAGCCACCTCGCTCCGCTGCGCCAGCGCCATCATCTCGTTGGCCGCCGCGCCCGGCAGGTCCGCCAGCGAAGCAAGATGCTGATACGGAACGATCATCACATGACCGGTCGAGTAGGGATAAGCATTCAGGCAGATAAAGCAGTGCTCCCCGCGATAAACCAGGTGCGCCGCCCGTTCGGCCGCCTCGCGAGCCATCCCATTTTGCCACCGCGTAGTCCACCGCCGCGATCATATTGCAGAAAACGCAGTGCTTATCCTCGCCCTCCGTTGGCGGCCACGCGCTCAACTCGGCAGGAACGCCCGTCCGGGCCTGGGGATCAACGCGGGTGATGTAACTGTAGCGCCAGGGAGTCCAGAGCCGGTCCATTCGCCGAGTATAGCGGCGTCGACTCCTCCCCTTCGCAGCCAAATTCCCACAACAGCTCAAATTTAATCGTTCTGCCGATGGACCGTCCCGAACCACTCTCCAGGCATCTAATGGCTCAGTGACCCCAAAAGACTTCTATCTGTGCGGATGACGTGGAGATGAAATTACACGCGTCTATTCCGCACTTTTGTTGACGTACCGTAGGCAAAGTTCTATGCTTAATGTAAGCGAGCTAATGTGTGTGGGACCCAAGTGCACTAGCTCCTCTGCAAGACCTGATTCCTTCCAGCCTGCCGAAGACGTTGCGGGGAGAGAACAGAACAGCCAGCATATCGCTGATTGTTCAAGCCCCACACGCCGTTGAGATGGAAGGAATTCTTGGATCCCGGAGTCCGCAATCACCATGGTAGAAAACCATAATCCTGACAACGAGAGCAAACCCCTGACCACCGAAACGGAAGTCCTAGCGCCCGAAGCGACAGCGGATCACACCGACCTGTCTTCTGAATCCACCTCCACCCAACCGCCGAGACGTCACGCCGCCGCAGTCAGCCGCTCCGCACGTTGCCGCATCCGCAGCACGCTGCCGATCACGGCACTGTCGCCACGGTGACTGCTGCAGCCGACGATGACGACCTGAACTACGACGCAGCCGACTTCGCCGCCGCCCTCGCGAACTTTGACCGCGAGCAGGCCGCCGAGTCCGCCGCCGCCCAGAATCTGACCGCGGAAGAGGCCATCGTCTCCGGAACCGTCATCAAGATTACGGACAAGCACGTCGTCGTCGATATCGGACTCAAGTCCGAGGGGCTCATTCCGCTCGAGCAGGTGCTGGACATCAACGGCGCACCGAAGTTCAAGGCCGGCGATACGGTTGAGGTTGTGGTCGAGCGCGAGGAGGCCGAAGGCGGCTACCTGGTCAGCTACGAAAAGGCTCTCCGTCACAAGGTCTGGGACAAGCTCGAAGAAGCCGCCAACACCAAGACTCCCGTCAAGGGCATGGTTCTCGGCCGCGTCAAGGGTGGCCTCACCGTCGACATCGGCATCAAGGCATTCCTGCCCGGCTCGCAGGTTGAAGTTCGCCCCGTTCGCAATCTCGACGGCTACATCGGCACCGAGATCGAAGTCCGCGTCATCAAGCTCAACAAGAAGCGCGGCAACGTCGTCATCTCCCGCAAGGAGCTCCTCGAAGAGGACCAGAACGCCAAGAAGTCCGTCACCCTCTCCACTCTCGAAGAGGGCAGCATCCTCACCGGCACCGTCAAGAACCTCACCGACTACGGCGCATTCGTCGACCTCGGCGGTCTCGATGGCCTGCTCCACATCACCGACATGAGCTGGGGCCGCCTCACTCACCCCCGCGACCTCGTCAACGTAGGCGACGAGATCCAGGTGAAGGTCCTCAAGTTCGACAAGGACAAGCAGCGCGTCTCCCTCGGCTTCAAGCAGCTGACGCCTGACCCGTGGCTCGACGCGACCGAGCGCTATCCCATCGGCGCGCACGTTCGCGGCCGCGTCCTCTCCGTCACCGACTACGGCGCGTTCGTCGAGCTCGAGCAGGGCATCGAAGGCCTCGTCCACGTCTCCGAGATGACCTGGTCCAAGCGGATGAAGCATCCGTCGAAGATGGTCAAGCCCGGCGATGAGGTCGACACCATCATCCTCTCGGTCAACCCGAACGACCGCCGCATCTCGCTCGGCATGAAGCAGCTCCAGGAAAACCCCTGGGAGCAGCTCGAGGACAAGTACCCGACCGGCGCCATCATCGAAGGCCGCGTACGCAACCTCACCGACTTCGGCGCCTTCATCGAGATCGAAGACGGCATCGACGGCCTCGTCCACGTCTCGAACCTCAGCTGGACCAAGCGCATCAAGCACCCCTCCGAAGTTCTCAAGAAGGGTGAGAAGGTCCGCGCGATCGTCCTCGGCGTTGAGCCGGAGAACCGCCGCCTCTCGCTTGGCGTCAAGCAGCTCCAGCCCGATGTCTGGGATACGTTCTTCGCCCAGCACCGCGTCGGCGACGTCATCAAGGGCAAGGTTCTGCGCACCGCGCAGTTCGGCGCCTTCGTCGAGATCGCCGAAGGAGTCGAGGGTCTCTGCCACGTCTCCGAAGCAGTCGGTCCCGACGGCAAGCCTGTCTCGCTCGACGTCGACTCGGAGCACGAGTTCAAGATCGTCAAGATGAACCAGGAAGAGAAGAAGGTCGGTCTCAGCATCCGCGCCGTAGGCGAGGAAGCCAGCCGCGCCGAGGTCGAGAGCTACAAGGAGCGCGAGAAGTCCGCCCAAGGGCAACAACTCCGGTTCCTCCTCCTCCTCCTCATCAGCAGCAGCACCACGCTCGGCGACCTCATCAACTGGAAGCGCTCCGAATTCGACCGCGACTAGTCCTCACCGAACAAGAATCAACGAAAAGGCCGTCCCAACCGGGACGGCCTTTTCGCTTCTCCGGCCACCCCAAATCCACGGGAAACCCTTCTGCCCAACCCAAAGCTGCGTCACTCCTACCCAACCCAAAAGCTGCGTCATCTCGACCGGAGCGACAGACAGTTTCATCGTCTGTTGCGCAGTGGAGAGACCCCCGCATTTCGTTTTTGCAGTTGCAGTTTGTAGTTGCAGTTGCAGTTGTCCGTTGCAGCTCATGAAAGTGTCATCCTGACCCTGAGCGTAATCGAACGGGAGCCCTGTCTTTGCGACTGCGAGGCCGTCTGCTTTTTCCTCTGATTCACGGCCGTGCAATCGTTCGAGATCGCAAACACCCGCCTTGCTTAAGGGCACGGCTTCAGCCGTGCCGCTACCCATCATCTGCAAAGCGGCTTTAGCCGCTGAGGTCCGCTCTTCGTTTTGCGATACACCCAAGACCCTACTGCGCAGGCTTCAAACAGGTGGCAAACTACAACACTCCGCGGGTCAAGCTGCGAATACCGTCCAAGCATCTGGTCCATCGCCGCCATCTGATCCGCGAACTGGACCTTGCCGAAGTCATGGTTCGCGTCCTACGCGACCTCAGTGATGGTTCCACCGATCTTGAGGATTTCGTGTTCTTTGCCCGCGAGGCATCCAATCAAATCGTCGAGGCTGTGGGAGGAGTTCTCCTGCTCCGTCAGATGAATCGTTACCACCAGCCCCGCCAGGACAACCGTTTTGAGTTCCTTGCCACCCTCGTCGAGAAATACAACCCGCGCCGTTGTCATAAACGTTCCGTTCCTCTTTTGAGCCTGTCAGCATAGATGTTGAATTCACGGCTCCATAGCCGCCCGCGCGCTCAAATTTTTCTTCATCACGCTTCGACTCTGCGAAAAACGCGGAACAAGGGCTAACCTCGGGTCTTCGCTCCGCTATGCCGTGTTCCCAAGTAGGTTACAGTCGTAAAGACGCATGACCTACCCCCGCCAGATATTCGAGTGCGATCTAGACCAAAGCCACTATTGCCCTCAAATGCCCCCAAAACCGTGTCATCCTGAGCGGAGCAGTTCGCGCACTTTGCGAACTGCGCAGTCGAAGGACCTGCATTTTGCTTTCGTCTTTCCGTTGTTGTCTTTCGGAGGGAGCGCAGGCCTTTAGCTCTTGCAAAAAGACGGACAAGTAAAGAGGGCCTTCTCTTCAAGAGTCGCTCTGCTATTGCGCAGGCTTCAAATACGTCTCAAACTGCCACAAAATCCGACTAAACAACTCACTCCGCGCCGGAAGCCCCGCAATGGAATGCGTCTTCCGCGGAAACAACTGCAGATCATAAGGAATCCCCGCATCAATCAAAGGCTGCAGAAACTGAATCGTATTCGACATGTGAACGTTGTCGTCCCCCGTCCCATGCGCGATGAGCAGCCGCCCCTTCAGCTTCGCCGCATCGTTGATCACCGAGGCATCCTTATAAACCTCCGCATTCTCTGACGGCAGCCCAAGAAACCGCTCCGTATAGATCGAATCGTAGTTGCGATAGTCAGGAACCGGGGCCACCGCCACCCCCGCACGGAAGCGGTCACTATGTGTCATCGCATAGAGCGTAAACGTGCCGCCCCAGCTCCATCCCCACCATCCCAGCCGCTTCGGGTCAAGCTGCGGATACCTTCCGAGCACCTGGTCCATCGCCGCCATCTGATCCGCAAACTGGACCTTGCCGAAGTCATGATACGAGGCCTGCACGAAATCGCGCCCACGCCCGCCGGTCCCTCGCCCATCCACGTTGAGCACCGCAAATCCATGCTGCGCAAGAATCTCATCGAAGCTGGGACTGTCCCACGCATCCATGATCGTGGCGAAGGGCAGCGGCCCGTTGTAGGGATTCAGAATCAGCGGAACAGAAGCAGTAGCAGTCGAGGCCGGCAGTGTGAGATACCCGTAGAGCTTCGTCTTGCCATCCGCCGCAGTAACCGTGACGATGCTCCACGTCACTCCCGTCGCCGGAGCCAGAGGTTTCGCCTTCCAGATCGGAATGCAGGACTGGCCCGAAGCGCACATGCTGATGACGGGCGGTGTGGCTGCTGTCGCTTGCGCGCAGCCTGAAGTGAGATCCATCAGGCGCAACCCCCACCGATAGCCTTCCGAACTCCGAAGTCAGTTTCTGTCTCTTGGTACCGTCAGGTTGAACGGACCAGAAGCTGAGCTTCAGCGGATCGCCTTCGACCGTCGCGAGATAAAAGATGGTCTCCGTATTCGGTTCGACCATGACATCCTGCACCTCGAACTCCCCCTGTGTAAGCTGCCGCGTCAGTGTGGCATCCGCCGCAAGAGGATTGTGCTCATCGAACGAGTAGAGGTAGATGTGGTTATGCCCGTCCCGCCAGCTCTGTAACAGAAACCGGCCGTGCGGAAGAATCTCGAGATCTGTGCTGAAGTTCAGAAACTTCGGATCGCTGTCCGAGGCCACCAGGCGCGTCTTGCCCGTGCGCGCATCCGCAAAATAGATGCTCAGGTGCTGATGGCTGCGGGTCAGCACCTCTATAAAGACCGTATTGGAGTCGACCCAGCCGAACCGCGGAATGTAGTCGTTGTTCGCGCTGAACGGAACCTCGATAAATCGAGTCTTCCCGCCCTTAGCCGAAGCGATTCCGACGCGAACATTGGGATTGGGATCTCCTGGCTGCGGATAGCGCTGGTTGTCGATCGTCGGATGAGTCGGAATGTAGTCGGTGATCGGATACTGCGGAACCTTCGCCTCATCCATCTGCAAATATGCAATGGATTTGGAATCAGGCGACCAGAAGTAGTTGCTGCGAACGTCCAGCTCCTCCAGATAAACCCAGTCGACCTCGCCATTCAGCAGAGTGTCGCCAGTCGTGTTGGTCACCGCCGTCTCGCTCCCGCTGCCGACCGGATGGACGTAAAGATTGTGGTTGTGGAGATACGACACGAACTTCGCATCCGGAGAGAACTTCGGATCGTCACCCGACCCCTCATGCGTGTCAGCCACGAGCACCCCAGTCCCAGCCGCAATGTCGTACAGCCAGAGCTTGCCCCCCTTATCGAGCAGCAGATGTTTTGAGTCGGGCGCCCACAGGTAATCCGACATCGCGTACCGTGCGCGATGGTCCCTGTTCTTCTCGTCCACCTCGTCCGCCAAAAGCTTGCTCAACTGGTCCGCCGTTGCAAGCACGCTGGCCTTCCCGGTATCCGGGTCAATCTGGACGATGTCGCCGGCCTTCCCCGTCGCATCGGCGTCTCCCGCGATATAACTCAGCCGCTTACTGTCAGGACTCCACACGGAGGAAGCAGGCGCCCCGCTGGTAATGCCGCGTTCGACCTCCGCAATAGTGCGTACACCAGGATCAGCAGCCGTAACTGTCTGAGAAGCTGTTGGGGTCGCCGTCTGGGCGAAAAGGTCACAAGCCGAAAGGCAGAGAAGCAGAGCAGGAACCCGCAGGTCGTAAAAGCGCATGCGCCGAGTCTATCGCGGAACGAGAATTAACAGTCATTATGGAGTGACCGGCGCGATGCGCTGACCGTGGGTTAGGCTGTGAGTTCGCATAGAACCACCGTTCAGAGCCACAAGCGGAAGGAGCCGGTCATGCAGGAGAAGTTACGATTTCTGGGCATGGATGTCCATGCCGAAACGATTGCCGCAGCGATAGCTGAACCCGATGGCGAGGTGCGAAGTCTAGGCACGATTCCCAACCGGATAGACTCGATACGCAAGCTATTGAAGAAGCTTGGCCCAGTAGAGAAGTTGCGGGTTTGTTATGAAGCCGGGCCGACTGGCTATGTGCTGTACTGGCAGCTAGCAGAGCTAGGCGTTCAGTGCGAGGTGATAGCCCCGTCACTGGTCCCGATGAAGGCCGGCGACCGAGTGAAGACTGATCGGCGCGACGCCGAGAAGCTAGCGCGAAGCTACCGATCCGGCGATCTGACGGCGGTCTGGGTTCCGGACGCGGGTTCTGAGGCGCTGCGCGATCTGGTGCGTGCGCGTGAGGCGGCGAAGCAGGATCAGTTGCGAGCTCGTCACCGGCTGGGCAAGTTTCTACTGCGCTCGGGTCAGCGCCCGCCGTCTGGAGTTAGAGCATGGACCCATCTCCATCTGATCTGGGTCTCGCAAATACGATTTGCGCAGGTGGCCCAGGAGTCCACGCGGCTCGATTATCTGCACGAGGTCGAGCACATGCGAGAGCGGGTTCTGCGACTTGAGCAGGCTATCGTAGAGGCGGTCAAGCTGGCCTCGCCCGCATTGCAAGAAGTCATCCAGGACTTGCAGGCATTGCGCGGCATCGCGCATATTTCTGCAGTGACGATTGCGGCTGAGTTAGGTCAGGTCTCTCGCTTTGCAGGTGCTCGAGAACTGATGGGGTATTGCGGCGCTGTGCCGAGCGAGAACTCCAGTGGCAAGCGGACTCGACGCGGCGGCATTACGAAGACGGGCAACGCGCACCTGAGACGGGTCGTCGTCGAAGCAGCATGGAGTTATCATCGTCCTCCTGCCATCTGGGCTGGGTTGCGCAAACGACAGCAGAGCGTATCGGAAGAGGCCAAAGAGATTGCGTGGAAGGCACAACACCGACTGCATAAGCGATACGTGAGACTGGCCGCCACGGGTAAAGACAAGAGAAAGATCGTCACAGCGGTAGGTCGCGAACTCCTGAGTTTTATCTGGGCCATAGGCACCCACGCGGAAGCGACTGTCAGGCAGCGAACTGCAGCTTGAGGAAGAGCAAAAACCTTCCTGAGAAGGAAAATACAAAAGCAAACTATCTGATGAAAAACGTCGTCCAAATCGAGCACAGTGCCAGCAGCAGTCGGAGCAAGCACGAAGGAGAATCCTCGTTTGGCCTATGCGACAGGCTCAGCCGGACTCGCGATAACAGTCAGAGGCAGCTCCCGACGGATCAAGATTATGCGGTTTCGACCCGCGAATATCAGACTGATCAATCGTCGCTGAAAACTGCCCCGACTGCTGCTCGCTCTGTTCTCGAAAAACGACGAAACCAACAACAACAAACCCAAACACTGCGCAGGTTGACACGGTCACTCCATATCAGACCAACCCACCTTGGCCCCCCTCCGAAATTCCCACAGAAATATTTTCAAAAAAGTGAAATTTTTTAGAGCGCAAAAACCACCATCCAAAACACCACAACTCACCACGAAATCACCACAACTTCACCACAAAAAACCATCCAGAAAACGCATGTTTTTCCCCGAACCCCCTCAAAAACGCCCGTATTCACAAGCAAAAAGGCCACCCAACCTGGGCGGCCTTTTTTTCTAACAAAACAACCGATTCTAAGCAGTCAAAGAGCGAATTGCCGCAGGAACTTCCAACGCCGGAGTCATCTTCGCAGAAGCCCGCCGCATTACCTCAAGTTCAGCCGGAGCAAAGAGTTCCGGCGGAATCCCGCCAACCGCCACATACCCTGGATCGTCGCCAAGCGCCATTGAAATCTGGTTCCAGCGAAGGAACGGCGACGTCGTCGGCAGAACAATAATGCGGCGCTTCGGCTCCGGAAAGGCAAAGTAAGCCGACCACATCAGCAATGTCACCCCGACCGCTAAACCATTGATCATGCTGATCGTTGAGTACATATTAGGGCTGTGCGCAAACCACGCCGCATCAATAAGACTGACCGTAGCCATCATGCCAAGTCCCAGACTCACACCGAAGATGCGGCTGTTATAGGACAGCCCCATCGGCCGTATCGCAAAGCAAACAAACAACAATAGACAAAGCGTCAGAATGCTTGAGGTCTGCTGCAGTTGTGTGATCATCGCGATCATGAAGTGAATGCCGGTCAGATGAGGAGTGACCGCAACTCCAATGGCTACTGCGACCGAGATGGCCGCTACCCAACGGAAGACCAGAATTCCAAGGGTCTGGAGTCCCTTAAGTGGTGCCATTGCAAGCTTGAAGATGCTGTAGATGACAAGCAGGGAGAGAATTGCCTCAAGCGCGTAGCTCGTCCAGTACACATAAAAATATGTCTGATAGGCCAAGTGCTTCTCAATGCCCCGCGCGCAGAAGTAAAGGAGGGGAAGACAAATGAGCTGAGCAGCTAAGCCTTACGCATAAAAGTGCGAAGAGAAACTTGAATTGACGCGCTGCCTTGCTTCGTACGAGGAAGAAAATCAACATCCCGCATAGGACAGGTTCGATGTATTCGAGATGCAAGCCTGCTATAAGGTTTCCCATAGTGTCCGTGCCTCTAAGAGCAAGCATAGGCTAGCTTATTTCGGGCACGGACACAACATTTATTACGAAAACATGCAACGAATTGCGTAGCTGGTAATGTCTTAGCGGCCTTGGGAATTCCACAGGCGTTCGGATCGTCCGGGGGGCAGGTTGGGATCGGCAGCATGCTGACCTTGGCGACTGTGACCTTGTTCTTCGTGGAAGCGGAAGAGGTCTGGGTAGAGGCAACTGCACCGGTGAGAACGAGAACGACGACGAACGCGCGGACGAGGTGTTTCATAGTGGGATACCCCTAAAGTTGTATTTGAAAAAAAGTTTTTTCTGGACAACCAGATGAGGTAACAATAGGATACATAATGGAATAAGTCCAATATAATCAATTATATAGTTGAGTATACAACAGTTTGATTACTAAAGTACCCAATTCCGGCGTTTCCTGCAAGAGACTGCATCGTCAAAGTCGCTCTAATGGGTGAGGTGCTTTCCCATCTCCTGAAACTGTGCGACTCCGTGGGAATCAGGTCCTTAGTGGAAAAAGCGAGTCATCGCTCCCTAAACAGACGGGGTAAGTGAGAGCCATCTCGACTTGGTGGCTGATACGGGAAAGACTGACGGCCTGCACACAGAAGGAATTCGCCCCGCGGAACGCGGCAGGCGTGCGAGTAGTTTGTAGAAAGGTTACTACTCGCACGATTAACCCAACTGTGAAAATTCCTGCACACGATTTCGATCTCAAAACTGAATCAAAATCGGTGGTGTTTTCTTGGAATTATGCCGTTGCGGGCGTTACCGAAGATGGGGTTTTATTGCCGGGGCCAGTGGAGGCTGGTTCGGGCTTTTTGGGAACTGATTCTGCCTTCTTGGAGGGTGCCAGAATGGCGTGGAGGGTGGTGCCTTCCATACGGGGCATGAACTCGACTAGGCCGGCGTCACCGATATCGAGAATGAGCCGGTTGATGATCTTGTACCCCAGGTCGCGATGAGCCATCTGCCGGCCCTTGAAGCGCAGCGAGGCCTTTACCTTGTCGCCTTCGGTGAGGAAGCGTACAGCCTGGTTCTTCTTGGTCTGGTAGTCGTGCTCGTCGACTGTCACAGAAAACTTCACTTCTTTGATGACGATAATCTTTTGCTTTTTACGCGCTGCACGCTCGCTTTTGTCTTTTTCGTAGAGGTATTTCCCGTAATCCTGGATTTTGCAGACCGGCGGCACGGCATTGGGAGAGATCTCTACTAGGTCGAGCGAACGCTCGCGGGCCATCTTGAGGGCCTCAAAGGGGGGCATGACTCCGAGCTGCTCGCCGTTCTCGTCAATAACGCGAATCTCGCGGGCGCGAATACGTTCATTGGTGCGGATAAAAGACTTTGCGGAACGTTTATCAATTGGTGGAATAAGTCGCCTCCACAGCGAGTTGTGTCACTCGCTATGCATTGTGTTAGGGATTAGATGCAACTCTCAGAAAAGGTTGCATTGCAACGTGAAGTATAACACTTTGGACACGTCTTCCTGAGAGTCCTTCAACGCGGCGAATTTTTGGCACTGGCTGTTCGGATAATGTATGTTGACTCGGAAGCTCTTTGGAGAGGAACTCGAATGGGACGCCGGATTTTGCTTGTCGATGACGAAGTGGCCGTGTTACTGACGCTGAAGGCCGTGCTTGAGATCAGCGGATTTGAGGTGGACACCGCTGCATCCGCACGGGAAGGTGTCTCCAAGCTGCACACCCGCGAGTACCAGATGCTGATCACCGACATGCGGATGGAGCACGATGTTGCGGGGGTTGAAGTGATCAGGGCTGCGCGCGCAGCGGCCTACCACCCGGTGGTCGCCCTGCTGACGGCGTATCCCGTGGCAGAGGAGGATTGGCAGGAGATGGGTGCGGACCAGCTTCTCGTCAAGCCGATGCACACGCGAATTCTGCTGAAGCAGATCGAGGATATGATCGCCGCGCATGAGCGGAAGCATGCGGAGCAACGAATTGCAGTCAGTTCGCTGGCTCCGTGAGCAATCCGCGCCTGCTAAGAAATCCGAAAAAGTCACCATAAAAAAGGCACCCGCGAGGAAGAAAGCAGTTTTGGTAAAAGCTGCTGGGAAGAAATCGAGCTCCGCTAAGGCCTCAAAAAAAGTGGCCACAAAAAAAGCACGAGCGAAGACGGCTGCCAAGTCCTCGGCAAAGACGAAGGCCGGAGCTAAGACCTCCTCCAAGAAAACGTCGCAGACCTCCGCCAAGCGCAGATCCTAGAGCGGTAGATCCTGGGGTGTCGCGTCAGTTGGAAGTATGTTCCTTGATATAAGTGCGGAGCGCCAGGTTAAGCTCCATCGCCTTTTGCACACCATCATCGAGCATGCGCAACCAATCTGATGCCGGTTCTTTCATCTCGGTGGTGCTTAGCAGGTAGCTCGTTTGGATGATGATCTCGAGCGCGTTGCTCAAGTCATGAGCCAATCTACGCATTTCCACGGAGAGATCTTCGGGTATTTTTTCAACGTTCAGTGGGGCCTGGGAGAGATCGTTTTGTTCGGTCATTTTGGAGAAAGTAGTTCCTCCAGACAGTAGACGCTCTTTTTTTGTATAAGTCTCGGATTCAGCGAGAGCCAGCGAGTCTCAGAGGCTGCAGAGGCTGGTGGCCGGAATTGACATCGACTGTCTAGTTTGTAAAACTAAAAGCTCGCGGTTAGCGTGTTTCGGCCCAGTTGGGTTGGCGCGAACGACACCGTGCCGTAGTGGCGGAATTGGCAGACGCGCATGGTTCAGGTCCATGTACTCGCAAGGGTGTGGGGGTTCGAGTCCCCCCTTCGGCACCAACAGTATTCTCATCCTCAACCGAGTTGAGGCGGCAGTAATTTGAGCGCAAGGCGGAATGGCTTGGGCTCGGAGTAGCGTAGGTCGTGTCACCTGTCAAAGCAACTCCAACGGACTATGCCCACTCAGCTTGATCAAATTCTTGCCCACACGATGTTAGAGGTGCAATCCCGAAAGGCAATGGCTGATTACGGGTTGCTTGAGCGGAAAGCTGCGGAACACACATCCGCGTGGCTTTACGCGCAGGATTGCGCGTGGCAGCGGCTGCTGGTCCCGCGATTATCGCCGAGATCAAGAAGGCCTCGCCTTCCAAGGGGCTTATTCGCAGTGACTTCTATCCTGCGACTCTCGCCCGCAGCTTCGAGGCTGCAGGCGCAGCTGCGCTTTCGGTGCTGACGGACGAGGAGTTCTTTCAGGGCTCGCTCGGTTACCTGCATGAGGCTTCGAGCGTGGTTCAGATTCCATGTCTCCGGAAGGACTTCATCCTCGATCCATTCCAGGTGCTTGAGGCGCGGGCGGCTGGCGCGGACGCCATTCTGCTTATTGTCGCGGCTCATACGGATGATTCCCTGAGCGACCTGCGGGACGAAGCACACAGCATGGGACTTGATGTGCTTTGCGAGACGCATGATCGCGAGGAGATGGAACGGGCGGTTGCGCTGGGCTTCGACCTCATCGGTGTCAATAGCCGTGATCTGCGCACGTTTGAGGTTCGTCCAGAGCTGTTGGTCGAGCTGGCGGCCTGGCGACCTAAGGACGTTGTGTTGGTTGCCGAAAGCGGTATTCGCTCGGCGGAGACTATCTCCGAACTGCGTTCGGTTGGCTATGACGCTTTCCTCGTTGGAGAGGCGTTGATGCGTCAACCCAATCCGGCTGCTGCTTTGGCGCTGCTGCTGGACCGTGAGTACTCTACCGATATCTAACGACGGCGAACGCGGACTTCCTTCTTCCATGTGGATCAAGATATGTGGGAACACGAACCTCGACGATGCACAAGTGGCTTCTGCTCTTGGAGCAGATGCGGTTGGCTTCGTGTTTGCGCCGAGTGCGCGGCAGGTGAATGCGGCTCAAGTGGCGCGGATTACGTCGCAATTGTCCGGAGTGGAGAAGGTTGGAGTTTTCCCGGCTCTTGATGCTGCGGAGATCGTTGCGGTCGTGGAGGAAGCGGGTTTGGACGCGGTGCAGCTTCATGGCGGAGTCAGTTTGCCGCTGCTGAGAGAGTTGGACGAGAGCTTCGAGGGGAGAGTGAAGCTGATCCAGACGATTCATTGGCAGATCGAAGCTGCGGGAGCGAACACGGATGTGTTGGCGCAAGCAACTGCGAGCGATCTCAGACGATGGGATTGCGGAGCAGAGTGCTAGTCGATTCGAAGGTCGGAGCTGCGCTTGGTGGAACTGGAGTGACGTTCGACTGGGAGGCTTCGCGCGGAGTTCTGACTGAGGCCGGAAAGGGACTGAAGCTGATTGTCGCTGGAGGATTGACGCCGGAGAATGTGGCTGATGCGATCCGAAGGCTTGAACCCTGGGGAGTTGATGTTGCGAGCGGAGTGGAACTGAGTCCAGGGCGCAAAGATCCCGACAAAGTTGCAGACTTCATCCGCAAGACCAGAGAAGCTGCTGAGAGCAGGTGAGCTGGAAGACTCGAAAATTCTATTGTTCAGCAGGGTCGGGTTTGGGGACCGGCGCCGGCTTGCCTCGCGGCGATCCCTGCGGGACTCGAGCCTTGGGGGTGCGGTCGCGGAAGAGCTGAGGCCTCATGTGTGCTGACGCTGACCTTGGCTTCGCAACCGCGAGCGATGGGGCCAACATAAGCAGCAACGCGATGGAGATTCTCAGCTTCATGAAGCAACCTTTCTGACGCCTTCATAGATAGGACGCGCAGAACGTTGGCCCGGATTCAATTTTCCGACCGCAGGTACACCAAAGTGAGTGAACTTTGGAATACAACTAATGCGGCATGAGAAAAGTATGGGCTTTAGGAAAGGATTTTGCACTTTAAATCCTTGCCTGGAACCCAATTTCCCACTATCTGGCCGGCTTTACGTCCTCGCTGGTTCTACTTGCAATTCCTTTGCCATGAACGCGAATTGGTCGACGATTGCCTCGATGCGCTTGCTCAGGGGCATGCCGGCTCCGTGGCCGGCACGGGTTTCGACGCGAATCAGGATCGGGTTGGGACGTCGGCCTGTCAGTGCGACAGCTTGAAGGGCTGCGGTGTATTTGAAGCTGTGGGCGGGGAAGACGCGATCGTCGTGGTCGGCGGTGGTGATGAGGGTAGCGGGGTAACTGACGCCTGCGTGGATGTTATGGAGTGGCGAGTATCTGTAGATAGCTGCGAATTCGTCTGCGTCTTCGGAGGGGGAGCCGTACTCCTCTTTCCAGGCCCAGCCGATGGTGAACTTGTCGAAACGGAGCATGTCCATGACGCCGACCTGCGCGACGACGGCGCCGAAGAGGTCTGGACGCTGGAGTTCGCAGGCGGCGACGAGGAGACCGCCGTTGCTTCCGCCGGAGATGGCGAGTTTGGCGGGCGAGGTGTACTTGTTGGCGACGAGCCATTCGGCCAGGGCGATGAAGTCGTCGAAGACATTTTGCTTGCGAGTGCGGGTGCCGGCATCGTGCCAGGCTTCGCCGTATTCGCCGCCGCCGCGGAGGCTGGCCTGCGCGTAGATGCCGCCCATCTCCATCCACATTACGTTGGCGGGAGAGAACTCGGGCATGAGGGAGATGTTGAAGCCACCGTAGGCGTAGAGGAGCGTTGGTGCGGTGCCGTCGAGGGCGAGTCCCTTTTTGTGGGTGATGAACATGGGGACGCGGGTGCCGTCCTTGCTGGTGGTGAAGATCTGTTTTGTCTCGTAGAGGGCTGGATCGAAGAGAAGTTTGGGCTGGCGGTAGAGGGTGGAGCGGCGCGTCTTCATGTCGAGACGGTAGGTTGTGCCGGGAGTGGTGAAGTTGGTGAACTGGTAGAAGGTCTCGGTGTCTTCGCGGCGGCCGCCGAAGCCGACTGCAGTTCCGATGGCGGGAAGCGTGAGGTTCTCTATGAGTGATCCGTCGAGATTGAAGAGTTCGACTCGGCTTTGCGCGTCGGCGAGATAGTTCACGATGAAGGTGTTGTCGATGATGGAGATGTCGCTGAGCTTGTTCGCGCTCTCGGGGATGATGGTCTTCCAGTGCTCGCGTGCGGGCTGGTTGAGATCGATGGCGATGACTTTGCCGTTGGGTGCGTCGAGTGTGGTGAGGAGCCAGAAGAGAGTGCCGTCGTTGTCGATGGGGGCGTAGGTGGCGTCGGGGGTTTCGATGAGGCGCAGGAGTGGGGTGTTGGGATTTTGCAGGTCCTGAATGGTGAGTTCGTTGTTGGGGCTGGTGCCTTTGCTCTGGTGCAGGACAAGGTAGCGGCCGTCGTCGGTGACCTGTGCGCCGATGTTGAGTTCGCCGTCGTCGGGGCGATGGAAGATGAGTGTGTCTTCGGACTGTGGCGTGCCGAGCTTGTGGAAGTAGACCTTGTGAAAGTAGTTGGCGGTCTTGAGGGCTTCGGCTTCAGAGGCGTCGGGCGCGGGGGCGTCGTAACGGGCGTAGAAGAAGCCGGAGTTGTCCTTGAGCCATGCGGCTCCGCTGAACTTGGACCACTCGATGAGGTCGGGGAGATCTTCACCGGTGGTGACGTTGCGGACGTGCCATTTGACCCAGTCGCTGCCGGCGTCGGCGATGGAGTAGGCGGCGAGCGCACCGTCGTCGGTGATGCTGATGCTGCTGATGGCTACAGTTCCATCGGCGGATAAGGTGTTGGGGTCGAGGAGAACGTGCGGTTCGCCGGTGAGGCCTTCCTGCCAGAAGAGGACGTTCTGGTTCTGGAGACCGGTGTTGTGGGAGTAGAAGTAGCGTGTGCCGCGGCGCGAAGGTGCAGTGTAGCGCTCGAAGTTGAGGAGCGCGGTGAGGCGCTGCTGCATGGTCTCGCGGAGAGGAATTTGTGCGAGATATTTTTGCGTGAGATCGTTCTCGGCGTCGATCCAGATCTTGAGCTTCGGGTGAGTCGACGTCCTCCATCCAGCGATAGGGATCGCTGACGTTGGTGCCGAAGTAGTCGTCGGTCTGGTCGACTTTTCGGGCTGAGGGATAGGCGAGGGTTGCGTTGACTTCTGCGGTGATTGAGGTCATGAGGTGCGTTTTCCTGATTTCTTATTTTAGAGGATTTGTCCGCGGCTTTGGCTGCGAGGAGTTTTTTTCGATCGGCGATGAGGCGCTTTTGCTGGGCGGGTGGCATGGCCAGGACGGCACGAACCTTCGGAGGGAGTTTGTCGAAGGTGAGGGTGTGGGCGGCGCGGAGTTCGGACTCCCACTGGGCGGGGCGGAAGACGTCCCATCGCTCGACGGATACCCAGAAGAGTCGGGCGACATAGGGGGCGGGGAAGATGCCTTCGGTTTCGAGGAGTTCGTGGAAGCGTTCGGGACCGGCGGGGTAGGAGAGGACGCGAGGTTTGTTGTCCGTCTGTTCGAGCTTGATCCAGGCGAACATCTTGCCGCCGATGGATTTGTCGCCGACCCAGAAGACGAGGCCGCCGAATTGCTCGGACTCGAGGACATGAGGGAGGGTGTGGAGATAGGTGCGAATTTGGTCGACGTCCATGGTGTACCCCCTCCCCCCCTATTGCCCGCGTGCAAGTCGTTTATTATCCTTGGCTTACGCCAAGGTGTACCCCGCTAAAATACTACAAACAAATGGGTTACGTCCAAAATAGTGCAAATAAGCGACTTATCCTGAACTGAATCCGTTCATCGCATCGCTTTGGTTGATTTTTCCCACTATTTCTATTGTATCGAACCGATCGGGGGAAAATTTCAAGTTGTATCTTGCTTGTTTTGATTGGTTTAGGTGGTTTTCGGACTTGACAAGTGATTTTGCTGATGTTTTTGGAGAAAATATCTTCTAAATGATTGGTGGAGCGGTGGTTAGGATGGTGGTTTTTCGCTGAGGCGGAGGCGGATGGGCCCTTTGGCTGTGTTTGGGTCGACGGGCCGGGCGTGCTGGGTGAGGAGGATGCGGCGCTGGGCGGCGAGGCGGCGGGCGGCTGCGCGAGCGGGTTCCATGAGGGCCTCCCAGTCGCGGCGGGCGGCGTGGGACTTGGTGCGGGGATCGCCGGCGACTAGTTTGGCGGCTTCGGAAGGGCAGATGGTTTGGGTGCGGTCGCCCTCGACGTTGCGCTCGGCCAGGAGTTGGAGGATGGCGGCCTCCAGGGCGGGGTCGTGCTGTGCAGGGCGGTAGCCGCTACAGGCTTCGGAGCAGAAGCGGAGGATGTCCCAGTCGCGGGCGATTTGCTCGGTCCAGCGGATGGGGCGCTTGCAGGTTTTGCAGAGTTTTTCTTTGTGGGGGGTGGGGCGCTCGGGTTTGGGTTTTCGGTCGGGCATGCGGGGATCTACTGCGCGGGTTTAGGGAACGATCCGCTCGTAATAAATTTCGGCAATTCCATCAGTACCCCAGTGACGCAAATGATAGAGGTGGCGAGCAGCGCTATGGTCGCCATGGTTCCGAATTTCATGAGTGCGAGGATAACAGCGTCAACAAGATCTATGGTGCGACGACGGAATACAGGGATCCTTCGCTCCGCTCAGGATGACGACAAAACAAACAACTGGGAAAAACGAAGCATTGTGGGGCTCCGGGAAATACAGGGATCCTTCGCTCCGCTCAGGATGACGACAAAAAACAAAAAGATGGTGAGCCCGACCGCTTGCTTTGGACGATAGGGAAACCTTGCAACGATGAGATCATTACTCAACTTGTCAAAATATAGTACGTGGCGTAATAATACTTTGCGTATGGATACCTCCTCCGTTCTCGGATATGCGCTTTTGGGTTTGGTGAGTCAACAGCCGCTTTCGGGCTATGACGTGAAGAAGATGTTTGCGTCGACTCCTATGGCTGGATTCAGCGATAGTCCGGGCGCGATTTATCCGGCGCTCGGGCGACTGGAGAAGGCGGGGCTGGTGCGGAGCGAGGTGAAGCAGATGGCCGGGCTGCGGCAGCGGAGGGTGTTCCGGATTACGCCGAAGGGGCTTGCGTCGCTCAAGGCATGGATGGTGAAGCCGATCAGCGAGGAGGATGTGGTGCGGCGGGTGGCGGAGTTGATGCTGCGATTTGCGTTTATGGATCAGACGCTGGGCGCGGAGCGGTCGGTTGAGTTTTTGCGTGAGTTTGCGGAGAGGTTGGAGGCGCATATTCCGAGCCTGCATGAGTATCTGGAGACGAATGCGGGGGCGATGCCGGTGTCGGGGCGGTTGGCGCTTGAGCTCGGAGTTGAGGAGTATGAGGCCCGGCTGGAGTGGGCAAAGAAGGCGATCGCGCATTATCGGCGAAGAAAGAAGGAGCTATGAATCTGCGAATTGTTGCTTACTGTTTGTTGGGCGGGTTGTCGTTTTCGATTGCGGCGATGGGCGCGGGGCACTTTGGCTGGTGGTGGCTGTCGGGCGCGCTGATGGCGGCGGCTTATGTGCCCTTGGTGCGGTTCGGGCCGAAGAGTTGGGCAGTGCAGTTTGGGATGATTTTTGTGTCGATGTTTGTGGTGGCGGGGGTGTGCACGGCTTCGGAGGCGGCGATGTTTCTGCCGGGCCAGAGTGTGGAGGCATGGCGCAATCTGAAGGGTGCGTTCGTGATGTATCTGATCGCCGCGCTATGGCTGGCGGTGTTGGCGAAGGTGTTAAAGCTGACGGAGGAGTCGGGGGCTGATCCGGAGCACCGGTCGGGGATGCAGGCAGCGGGAGCGGTTGTGGCGAGCGGGTTTGTCTATGTGCTGCTCTACCTGGTCTTCGGGTCGATCACATTTTTTCTGTTTACGAAGCAGTACTATCCGCAGGGGGAGCAGATGGCCCGGTCATACGGGATTTGGCTGTGGGTGATTCAGCTGGGTCGCGGGATCCTGATGACGCTGGCGGTGCTTCCGCTGATCTATACGTTGAGGATGCAGCGGTGGCCGGCGGCGTTGGTGATTGGCATTCTGCTTTGGGTGGTGGGCGGGCTGGCGTTGCTGGTGGTTCCGATGGGGATGGTACCGATGCAACGGTTTATGCACATTGTGGAGATTTTTACGCAAAACTTCCCGCTGGGGATTGCGGCGGTGTTGATGCTTCGGCCCAAGAGGGCAGACGTGCTAGCGGTTTCAGTTTGATAGGTGAGTGGAGGGATTGGCAAATTGGCCGGCGTAGTCGCAGAGGAGGAGGGTGAGGTCGTCGTTCTGGGCTCGGGACCAGTTTTCGAGAGTGGAGACGATGCGGTCGGCGGCGTCGTTTGGGCTGAGAAGCGCGCTTTCTTTTAGCAAGAGATGGAGGCGTTCGGGGCCGAACTCTTCTCCAGCTGTGTTGGCGGCTTCGAGAAGGCCGTCGGTGTAGAGGAGCAGGCGGTCGCCGGGTTCGATGGGGTGGGTGGCGGTTTCGTAGGTGGAGAAGGAAAAGGCAGCGAGCATGAGGCCGTTTTCGGTGATGGGGATGATCTCTCCGTCGCGGAGGAGGAGCATGGGCGGGTGAGCTGCTGCGGAGTAGCGAAGCGTGGAGGTGGCGGCGTCGAGATAGACGTAGGCAGCGGTGACGAACTGGCTTTGGGTGTTTCCGTGGAGGACGGTGTTCATGCCGGAGAGGAGAGCGGCGGGGTCGGCGGCGTTGGCTCGCTGTGAGGTGGCGGCGAGTTTGACCATGGAGGCGATGAGTGCGGCGGGGACTCCGTGGCCCGAGACGTCGGCGATGAGGAGACCAGCTTGTTGCGGGTTGGTGATGAGGAAGTCGTAGAAGTCTCCGGCGACGGCGGTCATGGGGACGTAGCGGGCGGCGACCTGAAAGTGGTCGGAGGCTGGATAGGGTGGGGGGAGAATGTCGGTCTGGATGCGCCGGGCGATCTCGAGTTCCTTTTGGAGCTCGCTGAACTGCTGGTCGCGATGGATGCTGCGCCTGGCGGCGACGTAGCCGAGGGTGGCGAGGAAGATGGCGAAGCCCACGGGTTCGATGTAGATGAAGTGGCCGAGGGCCTGAAGGATGTTGTCCGATAACGCAAAAGCAACGAAGACGGCGATGCCGCGGCGGATGGTGGCGAAATCGGGGTCGGAGTTTTTCTGGCGGATGGATTGAACGATGAGAGCGATGAGGGTGGCGATGACGAGCAGGTGATTCGAGAGGATAAAGACGTGTCGGGGGCCGTCGAGAACGGTGCCGACAAAGAGGATGAGGAAGGGGATGGCGAGTGCGATGGCGATTTTGCGGCCGTAGCGTCCGAGGAAACCGGCGGCCTCGAAGTAAAAGAAGGCTGGGATGGGGACGAGGTAGTTGGCGGATTCGCGCAGGCTGGAGAAGAAGACGGAAGGGGGCACCATCAGGGCGAGGAGCCCCGACTGAAGCCAGAGACGCTGACCGTAGAGGATGGCGAAGAGGGCCAGCCAGAAGAGCATCGCGTCGAACTTGCGGCTGAGGAAGGCGAAGGCGATGGAGACGAGTCCAAGGGCGGTGAAGGCGGCGCCGAGGAAGAGGTAGAACTCGTCGTGGTGGAAGGTGCGGAGAACCTGGCTTGCGGTCAGTTGCGAGTCGGGCAGGTACATACGAGCGAATGATACATCGGCGTGGATGTTATGGGGCGGAGACCCAGGATTTGAATTTCCAGAACGGATGGCCGGAGAGGCGAGCGGCTCCGATGAGGAAGAGAACGGCGTAGAGGAGGACGCCGGGAATGAGGGGCCATCGTGCTTCGGCGATGTCCATGCAGACATCCAGAAGCTGGATAAGAGCGGTGAGGACCATTATGTTGCTGAGTGCCTGCCTGGCACCAAGGCAGAGCAGCGCGACGAGCATGATGGCGAGAGCGGCGTTGCGGACTGCGAAATAGCCGGCGTAAATGTGGACTGCTGAGTTGATCTCGTCGTGGGGCGAGACGAGCATGACAGGGTTGAAGAGGGCGAGCGCGGCTCCGATGGCGAGCAGGAGCGCACCGAGGATGACTGTGATGCGCAGCCACCAGGGTATTGATTTGGTGTGTGTGGCGATTGAGTGAGGGGAGATCTGCGATTGTGCCATTGGTCGCGCTCCGGTGTGGCCTGGAAGTCAGACTCTCGCAAAGAGATGTACGGGAGAGCGGACAGTGAAGTTCCGGGTCGCCATGGTTATTTGGCCGTTCACTGGCCTGCGACTGAGATCAATCGGTATGGATGCTCTCCAGCTCGGGGAGGAGCACAACGCTTTCCTGCTCGTTTGGATCAGTTCTTGCGATTACGGCGACGATGGTGTCCGTGGCGCTGGGATTGTAGGGGAGGTGGGGGACGTCGGCCGGGATGTAGAAAAAATCGCCTGGCCTGACGATTGTATGGTGCTCCAGATGCTGGCCGTGCCACACCGAAGACTCGCCGCTGATGGCATAGATTGCGGTCTCATGAGTGGCGTGCTTGTGGGCGTAGGCGCGGCCGCCTGGCGGGATGGTGAGGAGCTGCATGTGGATGGCCTGGGCACCGACTGACTCGGCTGAGATGCCGACGGCGTATTGCAGCCCTTGCTTTCCGATGAACTGTTTGCCAGGGCGCATCAGACAGCAGGAAGAGGACGACGTGTTTGGGGTTTGAGTTTTCATGGAGAAGAACCTCCTGTCGAACTACTGTGCGGTTACCGGCTGCTTCTTCTGTGCTGCATTCCGAACGGCGATGCCCATCACCTCGAAGTGCGCTCCAAAGAGAAGACTGTTGATGCCGATGAAGGCTCGCGAGGGATAGGGCTTGTGAAAGGAGGAGGCGTAAACCTTGTTGAACGCGGAGTACAGCTTGAGATCGGTGCAGTAGATCTCGACGTAGACGAGGTCATCCATGCTCATGTGGGCCTCTTGCAGGGTCTTCTCGACTGAGCGGAGCACCATTTTAGCCTCCTCCTCAGGATCGGCTGGCGGCGCCTTGACTGCGGCAGTCAGATCGACTCCGAGATGGCCGCTTACATAGAGAGTCTTCCCGAGTTCGATGCCCGCGCTGAAAGGAAGGGAGGCGACGTTTACGGGAGTAGGTGTGCCGGTTGGCTGCTGCGCCATGGCGATAGCCGGGACAAGAAATGCGGTAGAAAGAAGAGAGATAGCGAAGATCTGTTTCAAGGTGGGGTTCCTTTTATTTTTTTATTTGTTGCATCAGCTGGCCTCGAACTCTCATGAGCAAGAGTTCGAGAGTAGAACACACCAGGAGGCGGTTTATTCCGAACGTCATCGGGTTAATGCGTAAGCGGGGTCCTGGTCGCTGCGTTGGCTTGGTCTTCTATACTTGAGGGATATGCCGTTTTCTATCTCCGAAGATATGTCCGCGTTTCCATCGCTGGAAGACCAACTCGACTTGATTACCAAAGGTGCTGCGGAGATCGTTCCGCTGGAGGCGCTGAAGGAGCGAATTGCGAAGTCGATTGCAACGGGTGTGCCGATGCGGATTAAGGCTGGGTTTGATCCTACGGCTCCGGATTTGCATTTGGGGCATACTGTGCTGCTCAGGAAGCTGAAGCACTTTCAGGACCTGGGGCATACGGTCATTTTTTTGATTGGTGATTCGACGGCGCTGATTGGGGATCCGACGGGACGGAATGTGACGCGGAAGCCGCTGACGCGGGAAGAGATTGCGGCGAATGCGGAGACGTACAAGGCGCAGGTGTTCAAGATTCTTGATGGCGAGAAGACGGAGGTTCGGTACAACTCCGAGTGGCTGGACAAGCTGGGCTACGACGACATGGTGAAGCTGATGGCGCAGTTCACGCTGTCGCAGATGCTGGAGCGCGAGGAGTTTCATAAGCGGTTCAAGGACGGAGCAGCCGATCTCGATGCACGAGATGATCTATCCGATTGCGCAGGGGTATGACTCGGTCGCGCTGGAGTGCGATGTGGAGCTGGGCGGGACGGACCAGAAGTTTAATCTGATGCGTGGGCGCGATCTGCAGAGGCACTTCGGGCAGCCGCAGCAGATTGTGCTGATGATGCCGATCATCGAAGGGCTGGATGGCGTGCAGAAGATGTCGAAGTCGCTGGGGAATGCGATTGGCGTGCATGAGCCGGCGGCGGAGATGTATGGGAAGCTGATGTCGGTGTCGGATGAGTTGATGTGGAGGTACTGGACGCTGCTGACGGATCTTCGCGGGTCGGAGATTGCGGCGATGCAGGAGTCGGTGAAGAGCGGGGAGCTGCATCCGATGCAGGCGAAGAAGAACCTGGCGTGGACGATTACGAAGGGGTTCCACTCGGAGGCGGAGGCGAATGCTGCGGCTGAGGGGTGGGCGAAGATGTTTCAGCAGCGCGGGGTGAGCGAGGATGTGCCGGTGGTGAAGGTGTCGCTGTCGGAGGATGGGTTTGATGCAGGGCGAGGAGGTTCGCGTTCCGAAGCTGCTGGTGCTTGCGGGGCTGGCGGGTTCGATCGGGTGAGGCGACGCGGAAGTTAGGGGAGAATGCGGTGAGCGTGAATGGAGAGAAGATCTCGGTGCGGACGATTGGGAGGAGCGTGCTGGGCGATTCGCCGGTGCTGCGGCTTGGAAAGAAGAGTGTTCGGGTAGAGTGGGTGAATTGATAAGGTAGAGCACAAACCTTACTGTAAAATCTGCGTCTTACGGGGTGTGGCTCTGAAGACTGAACGGTTGATGGTGTTAATGGTCTGTCTGCTGGCGGGGCACGGGTGGGCGCGCGCGCAGGAGAGTGGAGCCGGATGCGAAGGAGATTGTGAAGGCGGCGGCGAAGGCGGAGATTGCGCCGATGACAGCGACCGATACGCGTTGGCGGTACAAGGATACGCGGAAGGATCAGGACGACAGCGTGTTCATCGTGGTGGAGACGGAGTCATGGGGCGGTGAAGCGGCTGATCAGCAGCGGTGGGCAGCCCTTGAGTGAGGAGGAGGCGCAGGGAGAAGATGCGCGGGTGCAGGAGTTCATCCACGATCACGGAGAAGCTGGCGAAGCAGCACAAGGATGGAACGCAGGACGACAAGAGCGCGCGAGAGCTGACGAATATGCTGCCGGAGGCGTTTGTGTGGAAGGTGGTGAGTGATGACGGCGAGCGAGTGAAGCTGCGCGTTTGAGCCGAATCCGGTTTCAATCCGCCGGATATGCAGTCGCGGGTGCTGGGCGAGATGGTTGGGCGAGATGGTGGTGGATAAGAAGCAGCACCGGATCGTGACGCTGAGCGGGAGGCTGGTGCGAGGATGTGACGATCGGGTGGGGTCTCCTGGGGAGGCTGCACGAGGGTGGGACGTTCCGCGTGGAGCGGCGAGAGGTGGCTCCGGGGTTGTGGCAGATTACGGAGACGCATGTGCATATTGAGGGCAGGGTGCTGTTCTTTAAGACATCTCGCAGGAGCAGGATGAGGTGCAGTCGGAGTTTACGCAGGTGCCGAAGGGGACGACGCTGGAGCAGGCGGCGGAGATGTCGAAGCCTGGATATGTTGTCGCTGAGTGCGCCGGGGAATGGGACGGCGAAGTGATGGTGCGGTGGCTGTATGCTCGGAGACGATGGCACAGAGTCCTTATCCGCAGAGTGACCGCGCGCTGGTGCGGTTGATTGAGCGCTCGCCGGGGCATCGGGCGGGGTATAAACAACTGGTTCGCGAGCTCGGGCTTGGTGGTGGGCGTGAGCGGCGGTTATTGCTGGAACAACTGGCGCGGATGACGGCTCGTGGAGAGTTGGTGAAGATCGATAAAGAGCAGTGGAGTCTGCCGTCGGCTACTCCGGAGAAGACGATGCGGGTGCGGCGTGAGGAGGAGACGCCGCAGGTGCAGAGAGCTACTCGGGACAAGCTGGTGGCGGGAAAGCTCGATCTGCATCGCGATGGGTATGGGTTTGTGCGGCCGAATGGGAGTGTGGATCGGGAGGACGATCTTTTTATTCCGCCGAATGAGCTGAACGGGGCGATGCAGGGTGATGAAGTCCTGGTGGATGAGGCTCCGCGGGGACGGGATGGGCGGCGGTCGGGGCGAGTGGTGCGGGTGCTGACGCGGCGGAATCCTACGGTGGTGGGGGTGTTTCATTATGCGCGGAGTTATCGGAGAAGTGCGTGGGATAACGCTCCGACTGATCGATGGGAATTATGTGACTCCGCTGGATGAGCGGATGACGCAGGCGATTTTGATTCCGGAGGGCGGGGAGATTTCGGCCGATTCCGAAGGCGTCGGTGCATCGGGTGATGGGTGAGGAGGCGCAGGCGTCGCTCACGCATTGGTCGGAGGAGCTGGATCCGCTGCGGCCGCTGGAAGGGCTGGCGGTGGATGTGGAGATTACGGATTTTCCGAGTGCGGGAAGGCCGGCGCGGGGGCGAGTGATTGAGGTGCTGGGGCCTCCGGATGCGTTTGGCGTGGATGTGGAGATTATTATTCGCAAGCATCATCTGCCGCATGTGTTTCCGGCGAATGTGCTGGCGGAGGCCGAGGCTAGCGCGACGCAGACGGTGGATTCGCTGAGTGCGAGAGAGATTGCGCAGCGGAGGGATTTTCGCGGGCTGCCGATTGTGACGATTGATGGAGAGACGGCGCGGGATTTTGATGATGCGGTGCTGGTGCGGCCGCTGGCGAATGGGAACTGGGAACTGCAGGTTCATATTGCGGATGTGAGCCACTATGTGCGGCCGGGGACGGCGCTGGATCTTGAGGCGAGGCTGCGGGGGACTTCGGTTTATTTTCCGGATCGCGCGATTCCGATGTTGCCGCCGCAGCTTTCGAGCGGGATGTGCAGCCTGCGGCCGGATGAGGACCGGCTGGTGCTGAGCTGCGTGATGGAGATCGATGGGCGCGGCGAGGTGCTGGGGTATCGAGGTGTGCGAGGGGATCATTCGCAGCGCGCGACGGATGACGTATACGCAGGTGCAGGCTGTATTGGACGGGGATGCTGCAACGCGCGAGGAGTTCGCGGAGCTGGTGCCGGAGTTTGAGCGGATGCATGAGCTGGCGCTGAAGCTGAATGCGAAGCGGCATCGGCGTGGGTCGATCGATTTCGATCTGCCGGAGCCGGTGATTCAGTTTGATCCGGATGGAAATATGGAGAGCGATTGTGCGGTCGGAGCGGGGATGGTCGCACCGGCTGATTGAGGAGTTCATGCTAAGCGCGAATGAGTGCGTGGCGCATTGGATTGAGGCGCAGGGGGTGCCGAGCATTTACCGGATTCATGAGACGCCCGATCCGAAGAGGATTGTCGATTTTGAGGAGACGGCGAGCCAGTTTGGATATTCGCTGGGGTTCAGTAGTTTGCCGGTGAAGCGGATTCAGACGAAGGGCGACAGGCGCGATGCGCGGGGAACGAACCGGCAGGCGAAGACGCATGAGGTGACGGAGTCGATTCCGGTGACGCCGCAGATGTATCAGAGGCTGACGGCGAAGATTGCGGGGAAGCCGGAGGAGCGGATTTTGTCGTACCTGATGCTGCGGTCGCTGAAGCAGGCGCGGTATAGCGAGAAGAATGTGGGGCATTTTGCGCTGGCTTCGCCGAGTTATACGCACTTTACTTCGCCGATTCGGCGGTATCCGGATTTGATTGTGCACCGGCTGCTGAGGGATTTGATTCGGAGTGGGGCGGATACGCGGGGTGGGGCGATCTTGTCGAGCGATGCGCAGCCGTGGGGCGAAAAGGCAGCGGGTAAGGAGCGTTCGGAGAAGGTTGAGCGGCGAGTTTTGGAGGGGCCGATTCCGGAGGCGGAGCTGGGAGCGATTGCGACGGAGTCGAGTCAGCGCGAGCGGCGGTGCGGATGACGCCGAGCGGGAGCTGATCGAATGGAAGAAGATCAAGTTCATGCAGGACAGGGTGGGGGAGGACTTCAACGCGATTATTTTGTCGTGCACGAAGTATGGATTCTTTGTTGAGCTGGATGAGTTGTTTATCGAGGGGCTGGTGCCGCTGAGTTCGCTGCAGGATGATCGATATTTTTTTCGGGATACGGACCGACAGATTGTGGGTGGGCGAAACGGGCGGGTATTCAAGATGGGGCAGCGGGTGCATGTGCTGCTGGACCGGATCGATCGGCAGCAGCGGCGGCTGCAGTTTGCTTTGTTGCCGGGGGATGAGGACGTTGTTGCGCCGCGGTCGCTGCGGAAGTCAAAGGCGGCTGCGAATGTCGACGGGGAGCGCGCTCACTCCAGCCCGAATCGATCGGGGAAAAAAGGGAAGACGAAGTCGAAGGCTCGCGAACGGAATAAGAAGTCGAAGGGGAAGCGGCGTTAGAAGATTGATGGTGCGGAGTCGCCGAAGAAGAGTCCTGCGAGCAGGATGAGCAGGGCGGCTATGAGGACTTCCACTCTGATTTTGTGAAGGCGATCCCAGCGGCGGCGGTCTTCGAGCCAGCAGTCGTAGGGGTGCTGGGGGTCCATCTTTGCGATGCGGTTGTTGATGGGCACAAGCATCGCGATGGTGAAGATAATGGTTGTGGCCCAGAGGATGGCGGATGCGAGAAGCGGGCCCAGAGCGTAAGGATCAGCACGGTGCTGGAAGGCGTCGCCGAGGATGAGCGCGAGGGCCGCGCCGTACCAGAAGGGCATCCATTTACCGAGGGAGTTCGCGAGCGGGACGGCCGCCTGGGCATGGGGCTCGTGCGCGAGCCTTCTAAGCTGTGGATGGACGAAGGCTGCGACTGCGAATTCGTTGCCAACCATAGTGGCCGCAACGGCTGCGGTTGCAATGTCGTAGGCAATTGTCATAGAGATTCGATGCACGAGATTCCAGGAAGCATCGTAAAATAGAGGTTCCGAAGGAGCTGATACGAATGGCGCATATGGTTTTCGACACGAGATTCAAGGCTGAAATGGAAGGGCTGGATGAGCCGCCGTTCGATTCGGACTTTGGGCAGAAGATATTTAAGAATGTCTCGAAGAAGAGCTGGGGTGAGTGGGTGGAGCGGCAGAAGATGCTGCTGAATGAGTACAGATTGCAGCCTTGGACGCGCGAGGCGCAGGAGTTTCTGGTAGAGCAGATGAATGAGTTTTTCTTCGGCGAGGGAGGGCAGTTGCCGAAGGAGTATGTTGCGCCGAAGTAGGGCGCGAATGGGGCTGATTCGTGTACACTTAAGCCTGTTGCATACCCCTCCGCGGCCCGCCCGGGCTGACGGAAATAATAGTCGGGACGTGGCTCAGCCTGGTAGAGCGCACCCTTGGGGTGGGTGAGGTCGCTAGTTCGAATCTAGTCGTCCCGACCATTTATTTACTCCTTTTTTCTTGGCAACTTACGGCACAACCCATTCTTTTTTCGAACTCTAGCTTTGCCGGTGCGTTTGATGTGGCGGATTGTCACGTGATGTTGACAGAGACGATGAGATTTCATTGGGTCAGAAGGCCGACCTACGGTAAAGTGTTTTCTGTTTCCTTGAGAACCAGATTTTGAATTGATTTCGGCCCTGGAGTATTCATGTCTGCCTATCTGAGTCGTTTTGGCACCTTCACCTTCCTTTCCTTGATGTTGCTTCACGCCGCTGGGCAGACCTCCCCTCTCAAAACGTCTCCAGAGAATCCCGACAAAACAGCAATTCGATTGCTGCGGCTTCCGCTAGCCTTTGAGCCGAACGTTGGTCAGGCGGGTAGTGGTTCGGATTACCTGGTCCGAACAAGCGTCATTCAGGCAGAACTTTCTGCGACGGGGGTGCGCCTTTCGCTTCCTCCAGCAAGTGGTCAGCAAAAGCAGGTGTCGATTCACCTGGATGGTGCCCGGAAGGAGCGAAGCCGACGGCAACTGAGAGGTTGGAAGGCGAGTCGAACTATCTGGTTGGCGATGATGCCTCAAACTGGCACACCCATCTGCCGCGGTTTGGGCGAGTGACCTACTCGGAGGTCTACCGCGGAATCGACCTGACCTATTACGGCAATGGTTCTCAGGTGGAGCACGACTTCGTCGTGCATCCGGGCGCTAATCCATCCAACATTCGTCTGCAATTCAGCGGAGCACGTAACGTTGATGTGACACACGCCGGCGATCTAACGATTGGTTTGGATGGAAGTGCGGTGACCCTGCGACGGCCACGAGCCTATCAGACGATTGCCGGGGTGCGGCGTGAGGTGCTCGCGAAGTTCGTGGTTATCAATGGTTATGCGGGCTTTCGGTTGGGAAGCTATGACCGAACGCAGGTGCTCATTATTGATCCAACGCTGGATTACTCGACCTTCCTTGGGGATGCGTCTGTATACGTGACGGGCATTGCCGTTGATGGGACGGGAAGCACCTACGTTACTGGGGAAGCCGCCGTAGCTTTTCCGGCAACGACGAACCCTGCCACATGCAGCAGTTGTGTCACCGCGACAAACAAGTTGGCTGTGTATGTGACCAAAATTAACCCCGCGGGAACCGCGGTGGTCTATTCGACGTTCATTGGCGGCAGTCACACGGGCTATCCGGGCGGCACGATGGGCAGTAACGATCAGTCGACCGCGTTGACCGTAGACGGAAACGGGAACGCCATCGTGATCGGATGGACATCTTCTGCCGATTTTCCGTTGAAGAATCCAATTCCTTCCGGAGTAGCCAGCTATGAGGACGGGTTTGTTACATCCCTAACGCCGGATGGTTCTTCGCTGAACTTTTCCAGCCGTCTCGGAGGAAGCTCTTCTGTTTCCACTAGCGCAACGGTTTATCCGCAGTCGTTGGCTACCGACCTCAATGGAAATGTATATGTGGCCGGATCATCGCAATCCCCTTACCTGCCTACCACACCGGGTGCTCTTCAGGCGTTTCTGCCGAGCTATTCCGACAGTGGCGCGTTCCTGTTGAAGCTCGCGCCCGCCGGCGCGTTGACCTATGGAGCAATCGTCGGCGAGATAGGTTCAGCATCCGGTACTACAGGCCCAACAGGCCTTGCTGTAGATGGTGCAGGCATCGTCTACATGTCGGGCACAGTGGGCTCCTCGCTAACTACAGGCTTAGTTACATGGCCTACGACGGCGGGCGCCTATCAGACAGCGCTTATCAGTCCGTCGCAGAATGCGCCGTTCGTTACACGAATTTCTGCGGATGGCAGCACAATCCTGAGTTCGACCCTGATGGGTACAGGCAACGTTACGTCGATGGCTCTGACTCCAACGCACGATGTGCTGATTGCCGGTACCGCCGGCTATAACTTTCCGGTTACTTCGGATGCATACAACAGCAGCGTCTCGACCAGCATTGGCGGGGCGACCACACTTGGAGCTCAGGGCTTTTTCGCGAAGGTGAGTGAAGACGGCACCCAGCTACTTTACTCAAGCGCGTTTGGCCCCGGGAGTTCATTCCTTACGATCGATGGCATTGGAGAAGATCCGAGTGGGAACGTCTGGTTCGCCGGCACGACCAACGGCGGTCTCCCGACCCTCGTTCACCCCTTGCAATCGGTCTCCACCAATCAATTCAGCGGCATAGGCTACATCGCGGAGTTTGATCCAGCGATGCACAACCTCTTGTTCTCCAGCTATGTGAATAGCGCCACCGGCTTTTCGCAGGTAGACGGCCTGGCGATCGACTCGAGCGGGTTGGTTCACGTCGTCGGTATCGCGTCGCAGACTTTCCCGACTACGCCGGGCGCGGCAGTCCAAACAGTTACGCCACCGCCGCCGAATTACACCTATGACTATGGCTTTGCCGCATTGATCGATGGAACTAAACCCGGCCCGAGTATTTGCTTCGCCAATGTATCTTATGTGTCGACCCAGGTGGGTACAACCGCTCAAAGCTCCTTCAATATCGTCAACTGCGGTGACGGGCCACTGACGATCTCTTCCATGCAGCTCACGTCGGACGTTTTCGCTTTCGCCTCGGCGAACGTTTGCACTGGTACGTTGGCTGCGGGTGCCTCTTGTACCCTCGCGTACACATTTACCCCGAAGGTGGCCGGTAATGCGAGCGCCTCCGTCTTGATCACCTCAGATGCTCCGATGGCTGCCAACACAGAAGTCCTCAGCGCGACCGGGACGACACCTGTCGTGTCTCTTCCCTCCAGCAATAGCTTCAGTTTCGCGCCAATGGTATTGGGGGCAGCCGCGCAAAAGGGCAGCATTCTCATCGGCAACAAGGGAACTTCACCTCTCGTAATTGACACTTCGCGCACCACGATCACGGGACCTTTCTCCGTTGTTTCGACGACGTGCGGCAACCCCGTCAACCCTTCAGTTTATTGCTCCTACGTTTTCTCTTTCAACCCGACGGTAGCCGGCACGACGACAGGCGCCCTAACGATTTACACCAACGATCCAGTCACCCCAACGGTCACCGTTTCAATTACCGGTTCCGCGCTGGCTTCCTACCCTGTGCCGACTATCACGGGTTTGACCGTTCCCACGCTTTCGCTCGACAGCGGACCGGCAAATATCACCATTAATGGCACGAACTTCTTCCCGGCATCGACTGTGTTTATCAACGGTGCATCGTATCCGATCAAGTCGCAGGGCAGCACTGGAATCGTCGTCACGGTCGATCCAGCCACTCTGGGAGTTATGGGAGATTTCCCGGTTCAGGTAGTCAACCCTGCTCCTGGCGGCGGCAGCAATCTCGCGACGTTAACGACATTCCATCTGATCAATCTCACGGCCACAAGCGTCGTCTACGAGCCTAATTCAAAGATGTTGTACGTCGCCATCCCGGCCACATCGAGCAGCAATCCGAACACAATTCTTCCGATTAATCCCATCACTGGCGTGTCCGGGACGCCAATTCCTGTAGGCGTCAATCCTAATCGGCTGGCCGTCTCTGACGACGGGCATTATCTCTACGTCGGGTTCTACTATACGTACAGTTCCACCGGCTCATTGCAGCGCATCGATCTTACAACGGGCTCGGTTGACCGCACGTTTACGTTACCGGGTTCGTCCGACGGCATTATTGATATGCACGTCGTGCCGGGTTCGCCGCAACTGCTGGTTGCTGCGGTCGGCCAAACCGCATCTCCCAGCGAGAATGGTGTTGCTCTTTTCAACGATTCAGGCGTTGTCCAATACATCGGCAACGACTATGCAGACAAGAACTACACACTCGACAACTTTACCTTTACTTCCGGACCCACCTACTACGGATATCCGATTGGAGGATCCTTCTTCAATTCTGCATCGGTGTCTGCGAGTGGAATTGTCCTGATCTCACGTGGTGGCTTCTCGTGCTGCGATCAGGCATCGGGATCCATCATGGTCTCGGATGGAACGCTGCTTTATACCAACAGCGGCGAGGTATGGGATCCAACGGCGCAGAAGCTGCTTGGGCGGTATGACAGCAATTTGTTCTACGAAGCGGGAATTGTCGCCGATGCCACAGCAAAACGCACCTTTATCCTCGAGGGCCAGTATCAGCCGAGCAACGGGTATGCGTACCCAGCGGTCATTAGTTATGACCCGGCTACATTTACGCTAGCGGGCGCGATTTACTTCAATCTGTCGACGAGTCCCACAAGCCTGGCACGATGGGGAACCGATGGTTTTGCTTTCCTTACGGGTCTTACTGCTACCGGGAGCTTTACGAACCCGAACACCGAATCGCAGCTTGTGCTTTTCCGCAGCAGTCTAGCCACTCCAGGAGCTCCGACAACTGCTACTGTGACATCGTTGTCACCTGCGTCGGTGGCCGCGGGTTCACCTGCACTCACGCTTATCGTCAACGGGAGCGGATTCGGAGCCGATTCCACGGTGCTTTGGAATGGGGTGATCCGCGCGACGACCTTTGTCAGCACGAGCCAACTCAGTGCCACGATCTCGGCGGCGGATCTCGCCGTGTCGGGCGCGGCCCAGGTTAGCGTAAGCGGCTATGGAACGGTTTCACCGACAGTTCCCTTTGTCGTCGGGGGCCCTGCGGTGACTCTATCTGCAACGACGATAACTTTTAGCCTGCAGCCTGTTGCGACCGCATCGCTGACCCAAACCGTGACTGTGGGGAACACAGGAACACTGCCGTTGACTGGCCTCAGCATCGGACTGACCGGATCTGATGTCGGTAGCTTCGTTGCAAGCTCGGCATGCGGCAACTCACTTGCGCCTGGTGGCAGCTGCACGGTTAGCGTGGTATTCAACCCAGCCACTGCCGGCAGCAAACAGGCAGTGCTCCAGATTACCGATAATGCTTTCGACAACCCGCAAACAGTTGCTCTGAACGGAACGGCTGCTTCCCCGTCATTATCATTGTCCAGCCAATCGCTCTCGTTCGGCCAGCTGCCGGTCGGTGCCAATACACAGCAGGTCCTAACGCTGCAAAACTCCAGCACGGTTCTTCTCGCAAACGTTGTCGCTGGGGTGACCGGCCAAAACGCCTCGGAGTTCACCGAAGCGTCAAACTGCGGCTCCAGTCTTGCGGCAGGCGGAACCTGCACGGTGAGTGTTACCTTTGCGCCTTCCGTTACCGGCAACAAAAACGCAACTCTGACGATAAGCGGGACGGGTGTTGCGCCCCAGACAGTGGTGCTTTCGGGTGCTTCGACCACTCCCGACTTCGTGCTCCCGGCACCTTTGGGCTCGGCCGCCGCGACGGTTCCCGCAGGACAGCCAGCAATGTTTAGCCTCAATGTAAGTCAATATGGGGCGTTTACTGGAACCGTTTCAATGAGTTGTACTAATCTTCCCGTCTATGCTTCTTGCACCTTTACGCCCGCGAGTTTCACTGTAGGGTCGACTTCGACACCTGTAACACTAAGTATCAGCACGGAGCAGACGGTTGTGGGGGCAATTCGGTCAGGGCCCGAGGTGCCGGGCTGGCCCACCATCTCGCCGAACTGGCGGCCCTACTTGCCATTCCTGCAGTATCGCGGCCCGTACGCCTTCGTCGGCGTAAGGTGCATCTGCTTCTCTGGCTGCTGGGGATGTTCGCGGGCATGTGCGTGTTCAACGGATGCGGCGGTGGCAACAACAACGCCAATCCCCCACGGGAGAGCATTCAGAAGACAGTTGCGGGCACCTATGCCGTAACGGTAGTTGGGACCAGTGGTACCGTCAGCCATAGCGTCAACGTCACTCTCGTGGTGCAATGACCGCAAATACTCGTACGCAAACGGCGGACGCGGCAGTGTCATTTGACCCTCTCGAAGATGACCCGAAGCGGTATCTGTAATTAGGCCTGCACTTGAAGCGTCTACGGAAGAGTTCGAACACAACATTCTGAGCTGTTTGATCTATTCCGCGGAGTCTTGCGAAACATGCGAAACCCCTGCGAGGGTCTGACTGCGCTTTTGGACTGTGCTAGACTTTCGCCGTCCCCCCAGTACCCATGTAAAAAGTCGCCAAAGGAGGTGCAATGCCTGCACCCTCGTCCTTCCGCAGCCATGCCGCGGGGCTCTTTCTCCTCTCCCTCGCCACGCTACTCCTCGAGCTCTCTCTTACGCGCGTGCTCTCTGTGACGCTCTGGTACCACTTTGGCTTTCTCGTCATCTCGACTGCACTGCTTGGCTTCGGCGTATCAGGTGTGATGCTTGCAATCTGGCGCTCTCTCGCCAACACTCCTCGTCTCGATCTTGCACTCTCCCTCTTCGCGCTCGGCTTCTCCATCGCCGTCGTCGCCAGCTTCTGGTGCATGCAGCGCATTCCATTTGACCCGTTCGCGCTCGCCACAGACCACCGTCAACTGTTGTTCATGCCGCTCTATCTGATTGTGGTGGCCGTGCCTTTCTTCTTTGCCGGGGGAGCCATCTCTCTGCTCCTCACCCGCAGCGGCCCATTGGTTAATCGCTTCTATGCCTTTGACCTGCTTGGCGCCGGACTCGGCTGCGCTCTCTTAGCCTGGGTCATGCCGCATCTCGGCGGCTCCGGCAGCGTGCTCTTTTCCGCATTCATCGGAGCGCTGGCGGCGATTCTTTTCGCTGGCCGCGCCAACCTGGCTCCGGCCCTCGTCTCCAGCCTTGCCGCGATTGGTCTTCTCTTCGCCAGCTTTCACGGCGATCGGGTTCTGCCAATCCATGTCGGCACATTCAAGGCCAGACGCACCACCACACCGATCTACTCGGCGTGGAACATCATGTCTCTCGTGCAGGTCTTCGATTACCCGGCCAGCAAGACCGAACCCTCCGATCGCGTCCTTGTCATTGATGCCGGTACTGCCGCCACCGGAATCAACGATCTCCGCCCCGACGTCGCGGCCGTTCTCAACAAAAATCCACATGCCGCCGACGATCCCTCCAGGCCGGCCTATCTGGGACGCGAGGGCGCACGTGTCCTCATCATCGGCTCAGGCGCAGGCTCGCAGGTTCTCCAGGCACTCGCACTCCATGCCAGCTCGGTTACTGCCGTTGAGATCAATCCAGCTATCAACGACATCGTGGCAAACCGCATGAACGATTTCTGGGGAGGCTTATTTCATCGACCCGAAGTTCACCTCGTCACCGACGAAGGCCGGAGCTTCGTCCGCCGCTCCCGGGACACCTACGACACCATCATCTCAGTCCACACCATCAGCAACGCCGCTGTCGCCTCCGGTGCCCTGAGCCTCGCCGAAAACTACGTCCTCACCCGCGAGGCCTTTGTCGACTACCTCAATCATCTATCTCCCGACGGCACCCTCTACTTCACCCGTCCCGAGTACCAGCTCCCTCGCCTCCTTGCTACCGCGCGTGAGGCCTTCGAGCAGCTTGGCCTCGGCACGCTCTCCAATCACGTTGTGCTCGACACGGACCCTCCCGCACCCGGAGGCCGCAAGTCATTTACCGGGGGCTTCCTGCTCAAAAAATCCGCTTTCACTGCCGCGGACCTCGAGATTATTCGCGCTCCTTACAACGAGCACGGCCGAGAGAACATCGCTGCAGGCAATCCTTGGGGCGCTCCTCACCGCGTCGTTCTCTACGCGCCCGATCACATTCAGCCCGGCAGCCTCTACCAGCAGATTGTCGACGCACCCGACCTGGATACCGTCATTCGTTCAACGGAGATGCAGCTCGCGCCCGCAACCGACAACAAACCATTCTTCAATCAGCACACTCGCTGGACTTCCATCCGCTGGTCCACCATTCGCGACATGTTCTCGCAGGATAAGCCGATGGCAGCCCGCCTTGCGCTTGAAGACCGGCCCGTCGCAGAGGTCACCCTGCTGGTCCTGCTCGTCCAGACCGCGATCATCGCAGCCCTTTTCATTCTTCTCCCGCTGCTGCTCTCCCGCAGTACCGGTCTCGAGTGGTCCGCATCGTGGCACTGGCTCATCTACTTTGCCGCGCTCGGCCTCGCATTCATCATGGTCGAGATCTGCCTCACTCCAGCACTTCCTTCTCTTCCTCGGCCAGCCGATCTATACCTATGCCGTTGTACTCGCAAGCCTGCTTATCTTCACTGGTCTCGGCTCATTCTTCTCTGAGCGCTGGCCGCCCAGCGTTGCCGTTCTCCGCCGAGTCCTTCCGTCCATCGTGATCGTTGTCGCCGTCTGGAGCCTGCTTACTCCTGCCGTCTTCCACCTCGCCCTGGGTTTGCCTCTTAGCGCGCGAATTCTCATCGCAGTCGCGCTCGTCGCTCCGCTTGGCTTCGTCCTGGGCATGCCCTTTCCCCTGGGCCTGCGCATTGCCGTGCAGGAATCGGCGGCTCTCGGCGCGTGGGCCTGGGGAGTCAACGGGTTCTTCACCGTCCTGGGCACCGTGCTCGCGCTCATGCTTGGCATGATGGCTGGCTTCGTCGCCGTACTTATCCTTGCCTGTCTCTGTTATGGTTGCGCGTTCTTTGCCGTGCTCTCATTCGTTCCAGCAACTGAGCCTAAGCTGGAAGGCGCCCCGGAACTCGCAACCTGAAGTATCCGGTCAGAAATACCGTCTATGTCTGAATGACTGCATGAGGTCGTGCGATTGCCTCGGTAAAGTTCATGCGGATTCCGTGTTTCGGTCGCAGGATGACCATCGGGCGCGCTTCGATCGCCTGGCCCGGAGTCAGCTGAAAATCGTATTTTCTGAGCAGATCGCTCAGAATCATGAGGATCTGCAGCATCGCATATTGATTGCCGATACAGACCCGCGGTCCGCCTCCGAAGGGCAGATAGGTGAAGGGCGTGCGCAGCTTCTCGTTTGCCTTGATGAAACGCTCCGGCTCGAAACTCTCCGGATTCTCCCAGTAGCGCGACGCGTGGTGCGCGCCATACACATAGACAATGACCGTCGATCCCCGGGGTATGTCGATGTCCCCTGCCCGATCATCCGCTACAGCCTCGCGGTCGATCATCCAGAACGGCGGGTAGAGTCGCAGCCCCTCCTGAATGACCTGCGTGGTGAATTCGAACTTGGGAACATCCGCGTGACTCAGCGGCGCGTCGCCCAGCACGGAATCGAACTCCTGCCGCACCCTTTCGAGGCAATCCGGACGCGAACTCAAGAGATAGAGAAGCCACGACAGACCATTCGACGATGTTTCATGGCCGGCAACCAGGAGCTGCATGCTCTCGCTCAGGACCAGTTCATCGCTCATGCCTTCGCCGTCGCTGTAACGGGCATCCATCAAGTTCTGCAGCAGATCGTTGCCGGGAGCCTGATTGCGGCGCTGTTTGATGTAATCCATCAGAACGCTGTCCGCGCGGACTCGCATGTCTTCGTGCCTGCGCAGTTCGCCCGAGGCGGCGAACCAGGGATTCAGATAGGGCTGAATGGTTTGCCGAACGATAAACTCCTGGACGGTGCAGATGGTATGGCTGACGAGGTCGATGTCTTCGTCCTTCAGCCGGGCGCCAAACAACGATCGGGCGACCATCGCGAAGGTCATCTTCATCAGGTGGGGGTAGATATCGACGGGGCCTGCACTGATTTGCCGGTCGAAATCCCGCAGTGACTCCGCAAGGGAGTCCTGCATGATCGAGGACAGAGCATCCAGTTGTTTTCGGTCAAAACCCTTCTGGATAAGACGCCGCTGTGTGCGCCAGGCTTCTCCGTGGGTGGTGAGAAGGCCTTTACCCAGGAAGTGGCCCATCCGTTTTACCTGGATTTCGGATTTTCGATAATTTTCCGCATTGGTCTTCAACACGTGCTGAATGACGGCGGGATTGGTAGTGACGATCGCCTCTTTAATACCACCCAAATAGAAGCGGAATGTGTCGCCGAAGAGTTCGTTGTACTTTGACAACACGTGTACGGGATTGGCGGCCATAGCGCGCGAATCCGTAAAGGATCGAAATCGGGAGACAACAGGTATAGGTTTGGGCAAGGTCACACCTCGCTCCGGAGGTGCTTGCGCAGCACGGTGGGGACATTCCTGCGGTGTGCCTGGAGTGCTCAAAATTAGTTTTCGTTTCCCAGTTGCTTCAAAAGTATCAGATGATGCCAGATGGCGCGCGTCATGGTGGGATGCTGCCGATAGGGAACTCCAAACTCTTCGGCGGTCTCCTTCACAATCCGGGTCAGCGGAGCATAGTGGGTGTGGCAGACGAAAGGGCACAGATGATGGACGATGTGATGGTTGAGCCCGCCCGTGAGCCAGCTCACGACCGGATTCGTCGTCGCGTAATCGGCTGTGGTCGCGAAGATGTGATACACGCCGTTCTCAAACTCACCCCGGCCTGCGGGAAAGTATGTGCTGTCAACGGTGTGCGTCGTCTGGAATACCAGCGATACGGACAAACCGACGATCAAATGGACCAGCAGGAACGCCGCAGCGACCAGCCAGGGCGATTTTCCCAGCACTACGACCGGCAGAATGAGCATGTACGTGAAGTAGAACGCCTTCCCCGCAAAGAGGATGGCGTATTCTCGCACCGGATGCCTTGTGCGCTCAGATAGTCGTGGGATGGGAAGAAGAAGCACTCAAAGTCTCTTACGAAGACGTAATCGAGAGAGAACAGCGCGTACAAAAACAGCGCGTAGATGTGTTGGAACCGCTGCAGAGGCCTGTGGGGTTCATGGGGCGTAAACCGAAGGATGCCGCGGCCAGTCAGCGCGTCGTCTTCGCCGTGGACATTGACGCAGGAATGGTGGCCTCGATGATGGAGGATACGCCACATGTACGAGTTGATTCCGCAAATATCGAAGACATAGTTCAGGGTCTTGTTTACGGACGGCACGGACGAGATGGCGTTGTGGTTGCTGTCGTGGGCGATGTTCAGCAAAAGGAACGTCTGGGCGAGGCCGCCCAAAAGGTAGAAGGCGACAAACTTCCATGAATCCGGCCTGAGCGCGTAGAGAACAATCCAACTGCCAGCCAGCACTGCCAGGCCCGCGGCGATCTTGATCCACATCGTGCGGTCGGCTTTGGGAGAGATGGTCCCGTCGGCAAAGTACTTATCGAGGCGGCGGCGTAAGACTTTCGGGAACGAAGAGACCCCTGACGTCTCGCCGGTCGACTGCCGCAGCAAGGCCTCTGATGGTACAAGATCGTCAATATCCGGCTTCAGAGTGGTCACCACTTCGGTTTCGGACGTCACCGGCGTCTCCGCAATCCTGTTCAATTCGGCCCGGCGCATTCCGTTCGGTAGCAGCGGTGGCCTGGGGCCAGCAGTGGATTTGTTACCTCGCCGCCGGCAGGACAAAAATCGATCTTAGCGCGAGAACTTAAGCCGAATCAAGGAAATTCGGACCAGCCGGTGCCGGCGTAGGCGCGCCGGTCTCTCGAAAACAATGACGCGTAGCATTTCTTCCGGGCTCTGCTAACATAAGCCAATCGTTCTTATAGGACGAAGGCGCTTTGAATGGGGCAGCCGCCTGACGGTGCTCCGCAAGATTTCCTCGCTCGATACGTTCGGCCATCAAGGGACCTGCCCCGACCGAACCGAGCGACGCATAGGCACAGAATGGTTATGCTTTGGTTTTCAAAGTCGTCCTGCACTCTAGTTCCGCACTCCGAGACTCAGTCGGTTTTGCCTCACCAGGGCCGAGGGAGCAGCAAGACGTTAAGGGTTTTTACGTACTGAGTTTTCTATTCAACCTCGGGGGTATTGCTGATCAATTATGGCGTCGATTCTAGATAGACTGGACAGGCTTGGGGACGAGCACCCGCACAAACTTCTTTATTCGTACATTGACCTGAACGGCAATCCGATCGAAAGCTACACCTACGCGTCGTTTCTCCGACGGACGAAGGCGATTGCCGGACACTTGCGGAAACAGCATCGTTTCGCCGTGGGGGACAGGCTTCTGCTTGCCTATCCGCCGGGGCTCGAAATGATCTGCGCGTTTTTTGGTTGCGTACGCGCCGGATTGATCCCCGTTCCCGTCTATCCCCCGAGTTCTCGTGGCTTCCAGAGCGCCCTCTACAAGATGGTGCACATCGCAAAGGATTGCGAGGCGGCCGGGATTTTAACGAGCAAAGACTACCACGCATCTCTGAAGACGAATCTCACCAGAAGTGGAGTCTCGACGTCCGGCGTCGACGTCGACTACATCTCCGGTCTTCCGTGGATCGTTACGGAAGATTTCGTGGATATAATTTCGGACGAACTATTTTTCAGCACTTCGAAGATTCTCTTTCTCCAGTACACGTCGGGATCCACGATGGAGCCCAAGGGCGTGATGGTGACGCACGAAAACATCCTCGAGACCTGTCCGCTCGTGATCGACCATCCCTCGCCGGTAGTCGTATCCTGGCTTCCGCAGTATCACGACATGGGACTGATTGGGTGCTACCTCTATCCCGCACTGAGAGGCGGCACGACGTACGGCTTCTCTTCCACGGACTTCATTCAGCGGCCGATCCTGTGGTTCGACGACGATACATACCTATCGGGCCACCGCGACGGCTGCCCCCAACTTCGCTTACGACTATTGCCTGCGTGCCGGGAGGCTTTCCAAAGAGAGTTTGGAGGGTTGCGATCTCAGTTCCCTTCGCGTGTTGATGTGCGCTGCCGAACCCGTAAAGCCGGATACCTTCACACGGTTTCTGGAGGCGTTTCAGCCCTACGGACTCAAGTCGGAGAGTTTTTATGCCGCCTACGGGCTGGCCGAGAATACGTTGGCGGTTTCGCTCGGCGGCCGCAATATCGTCTCCGTCAACAAGCGTGCCCTCGCGCTGGGCAAGGCTCGGATGACCACCGAGGTCTCAGAGATCGGCGCGGCCACCCAGGTTGTCAGTTGTGGAACCACGCTACCGGGTATCGACGTCAGGATCGTGGATCCGGAACAGCACGTTGCTCTCAAGCCAGGCCATATCGGAGAAATTTGGATTGCCGGAAGTGGTAAGTGCCTGGGTTATTGGAATAATCCGGAATTGACGTTGAAGCAATTCCGTGCGCGGTTGGTAGACGATAGCCCCTATGACGATGGCTACCTTCGGACAGGCGACATGGGATTCTTCCACGACGGCGAACTCTTCGTGTGCGGCCGCATCAAGGACATGATCATCCTCCGCGGGCAAAACTATTACCCGCAGGATATCGAGAATGTTGTTGAGAGAGCGTCCAGCCTGATCCGGACCAATTGCGTCGCAGCGTTCCAGATTCACGAAGACAGCGAGCCCGCGCTGGCAATCGTGGCCGAAGTGAAAAATCCCAAGGTGCTTCCGGACGCGCGGAAGATTGCCGCTGCGGTTCGGAGTTATCTCAACGTGGAAGTGGCGTTGATCTCCTTCATAGCGCCTCGTGCGATACCGAGAACAAGTTCGGGCAAGATCATGCGCCATAGGACGAAGCAGATGTGGCAGGAGGGCCAGTTTACTGTTCTCTCCGACTTTTCGCGGGAGAAGGACGCCGGGGCGTCCGAGTGCGGTTCTGAAACCCAGTCGTCCTTCGACGTACTGAAAGCCCGCTACAACCTCACTGGCTCGGAATCGTACAACCTCATCGAAGCCGGCCTTGATTCCCTCGATCTTGTCGTGTTCATGCATGAGCTCAAGGAGCTTTTGAAGGATAAAGGCGCCGAGATGCTTGCGAGGCAGGTAGATATCGGTGTCATTCAGCGTGTCAGTGTAGCCGAGCTGTTTCAACTCGCCGAACAGTTGGAGCGTGCTCCGAAAGAAGCACTTGAGATGCTGCGTCATTCCCTGGCGGCTTTCCGTGAAGAGCAGCGCGCAGCGGAAAAGCAGATGATGAGCGACGACAGGAAGCTCGCCTTCGTGCCTCCCGGTGCCTGCATCGCTGCCCGAGATACCGGAGCTGAACCATGTTCTGCTGACCGGCGGTACCGGTTTCATCGGACCGTTCCTCATGAAGAGTCTGCTGGAACAGACGCGTGCGAAGATCTATGTTCTCGTCAGGGCCTCCGATGACATTCAGGGCAGAGCAAAGACTTAGGGCGGCGATGGAATCGATGGGGCCTTGCGGGCCCGGGCTGATGCAGATGTTCGAGTCTCGTGTGATTCCCATTTGCGGCGATCTCGGGCAGCAAAATCTGGGCCTGGCGCAGGACGTTTGGGATTTCCTCGCCAATGAAATGGACGCTGTGTTCCACAATGGCGCCACCGTGAACTACCTGTTCAACTACGACCGCATGCGTGACGCGAACGTAATGGGAACGAACGAGGTTTTGAGGCTGGCGTTCGAAGGACGGACCAAAGAGTTCAACTATGTTTCGACGACCTTCGTGTTTGGCTGGGCGGTCAAGAGCGTCCTTTGGGAGACCGACTTCAACCAGGACATGGAGCTTCTCGATTTCGGCTACAGCCAGACCAAATGGGTAGCGGAACAGGTCGTTGCAGATGCACGCAACAAGGGACTTCCCGTGCGGATCTTCCGGCCTGCTCTCGTCAGTCCCGTCCGTTACCGGAGGAGGCAACAACTTCGATATCGCCGTTCGCCTGGTTGCGTTCATGGTGAATCACGGCATTGGAGTCGATGCTCTAAACCAGGTCAGTTTCGTTCCCGCGGACATTGTGGCGAATAACATCGTCGCTATCTCCACGACTCCCGGCACTGAGAACAAGACGTACCACGTAGTGCGCGACGACTATGCGAACATGCTGGACATTACCGACCTGATTACCAAGTCGACCGGACGGCAATTCGAAATATTCAGCATTACCGATTTCGTTCCAGAGCTGATCCGGAGATGCCGGAAGGAAGATCTTCTCTTTCCGCTGCTGGATTTTCTGGTCGGCTCGGTCGACAACATCACTGCGATGGAGTTCAAACGCTATGACAACTCCTCGTATCAAGCGGCCCGGGACGCCTCAAAGTGGGGCAAAGCGGACCCGTCCCTCGAAGATACGGTCAGCGGCATTCTGAAATTCATGCATCGCAAGGGGATCATCTCGGTTGCGCCTCGTGAACACATCGTTGCGTCATGCCCGATGAGAGTCTGGTCGTTGACGGATGCACCGTCCGCTACTGTCGTTTAAATACGAGCTTCTCGGTTACGCGCTGACCGGTCTCCAATGTACCTGTTGTGGATAGCGTCATCTGCTGCCCGTCAGCGGAAACCTCCCATCTATCCTTTTGAGCAAGTTGATCGTCTCGCCGGTAAATCGAATCCACCGTGTGAGGATCGATAAGTTCAAGCGTCACGGTATCGTTGCGCGAGTTCTTCAGATCGTACTGCTTCCCGTCAAAACGGGCAGTATAGCTGAACTCTCCCGAAAAACGGACCCCATTCTCTCCGTCTGCCGCGATCTTGAGTCCCAACCCCTGCCTCAAACGGGTCTTGCTGGGATCCTGCGTCCACTCGCCAGCTAATGGGTCACCGGCGACCTTCGCGCCTCCGCTTCGCGTCCACACGGTGATCTGGTCGGGATGGCCTTTGCTCGCAGTCGTGATCGTTAGCTCGTTCCCATCGACTCGAAAGTCTTCTCGCGAATCGTCGCTACGACAGCTCCATCCTTTTTTTCCTTGACCTCGGCCTGCTTCTTATCAATCCTGCGCAGCTCGATTTGATTGAACGCCAGATTGCCCGGTGCGGAGGTGTCGTGTCCGTCGAATTTCGCTGTGAAATCGAGGTGGGTTTCGCCTGACATGACGACATGGACACCATCATTTAGATGGATGATGGAGAGTTTGTTGGGAGGAGTCAGAGTAGCCTGCGCAGAGATGAGCGTCCAGGAGCCAATGCGGGGGTCTTTGGGGTCTTCGGCGCGGAGGTCCGGGGCTCCAAGTTGAGATGCGGCAAGCAGTGCGAGCAACGCGAACTTAAGAATTGATCCTCCTAATCTGACTGGAACCAATTTAGCAGATTCGGATATCCAGGCAGGCGAGCGCTGCGAACGTGTATCCGTTACCGCGAGCGGGCGACTCTACTAAACGCTCCTTACCAATGACTATCTTCGTCTCGCAGTCCTGTGGATGAAATATGAATATCCATTTAAGCTGCAACGATCTTGTATGACATCATGGGTCTCATGCATGTGCGCCGTTTCTGGGTGGCCGGGGTAGTCCTTGCCGCCGCCATTGCGCTTCTTCCATTCTCTTTTCACGCCGAGCGCCATCTGGAGACGGCAACTCGTGTCGAAGGCAGCGAAGCGGAAACTGTCCAACAGGAGCTTGTCAGCCGTTTTCATTCGCCATTCGTGGATCGCGTGGTCCTCGTGATCCAGGGACTCCCGCCAGCGGATTCAGAGGAAGGCGAGCAGGCTCTGACAACCATTGTGGCGCGATTGAGAGAAGAACCCGGCGTGTCCGGAGTCGTCTCCCATCTCGAGTTGCGCGATCCGATCTTTCTCGGCCGGGGAGGTGGAACGTTTGTTCTCGTGGGACTCGCGTCAACCGAAGGTCCAGTGGAGTCGCTCGTTCCTAAGCTTCACGAGCTTGCAAGCTCTCTTGAAAATCAATTGCGGGGCCAATATCCGGCCGTGAAGCTCGAACTGACGGGCGAGATCCCACTGAATTTCGACATTCGCAAGGCAAGCTCCGATGATGTGCACCGCGGCGAAAGTCTGGTGATTCCAGCGACGCTCGCACTTTTGCTGTGGGCTTTCGGGAGCTTTGTCGCCGCCCTGATTCCATTGGCCGTTGGCCAACTGGCCATCGCGGCCACCCTGGCGATTACCGGGCTGCTGGCCCACCGATGGCACTTGTCCATTCTGGTTCAGAATTTGGCCACCATGCTTGGGCTGGGCTTGGGAATAGACTATGCGCTCCTCATGGTCAGCCGTTTCCGCGAAGCGCTCTCCACCGGGTCCGACGCACGCACGTCCTCGGTTATAGCGGCACGTCAGGCTGGTCGCACGCTTTTGATTTCGGCCTCGACCGTAGCCATCGGATTTCTAGCCCTCTTGACGGTGCCCATCAGCGAAATCCGCTCCATCGGTGTCGCGGGATTCGTAGTGGCAGCAATAAGTGTCTTGATTACAAATACCGTCGTTCCGGCGGTGCTGGCGTTGCTCGGTCCACGAATTGATGCCGGTCGATTGCCCTTTACTCCGAAGCTAGATTCCCAAACGGCTGCACGTGCGGGAGTTCGCTGGCGGCAATGGGGAAAGGTGATTGTTGCCCATCCCTTGGTTGCCCTTCTTCTGGCGGGCACCCCCTTGCTTCTGCTCGCCTGGCAGGCCACGCGGCTGGATACAAGCCTCCCCAAGGGGAATTGGCTTCCGGAGTCGGCTGAATCGGTCCATGCGCTGCACACCCTGGAACAGATGGATCGGGCCGGCGTTGTTTATTCGTTGCGCGTCATTATCGACCTGCCAGCGGATTCGATTGCGCAAACCGACGAGGGATGGAACGCGGTCGATCGCCTCAGCAAGCGCCTCGCAGGCGATCCTCGTTCCGCCCGCGTCATCTCCATCACGACGATCGCGGAGGGCAACCGTGCCTCCCTCACTGAACTTTCGCGCGAGACGAGGCGCACGTTTCTGAGCAGTGACGGGCGGGCGGCGCTCCTTGAGGTGTTGCCAGCGACTTCAGTTTCACTGCGCGATCAAGTCAACTGGGTGCGGGAGCTCCGCAAGACCGGCGCAGAAGCTCTCACCGGAGTGCCCGGAGCAACCCTGCAAATTGGGGGCATCCCGGCACTCAACGCCGATTATCAGACGATTGTCGCGAACCGCTTTGTGCCAGTAATGGCAATGGTGGTGGTAGCGACGTTACTGGCGCTTTTGGTCGGGTTCCGATCGCTCTTCGCCGCCGTGAAGGCCATTGCACTGAACCTGCTCTCCGTTGCGGCCTCGTTCGGAGCATTGGTTTTGGTCTTCCAGTACGGATACGGAAGTAGCTTCCTGGGAGTTCGTGGGGGAACGGGTAGTGTGTTTCCTCTTGTTCCTATCGTCGCCTTTGCCATCGTCTTCGGACTCAGCATGGATTACGAAGTGTTTCTGGTCGCACGGGTCCTCGAAGCCAGGAGGAACGGGCTGAGTGAAAAGGACGCCATTCCGGAGGGGTTGGCTAGAACCGCAGGCCTGATTACGAGCGCCGCCGCGATCATGATCGTGGTCTTCGCGGCATTCACCTTCGGAAATTTCCTGGTGGTCAAGATGATCGGATTTACGCTGGCGGTAGCCGTGTTTATCGACGCGACACTGGTTCGTATCGTGATCGGTCCCGCGCTCCTTCGCATTGCAGGCGACTGGAACTGGTGGCCTGGGGGGCTCGCCACGGCACGCAGGGCGCCCATGACAGGGAACGGCGAATGATGCATTGAGGCGGCCGGTTTCCAGTGGATAGCGCAAAAAATCACAGTACAGGTGAGCGGCATAAACTAGCGAAGGGATAGACTGGCACCGACTTTGATTGGGGAAGAGGTATGAAGGCGCTTCAACTCACGGAATACAAGCAGCTCGAGGTAGTGAATCTTCCCACGCCGCAGCCCGCACGCGGACGAAGTTCTTATCGCGGTTCGCGCGTGTGGCATCTGTGGCAGTGATGTTCACGGCTACGACGGAAGCACCGGCCGCAGAATCCCGCCGTTGGTGATGGGCCACGAGGCCGCCGGCACGGTCGCCGCAGTCGGGAAGCTCCGTCACGGCATTTCGCGAAGGCGACCGCGTCACCTTCGACTCCACCGTCTATTGTGGACGATGTTTTTTTTGTCTGCGCGGCGAGGAGAATCTCTGCGACGCGCGCGAGGTCATTGGAGTCTCCACCCCACAGTTCCGGCGAATGGGAGCGTTTGCCGAGTACATTGTAGTGCCCGAACGAATTGTTCACCGGCTGCCGGACGAGATGCCCTTCTCCCACGCGGCTTTAATTGAAGCCGTCTCGGTGGCTGTCCATGCCGTATCGCTCACCAGGATTCAGCTAAACGACACCGCAGTGATTGTTGGCGCTGGAATGATCGGACTGCTCGCTCTGCAGGCTGCCTTGCGTGCTGGAGCCGGAACCGCAATCGTGCTCGATCTGGATGACACGCGGCTCGCCCTCGCGCGGAAGATGGGCGCAACACAAACCTTCAATGCGGCTAAAGCTGGAGTCGGCCAGGAGATTCTGGAAATAACCGACGGCCGCGGCGCAGATATTGCGCTGGAGTGTGTTGGTACGGGACCGGCGGTTGCGCTTGCGCTGGAAAGTGTTCGCAAGGGAGCCACGGTAACGCTGGTGGGCAACGTTGCGCCGAAGATCGAGATTGGCCTGCAGTCCGTAGTTACGCGCCAGATACGATTGCAGGGATCGTGCGCGTCGGCGGGCGAATATCCCGCAAGCATTGCTCTCATGTCGCGCGGCGACATTCAGGTCGAGGGCCTGCTGTCGGCTGTGGCTCCGCTCGAAGACGGGGCAGAGTGGTTCGACAGGCTCTATCGCCGCGAACCCGGACTGATGAAGGTAGTGCTGGAGCCGGGGACGGTGAATTCGTGATGGACAACCTTCTCGATCTCACTGGAAAAACCGCCTTGGTGACCGGTGCGAGCCGCGGCCTCGGTGAAGGCTTTGCCCGTGTCCTGGCAAACGCAGGAGCCGACGTAGCCGTGACCAGCAGAGATATCGGAGCGCTCACAAAGATTCAGCTCGAAATCGAAGCCATCGGCCGCAAAGCGGTTCCTGTTGTTCTTGATGTGCGCAACGAACAAAGCATTCGAGCGGCGGTCGCCGAGGCGGAATCGCGCCTGGGACGAATCGACATCCTCGTCAACAATGCGGGCTGCAATGTGCGCAAGCCCGCGCTCGACGTCACATGGGAAGACTGGAATCTCATCCTCGAAACCAATCTGCGCGGCCCATTTTTTGTAGCGCAGGCAGTAGCGCGCGGAATGATTGCGCGAGGTTACGGCCGCATCATCAACATTGGTTCGGTGACGAGCGTAGCCGGATACGCCGGGCTCGGCCCCTATGGCGCCAGTCGTGGCGGGATCAAGCAATTGACGATGAGTCTTGCCGACGATTGGGGAGTCCACGGCATTACTGTGAACTGCCTCGCGCCCGGATGGTTCCGCACCGAGCAGAACGCGATGTTATACGAGGACGCCGAGTGGGTAAAGTACCTCTGTGACCGGATTCCACTCAAGCGGCCGGGCCGTCCCAGGAGACTTAGACGGCGCGCTGCTCTTTCTCGCAGCCGAGTGCAGCCGCTACGTGACGGGACAGACCTTGCTCGTTGACGGCGGAATCTCGACCGGCGCGACTAAAGCGATGCTTCCAAAGAAATCGAATTGATTCGATGCAATAATAGGCCGTCTTTCTCGTAGTCATTTTGACGGAAGAATGAGAGAAGCAATCGAACATGGCAGGGCACAGAATGAGACTCACACGAAGAAACGCGCTCAAGATTCTTGCTGCAGTAACTCCCGGGATCGCTTTCAATCATCGGCTCTTCGCTCAGCAAATGAAGATTGCCCCCGGGCGATATCAAGGGACGCGGGAATCCCTGCGAAACTACGAGCCGCCCGATTGGTTTCGCGACGCCAAATTCGGCATTTGGGCCCACTGGGGACCACAGTCCGCAATTGAAGATGGCGACTGGTACGCGCGCAACATGTATATCCAGGGAACCGAACAGTACCAATACCACGTGGAGCACTATGGCCATCCATCCAAAGTCGGCTACAAGGACGTGGTCGACGTTTGGAAGGCCGCCAATTGGGACCCCGACCGTCTGATGAGCCTCTACAAGAACGCGGGTGCGAAATATTTCGTCAGCATGGGAGTGCACCACGACAACTTCGATCTCTGGGACTCAAAACACACTCGCTGGAACGCCGTTCAGATGGGCCCAAAGCAAGACGTCGTCGGCACCTGGAAGCGCGCTGCCCAGAAGCAAGGTCTGAAGTTCGGCGTGAGTGAGCATCTCTGGATCAGCTACAAGTGGTTCGCTGTAAGCCATGGAGCCGACAAGACGGGCGCCCTCGCAGGTGTTCCTTACGATGGCACCGATCCCAAGTTCGCCGATCTTTATCATGACGCGAACACCGCCCAGTTCGTGAATGAAAAACTCGCCTTCACCGATGATGACATCACCCTCCAATGGAAGCAACACTACTCCGACCGCATCCGGGACCTCGTCGACAATTATCGGCCTGATCTTCTCTACACCGATGGCCATCTCCCGTTTGAGGAGATCGGACTCAACATGGTGGCGAACCTCTACAACCAGAATCCGCAGGCTGTTTACACCAGCAAACGCGTGATGGATTGCGCGGTCGGAACCTGCGTGCTGGACCGCGAGCGCGGCGTTGCCGACGACATCTGGCCGAACCCATGGCAAACCGACACCTGCATCGGTCAGTGGCACTACAAGCGCGGCCAACAATACAAAAGCCCGAAGAAGGTCATCGACATGCTCGTCGATATCGTCAGCAAAAACGGAAATCTATTGCTCAACATCCCATTGCCAAACAGCGGAGAGCCGGACTCTCAGGAGTTGGCAATTCTTGCAGATATCACAAAGTGGATGGCGGTCAACAGCGAAGGCATCTACGGCTCACGTCCATGGAAGATTTACGGCGACGGCCCCGGCACCAAGGTCGCGGTGGCAACAGAAGGGTTCAACGAAGGGAAAAAACCAGAGTTAACCGCGGAGGACCTGCGGTTCACAACGAAGGGCAACGTTCTATACGCCTTCGTGATGGGATGGCCGCAGGGCGAAACAATCCTCAAGCCGCTCGGAACCAGCAGCCCGCAGAGGCCGGGAAAGATCACCAACGTCGAGATGCTGGGCTTCGATGGAAAACTGCAATGGAAGCAGGAGGAGGCGGGATTGCGAGTCCGGATGCCGGAGCAACCGCCATCGGATTACGCTATCGCGCTTAAGGCGACACTGGCATAATCCGCCAAAATCGCAAGCGAAAATCGCGCTAAGCAGGAGAGTGCCCCGAGTTTCTTCCGGTTTTGTCTCTGGTCCGAATTCTGGATAGATGCCTTCTATCGTCCAAGCCGACCGAATCCGGCGAGCGATTCTTCTCGCCTCCGCTCCGGCCGTTGTGCTGGCGGTTTGTCCAATGCTGGCATCTCCTTTTGTTTCGGCGAAGACCTCCGCGCTGTTCATCTTCGGGGCCTGCGCCTGTTGGTTTCTCAGGGATAAGTTGGAACCAAAGGGTCCGGCACCCGAGTCAGCCCAGGGTCCAGGGCGTGACCGCTTGCCGAGCACCGTCTTGTTGATTTGTCTTGCCGGGTGGCTTGCAACCCTGCTTACAGCTACGCTCGCTGCCCGCGGATGGGCGGTCGGGTGGCGGCCTATCGCGGAGATGGCTTCAGCCTTGGGAGTGGCTGTTGCCCTCCGGCGATTTGGCGTCGGCCGGCGACAACTCATTACTGTGGTTGCCGCGTCTTCACTCGTGCTTAGCATTGCTGCGCTGGTGGGATGGTGCGGGTTCGATCTGCCCGGGCTCCTTGGAGGCAACGCAGCCGCCGGGAGGATGCGGAGCGCGGCGACGCTGGGGAACCCCTTGTTTGTGGCTTCGTTCCTGAGCTCTGCCGGAGGTGCGGAGCGCGATGTTGAAGGACCCGCAACTTCCGTTGGCCTCGATGATGGCGGTACAGATGCCGAACAAGGTGAGCCTGACGCGGATGGGCTGCATCATGGAAGGCACATTCAGCGGCTCTACCGCGACACTGAAGCCCAGTGCGATGGTCCCCGCGGACAGTTGTCCCGATGGCCCGGTGGTAATTCAGGGAAATTAGCATAGCTTAGGGTTGGAAGATGAGGCGCACACCGTCTCCTCCTGTGTTCCAAAGAGCTTCGACGTCGCGCAGGGAAGCGGTCTTCGTCCGGAACTGAAACGGATGCTTCGCGGCAACGTCGAAGAAGCTCGTGATGGCTTGCCGGATCTGGTCGAACGATGCGCTACCGAAGCCGCTGCCAAGGAGTTCGAGCCCGGAGCTGCGCAGGATGGAGGCAGAGAGAGGGATGATCTTGCCCGCGCTGTCACCTATCTGAATGTAACGAACGCGAGGGGCGCTCTTGCTAAGGCCCCTCTGCGAGATCGCCTCGAAAAAGCGCTCGGCGGGCTCGCCCCAGAGGTAATCGAGCACAACGTCGATGCCTGCGCCTGCGATTTCCGCGCGTAAGGCGGAGACGACTGCCGCAGGCTCCTGGTCGGTCTGGATGACGGCATCGGCACCGAGTCCCTTCAACTTGTCGAGCGAGCCGCGGCCTGCGGCAATGACGCGACGCGCACCGAGATATTTCGCAATCTGAATAGCCAATTGCCCGGCGACACCGGCTGCGCCGAAGATGAGAACGCTCTCTCCCGGAGCGAACTTTGCCCGCGCAGTAAGGGCAACCCAGGATGACATCGCAGGATTTGCGATGGCTGCGGCGGTGGCGTCGTCGAGGCCGTCTGGCAGGGGAATGCACATGATGCCGGAGGCGAGGCTACGCTCGGAGAAGCTCCCGAAGGGTGGGTGTGCAGCGCCGAAGTAGACGCGTGTGCCGTCTTCGAGTTTGCCCACCCCATCGACTCCGGGCACAAAGGGAAGCACTCCGGTGCTGGCGTAGTGAGCGCCTTTGGCAAGTGCTTTGACGATCGGATGCAGGCCCGCCGCGGTCACACTAACAAGACGCTCTCCTTCCCCGGGAACCGGGTCGGCGAACGTTGCGTAACGGGGTGGGGCGTCGAAGGATTGGACGACGGCTGCGTTCATCGTGATCTTCTCCTGTTGTGTCTGTTTGTGTTTTAGACCCAGGCCCCTGGAACGAGCTAAAGGAATCGGATGCCGGTCAGGTCTTCGCAGGTTCTCCAAAGTCGCGCGGCCGTCTCGGTATTCCGTGCCTGCGGAGCAATCTTCGCCTCGATGACGTTGTCGCCGCGCATCTCCTGAAAGCCGTCCGGGCCGTAGTAGCCCCCGTCTCGCGCGTCGGCCGCGGTGGCGGCATAAAGAGTAGGCAGCGCTCCTTCGGCATCCGTGTTCAGAGCGATGCCGATAACGTGGCCCAAAAGGTTGCGTACGGCCTTCTCAGCGGGATGGTAGTCGCCGGCGCGAAAGAGGTTGGTTTCGGCGACGCCGGGGTGCGCCGCGACGGACATGACCGGAATCTTCGCGGCGCGGAGCCGCCGGTCAAGCTCAAAAGTGAAGAGGACATTCGCCAGCTTCGATTGCTGGTAGGCCCCCATGGGGCTGTAGCTGCGAGTGGATTGCAGATCGTCGAAGTTGATCTTGCCTCGCTTGTGGGCGATAGAAGCGATGTTGACGACGCGCGAGCGCTCGGATGAACCAGCCGCAGCCCTCTGGAGCGCCGGCATCAGCAGAGCGGTCAGCGCGAAGTGGCCGAGCACGTTGGTGCCGAACTGCAGCTCGAATCCCTCAGCCGTCTCAAGCCGCTTTGGCGGGGTCATCACGCCGGCGTTGTTGATCAGGAGGTGGAGGGGGCGCGGCTGAGCCAGTTCCTTCGCGGCTGCCTCGCGCACAGAGGACAGCGAAGCCAGGTCGAGCACCAGCAGTTCCGCGTGGGCTCCGGGGGAGTCAGCATGGAGGCGGGCGATGGCAGCCTCCCCGCGTTTCGGATCGCGGCACGCGAAGACGACCTGCGCACCCTTGCGTGCGAGCTTCAACGCGGCCTGGTAGCCGATGCCGCTGTTGGCCCCAGTGATGAGGACCCGCTTGCCGGCGAGAGACGGGATATCGGCTGCTTTCCATGGCTTGCTCATATCCCTATTGGACGCGCGGTAGCGTGCCGTAAGACGCTAATTATTATGAATTGTGAAGGTTGGGGGCAGGGTCTTTGATCTGCGCGTCGAACCTGCTAACCTTAATGAAAGATTCAGATTGGTTGGCTTAGATACTGTGCTGATTACCCCGCTTCAACTCGTCGATGAGCCGTTGGAATTCAATGAGGTCATACCTCCCGGGCAACTGGACTACGCGCATGACATCCGCCAGACCAGCCCCCTGCCGGTAGATGGAGTCGCGGACCTCATCATCGAGCACCGCAGCTCCAACTCCCACGTGAACGACATCCGCCTGAGGGCCCATTATTCGTCGGATTTCGAGATTTTGTGCGCCCGATGCGTCGAGCCCGTCGCGGTCCCCCTGGCAGGCGATTTTGACCTGATTTTTCGCCCCGAGGCTGCAGATTCCAACGCCGGAGAGCGCGCAATTACAGCAGATGAGACCGAAATCGGTTATTATCAAGAGAGCGGTCTTTTGCTGGAGGATGTGGTGCGGGAGCAGGTGTTACTCTCCCTGCCAAGTCGCACCCTCTGTACGGCGGACTGCAAGGGGCTTTGCCCGCGCTGTGGTCAGAACCTGAATCAAGCCAAGTGTAAATGCGATGAGGCCCCGGCTGATCCGCGTTGGAATGCGCTTGCAGGGCTGGCGGACAAGCTCGAGCTGAAGCACTAATATCAAGTTTTTGCCTCGTCGACCGCGTGTTTTCGCGTGAACGCCGCGGCCGATTGAAAGGGATACCGCAATGCCTAATCCAAAACGGCGCCACTCCAAGCAACGGACTGCCAAGCGCCGCAGCCACGACTTTCTTACCCCCACCGGCCTTTCCGAGTGCCCGAACTGCCACGAGCGCAAGCTGCCCCATCGTGCATGCCGCAAATGCGGCGAGTACAAGGGCCGCGATGTTATCGTGACCAAAGAAGCAAGCTAGACTCTGACAACCAAATCCCTGCTCTTCCCTTCTGATGCCGATTGACATCGTTGTAGACGCGATGGGTTCCGACAAAGCCCCCGAGCCTGAGGTTCGCGGGGCTGTCCTTGCTGCGCGCCAATACGGCGTCCGTGTCCACCTCGTCGGCCCTGAGGACAAACTCCGCCCCATCCTCCGCCAGGCTCTCCGCGGCCTGCGCCTGCCAGTCTTCATCGTGCCCGCCACCGAGTGGATCACGATGGACGACAAGGCCGCCCAGGCTGTCCGCTCCAAGCGCGACTCCACCATGCGTGTAGGTCTGAAGATGGTCCGCGAAGGGCGCGCCGCCGGCTTCTTCACCGCAGGCAACACCGGCGCGGCGATGGCCACGGCAAAGATGGTCCTCGGCATGCTCTCCGGCGTCGACCGTCCGGCGCTCGCTACGATTCTGCCAACCGTCAAAGGAGTTCCCTCATTGCTGCTCGATGTCGGAGCCAACGTCGACTGCGACCCGGACAACCTCGTCCAGTTTGCCGTCATGGGCAACATGTATTCGAAGAACGTGTTGCGCGTGCACCATCCGCGCGTCGGACTGCTCTCGATCGGCGAAGAAGACCTGAAGGGAAACTCACTCACCCGCGATTCGCTGCCCCTCCTGCGCGCCCTGAATGACATTCAGTTCATCGGCAACGTCGAGGGACGCGATCTGTTCAACGGACACAGCGACGTAGCTGTGTGCGACGGGTTTGTGGGGAATGTTGCCCTCAAGGCGATCGAAGGAACAGCCCAGTTGCTGAGCGCTTCGCTGCGCCAGTCGCTGAAATCGACCGTGACCTCGCAGGTGGGCGCGCTTCTGTCGCGCAAGGCCTTCAACGAGTTTAAGAAGCGGCTGGACTACTCAGAGTACGGCGGCGCCGTGCTCCTGGGGGTGCGCGGCGCCTGCATCATCGGGCACGGATCGTCGAACGAGCGGGCGATCATGAACGGGGTGCGTGTCACCGCCGAGTATGCTCAGGCCGAGGTAAACTCCGGGATTGAAGCGGCACTGCGCCCCGTTGCTCCGCCACCGCTTCCCTGAAACTCAACCTACCGTAGTTCCCGATACTCTCCGCCGTCTTCCTGACAGAAGATACACATTCGCGCGTGGCTCGAAGAGCGGATCCGCCGAAGCCTCGATGCCATCGACCCGGGGAATCGGATCGAAGATGAGTCGCTGCTGCTCTGCGGGATTGTCCGGAGCGGTCGCCGTCAGACTGATCTCGCCCAGCGTGAGCAGCGCACGATCCTCAGGCCAGCGAACCGTGGCGTCATCCGTGATGTCGCCCTCTTTGGCAAGTTGAATGACGATGCGAAATTTCACCGGCTCCTTCCCGATGCGCTCTTTCAGTTCGTCGAAGAGATAGTCCGGCGTCTTAGCCGCGGCTCCCGCGTCGTCCAGATACTCGTTGCCTGCCACCGGCAGAATGCGATACCGCCCGAACTGGCTCACGCCCTTCGTGTTGGTAAATTTGAAGGCCGACACGGCGAAGAAGGACTCTTTCGCGAAGCTGACAGGAAACGGCTTCGGCGCCTGCACAAACGCGAGCGCAGCAGGATGGCCTCCCAGAAACTGCTCGATCGCATTTGGGTGCGGCCCTTTGAAGTCTGTCGCAATCAGCGCATTCAGAAATGCCACAAACTCCTCAGCCGTGCGCGCCGGAAAGCAGTCCACCGAGTGAGCGACTATGTCAGTGTGGACATGCTCATCGAGATGGAAGCGAATCACGCAGCCGCGAGGGCTCGCATTGACGTCGTTGTCGGGAATATTGGGGACGCCGGCAAAGTCCGACAGCCGCACCGTCACGGGAGTGGAACTCCGCTGGATATGCGGCGCCCGGGTAAGGGAAGCAGCCTCAGACGAAGGCGTGAACGTCCCCGTAAGGAGAATCCCCTTCGCGTGGGCAGGCCGGAAGCCCGGGTGAACGCCGCCATCCACCTTATCGAAGGCTGCGATGGCGTCTCGGCTGATAGCTAACGTCTTCTCGTCCGTACTCAGGGGCATGCTTGTCTCCGTTCAAGTCTTATCGTTGCATTTACTCTACCGGCGCAATCCGCGGCTTTCATTGCAAGAGTGAAGAATCTTTGAGATGCGGAAGTAGCTGTTACTGGCTTCAAAAAAAGAAAGGCCCTGCCGAAGCAGGGCCTGTAGAAACTGAATTATTTACTTCGCGACGGAGGTGAGCTCGGCTGGATCCACGTTGACGAAGCGGCCATGCTGGCCCTTGTCCTGGAAGCGGACGATGCCGTCGACCTTGGCGAAGAGGGTGTCGTCCTTGCCGCGACCGACGTTGGCGCCGGGCTTCAGCGGGGTCCCACGCTGCCGCACGATGATGCCGCCGCCGAGAATAGTCTGTCCGCCGAACACTTTGACGCCAAGCCGTTGCGCGTTTGAATCGCGACCGTTTTTGGATGAACCTAAACCTTTTTTATGTGCCATTTCGATTGCCTCTTTTGCGCGGGCTCTGAGCCCTGCGTTGATTTAAACCTGGAAAACTTTTTATTGGAAGATGCTTACTTCGCAGCTTCTTCCTTGAAGGACTTGCCATTCACGAGGATCTCGTTGATCTTGACCTCGACGAAGTTCTGGCGGTGTCCCTGCATCTTCTTGTACTGCTTTTTGCGCTTCAGCTTGAAGACCAGAATCTTGTCGCCACGGCCTTCGCCGACGACTGAGGCCAGAACCTTCGCTCCGGTCAGATCCGACTCGAACTTGCCCTCTTCGGCGCTGACGGCGACGATGTCAGAGAACTCGAGCTTGCCGTCTTTGTGGGCGGTCGTTTCAATCTTCAACTTCTCGCCGGGCGAGACCAGATATTGTTTGCCGCCGGTGCGGATAACTGCGTACATGGCTGAAACCTCAAAGCGTGCGCTATGCCGCGCTGACCGCTCTCTTCCAATGGATTGTGCTGCAAGGGGCGCGTGGACCTGTGGTTCCGGCAGCCCATGAGATGGAGACACAATGGGCTACAGCGCCAAACCTAATAAGTGTACCGTGTTCCGGGAGCGGGGTCAATGACCAACCGGGGGATAGCTAAGGGGAAAATTCACCCCCTGGGTTAGAGCTGAACTTGGGAGAACGCCTTAGTCAGCCGCAGGAGACAGCCCAAAGTCGCTAGGGTCTGCAGGCTGCATTGTTCGCGGTCTTGACGCACGTGGTACCACCTGGACCTTGAGCTACGCCCTTTCCGTTCTTGGTCTTGGCCGACCCGCCAGCCCTGGTCTGGGTATTCGTCACCCCGTTTTGATTCTTCGTGGAAACCGCAGCGTTGCCGGTATTTCGGTTGACAGCAGCAGTCGTGCCGTCGCTGCAAACGGTCTTGCCACGCGAATTTTTCACGCAATCGGCTTTCGCAGATAGAACCGATCCAAGACACACACACGCAACTACCAATAAAGCTTTCATTGGCGTCTCCACGATGAGGATCGAAACAACTCGACCAGACCTTAGTCACATCATCGGAATGCAGCCTACAGGAACCGAATTCCCCGCGATACTGGCAGAACACATAGCGCAACGAGTCAGCTCGCATAAAGACTTGCGAATGAGCGAGGCTCGCCCGTGCGCCTCCTGAAAAAAACCTGGCTCCGTAGAGGCAGGAGGCGAGTTTTACCCCGCCTCCTCTTTCCTTATTTTGCCGTAGCTGGGAGATAGCTTAGATCGGCACGGAAGCGATACACGTCGAATTGGCTGCTGACAATAAGCGGTGTGAGCCTGCCTATGAAACTTTGGTAGGCCTCCTTGCCGATCCCCTTCTCAAGTCCAATGCTTCCGTCAAGGTCCGCCAAGCTGTGAATCCCGCTACGGAAGTAATCACCGTATTGGGTCGCCGAATCTGCTTTGAGCGATCGTGTAGTCCTTCAGTAACCGGTGGTTAGGTGGTTAATAGACACTCTTTTTGGGAGTCTTCCTAAGTGATTTAAAGCCTTCGACCTCGGATACTCTGGGAGGCATGAAAATTGCGATAGTTACGGGTGCTGCTCAGGGAATTGGACGCAGAACCGCCGAGGTCTTAGCCGGAGCAGGTTTCAACCTTCTCCTGATTGACCGCCAACCCTGTACTGCCACACTCCTCCCGATACGCGCAGCGGGAACCGACGCCGTCGAGGTCCTCGGAGACCTCACCGAAGAGTCGGTCCTCGTCTGTGCCGTCGAGACCGCCCTCTCCCGCTGGGGCCGCGTCGATGTCCTCGTAAACAACGCCGGCATCAGCCTCATCGCCCCCGCCGAGTCCATCGACGCGAACACCTTCCGCCACATGCTCGAAGTCAATCTCGTCGCCCCGTTCCTTCTGTCTAAGGCCTTCGGCTCGATAATGCTCGAGCAGCGCAGCGGCAGCATCGTTAATGTCGCTTCGATCGCCGGCCTAGTCGGCGTCTCCGACCGCTCTGCCTACAACGCATCCAAACACGGACTCGTGGGGCTCACCCGGACCCTCGCCGCAGAATGGGGCGGCCGCGGCGTTCGCGTGAACGCGGTCTGCCCGGGCTGGGTCAAGACCGAGATGGACGTCGTCGACCAGGCCGCCAGCGGCACCTACAGCGACGCCGACATCGAAGGCGTCAACCCCATGGGACGCTTCGCCTCACCCGAAGACATCGCGCAGGCCATCCTCTTCCTCGCCGAGCCCGAGCGTAGCGGCTTCGTCAACGGCCACACTCTCGTCGTCGACGGCGGCTGGACCAGTGACGGAAGTTGGCAGAGCCTGCGCATGAAGAAGCGGTAGCAGCCATACTTGCTCACCCGTCATCTAATCATGTGCATCTCGGTGCCAACTGAAAGGCATCCCCCAGATCTCTATGAACTCTTCGAATCCGCCGGCCGTCGCGTCTCCCCTGCAGGTTCCGTCGGACGCAAGCAAGCGACTGCTGCCTTGGCTGGTAGCGGTCGCCTTTTTTATGGAGTCGCTGGATACCACCATTCTGAACACGGCGGTCCCTGCGGTCTCTGCTGCCCTTCACGTCACGCCCCTTAGCATGAAGGCCGTGCTGGCGAGCTATACGTTGAGTCTCGCAGTCTTTATTCCGATTAGCGGGTGGGTGGCGGACCGGTTTGGAACGCGAAGGGTCTTTGCCGCTGCGATTGGGTTGTTTACGCTGGGGTCGTTTCTTTGCGGTATTTCCACCAACATTGATGCGCTGGTCGCGTGCCGTATTTTGCAGGGCATGGGTGGGTCGATGATGGTGCCGGTGGGAAGGATGACGCTGGTGCGGACGTTCGCGAAGTCGGACCTGCTTCGCGCGATGGGCTTCGTGTCGATACCGGCGCTGGTCGCTCCGATGCTTGGGCCGATCGCCGGCGGCCTGATCGTGGCCTATCTTCATTGGCGGTTTATCTTTTTTGTAAATATCCCGATCGGGCTGGCGGGTCTGGTCCTGGTGTATCTGTATCTGCCGGATTATCGCGAAGAAGAGACGCATCCTCTGGATGTTGTCGGTCTCATTCTTTTCGGCTCGGGGATCGCCCTACTGTCGTATGTCCTGGAGGTCTTTGGCGAGCATACGTTGGGTGTGCGCGAGATTGCGGGGCTGCTGGTGGTATCGCTTGCGCTGCTTGCGGGGTATTGGGTCCATGCAAAGTCACTTGAGTTTCCGCTGCTGCAACTGAGCCTGTTCCGGATACGCACCTTCCGCGCGGCGGTTGGCGGCGGCTTGTTTACGCGGCTGGGAATTGGAGGTGTGCCTTTTCTTCTGCCGCTTCTCTACCAGGTCGGTCTGGGCTTCACACCGATTCAGTCAGGGTTACTGCTTATGCCGCAGGCGCTGGCCGCCATCAGCGTGAATTGGGTGATACGCCGCCTTCTGGCACGCTTCGGCTACCGCAGAGTGCTGGTCACAAATACGATCATCATCGGCATGCTGCTTCTTCTGTTTGCAACGATTGGAGTCCATACGCCGATCTGGGTGATTGTTGCGCTGGCGTTTCTGTATGGGGCTTACAGTTCGCTGCAGTACACGAGCATGAACACGCTGGTCTACGCGGATACGACGGAGGAGGAGACCAGTGCCGCGAACTCCATCTTCAGCACGGTGCAACAGATGGCGATCAGCTTCGGTGTCGCGACGGCAGGGTTGGCGACTGCATTTTTCATTCCGGAGAATGCTCAGTCAAACCCGGCTCTGATGATTGTTGGCCTGCACAAGGCGCTTTTTTTGCTGGGAATATTGACGATGCTCTCGACGATCGTCTTTCGAAGTTTGAAGCGCGGAGACGGTATGGCCGTGAGTCAACAGAAGGCTATGCATCTCGAAGGATGATCCCTAGCGAAGCTTATACGGCGTGGCAGGCGTCGGAACCGCATCCGGCAGCTTCGGCGGCTCGATCGCTGCAGCCCCAGTCAGCCCTTTGCCGGTGACGTTGTTGATGTTCAACAATGAGCCGGCGAACCCGGTGACCTGAACATTGCGAATGTCGGCGTTCTTAACGTTCGCAAGAAAGATCCCCTTGGCGCACGTGCCCGTAATGTTCGCAAGAACAAGGCCGTCCAGCGGCTTATGCGGATGGATTCCTGTCCCTTCGACAAGAACAGGCACATGGTCCACCTTGACGTTCGTGAAGCTGAATTTCTTGATCGTCGGAATGCCGTCATCCCCCGGTACCGGGTCTTCGCCCATCAGCCCGGAGTTGAGAATGTTCAGCCGAAGAAACCCGCCAACATTGCTCGATACCTCCAGGTTGTTGCACGAGATGTCTTCGATAAAGGCGCCGCGGCCCGGCCGCGACTTGATATAGACAGCGAACGTTTTCGCCCCGGTGAACTTGCAGTCGCTGATGCGAACGTTGCGGATGCCGCCCGAGGTCTCGCTGCCGATGCCAATGCACGCGAAGATCGAATCCGCGAACGTGCAGTTCGTAATCGTCACATCTTCCGTCGTAATAGCGGGGTTCGTCCCAATCTGCGACGCCGCCTCCGCCCCGCGGCCTGACTTCAGCGAGATGCAGTCGTCCCCGGTTGCAATATCGCAGTGGTCGATAAGCACATGCTGGCACGAATCGATGTCGATGCCGTCGCCATTCCCCCCGGTCGAGCGGATCGTGAGGTTCTTGATCGACACGTTGCGGCACAGAGTCGGATGCAGCGACCACATCAGGTGATAACTAGTAGAAAAGTCCTCAAAGCGCAGATTCGAGCAGTTGATCGGCTCAATCAGCGCCGGATGGCGAAGCGGCGTCTCCGGGCGCGGACGACCCCCGAGAGCATCGTTGCCAACAATCTTGCCCGGCCCGACGATGCCCGTATCCGTCGCATCGAACGCATAGATCAGCGCCGTATGCCCTGCGATCCACCGGCCCTCCCACCGCACCTGCGTCACCGGATAGTCGTCCATGTTGCCGGTGCCCGTCAGGATCGAGTCCGCAGCAAGCCGAAGCAGTGTGTGCGATCGCAACTGCAGCGCTCCTGTCAGGTAGTTCCCCGCAGGAATCAACACTTCGCCGCCACCAAGCACCGCGCAACGATCGATCGTCTGCTGAATCGCCGTCGTGTCCCTGGTGGTTCCATCCCCCTTCGCCCCGTAATCGCGCACGTTCAGGCTCAGCGAGGAAGTTTTCCCCGCCGCTTGCGGTTCAGGCTTTGGTTTGGAGAAGGGTTCTGCGATAGCCAGCTTTTCGAAGGCACCGAGTGCCGGTACGGCGAGGAGGGTCTGGGTGGCGTGCTTCAGAAAACCGCGGCGTTTCATCGGGTCAATCAACATGATGGGAGAAATAATAACCGGAGGTGGAGTCGGGTGCGTGAACCTCTTCTCCCTGAAGCCTGAGTCAGCTTGCCGCTGCTAGCGCGTAGAGCTGGTCCAGCCACCCAGCCAGGTCGAGCTCCCGCGAGGTCAAATCGCCCGTCCTGATGAGCCCGAGGATAGCGTCCTGAATCTCATCGGGGAGCTCGGCGAAGGCGTAACTGGTGCGTGTGCGGGCAATCGTGTCGAGCTCATCGAGACCAAGGGAATAGTTCACTGCGGTGGGATGCAACCGATCGAAACTCGCCCGCTCCACGAGCGATAGTCGGGTTGACCGACGCCCCCGGGTGATCAGATTCCCGCGACCCGACAATCCGGCCCGCAATCGCTCGCAGTGTTGCCAGCTGCGAAACCGTCATGCCCGGTGCCCCGTAAAGAGCTCCGTTGTCGATGAACTCCTGAAGCCGGATGCCGGCAGGCACATCAGTTGTGCGGCAGGGCGGGGTCGCAAAGGTATGTTCAACGGTAATGGCCACGATACGACTCTCCTGAGGTAACTGCTCTCCGCTTGACGTGCGTCGGCTATGGTTATTGGACGATGGGAACCGGAGGAAAAGTTTTCCCGGTGGCTCCGGGATTCTTCCCCAAACGTGGGATATGGATTTGGGCTGCCTCGTGCTCTGCGCAACAATAGACAAAAACTCAGATTCAAGCAGGAGACAAGATGGATTTTGCAACAGTCGAGTCGGTACGAATCAAAGTGTTGAAAATGGACGCCGCCGCGCAGGTTCCCCGCTATGCGCACACAGGGCCGTATGGCGATTTGGCGGCCGATCTCTACGCGCTCGGAGCAACGACGCTCGCCGCCGGAGAGACCGCGCCCGTAGCAACGGGCATCGCGCTCGAGTTTCCCTCGACGCACGGCGCCCTCGTAGAAGATCGCTCAGGCCTCGCCATGCGCGGCATCACCACACTCGCAGGAGTCATCGACCCCGGCTATCGCGGCGAGATTCGCGTCGTCATGACGAACCTCGAGCGCAGTCCCGCTCGATATCAAACCCGGCGACAGAATCGCGCAACTTCGCATCGTTCGCCGCATCGAAGCAATGTTCGAAGAAGTTACCGAGCTGGCCGATGCACCCCGCGGCGCAAAGGGCTTCGGGAGCACCGGCGTCTAGCCACATCTCGGCGTATGCTCTTGCTGGACAAGCGAGGAGGGAAAGAATGAGCGGAACCGCAGCAGATCGCAACAAGTGGCCAGCGTTGCCGTGGGAGGAGTGGTCCGATACCGCCAATACCCTCCACATGTGGACCCAGATCGTCGGCAAAACCCGCCTCGCGCTCACCCCCCTCCAGAACCACTGGTGGAACGTCCCGCTCTACGTCACCGCGCACGGGCTCGGAACCTCAGCCATGCCGTACGGCAACGACGTACTCGACATCGAGTTCGACTTCATCGCCCACGCCCTGCACCTGCGTCTCGGCTCCGGCGTCGAGCGATCCATAAAGCTGAGACCCCAGACCGTCGCCGACTTCTATCAGCACTACATGTCCTGCCTCTCCGACCTTGGAGTCCGCATCGACATCTGGCCCATGCCTGTCGAAGTCGCCAATCCCATCCGCTTCGACCTCGACACCACCCACAAGTCCTACGACCCTGAGTACGCCCACCGTTTCTGGCAGATTCTCGTCCAGGCCGAAAAGGTCTTCCGCGAATTCGGCACCAGGACTTCCTCGGCAAGGTCAGCCCCGTTCACTTCTTCTGGGGCAGCTTCGACTTCGCCGTCACCCGCTTCTCACGGCCGTCCCGCGCCCCCCAGGCCCGGCGCCGACTCCATCCAGCGCGAAGCCTACTCCCACGAGGTCATCAGCGCAGGCTTCTGGCCCGGAAACGGAGGCTTACGGAGCCGCCGCGTTCTACTGCTACGCCGCTCCCGTCCCCGAAGGCCTCGCAGACGCAAAGATTCAACCGCCCGCCGCCATGTGGGACAAGGGTTTAGGCGAGTTCATCTTCAAATACGACGCCCTCCGCGCCGAACCCTCCCCTGACGCAGCCCTCATGCGACTTTCTCGAAAGCGCCTACTCCGCCGCCGCCGACGCCGCAAAGTGGGACCGCGCCGCGCTGGAGCGCCATTGAGCAGCCACCGCAAGACCGCGAACCCGCTCTGACCATGCGACAATCTAACTAGCGAGCCATGCCCAACACGCAAGTTCAGCAGCCACTTCAGATCCCCACCCCAGCGACGATCACCCCGGAGCTGCTCAAGCAGCACAGCATCACTCCCGACGAGTACAAGCGCATCGAAGAGGCCCTCGGACGCACACCCAGCCTCACTGAGCTGGGTATTTTTTCCGTCATGTGGTCCGAGCACTGCTCCTACAAGTCCTCGCGCGTCCACCTCAAGCGCCTGCCCACCAAAGGCGCCCGCAAAACCGGCCCCGGAAGCGTCGTGCAGGGTCCTGGCGAGAACGCCGGCATCATCGACGTCGGCGACGGCTGGGCCTGCGCCTTCAAGATCGAATCCCACAACCACCCCAGCTACATCGAGCCCTACCAAGGCGCAGCCACAGGAGTCGGCGGCATCCTGCGCGACATCTTCACCATGAACGCCCGCCCGCTCGCCGTCATGGACTCCCTCCGCTTCGGCCCGCTCGACGAAAGCGAGCCCGACGAAGCCCTCCGCCGCAAAAACCATCAGGTCGCCACCGGAGTCGTCCACGGAGTCGCCGGCTACGGCAACTGCTTCGGCGTCCCCAACCTCGGCGGCGAGACCCGCTTCGAGCCCTGCTACTCCGGCAACCCCCTCGTCAACGCCTTCGCCCTCGGCCTCGTCCGCACCGACGAGATCTTCTACGCAAAAGCCGCCGGCATCGGCAACCCCGTCATCTACGTAGGCGCAAAAACCGGCCGCGACGGCATCCACGGCGCGACCATGGCCAGCGAAGAGTTCACCGAAGGCTCCGAACAGAAGCGCCCCAACGTCCAGATGGGCGACCCCTTCCTCGAAAAGCTCCTCCTCGAGGCCTGCCTCGAAGCCATGGCCACCGGAGCCGTCCTCGGCATTCAGGACATGGGCGCCGCCGGCCTCACCTGCTCCACCTGCGAGATGGGCGCGCGCGGCGGCCTCGGCCTCACCGTCGAACTCGACCGCGTCCCCCAGCGCGAGACCGGCATGACCAGCTACGAGATCATGCTCTCCGAATCGCAGGAGCGCATGCTCCTCGTCGCCGACAAAGGCCCGCGCCACCGAAGTCCTCGACGTCTTCTCCAAGTGGGGCCTCGACGCCTCCATCGTCGGCGAGGTCACCGCCGAACCCCATATGCGCATCACGCAGGGCGGCATCCTCATGGCCGATATCCCCAACGCCTCCCTCACCGACGACGCCCCCGTCTACCACCGTCCCGTCGGCACATGGAACCCGCCCGTCCCCAAAGACCCGCCCGCCCACATCCTCGAAGAGCTGAAGAAGCCCCGCGACTACACCGCCGACCTCAAAAAACTCCTCGCCAGCCGCCAACATCTGCGACAAGCGCTGGGTCTTCGAGCAGTACGACTCCATGGTCCAGACCAACACCGTCCAGGGCCCCGGCGGCGAAGCCGGAGTCATGCGCATCAAAGGCACCGGAGCAAACAGGCTCGTCGCTCTCGCCAACCGAAGACCGCGAAACGAAGTCACGCGCCACGCGAGCGCGGTCTCGCCATGGCCCTCGCCGGAAACGGCCGCTGGACCTACCTCGACCCCAAGCTCGGCGCAATGCACGCCGTAGCCGAAGCCGCCCGCAAGGTCGCCTGCACCGGAGCAACTCCCGTCGCCGCCACCAACTGCCTCAACTTCGGCAATCCCGAAAAGCCCGAGATCATGGCGCAGCTCTCCGCCGCCATCGACGGCATCGCCGAGGCCTGCACCGCGCTCGGCACCCCCGTCACCGGCGGCAACGTCTCCCTCTACAACGAGACCAAGGGCGTAGGCATCTACCCCACGCCGGTCCTCGGCATCGTCGGCATCCTTGATGACGTGAGCAAAGCCATCCCATCCCGTTTCCAGCGCGCCGGAGATCTCATTCTCGTTATCAGCGCGCCCACCGGCCCAATCGGCGCGGAGGCACTGATGAGATTCGGCTCATCCGAATATTCACGCTCCGCCCTCGGAACAATGTGGGGAGCCCCCCCGCGTCTCGTGTTGATGGAAGAAAGCGAATTGCACCGCTCGCTCGCCGAACTTGCTGCCAAATCCCTGATCCGTTCCGCATCCGACATCTCGGACGGCGGAATCGCGGTCGCTTTGACCAAGGCCTGCGCCGGCCAGAATCTTGGGGCGAAGGTCACACTGCGCGACGAACTCAATCCCCCGGCCTACGCCCTCTTCAGTGAAGAATCGAGCACGGCTGTCACGACCTGCGATCCTGCCGATCTTCACGAGATCGAGGGAATACTTCGGCAGTATGGAACCATCGGCACTGCGATAGGCAGAACCACTACAGAACCCCGCATCGTCATCAATCTGCAAGGTTCCGCCGTCATCTCTTCGGATGTAGCCGACCTTGTGAGTGTGTGGTCCGCTGCCCTCGACTCCCAACTCGCCGCGGAGGTGGTGACAGCATGAACAACCCACTCACCCCGCTCGAGGACGAGATCATAGACAACATCGACGACCACGACGACGCCACTCCCGGCGAAGCCAACGAGCACTTCGACAAGCTCCGCGAAGAATGCGGCGTCATGGCCGTCTACAACCACCCCGACGCCGCCCGCATGACCTACTGGGGCCTCTACTCCCTCCAGCATCGCGGCCAGGAGTCCGCCGGCATCGCCTCCGCCGACGGCAAAAACGTAAACGACATCAAAGGCATGGGCCTCGTCTCCGAGATCTTCACCGACGAAGTCCTCGCCAAGCTCCCCGGCTACATGGCCATCGGCCACACCCGCTACTCCACCACCGGCGACTCCGCGCTCCTCAACGCCCAGCCCATCTCCGTCGACAGCACCAAGGGCCTCATCGCCATCGCCCACAACGGCAACCTCGTCAACCTCGGCACCTCGCGCGACCGTCTCGCCCGCGACGGCGCCGTCTTCCAGACCACCTCCGACTCCGAGATCATCGTCCAGCTCATCGCCCACTCCAAGCACGCCGCCCTCGTCGACTGCATGGCCGAGAGCCTCGCCCAGGTCGAAGGTGCCTTCTCCATCGTCATGATGACGCGCAACCGCATCTTCGCCGCACGCGACCCCCACGGCCTCCGCCCGCTCTCCATGGGCCGCATCCCCGGCGTCAACGGCGCGCCCGACACCATCGTCTTCGCCTCCGAAACCTGCGCCTTCGACCTCCTCCACGCCAAATACGAGCGCGACGTCAAACCCGGCGAACTCGTCATGGTCTCCGAGGAAGGCGTCACCTCGCGCTACTTCGACACCACGCAGCGCCAGGCAAGCTGCATCTTCGAGCACGTCTACTTCGCCCGCCCCGACTCCAAGATCTTCGGCCGCTGGGTGCAGAAGAGCCGCGAAGAGATGGGCCGTCAGCTAGCCCGCGAGTCCCACGTAGCCGCCGACCTCGTCGTCCCCGTCCCCGACTCCGGCGTCACCGCAGCCCTCGGCTACGCCGCCCAATCGGGAATCCCCTTCAACCTCGGCCTCATCCGCAACCACTACGTCGGCCGCACCTTCATCCAGCCCGAGCAGCGCGTCCGCGACTTCGGCGTTCGCATGAAGCTCAACCCCGTCCGCTCTCTCCTCGAAGGCAAGCGCGTCATCCTCATCGACGACTCCATCATCCGCGGAACAACAAGCCGAAAGATTGTCCGAATGGTAAGGGCCGCCGGAGCCACCGAAGTCCACATGCGCATCTCCTGCCCGCCCACCATCTCCCCCTGCTTCTACGGCGTCGACACGCCCAGCAAAAAAGACCTCATCGCGGCAAACAACTCCATCGAACAAATTCGCCAGTACATCGAGGCAGACTCGCTCGCCTACCTCTCCCTAGTCGGCCTCACCCACGCCTGCACCACCGGCGAACCCGTAGACGGCCTCTCCCCGGGCAGCTTCTGCACCGCCTGCTACACCGGCGACTACCCCACCCAATGGGTCGACGTCTCAGAAATCCTCCCCGCCGTCGCAATCTCGTAACGAACAACTGAACGCCGTCGCTGTTTTTAGTTGTCATCCTTCCCCTGAAGAAGTCGCAACGGCGCCAGGATCTGCTTCCACCGTTGACTGAATTCCGTTGTTCTTAAGGGCTCTTTGGCTTCATCCTTGCCGAAGCGGAGGTCTCTTTTGCCATGTCTTCGCTTTAGCTCGCTGAGGTTGCTTTGCCTTTCGCTATCGGCGGCACTTTTCTGAGGGACGCGGGCTTTAGCCCCGGGCCTTTTCTCCGAAAAAGCTAAATCTTCTCCACTCCCATCATCAGATAATCCCCGGGCCAACCCGTTTCATATCCGCATTGCCGCACCAGCGTCCCCAACTGCGCATAATGCCGAATCCCATGCAGCATCACATGAAAATAGAATCGTCTTCATCGAAGCTCCGCATCGGCCCCTAGCTCCGCGTCTGTACTCAATCCTCTCGCTCCCAATCCAGTATCCCCCGCCAGCGCCGCTTATAGATCGCAATCGCCCGGTCATGCGTCGCATAATCAGCCTCAACCGAATCGATACTTCACCTCTCGATAGGAGTCTCGTTTCCGGCATCCGATCCATCCGCTCCGCGTACCGCAGCTCAACCGCAACGATGTGATGCATCATCTCCGCCACCGTCTTCGCGCCCGCAATGTCGCACGCAACGCGAGCATCTCAGGATTCTCGCCAGAAATCCGCGCCAATGCTCCGATGTGCTTCTCGTTCCAATTCAAAACCTCCTGCGCACTCAAAACCGGTTCGCTCATACTCGCTCCTCACGATGAAGTCTCTTTCCACCTCTACCACACCCGTAAAATAAAACCCACCAATGCCATCCCCTCTCCAACTCCTCCGCACCGCCCTCGCCTCCGGCCAAACCACTCCCGCCACCGCCGCAAAACAAGCCGCCGCGAGCATCTCGCGCAACACCTACATCACCCCCCTCACAAACGAATCCCTAGAACGCGCCGAGCAACTCCCCACCCTTTACCCCAGTCCCAGCACCCGCCCCCCGCTCTACGGAATCCCCATCTCCCTCAAAGACTGCTTCGACCTGCAGGCACCGTTACCACCTGCGGATCCCGCTTCTACGCCCAACACAACCCCATCGCGCAATCCGAATTCCTGGATCGCTAACGCCTGCTCGACACCGGAGCCGTAATCACCGGCAAAACCCACCTCCACCAGCTCGCCTACGGAATCACCGGCGAAAATCGCGACTACGGCGACTGCCTCCAACCCCACACCCCACTCTCCTTACCGGAGGCTCCTCCAGCGGAGCCGCCGCCTCCCTCCAGGAAGCCTCAGCCCTCGTCGCCATCGGCACCGACACAGGCGGCTCCGTCCGCATCCCCTCCGCTCTCTGCGGACTTGCCGGCTACCGCACCTCCCACTCCCTCAACACCGAAGCCTGGTGGAAGGTCGGCTACCACCTCGCCCCCTCCTTCGACACCCTCGGCATCCTCTTCCACGACCTCCGCGACGCCCAGTTCCTCGCCCACACCCTCTTCGACATCGCTATCATCCCAGCACCCACCCACTCGCGCATCGGCTACCTCGACGACGCCTACCTCCACGACTGCACCCCCGAAGTCCTCACCGCCTACGAAGCCACCAAACAACTCCTCACCCAGGCAGGAGCCACCCTAACCCCCATCCACCCCAACTTCTTCCAGGAAGCCCCGGCCATCTACTCGCCCATCGTAGCCGCCGAAGCAGCCGCCATCCATCGCGGCTACTACCAGCACTTCGAACCCATCCTCACCGAGCGCCTCACCGCCGGAGCCGCCATCCCCGCCGCCGAACTCGTCACTTACTACAAACGCCTCGCAGACTTCCGCAGCCAAATGTCCGCCCTCTTCCAAACCCACGACTTCCTCATCGCCCCTTGCGCCCCCATCCACCAGCTCCGCGCCGGAGAAGACCACACCGAATCCCGCAAAGCCATCCTCCGCTACACCACCCCCGCCAGTCTCGCCGGCCTCCCCGCCATCACCATCCCCGGCCCAGCCATCGGGGCCGCATACGGCACTGGCATCCAACTCCTCGCCGCCCCCAACCACGACGCACCCTGCTCGCTTTCTCCTCCCACCTCAATATTTAAGCACTGACCTGATACCTGAAACCTGATTCCCGATCTAATCACAAACCCCTTGTGCATCGCCTCGATCCCGGAGCCCCACGCCCAGCCAAAGCAATCAGCTTGCGAACGCTTCTCACGGGACCTCAATAATCCCCAAAACAAACTCTATTTCGCGGTGGCACCTCCGATCTTTGCCCCAATTACTTCGATTCGCGAACGACGCGGCCCTCCATCTTTTGCGTAGGCCGCGCATCGTCTGGGTAGAGCTTCGCGAACGTCTCAACCTCTCCGCTCGAAATCTCCTCGGGCTTCTTCAGGACAAACCACGTGACCCCTTCCGTGCAGGGAGGCGTCGTCAGCGACCCGGCAAACGTATAGTAGCCACGATTGACTGGCAGCAGATCAGCCGCGTTAACATACACCCCTTCGACTGTGGCCTCCTTATCCTTCTCCTTCGGCAAATGGTCCCACACCGCCTGCAGCCCTGGGTTGACCTTGCCCGATGTCATCAGAACAGCGACGACAGCCACGTTTCCACTCGCATCCGCGTGAACCAGATGGAGCACCATGTCGAAGCCCTTTCCGTTGATATGTTCCTCGCTCGGATGGTGAAAATGGAACTGCTTGAGCTGGTATCGATGATCGCCTATGGTGATAAAGCTTCCAGGTTCATAGGTCACCATCACGGTATGACCGTTATCGACAATTCTGAGCGGCGAAGGAGCGTAGTCAAATTGGATCGGAGGCAGGTCGGCCTTTTCCGTATGGCGGATATCTATCGGCGACTGGTGGTGGCCCAGCTTGCACTCGGAGTAAGCACGATCAAGCGTTCCCCAGTTGCCGGGGCCATCCTTGCCGTCGTATGTCCAATGGGCATGATGTTCGGTCTCTTGCGCAACCATAGACAGGAAGCCAAAGAGCGTTGCGGTCGCGATGAATCCAACGCGCATCGATTTCATGGGGAGTTCTCCTCAGTTCAATTGCCGATCAGAACGATCGCGGAGCCCGGGAGCGCTTCAACGATAGCAGAAGCCTAAGAGAAATGGCCGTGAAAATGAGGAGCGAAGCGGCTGCGCGCGGTGGGATACACCGGAAGACTGCGTCGCCGAGTGCGGGTGCCATCGCATGAGTGGGACATCGAGCGAAGCTCGAATCGTCTTCACATCTCCACTCGCAGATTTGTCATCCTGAGCGAAACCCAGGCTCGTATACTCGTTCGCACCAACATTTAGTTCAAAGGAGCGCTCATGCCTTCTCTTGTCTTTGGTGGCACAACGATCGTGACTGGAAGCAGCGACACCCAATCCATCATGGCGATTCAACAGCGATTGAACGATGTCGGCTGCGGTCCTGTCGCAATTGACGGTCGGTTTGGCGCAGAAACCTTTGCTGCGGTCGAACACTTTCAGGCGCGGTCGGTGGATGGAGACGGGATTCCGCTGGAAATCGACGGTAAGGTTGGGCCAACTACATGGTCGGTGCTCTTCGATCAAGACACCGTGCGCCCCACGCCTGAAACGAGCAGCCCGACACCGCTGCTCCAAAAGGTGCTCACCGTCGCTGCAGGAGAAGTGGGGACAATGGAGGTGCCTCCGGGCTCCAATCGCGGTCCAAAAGTGGACATTTACGTCAGCACGACGGGCCTCGACCCCGCGGGGCAATTTCCCTGGTGTGCCTGCTTCGTCTACTGGTGTTTCGATAAGGCGTCGAGCCTGCTTGGGGTTCCGAATCCCACAGTGAAAGAGGCCGGCGTATTGAACTACTGGAACGCCGCCGCGAGCGTGCCTTCCGCGCGCCGTATCGTGGCTGCGGAGGCACAGGCTCAGCCCTCGCTGATTGTGCCCGGAACGCTCTTTCTTCTGCGCACTACGGGCGAACACGGACACATGGGCTTTATCGAACAGGTACAGGGGAATCAGCTCACCACCTTCGAAGGAAATACCAACTTGGACGGGAGCAGCAACGGCATCGGAGTCTTTCGCCGCACCGCGCGCACGATCTCCCAGAACAATCTTGGTTTTATCTTGTATGGTGCCTGATCCGTCGACAGGAGTTTGTCGGAACACACCCCGCGGGCAGAAAGAATCGAGCGAAACATCCGCCACCAGAAGATCGCTCCTCTGCATCTCTGTCACGCCCGCACCGACTCTCTAAAACAAACTCAGCTTCCGAGGCATCTCAATCCCCAGATGCTCATAAGCCAGCCGCGTAGCCACCCTTCCCCTTGGCGTCCTGTCCAGAAACCCAATCTGAATCAGAAACGGCTCATACACCTCTTCCAGCGCATCCTGCTCCTCCGCCAGCGCCGCAGCCAGCGTATTCAACCCCACCGGCCCCCCATCGTACTTCTCAATAATCGTCCGCAGCAGCCGCCGGTCCAGTTCATCGAACCCATGCGCATCCACCTCCAGCAACTCCAGCGCAGCCTGCGCCGTAGCGCGATCGATCACTCCCTGCGCCCGCACCTGCGCATAGTCCCGCACCCGCCGCAGCAAGCCGGTTCGCAATCCTCGGAGTCCCCCGCGACCGCATCGCAATCTCCGCCGCGCCATCGCGATCGATCGGCACCCCCAGCACCTCCGCGCTCCGCTCCACCACAAACCGCAGCTCATCGTCCGTATAAAACTCCAGCCGCAGCAAAATCCCAAACCGGCTCCGCAGCGGCGACGACCAACAATCCCGGGCCTCGTCGTAGCCGCAACAAAAGTAAACGGCCGAATCTCCATCACATGCGTCCGCGCCGCCGGCCCCTGCCCGATGATGATGTCCAGTTTGTAATCCTCAAGCGCCGTATAAAGCTTCTCTTCGAGCACTGGCTGAAGCCGATGAATCTCATCGAGAAACAGAACCTGCTTCTCCTTCAGATTCGTCAGAATCGCCGTCAAATCCCCCTGAATCTGCAGCGCAGGACCGCTCGTCTGCTGATACCCCACCCCCAGCTCATTCGCAATAATCGTCGCCAGCGTCGTCTTCCCCAGCCCCGGCGGCCCAAACAGCAGCACATGGTCCAGAGCCTCCCCACGCGACTTCGCCGCCTCCAGCGCAATCGCCAACTGCTCCTTCGCCTTCGTCTGCCCGATAAACTCATTCAACCGCGAAGGCCGCAGCTTCAGCTCAAACGCCGCATCATCGTCCACCCGCCCAGCCGAAACCAGCCGCTCCGCCTCAGCCGACTTCGCCGCTGATTCAGATCCATCTTCGCCCTGTTCTTCGAAATCCCGAAAGTATCCAACAAGGGCGATACTAAGGCGAACCCCCGTCCGAAGCAACCATGCCCTCTATTGATGCAGCGAAAGCATCACCGACGCCATGCGCCGGAATATCCACTGTCACCGCATTCAAGCGCCCCCAGCTCCTTCCGCGTCCACAGATCCCGCACCTTATACTCCGCTCGGTCCACAAACCCATACTGCGCGAATGTCTTGTCCACATGCACCGGAGCATCTCCCAGATTGAACAGCGCCAGATAATTCCTGTCCCGGTTCTCCGACACCGCCACCCACGCCACCACATCCCCGGTCCGCCCCAGTAGATGCCCCTCCGTCGAGTGCTGATTCACCTCAATCACTCCCGGGTCCGTCAGCAGCGACTTCATCCCATCATCCATCTGCGTCAGATTTCCCCCGATAAACAGCGGCGACCGCGCAATCGACCACAGCGTAATCATCGTCCTCTGTTCATCCTCTGTCAGCCGTGAAGGCCTTACCGTCCCCGAACCCGGCGAAGGTCCCAGCTCCCCGATCGGCAGCATATCCGCATCCGGCCAGTTTCCTGCGCCGCGCATACTTCGCCCACTTTGCAATCACCGCAAACTGCGCCTTCACACTCTGCGGCCAATCCTTCCCATCCGTCTTGTCCCACCGATCCCACACATCATCCGAGATCCGCCACAGCTGCGCATTCTTCCCCACCTCCAGCGCATTCTCAAGTGCCGTCGGCCCCGGCGACAAACTCAGCACCATCGCCCTCCCCGACCGCGCAATCGCCTTATGAATCATCTGTATCTCCGCGCCCTTATACGGATGCGAAGCAATGCAATCCACCTTGATGTAGTCCACGCCCCACCCTGCATACTGCTTCATCAGCGCGTCATACCACGCCTGCCCCGCCGCATTTGCCTTCACGCCAAAGTTGTCCGGATTCCACGGGCACGTATCGTCCGTATCCGCCGCGGTAGCCGCACGGTACTTCGTGCGCCCAATCACCGTATTCGCCATCACCGTCTGCTTCGGAATCCCGCGGATAATATGAATCCCAAACTTCAACCCATCCGCATGCGCCGCATCGCTCAGCGGCTTGAACCCTGCGCCATTCTTCGCCGAAGGAAACCGGTTCGCGCCGGCGCATATTGCCCTCGCGTATTCAACGTATACCGCAGCTTCTCTGGCATTGACGCGATCTCGGGATTCTGCAGATACCATCCCTCGTCGATCACCACATACTGCCACCCAAACTGCTTCAGTTGTGCCTCCAGCACCACCATATTCGCGCGAAACTGACTCTCATTAATCGTCAACCCATACGCATCCCAGCTATTCCAACCCATGGGCGGCGTCGGTGCCAGCTTCTCTTCCGCACCGGCGCAGGAAACCGCGAGCAACAGAACCGTTGCTGTCACCAGTCGCCTCATCCCCATGCCAAACAGCATAGCGAAATCACTCCATCAAAACGGCAGCAGCTCAACATGGAGACTCAGGCCAGATTCTTCGCGGCTACTCAACAAGATGCATCCGCTGTCCGCGGGCGTCTATATCGCCCAGTCGCTGTTGACGCAATTACCTGATTCTATAGCTCCATGCACAGATAATAGTAAGAGTACTTTCCCAACGGTGTACCCGAAGACCACACCAGGGCTCACATGCGGCAAGATAGAAGCATGAAAGTACTCGTCATCGGCGCAGGTGGTCGCGAACACGCGATCCTCTGGGCCCTCAAAAAATCCCCCCAGGTCACCGAACTCCTCTGCGCCCCCGGCAACGGCGGCACCGCCCAGCTAGCCCGCAACATCCCTGTCGACCCCGGCAACCTCCACCTCCTCGTCGACATCGTCACCATCGAGCAGCCCGACCTCACCGTCATCGGGCCCGAGCTCCCCCTCTCCATCGGACTCGTCGACGAGCTCACGAGACGCGGCTTTCGCGTCTTCGGCCCAACCCAGGACGCCGCCCAGCTCGAAACCAGCAAAGCCTTCGCCAAGGAGTTCATGCAGCGCAAGGACATCTCCGACCGCCGCGCACGCCATCTGCACCACCCTCGACGAGGTCCACGAAGAACTCCCCCGCTTCACTACTCCCGTCGTCGTCAAAGCCTCCGGCCTCGCCGCCGGAAAAGGCGTCGTCATCTGCAACACCCACCTCGAAGCCGAAGAGACCGCCGCCCAGATGTTCTCCGGCACGCTCCTCGGCACAGCCGAAACCGAACTCGTCATCGAAGAGTTCCTCACCGGCGAAGAGCTCTCCTTCTTCGCCCTCTGCGACGGCACCCACGCCATCGAGATCGCCTCCGCGCAGGACCACAAGCGCATCGGCGAAGGCGACACCGGCCCCAACACCGGAGGCATGGGAGCCTACTCCACCGACGGCATCGCCACCCCCGCAATGCGCCACTGGATCCTTCACAGCGTCGCTCAGAAAACCGTCGACGGCATGCGCTCCGAAGGCACTCCCTTCAAGGGAATCCTCTTCATCGGCCTCATGATGACCCCGCGCGGCCCCATGGTCCTCGAGTTCAACACTCGCTTCGGCGACCCCGAGACCGAAGCCATCCTTCTGCGCCTCGAGACCGACATCGTCGACCTCTTCAACGCCAGCATCGACGGCACCGCGCAAACACTGCACATCCGCATGAAGCCCGGCGCCAGTGCCTGTGTCATCGCCGCCAGCGCCGGATACCCCGGCAAGTACACCTCAGGCCTCCCCATCCACGGCCTCGAAGCCCCAACCCCTGAAGACGTCGTAGTCTTCCACTCCGGCACCGCCATCAAAGACGGCGAGATCGTCACCGCCGGAGGCCGCGTCCTCGCCGTCTCCGCCGCCGCCCCCGATCTGCAGACCGCACTGGACAAGATCTATGCCGAACTAGCGAAAATCTCCTTCGAAGGCATGCAGTACCGCCGCGACATCGGCCATCGCGCCCTCGTTGGTTAGAATGCCCGCGCGTTCCTACCCGAGAAGGCTCTGAATACCGGCCAGCGGTATGTAAACCCACGTCGGACGGTTGTTCATCTCGTAGAGCAGCTCGTAGAGAGATTTTTCGAGCAGATAAGCTTTGAGCAGAAGCTCGGTTTGGCCTTGGTTGGGGACGAGCGACGGGTCAGATGACTCGACGGTGGACTGATAGGCGCGAAGAAACTCGTCAGAGACGGCGGATTGCCAAAGTCTCGCCCAGGGCTCGAGATTGCGCGCGTCGTCCGGACGCCGCTGAGCAAAGGCATTCAGCCCTGAATAAGCAGCGTAACTGAAGGACCGCAGCATTCCGGCTACATCCTTCAACGGCGATTGCTTCGTCCGCCGTTCCGCAAGGGAGCGGGCAGGTTCACCCTCGAAGTCCAGGATGACAAAGTCCCCGTGGGACCGGAGCAGTTGGCCAAGATGATAGTCGCCGTGGATACGGATGCGCTGACCGGCAGAGTTAGGGGTGGCGGAGGCGATGGCATGAGCCCGGGCGTGCAGGTCAAGACGCCGGCTGAGGACGAACGCTGCATTGTCGGCTGTAGTCCCCGTGAGCTGCGGGATGCCGCGCTTCAGGGCGGCGAGCGTTGTTGTGAGTTGAGCGTCGATCCGGTCCGCCTCGTCGACCAGATCGTCAGTAATGAAGCACTCGGCGACGAAGGACGGATTGTCGGTGGGAGTGGCAAGCGCGAGGTGCATCTCGGCGGTGCGTCGCCCGAGAAGACAAGCTGCCTCGACGGAGAGCGCAGAGTGTTCCCGTATGGCATTCGCTGAGTGGGTCATCGCAGAGCTCGGCGGAGAGCCAAGAGCGGCCACGGATTCGTAGAAGCGGGAGAGTTCGTCGAGGGTCCACTGCCAGCCATCGCCTTCGTTTTCTACAAGGCCTTGCAGCATGGCGAGCGTCGTCGTGTTGTTGCCCAAAATCTCGCCAAGAAAAGGAGCGATGCGCGGGAATCGCGCGGTCTCGGTGAGAAAGCGTCCAATCTCCGCATCCGGATTTTCGCCGGGCTGGATCCGCCGGAAGAGCTTCAGGATGAGGCGCTGGTCGTAGAGGATCGAGGTATTGGACTGCTCCGCAGAACTGGTCCGCGAAGCCAGCAATCCTTCACCTCGAGCGGCGTCAAAGGCACTGCTCTTGCGACCCGCCAGGTTGGGGCGCTTCGCCACCTTCCCCTCAGGCTCGGAGACGCCGTCAATTGGAAGCGTGGCTTCGAGGGACTTCTCGGATTCGATAAGACTCAGCAGAGCTTGGCGGAACTCCTCACTGGCAACCGCGTCGTAGAGGATGGCCGGGCCGTTCGAGGTGGTGATAGTCGCGAGAATTGCGGTTGGCGCGGCGTTGCGAATGGTCTCAGCTTCGTTGTCGAGAGTAAGGGCCAGCGGGAGTTGATAGATATCGGCGGGCCCTTCTGTGTAGGAGACCTCAAGGAAGACGAGAGCGGCACTCGTGCCAGGAAAACTCACCCAATCGATAACGCGAACCGAGGAGATGGTGCGGGACTTAGCTCCGAACCAGCGTTGCGTCGGCAGATAGGTCGGCAGAAGCTTCTCCAGGAGAGGAATACCCGCCGGGGTGAGGAGACCGTCGACGCCCTGAGTGGCGAGGTCGAGGATCGGTTCGGCGTCGGATGTGAGCGGAAGTTCGGTGGGCTCGGGAGTTTGAGGCGCGGCCTGAAGTTCGAACCAGAAGAAGGAGTACGGTGCAAGAGTCAGTGGATAAGGCTGCGCGGTGATGGCAGGGAAGGTGACGTAGCCCAGCATCTCGACCGGAATCATGCCGGCAAAACGCGAGAGGTCGAGAGAGACAGGTTGCGAGAAACGCGAGAGATTGGCCACGCAGAGAACGGTTTCGCTGAGCCCGTCTTCCTCATAGTGGCGCAGGTAAGCGAGAACCTTGCGGTTGTCGGGGCTGAGGAACTCCTGCGTGCCGCGTCCGAAGACGTGGAAGAGTTTCCGCAGCGCGATCATGTTGCGCGTCCAGTGAAGCAGCGAGGAGGGATCGGTCTGTTGGGCTTCAACGTTGATCGCCTGATAGCCCCAGATAGGGTCCATGATGACAGGGAAGTAGAGTCGCGCGGGAACAGCGGTAGAGAAGCCCGCGTTGCGGTCCGAGTTCCACTGCATAGGCGTCCGAACGCCGTTGCGGTCGCCCAGATAAATGTTGTCGCCCATCCCAATCTCGTCGCCGTAGTAAAGAATCGGCGTACCCGGGAAGCTGAGGAGCAGTGAATTCAGCAGCTCGATGCGGCGGCGGTTGTTGTCGACCAGAGGCGCCAGTCTGCGGCGTATGCCGACATTGATGCGCATCCGCGGATCGGCAGAGTAAGCGAGGTACATGTAGTCGCGCTCGTCGTTGGTGACCATCTCGAGCGTGAGCTCGTCGTGGTTGCGCAAAAATAGTCCCCACTGGCAGGCATCGGGTATCGGTGGCGTCTGCGCCATGATGTCCGTGATGGGGAGCCGGTCTTCCTGGCGAAGAGCCATGTAAATCCGCGGCATCAGCGGGAAGTGGAAGGCCATGTGGCACTCGTCGCCGTCGCCGAAGTAGGGGCGCACGTCGGCCGGCCACATGTTGGCTTCCGCAAGGATCAGACGGTCTTCGTATTCGGCGTCGAGCGCAGCGCGGATCTCTTTGATCTTGACGTGCGTCTCCGGGACGTTTTCGCAACTCGTGCCCTCCCGTTCGACAAGATACGGAATGGCGTCGAGACGGAGGGCGTCAACTCCGAGGTCCAGCCAGAACCGCATCGCCTTGAGCACCTCGTCCATCACGCGCGGGTTGTCGAAGTTGAGATCGGGCTGGTGCGAGAAAAAGCGATGCCAATAGTACTGGTGGGCGACATCGTCCCAGGCCCAATTGGATTTCTCCGTGTCAGTGAAGATGATCCGAACACCCTCGAACAGCTTGTCGGTATCGCTCCACACATACATGTCGCGCTCGGGCGAGCCTTTGGGAGCGCGGCGCGCGGCCTGGAACCACGGATGCTGATCGGAGGTGTGGTTGATAACCAGCTCGATCATCACCTGCATGTTCCGCTGGTGAGCGGCGTCGAGGAAGAGCTTGAAGTCGTTCAGCGTGCCATAAGAAGGATTGACGTCGACGTAGTTGGCAATGTCGTAGCCGTCGTCGCGCAGCGGCGAAGGAAAGAAGGGAAGCAGCCAGAGACAGGTGACACCGAGGTCCTGCAAATAATCGAGCTTCGACATCAGCCCCGGGAAGTCACCGATGCCATCCGCATTCGAGTCCATAAAGGCGCGGACGTGGATCTCATAGATGACGGCGTCTTTGTACCAGAGCGGGTCGGTGGCGCTGCCTATTTTTTTCACTCGTGCCTCTTAGGATGGAACGCAGATGGACCCGAATTAGGACGGATTTCTTTAACAATGGATGCAGCGGAAGAGCAAGGCGTCACCCCAGGGAATAACGTCCTCCTCCGTCTTCACAAAAACCGCGAACCATCCCCGCCATCCCATCAGCATAAGCCAGCCCGATAAAATCAACACAACTCACCCGTGCCCGCCACCCCAAACCCCAACCCGCCCCGCAGTCCCTTAGCCTTCCTAAAACCCTCGGCCACCCACAGCGCCTACTCCGCCACCCTCCTCCTCATGCTCTCGACCATCCTCTCGGGAGTCCTCGCCCTCGTCCGCATCAAATACATCAACTTCCTCTTCGGCGCCGGCATCGCCCAGGACGCCTACCGCGCCGCCTTCAAACTCCCCGACCTCCTCGCCTACTTCCTCATCGGCGGAGCAGCCTCCATCTCCCTCATCACCGTCCTCAACCGCTACCGCGAAGCCGGCGACGAAGAGGGCGGCGACCGCGCGCTCTCCGTCATCCTCACCACCATGCTCGTCGTCCTTGGTGTCGGAGTTCTCCTCGCCGAAATCTTCGCTCCCGAATACGTCCTCCTCGCCAACAAAGGCTTCCGCGACGACCCCCTCAAAGCCGCGCTCTGCACCACCATGACCCGCCTCATCCTCCCCGCGCAGCTCTTCCTCTTCATCGGCAGCGTTATGAGCTCGCGCCTCCAGGTTCGCAAAATCTTCCTCTACCAGGCCTTCACTCCCCTCATCTACAACGCCGGAATCATCCTCGGCGCCGTCTTCCTCCACCGCCAGCTGGGAGTCACTTCACTCGCCATCGGCGTCCTCGCCGGAATGTTCCTCGGCTCCGCGGTCCTCAACACCATCGGAGCCCTCCGCACCGGCCTCCGCTACCACCCCATCGTCAACTTCCGCGACCCCGCCTTCGTCGAGTGGTTCAAGCTCTCTCTCCCCCTCATGATCGGCGTCTCGCTCGTCATGTTCGACGGCATCTTCCTCAACTACTACGCCTCCCTGCGCAACGGAGGCATCACCCTCATCGGCAACGCCAAAGACCTCTTCAACGCCCCCTTCAACGTCATCGGCCCCGCCGCCGGAGCAGCCTCGCTCCCCTTCTTCGCCTCACTCTTCCAGCAGCACCGCCTCCACGACTTCTCCACCACCGTCGGCCGCTCCGTCTCCCGCCTCTTCTCCGTAGGCATGATCGTCTCTGCCTGGATGATCGCCCTCGCCCCCTGGCTCATGGACCTCTTCCGCGGAGGCCGCTTCAACCGCACCGACGCCGCAGCCACCACGCACCTCTTCACCATCCTCGCCATCACCCTGGCCATCTGGTCCGTGCAAGGCATCTACGCCCGAGCCTTCTACGCCGCCAGCGACACTCGCACTCCCGCCATCACCGGAACCGTCGTCACCCTGCTCTCTATCCCCGTCTACGCCGTGCTCTTCCACACGCTTGATCTCACCGGCCTCGCCATCGCCTCCGACATAGGCATCTTTGCCCAGACCGCATCACTGGCGATCCTGCTCCACCGCAAGAAACTAGCCAGCCTCAACCATCTCGAATACGCAGAATTAGGCCGCGCCCTCCTCGCCGCCCTCATCGCCTACGCGGCAACCACCGCCGCCACGCGCTTCCTGCCACCAGTCTCCACCCACCCCAAAGACGCCATTACCATAGCCGCCGCAACTATCATCTGGGCCGCCGCAGCAGGCCTGACTCTCGTAGCGACCGGCTCCAAACTGCCGAAACAAATCCTACGCCGCAGATAAAGCCCGGCCAAAGGCCGGACCCAGAAATCTAGCCTAACCAAGACCGGTACACCCGCCACGAAGTGGCCGCCCCACGCGTAGTGGGCCCGTCCGGCAGGACACTAGGATTTAGCATCCTCCCACTCCTCATTCCAGGCCGTCTGAATCGCCTCCAGAATCCCTTCATTCGACTTCCCCGGATCCCCCACAAACCCCTCCAACCCCGTCACATACTTATGCAGGTCCGTAAACCGCACCGAATAAGGCTCAATCTCCGGAAACTTCTCCTGCAGCAAAATCCCAATCTCTTCCGCATCGGTCCAATCAATCTCTCGCGCCATCGCAACCCTCCTCAACCAGTGTAAGTCGGCTCAGCAAATGTCTAGCCACTGAATTGGCGCCGTTGCTTCCAGGTATCCCAAGGCTTTAGCCTTGGGCCTCTCAGAACTGCCAAATCAAGGGGCTTCAGCCCCTTGGATATGTCTTAGGTCCAGCGGAACAATACCGAATGTCTTCACCGAATTCTCCATCCCGAACAGAGTCCTGGTCCGCCACCCTCCTTCGCAGGGACCTCAGCGCCCGAGCCCAGGCGCACGCACGCCGTCACCAACTCCTCCACGACATCTCCCCCGGCCCCAACCCCACCGTCCTCTTCGGCCACGACGAACAAGGCCGCCACGGAAACTTCTCACCCAGCCTCCTACGCCGCCATCTGCGCCAACCCCGCCTGGTCCCGCCGCCTCGCGAAACCCCACACCGCCTCCCGCCGCTCCCGAGCCCGCAACGACTGGCGCTGGATGGAGCTCGACACCTGCACAAGCTCCGACGCCCTCCTCATGAACATCTTCTGCCACCCCGCCGTCTTCAACGGCCAAACCCTCGCCCCCGCCGTCGCCAACCTACTCAACGTCGATCCCACCGCTCAACCCAACTTCGGCATCAACCCCAACGTCCCCCTAAAACACCTCCGCAAAGGCCGCAGCAAACTCTCCGCCGAACTCACCGACCGCACCGAGATCGACCTCCAACTCGGCAATCTCTTCCTCGAAGCCAAACTCACTGAATCCAACTTCCAGACCGCCGCCCCACGCCTGATCGAACGCTACCGCGACCTCGAAACCGTCTTCGACGTTCAACGCCTCCCGCAAAAAATCCTCTCCACTCCCCCATCCCACCCGCCCGTCGAAGACTACTCCCAGCTAGAAGAGCCCGCCCTCGCACCGTCATTTCGACCGGAGCGGAGCGGGAGTGGAGAAACCCGCTTCTCTACCCAAAACCCGCACCCTCATCGACGGCTACCAACTCATCCGCAACGTCCTCGCCGCCTACGCCGCCGACGCATCCTTCTGCGTCCTCTCCGACGCCCGCCGTCACGACCTCATCGAGACCTGGTACTCGATCCTCTCCGCCGTCCACCGCCCAACCTTCGCCACCCGCCTAAAACTTCTCACCTGGCAGGAACTAGCAACCACCCTCCCCCACGACCTCCAGCAATTCCTCGAAGCAAAGTACGGAATCGAGCCCGAATGATCCCCACGATTCCCGCAAAACAAGCGAGGTCCGCAGTTAGCACGAGCAACCCAAGCGCTGCAGATCAGCGAAAGAAACAAAGCTATCTTCTTGAATCAAATGATCCTCGCTAGGGTGTATAGTTTCGCCTGTTCCAAGCACCAACTGAATATCGAATCCAACAGGAGAACGACATGAAAGCAAGATTGCTCCTCTTAACCGCAGCTCTGTGCCTTGCCGGGACCGCCCTCGCCCAAAGTCCACACATGGGAACCTGGAAACTCAACGAAGCCAAATCGAAGATCCCAGCCGGCATGGTAAAAAACTCGACCGTAACCTACGCAGCCGTGGGCGACAACATCAAGGTGACCACCGATGGCACCGCCGGCGATGGCAAGCCGGAACATACCGAGTGGACCGGCAAGTTCGACGGTAAAGATTATCCCTGCACCGGCGACCCCACCCTGGATTCGCGGGCCTACAAAACGATCAACGAACACACCATGGAGCTGACCAACAAGAAAAACGGCAAAGTGACCTCCAGCGGCAAAATCGAGGTATCGAAGGACGGCAAGACCCGAACCCTTCATCTGACCGCGAACGACCCCTCCGGCAAAAAGATCTCCGGCGACTCCATGTACGACAAGCAGTAGCAATCACTCTCTCTGCCGCGGCAGCGCAGCAGCTGCCGCGGCAGAGAGAATCCCCCCGAGTTAGAGTCATAGCATGTGCGGACGATACGGCCGACGCTCTGACAAGCAACGCATCGCCGAAGCCTTCCACCTCGGCAAGCTCCCGCCCGACTTCATCCTCAGCGAGAGCTACAACGTGGCCCCGCAAACCTTCCAGCCCGTCATCCGCCTCGACCACGAAGGCCAGCGCGAGCTGGTCATGATGAAGTGGGGCCTCGTCCCCTATTGGGCCACCGACACCAAAGTCGGCTACTCCACCATCAACGCCCGCGCCGAAAACATCGCGACCGCGCCTCTCTTCCGCGAAGCCTTCAAACGCCGCCACTGCCTCGTCCCCGCGGACTTTTTCTACGAGTGGCAAAAACTCGACCCCAACGGCAAACAAAAGCAAGCCTGGGCTATCAGCCGCCGCGACGCCGAGCCCATGGCCTTCGCCGGACTCTGGGACACATGGAAGGACCCCGCCACCCGCGCGCCTCTTCACTCCTTCACCATCATCACCACCGACCCCAACGCCGTCATGGAACCCCTCCACGACCGCATGCCCGTCATCCTCCCCACCGCCGCCTACGACCGCTGGCTGCACCCCGACCCCGCCCGCCCAGCCACCGATCTCCTTCGACCCCACGACCCCGAACCTCTCACCGCATGGAAGGTCTCCAACGAAGTAGGCAACGTCCGCAACGACTCCCCGGCCCTCTGCCAACCCTGGCGGGAGCCCCCATCCCTCTTCAGCTAATGCCTTTGCGTATTAGTTACGTAATACAGACGTTTTCTTATGTCGCCCAGTAGACATACGGCCTGTAGGGGGCTACGGTTGAGACTCACCAGGAAAAGAGGCCGCACGATGGCCAGCACGCTCTGTACTTTCTCCCGCCGTCTCAACAGGGACGGTTCCTTCGATTCAATCTGCCTCAAATGCTTTGCAACGGTCGCCAACACGCGAACCGAGACCGAACTGACGGCACACGACAAAATTCACATCTGTGACCACGCCATCCTCTGTGACCGCCGTCTCTTTCGTGACCCGCACTCCCAGTTCACGACAATGCTTTAGAGACCCTCGTCTCCCCTCGTCAAAATCACCCAGGGCGACGCCGACAAGGCGCGTTATCGACCCATAGCGCATGCGAAGCCCTAGCTCCCCGGCCCATGAGCAGGCTTACCCTCCTGCACATAGTTCCGGTTCCACTTCGGAATCTCCACCACATACGTCCCCGGCTTCTCAATCACCGCCTGGCATCCCAGCCGCGAGTTCAACTGCACATCCGCCGCCGTCTCCATCCGGTCCAGTTCCTTGTCCTCCGGCTCCGAGATCCCCGACGCCCCTTCCTTCACATGGATATGGCAGGTCGTGCAAGCGCAAACCCCGCCGCAAGCATGGTCCAGAAAGATGTTGTAGTTCTCCGCCACGTCCAGAAACGACATCGGCTCACCGTGCCCTTCATACGGCAGCGTATCGAACGGAAACTCCACCGTCCGCCCCTCCGGCAGAAACGTCACCCGCACCATCCCCTCGCCCGCAGGCTGGGACAAATCAACAACTTCATCACTCATCTTCGTCTCACTCATCGTTCAATCTTCCGTCGACTCTCCGGCCGTAGCCTGATCCTTAATCGAACTCTCAATCTTCATCGCCTCCGCATCCGTCTCCGCAGTCTCGCGAATCTCCGCCTTCGCAAACGGATGCGGCGCCGTAGGTCCTTCTCCTATGCTCTCACCTGCGGCCGCCATCGTCTTCCCCTGCACCGCGCCCGACACCGCATCATCCATCATCAGCTCCGCCAGCCGCCGCGTCGCCTTATCCAGCCGCTCAATCCCCGCGCGAATCTCCCGATGCTCGCCACTCTTCATTGAAGGCTTCAGAAAATCCTCTGCCTCCTCGATCTTCTGAATCTCATCACTCGTCAGCTTCTGCCAGGCCTCATTCTTCCTCGCCTTCTCTGTCGCAGCAAGAATCGTCTCCGCCTCATTCTTCGCCTCAATCGACTGCCGCTCGCGAATATCCTCTTCCGCCATATCGAACGACTCCAGAATCATCGTCTCCACCTGCTCATCCGTCAGCCCGTAAGTCGGCTTCACCTCAACCTCAGCCTCTTTCCCGCTCCTCTGCTCCCGCGCACTCACATGCAGAATCCCATTCGCATCGATCAGGAACTTCACCTCAATCCGCGGCAGCCCCGCCACCATCGGCGGAATCCCTTTCAGATCGAATCGCGCCAGCGACCGGCAATCCTTCGCCATCTCCCGCTCGCCCTGCACCACATGGATCGCCACATTCGTCTGCCCATCCACGCCCGTAGTAAAGTGCTCCGTCGCACTCGCCGGTATCGTCGAGTTCCGCTGAATAATCTTCGCCACCACTCCACCCAGCGCCTCAATCCCCAGCGACAGCGGAGTCACATCCAGCAGCAACAAATCCTCCGTAGCCGCCGACCCTCCCGCCAGAATCTGCGCCTGCACCGCCGCCCCCAGCGCCACCACCTCATCCGGATTCAGCTCCGTATGCGGCTTCTTCCCCCGCTTCTTCAACTCAAACAGATCATCCACCAGCACCCGCACCGCCGGAATCCGCGTCGACCCGCCCACCAGCACAACCTCATCAATCTGCAGCCGCCGTCAGCCCCGCATCCTTCAAAGCCTGCCTGCAAGGCCCAGCCGTCCGCGCAATCACCCCCGCAATCAACCCCTCAAACTGCCCCCGCGAAATCTCCCGCAGATACCTCTTCCCACTAGGCAGCAACACATCCAGCTTCGCCGTCTCCGCAGTCGACAACAAAATCTTCGCCTCAATCACCGCCTTGCGAACAGCCTGCACCGCCTCGCCATTCCCACGAACATCCTCGCCCAAGATCTCCCCGCAATATCATCCAGCGCAATCGCAATCATCAGGTTGTCGATATCGTCCCCACCCAGATGCGTATCCCCACCCGTCGCAACAACCTCAAAGATCCCCTCATGCAGCTTCAGAATCGAAATATCAAACGTCCCGCCGCCAAAGTCATAAACCGCAATCAACCCATCCTTGTTCTTATCCAACCCATAAGCCAGAGCCGCCGCCGTAGGCTCATTCACCAGCCGCAAAACCTCCAGCCCGGCAATCCGTCCCGCATCCTTCGTAGCCTGCCGCTGAGCGTCATTGAAATAGGCGGGAACCGTAATCACCGCCTTCGTCACCGGCCCGCCAAAAAACCTCTCCGCATTCTTCTTCAACTGCTGCAGCACATAAGCCGAAATCTCCGGCGGCGTCAGCAACAACCCGCCCACACTCACCTTCAACACCTCACCCGGCCGCAGACCCTCCGCCAGCTTGAACGGAAACAGCTTCAGCTCCCCCTGCACATCCTCAATATCCCGCCCCATCAGCCGCTTCGCCGAATACACCGCACTCGCCGCATCCGTCATCAGCGTCGCACGCGCCGCATTCCCCACCACCACGCCATCATCCGTCCACGCCACCACCGACGGCACCAGCCGCTCGCCATCCTCACCCGGAATCACCACCGGCGTCTCCCCCTCCATATACGCCACCAGGGAGTTCGTCGTACCCAAATCAATCCCGACAACCCGCGCATCCGCCATAAATCCTCAATCTCCGAAAATCGCCGAGCCTACCGCCTCAGTGTTCATCCGTTTCAATATCAGTTCGTCATTTCGACCGGAGTTGCTCACAGCCTCTTCGTGAGCAACGCAGTGGAGAAACCCGCTTCTCTACCCGGAATCTTCCCGTCATAAGCCATCCGCAAACCCCTCAATTCGTGTCACTTCTATTTTCCTACAATCCCGCCCGGCAAAACGCGCCACCCGCGCATACACTCATACTCAGATGCTTCCCCCAGGAGGCCGATGCATGCTCTACCTCGAGCGCCTTCCTCATCCCACCCTCTCCCCCTTCATCCACAACTACTGGTACTCCTGCGACCCCGCCGCCATCCATCGCCACGAGCGCATCCTCCCCAACGGCCGCCCTCAAATCGTCATCTCGCTGGCCCGCGACTACCTCACCAACGCCAACCACCCCACCGACCCACTCCGGCCCCAACCCGCTGCTCTCTTCCTCGGCATCTACTCCCACAACCAACTCATCGACACCATCGACCTCACCGAACTCATCGGCATCACCTTCCATCCCGGTGGCACCATCCCGTTCTTCCCCGACGCCACTCACGCCTTCACCAACCGCGAGACCAGCCTCGAAGAACTCTGGGGCCGAGCCGCCCTCAACCTCCGCAACGACCTCCGCCAATCCCCCACACCCACCGAAAAATTCAACCTCCTAGACTTCGCTCTCCGCCATCGCCTCACCGAATCCCGCACTCCGCGCCGCACCCCCACCATCGACTACGCCCTGACAAAACTCCAACCCTCCCCGCCGCGACCACCGTCGCCGAACTCAGCCGCGACATGGGCATCAGCCCCCGCCGCCTCTCCCATCTCTTCCACGAGCACGTCGGCGTCTCCCCCAAAACCTACTCCCGCATCCAGCGCTTCCAGCAAGCCGTCCAGCTCATGCACCGCGGAGCAGACATCCACTGGATCGAACTAGCCCTCACCTGCGGCTACTACGACCAGTCCCACTTCGCCAACGACTTCCGCGCCTTCTCCGGCGTCAGCCCCACCCACTACTCCACCACCCAACGCCGCTGGGCCAACCACATCCCCCTCGATTAACGCGAACCCGAGCCCGGAAGTCGTCATCCAACGCGAACCTGAGCCCAGAAGTCGTCATCCAACGCGAACCTGGAGCCCGGAAGTCGTCTCAGCGACGAGCTCGTCATCCAACGCGAACCCGAGCCCGGAAGTCGTCATCCAACGCGAACCTGAGCCGGGAAGTCGTCATCCTGAACGGAGTGAAGGATCCCTGTATTTGTCTTTGTAAGTTCGCCAGCGACAAGCACTCACTCCAAAAAATAGGCGCAACCCGATCTTGTCGTTGCCGTTGTTTTTAGCTGTCGTTACTGACACAGGCCTCTGTCTTTGGGATTAAGCGTAGGGCTTTAGCCCTAAGAAAAATCAATCCTCGAAAAATGGGGCTTTAGCCCCGGGCCTTCTCATCCGAGGGGCACGATCCTCACAACCTCAACCGAAAAAACTCAACATCCGCCGTGCAATCCCCGTGATAAGGCTCAACCCGCTCAAACCCCATCGCAACATAAAGCCTGACCGCCTCCGGCATCGCCACGGAGATCGTATCGAGGTACATCGCAGTCATCCCTTCCGTCCGCGCCCACCGAACCGCCTCTTCCACCAGCTTGCGCCCAATCCCCATCCCGCGAAACTTAGGCTCCGTCCAAAGCCGCTTCATCTCACAACCACCCTCCACTTGCGTTAGCCTGCGCAGCGCAACGCAACCGGCAGCGACTCCATCCACCACCGCCAGCAAAAGAGCCGCATATTTCCCACGCAGCCGATCGAGCTCCTGATCAAACCCAGAAAGACACATATTCGCCGCGCCCGCCGGATAAGCCGCCAGATGCGCTCCATAAGCCTCCATCAGACCCCGCACCAGGGCCACATCCTCATCCCCAACCGCCTCCCGCACCACAATCTCCGCCATAGTCCTCGCAGACTACAACATTCTAGGTCGCGCCCTTCCGCCGTTGCCTTTACCCCTACCAATTCCAAAACATGTCATCCGAGCCTGCCGAAGGAATTTGCGGATGCCTTTGCGGTTGCCGTAACCCCACCAATTCCAAAACGTGTCATCCTGAGCCTGCCGAAGGAACTTGCGGTGCCTTCGCGGTTCCCGTAACCCCACCAAACCAAAACGTGTCATCCTGAGCGAGCGAAGCGAGTCGAAGGACCTGCATTTCACACCGATGCTCAGGCGTGCGAAGAAGCTCCGGCCTTGGTTGCCAGTCCCCAATCCATTCCCCATCAGTCACATACAACTATTTTCCTCAAAAACAACCCAAAACTCGCTTGTCAAGTCCAAAATCCCACAACTCCAACAAAATAAACCGAATAGAAATGAAATTTAGTTACACCCAGACCCATATAATTAACTTATAGATCAGAGAAAAGGAAAAGCCCCGGACATCCGCCGGGGGCTAACTTATTGATTTAGCTATATTTTGGACACAACCCATTTGTTATGAATATTTTGCAGGCAAGTCCAATACGCGTAAATCCATGATTCAAGGAGACTTACGCGCAGGCAATAGGGAGGGGGATACCCCCGATTTCTCCAAGACACCCGACGCCTGCGTATGCCACTTTAACGCCATGACAAACTACGCCAAAGCCTGCCGCTCAACCATCGTCCCGAGCCTTCGCTACCGCAACGCGCTCGCCGCCATCGACTGGCTCATCCGAGCCTTTGGCTTCGAAAAGCAAGCCGTCTACCTAGGTCCCGACAACAACACCGTGATGCACGCCCAGCTCACCTTCGGCAACGGCATGGTGATGCTCGGCTCCGTCGACAACGGCGGCGAAGTCGCGAACCTGATGGTCCAACCCGACGAGATCGGCCTCCGCGAGACCAAGGGCGTCTACCTCATCGTCAGCGACGCCGACGCCGTCTACGCCACCGCCAAGGCCGCCGGCGCCCCGATGGTCCTCGACATCCGCGACATGGACTACGGCGGCCGCGCCTTTACCTGCCGCGACCTCGAAGGCCACCTCTGGAGCATCGGCACCTACGACCCCTGGGACACTTCACCCGCCAAATAGATGCGAACCTGCAAAACTCTGCATCGAACTTTCCCCGAGCCGTGATACTTTTTCCCAATGGAGCTAAACCCGTACGCAAGCTTCCTTGGCAGTCAGGACCCTCTTACCGTACTCAACGCCACCTCCAGCCGCCTTCACAACCTCACCGCGAACCTCTCCAGCTCTCAGATCAATGCGCGCCCCTCTGCCCCGCAAATGGAGCATCCGCGAGATAACCGCTCACCTCGCCGACTGCGAGCTCGTCTTCTCCGTCCGCCTCCGCCAGACGCTCGCCCCGTCTCTCAGCCAGCCTCACCACGTCATCCAGCCCTTCGACCAGGACGCCTGGGCCAAACGCTATCAGGCCTACACCTTCGAGCCCGCGCTCGCCCTCTTCCAGTCCGCCCGCAACTGGAACCTCCTCTACCTCACTACCGTCTCCAAGGACGACCGCAGCCGCCGCACCACTCACCCTGAACGCGGCACCATGAACTTCTGGACCATCGTCGAAACCATGGCAGGCCACGACATCAACCACCTCCAGCAGATCGAGCGCCTCTCCACCACCCCCAAAACCTAGCGCACACCCGGCTACCCGTGAAAAAATGAGCCCAAATTGGGCTGAGTTACAGCCCTAAAGCCTCATTCACATCCCGCACCAGATTCCGCAAATAGCTCCGCTTATTCAGCAGCGCAACCATAGCATCTTTTGCCCTAGCCTTTGCCGCCTCATCTCCCGCAACTTCACGCAATATCCCAAGCTGCCCACAATCCCTCGAGCTCCGCCTGCGTCTCCACCATCTTCGCGTCAAACGCATCCTTCGCCGTCATCAGATCCCGCCGCAATTCGGGCTCATCCTCGCCCATCTGATTCGCCGCACGCATCTCCTGCAACTGCATGTTCAGCTCAAACACCTCTTCCAATAGCTCCGGAGGAACAACCTGCTTCTTCTCCACCCCGGAACTCCGCGCCGCATCGGTCGCGGCCTTCGACTGCTCCTCCAGCTCCACTCCCTCCAGTTTCAGCAGATACTGCGTCCGCAAGATGGGCTCCTTCAACGTCCGGTACGCATCGTTCAGCAGCGACGCCTCCGCCAGGGCCGCCTCCTGCTCCGCCACACTCCTGCCCGCAAAGCGATCAGGATGCAGCCGACGGCTCATCGTGTAAAACTGCTTCTCCAACGCCACCACATCCAGCGTCAGCTTCCGCGGCAACCCAAAGAACTGAAAATAATCCATCGAACCCATTGTAGGCGCGCCCTCCTCGTATCTCATGCAACGTTGTCTCGGACCAGCCATTGCTTTCGATGGCTTGTCTTTAGCCGATCTTTCGTTCGCTGAGGTACGCTTCTTTCAACCGTTTCGATTCAGCAAACGTTCCCGCCCGACCGCGCATCCCTGTAAAGGACCTGATCATCGTTCAAAGAGATCGCAAAACAGAAAAGAAATCCGGTGCTATGAAACCCATCGAAGGCCGTCGCCGCGTCATTATCGAAGAGATACAACCCCAGGTCGATGCAGGCCGCTATCCCGCAAAGAGAATTCTCGGTGATACCGTCACCGTCACTGCAGCCGTCTTCACCGACGGTCACGACCACATCGCAGGTCGAGTTCTCTACCGCCCGTCGACCGAAGCCGAATTCCGGACTGTCCCCCTCACCGCCCTTACCAACGACCTCTGGCAAGCCACTTTTCTGCTCGATCAAATTGGGGACTGGCTCTTTACCGTCGAAGCGTGGGTAGATCACTTTGCCACTTGGTGCGCCGACCTTAAAAAACGCATTGCCAGCACAATCTTCTCCCGGCGCTCCCTCGCAAGAGATCCCCATCGCCCTTCGCACAGGCGCAATCATGCTTGAAAAGACCGCAAAACGGGCTCAGTCCCCATATACCCAGCTCCTCCTAGGTGCTGCCGATGACCTCAACCGCCTCGCACAATCCACTACCTCTATCCGAAGCCTCCCGCTCGCCGACGAGATCCTCGAACTCGTAGCCCAATACCCCGACCGCACCCTCGCCACCCGCTACCCCAAAGAGCTTCCCCTCCGGGTCGATCGCGAACGAGCCCGTTACTCCACTTGGTACGAGCTCTTCCCCCGTTCCACGTCCCCGGACCCCACTCGCCCCGGCACCTTCGTCCGACGTTCAGGCCCTCCTTCCCACCATCTCCGCCATGGGCTTCGACGTCCTCTATCTCCCGCCCATCCACCCCATCGGCGAAGCCTTCCGCAAGGGCCGTAACAACACCACCACCGCCGACCCCACCGACCCCGGCAGCCCCTGGGCAATCGGCTCCAAACTCGGCGGCCACAAAGCCATTAACCCCGACCTCGGCACTCTCGCCGACTTCGACGCCCTCGTCGCCGCCGCACGCACTCAGGACATGGAGTTAGCCCTCGACATCGCCTTCCAGTGCTCCCCAGACCATCCCTGGGTTAAAGAGCATCCCGAATGGTTCATCATCCGCCCCGACGGCTCCATCCAGTACGCCGAAAACCCGCCAAAGAAATATCAGGATATCTACCCTCTCAACTTCGAATCCACACACTGGCGCGGCCTCTGGCAAGCCCTCTATGACGTCTTCCTCTATTGGATCCGCCGCGACATCCGCGATCTTCCGCGTTGACAACCCCCACACCAAAGCCCTCCCCTTCTGGGAGTGGTGCCTCGCCGAAATCCATAAAAAGTATCCCGACGTCCTCTTCCTCGCCGAAGCCTTCACCCGTCCCCACGTCATGTACTCCCTCGCGAAGGCCGGCTTCTCCCAGTCCTACACCTACTTCACCTGGCGCAACACCCGCGCGGAACTCGAACAGTACTTCGAAGAGATCACGCGCCCACCTATCTCCGACTTCTTCCGCCCAAACCTCTGGCCCAACACGCCCGACATTCTCCACGCCACCCTGCAGAACGGAGGCCGCCCCGCCTTCATGCAGCGCCTCATCTTAGCCGCGACCCTCGGCGCCAACTACGGCATCTACGGCCCCGCCTTCGAACTAGGCGAAAACACCCCATTCAAACCCGGCAGCGAGGAATACCTCAACAGCGAAAAATACGAGATCCGCCACTGGGACCGCTACCGCCCCGAACTCGATCGCTCCACTCGTCACCCAGGTCAACCGCATCCGACGAGAAAACCCCGCCCTCCAAACCAACGAAACCCTCCGCTTCCATCCTGCCGATAACCCAAACATCCTCTGCTACAGCAAAACCCACGGCGACAACCGCATCCTCGTCGCCATCAACCTCGACTCCACTCAGGAACAAGCCGGCTGGATAGACTTAGACCTGAAACAACTAGCTCTCCCCTACCACCAGGACTTCGAGATAGAAGATCTCCTCACCAACACCCGCTACCAATGGCACGACCGGAGCAACTACGTAGCCCTCCGCCCTGACGTGCAACCCGCCCACATCTTCCGCATCCTCACCCCACCACCGCAACCCGAACCAACTCCACCAGAAAAATCCCCGCAACCACCGCCACCCGAACAATGGCCCTCTGGATGAAAGGTAGAGTCATAAGCGATTCCTTGACTTCACAGCGGGACGGCAAGAAAAGGGCAAAGGCAGCCGCGGACGAACGCAAACCGATAACAACAGCCGAAGCAACGGAGATGATTGCGGCGAGGTGCGATGGATTGGAAAATTTTCGGTTGAGGGTGTTTCGCGCAGTGGCGGAAGAGATGAGCTTTCGCAAGGCGGCGGAGGTGTTGCATCTGAGCCAGCCAGCGGTGAGTCAACACATTCATGCATTGGAGGAAGAGGCAGGGGTGCGCTTGTTTGATCGCGCTCGTGGCGACGGGCATGGGAGTCAGATTTCGCTGACGGAGGCAGGGCGGGTTTTGCTTGGGTATGCGAAGACGGCGGCGGCGACGATGGCGGAGGCGCAGCGAGCGCTCGCGGCCTTGAATGATGAGGCGGTGGGACCATTGCGGCTGGGGGCTTCGACGACCGTGGCGCAGTATGTCTTGCCAAGAATTCTTGGGGCATTTTCGCGGGAGTATCCGCAGGTGCGGCTTTCGCTGGTGAGTGGGAATACTGAGAAGATTGTCGAGGCGGTGGCAGAGGAGCGTGTGGCGTTGGGGATTATTGAAGGGCCGGCGATGCGGCGGGATGTGAAGACGGAGCGGCTGGTCGAGGATGAGATGGTGCTGATTGTGAGTCCGAGCCACGCATGGGCCGCGAAGGGTGCGGGGGCGATTGCGCCGGAGGAGTTGATGAAGGTGCCACTCTTGTTACGGGAGCGGGGGTCGGGGTCGCGCCGAGTCGTGGAGCGGGCGTTGAAGAAAGCAGGCCTGCCGCTGCGGTCTCTGAAGGTGGCGATGGAACTCGATTCGACAGAGGCGATTATCTCGGGCGTTGAGGCAGAGCTGGGAGTCGGGTTTGTCTCAAGGTGCGCAGTAGGGAAGGTGTTGCGGCTGGGAACGGTGAAGGTGGTCGGGGTAAAGGGGTTGGAGATTTTGCGAGACTTCAGTTTTGTTCGGCTGGCAGGGGCAGAATTAACGGGGGCCGCGGCGGCGTTTCAACGCTTTGCGATAGGGGCGAAGGTGATTGGATAGAGTCGATAAGTAAGACTTATCACCAATCGAAAAGTACGTCTCGACTGACAGCCTGAGTGCGCTCATGCTTGAGGTATGTGGAAGAAGAATGTTTTCTATGCCGGGATTATCGTTGCAGGGAGCGGGTTGATTGGGCCTCCGCTGGCTTTGGCTGCGGGATTGTCGTTTGGCCTGAGCACGACGCACACATTTCATGGCTGAGAGCCGGAGCCTTTCGAAGTTTTTGCTACAGGCGGCGGTGGTTTGCCTGGGGTTCGGGATGAACCTGAAGGAAGTGGTGCATGCGGGCGCGTCGGGATTTATGTATACGGCGATCAGCATTACGTTTGCGCTGATTTTGGGGATTCTGTTTGGCAAGATGTTGCAGGTGGGGAAGACGCAGTCGCTGCTGATCAGCTTTGGGACGGCGATCTGCGGGGGAAGCGCGATTGCGGCGATGGGTCCGGTGCTGCAGGCGAATGATGAGGAGATGGCAGTGTCGTTGGGCACGGTGTTTGTCTTGAACTCGGTGGCCCTGCTGCTGTTTCCGACGATCGGGCACTTCATGCATTTTTCCGAGACCCAGTTTGGACTTTGGGCGGCGCTCGGCGATTCATGACACGAGTTCGGTGGTAGGTGCTTCGGCGAAGTATGGGGCTGAGGCGCTAGCGATAGGGACGACGGTGAAGCTGGCGCGGGCGTTATGGATTGTGCCGATAGTGATTGCAACCGCGATGCTGAAGAAGAGCAAGGCGAAAGTAAGCTGGCCGTGGTTTATTTTGTACTTCTGCGCGGCAGCAGTGCTGGCGAGTTATGTGCCGCATTATCTGCCCGAGTCGGTTGGAGTGTTTTCGGGGTTGAATCGACTGGGGCGGGCGGCGTTGACTGTGGTGCTGTTTCTGATTGGTACGGGGATTACGCGGAATACATTGAAAGAGGTAGGAACGCGGCCACTGGTCCAGGGCGTGCTGCTTTGGATCGTGGTAGCGAGCGTTTCTTTATGGGCGATCCATGCGGGATGGATTGCGCTTTAGAGAAACCTGATCTCCGGGTTATCGACCGGAGTGGGATTCTTCTCCGCTTTGCGCGGGAACCAGGGGGTTGGGGGCATCGGGGTGTTTGGTGAAGTCGATCCATCGCTTGGAGGGGTCGACGGGGCGATGGCGCCGACGCGGCTTGACGCTGGAGGAGACGGCGAGGCTCGCTACGGTGTAGCTGACCATCTGGCGCTGGCCGCAGCGGATGCAGCGAACGGGATAGCGCATGAAGAGGATTTCGCCGAAGTCTTCGGCCCGGAGGGTGGAACGGCGAAACTCCTGTCCGGAGCAGAACTGGCACTGGATAGCGACGCCGTGATAGGGGTCGAGGCCAAGGTACGGAGTCTTGTGAGGAGACTGGCGTCGTTCTCTGCGAGTGCGGCCTGGTTCGAACTCATTCTTGAATTTCATGTTTAGCGCTGATTGTTCTCCGGGAGAAGTGGAAGGTCGAAGAGCTTTTCTGCATTGCGGCGAGGAGCCGGGGTGGGTCGCGTCGTGCGGATTGGGTGGACTGCTGCGCGTGCCGCGGGCTTTGAAAGAAGACTGTGAAGATCGCGGAGGTCTTTCTGGAGCTTGCGGAGTTGGCGCGGATCGATGTTGGCGGGAGCGTTGTCGATGGTGAGCGCGAGCTGAGGTTCTCTCTGCTTGAGCTCGGCCTTGAAGACCTGGCGGGCGCCGGGGATCGTATAGCCCTCTTCGTAGAGGAGGCTCTTGATGCGGAGCGCCATTTCGACGTCGCGGCGACGATAGAGACGCTGACCTGTGCCGCCTTTGTGCGGCTTGAGCTGGGGAAACTCGCTCTCCCAGAAACGGAGGACATAGGCGGGAACGTCGCACAGTTTGGCGACTTCGCCGATGCGGAAGTAGAGCTTGTCCGGGATATCGGACCCGGAGGCGGGGTGGGTTTTGCGGATTGGCTGCTGCTGCGCCATGCCGGTGACTCCTGTACTGCGCGAGCCGGGCGTGACGCCGGCGTGAGTAAAGTATAGGCCAGTGAATCCGCAGTGGATCGTATTTTTTGTTGCGCGGCGCGGTTCAGGCGATTGCGTTTGCAATCGGCCTCCGGGGGCCTCGGCGCCGGGAGATGGAACCACGGGGTGGAAAATGGCGTATTGTCTTCAGAAGATGTGGGAGGCAGCGATGCGGGCTAAGAGAGTGGTTGCGATAGTGGTAACGACGGCGGCGATGACGCTGGTGAGCGGGTGCCGGATTGAGTCGGATAAGAAGAATGGAAACGATAACGTTAAGATTGCGACGCCGTTTGGCGGAATGACGGTAAAGACGAATGATGACGCCGTGGCGGAGGGGCAGGGCTTGCCGGTGTATCCGGGCGCGCAGTTGGTAAAAAAGGACAAGAACAACGGGGCTGCGGATGTGAATATGAGCTTCGGAAGCTTTCAGCTAAGGGTGAAGGCGGCGAGCTACCGGACAGGGGATAGTCCGGAGCAGGTATCGGCCTTTTATCGCAAGGCGCTGGGGCGTTATGGGGATGTGATTCAGTGCCAGAACGACAAACCCGTGGGTTCGCCGGTACACACGACGGAGGGGCTGACGTGCGACAGCGAAAAGAACAACCACGTTTACGTGAATGACGACGAGTCGGGAAAGATGGAGCTGAAGGCTGGATCGAAGCAGCATCAGCATATTGTTGCGATTGATCCGGAGGGCAACGGGACGAAGTTCGGACTGGTTGCTCTGGATCTGCCGGGGCACTTTACGATGGGAGACAATGACGGCAAGCAGTCGCAGTAAACCGCAGTGGGTTCGAGCTTGCCGGGCTCTGCGGGGTGGGATAGCTTCAAGGTATGCATAGGTTTTGTCATAGTTGTGGCGGGGACCTGCCGGCGGGTGAGGAGATCTCTCCGTTCTGCCCGCATTGTGGAGCGCCGCAGATTTATCTTCAGGATCATGAGCAACAGTAAGCGGGACGGAAGCAGATACGACGGGAGCGGTCCCTCCGCCTCGGCCTCAGACTGTGGAGTGGAAGACGGCGATCCGTTGCGCGACCCTGGTGGCGGCGATCGCGGCGGTGTTGTCTCTAGTCTCGGAGCGGGTGCAGGTCCTGTCGCTGCTGAGTATGCTGTGGACGATCAGCGGGTCGATGATTGCCTTGGCGCTGTACCAGAGGCGGCGTCCGCTGGCGTGGATGGATGCGGGAGTGGGTGCGAGAATTGGAATCGTAGTGGGGCTGGCGCTGGTCGTTAGTTTTGGTGCAGCGGTTGCGATTGGCGGACTCGTGGCGCGGTATGGTCTGCACAGCATGGCGGGAGTGGATGCCCAGTTGACAGAAGGGCTGCATGCCGGATTCGAAAAGGCGGCTTCGATCAGTCCACAACCACCAGAAGTAAAACGGATTTGGTACTCTCCTGAGTTTCGGGCCGGATGGGTGTTGGCGTCGTTGACCTTTATGGGCGGATTTCTACTGGTGTTGTCAACGGTGGGCGGGGCGCTGGGTGGATTATTGCGAATGCGGCGGGATGTTTCGGCCTAGCCTTGGGAGCCTCAAGTGGTCTTGGCTGCTTTCGACTGGTCGGCGAGGGCCTTGAGGGTCACTTTGCTGAGGGGCTTCTCATGGAGGAGGAGCTCGGCGGCGCGGATGCGAGGGGTAGAGTGGAACCAGCGCTGAACAATATTGTTTTTTAGCAAATTGGTGAGCGCAAGCAGGCACATGCCCTGGTGGTGAGCCATCCAGGACCGGACCAACTCGGGCTGCTGGGTTGCTGTGTAGTCGGCGGCCTCGTAGAAGCCGTAGTTGCCAAGCCAGTTCATGGAGGCCATGCGGCGGAGGTTGGCGATGGCTTCCTTGCGCAAGGTGGCGATGGCGAGGAAGGCAGAGTAGGGGCTGATGACGGGGCCGTCTTCGGCTCCGTATTTGAGAGCGAGGGCGGGAATGCCCCAGGCCTGGTAGCTGTAGCGGCCCTGCGGATCCTTTTTGGCGAAGCCGGATTCGGAGATACCCCAGGGGATGTTGCGGACGTAGTCGCGCTGGATGAGAGCAGCGGAGAGGAGTGAGCGGGACATGAGCGTGTCGGGGAAGGTGCGCATCCAGAGGGAGGGCATGAGGTACTCGAACATAGTGCCGGTCCAGGAGAGGAGCGTGGGATGGCCGTCGACGAGGACATGGGAGCGGTCGAGGCGGAACCAGGATTGTTGCGGGATGTCTCCTTTGGCGACGGCGATGAAGGAGGCGATGCGGGCCTCGGAGGCGAGGAGGTCGTAGCAGGCGGAGTGGAGTTCGTGCTTTGTGCCGTCGAAGCCGATGGAGAGGAGCTGTCGGGATTCGACGAAGAGGAAGCCGTAGTGCATGGCATCGGCATGGCGGCCGGCTTCGGAGGCGATGGTAGCGAGATCGGCTTTGAGTTGCTCGAGGCGCGGGATGGCATCGGTGAGGAGGGCGCGAAGGGTTATGGCGGAGGCTGCGAGTGGGGAGTCTTGCGGGAGAGCGGGGATGGCAGACGGCAATTCTGGCGTTCAGGCTGGCGGCGTAGTCAGGGGCTTGCTGGACGGTTGGGATGATGTGGTCTTCGGGCTGGTTGAGCTGCGGGAGCGCGAAGAGGGCTTCGAACTGGGGAAGAGTCCAGGGGGCGTAGTCCTGCGCGAAGATGGAGAGCGCGTTGAGGCGGCGGTTGAGCTCGTGCGCGAGCCACATTTCGCGGCCGGCGTTGGCAAGATCGTTTTCTACGGAGACGGGCTCTGCGGGGGCAGCTGTTTGTTGAAGGAGAAAGCGGACGTGGGCGCGAAGTTGGGCGGCGTCGGTCTCCTGTTGATTGGATGAGGCGGGTTTGAGGGGTTTGGCCTGCATCTCTTCGAGGCAGGCGAAGACGTCGAGGTTTAAGAGAGGGCGCTTGAGCAGGTCGAGGGCTCCGGACTGGAGGGTATAGAGAGAGGCGGTGAGATTGCCGCTGTCGACGGAGGAGATGGTGAGGGGCGGAATGGCGCGGAGAGTTTCGATGTCGTACCAGTTGTAGATGTGGCCGCGTTGTTTTTCGAGGCGTTCGTAGGTGTTGAGCGTGCCGAGGGTGGCTTGGGCGAAGTCGGAGAGGGTGAGGAAACCGAACTCGACGGCGGCCTGGCGGGCGTTGAAGAGCATGCCGAGGTTGGTGGGGGAGAGCTTGCGGATCTGGACGAGGTCTTTTTCTTCGACGTTATCGGGGATGAGCCAGTGATTTTTTTCGTCGCCGAACTCCTGGAAGTAGCGCCAGATCTGGAGGGCTTGCTGATGAAGAAAGAGCGAGTCCTGTCGGGTGAGCGGGCCTTCTTCGTGGCGCGGTGGGGAGTTGAGCCAGTGGGCCACGAGTGGGGCGATAGCCCAGAGAAGCAGAATCGGTGCGGCGGCATAAAGCGAAGCGGGATGGTCGAAACCAAGGCCAATGGCTATCACGATCGCGATGGCGGGAGAAAGCTGGAGGTAGATGTCGAGCGAGTGTTTAGAGGTACCGGATTCGGCCTGGGCTGCGGTCTCCCACTCGAGGAGTCGCTTGCCGGAGAAGTAGCTGCGGATGAGAGAACGGATGATGGCGTCGAGCGAAAGAAGCATGTGGTGCGGGAGAAAGGTGAGGTTGAGGATGGTGAATCCGATGGAGGAGGCGAAAGTAGTGATGCCCTCGCGGGCGCCGGTGAAGCTGAGTTTGAAGAGGGCGCGTCCGAGGTTGAAGGCTAGCTGGACGAAGCTCGGGAGAAGGAGCAGGACGAGGCCGGCGATGGTCCAGTAGAGCGCTCCACCGGGAAGTACGAACCAGCCGAGGAGGAAGAGGAGGAAGGTGACAGGTTCGACGAGCGATCGGCGGAGGTTGTCGAGGATCTTCCATCGGGAGATGGTGTTGATGGGGTTGGCGACGAGTTGCCGGACTCGTCCGGGACGCGGTTGAGCAGCCAACGGGCGATCTGCCAGTCCCCGCGAACCCAGCGGTGTTTGCGGCGGGTGTGGGCGGAGTAGTGGGAGGGGTAGTCGTCGATGATTTCGATGTCGGTGACGAGGCCGGCGCGGGCGTAGGAGCCTTCGATGAGGTCGTGCGAGAGAAGTGCGTTGCGGGGGAATCGGCGGTCGAGGACTTGTTGAAGGATGCTGACCTCGTAGATGCCTTTTCCGGCGAAGACTGCCCTCGCCGAAGAGATCCTGATAGACGTCGGAGACGGCGCGGGTGTAGATGTCGAAGCCGGTTTCGCCGGAGTAGAGCGAGGCGAGGCGCGAGCTTGAGGCGGAGGAGACACTGACGCCTACGCGGGGCTGGAGGATGCCGTACCCAGCGGTGACGATGCGGAGTTTGGGATTAACGATGGCCTGATTGAGCGGATGGGCCATTGTGCCGGCCATGCGGGCTGCGGTTCCGCGGGGAAGCTGGGTGTCGGAGTCGAGAGTGATGACGTAACGGACTTCGTTGAGGAGATTCAGTGGGCCGGCTTTGAGGGGGAAGCTGTCGTGCTGACGGAGAAGAAATTTATTGAGGTCGAGGAGCTTGCCGCGCTTGCGCTCCCAGCCCATCCAGACGCCCTGACGGGCATTGAAGATGCGATGGCGATGGAGGAGGAAGAAGGAGCCTCCGTTTTGGCCGGCGTATTTTTGGTTGAGCTCTTCGACGCATTGCGCGGCGAGGAGGGCGAGTGGGTTGGTGTCTTCGTCGAGCGGGCGGGTTTCGATATCGGGAAGATCGGTGAGGAGGCCGAAGTGGATGTTGGGGTCCTGATTCGAGAGGTAGCGGGCTTCGAGCTCGTCGAAGAGTTCGTGGACCTGCTGCTCGCGCAAGAGAAGTGTTGGGACGACGACGAAAGTGGTGGCGTCGGGGGTGACGCCTTTTGAGAAGTCGATCTTGGGTAGGGAGTGGGCCTTCATCAGGGCGGTGACAGTGTTGTTGACGAGATCGACGGCGCCTTGTGAAGCGGGGATGAGAGCGAGGAGAAGCGCAGCCATGACAGGCCAGAAGGCGTTGTGCGGGACGAGCGGCGCGATGATGGCGACGATGAGAAGACAGGATAGGGTGAAGATGCCGAGGATATAGAAGTCCTCTTTCCAACTGCGAAGGAAGCTGCGGAGGCGCTCGATGGGTGGGCTGTTGTAGTCGATCCGCTGGCTGAGGGTGGGGAGGCCTTCGGCGAAGAGATAGTAGCCGATGTGGGCGTTGCGGCGGGCCTGGCGTGGGTCGGGGTCAGGTGTTTGGGCAGATTGGCGGGCGAGGTCGAGGGCGATCTGTGCGGTTTCGACTTCGCTGGCGTCGGCGTGGCGGGCCAGCTCGGCGATACGAAGGTGATAGATGTGGCGAGTCTCGTCTTCCATGAAGGGGAAGACACCGACGGGGTCCTGGCGGAGGATGGCGTCGAAGGCGATGAGGGGCTCGAGGACGGTGCGCCACTCGAATTGGTTGAGGCGACGCATGCTGTGGAGCGTCGCTGAGAACGGAGATTGTTCGATCGGTGGGAGGTCCCCGGAGCGAAAGGCCTCTTCGGCGCGGTCGAGGATGTATTCGAGCTGGGCGAGCCTGAGGGCCTGCGGGAGGACAGTTATCTCCTCGAGGAGGAGCGGGTCGCGGGTTTGGGCTTGCTGGGTGTATACGGTGAGAGATTCGGGGGACCAGATACCTTGCGCGGCGGAGAGATAGCCTTCGGCGAGGTTGACGACGCGGGGGAGTTCCTTGTCGCCTTTGACTCGGACGTGCGGGAGTTCGGCGAAGGCGGCGGTCGTCTCTTCGCTATGAAGGAGCGGGGCATCGAGCATGCGGGTGCTTTCGAGGAGCTCGAGCTGCGGAGTGAGTTCGGTTGAGGTGGTCGTTTTGCGGCAGGCCGAGAGGATGGCGGTGAGCCGCTGCTGGAGGCTGTCGAGGCGCTGAGTGAGGCCATTGGTTGTGGGGCGAGCGATTGCCTCCCAGTGCCGGCTGAGTGCTTCGGCGTGGGTGCGTAGGGCGGCGTCGGAGACGGAGGGTTTTTCGGGCAGACCGGCGGGAACGTCCAGAGTGGGAGCGGTTGGGGGAAGAAATGGTTCCGAAGTTGTGGTGTCTCTCGGAGATATTGCCATGCAGCCTTTCTCTTGCGTCTTGAGGCGGCCGGTTGTTGCCGGCTCTGCTGAGCTTGAGATGCGGGGCGGGACTACCTGTAACTTGCGGCCTGCATCTCAAACATGCTGGCGTAAAGCCCGTTCTTGGCCATCAGCTGTTGGTGATTCCCTTCTTCGATCAGGCGGCCGCCGGAGAGAACGACGATGCGGTCGGCCATGCGGACGGTGGAGAAAGCGGTGCGAGATGAGGAGGGCCATCTTTCCCTGAGTAAGTTCGGCAAAGCGCTCGAAGACCTCGAGTTCGCTGCGGGCATCGAGCGCGGCGGTCGGCTCGTCGAGGATGAGGAGTTGCGCAGTCGCGGAGGTAGGCGCGGGCGAGGGCCATCTTTTGCCACTCGCCGCCGGAGAGTTCGACTCCATTTTCGAAGCGCCGGCCCAGTATCTGGTCGTAGCCGTGGGTGTAATTTATCGACAACGGTGTCAGCGAGGCTCTTATGGGCGGCGTCTTCGATGTCGGTCTGCTGGTGAGGATGGTCGATGCGGCCGACGGCGATGTTTTCGCGGGCGGTCATCTCGAAGCGCATGAAGTCCTGAAAGATGACGCCGATCTGGCGGTGAAGGTCTTCGATGGAGTACTCGCGGAGATCGATTCCGTCGAGGAGGATCTGGCCTTCGCTGGGATCGTAGAGACGAGTAATGAGTTTGACCACGGTGGTCTTACCCTGGCCGTTTTCGCCGATGAGAGCGATGCGTTCGCCGGGCGAGAGAGTGAAGTTGAAGTTGTGGAGGACGGTGCGCTCAGTGCCCGGGTAGGTGAAGGAGACGTTGCGGAACTCGAAGCCCTGCTGGATGGGATTGGGAGCGGGGAGGGCGTTGGGTTTGGACTGGACGGTGGGCTGCATCTCGAAGAAGGCGAGGAGGTCTGTAAGGAAGAGAGCCTGGTCGGCGATTCCTGAGGCGGTGGAGAAGACTTGTTGCAGGTTGGAACTGGCCTGTTGGATGGCGGCGGTGAGGAAGGTGAACTGCCCAATGTCGTATGCGCCGTGGAGGGTGCGCCAGATCACGTAGACGTAGGCTCCGTAGTATCCCAGGGTGCCGATGATGCCGAGGAGGCCGCCGATGATGAGCTTGGAGCGCGAGAGCGTTACATCTTCAATGTAAATCTGCTGGGCGAGAGCCTCGAAGCGTTCGGTGAAGAATTTGTTGAGGCCGAAGAGTTTTACTTCTTTTGCGCCCTCGCGGCTTCCGGCGACTTGGCGGAGGTAGTCCATCTGGCGCTTGGCGGGGGTTTGGCGAAAGTTTTTGGCGTAGCCGAGGAAAGCGTAGTGGGTCTCTCCGATGAAGGAAGGGCAGAACGCCGAGAGCGAGCAGGAGAATAAGCCACGGTGAGGCCCAGGCGAGGGCGACTGAGAAGACAACGGTAGTGATGACCTGTTGGAAGAGTCGACCCATCTGCTGGATCATGGCGAGACGGTCCGTTGCCTGAACTCGGGCTCGCTCGAGTCGGTCGTAGAAGACGGGATCTTCGTAGGTAGTGAGGTCAAGGCGAGCAGCCTGCTCCATCACGCGAACGCTGACGTGCTGGGTGTAGCGGTTGGCGAGGAGCGAGTCGGAGTAGTCGATGGCGCGGGTGATGATGCCGAGCAGGACGTTGAAGGCAACTTCGGTGGCGACGAGGGTCCAGAAGTTTTGGGCGAGGGGCTGGCCACGCAGAACCCCGGCGATGTCGCCAATGATCCAGGCTGCTACTTTGGCGATGCCAAAGGGGAGAACGGCGACGATAATGCGTAGGGCGAGCCCCCAGCAGACGACGGAGGGTCCGGACTCCCAGAGGATGCGGAGGACGGGGGGTACGTTCTGAAGCGCGTTCAGCCGCTCACGCCATGGGCTTTGGGCTTTCACCTTGTTTCCGGGGTCGCTCCTAACGTGAAATTGCAGAGAGTGGCAGGGATGCAGGGAGAGGCTCTCAGTTAATGGATGCAGGAATGGAATGAGGCGTTGGGTGTTGGGGCAAGGTCGATTAGTCTATCGGGAAGCAGAAAACTTGGGGTTGGTGCGAGTTATGACGGCGATGTGCGAGTGTGTGTGAGTAAAGGAAGTGCGATGAGAGTTCTAATTGCGGGGTTGATGGGTTGTTTGGCGGCGCCAGCGGTGTTGGGCCAGGGTGTGGATTCAAAGAAGGTTAATGAGTATTTGAAGACGCTTGCCAGCGGTGACGGCTCCGGTCTATGACGAAGCGAAGCGGGAGACGCTGGCGGCTTCGGCGATAAGTTGTACGGACCATCCGGACGAGGCTCCGGCGAACCGGAATAATTATTTGTGGCAGTATTCGAAGCCGGCGCAATTGCTGGAAAACTATGACAAGAACCGGGCGTTTTATGGGTGCGCGGACTGGCATAGCGCGGTAGGGTCGGTTTGGACGCTGATGTCGCTGAGGAAGCAGGACGCGAAGATCAGTCTCGGTTCGGCGATCAAGGATATTGCGACGAATCATTTTAAGAAGACGAATGTGGATGGCGAGCTGGCGTTCTTCAACGAGCAGAAGGGGCCGGATGCGAACTTTGAGAAACCGTACGGCTATACCTGGGTGTTGAAGTTGTATGGCGAGGTAAAGGGTTCGAATTCTGACGAAGATAAGAAGGTGGCAGAGGCGTTGATGCCGCTTGCGAAGTGGATGTCAGAGCGGTATGTGTTCTATCTGTACGATCTAAAGTTTCCCTATCGGACGGGTGTCGAGTCGAATACGGCCTGGTCGATGAGTCTGGCGCTTGATGGGGCGAATCTTTCGGAGGATGCAACGCTGAAGACGGCGATTCATGCAAATGCGATGCGGCTGTTTGAGAAGGATAAGAATTGCAACACGAACTTTGAGCCGCAGAATACAGATTTGGTCTCCTCGTGCCTGACCGAGGCTGCGCTGATGGGTCGGGTGATGGACCAGCAGAGTTATTTGAAGTGGCTGGACGGGTATCTGCCGCCGGTGTATTCGGATGCGTTTCAGGTGTATGCGAAGGAGATTGATACGAGCCACGTGAATACGTCAGGCGCGGATGCTCAGGTGCAGTTGGCGGCAGAGTCGCATTTGATTGGGTTGAACTTTCAGCGGGCTATGTCGTTGCTGACGATTGCTCAGGCGTTGCCGAAGGATGATCCGCGGATTGAGGTCTTCAAGCGACTGGCGCTGATGAGTGCCACGCGTGGGTACGAGAAGATCGGCAATGCGGGATATGAGGGACAGCATTGGCTTGCGACGTTTGCGGTGTTGTATGAGAACGCGCGGATGGGGCCCGCTCCGCTGGGGCCGCCGGAGAAACCGAAGAAGAGCGATGATGGTGCGGGGAATTGACGATGAGAGATGGCGCGTTGCGGATTGTGCTAAGGATACTGACGGTTTGTTTCGCGGGCGCGGGAAGTCTGCTGGCGCAGAGCGATGCGGTGAAGATTCATGAGTATTTGAAGAGCCTGCCGAATCCCGTGCCTCCGGCGTATGGCGAGGTGCAGCGGCTGGCGCTGGCGGCGAATCCGTTGGGATGCGAAGACCATCCGCATGCTGTAGGGATTATTCGTCCGGGGTATCTGTGGCAGCGCGATGGAAAACCTCAAATTCTTGAGGACTATGACAAACACCGGGCTTTTTATGGGTGCTTTGACTGGCACTCGGCGGTGAATTCGATGTGGATGATGATCTCGCTGATTAAGGCGGACCCGACGATTGCTGTGGCTCCTGCGATTCGCAATGAGCTGACAAGTCATCTGCAGAAACAGAATATTGATGGCGAGCTCGAATATTTTACGAAGCTCAAAGGAGTCGGTGCGGACTTTGAAAAGCCTTATGGCTATGCGTGGCTGCTGAAGTTGTATGGCGAGATGAAGACGTGGAACGATCCGGATGGGCAGCGCGCGGCAACGGTGCTGGAGCCGCTGGCGAAGTGGGTGTCGGAGCAGTATGTGCTGTATCTACACAGCCTGAACTACCCGGTGAGGGTGGGTGTGCATCCGAATACTGCGCTGGATATGGGGTTTGTGCTGGACTACACGAAGCAGACCGGGGACAAAACGCTGGAGACCGCAGTGCATGATACGGCGATGCGGTTGTACGGAAACGATAAGGGCTGCGCGACGGCTCTAGAGCCGGTGTTTGCGGATTTTGCATCGCCGTGCCTGGCGGAAGCGGCGCTGATGGGTCGGGTGATGACACCGGAGAGCTATGCGAAGTGGCTGGATGGTTTTCTGCCGCCAGTTTACTCGGAGGAGTTCCAGCAGTATGGGAAAGATATCGATGCGGTGCATGGGAACAACCGCGATACGACGGGCACAGATGAGGAAGGGCTGCCGAATGCGCATCTGATTGGGCTGAACTTTCAGAGAGCGGCGGATTTCCTGACGATCGCGCAGAGTCTGCCGAAGGGTGATCCTCGGACTGCGGTATTTGAACGGCTGGCGACGATCAACGGAAAGCAGGGATACGACAAGATTGGCGCGGCGGGATATCTTGGGACGCACTGGCTGGCGACGTATGCGCTGCTCTATGAGAATCTCGCGCAGGCGGGTGTGACCACGAACAACGCGCAGGCTTCTTTGACGAAGCACTGAAGCGAAAAGATGATGAGGGCTTTTGATGCGCGTTGCCATTGATACAGGGGGAACCTTTACCGACTGCGTTTATCTGCAGGACGGAAGGTTCGTTGTGCTGAAGGTTTTTTCTACGCCACAGGATCCGGGGATGGCGGTGCTGAATGGGCTGCGGCAGATTGCGGCGGGGCCGCAGGTCGTCGTTCGGCATGGAACGACGGTGGGAACGAACGCAATGCTCGAACGCAAGGGCGGGCGGGTTGCGTTTGTGACCACGAAAGGATTTGAGGACACGATTGCGATTGGGCGGCAGGCGCGGCCGAAGCTGTATGACTGGTTTCAACCTGCCCCGGAGTGCCTTGTGAAGGCAGGTCTGCGATTTGGTGTGACGGAGCGGACGAGCGCGGAGGGCGAGGTGGTGAGCGAAGTCGACGCGGCGGAGCTGAATGAGCTAGTGCGGACGATCGGCGAGGCGGATGTAGATGCGGTGGCGATTTCTCTGCTGTTCTCGTTTGCGAATCCGAAGAATGAGAGCGAGGTTGCGCGGGCGTTGGAGAAGCTGGGATTGCCGCTATCGGTATCGCATCGGATTCTGCCCGGAGTTTCGCGAGTATGAGCGGGGCTCGACGGTGGTCGCGAATGCTTATCTCGCACCGAAGATGGGCGCGTATCTGACGAAGTTGGCGAAGGGCGTTGAGGAGGGATACGAGGAAGCGCGGCTGGAGGTGATGCAGTCTTCAGGTGGGATTATTCCGGCCAGGCTGGCTGCGGCTGAGCCGGTGAGAACGGTGCTGTCGGGACCCGCGGGCGGCGTGATTGGGGCTTACAAGCTGGCGACACTGGCTGGGTTCGATCGCATTATTGGATTTGATATGGGCGGGACATCGACGGATGTTTGCCTGGTGGATGCGAGTGCGGGTGGGCTCAGTATCAGCAACGAGTCGATGGTGTCTGGAATTCCGATTGGCGTGCCGATGCTGGATATTCATACGGCAGGCGCGGGCGGCGGATCGATTGCGCGGTTCGATGCGGGCGGGATGCTGCGTGTAGGGCCGGAGAGCGCGGGATCGATGCCGGGGCCGATCTGCTTTGGACGTGGCGAACAACCTACGGTGACGGACGCGAATCTTGCACTGGGACGGCTGGATACGGAGCGGTTTCTTGGCGGCTCGGTGAAGCTGGACCGCGAGCGGATGATGCAGTGGATGGAAACGGCGAAGGGCGACGATTGCGACGGTGGAGGATTTCGCGGCGGGAATTGTGCAGGTGATTGAGACTTCGATGGCGAAGGCGATTCGCGTGATCTCAGTCGAGCGCGGACATGATCCGCGGGACTTCACGCTGGTAGCTTTTGGTGGGGGCGGGCCGGTGCATGCCTGTTCACTGGCGCGGGCTCTGAGTGTGCCGCGAGTGATGGTGCCGGCGTTGCCGGGAGCTTTGTCGGCGGTAGGGATTCTGCTGGCGGATACGATGCGCGAGTACTCGCGAACGGTGATGCTGCCGGTTGATGTTTCGCTGGAGAGCGTCTTTCGTGAGATGGAGGACCTGGGGACAGAGGAATTTCGCGCGGAGAGTTTGACTGGGCAGGCGTTTCGGTCAGTTGATCTGCGGTATCGCGGACAGGGGTATGAGCTGAATGTGCCGTTTGGGCCGGAGATGGCGTCGCAGTTTCATGACTTGCATCAGCGCCGTTATGGGTTTTCGAGTGAGACGCGGGCCCTTGAGGTGGTGAATGTGCGGGTGCGGATGGTAAGTGCGGCCGAGGCGTTTGAACCGGTTGTTCAACCGCTGATGGAGGGAGACGGATCGCAGGCCCTCGTAGGGACGAGGCCGGTGTATTTTGATGGGCGGTTTCATGAGACGCGCTTGTACGACCGCGATTTGCTGCGGCCCGGAGATACGTTTGCCGGGCCGGCAATTGTTTCGGAGTACAGCTCCGCTACGGTGCTGCCGCTGGGCGATGTTCTGCGGGTGGATGGGTTGGGGAATCTGCTGATCGAGGTGCATGCGTGAGCAATGAGGCAAGGAGTCCGATTGAGCTGGCGATCTTTCAAAGCAGCGTTCACTCGATTGCGGAGGAGATGGGCGCGGCCCTGCGAAGGACTTCGATCTCCCCGAATATCAAGGAGCGGCGAGATTATTCCTGTGCGCTCTTTGACGGGCACGAGCGGGTGATTGCGATGGGCGACCATATGCCAGTCCATCTGGGTGCGATGCCGATGTCGGTGAAGGCTGTCGTCGACGCGATGCAGTTGGAAGAGGGAGACATCGCCATTCTGAACGATCCATATGCGGGCGGAACGCATCTCCCGGACATCACGCTGGTGCTGCCGATTTTTCTTGATGACAGCAAAAAGCCCGCGTTCTATGCGGCATCGCGAGCGCATCATGCGGATGTGGGCGGGATGTATGCGGGCTCGATGGGGCCGGCGCAGGAGATCTATCAGGAGGGGATTCGGATTCCGCCAGTTCGCTTGATGACGAAGGGCGTGATGAATCGGGATATCTTGTCGCTGCTGCTGGCGAATGTGCGCACGCCGGGAGAGCGCGAGGGCGATCTGGCCGCTCAGATTGGTGCCTGCAGAGTAGGCGAGCGGCGGATGAAGGAGGTCGTCGCGAAGTACGGGCTCGCCAAGGTGAATGAGTTGGTGGAGGAGCTGCTGGCTTACTCCGAGCGGCTGATGCGGGCGGAGCTTCGCAAGATGCCGGCGGGAGTCTTTGCAGCGGAGGATTTTCTCGACGGTGACGGAGTGACGGATGAGCCGATACGGATTGCGGTGTCGATTCGATTTGATCCGGCGCAGGGCGCGGCGGAGATTGACTTCACGGGCTCGTCGCCTCAGGTGAAGGGAAGCGTGAATGCGGTTTATCCGATTACATATTCCGCCTGCTTTTACATGATGCGGTGTCTGTTGACCGATGATGCTCCAGCGACGGCCGGATTGATGAATCCGGTGAAGGTGACGGCGCCTCTGGGGACCATCGTGAATGCGACGCTGCCAGCTCCAGTTGCGGGTGGGAATGTGGAGGCAAGCCAGCGGATTACCGATGCGCTCCTTCGAGCGCTGGCGAAGGCTGCTCCGGAGCGGGTGCCAGCAGCGAGCTATGGGACGATGAGCAATCTGACGGTAGGCGGCGTCGACCCGCGAACCAATGCCCCGTTTACCTACTACGAGACGACGGCGGGGGGGATGGGCGCGCGTCCTGGGATAGATGGGATCGATGGGATTCACTGCCACATGACGAACTCGCTGAATACTCCGATCGAAGCGCTGGAGTATGCGTATCCGTTTCGCATGCGATTTTATGGGTATCGCTCGGGCTCGGGTGGAGCGGGTGAGTTTCGCGGCGGAGATGGACTGGTGCGCGAGATTGAGCTGCTGGCTCCTGCCCAGGTGACATTGCTTTGCGATCGGAGGAAGTTTTCTCCGTATGGACTCGAAGGCGGAGCGGATGGCGCGACGGGGCGGGCACAGTGGATTACTGCTGCCGGAGAGACAACAGACTTACCGGGGAAGTGCACGCTGCATGTTGGCAAGAACGATGTGATCCGGATGGAGACGCCGGGCGGTGGAGGATGGGGAGCGGTAACGAGAAGGAAGGAGTGAAGAAGTCTCTTTGAAAGTAGTGAAGCGGGCACGGGGCGCAGGATAAACACACGAAGATGAGTGAATCGCAGCTTCAGGACGGGGTGAACGTGGACGACAAAGCGTGGTTCACGCAGCTCAACGCAAGGGAGCGATCTACACTGGCGGCGACGTTTGCGGGATGGATGCTCGACGGAATGGACGCGATGGTCTTCGGCTTTGTGCTGCCTACGTTGATTGCTCTGTGGCACATAAGCAAGGGTGAGGCTGGGTTGTTGGGGACATCTGCGCTGCTGCTCTCTTCTTTAGGTGGATGGCTTGCGGGGCTGGCCGCGGATCGATTCGGCCGCGTGAAGGTGCTGCAACTCACGATTCTGTGGTTCGCCGTCTTTACGTTTCTTAGCGGCTTCACGACGAATTTCGCGCAGCTTCTCGTCCTTCGTGGCTTGCAGGGTCTGGGTTTTGGGGGCGAGTGGGCTGTGGGAGCGGTGCTGATCGGGGAGACGATTCGTAAAGAGTATCGCGGGCGGGCAGTGGGAACGGTGCAGGGCGGCTGGGCGATCGGATGGGGAATTTCGGCGCTGTTCTACACACTGTTCTTTGCCGTTTTGCCGTCACATCTGGCATGGCGGGCGATGTTCTGGATCGGCTTGTTGCCGGCGCTGTTGGCGGTGTGGATTCGAAGGCACGTGTCGGAGTCGGATGTGTTCTCGCGTCTTCTGGCGACGAAGAAGGAGGATGCTCCAGCAGATCTTTTTCGAATTTTTTCGCCTGCTCTGCTAAGGACGACTGCGCTTGCCTCACTGGTTGCGTTGGGAGGGCAGGGAGGCTATTACGCGATCAACACCTGGCTGCCTCTCTATCTGAATGGCCGCGGGCTCTCTGCGATTCACACAGGAGGATACCTGCTGGTGGTGATTTCGGGATCGTTCTTCGGGTATCTTACGGCGGCACATCTGACAGACCGAATTGGCCGCAGATGGACTCTCATTCTATTTGCGGTTCTTTCGTTTGTAACGGTACTGCTCTACATGGGGCTGGCGATCAGCGATAGGGCAACGCTGATCCTTGGATTTCCTCTGGGTTTTTTCACGTCGGGTGCATTCAGTCCCATGGGTGCGCTTTTTTCGGAACTCTTCCCTACCGCACTTCGCGGGTCTGGTCAGGGATTTGTGTACAACGCAGGGCGTGGCGCAGGCGCCTTGTTCCCTGCGATGGTGGGTTACTCTGCGGCGCATATGCGACTTGGCGGGGCGATCGCCGTGTTCGCGGTGGCCGCCTACACGCTAATGGCGCTGAGCGTGTTGTTGCTGCCTGAAACCCGCGGAACGGAATTGCCTGAGTGATTCTGGCGATGGCGGAATAGGGCTCGAGCGGAACCTGCGATATGCGTTTCCTTTTTTCAATGTCTGCGGCAGAGGTCGGGACCAAAAATGTCTCCGGATTGTCACTTACCTGTCATTTGGTGCCATATCACAGGGCTCAGAGCCTCTGTTGCCTCTCTAAGGCAGTATTGCCGGTATATAAAAAAAGAAAGATGTCGCAGGCTCTTGATCTCTAGGGCCAGGACTAATGGGAGGCATTCGTGAGCACAATTCTCGTCATTGAGGATGACCCTCGCATACAGAAGGCGCTGCATCGCCAGTTCACAACGGAGGGGTACGACGTGTCCCTCGCGTCAGACGGCGAGGAGGGGCTGGCAAATTGCAAGAGCCTGAAGCCTGCGGGCGTTGTATTGGATTTGATGCTTCCGGCGATGTCGGGTTTCGAAGTTTGCAAGGGAATAAAGAGCTGGTCAGCCACTACTCCAGTGGTCGTGCTGAGCGCAGTGTCTGAAGTTGAGGACAAAGTGCGGCTTCTTGAGTTGGGTGCGGACGATTATGTGACGAAGCCATTCAGTCCGCGGGAGCTGATGGCCAGGGTTCAGGCAGCAATCCGTCGATCGCAACGACCAGTCAACAGCAACCGGACAAGCTTCGGCGATATCACCGCCGATTTCTCAGGGATGGAAGTGCACAGAGATGGAACCCTGGTTCCGCTCACCGCTCATGAGATCAAACTGTTTCAGTATTTTGTAGAGAATCCGGAGCGCGTGATTACTCGCGAAGAGTTGTTGAACGATGTGTGGCACTACTCGTCTTATCCGACGACACGCACAGTAGATAACCACGTCATGAAGTTGCGGCAAAAATTAGAGCCCGACCCTGCGCGGCCGATCTACTTTCGCACGATGCATGGTATTGGCTATAAGTTCGTGCGCGGCGAGTGAAACACAATCAAACCTGAACAGCATTCAGATGATCTATAGCCCAAGTCAGACCGGTATCGTCGCAGCAGTTGGCCGGTCTTAGAGGACCGTGGAGTGGAGATGAAGTGCTTTTCATCGAATCTTCAGCTACACTTCATGCACGAAACGGCTAATAGATACAGCAAATGCTATGCGGATCCTGGTGATTGAAGACGAGCAAAAGGTTTCGGCGCTGATCAAGCGCGGACTCACCTCAGAGCGATATGCCGTCGACGTGGCCGCAGACGGAGCGGAGGGATTGGAGTTGGCCGAGACCTATCCCTACGACCTGATGATTTTGGACCTGATGATCCCGCGTCTTGCCGGGGCCGAAGTACTCCAGCGCGTTAGAAGAAACAACAGCTTTCTTCCCGTCCTTGTACTTACTGCGCGCGATTCGATCGACGATAAGGTTAAGCTCTTTGAGCTAGGCGCGGACGACTACCTGACGAAGCCGTTTGCTTTTGCCGAGCTTCTTATGCGGGTGAAGGCTCTGCTGCGTCGTGGTCCCGTGAACCGCTCAAGCACCCTCCGCGTCGGAGACCTGGAGCTGGATCGTCTGACCCAGCAGGTTAAGCGTGCCGGAAAGCGGATCGACCTCACCGGGAAGGAGTACGCTCTGCTTGAATATTTCATGCAGAACGAAGACCGCGTCCTGTCGCGCAACATGATCATCGAACACGTCTGGGACCAGAGCTTCGATGGAATTACGAATATCGTCGATGTGTATGTGCGTCACCTGCGAAGCAAGGTCGACGACGGAAATATATTCAAGATGATCCGGACCGTACGCGGAACGGGCTACACCATTCGCAGTGGGAATGAGACGTGAATCGTAATTCGCTCAGATTTCGAGTGACCACGTTCTATGTGGGGATGCTGGCGGTTGCATTGCTTGTGTTCAGCATCGCGGTCTATTTCGGAGCGAAGACATTTCTCGCCAGATCCCTTGATCGGCGGCTCAGCAACAGCGCTCAAAGCATCGTCAACGATTACCTCGTGCCGCTGAATCAAAAAGGCGAGGCATGGCTGGCAGAAGAGATGGGCGAATCGTATCCCCCGGGATACAGCGACCCCTTTGTCAGGGTGTCGCAGGGGTCAAGGATTCTTTATGAATCCGGAGACATGCTCGACCCCCCGGTGAGTGTGTCGAAGCTGCCCCTTCCTTCGAATCCCAGGTGGATCAACCGGTTTCACCGCGAAACTGCGCCGAGTGGACAGCGAATTGTGCTCTACACGGTTTCCTATCAACCCCCGAAGGGCGCTGTCATCTTTGTCGAGACCGGAGCACTAATTGATCCGATTCGGCACGTGCTCCACACTCTGTTGCTGATCCTATCCCTCACAACGCCTGTCATTCTTATCGTCGCTGCGATTGGTGGATATCTGCTGATGGCGCGTCCTCTGAGGCCAGTTGTTGTTTTGACGGAACAGGCAGAGCATGTCGGACGAAAGGCGCTCGGCGAACGGCTCCCCATCATTCCCACTGGTGACGAGTTAGAACGTCTCTCGCTCGCGTTGAATCGCATGATCGAGCGGCTAGAAGCGGCTCTCGCCCACAACCATCGGTTCTCCGCCGACGCATCCCATGAACTGCGGACCCCGTTGACCATCATTCGCGGCGAGCTTGAATCGATGATTGAGATGCCGTCTCTCCCTCCCCCGGTGATGGAAGGCCTCGGAAGCGCACTCGAAGAAAGCGCACGCATGGCGAAGATCGTCCACAGCCTGATGACAATCTCCCGCATGGATTGCGGAGACGAGCCGATTGAACTGGTACCTGTGAATCTCGTCGATCTCGTCAACGTCACGCTCGACCAGATGAGCCTGCTTGCGGAGGAGAAAAATATCTCCCTGCGCTTCACCCCCGGCCCGGCAACCTACGTCGCAGGCGATTCGATGCGGCTCAAGCAAATCGTCGTCAACCTCGTCGACAATGCCATCAAGTACACCGCTGAGGGAGGTGATGTCAGCATCACCGTGGCGCCTGAGGAAGATAAGGCAATCCTGAAGGTGAGCGATACGGGTATCGGAATCCCGCCAGCTTCATTGCCGCTGGTCTTCGACCGCTTCTACCGCGCCGATGAGGCACGATCCCGAGAGTCCGGGGGCACGGGGCTCGGCCTGTCCATCGTCAAAGCCATCTGCAACGTTCATCACGGGGCAGCATTCGTCGAGAGCGTCGAGGGAAAGGGCACAACCCTTCGCATCGAACTACCGTTGTTATTACTCCCCGCAGAACAGATCGATCAACTCAAGAAGAGTCCTCACGCGGACACGTCTCTCTACCCTCCCACCCGTTCCGCGAGCGAGGATGCCGGCAGCATCGCCCAACCGCGAGATGCCGCTTCGGCCAAACCAGCCTGATTTACTGTCCTTTACCGAGCCGTCGGTAGTACTCCGCGACAGCGTCCTGATACCCCGCAGGCACAGTTGGCGACTTGCTCGTCCGCACCTGTCCCGCCTGCGGATCGTCGGCATTCCTGCGTATCTGCAGCTCCAGTTTGTCGACATCGTTCAGCACCTGCGTGTGCAACTGCTCCACCATCGCCGGATTCCCCGGGAAGCGGCTTGGGTCAAGCTGTTGCATCTCCTTCACCAAATCTTGAATCTCGCGTAACGCCGCCGGATCATTCTTGGCCAACTGGCGCAACTGGTTTAACTCCTGCAATCCCTGCTGAATCGTTCTTTCTGAGTCGGGGAGAACACCCGAATTATCAGGTGCAGCGGCGCGTCGCGACGAATCGAACTGATTGTTGCCCGTATTCACGTTGTAAGTGACGGTGCCGGTCCCGCCGCCCGACCTTGTGTCGTTTCCTACATCGCCGCTTCGTCCGTCCTGCTGCTCGCCGCCTCGCTGTCCGAACTGTCGTCCGCCTTGACTGCCACCTTGTTGCGCGCCCGCCTGCTGCTGCCCGCCACCCTGTTGCGCGCCTTGTGACTGACCGCGCTGCCCAGCCTGCCCCTGCTGCTGACCCGCCTGACCGCGCTGTCCGGGCTGTCCCTGCTGGCCTTGTTGTCCAGTCTGCCCAGTCTGTCCCTGCTGTCCCCGCTGCCCAGGCTGTCCCGGTTGTGTTCCAGGTCGCTGACCGTTCTGACCGCTTCCAGACGACAAGCGTTGAATCTCGCTGCGCAGTTTGTCAACGTGGTCGAGCGCCGCGGTCTCCGTTCCTTGTCCCGTTCTTCCCTGACTATCGCGTTCGGTTCCCAGTCCCTGCTGCGCCTGTCTCACCTGATCATTTAGCTTCTTCAGATCCGAGGCGATCTGGTCCTCCGTCCCGTTCGAGTTTGGATTGATCCCCCTCCGCAGCCAGTCGGCCGTCCGCTGCACACGATTCCCCAGATCCGACTGGTCCATCTCGCTCAAGGCATCACGCAGCTTCGACGAAGTGCCAGGCTGGTTCGGCGCCATCTCGCGAGCCGTGTCCCGCAATCCCTTTTGAAGACGGGACAGATCGTCGGAAAGCTGCTGCCGATCCTCCGCCAGCTTATGGAGTTCCTGTGCGCGCGATGCCATCTGCGTTGGAGATGGCTCGCCACTTTCCTGATCATGCTGACCTGCCAACGAGCGTATCCGGTCGGCCTGCGCGCGTTCTTCTTTCGTAAGCCGGCCAGCCTCCCGCGACAACGAATCCAGCTTGCCGGTCTCCTGCTGTTTCTGCGCTCCACCAAGCAAGTTCGTCGCCTCGCGAAGCCGCTCGGCGGCTCTTCGCGCCTCTTCGGAACTTTGCTGCCCTCCCTGCCGTTGATCACCCGCGCGACGCATCGCCTCATTCGCAGCACGCAAACGCTCCAGCGACTGCTGCACTCGCGGATCAGTGTTGCCATCTTTGGAATCCGCACCAGAGGACGAGCCCGTCTGCGCCTGTTGCGACTGCCCCGGCTTCCCCTGCGCACCCTGTCCTGAAGCGCCCCCGCTCGCACTCTGCTGTCCGCCCTGTTGACCTTGCTGCCTCTGCATCTGCTCCATGTCATGCTGCAACTGTTCGGCCTCGCGCCGCAACATTTCCTGCTCCCAACGCTGCTGGAAGTTTTGCGCCTTGTTCTCTTGTTGCTGCGACAACTCCTCCTGCCGCTTTGCAAGAGCATCCAGTTTCTGAAGCGCCTCATCGACCTTCTTCGCCTGCTCCTCCGCGGGAGAACCCGTCTGCGCCGTCTCATACTGGTTCTTCTCGGTATCGAGTTCCAGGTCAAACAAGCTCGCAAGATCGCGTCCCGCACCACCGCCGCCACCACCACCGCCGCCTCCACGCTGTCCGAACGCCACCTGAATCTGTCGGAACGTGGCTTCCGCCCGCAATAACGCCTGCAGCGCCTTCTGTTCATTCGGCATCGCTTCATGCCACGCTTGCTGCTTCAGCTTATCCGCGGAAGGCACCATGGCCGCCGCAGCAGCCTGCATGTCCTTCTCAAAGCCAGTGAACTCCTCATTCGCACTCGCAAGATCCCGGCTTTGCATTCTTCCTGAAAGCGCCAGTACCTGTTCCCGCAACTTCGTCTGCGCTTCAGAGAGCACCTTGCCCATATCTGCCGACTGTTGGGTGGTTGCGGTCTTGTCGTTCTGCTGCTTCCAGGTGGCGGCGATCAATTCTTTCTCTCTGCGCGAAATATCCGTCTGGTTGCCGGCGCTCTGTCCGCCCCCGCCGCCCCCGCCTCCACCCATCTGCTGCGACTGCGAGAACTCTCGCTCAAACGGATCTGCCTGGATGAAGCTGATCTCTGTGCGCGACTCAGCGTGAGCATCCTTCGCCGTCGCATACAGACTCACCACGTCTCCCGGCACAAGTTTGAAATCCTCAAGGCTCAGCGTCGTCGTCCCTTTCGATGTCTTCGCTCCTGACTCTTTCAGCAGGTCCACGGTCTTCTCTGGGCCCCCGTTCACCGAGTAGTGCAACTCCATCTGCCTCAGACCAAACTCCGCGCCCCCGCGAACCCCAATCGTCACCTCTTCAATCGGGCTCGCGCGATAGTCCTGTCCCGGCCGGTCAATGGCAATCTCCGGCGGGTTCGCTTTGCTCGTCGAGATGAAATAATCCTCCGACAGCCTGACCTGTTGCCCTCCATCCATCGCCGCCACATGATAAGCGCCGTCCTTCTCCATGTGGATCGTCGCCTGGTAGCGATTGCCTTCGCCTCCGGTAAGGTGCAGCGGCTGCCCGTTGTCCATCACCAGTTCGCCATCCTTCAACGGAGCGTCCATCACCACCGTCAGCGCTGCATCGGTGCCCTCGAGCGCGCGCAGATCGCCGCTATGTTCCTCAGAGACCTGCTGCAACCCTGTCCACTTCGGATAGTGATACGTCACCTGAATCTGCTTCACCGCCGGCAGATCGACAACGCGAAACTTGAAATGTTTCGACTCGACAGGGCCTGCCGCGACGTAATACTCAACGCTCTCCGGCAAACCCGCAAACAGAAACTGAAACCCCTTCGCGCCCTCCTCCCGCTGCATCGCGACCGGCTCCCACTTCGAACCGCTCTGATACCGCGCATACAGATTGACCTTGTTCGTCTCCAGCCCCACAACCTCCGCAGTCACAAGCTGGTCGCTGTTGCGCCGAACCGCCGCATCCCCTGGCATCACGCGAATCTCGTAAAGTGGAGCAGCATTTGCCTTCGGGCCCGTCCACAAGATCGAAGCCCCATACCCCAGATAACCCGGCCCCTTGAAGACCATCCACGTCAACACGCCTACGCAAGCAACTCCCACGCCCATCAATACCAGCAACCGGCGCTGCGGAACCAGCCGCACCGCAGGAGCGTCGCTCGCAACCGCCAGCGTATCGGCCGCCAGCAGCTCCAGGAACGGATCACCCTCGCGCTCTCTCTCCGAAAACGTCACCAGCCTCTGATCAAGCTCCGGAAACACGGCCTCGGCCTGACGAATCGATCGCCTTCGATCCAGCCGCAGCAAAGGCAACGCCAGCCCAAACCCCACAGCCGCGCATAGGATTGCCAGCAGCGCCAGTCGCGCCGGCGTCAGCGCATGTTCTGGAAACGCATAATGGTTGAGGATCAGCGTGAGCAAAACTGTCGCCACCAGTGCAACCACAGCCACCAGCGCAGCGCCCCGCACACCGGCGTCGAGACGCAGCCGTTGCTGCACCTGCGCGATATAGCGGTTGAGCTGCTCTCGCCGGCTCATGCTTCCTCCCGCTGTGTACCCAGGTAGCGGCTGGCCAACACGGACTCGGCCGCCGCCGCGATCAGTATCATTAGCATAATCCACCACCAAAGACTGTAGGCGCCCTTTTTCTCCGCTGTAGCCGCTGCACTTGCCGGCTGCGCCGAACTCGCGCCAGTGTTTGCACTTCCGCTCCATAGCTTCAGCACATCATCCGGAATCAGATCCAGCCCAGACTCCCGCCGATCCGGATTCACCGCAATCAGTGCATCTCGCCCATTCGCAAACCGTATCTGATAGAAACCCGCATGCGTCAGTTGAAATGACTGCGCAGTGGCCTCTTCCTGCAACGACAGCGGCCGCTTTCCATCCGGCCCAATCACCTCGACCGTAGCGCCCTGTACCCCCGGCCTCATTCGTCACACTCCGCAGCGGAATGAACGAATCGACAACGCGCGCTCCACTAAGCCTCTCTACGCCCGCCAGGTATCGCGCCGACTCATCCACAAACGGCACGAACGCAGGATTCAGAGGCAGATCGTTGGTCACGTTATCGAAACCAGACGCGAACAGCAGTACATGGCCCTGCCCTATCTGCTTATCCATCACCAGCGGAACGCCATCGGCCAGCCGCGCAACCACGCGCGAGCGTCCTGCATCCACCACCGTTGCGTAATAAAACTTCGCATCCGCCCAACCCGCCGCATCCTTCATCGCCGGATGCGAAGCATCCACCTGCGCCACCGTCGAGAAGCCGCCCGATCGCGAGTAATAACGCGCATCCGACGCACTCTCTCCAAACACCGGAATCTTCTGACGATGCCCTTCCGACATTCCCGCCGCAATCAGAACGCTCCCGCCATTCCGTATATATTGCAAGAGACTATTCTCCAGAATCGACGGAATCGAAGTCACATCCGACAACACCACGAACGCATACTTCGTCGGATCCACATCCGCCGCCTGCTCCGCGACGATCGGCTGCAGCACGAACGACGCCTGCGCCGCAGCCGCCAGTGCCGACCCAAAATAAAGCTGCGACCGCGAGTCTCCCGCCTGATGCACAAACAGTACTCGTTCCGGATCAGCCCGTTTCACGGCAAAGCTGATGGCATCATCCGCCGCAAATCCATCGGCCGCATCAATTCGCACCTCGCACCGGCTCGCCCCATATGGCACATCGAGCGACTCAAACGCAACTGTCGCCCTCCCATCCGCGGCCACATCCGCCTTCTTCGTAGCCGTACACCACGCCGTTGATCACGAGCGAAACCGTTCGCGTAGCCGCAGGAGTCTGATGCCCCGCAATGACCGCCAGCACACGCGCCTTCTTCGGATCCACCAGCAGTCCCGGAGCATCCACGCTCTCGACCGTCCAATTCGGCACCACGGCCTTCGCCACCGGATGCAATACCAGCGAAACATTGCCCGGCATCACCATATCGGCAAAGTTCACAGGCATATTCGACGACTGCATATCGCTGAACAAATGCAGATCCACCGGCGTATGCACTGTCTCCGTGAGCGCGCGCATTCCACGCCCCAACTCACCAAAATTTCCATGCGAGTCGCCCGGCTGAATGTTCTCAACAGCCGCCCGCAATGCACCCGAATCCTGAATCGGCTGCGTCAGCACCTGCAACTCACCACCCAACGCCATCACTTGTGCACGCTGCGATGGCCTCCGCGTCGCCAGCACCTCCAGCGCCTCTCGCTTCGCATCGGCCAAACGACTCCCCGCGCGCATGCTGAACGAATTGTCGACAGCAACCAGCATCAGCCGGTCATTAGCCGACGCCGACGACCGCCGCACAAAACGGATTTGCAAAAACCAGGGCCAGCAAAACCACCAACAGCGACCGCAACGCAAACAACAGTAAATAACGCAGCTTCCGATGACGCGTCGAACTCTGTATCCCCCGCTCAAAAAACATCAGCGAACTCACCGGCCTCGGCGTCGTCGTCTGACGCCGAAGCAGGTGGATATACACCGGCAACCCAACCGCCGCCAGTGCCGCGAGAAACCATGGAGCGAGGAAACCCATCATCTCCCTCCCGGACGCAAAAACAGATACTCACTCAACGCCGCATCCAACGGCCGGTCCGTCACCAGCAAGTAATAATCCAGCCCCGCAGCACGCGTTTTCTCGCGCATCTGTTGCAGATGCCCATCGATCTTCCGGCGATACTCACCCTTCACGTACTCTGGAATGACCTCCAGCCGCTGCTCCGTCTCCAGATCCACAAGGATCGCCGGCCCCCGCAACTCTGGTCGAATCTCCTTCGGATCCAGCACATGGAACAACACCACCTCGCTGCCGTGAAAACGAAGCGGCTCGATCGTCTTCACAATCGTCTCCGGAGACTCGTAAAAATCCGAGATCACCAAAACCATCCCACGCCTGCGCAGGAACTCCTGAAAGTGCATCAGCGGTTTCGCAAAGTCCGTTCGCGCCCGCGGTTCAGCTCGCTCCAACCCGCTCAATAAACGATGAAGCTGTCCCTGCCTCGTCGACGGACGAATATAGTCCCGCACCTCATCGTCAAACACAATCAGTCCCGCCGGATCATGCTGATTGTGCAGCGCAAGATAAAACAAAGACGCCGCCGTATACCGCGCGTAGTCCATCTTCGAAACACCGTGCGAGCTATAGTTCATCGAGTTGCTCGCATCCAGCAATATCGTCAGCTGCGTATTCGTCTCACCCCGATACCGCTTCAGATAACAACGCTCCGTCCGCGCAAACAAATTCCAGTCCACATGCCGCAGATCGTCCCCCGGCGTATAGGCGCGATACTCCGCGAACTCCTGACTGAACCCGAAATCCGGTGAGCGGTGCAGCCCCGCAACAAAGCCATCAACCACCGTCTTCGCAATAAGGTCCAGACCGGAGATGCCCGCAAACACCGAGGGATCAAGAAAGCGTTGCACCCTCACACCTCCTTTGGCGGAGGCATATGCGCCAGCAGCCGGCGAAGAATATCATCCGCGTCAATCCGTTCCGATTCAGCATGAAAGTTCAGCAGAATACGATGCCGCAACACGGGAAGCGCTAAGGTCGTGATGTCGTCGTATGTCACGTGATAACGCCGCCGCGACAGAGCCCTCGCCTTCGCCGCCAGCACAATAAACTGCGCTGCGCGGATGCTCCCGCCATAGTTCACATATTTCTTCACAAAATCCGGCGCGTTCTCGCTCTTATGCCGCGTCGCCCGCACCAGGTCCACGACATACCGCGCCAGCGATTCGGCAATCGGCACCATTCGCACCAGTTGCTGAAATTCCAGAAGCTCCTCCGCGCTCGTCACTGCTTTCACATTGGCCACTTTGGTCGTCGTCGTAAGGTCGACCACCTTCAATTCATCGCTCGCACTCAAATAATCCAGCAGAGTATTGAACAGAAACCGATCCAGCTGCGCCTCCGGCAGCGGATACGTTCCCTCAAGCTCAATCGGATTCTGTGTCGCGAGCACGAAGAATGGCGAAGGCAGCCTGTAAACATGCCCCCTCACCGTGCACGAGCGCTCCTGCATCGCCTCCAGCATGGCGGCCTGTGTCTTTGGCGGGGTCCGATTGATCTCGTCCGCCAGAATGATATTTCCAAAGATAGGTCCTTCGACAAAGGTCCATTTCCGGTGACCGGTCGTCACATCCTCTTCGATAATGTCGGTACCGGTAATATCCGAGGGCATCAGGTCCGGCGTAAATTGAATCCGCCGGAAGGTCAGCCCCAGCGTCTCCGCAATCGTCCGCACCATCAGCGTCTTCGCCGTCCCCGGCATTCCTGTGATGAGGCAATGCCCGCCAACAAACAGGGCAATCAATATCTGGTCCAGCACCTCATCCTGCCCAACAATGACTTGCCGCACCTGGGCAAGAATGCCGTCACGCACCGCCTGAAAGCGTTCCACGCGCTGCTGCAGTTGAGCTGCGTCCTGAGTCAGTTCTGCAGTAATCTCCATCGATTGACGTCCCCTTTAATTTGGTTTGTCAGACTTGTTTGCCGCCGTCCCTTTGCCCTCTTCCGACTTAATCTGCAACAACAGCTTCTGCGCCGGACGAAATCCCGGGGCCGTCTCCAATGCCAACAGAACGCTCTCCTCCGCCTTGTCCTTGTTTCCCGCCGCAAAATAAGCCTGCGCCAAATCAAACTCCGCCGACGCCTTATCCAGCGGATTCAGCGCAAGCACCGCCGAATACTCCCGCACCGCACCCGCATAATTTCCCTGCGCCAGCCACAACTCCCCAAGATGGCGATGCAGCCCCTCCGTCTCCGGGTAGATATAGTTGATGCGATCCAGCGTCGCCGCGGCCTCCTTCGTGTCGCCGAGCTCCTCTTCGAGCGAGGCCAGCTTCGTCAGCGTCTCCGGACTCTGACCGCCCATCTTCTCGTACGCCGTCAAAGTCGCCATCGCAGCCCTTCTTATCTCCCTTCGCCAACTGCGCCGCTGCTAGAAACTCATACGCATTCGCATCCCCCACATACTCCGGATACAGCCGCACCACCTCCGGAGCCGCCTTCACCACAGCATCGTTCATCGTTCGCCTTCGCCAACGCCGCCAGCTCCTTCAAGCCCTTCGCCCACGCATCGAAGTTCGCCGCCGTCTGCCCCACGCGCTTCTCCAGCCACGCCAGATACGCCTTATCAAACTCCTCGGGCGACATCTCCCAGCTCCTGCCTGAATCACCTCCGGCGTAGTCTTCAACTCCGCAAACGAGTGCACCATCTCCAGCAGCTTGTCCTCGCCCCATCGCTCCCTGATGTAGTCGCAGATCGTCCCCGCCTGGAAGTACGACACCAGCACCTGCGCCGGATACTCCGGAAAGATGAATCCGCGATCCATCTCCGCCACCGGCAGCAGCTTCTTCTCACGTATCGCAATCAGAATCTCCGGCGTCAGCCGGTCGCTCCACTCGCGGCGAGGCCTCACCCTCCTCATGCACCGCCAATCCCTCGGTAAACCACCGCGGCACACGATGATTCGTCGCCGACAGAATGTACACATGGCTCATCTCGTGCCAAAGCGTGGCGCCCCAGTTGAAGTCGCCCGGCCTTCTTCCCGAAGGACTATCCATCGCGACGACCTCGCCAAACGTCACGCCCAGTGCACCCAGCCCCGGCATCCCCATCGTCCGCACCGCAAAATCCTCATGATCCGGATACACCTCCACCTGCACCGGCCCCGGCAGCTTCATCTTGTACTTCTTGTCATAAGTCGCCATGATCTTGTGCAGCTCTGCCTGAAAATAAGGCCGCAGCAGCTCCGCCTCATTCTTTCGCAGCTTCAAAATCGTCGTGTCGTCTGTGAACGTCACGAAGTTCTTGTAACTATCCAGCAATCGCAGACTGTTCACCGTCGCGGCATCACGTTGGCCGTTTTCGTAGCTCATCTCAAGCTGCTTCAGCGGCTCCTCCTACCTGGCCCAGCCGCATCAGGTTGATCCCCAACTGCGAGCGCGCCGCCCACAGCTTCGGATCCGCCTCAATCGCCTTGCGATAATAAGCAACCCCATCTTCATACCGCCGGTTCAGCACCAGGTGATAGCCAACCAGCGCATACCCATCCCCATAAGAAGGATTCACCGCACGTATCTTCGCAAACCACGCATCCGATTCCGACGTCCGATCCGACAGCACATCCACCGCAGCATGCACCGCCATCGCCTCCAGCGCCTCGTTCGAAATCGCAAGCGCCTTGTCCGCCTCCGCCACCGCATTCTGCGGATCAGCATTCTCGAGCGCAAGATTCGCCATCAGCTCATGCGCCTCCACCAGCTTCGGATCGAGCGAAAGCGCCTTCGCCGCATACTCCGCAGCCTTGCTATCAAATCCATCCGCACTCACCATCGCCAATCCCAGATAAGCCTGCGCGTTGTTCGGATCCTGCTGCAGCGCCTCCTTGAACAGGTCCACCGCTTCCTTATTATTGAAGCGCTCATGCAGCAACAATCCCCAGCGCACCCGATAGATCGCCTTGCTTCCCGGCTGCGCAACCGCCGCGCGAAACGCCTCATTCGCCTGATCATATTGCTCCAGTCCCCAGAAGCCCTCCGCACGCAGATAAGGATCAGCCGCTCGGCTCAACGACTCGAAGCAATTCCTAGCCTCAGTCTTCTGCCCATGCTTCTGCAACTCGCGACAGCCCTCCGGAGTAGCCAGCGGCGCAGCCCCAGCACAACCCGCCTGCACCAGCCACAGCCGCTCATCAAAGCCGAATTGCAACAGGCGTCTCACTTCTCCAACTCCCCCTGCACCGTCGCCAACTGCAACAGAGCATCCGTCAATTGCTTCTTATAATCCGCCGGATCCATCGCCGCCTTCTGATACTTCAACGCATCAATCTTCTGTTCCAGTTCCTCCTTCTTCGCCAGCAACTCCCGCTTCGCTGGATCGTTCATCGCCGCCTGGCTCGCCCCAATCCGCAGCACCGTAATACTCGAAAGCAACGCGCCCTCACGGCCCTGAGCAGCATTCACCCGCACCGCCTCACCATGCCCCGTATCCTCAAACACCGCATGCTCCGTAGCCAACCGCTTCTGCGACTCATAGAAAGCCGCCGTCTTCCGCTCGGCATACTGAAACGCCTCCAGCGCGCTGATCGACTCGCTCTTGTCCACATCCGCCGTCGGATCCTGCAATGCCTCCACCCAGTACCGCGCGAACACCGTCGCATTCTTCTCTGTACCGCTCTTCGTCGCGGCAATCACGGCGCGCCCGGGCCGCTCCAGCGCAGCAACCGATCCCCCACTCGCACTCGTCGTATTCACCACAACTGCCGCCGCGCCGCAACCTTATCGCACATCGCCGCCAGCTCCGCAGCCGACACATCCGGCCCCACCAGGTTGAACTTGTACTCCACCCCATCAAACGACCCATGCCCAATCAGCGTCAGCACAAAATCGTCCTCCGGCTTAGCCTCACGAGCGACCGCAGCCATCGTCTCCGTCAACCGCGCCCGCGTCGCCTGATTTCCCGTCAGCGTATAAACATGCGCGCCGCTCGAAGCCTTGAACACCTTGTCCAACTCCTTCGCATTCGCAGTGAAACGCTGCTCATAATCCGGCTCGCCCCCAAGCCCAGCCACCGTCACGTAATACACGCTGGCCCGCAGAGGCTGCAGCCAACAGCCAGCAACGTAGCAACAGCAACCGCGAGCCCTCATATCACACCCCACTTGCGCCGCAGCAGCCACTCCGCCCGCCATCAACCCCAGCAGCAGCAGAAACACAATCGGCATATCCCAAAGCTCTTTCGTATCCCGTACCGAGATCCCCGCCTCCGAATAAGAAATCTCCTTCGGCAACCGCTCCAGCTCATCCGTCTTCCAATACCGCCCGCCCGTCTGCGACGAGAGCTTCTCCAGCAGTTCGCGGTTCTGCTCCGTATGGAAGTTCTCCGCCACGCCATCCGTCCGCTCGAACGTCAGCACATCCCGCCCCAACTCATCCGGCCCTCGCGCCGCCGTCACCTCCGACGACATACGATCCCGGCTTCTCCGCCGTCCACTCCGCCTGAAACGATCCCGGCATCGTTCGGCACCGGCCTCATATCCACCAGCGCCGACCCACCATCCGGCCCAATCACGTGCGCCACGACACGTCGCATCCGGAGCAGGCATGTACTCCTTGTCCCGCACCATCGCCGTCAGCCGCACATGCCCATCATCCATCAGCCGCTGCACCGGCATCGTCGCCTGCACCGGCCCCGGAGAATCCCCCGCCACCCATCGCAGCAACTGCTGCCAGAACATATCATGCGTCGGATCGCCCAGCGCCTGGCTCATCTGCCATCGCCACGTCCCCGAAGTCGCCATCACCGCCGTCCGTCCACGTCCATAGTTCTGCGTTACCAGCAGCGGCAACTTCGCGCGCGCCGGCGTTCATCTCCGCCAGCACCGTCGCACCCGGCTTCGGAGTCCCCGCCTCCTGATAATCCATCATGTACGGCAGCTTCTTCCACCGCTCCACGTTCTTCGCCGGATCATCCAGCAGCCGCGTCACCGCACTCTCCGCCCCAGCCGGCGTAAGCTGCGCCGTCGCCGGATCGCGATGAAACGTATTCTTCCCATTCGGCAGAAACGTCGGCATCAATTCCGCTATCGCTCGACGCGCCCCACCCTCCATCGGCCAGCGCAAACCGCCCGCCCAGAAACAACAGCCCACCGCCACGCCTGTCCACAAACTCCCGCATCAACTCCTGCTGTCTCGGCGTAAAGTATCCCGCCTCCACCGACCCGATAATGATCCCGTCGTACTTGAACAAATCCTCCGCCTTCACCGGAAACCCATCCGCCAGCTCCTTCGGATCGCTGATCCCCTGCCGGTAAATCTTGTTCTCCGTCGTCCGCAGCATCGACACCACCTGCACGCTATGGTCGTCATCCGCCGCGCGCCGGATAAACTTGTACTCCCACCGCGGCTCTCCCTCCACATACAGAATCCGCCGCTTCGCCCCACTCACACTCACCAGCCGAGCCATCGCATTGTTCGCAACATTCTCCTCGCCCGTCATCGGCTCCAGCGAAAACTGCACGCGCTTCACCCCCGCCGTCACCCGCGTTGAAGAACACCGTCTCCGTCTGCATCACCCCATCCGCACCCAGCGTCACGTCTTTCGAAGCCAGCGCCTTGTCACCATCCTTCACCACCAGCGTCGTCTTCCCGCCCGCATACCCCCGCTGATGAAACTCACCGTCGCCTTCATCCGCGAATCCGCCATCGCCCGCGATGCAACGCTCACATCGTCCATCTCCACATCGCGCGCAGCCTGCTCCTTACCGAAGCCCACCGTATGCACCGGCAGCCGCCGATTCCGCAGTGCGCCAATCGTCTCGACGATCAATCCCGCCCGCTGTTATCGCTGCCGTCGCTCAACAGCACCACCGCGCCCACAGGCAGGTCCGCTGTCTCCGCCGCCAACTGCCTCAGCCCGTCGTTGATGTGCGTTGCCGAAGCCGTCGCCTGCATCCCGTCCGACCACTCCCAACCCGGGCAATCCCTGCCATCCAGCCGGTACACCCGCGTCTGAAACCTCTTCTGCAACCCCGACAGAATTCCCATCCTTCAACGCCTGAACCGCCGCAGCCTCCCGCGTCGTCTTTCCATCGCGTCCACTATCGGCAATCGCCATGCTCCGCGAATCATCCACCAGCACGGCGATCATGTTCTGCTGCGACTTCAACTCCGCCACCGTCATCGCCGGCTGCCACAGCAGCACCAGCACCAGCGTTACCAGCAGCGACTGCAACAGCCAAACCACACCCGCACGCCACGTCCGCATCTTCGGAGCAGCCTCCGGCAGACTCCTCCAGATCAGCCAACCCAACCCTGCAACCGACACCACAATCAGCAACAGCAGCACCCATCCCGGCCACGAGCCAAGCAGCACCAACTTGCCTTTCGTAAACACCGGCATCGGATACTTGAAGAAAAATTCAAACATGCATGAGAGCCCAGCCACCCCTGCTCAGGTCAGCCAGCAACTTACTCGTCAACTCAGCAACCTGACTCAGCCTGCAACTTCCTCTAGTGCGTCATGCCATACACGATATAGTTCAGCCCCACACGAAACGCCATGGAAGCAAACTGCTCCGGATACTCCGGATCGTCCGCCCACTCCCACGCATCCCCCAGGTGCATGTTGTGGCAGATCGCCACCACGATCCGTCCATGGTCATCGCGAATCGCGCGCCACTTCGCCACATAGCCATCCTTCTCATACGTCCTGCCCGTGCGAATGTACTGCTCGCCCGGAACCTGGAACCGGTCGTCCATGTCGTACAGCACATGAAAGATCTCGTCGCTTGTTCTGCAGGTCCTCCACCGGCCGGTCCGGAAACACCTGCCGCATGCCGTTCATGAAGTTCTCCCAGTCCGCCGTCCCATGGAAGTCGTCCACCATCAAAAATCCGCCCTTCAGCAGATACTCCCGCAGCCGCTTCGCCTCTTCATCCGTAAACGACCACGTCTGCACCTGCACCGCATACACCCACGGATAGTTGAAGATCTCGTCCGAATCCAGATTCACCACCTGCTCGGTCGGACGACCCTGAATCCGCGTCAGCCGATTCAGCGCAATCAAAAACTGCCGGTCAGCCTTCGGATAATCCCGCGACCACGTCGCCCACCACGCCCATACCCATATCCCGCAATACCCACAGATTCGAGTTGACGTATAGCTCAGCCGCGACCACGCAAACTCCGCCTTTACATTGCTTTGTTCCGGCTGATACCCCCAGTCCGCCGTCCGCTGATACGCCGACACCGTCGCGCAGAACAGCATTGCAATCACGGCAACAATATCGCTGTCTGCAGAAGCTTCATCGGCGAACCCCAGAAATGGTGGTATGGGCGCGAGACTATCAGATTTTGACGTTCGAAAAGCCGCTACGGCCCTCTACGGTGTTCCTTAGACGAAGCCTGCAGGCAACTTGTTGCAGCAGGTAGCTGCGATGCCGAAGTGCTGCAAATCGAGTCTTGGCCACGAAGGAAAAGCAGATGTGGAGCGGAGCAGTCAGGAAGTCACTCCGGCAGTGAACTGTTCGGGGCGACTTGACAGCCCATCAGTAGTTACAAAACCTCGACGAGGCAGACTGAGACCCTCCCATCATCGGCCTGCAGCCGAAGTCCGGACTTAAACCTTTATTTTCGAATACTTTGCGCACTTTAGGTACAGGGTGGGGGCACTATGTCATAGTCTGCCCGGCAGCCCGTGCTTGTAAGCACTGCCCTTGCATGAGAGCATCCCTCCAAGCGCGGCGCGAAACCGCATCTACTTCTCAGGAGTCAAAGGAACTGTGCAGAGGCGAGACTTCCTCAGGTTCGGCAGCCTTACCCTCGCCCAGTCAGCCGCGGCAAAACTCCTGCCCGGCCAGATGTCTGGCCAGATGCAGTCCCCACCAGCCGCACATCCCCCGGAATCCAAAGCCGACTACACCCTCCGCATCGCTCCCGTCACCGTCGAACTCTCTCCCGAGCGCATCCTGAGCACCATTGGCTATAACGGAGCATCTCCCGGCCCCATCCTCCGCATGCGCGAGGGCAAACCGGTCACCGTCGATGTCATCAATAACACCGACATCCCTGAACTCGTCCACTGGCACGGCCTGCTCATCCCCGCCGACGTGGACGGAACCGAAGAGGAGGCTACACCCTTCGTCCCTCCGCAGGGACGCCGTCGTTATCAGTTCACCCCCCGCCCCGCAGGTTCCCGCTGGTACCACTCCCACGCCATGGCCATACTCCGACCTGCACAGAGGCTCCTTTACCGGCCAGTTCGGTTTCCTTCATATCGATTCGGGCAGCGACCCGGGTCAATACGACCAGGAGATCTTTCTCTCCCTCCGCGACTGGGAGCCGTTCTTCACCAGCAATATGGAGGACACCGACGAAGAAGGCCAGACCGATCCGCAGCTTGAAAAGCCCGCAGTGCTCAACACCGACCCTAACGGTCTCGAGGTCAACTCCATCACCTACTCCATCAACGATAAGTCGCTCGGCGCCGGCGACCCCGTCCGCGTCAAGGAAGGCCAGCGCATCCTCTTTCGCTTCCTCAACGCCAGCGCCATCGAGAACCGCCGCATCGCACTCCCCGGCCACAAGTTCAAGGTCATCGCCCTCGACGGCAACCCGGTCCCCACGCCTCAGTCAGTCGAGACCCTCTTCCTCGGAGCAGGCGAACGCATCGACGCCATCGTGGAGATGAACAACCCCGGCGTCTGGATCCTCGGCGCAACCGAAGACCCCATCCGCGCTGCCGGCCTCGGCATCGTCGTCGAATACGCCAACCAGCACCGCCAGCCCCAGTGGGTCAAGCCCTCCACCTTGCGCTGGGACTACACGCCATTCGGCGCTCCCGGCAGGCGCTCAGCCCTCCCGTACCCCCGACCATACCTTCGACATGGCCTTCGAAAAGATTCCCGGAGGCTCCGGCAAATTCAACACCTGGCTGGTCAACGGTAAGCCCTACCCCCACGAAAACGAGTTTGTCCTCCAGCAGGGCGCTCGCTACCGTCTTATCTTTCGCAACCGCACCGACGACGCCCATCCATTGCATCTTCATCGCCACCTGCTCGAGCTTACCGAGATCAACGGCCAAAAGACCTCCGGCATCCTCAAAGACACCGTCGTCGTCCCCTATTACGGCCGTGCCGCCGTCGACTTCACCGCCGACCAGCCGGGCCTCACGCTCTTTCACTGCCACATCCAGCAGCACATGGACTATGGCTTCAAGGCGCTCTTCCGCTACTCCTAACCACGCATTCTCCCTTCCTAATCGCAACTCTGACGTAGATACTGCCACTATGTCCGCGACCGCAGCTGTCTTAGGAAAGATTGGTCTCCCTGCCCCTGTCAAAGAACTTGCAGCACGCCGTTGGGACGCGATTATCGTTGGTGCCGGACACAACGGCCTGGCCTGCGCCTCGTATCTCGCACAAGCGGGCGAGCGGGTCCTCGTGCTCGAAAGCCGCGACCGAGTCGGCGGCGCCTGCACCATCGAAGAGCCATTCCCCGGCGTGCGGATGTCCCCCTGCGCCTATCTCGCCGGATTACTGCATCCACTTGTAATTAAAGAGCTAAAACTGCCCGAGCGCGGCTTCGAGTGGTCACCCGCAGTCAACGGCCTCTTCGTCCCCTTCCTCGATGGCAGCAGCATTCAGCTCTGGGACGACGACGCGCGCTGCGAAGAAGAGGTTCGCCGCTTTTCGCCCGGAGACGTCGAAGGCTGGCGCGCGATGAACGATGTAATTCGCAGGCTGCGCGACACGATTCGCCCAGCCGACGGGTCGAGCTACGATTCCCGCACAATGGTCCGCACGACCTTTGGATCGGCGAAGCGCCCACCCAGGAGCAACTCGAAGACCTGCTCGCGCGCGACGCGGAAGCGCGCAATCTGCTCTTTTCTTGGTCGATGGCAGAGTTCGTCGAACGATATCTCTCCGACGAGCGTCTGCAGTCCGCCTACCTGGGCCAGGGAGTCATCGGTACGAACGCAAGCCCTTTCGACCCAGGCACTGCCTCCATCCGCTTCCATCACGCTTCAGGCAGGCTCGGCGGAATGCCTGGGATGTGGGGATACGTCAAAGGCGGCATGGGAATGGTCTCGTTCTATCTCTGCGACGCCGCCCGCGACGCAGGCGCCGTCATAGCCTCCGGCGTCAACGTAGCCCGCATCCTGCCCGCGGAGGGTGTGCTTCTCGAAAGCGGAGACCGCATCGCCGCACCGGTCGTTATCTCCAATGCCGACCCAATCCGTACCCTGGGCATGCTGGATTCGTCTGCCGACCCAGCCTGGACCGCCAAAGTGCGTTCAATTCCAATCGAAGGATGCACCGTTAAGCTGAACGTTTTGATGCGCGAGCCACCTGACTTCACCGCCCGGCCTGGAATCAATGAGCCCCATCACTACGGACAGATTAATGCCCCTCTCACCAAGTCCGAGTGGAAGACCGGTTACGCCTCGGCTCGCGCCGGCCAACTTCCGGAGCATCTGTGGTGCGAACTCTATTTCCAGAGCATGCACGATTCAACCGTAGCCCCGGCAGGCCTCCACACCATGAGCGTCTTCGCGCAATACGTCCCATATACCTTTGCGTCGGGCACCTGGGATGAACGGCGCACCGAGGTCAGGGATCTCGCGCTCGCCTCGATCGGACGCTTCTGCAACAATCTGCCGGAAGCCGTCGTTGACGCCCAAGTCCTGGGACCGCCGGACATCGAGCAGAAAGTGGGACTCACCGGCGGACACATCTTCCAGGGCGAGTGCCTCCCCGCCCATATGTGGAGCAACCGCCTCAGCGCCAAAACCCCAATGAAGGGCGTCTATCTCTGTGGAGCCTGCACTCACCCAGGAGGCAGCGTCATCGGAATCAATGGCCGGAACGCCGCCATGGCAGTCCTCCACGATCTTGAGCGCGTACGGTAGCTATCCCAATCCCGGGCAGCCCTGAGTGGTTACCGCTCCAGAGGACTTCGCGCAAGTGCACCAAATCAAAGCGCTTCAAGCTATACTGGCCCCTCATATTGAGGAATTATGACCCCGAGATGACAGCAACCCCGGTCGAAAGTATCGTCAATCGCCGGGATGCCAGTTCGTTCGTGGTCCCAACTGCCGTCCTAGATTCTTTATGACTCCCGAGCTCTGGCAACGCCTAAAGCCGCTATTCCATGCCGCCCTGGATAAGGAGCCGCAGAATCGCGCAGCCTTTATCGACGCCGCCTGTGGAGAGGATCTCGAACTCAAGTCCCAGCTCAAGCTTCTTCTCGACGCCGAGCAGCAAAACACTGGTTCTCTTGACGCACCAATCGCCCTCCTTAACGGGTTCCTCGATAAGAAGAGCGCTCGCTTCCAGTCGGGAGAGCTTATTCTTGGGCGCTTCCGCATCGTTCGTCCCATCGGCAAAGGCGGCATGGGCGAGGTCTACGAGGCCGAAGACCTGCAACTCGGGCTCGTCGCGCTCAAGACCATCCGTCATGGCATAGCATCCTCCTCCGACGCTTTCGAACGTTTCCGCCAGGAGGTCCAGTTGGCCCGAAGGGTCAGCGGGCCGCAGGTCTGCCGTATTCACGAGTTGTACCTCTTGCCCGCATCCGCAGGATTCAAGGCTACGGCCTTTCTGACCATGGAATACCTCGACGGAATCACACTCTTCGAAAAAATGCAGAGAGACGGTCCGTTGCCATGGAAGGAAGCACGAAACATCGCCCTGGAAATCTGCGAAGGCCTCCGGTTGATCCACGAGAAGGGAATCATTCATCGCGACCTCAAGACCAGCAACATCATGTTGTGTAAGCAGGAGGGATCTCCCCGCGTCGTCCTCATGGATTTTGGCCTCGCACGCGACTTTAGTGCAGACAAGGCCCTCAGCCCGGATCCCGCGGAGAAGCCCGCAAAGACCCTGCCGCAAATGATTGTGGGAACGCCGGACTATATGGCGCCGGAACAGTTTGAAGGCAAACCGGTCTCTCCCGCCACCGACATCTACGCGCTGGGAGTCGTCCTGTACGTGCTTGTCACAGGCGTTCAGCCCTACGCTGCCAGCTCGCCTGTTGCGGCAGCGGTTCGCCGTGCCAAACCTCCTCTACCGCCCTCGTCGTTACGTCCCAACATACCGAGACAATGTGACCGAATCATTGAGCGTTGTCTTGAATATGAACACGAGAAGAGATTTCAATCCGCCAAAGAGGTAATCCGCGCCATCAAGCCCCCGGAGAGGATCTTAGCTCGCTGGCAAGCAGCAATCGCCCTCGCGTTGATTGTTCTCGTCTCAATTGGCGGCTTTCTCTTGAATCGAAGCGCAAGGAATCGTGTTACGGGATTGAGCCAGCTAACCCCGGCTACGGATCTCTCCGATCATCCCAGCCTATCGCTGGACGGGAAGGTGGTCGCCTATTCGTCCGACCGTGCCGAAGCAGGTAATATCGACATCTTCACCCAACGTCTGCCCAACGGCCGTCCCGTCCGGATAACCACGGATAAGGCGCAGGATAACTATCCCAGCATGTCGCCTGACGGCACCTCTGTCGTGTTTCGCTCCGAACGAAACGGCGGAGGAATCTATATGTCCAATGTTGATGGAGGACAGGAGCATCTTCTCGTGCCCAATGGGAGGGATCCACGATTCTCTCCCGACGGCAGCAGTATCCTTTTTTGGGTGGGGGACGCCGATCCCACTGTCCCGTCCGGCAAAATGTATATACTCCGGCTTGGCGAGGGATCACCAGTCAGAATCGCCGAGACCTTCAGAGACGCCCGCCTTCCGCTCTGGAGTGACGATGGCCATTCGATCCTGTTTTCCGCATGCCACGACGCCGAGACTCCAATGCCCGCGTGTTCGGAGTGGTGGGTCATGAGTCTCGACGGGAAAATTATTCAGAGCACTCACATCCTGGAACTACTGACCAAGAATCAGATCGTGCCTTGGGAAGGCACAATCAGTGACTGGGATGGGAATCGTGTAATCTTCAGCGCAAGAAAAGGCCTGCAGACCAATCTCTGGGAGGTTGCCCTTAATCCAAGAACCTTCAAAGCATCCGGTAAGCCTCGACAACTGACCCTCGGGGAGGCGAGGGACATTGATCCCACACTCGCGGGCGGCGGAACGCTCGCCTACACTCAGCTTGTAGGAGCTTTGCACCTCTGGCGGATAGAGAACGCGCAGATCCCGGGAGGTTCGGTGGCATCGAAGTTGACAGAAGACCCTTCTGTGGACATCACCCCATTTATCTCGTCCAATGGCCGGTGGCTCGTCTTCTCCAGAGGATGGGGTGACCATCGAGATGCATGGATGAAGGATATGAACTCCATGACCGAGGCGCCTCTTCTGGCCTCCGGGATGGAGATGATGTCCCCCATTATCGACGACACGGGAAAGTTTCTCGCCTTCGAGGCGCGAGAAAAGGGTCATACCCTCCATCTTCGCGAGCATCCAGGGTGGCGCGCCCAAGCGCTTATGCACTGGCTGCAGCCTTCCCACAAGCTGGTTCGATACGAATCGGGGGATCCTTTACCGCGAGGGCTCACCCTCCAGCATTTACATGATCGATCCACAGACTGGCGAGCGCCGTCTGGTCCTCAAGCAGGATGGCGTTTCCCTTAGTGAGCCGAGTTGGTCACCCCAAACCGAATACCTTCTGTTTACGAGGCAAGGCGAGGCTCAGGGTAATAAACAGATCTTTGCCCTCCGGTTTCCGAGGTCGACCGCCTCAGCGGAGGGAAGATGGATTCCAGTGACCGTCGCATCAGAATCGAGCGATCGCCCCCGATGGTCGGGCGATGGCAAGACGATCTTCTACGTCTCTACTCGCGACGGATTCTCCTGCCTCTGGGGCCAATCCTTCAATCCCGACACACGCGAGCCTGTTGGAACTCCCTTTGCCGTGATGCACTATCACAACCGCAGAAACTCCATTGACGTTATCGCTCCGCGGTCGTTCAACCTCTCCGTAGCTGGCAACTCCATCTACTACAACCTCGGGGAGTCCAGTTCTAGTATCTGGATCGGAAAACTTCGAAACGGAAACAATCTCCTCGACAACTTCTTTTAGGACTTGCACAAATCAGACCATGTCATGCACAATTGCATCCTGCATCCCGGCACCGCATTCTAATCCTGCATAGATTGGAGTTGCAGTATGTCCAAGAAGCCTTCGAACCGCAAAGAGCAGCACATCGTCGTGGAGGTGCCCGTTGGCTGTGACAATAGTGTCATTGAAGCGGAGATTCATAAAGCCCTTGCGACTCGGCCGGAACCCGTCGTCAAGGGGAAAAAACCCAGAGCACTCATGATGATGGTGATAGAAGAGGGCAACGGCGACGACGGCAACTAGCGCCACTGTTTTCTTAGAGTGGTGTCAACTATGCCGGGCAAAGGAAGGCGCGGCTGCCGCCGGTCATTACCACGACGACGGAATCGTCATTGATGTCCCACCGGCCACAACAGAAGACATTGTGAATGAGATTCAGAAGGTTCTCGACGAACAGCCCCGCGGATATATTCGAGGGCAGGAAGTCCAAACAGCTAGTTATTGTGGTGAAGGACGAGGGCTTGTAGAGTTTGCAAGCCCGAAGTGAATGGATAGATGCCTTCTACCTGAAGGGCAATCGATGCATGTATGTCTTGTCTCCGCTCCAACGGCTACTGAGTACAGGAGTGCAGACGAGTGGAACAGCGACGAGGTGCTCTTCTCGGCCGCGCGTCCGCAACTCGGCATTCTTAACCTGGCCGCCGTACTCGAAGGCGCCGGGGACCGTCCCGACATCGTAAATGTCAATCGTGCGTATCTGGAGTTCGTCAGGACGGTGGGTTCTCCCGCAGACAACTATGACTTTGCAGGTTATCTGGCGACCAGGATCGCCGAGATCGATGCGAATGTTTATGGATTCAGCTCGATCTGCAGCACTTACCCACTGACCGTTCGGGTTGCCGAATCGCTCAAAAAACTGCGGCCCGACGCGACGATTCTCTTTGGCGGGCCGCAGGCCTCTGTCGTTGACTCCTCCACCCTGGAGGCGTTTCCGTTTGTTGATCTGGTTCTGCGCGGCGAGGCTGAGGCTTCTTTACCTCTTCTCCTCGATCAACTCTCCGCCGGAATGCATTTCGATCAGGTGCCCGGTTTGACCTACCGCGAGGGCTTGCAAATCAAGCGCAATCCAAACGCGCCTGTCATCGCAGACCTCGATGCCTTGCCGTCTCCTGCCTACCACCTCACCAACTGGCTCGAAGGCGCTTCCATCGCTTACCTTGAACTCGGGCGCGGCTGCCCCTTCTCTTGCACGTTCTGTTCGACCAATGATTTCTTCCGGCGGAACTTCAGGCTTCGGTCGCCTCAGCGCGTTCTGGACGAGATGCGCGCTGTCGCAAACAAGTACTCCATCAGGCACTTCGATCTCGTACACGACATGTTCACCGTAGACAAGCGGCGAGTCGCTGCTTTTTGCGAGGTTATGGCCGGGTCAGGTGATGGATTTACGTGGTCCTGCAGTGCACGAACTGACTGTGTCGACGAGCCCCTTCTGGAGTTAATGGCAAACAGCGGATGCCGCGGCGTCTTTTTTGGCGTGGAGGCCGGCTCGCGGCGAATGCAGACGATCATCGACAAGCATCTCGACCCTCAGCGAGCTGAAGAGATCATCGACATAACCGAAAGACTGGGAATCAGCAGCATCGTCTCCCTCATCACCGGATTTCCTCAGGAAACCTGGGACGATGTTCGAGAGACGCTCCGGATGTTCATGCATTCAGCGCGATGCCCTCGCTCCAATCCTCAGCTGAACATCCTCGCCCCGTTGGCCGCCACACCCATCTATACGCTATATAAGAGCCAGCTCGTGCTCGAAGAACTATGTTCGGACATGTCTCATCAAGGCCTTAGCCAGAACGAAGCTGACCTTGAGCTTATTCGGAACAACCTTGAGATATTCCCTAACTTCTATCTACTGCCCATGCCGCATCTGGATCGTGACAGTCTCCTTGAGTTACGGGAGTTCCTGACAATGGCCGTCGAGTGCTACCGGTGGCTCCTGTCGGCAATCGATCAGTCCGTCACCAACATGTTGGACTTCTACCTTGAGTGGAGAGAGTACCGCAACTCGTTGCGCCCGGGCCTAACCGGTAACCACCTCCGACGCTACTATGCCGAACCTGGTTTTCGCTCTGACTTCCTCAACTTCCTGGGACAGCATCCTGTCAGTCGGGTGCACAGCATAGCCTCGTTACACGCTGCTGAACAAGCTCTCGTAACGAGCACACTCACCACAGTGCAATCCGGCCAACCAATCACCCCCGGTGAGCCGCTTTTTTGGAGCGACGTGCCCTCGAATTCCAGGTTCATGGATGTCATCGATCTGCAGTTCGACCTGCAGCAAATTACCGAAGCGCTGAAATCGCGAGCCGGTCTCCCCTCGCAGCAGGAGAGATGCTTTTACGCGGTCCGCGAAGCCACAGATGGCACCAGGGACCTTACCAAGGGTTTCTGCGTGGCTTGCAGCTCTCATTCGGGCCTGCGACGGGACGCGGACAATCGAGGAAGTCGTGACGCAACTCTCTATGGAAATCCCAGAGGTCAAAGAGGAAGAGAAGCGCTATGTCTTTATCAATCTGCTGCAGCAGGCTCAAAGCCAGGGAGTCGTCGCCATCAGTAGAGCCGACTGAATGGAAATCAGTGTGACCAGGAAACCTTCGAAGAAGCGTTAGAGATACCAAGCGCCTCAACGGTGCAAGGAGCGTTCCTTGATGCCCCTTGCGGCAGGTGTCAATATTTAAATAACTCTTTTATTTTCAATCTGAAATTGATCTGGTTGCACAATGTCTGAGGCAGGACCAGGTTGACATCCCGGATCTTTATGGCGAACATAAGGCGAATATTATTATGCCTTCTGCCGCTCTACTCCGTCGTCAGATCGAATCCGCCTTGGCCAACCGGATTCCGTCGGCGCTTACGCCTGCGCCGCGAACCCTACGCCCAGTTCTGGCCACCGGGATTCAGGCCGTTGATGAGCTTTTGGAAGGCGGACTGCCGCTGGGAGCCATCACCGAAGTAGTGGGGCCCGAGGGCTCCGGACACACCTCCTTCGCTCTTTCCTTCCTCGCCAGGGTGACACAGTCAGAAAGGGTCTGTGCCTGGATTGATGTGTCGGATACGCTCGATCCTGAATCCGTGGCTGCGGCAGGAGTGGATCTATCCCGGTTTCTCTGGGTGCGTTGTGGCGTGCAACCTGCATCGCATGCGCAGCCAGCGCAACGGCTCTTCTCTCTACCGGAGAAGTACCTTATTCCTCCAACCGCCAAAAAAGGACTGCATGGTGGAGGCTTCGGGTCCCATCCCCGCAATGAAGTGAAAGGACTTTCCGATGCAGTCAGTGGTTTGCTGCAGCCGGAACTGCAGCCGGAAGCATTTGCTCCGCGCTGTGCTGAGCCACAGCGCAAAGAACGACTAAGAAATGAAGTCTTCAAGCCGAACTCACACCACACGACGGTGAAGCATAAAAGGCCAGCTCATTCCGGCAAGCCATGGGGAAGAATCGAGGAGGCGCTTCGTGTAGCCGACTTACTCCTGCAGGGAGGTGGGTTCAGTGCGATCATCCTCGACTTGGGCAGCATTGCACCTGAGTTCGCTTCGCGCGTGCCGCTGGCGACTTGGTTTCGTTATCGTGGCGCAGCAGAGCAGACACAGGCCAGCGTTCTTCTTCTTACGCAACATCCGTGCGCAAAGAGCAGCGCAGAGCTGCTGCTGCGTCTCCGGCCTGGCAATGTCCTTGACGACGAAACCTCGGTATTTACCGGAGTCGACCATTGCGTCGAAGTGGCTCGCCAACGCTTCACTCAGGTTCCGGATAACGTCGTCCCCATACGCAAGCCACCACAACGTGCAACGGCGGCTAAATGGCAGAGCAGGACTACCTGGGCAGGGCCGCGATGACGAAACCCGCCGAGTTATATGCATGTCTCTATGCGAAGGAATTCCCCGCGCAGGCATTATTGCGGTTGCGACCGGAGTTGCGTGACAAACCATGCGTCGTGATGGAAGGCGAAGCGCCATTAGAACAGGTCTGCTCTCTCACCAGGAAGGCACGCATTCTCGGTCTGATGCGTGGCATGACGCGTGTGGAAGTAGAGACATTCCCTGCCGTCACACTGCTAAAACGTTCCACAAAACGAAGAGGCCACAGCGAGGACAGTTCTGCTGGAATGTGCGGGCGGATTCTCTCCGCGCGTCGAAGATAAGAGCGAAGACGGCTGCGTTCCTGTGCGTCATCGACATTGCTGGAACAGGGACTCTCTTCGGAACCGCCAGATTTGTTGGCGGGGAATCTGCTCACCCGTGTCCGATCGCTTGGCATCATGGCCTGTGTTGCCGTCAGCCGCAATTTTCATGCGGCCATTGCGCTCGCCAAAGGATTGCCTCCGCGAACTCCAGTGGGGGTTATCCCTATGGGTGAGGAAGCAGCAACACTCTCATCGCTGCCACTTAAGGTTCTCGATATCGACCGAAGAACAAGCAAATACCTTCGGTCTGTGGGGCATCAGAAATTTAGGAGCGTTGGCAGCTTTGCCCGAGAAGGGATTGGTCGCCCGAATGGGGCAGGCAGGCAAGCGCCTTCATCAGTTGGCAAAGGGAGAATTACCGCATTTGTTTCAGCCCGTAGAACCTGCGTTCACTCTGGAAGAGCACATGGAGTTGGACTCGCCGGTCGAATTACTCGATGCACTCCTCTTTGTTATGAACGTAATGCTCGAACAGCTCATCCTCCGTGCAAAGAGCTCGTTTTCTTGCCCTGGCTTCGGTCAGCGTTACGTTGAAGCTCGAAGGTGGCACGATACATACGCGTACAGTTCGGCCATCCCTCCCGGCCAATGAGAAGCAGATATGGATCAAGCTGCTTCATCTCGATCTCGAAGCGCATCCACCACAGGCCGCAATTCTTGCTCTGTCATTGGAAGCAGAACCGGGAAACACGAGTAAGGTGCAGTTGGGATTGTTCTCCCCACAGTTGCCGGAACCATCCCGGCTCGATGTCACCATGGCGCGCATTCGCAGCATTGTCGGCGAGGAGAATGTCGGCCGTCCTGTCCTCAAAGACACATACCGGCCGGGAGGATTCAGCATAGAACCGTTCACCATCCCTTCAGGCTCATCGTCAGCGACCCCGGCCAGCCAATCCCGAGCGGCTATGCGGAAGACTGCGCCCTGCTGATGCTGTTCCGGTCACGGTACAGGGACAGATCCCGAAAGCATTTGTATTTCGGCAAAAGCGTTATGTCGTAGAACGCGCCTACGGTCCTTGGCTGACAAGCGGAGATTGGTGGCAATCCTCGCTATGGGGCTTCGAGCAGTGGGACCTGGTAGCACGCGCACAGGACAGCACTTTGTTGTGCTGCTGTCTGATGCGCGACCGTATTGAAGACTGTTGGCAGATGGCGGCGCTTTATGACTGATGCGATATGTGGAACTGCACGCCGCCAGCGCATTCAGCTTCCTCGATGCCGCATCACTTCCCGAACAGCTTGTCGAACGTGCTGTCGGGCTGGGGATGCCTGCAATGGCGCTGCTCGATCGCAATGGACTCTATGGTTCTGCCCGCTTTCATACCAGCGCGAAGAGAAACGGCATTCGTGGACACGTCGGCGCAGAAATTGCTGTTTCGAGCTTCGGTTCGCGCCTCACTCCGCCCGCGTGGGTGCCGCATCAGCACAAGCCAGAGCCGCCGCGTCTCTCTTTGCTCTGCGAATCGCGGGCAGGCTATCAGAACCTTTGCCAACTCATCACCCAGTTCAAGATGCGGGAGACCACGAAGGCAGAAGGCTCCGCAACCTTCAATGATCTGGAACAGTATGCATCCGGCCTGGATCTGCCTGACCGGAGGCGATGAAGGTCCGTTGGCCGCTGCACTGATGCGTGGGGGAGAAGAAGCCGGACGCGAAACCGTCGAGCGGCTAATGACATATCTTCGGCCGCGAGAATGTCTATGTCGAGTTGCAACGCCACCGGGAACGGGAGGAGGAGTGGCGCAATCAGGCAGCTATCCGCATTGCACAATCTCTTCGGCTGCCAGTGCTCGCCACGAACGGAGTTCGCCATGCGACTGCATACGACCGCGAGATTCTGGATCTCTTTACCGCGATTCGGCATCATGTTCGAGCTTGATCAAGCCGGCCGATTGCTGGCTCTGAACAGTCAACGTCATTTGCGTCCGGCGCGGGAGATGGCCGCGCTCTTTCGCGATGTTCGCCGGAGCGATTGAAAATACGGTCGCTCTATCTTCTCGCCTCCAATTTGAGCTGAGCGATCTAGGCTATGAGTTTCCACACTATCCAGTCCCGGATGGCGAGACGATGGATACTTTCCTGCAGAAGCGAGTTGCAGAGGGAGTCCAACGTCGCTACGGCCCCAAGAACGATCGCGGCTTGATGGAACGAGCGAAAAAGCAGGTGGAACACGAGCTTGCGCTGATCGCAAGGCTCGGCTTCGCCGGATACTTTTTGATCGTGTGGGACATCATCGAATACTGCAAACGCAATAACATCCTGATCCAGGGCCGAGGAAGTGCCGCCAATTCCGCCGTTTGCTATGCACTCGAGATCACGGCAATTGATCCTGTCGGCATGGAGTTACTCTTCGAGCGTTTTCTCAGCGAGAGCCGTGGCGAATGGCCGGACATTGATCTCGATCTTCCCTCGGAAGAAAAGCGTGAGCAGGCTATCCAGTACGTCTACACAACGATACGGCGAACTCGGTGCCGCAATGACAGCCAACGTCACTACCTACCGGCAGAAATCGGCAGCGCGGGAAGTTGGCAAAGCGCTGGGTTTCGATGAAGAATCTTTAGGTCGTCTGTCGAGCCTCGCCGGTCAATGGGAGTGGCGCGGTAAGACCGATACGATGGCGCACTCCTTCCAGCATGCCGGGTTCGACATTCAACATCCACGCATCGCGAAATACCTTGAACTGTCCATGCGAATTCAGGATCTGCCGCGCAATCTCAGCCAGCACTCCGGCGGCATGGTGATTTGCAAGGGACGACTGAACCAGATTGTTCCGCTGGAACGCGCCTCGATGCCAGGCAGAACCGTGGTCCAGTGGGATAAGGAGGACTGCGCGGACCTCGGCATCATCAAAGTGGACCTACTGGGACTGGGGATGATGGCAGTGATCAAAGACTGCCTGGAACTGATTCCTGCGCACTACGGCGAGAAGATCGACCTGGCTCATCTGCCGGAGGATGATGAGGTCTATCGAACGCTGCAAAAAGCCGATACGGTCGGCATGTTCCAGGTCGAGAGCCGCGCGCAGATGGCCTCGCTGCCGCGCAACAACCCTGAGAAATTCTATGACCTTGTTGTGCAGGTCGCCATCATTCGGCCCGGCCCCATCGTCGGACAAATGATGCACCCCTATATGAGAAGGCGACAGAAGAAAGAAAAGGTCACATACCCACATCCGTCGCTCGAACCCGTATTGAAGCGCACTCTGGGCGTGCCGCTCTTTCAGGAACAGTTGCTACGCATGGCCATGACGGTTGCCAACTTCTCCGGCGCAGAGGCTGACGAATTGCGCCGCGCCGTCGGCATGCGTCGCTCCTGGGAGCGGATGAAGAGCCTGGAAGGCAAACTTCGCGCCGGCATGACGGCCAATGGCATTGACACAACCACCCAGGACAACATCGTGCAGAACATCAGTTCGTTCGCACTGTACGGTTTTCCAGAGTCGCACGCAGCCTCCTTTGCACTGATTGCGTATGCCTCGGCTTACTTCAAAGTGAAATACCTGGCCGCCTTCACTTGTGCGATCCTCAACAATCAGCCCATGGGTTTCTATTCGCCCGCAGTTCTTGTGAAGGATGCACAGCGGCATGGCCTGCGTGTGAAACCTATCGACATTCAAAGCTCTGATTGGCCCTGCACGGTTGAGCATGAATCCAATGGATCACTGTCTTTGCGCATGGGACTCGGTTATGCCAAGCGACTGCGAAAGCAAGCCGCAGAAGCTCTCGTACTATCCCGTGAGCAGAGCGGTCTTTTTCGCTCCGCAGAAGACCTTGCCTTGAGAGTGCCATCGCTCGAAAAGGATGAACTCGCGCTACTGGCCCGTATAGGTGCTTTGAATAAAGTCGAGAGAATTGCACACCGCCGAGACGCCCTCTGGCAGGTGGAACGCGCCGGAAAAATGGAAGGGCCCTTGCTCAGGCAAAGCGAATGGCTGGGAGAAGATTCGGAAGTATAAGCCTCTACAACAAATGAATGCGGAAGAGCGGCTGGTCTCGGATTACGCCGGGACAGGATTGACGATCGATAAGCACCCAATGTTTTATCGCCGCCTGGAGCTACGCCGGGAAGGAATTCGATCAGCCGAGGAGCTCAAGCATTGTAAGGATGGAGAATATGTTCGAGCTGCAGGCTGCGTCATCGCACGGCAACGGCCCGGCACAGCCAAAGGATTTATCTTTATCTCAATGGAGGACGAGACAGGAATCGCCAATGTCATCGTCACGCCCGATCTTTATGACCGCGACCGCCTTAGTGGTCACTCGCAGCAAGTTTCTACTGGTCGAGGGCATTCTGCAGAACCAGGACGGCGTGATTCATGTGAAAGCGAGCCGACTCCGCATCCTGGCTGACGCAGACTTGCTGATTCGATCGCATGATTTTCATTAACGCTCTTCAGCGGCTGGGGCCGAATTAGGGGCCGTTTGGCAGTGGCAATTTATTTGGGCACTCTTCACATTCGGAAATGCCTGCTCAGAGCGCATCAGATCGCTTATCTCTATGACTTTGCAGGCCCGGCCCCGAAGACCCAGGAACATGTCCACCATGTAATGATCACCAATTACTCCAGCCGGCCCGACGGTCTGGCTGGCAATGAGGACGCCGGCAGATATTCGCGTGGTATCTGATGAGCGCTCGGCTTCTATGAGGATGCCCCCCTGGTGTGCCGATCTATCAGATAGGTACCCCTCAATATGATGATGCGACGATTGCGTTGGAAGGAGGAAAGGCCTTTAATACTCATGCTCGAGGCGCGGAGGCAGGCCGCGTTCCAATCGTGCGTGGCCATCCCCCTAAGTTTTGACTGCAGCAGGCAGGTCTTTACAGTGGTCTCGTCGTAAATTCACTTGCCGATCGTTATTTGCCACGGTCCCCGTATTGGGGACCAAAAATATCGGCCCCCGGGCGCCCGAATTAATCGTGGGGCTGACGTCGAAAACTAATTCATCAGCCTCGAAAAAATCACCGGGCTCAGCAGGTAACGGATTCAAGAATTCTTGCTCGACCCGCAGGGCCGCAAAGGAGAAGCGATGAAAACCCGTATACCAGCGGAACGAATACGGCGGCAATCTCTCCGGCCCAATCTACATCCCGAAGCTTTACGACGGCAGGAACCGCTCCTTCTTCTTCTTCGCCTATGAAGGATTCCGTCTTTCGCAGGCCAACAGCATCAACAGCCAACAACCCACCGCGGATATGCGAAACGGAAACTTCGCTGCCTTCCTTCCAGGCGGCATCTGCGCAAGCAGCACTCCAGGCGGCGCCGGAACTACCATCATCGACCCGTCGACAGGAAGGCCATTCTCAGGAAACATGATCCTCCCCGGCAGGTTTAACTCCGTTGACGTTCAGCTCCAGAACGTCTTGTACCCGCTCCCGACCACGTCCGGATGCGGTATCAACACCATTGAACTAGTCCCGTTTACAAGCAACGCGAGCCGATATTCCGTTCGCCTCGATCACCAGATCAACGAGCACATCAAACTCGCGCAACCTATCTGAGAGCTTTCTACGGACCTAACCCAACTACCGGAACATCAAGCTTGGCGGGCGGCAACTCTGGAGATGGAAAACACAACAGCAACATCATCCTCGGCTGGACTCATACGTTTTCTTCCACCCTGCTCATCGACAGCTAATGCCTCCTACTTTCATCTGCCGATCTACCGCACCCACAAAACATTAATACGAATTTCTCTGCCATCATTCCCGGACTCGGACCCGAACTGATTCAGGGCGCGCCCCAATTGACGCTTCCAAAGCACACCATCAAAGCAGGCTTCTCTTATCTCTGGGACAACCACTGGAACGACGCTGCCGTCGCTCCGCAACGCGGCTCCTACTCGTTCACCGGCCGCTACACCGGAATCGCATACGCCGACGTTTCCTCCTTTATCAGGAGCTCATAGTGGAAGTACCCAAGAACCGGCGGAGATCATAGTGTATTCGGACGTTTTTTCGTCTCCATGGTCGGCGATGGGATGGGGTCCGGCCTGTGATTCGATCACGCTGGAGATCGAGTTAGCCTCTTTCGCGCCCGATAGACCCTGGATTTCACGGTTGCGAGCGAGAGATTGAGAGAGTGCGCGGCTTCCCTCATGGAACAACCCTTCGAAACCCAAAACGCAACGACGGATCGCGATTTAGGGTCGAGCCGTTCGATTGCGCGCAGCATGCTGCAGTATTGCTGCTTCCGAAGGCAGAATTGTTCGGGATTCAAAGCCACGTCGACGATGTCAAACGAAGCGATATCGTCCCCCGATTCCGATTGTTGTTCAAATGACACCTCAGGACGGGAGCGGCGCCTGCGAATGGTCATTAGCGCAGCGTTGATGGCTATTCTCGTTAGCCAGGTAGAGAACTGCGATTTGCCTTGAAAGGAATTGAGTGCTGCGAATGCGTGCAGGAAAGTGTCTTGCAGAGCATCTTCTGCATCTTCTCGGTTTCTTGTGATCGAGTGTATCCGCCTGTAGAGACGAGGTGAGTAGAAGCGCTGAATCTCTTCGAAGGCGGCGTTCGATCCCGCGCGCGCTTGAGTCAAAAGATCGATGTCCCGCTGCGCAACGCTAGTGCTAGCGAATTCGGTAGAAGTATGAAGAGCGGCAAAGTTCATGATGACTGACCTCCTGAAATCGGTTTCTGCGGCATCGGATGCGAAACGCCTCTTAGTGCATGAAGGCTTTTTCAGCGACGAGCCAATTGTGACTCAAGGGCTCGGTTGGCGAATCCCCAGATCGAGGTTCATTTGAGCTGTATCGTGTACCGAAAATCCTCTTTTGAGTCTGGCTCGCACTTGGAAGGGGGGTTCCAAGCACTCTACGAGCTAGTCATCGACGGGGAGACCCATTCAGCTTCTCGATGTCAATTTTCTTCAACCCGAATATCCGTGCATCGATAGAAACCGCTCCGGGTCCCACGAGTGCCAACCCGGCTCCCATGGCCGCCAAAAGAGCGCTCGGATAAGGATTCGCGTGCCGGACAAGAACATCGCCGGCTGAAACCACAATTGCGAGAACCCCCGCAAGCGGAGTCCATAATCCCGCGACAAGCATTGCACCGTCTGGGAGTGCCAGCACACCAAGAATCAATAGCGATACCGGCTGACCAGCCTGCAAACTCATGATTCCATCGATAATTAAAGAAGCGCCAGCTGCAATCCGAACTACCAACAACCCAAGAGCTGGCCAACCACTCGCAAAATTAGAGAATAGACGGCGCACAGAAACCCCAAGCAACCGTACCCGAGCCGACGCCTTTATAACAGCCCATTCAGAGCGAGATTCCGACTCTTTCGAGTCCTCAGATGTCGATGATTCCGCGTTTCAGGCCTATTGTTGCGGCATGAGTTCGATCATTTGCGTTCAGCTTTGAAAGGATATTTTTGACCCTGCCCTTGACCGTCTCTTCGGTGACCGAAAGTTGATCGGCAATCTGCTTGTTCGCGTTTCCGGCTGCGATAAGCTGGAGCACTTCGACCTCGTCTCGGGTCAGTGCGTCATCGGTTGCGTGTTCGGCCAGTTCAAACGATGCCTCAGGTGACAGAGCTTTCTTGCCGGCGTAAACCGCGCGGATCGTGTCCACTAGATCCTTGTGCAACGTGTTCTTCAAGAGATAAGCATGAGCGCCGGCCTTCAGGGCCCGAAGTACTTGGACATCTCCGTTATAGGTTGTAAGTACGATGATCTTTGCTTTGGGGAATTCGCCGCGGATGTCAATGATCGCATCGAGCCCGCTCATCTCCGGCATCTGCAAATCCATTAGCGTGATGTCAGGATTATGAGTCCGGAATTTGCGAACTGCCTCCAGGCCGCTCGAGGCCTCCGCAACCAATTTCATGTCTGGATGATCAGCCAAAAGACTTGTGATCCCCTCGCGAAAGATAGGATGGTCATCGACCGCCAGAATCCTAATAAAATGGGGCTCCATATTCTTAGCCTTTGTCACGCCGGATGTGGGATAAGATAGGCCAGCGTTTGGAGAGCGGCTTATCATAAACGCTTGTGGCCGGAATTTTCAACTCGATTTCGGTACCGCTATTGACTTGGCTCCAGACCTCCAGCGTGCCTCCGACAAGTGTGGCTCGTTCCCGCATACCTCGTAGGCCCCAATGTCCGGCATTGTGATCACCGTCGAGAATGGCTGGATCGATGCCTTTTCCATCGTCACAAATCCGAAGCCGTAAGTGGTGTTCATCGTATCGGATTACTACTTCGATTCGCGGCGCATTAGCGTGCCTGATCGCGTTGCGGATAGCTTCCGTTACAATCCTGTACACTTCGTCACGAACAATGGGATTGAGAGGTTTGGGTGCTCCTTCGACGTGAACGTGAACTTCGGGAGGTTCAACGGCTAAGCCGCTCAACAGCTCTCTTGCGAAATCGCTTACTGACCGATCGAGGTCCATTGTGGTCGATGCGTTTGAACGCAGCTCATGGACAGCATCTCTGCCTTCAACAATCGCCTGCGATGCCTGTTCGATCGCACTGTCAATTCGCCTCTTGGCCTCATCGGGGCGCGCAGGAAGCACATTGGACACAGTCTGAAGACGAAGCAACACTGCGTTGAAGCTCTGCAACAATGTATCGTGAAGGTCTCGCGCAATACGAGTGCGCTCGGCGAGGCGAGCTTCAAATCGCATGTTCATTTGACGCGCCAAAGCATATACCCGCAATCGGGTCAGCGCCAAAGCTGCGAACCCAATGAGAAAAAGTGATGTTAGACCAAACCACCAAGTTCGCCAAAAGACTGGTTCGACTGTGAAAGGGAGGGTCAGTTGTGTGCTGTTCCACAGCCCGTCACTGTTGGAGGCTATTACACGGAAAACGTAAGGACCGGAGTTCAGATTCGTAAAACTGACCTCGCGGTTCGTGACCGGTTCACTCCAACTTTGGTCAAAGCTATCAAGCTTGTAGCGGTATCGGACGCGTTCAGAATTGCTCAGACTCAAACCCACATAACGAAAGGTGATTCTCTGGCTTTGAGCGGGAATCTGAATGGGCCCTCGAAGGTCGAGAGGGGTGTTGTCCGCCAAAACTGCCTCGATATGAACAATGGCAGAACTTGCGGTCTCCCTTGAGGGACGTACGACCGAAAGGCCCCGATTTGTCGAAAACCAAACGCGCCCCTGTGAGTCTGCTACCACAGATACGGAACGCTTCACGCCCTCGGTGCCAAGCAAACCGTCGGCTGGCCCGTACTCTCTGACATCCGCGTCACTCAGCGTGCCGGCCATCAAGCTTGTGCTTTTGACCTGCAGCACGTGGCCGGCGGTTGCAATCCAGAGAGATCCACCTCGGTCCTCCGCAATTCCGAATACTGGATCGTGCAGCGAATCGGGAATCGCTCGCGGTGCCTTGAGGTGGCCGTCGCTGAAGATGGCTAAGCCTTCGGAAGTTCCAATCCAAAGCGCGCCATTCGAGTCTTGCAACAGGCAGTTTACATCCTGAGACACCAACCCATCGCTGACCGTATAGGTTTGCCAGCCGTTTTTCGTTAGGGCACTTAGACCCTTAGGTGTTCCAAACCACATCGTTCCGTCAAGGCCCTCGGCAATCGAAGTCACCGTATTGGACGTCAAGCCGTTGCTAGTCGTATAGCTCTTGAAATGACCATCCTTCAATTTGCTAACACCAGCGCTAAGTGTCCCAGCCCAAATCGTACCATCGAGACTCTCATAAACCACATAAACGCTGTTTTGCACCAAGCCCTCCGCTTGAGTGTAGGTCTTGGCTGTAAACGAATCGCCGGAGTACCGCAGATGGGTGAGTCCACCCTGTTGTCGTCCTATCCAGACATCATCCTCGTCAGTGCCTGTAATGGAGTAGACGACATCGTTGGCGATCCCATCGGCGATGACAGACCCGCTTTTTCCTCCCTTTAGCCATCGCAAACCGCCTTGAATAGGCGCTATCCAAGTGCGGCCGCCGGAGTCAACGTGTAACGGCCCCGTGCTTTGCGATTTCAAGTCGGGAAGAGAGTACGTAACAAAGGCGCTATCTCGCAGTCGCTCGAGGCCGCGTGCACTACCGAACCATATGTTTGCCTCTCGATCTTCGAACAGCGCAGTCACTGGCCCAGTGGTTTCGCGAGTACTCAGTAAAGAAACCCCGTTCGCGTTGTACCGAAACAATCCGCGACTCGTGCCAACCCAGATGTTCGATTCCCGGTCGCGAAGGATGGAAAGTACATCAAGATTGCGAAGGGATGACGGCACCCCTGCCGAGGTAAGCTCTTTCCCATTCCAGCGCAGCACACCCTTCGTCGTTCCTACCCACAATTCCGAGTTTGGCAGTGGCAAGAAACAGTTCATCTTCGCATCAACCCGGCGATTCGAAACAGTCGAAATGCGGCCTTCCTGAAGATAGAAGAGTCCTTGACGCTCTGTGGCAAGCCAGATCTTTCCATCGTCAGTCTGCACCATGGAGATCACTAGTGAAGTGGGCGACGCCAGACGATCAAACCAACTGAAGGGAGTCGCTCGCTCGTCAGGAGCTTCGATGTTCGCGACTCTTGCAGCGTCGGCGAGAAGACCTGCGGACGACAAGCTTCGAAAGCGGTTCTGACTGTATGTGAGGGTTCCCGCAGCTGGAGATGAAAGCAAAATCGCACCGGACGTCCCCCGGGCCATCGCCGTTGTGCCGCCCTCAGTCCAGCCGCGGATAGGCTCAAAGATTCCATTGTGGTAACGAAAGACTTGGGTGTTTTGTAGCAATATCCAGAGGTTATCGCTTGCATCAACCGCGAGCGTTCGCACCGGACCAATCTGGATTGGATCAGGGTAGGCCCGCTCGAACTGGCGAAAATTCAGACCGTCAAAACGAACAAGGCCCTTAGCTGTCCCAATCCAGAGATAGCCATCGGAAGTCTGTGCGATGGCCGTTATAGACTCACCCGGCAAACCTCTCTCTGCCCCCCACGAGTCGTGGAGATATTGAGACATGGTCCGGGTGGGATCGACTGCAGACCCTGAAACAGAAAAGCAGATAACCGCGAGGCCGACCATGGCACACCTGACTAGCAGGCGTCTTCCAAATGCATCCTCATGGAAGGTATTGAAACTTCTCAACCACAACCTCGCTTGGCTTCTGCATAGGATTTTTGTCACTCGCAACGACATAAAAGATCAGACGGGGTATTGCCTTACCTGGCGTAGGTATCCCAGATGTGAACTCATGTTCAGAAACGAGTTGCGCTCCAGAACCTGCAGATCTTCCGCGAACGGTCTTGAAAGTTGCATGTCCAGATTCCCAGTGCAGGACAAACGTCAAAGTCCCTGCCGGCGCCGCAAAAGTAAACAGGTTCCCAGGAATATAGAGCGGCTGAATTTCATATTGCGCACTATTCTTATTCGCAACGTCGCCCCGGCCACCAACCTCTACGTCCATTTCGCGAAAGTACTGTTCGCTCGCCCGTTCGTCGAACGTAAACATACTGAAGACTGCGGCGGGTTCTAAGTGAGAAGTATCACGCACAGTCAGCAAATACGTGCCGTACCCTAAACTGCGGTTCAAAAATATTTCTGCACACGACCACCTGCCCGACCTCTTCTTGATCTGCAAATGGAGCGCCCCGCTGGCATCGGTCCATGCATTTTCAGAATCGTACAGGTTGCTCACGCCTCCCTTGTCACTCTCAATCATCCGAACACCCCAATCATAACCGCTGAATTTAAGCGATCCGACCGGGGCCAATTGCGGTGTTCCTCTACCCTTCACAATTGTTACGAGAGCAACGGAGCCGCCTTGCGTTGGAGCTGCATCTATGGTCGGTAGCGGATGATAATCCGGTCCTACCAATAACGCAGCGTACTCAAATCCCAGATGAGTTTCCGTGCTCCACGTCGAGTCCGCTTGGATGGGAGTGAACGGCCGCTCAGGCCAGGGCTGCACCCACCATTGCCCGCTGTGCGCATAAATAACGATTTGCTGCCCTGGGCGAGCGTTTCTGACACGCCCTGCAATCGTATCGACCCTCTCTCGGCCGCCCTGCGCTGCGGGAGGAATCTTGCTGAATTCAATGGAAGCCCCGATGTCCTTTTCCCGGGCGCAGCCCATCAATAGAAAATTGAAAATCAGCAATGCGAATAGACCTGCGATGATGCAATTTCGCGAATGATTTACGGCAGAGGTGTACGAAGAAACTAGGAGGGGATTCTTCATAGCAGGTCAGGTTAGGCCGAAGTATACACCTGCAGATGGAGCTAGGATGGACCGTCGTCCCGACGCATATATTTCGTCCTTCCGTTTGGAGTGCCCGGCTTGAATTGTGCCAGTGGAGAATGAACAGACTGGACAAGTTAGCAGGCTGTCTAATTCGTATCCCCTGGTAGGAAAGGAAGAAGAATTATCACCGATGTTGGATTGCATCGAAGCATGCTGTCCCATGTTATCCGGTGTCCGTCCAGTCCTATGGTCTGCCCAACGTTTTGGCACCCGGCCGACACTCCTACCATCGCGAACGGTCTCATCGAACGGATGGACCTCAGGGAAAGCGAAGCGAGCTCGGCTGATAAGGTGCCCAAGAAGGAGCCGGACTTGTTGGAGTGGCTGGCCCAGTGCCTGCGCGAAGCCTATCCGCAAATGGAGCCGGATCAGATTAAGCCGCACCATCACTCTGTCTGTAGTAAGTTTGCGGTCAGCGGCCTCAGCGTCGATGTCGTGCCGGTCGAGTACAAGGGCGACCCAGACGATCGCGGCTATCTCTTCCCGAACGACGGCGGCGAACCCTACCAGCATTTCGTTGCATCTGGCATTCATCCGGAAGAGGAAACTTCACCAGCCGGATGGCAAAAGCAAAGCGAGAACAAAGCCTTTTCCGAAGGAGCGTAGAAGCTGCCGTCGAGGAGATTTTGCAGCGAGCCAAGGCACTTGCGAGGAAAGCAAAGGAGCTCGCTGGCGCTCTCCTTTCTCCTCCCTCAGTTGTTGAAGGTGTACCTGATGTGACTATTGGACTTGAGCCACAGCGGGGTAGTTCTAGTCTTTTCCCGCGCCGCGACCAAGAGCAAGTCGTTTTCCGCCCGAGCTATCCTCCGCGAGTTCAGCGGCCGACTGGTAACTGGAGGCCCCATCGTGGCCGAGGCTAGGGAGGAGCTTCAGTACCTCCTCAACGGTATGCGGTAGAAGCACGGACCCGAGCTGACAGACATCCGGGGCAGGGTGCGGCACCGAGGGCGACCCACGCCAAACGGGCGGCAGAACCGCCCATGCGCCAATTCGCGCGGGTGGGGTGTGACAGCGATAGAAGCGCCAGGACTGGATCTGTTTCGGAATGGACGCCCCGAGGGTGAAACGTCGATACAGTTAAGTGCTCGAGCAGACAGTGTGGTTGGCCGGATAGCAGCAGTTGGGTTACTGCTCTCATGTCGAAGGAAACAAATGGTAACGCACCGGATGTATGTGAGAATGACGGAGACTAAGTTGGCATGCATCAGTTACGGCTACTTTGACGGATTTCCTAAGGATGCGTTGAATGAGACCGCTACGCGCGACGACTCGCCCATATAGGGATGGACCCAGTGGTAGAGCCAGCTGGGGAAGATCACGAGTAGACCAGCTTCGGGTTTGATCCGAACAGGTTCTCCGTATGGGTCACCAGGCGCGCTTACAGCTTCCACACCGGCGCGCGGATCTAAAAATTCCAGCACCCCGCTCAGCGGACGTTCCGGATTGCCAACTCCAGGATCCACGTAATAAACGCCGGACCAAGCACTGTCGGGATGGGAGTGCGGAGCATGGTACGCACCATCGCGGCAGGTAGTTGCCCACGCCGAAAGCGAAAGCTGTTCCCTTAAATGCACCGGGCCCGGCGGAGGCATCCACCATATGCCTCACCGCCCAGGTAATCCAGTTCGTAAGAGCTCCAATAGCGGCATCAGAACCGAGTAAGGAAATCGGGCCGAGAGTGCCATCCTCCGATGTTGCTACGACCCAGGCTAGCGTGTTTCGTCTCCTCCGCAAGAATCAACTCTCGGAGTTCCTGGTTCATCGCATCGGAATCCGGTACCTGCAATTGACCGATGAGCGTGGGAAACGCCTTCGTAACTTCCAGTTCCATCGAACCGCCTTGATCGGCGAAGCGTTACTCAGCCTCGATCCAGTCTCTGTGGTCTCTGTGCATTGCTTTTCTTTCGCGTACCCGGCCCCAAATTCATTCGCCACCATTGCGACGAAATCAACCAGATGGCCGGGCCCAGCCACTTGCAGTTCTCTCCCCCGCGAGTCCGCGAATGTCAGAGACTGATGATCGTCAAAAAGCGATGTACCCTTGCACCATCGGCACCCAACCCGTCATCCCTGAGGTATAGGGAGTAAAGCCCCCGCTATAAGGAGCTCCTGGTGATATGGAACAGCCTCTGCGTTGAGCCACAGCCGCTCGGTCGGAAGGTAATACCACCTCAGTCCGGCCCCATACTCATAAGGGTCGCGGAACTGCCCGCGCACCCATGATGCGCGGACATACGGCATCAATTTTTTCGGCTTGACAAAGTAACTCGCCGAAAGCTCAGCGCCGTGGTCAAATGTGGATGCGAGCGGAAGCGGTCCGTCGGCTACGAAATCATTTAGCCAGCGCAAGTAGTATTGCCCGTTGACCGCAAGCCCGTTCCATTTAAGGCCGTAGTCAATTGCCGACATCTTATACGTGGCATCCTGGAGTGTTACACCCTGGCGCAAACGCTCCGGTCGCGAAGGCCTGCACGCCGTCGGAATTGTATATTGAGGTGTTCTCGGGACTGGATTTGTCGAGATCTGAAAAACGGTTCTCCCGGGACCTTGTAAACGAGGTACCTAGTCGAATGCGAACTTTCCTGGAGGAGAAATAATCATCGTACATGTTGCGTGCTCTACCGGGTGGCCCGTAGTCTCCCAGCGGCTCCCACCAGAGCGCTGCCGGAAACCAGCAGATTCGTATCGATCTTGTTTGCCGCGATACTCAGGGTATTGAGACCGTTGCCGAGGAACGCCATGTAATTCAGTCCCTTCACGGGTTGTCCGCTCGCCCAGACGCCCTGAGTGAACCCGGGGCGGAAGAAGTTGTCAGCCATGGTCCTATCATTTGCCGTGAAAAATGGAAACGTGCCAATCAGTGATCGGCTGCCCGGAACGCCAATGTAACCTCCGGTTAGCGTGAAAGCCTTGCTGAATTGCCAGCCAATGTTGCCGGCTACGATGATCGACGCGGCCCCGGCGGATGTCCAGATGGTGAAGCTATATTGCGCTCTCTTGCTGAAGATGTAGCCGCCGAAGACCATCATTGAGCGATTTACTGTAATATCGTTGCGCTTATCAACATCGTAGGTATTGCCCAGATGGTCAGTGAAAGTGTCCTGGCTATCAAGAGTGTTGATATATCGCACTTGGGTAAGTGCCCTGGAACTTCAGCAGGAAAGGCACCTCAGCGTCTTCGGGAGTTTCCCCGATTATGATTCCATCTCGATAACGATTCTCAATCGCCTTTAGTGCGGAAACGGATTGCGGCTGCGCGGCCGTCGTCAACGGCACTGAGACCCCCGCTGCTTCCGCCGGGCTCGATGGGTGCGTTAGCGTCGCGGCAGACAGAGAAGGCGATGAAATCCGCGCTGCCGGCGTCAACGGCAGTGAGATCTCCACTGCTTCCGCCAGGTTCGGTGGCTGCGCAGGGCGAGGCACCTCGGCGAAAGTCGAACCACCAAGCCGCTTCTGCAGCTGGTCAACCACTTCCAGCAGTGTCCTCTGCTGCTCCTCCATCCTGCGCAGCTGGTCTCGAATAGCGGCGTTATCGGCTTTCACAGTTGCAACTTCCGCCTCCAGGTCGATGGAGCGCGGTTTCTCGACAAGGAAACTGTTCTCCAGTTTGCCTGACTGAGACCCCTGGGCTGACGCGGCTTCGTTATCCGGGCTGCCAGGAGCGTTCGCTGGAGACTGTCCGTAGGCAGGAGTCATGAATAACGCCGCTGATGTCAATGCCAATGCGACTGAGAGTCTGATATATCCGCCGCCCATAAACATGCTGGAGTCTCTTTCTGCGCGAGTGCGGTTTCGAATGCTGCGCAATCGAGGAGGGCTGTTTCAGCGTCTTCGTAATCGTCTAATCAACAGCCACGTACAGATGATGGAGGTGGGGCACCGACAACACTTCGACATCTATCGGTACCCCCGCCCGATCAGCAGAGCGTTACGGACAAGGCTAAGTCCGGCCTCACTGGTTTCTTTGTACTTACTGTTCATGTCCTTGGCGGTCTGAGCCATCGCGGCGATCGTCGCGTCCAAATTGACCCGATGCCGGCTGGCGATCTCATTGGTGGCGATTACATAAGCGGTCCATGCCTTGATCGCGCCGAATGCGCATCGCTCGATGCACGGAACCTGAACAAATCCGGCCACCGGATCGCAGGTCATTCCCAGGTGATGCTCCAGTGCGGACTCCGCGGCGTTCTCGACGACTAGGGATTCCGCGTCGTGTGCAGTTGCGGCCAATGCCGCCGCCATCGCCGATGCCACACCGATTTCCGCCTGGCAACCACCCTCGGCAGCAGATAGCGTTGCATTGTGCTTGCACAGGTAACCAATTGCTGCAGCAGCAAGCATGCCCTGTCGAATCTTCTCTGGTGGAAGTTTGCGACCGCCTTCGCCCAGAGCATAGACCACTGCCGGCATGACTCCGGCGGAGCCGCCTGTCGGCGCTGTGATAACAAGGTGGCCCCGCCCGTTCTCTTCAGAGCCCGCCAGAGCGTATGCCGAAACGACGCCAATTACGCGTTCCGTCTGGTATTGATCATCCATGGCGCGTTTGTAGACTGTTGCCGCTTTGCTGTGCAGCTTGATGGGACCGGGCAACACACTATCTTCCGGTGCGGCAAGTCCTGACTTCACAGTGGCGACCATCGCGTTGGTGATTTTGTCGATGAAGGCATAGACCTCCTCCTCACTTCTCCCCGGGATCGCCATCTCATTGGCGAGAATCACTTGTGCAATCGTCAGCTTGTTTTGATCCGCGTGCTGGCGCAGCTCCTTCATTGTCGAAAACGGATACTTTGGCGGATTCTTCTTCGGAGGCGTGTAACCTTTCCACTCGATGAATCCGCCGCCTACTGAGTAGTATTCCTGCTCAAGCAGCACGGTGCTCCCGGCCATGAGCTTGCACGTCATTGTGTTTGGGTGAGGGAAGTTACCTTTGACGGCATCGAATACAACGTCTTTGAGCGACACATTCACAGTCGTTGCGCCGAGCTTGACTGGGAAAGACTGGTCGGGGTTGTCGCGCAAGCCGTCGAGAAATGCGGGATCGACGGTTGCCGGTTCCTTTCCGATCAACCCCGCGAGGGAAGCTCGCTCTGTGCCGTGTCCCTTGCCTGTGGCGCTGAGGCTGCCGAACAAATTAACCTTGAGCGCGGTCGCTTTGGCGAGTTGGTCCGCCGGCAGCTTAGTGCATCGCTGGTAGAAATCGTAGGTAATGCGCATCGGACCGATTGTGTGAGAACTCGATGGCCCCGGCCCAACCTTGTAGAATTCGTCCAGCGTCGTCATCACGGGTCCTTTTTGTTCCTTGACGACGTTCAAGGTGGGAGAAAGCTCCACATTACCTGGCCCTCCCGCCACCCCCTTCGGCTCTGCACCTGGTGGCAACGGCTTCACCTGGGCGGCCACGGCGGACACAGAGCGCCCGGTCATCACGGCCGCAGCGCCGACCACAGCGCTGCGCATCAGAAAGGTGCGACGATCCACTCCGTGGGGAATAGCCGCCGACTTCAACTGGTCCGAAAGGTCGAACGGATCATCCTGAACGGGTTCCGCAGGTTGCTCGATCGAGCTGAGCTTGTCGGCAGACTATCTCATTTTCATTTTTAGACATAATGGACCTCTCTCTTCCTACATAGATACGGCACGTCCCCTGCCTCGTCCGAACAATGTCTGCTCGACCGGATGAAGAGCAGGTTGTGCGTAGCACAGCGTGCGCAATTACATTAGGCTTGGATCTGATTTGGTCCAACTAGGAATTCCCCTAGGTTCCAGTCTCGATCTGACGTAGAGTCAGACGACGAGCTTCGCGGGTTCCAACGAGCACGCGAACAAAAGCGGAGAGGCACAAAATAATGCTTCCACCCAACTAACCGCGCTCCGTACCGTGTCTCGTCACTTGTGTGCGGTAACCGTGATCTCGATGTGTGCTCCGGGAGCAGTGAGCTTGGATATTCCTACGGTAGTCCGCGCAGGTCTGGGCTCGGGAAAGAAGGTTATGTACACGGCATTCATCCGCGGGAAGAGGCTCAAGTCGGTGAGATAAACCTGGACCGCAACTGCATTTTTGAAGTCCATCCCATTCGCCTGCAGAACGAGCTTCACATTGGAGAGACAATTCTTCATCTCTTCTTCAAAGTTTGCCGGGATTTGATGAGTCTTTGCGTCTTCTCCCGTTTGGCCCGACACATACAGAGTGCCGTCCGACAGAATACCGGGCGAGGAGGTTCCGCCAGTAGGAGTTCCAGGAGGGGATACGGCTGTCCTCTGCGGAGCCAGCGCTAGCATCGGGAGCATTAGCGATAGACAGAGAATTTTCATAGCGCGCTGATGTTAGGCTGCACACACGTTTCTGTCAAACACAGGCTTGCAGACGAGTGGAGGATGGAATGGGCGAGCATCATGGGAGCCAGGCCGGCATGGAGGCGCTTACTGAGTTTTGATGCTCACTTCCACCATCTGACTATCTTGATGATTTCAAGTGTCGTCACATTCGATCAGTAAACCCGGAGACCCTCAGAACGAAACTGCGCACAGACCCGTCTCAATCGCTTCGACACTTGGAGGCTGGACATCGTCGAGGGTGTAGTTGAGTTTGAGTTCTTTCCATTTAAATCGACCCATTTGGTGAAATGGCAGAACGTCGACTCGCTCCACGTTTCCCAAGCTCGCGGAGAATTTGGCAATGTTTGCGATGTTCTCAGGATCGTCGCTTAGTCCGGGGACCAGCACGAATCGCACCCAGATTGGCCTTTTGCGCTCGGCCAGCCGGCGCGCGAAATCCAGAACCGGGGCATTATCCATGCCGGTAAGATGACGATGCCGCTCTGGATCCCACATCTTGATGTCCAGCAGCACCAGATCGATTTGCTCGAGCTCTGCATCGGTGAGGCGATCACCGAGAGAGCCATTGGTATCCAGCGCGGTATGGATCCCCATCGCTTTAGCAGCTGTAAACAGCTTCACGGCAAATCGGTCCTGCATGAGAGGTTCGCCGCCGCTCAATGTGAATCCGCCAGACATGATCTTCAGTCCATGACGATACTTGCGAAGCTCTTCAGTTGCGCGAGCTAATGTCACGGGGATGCCGTTGCTCATATTCCAGGTGTCGGGGTTATGGCAGTATAGGCATCGCCATTGGCAACCTGTCGTCCATCCGACGACTCGCACACCTGGACCATCGACTGTCGAGCCAGTGGTGAATGAATGAAGGAAGCCCATGTCTCCAGTGGCGAGCGCTGTCCGCACGTCCGATTCCGGACGTGTCCGCGCCCAGGTTGACGCGCAATTCGAAAGGGCTTCTTGCTTCGAGCGAAATCGTTGGTAGACTTTGGCTCATATCGTCGCCTGGCTGCCGTGGAAAGTTCGGCTGATTACATCCATCTGTTGTTCGCGGGTCAGTCGCACGAAATTGACTGCATATCCCGAGACGCGGATCGTCAGGTGCGGATACTTCTCCGGATGATCCATCGCATCCAGAAGCGTTTCGCGATTGAGCACGTTCACGTTCATGTGATAACCCGTAGCGCTGAAAAACGCGTCAAGCATGCTTCGCAAATTGGTCATCCGGTCCTCGGCGACTCTTCCGAGTCCTTCGGGGAGCAACGACGCGGTGAGAGAAATGCCATCGGCGGCATCGCGAAAGGGAATTTTTGCGACCGACGCGGCCGAAGCGTGAATGCCATGCGTGTCGCGTCCGTGCATCGGATTGGCGCCCGGAGCGAACGGCTCTCCGCGACGCCTTCCATCAGGAGTGTTGCCGGTACTCTTGCCGTACACCACGTTGGATGTGATGGTCAGGATCGACTGTGTGTGAACCGCGTGGCGGTATGTCGGATACTTCCTCAGCTTGCTCATGAACGTGGTGACCACCCAGGAAGCAAGCTGGTCAACCCGATTGTCGTTATTGCCGAAGACAGGAAAATCGCCTTCAATCTCGTAGTCGATCACGAGCCCGGACTCGATCGCGAATCACCCGGACTTTCGCATATCGTATCGCCGAGAGGCTGTCGGCAACTACCGACATGCCCGCCATGCCGAAGGCCATGGTGCGCAGCGGAGCGTAATCGTGAAGCGCCATTTCAAGGCGCTCATACGCGTACTTGTCGTGCATGTAGTGGATGATGTTCATGGCGTTGACATAGACGCCGGCGAGCCACTCCATCATCTTTTCGTACTTCTCGAGTACGTCATCGAAATCAAGGTACTCGCCCTTCACGGCGTCGACCTTCGGTCCCACCTGCTCGCCTGTAATTTCATCTCGGCCGCCGTTGATGGCATACAGCAGACATTTGGCGAGATTGGCGCGGGCGCCAAAAAACTGCATCTGTTTGCCCATGAGCATCGGCGACACGCAGCAGGCGATGGCGCCGTCATCTCCCAGCGAGCGGCGCATGATTTCGTCGCTTTCGAATTGAATGGAGCTGGTGTCGATCGCCACTTTAGACAGCGAAACTGCGAAACCCATCAGGCAACTGCGGTGAGTACCAGATGGTGAGATTGGGCTCCGGCGCCGGGCCGAGGTTATAGAGCGTCTGAAGAAATCGAAAGCTTGTCTTGGTCACCAGCGGCCGCCCATCATCGCCCATGCCGGCAATCGACTCGGTCACCCAGGTCGGATCGCCGGCGAAGAGATCGTCGTATTCCGGCGTGCGTAGAAATCGAACAATGCGCAGCTTGATGACGAAGTCATCGATGATCTCCTGCGCCTGTTGCTCGGTGATCGTGCCAGTTGCGAGGTCCCGCTCGAAGTAGATGTCGAGGAACGTCGACGTTCGGCCAAGCGACATGGCGGCTCCGTTTTGTTCCTTCACGGCGGCGAGGTAGCCGAAGTACAACCACTGCACGGCTTCGCGCGCGTTGCGGGCCGGCTCCGAGATGTCGAAGCCGTAACTGGACGCCATCTGCTTGCAGTTCGTTGAGGGCACGAATCTGTTCGCTGAGCTCCTCGCGGTCGCGGATGATGTCTTCGGTCGACATGGCCGAATCGAGGCTGCGTTTCTCTTCCTGCTTGTGCTTGATGAGCCGGGAAACGCCATATAGAGCCACTCGGCGGTAGTCGCCGATGATTCGCCCTCGCCCATAGGCGTCGGGCAAACCGGTCAGAACGTGAGAGCTGCGACACCGCCTCACGTCCGCGGTGTACGCATCGAAGACTCCTTCATTGTGTGTCTTGCGATACTTCGAAAAAGTCTCGACGACCTGAGGATCGGGCTCGTACCCATAAGCCTTGAGAGCGGTCAGAACCATCCGAAGGCCGCCGTTCGGCATGATTGCCCGCTTCAACGGCGCCTCGGTCTGAAGACCAACGATCATTTCATTCTCTCGATCGATGTAGCCCGGGACCGTGCGCTGTGATCGAACTGGGAATCTGAGAGATGTCGAGCACGCCCTTCTTGCGCTCTTCAATAAACAGCTCGTTCAACCGTCCCATATTTTCTTGGTCCGTTCCGTCGCGGGCGCAAGAAACGACTCATCTCCCTCGTATGGCTCGTAGTTCTGCTGGATGAAATCGCGAACGTTGATCTCCTTTTGCCAGAGACCTGTCCTGAATCCATTCCATGGAGAAGTCGCTGCTTCTGGCGCGATCTGCTGTGTGGTGGCAATCGTCATTTGTAGTTCCCCCTGCTTCTGCCGTTAAGAAACGGGCTGCATCAGTCCAAGTAGCGACCAGGTATGGCGCGCGATCATGAGTTCCTCGTTGGTCGGAACCACCCATGCTGAGACTTTGCTTTGCGCAGTCGTTATTCGCGACTCGCCGCTGGCATTTGCTTGCGCATCCAGGTCCACGCCCAGCCATGAAGATGCCTCGCAGATTCGACGGCGGATTTCCGGCGAATTTTCTCCGATTCCTGCCGTGAACACGAGCGCATCGATGTCCGCCCAGCACCGCGGCCAAAGCGCCTATCTCCTTCGCCGCACGATATACGAAGTAATCCACCGCCAGCCGAGCTTCGGGTTCGCTTCTGCCCAGCAGATCGCGCATGTCGTTGCTGATCCCGGAGATCCCCAGCAAACCCGATTGCTTGTAAAGCATCGTCTCCACCTCTTTAGCGGTGAGCCCGAGGTTTTGAAAAAGATATAAAACCACCCCTGGATCAAGCGCGCCCGGCCTCGTTCCCATGCAGAGTCCGTCCAGTGCCGTGAAGCCCAGAGTCCTGTCGACGCTTTTTCCATCTTTCAAAGCGCATAGACTCGCCCCGCTTCCCAGATGCGCGACGATGACCCTGCCTTTGGCAATCTCGGGGGCCACCTCCGGCAAGACCGAAGCAATGTACTCGTAAGACAGGCCGTGGAAACCGTATCGCTGCAGACCCGATTTGCAAATGTCCCTTGGCAGTGGAATGAGCTCCGCGACTTCTCTGTCCGTGCGCCCTGGTCTTTCTATTTTGTTCTTAGCTTTCTACTCGCCAATGCCCGTTGCTTCTTCAAATTCCCTCTGCAAGAATTGCATCACTGATTGCGGGGTGATCACACCCTCAACACGATTCACCTGGCTGCGGCTCACGACCGGCAGCAGACCCGGATTTTTCGCAAGCCGGTCGAGCACAAGGTCAAACGGATGGTCAGGGTGAACATGCGCACAGTTGTCGGTGGCGATTGTTCCGATGGCGATCGTTGGCAGCGCCGGACTTGAGCGCGCTCTCGATTTGATCGCGTGTCACAAGGCCCGAATAGACCCCGTTACTTCCGACGGGAAGGCTCTGCGCATTGGTTTTTGCCGCGATCCCAGATGCCAGTTGGATTGAACTGTCGGGCGAAACCAAAGTAAATTCTCGTGTCATGACGTCACGGGCGCGCCAAGCGCCAGTCGTTTGTCGAGTGCCCGGTAGAGGCATGTGCACGTCGTCCTGCTCCAATAACGCATGGTACAGGGGAACTGGCTGGTATCGCTTCGAGATAAGGTAGCTAATCATATTGGCGACCATCAGCGGAACCAGAACCTGGTAGTCCTGCGTAAGCTCGAAGATCATGAACACCGAAGTCATGGGGGCGCGAATGATTCCGGCAAATAGCGTGCCCATTCCAACCAACGCGTAAGCCTCCGGGATCACCTGTCGGAAAGGGAGCAAAACGGTGCATCAGTACGCCGACGGCTCCGCCCGCCATCGCACCAAGATATAGACTTGGGGCGAAAATGCCGCCGGCATTTCCGGAGGAGTAGGAAACAATGGTAGCCACCAATTTTGCGAGACATAGCAGCAGCATCGTTTTGAGCAGAAGGCCGCCATTCATCGCCTGGTCAACGAACTGGTAGCCAACGCCCATTACCTGGGGGAAGAAGATCAGGATTACGCCGATGATTAGGCCCCCCATCGCGGGCTGAAGAACCTTGGTCCACTTCGGCATTCCTAGAAATAACTTTCGAGGCGCAGGAGCCCCTTGCAAAAAGCCAGCGAAACGATGCCTCCTGCAATCCCAAGGACCACGTAACCAATCAGTTCGGCAGGATTGACGAGATGATACGCGGGCACATGAAAGATGGGGTTGTTGCCGAGAATGGAACGTTCTACGATGACCGCTGCGACGGAGGCCACGACCGTAGAACCCAGCAGGGCCGCGTTCATGTCTCCGATGATCTCTTCGAGGGCAAAGATCACCGCTGCGACAGGAGTATTAAACGCTGCCGATAGCGCTGCGGCCGCCGCGACGGGAACCAGACTTTGAAGCGGGCCGGCGAAAGATGAAACCATTTGCCGATCGGGAAGCGATACCCGCGCCGATCTGGACCGAAGGGCCTTCCCTTCCCATCGAGTGGCCCGATCCGATGCAGAGCACACCGGTTAGGAACTTCCCGAAAGCGACCCGGAACGGAACTTCTCCCTGATTGAGGTGATAGGCAGCTTCGGTCTGTGGAACTCCGCTGCCGCGAGCCTCCGGGAAAAACTTTACCAGCAAAAAACCCGTAACCAGGCTCATCAACGTTGGAACGAGGATGTAGCGGAAATTGGAAGGCGCTATTCCGAAGAGAAGATACGTCGTACCCTTGATTGCCAGAGTGAACAGCACCGCGGCCAGACCGGCGAGAATCCCGATGATGATGGTCAACGCGAAAAATATGTGATTTTCGCGCAGGCGCAGCCGCTGCATGAACGACAGATTGGCGGTGCTCATGGTTGTGCACCGCCATGTTTCTGGCCAATCAGGAGAAGCGCTTGATCAAAGCCACTGGGTTCTCCGTAGCGGCCGACGTCGCCTTTTCAATGGCGTAGATCAGTTCCACCCCGGACCTGATCAGCTCGGAATCAGGAGGAAGTTTGGAATGAAGTTCGGATTCCAGCGCGAGAGCCTGCTCTCTTAAGGCCGACCAATTCAGAGATCCCATGGCCGTCTGCGGTCTGACTGAGGCAGCTTTCTAGCCGCTGGCGAGCTTGCGTCGAAGCCCCGAAGCAGGCGCTCCTGCTCCTCCCGATCTGTGAGATGCGGAGCCAGCGGATCGTCCTGATAGGACCATCTCAGTGACCGACAAGAGCCGGCGCGTCTTCTGGGCTGCCGGATTTAGCTTCAGCGCGGCTCTCAGATACTGATCAGCCCGTTGGTAATCTCTCCAGACGGAACGCTGCTTCGCCGGCTTCGGTCAGCGCGTCCACATTGTTCTTGTCCAGTTCAATCGCTTCAGTCGTAATTCTTCAAAGCATGCTGCGGATCCCCGGCCTGCAGGAAAAGGCGCGCCGTGTCCACATGTGCCGACAGCCGATGGCGGGAGGTCAGTTTCCAAAATGAGCAGCTCGGAAAGTGCAATGGTCGCGTTGCTGGTGCACCAGCAAGAAGCGAATCAACTCAATTCGCAGTTGCAGTTCGCGCTCATCTACCTGGGTTCCGGCCCAGCGGCCGTAAAGCGCATTTTGGTAGTAATGCACGGCGTCATGAACGTCTCCGCGCTTGGCAGCCAGCCTGGCCAGTTGGAGGTTGATCTCGGCATCTTCGGGATCGGATTCCCGCAACCGAAGCAAAGTCTGCTGGGCCTCTGCATCATGATCGCCGGCTGCCAAAGCGTTGGCTAACGCGAGCGTATATGTCCGATCTCTGAGAGCGTCCGTCGTCGCTTTGCGAAAGGACTCAATTGCCTTTTCGATTTGCCCAGAGCCGAGCTGCGCTCGACCTTCTTCATACGAAATGGCAGCTATTCGAGCGTCCATTTGTTGTTCCTTAGCCGCCATGCTCTTGGTAAATGCGAATACCCCGATCGCACCAACCGCGAGAGCGATCAACAAGAGAATCTGTCGATTTAGGACGCGATATGTCGCCGCCTTCATCCACGAAAAGCACCCTCCAGAACATTGCGGATTCCGCCCGATGCGGCGGAGTTCGCCTCCCTATGGTTCCGGTCCCAAAGACAATTCATAGCGGATCATGCTCCGGCCATGAAGCAGCTATCTGAAGCGAGGAGGGAACTCGAAGCCATCAGTTTCGCACCGTCAACACGGGGCAACGGGCATGGCATAGAACTTGATGAGGTGTGATCCACGGGAGATGTGCGGCGACGCGGGGATGGGAGGTGTGGTGCGATCCCATCACAATCAAGTCCGCACCCTGGCCTTCAGCCCCGTTCAGGATTTGTTCGGCCGATGCTCCGGTTTTGACGATGAGATCCACCGAGAGGCCACCGTTGAGAGGAACAAGTTGCTTGAGCCGTTTCGTCGCTCTGTCGCTCACAGCCTCGCGGTCTTCAGATCGACTATCGCCGGGCATCTCGACAACATGCAGCACAATCAAGTGGGAGTGCTCCTGCTGCGCCAGCCAGTGTGCGTAAGCAAGGGCCTTTGCCGAACCAGGCAGCAAATCGGTCGCGCAGAGAATTCTCCTTAGCGCCAATTCCGGTATTGGCTTTGGGGAGACGCCTGGTCCGACTGTGAGCACAGGACAGAGCGCCGAATAAACAATCTCTTCCGATACCGAACCAAGAAGAACTTTCTTCACGCCGCCTCGTCCATGCGTTCCCAGCACGACCAGATCAGTTCGAAGGTCCCGCATCAATTCAGACAAAACCAAGGCGACATCTCCCTCTCCCTCATTCTCCTTGATGAACTCTTGATGCTTGATTCCATGGAACATCTCAGATGCCACAAGTTGCGCCATCTTCTTCTCGGCAGAATGTCTAAAGTAGAGCGCGTCCGGGGGCTGCGCATTGCCGCAAATCTCCGCAGGAACAACGCTCACGATACTCAGTAGTCCATGGTGACGACGGGACACGCCAATAGCGTAAGGTAGAGCCGCTTCCGAGCAAGACGAAAAATCAGTCGCAAACAGAATGTTGCGGATTGAAATGTCTGGAGTAACCTGCAAACTCATCGAACACTTCCTTGAGAAGGCCAAACCCGTTGCTTTTGGTCTCTGTGGCTCTCCCCTAAGACTTAGTAAGACGCCTCTCTACATCCGGAGCGTTTGCCATCCTACTGCACAGGTTACTATTTTTTCTGCTGCTCACGCGTATATCGACGACAAGGCATGGCCGATGCTCCTCCGGCCACAGCGTCGTCCTGTCGAAAAACGTGAGGCCCTGAGCGCTCTGGGGGAGATTGAGCTTCGTGTGCTCTGTTGCGGGAGATAATAGAACATGCTTTTCGTGTTTAGCTTCGGCAGCCGACCTCTGCACGTAGCTCGCATCTGGCAGGTGGGCTGATGGCACCTGGCTCCGGGGTGCAGTCGCTTGAGGCAATTTTTCTGCTCTTGCTGGTGTTTGTCGCTGTGTTTGCGGGGCTGGCTCGGAAATTAAAGATTGCCTATCCGATCCTCTTAGTCATCGCAGGGCTGGCGTTGAGCCTTCTGCCGGGGATGCCGCGGGTTGGCCTGGATCCGAATCTGGTCTTTCTGGTATTTTTGCCCCCGCTCCTGTATTCGGCAGCGTGGACGCTGTCGTGGCGAGAGTTCCAGCGCAACTTCGTGAGCATAGCGATGCTTGCGGTTGGGCTCGTGCTGTTCACAGTGGTGGGACTTGCGCTGGCGGCTGGTTCGTTGCTTCCGGGCTTCGATTGGAGATCCGCCGCCCTGCTGGGGGCGGTGGTGGCAGCGACGGATGCGATCGCTGCAACGTCGATCGGGCGGCGGGTTGGGCTGCCACAACGGATCGTGGATATTCTGGAAGCGGAGAGCCTGGTAAACGATGGCACAGGCTTGCTGGCGCTGCAGTTTGGGATGGTAATGGTGATAACAGATCGGACACCATCGGTCGTCGAAGGAGTTGGGCGGCTGGTATTTTTGACCGGCGGCGGTGTGCTTATTGGGCTCGCAATCGGAGCCGTAGTGGCGTGGTTTGAGAGGTGGGTGGACGACGGGCCGATTGAGATTGTAATCAGCATTCTGGTCCCGTATGCGACTTACCTCATTGGTGATCGAGCGCATGTATCGGGTGTGATCGCCGTGATCGCCTGCAGTATGTATATGAGCCGGAAGAGTCCGGGATACATGTCACCGCAGGTGCGGCTGCAGGCGACAGCGGTATGGGACGCGCTGACGTTCGTTTTGAACGGGATTGTGTTTGTGCTGATCGGGCTGCAACTGCCTTATGTGATGAGCCAGATTAACGGTATGAGCCGCATAGTCCTGCTGGAATATGGGGTTGGCTTCAGCGCTGTCATGATCGCAGTGCGAATGGGTTGGGTATTCGGAGAAACTTATCTCGCCTACGCGGTGCATCGGTGGGTGCAGAAGGAGCTAGGTCGAGAATCCAGAACCACGAAGCTTGATTGTGATTGGGTGGGGTGGGATGCGCGGGGTGTTGTCGCTAGCGGCGGCAGTATCGTTGCCATACGCACTCCCGGATGGAAGGATGTTTCCGCAGAGAAGCATGATCATCTATCTGGCGTTTTGCTTGATCGTGGCGACCCTGGTGGTCCAGGGGCTGACGCTTCCAGGCTGATTCGAAGGCTGGGGTTGTCGGAGCCCGTTGGCATGAAAGCTGAAGAGCAGGAGGCACGGCGGGTGTTGCTCCGCGAGGCCTTAGTGCATCTCGACAGGAAGCGGTCGAAGAATCGGGATCAGTCTGCGATGTATGGGGAATTGATCGCGGAGTATCAGCAACGGTTGGATGCAATGCCAGCGGAACGGGAAAAGCGAGTGCAAGGACTAGTCGATCAGGCCCGGCGGAGCGATGCGATTTTGGATGTACTTCAGGCGGAGCGAGTGGCGCTGATCCGGCTGTGGGACGATGGACAGATTGATGATGAAGTACTGAGGACGCTGCAGCGAGAGCTCGACTTGGAAGAGAGCCGTGTGCACACGAGGTCGATTGTAGTGCGCTAGAAATCGACTCAACGGAAGCCCTTTTCGAGATGCTCATCAAGCAGGGCACGCAATTCTTCTCAGCCGTCTCTTGCCCGAGTCACGATCTCGATGGAAGGCGCATTATGGCGTTTGGATGCCGGGATTACTTCCTCTCGGCTGTATCATTGTTGATCAACATTGTTTGACGCTGACAGAAGTTGTCAGCCTCCGAGCGCAGGAGTTCTCGTGAAGGCACTGTTGATCGTCGGATGCGTGTTGATCGGCCTTGGGGTCGTTTCCCTCGTGTACTTCGCATCTCCGGTCCGAATTCTGCTTGAGGCCAGCCTCGGCCAACAGAAGCTCGATCTTCTGATCCCAGCCATGGGTGGTGCAGCGCTCTTGATTGGCATTGCTATCTTGTTTGCCATACGGCCTAAGTCAACCACGGACAAGAAATAGCCAAGTAACCTCCAACTCGGGAACATTCATCGAGGAACAATCGAAACGTGAAAGCGAGTCAGTTGCGACCCTCTTTAGAGCGACGTTGCGGTCGTGCGATTGTCACCCGTCACCACCATGACGACAATGATGGAAGGAGTGCCCATTGACTTCCAGTTCCTGTTCGGGACAGAGTTCATTCATCTTCGATGCAGTTCGGTTGTCACACCGAATGCGCGCCTTCGCTATTTTACGAAACGGAAGATGTACAGGTGAGAGAAGAGTTCTGTGGCTACAAGAACCAGAGTAACGACAGCCATCGCGACCTGTGCATTCTCGCTCCAGATCGTCTTACGTGGAATGGGCTGTTGCCTCCATTGGGCAGACGGGCGTTTTCGTAGCGAACGAATTCTCCAGATGACATAAAGATTAATCGAGCGACCCCACAACGGCAACGATCATCATCGGGATGCGGATCGCGTCTCGGTGAAGACCGCCGGGGGGCACTTGTGCTCCCGCGGTCACGGCAGCTAGTGCTCCGAGCCCTATCAGGACACGAATTCCGCTGATCGCCATCGCAACGGAACAGGCACTTTGCAGGACGATGAACACAAGACTCGTGAGACTGACAAGCCAACCGCGGCTATCGGGTCTATTCACTGATTGTTCGCGTCCAACATCTTCTCTGTCGGCTATTGCTTGTTCACTACCCACTAAATTTAGACGCATACAATGCCCCAAATGATAAAAATCACATCGCGCGGTGTTGCAAGGCGGAAGCTCGATTCTATGAGCCATCGCTGTAACCTGAAGCCATACAACTGACCAGCCTTTATACCCGGCAGGTGAACATGCCAGTAGTGCGAGGTGAGACTCGAACCGGGAACGAGATCGATGACGCGGCTTGCCTGGGCAGCATCCTCCGTGTCGAAGAGTAGCAATTCAGCACGAGTTGCATGGTAGGAGAACACGCTGAAGTTCACGCCCGTCGCCGTGACAGTTGCACCTAATGGATATGGGCTCCCGGTCTTCATGTTCTATTCCTCAATTTTTAAATAAACCCTTCACATAAAAACTTCCTCTCTCCTTCTCACCTACATCTTCCACGCACGCCGATTTTAGCGTTTAGTGCGCTTGGGGCTGGTGTTGAAGACATTCACCACCCCTCGCCGGTCTGGCCGCGTAACGCTCCTTTGGCAGAGTCTGCCCGCATAACCAGAATAAGATTAAGCCATGAGTTCAGGAGCGAATCTATTCGACGAGGAGGTTGACCAAAGTTCAAAAGATTTCCTTTAACTTTTCTGGTGTGATGCTCTAAGAAAGCTGCAGCGATTGTGATGTCCAGCTTTCGCAGAACTTCCGAATTTCCGAGTCTTCAAAGCATCCGCCTTAAAGGTCGCCACAGCTTTGATAAAAGGAGAGAACGACACATGAGAGACTCCCAAGAAATACACGAATTAGAGGCAAAAATCGCCTCAACCAAGCAGAAATATAACGAGATCGAACGCCTGGAGGCTGAGCTATTGGGAAACATCCCTCCACGAGGATTTAGCGCAGCTACCACGATAGGAAGATATCGCGTCGAAAAGGAAGCGCTCGCAAATTCGATTCGGGTAGCGGAGGAGATGCTGGCGGGAGCGAGAAGCCAGCCCAACTGACCTCATACATGCTGAGGGGCTAACGAAGTAACGGGGGCGGCCGGGTCGGAAGGGTTTGAGCGGCAAAAATATGGAATAGCGGACGATTTTCGGTAGTATGGGTTTCGGTGGCTTGAGTTCTCTTCTGCCTCCAAACTGGCTTCATCGCACGCATGAAGAGACGTTCTGTAGTTACGACTTGTCTACTAGCGGCTACGATCGTTACGGCCGTCGTTTTGTATTTGTCACATAAGCAACCCCCAAATCTGGCTGTAGAACGAACGTATGCTGATCGGGCGAGCTGCGCTCAATGCCACACAACGGAAGCTGCGGGATACGCCACCACCGGAATGGCTCACGCTTTCTATAGGCCGCAGGCGAAGGATACGATCGAGATTCCGGCCAAAGACCGCCAGTTTTTCCACGCAGCGTCCGGCACGTACTACAGCATGACGGAGCATGGGGGGAAATACTTTCAACGCAGGTGGCAACAGGGATTTGACGGTAAGCCGGATAACGTCGAAGAGTTAAAGATCGACTACATTATGGGTTCGGGAAACCGCGTGCGCACGTACCTTCACCAAGAAGAGGACGGCACGCTGATCGAGCTTCCGCTCGCATGGTACGCGGAATCGGGTGGTCACTGGGGAATGAATCCGGGGTACGACAATCCACACCCGATGACGCGCCGGCCTATTGCATACGAATGCATGTTCTGCCACAACGCGTATCCCAAGATTCCCGCGACCGCCCACCGGGACCTCGCCGCGAATCCGATTTACACATCGTTACCCGAAGGAATCGATTGCCAGCGCTGCCACGGTCCGGGAGCGGCCCATGTGAAAGCCGCGCAGTCTCCCGGAGTGTCCATCGCCGAGATCCGCGCTTCCATCGTCAACCCAATCCGTTTGAGCAACAATCGGCAGATGGAGATCTGCGAACAGTGTCATCTCGAGACGACCAGCCGTTCTCTTCCGGATCGTATTCGTCACTACGATCAGCAGCCCTTCGGCTACATGGCGACTGAGCGGCTCGCCACTTTCAACTCCTACTTCACTCGCGATCCCGCCAAGGGCAGCACCGACAACTTCGAAATCGTCAACTCGCCCTACCGGCTGCGCCAATCGCGGTGCTACCTCAAGTCTCAAGGCGCGCTAACCTGCGAGACCTGTCACAATCCGCACGATATCCACAAGGGGCCTGAGGCAGTCTCCTACTACACCGCCATTTGCATGCAGTGCCACGCTACCAATCTGCCGGCCGAGATTGCGGCGAGGCGGCATCCTGCTTCGAAGGATTGCGTCTCATGCCACATGCCCAAACGTCGCACCGAAGACGTAGTCCACGCCATTATGACGGACCATCTGATTCAACGGCGGCCACCGCCCGAGGCCGAACTACTCGCGGCACGCGAAGAAATCCCTGAGGATGCCGCGCACGCCTATCGCGGCGAAGTGACGCGCTATCTTCTTGACCACGAAGAACCGCAGTCAACCGACGCTCTCTACGACGCTCTCGCCCAGGTGATCGACAGCTCCAATCTGGAGGCGGGAGTTCCTCGCTTGAAGGAGATGATTCAGTCGGAGCGCCCGAGTCAACCGAACCTCTTCATAGAGCTCGGGGACGCAATGCGACACGCCGGCGATCTTTCAGGCGCAATCGAAGCCTACCGGCAGGCGGTTGCATTGGACCCACTCTCTTCGCGCGGACAGCGAAGACTCGGCGCCACTCTCGGAATCGCGGGACAAACAGACGAAGCGCTGGCGGTTCTCGGCAAGGCCATCGAACACGAGCCCGCCAACGCGCTACTGTGGTACGAACAGGCACTCGTTGAATCACGTCTGGGAAGATCGGACAAAGCCGTTGCCGATCTTAGGAAGACAATTCAACTCAAACCGGACTTCGCCGACGCGCAGAACAATCTGGGGACAAACCTCGTTCAGACGGGCGACCAGCAGGGAGCCGAGACGGCCTTCCGCACGGCGCTCGTCATCAATCCTTACGATGCCGGAGCCCAGGCCAACCTTGGCCGTTTGCTGGCCGGCAAATCTGATTGGAGGCAATCAGCCTTTCATCTAGCCAAAGCCGTTCAACTGAACCCTTCTGACTCGAACGCCCATTTGGCCTATTCCGTGGTGCTCCTCCAGATGAACCGCTTGCCCGACTCCGAAAAAGAAGCTGAAGCCGCGCTCAAGGTCGATCCGAAATCTCCGCAGGCAAACGATCTCCTGAGACAGATCCTGACGCTGAAAGGTAATGTGCGCTAGCGCGTAAGGGGTGAGTTTAGATTGTCGGTACTGTAAATGCATTCCCTGATACATGATTTGAACTCGCTAATACACCGCGGGAAAAATTCGGTTCCGATCCCCGCTCGGGATTCGAACCCCGGAGCTAGACGCATTTGGGAAACGCGATACAGGGTCCTCCAGACATCTATACGGTGATAACTTATACCGGCACAGATGACCCTGATATCTAGGGTAGGTACTCGTCCCGCGATTCAACGGTGTCGCGGGTTCGCAAAAAGTCATGGCGGTCCCCGCCGCTGCGGATTCCGGAAGCCGTGGGTGAATACACTGAATACTTGGTAAATCTCTTGCTCGGAGTCATTTTTGAATCTTTCGAGAAGTCTCGTCGTCCTGTCTCTTGTTCTTGTATGCGGCTTATCTGCGCGCGCCGACAATCTCGGTCAGCTCAGTGAGAGTTTCTGGCAATGGAGAGCACAAGAGCAGCCTTTCACCAGCGACGATATCCCCCGCATCGAAAGGCCGGACTCCTTTGTCGTCGATTGGTCACCGAAAATAATCTCTGATCGGCTCCAACAGCTTAATTCCTTCGAGCGCCGATGGCAGCGGCTTGCACCTGCTGCCGCAACTTCGATACACGACCAGGTCGACTATCGTCTTCTCGGCTCAGCGATCGCTCGCGTCCGCTGGGAACTGACCATAGAACAGACATGGAAACGGGACCCGGGATTTTATGTCGATCAAACCCTCGGCTCCGTCTTCGCTCTGTTGCTGCAGCCGCCTCCGTTTTCTGCATCACGCCAGCAGCAGATCGTAGATCGGATGAAGCAGATTCCAACAACAATTCGGGCAGCGAAAGAAAATCTGACCGACATCCGGCAACCATTTGGGGAGTTAGCCATCGCCGCGCTTTACCAAGTCGGTGACCGCACTCGGCGGATGGAAACGGCCCTGGCTCCCCAACTCACCCCCGCCAACAATCAGGCGCTTCAAGACGCAACCCCCGCGGCTATCGACGCGCTCAATGACTACCGGGCATGGCTTCAGAAGAAAATGCCGGGCGCCCGCAAAGACGGTGCGATTGGCCGCGAAAATTATCTCTATTTCCTTCGAAATGTCGCGCTGCTTCCCTATACACCGGAGCAGTTGCTCGCCATGAGTCGTCAGGAATGGAGCCGTTCCGTCGCGTTCGAAACCTATCAGAAAGAACGCCTCACCGGCGCTCCACCGGCCCCTCTTTTTCCCAGCGCAGACGCCCAGATTCAGGCAGAGAAAGCCGACGAGGAGAAGATTCGCGCTTTCCTTGTCGACCAGAAGATCCTCACAGTCCCGGACTGGCTTCATCACTACCGCAACCTGCTGCTGCCGGACTATCTCGAACCCTACCAGGACCTCGGCGAAACTGACGACCTGACCGGACCCACTCGCCTCAACGAGGATGGGACCAGTTACATCCGCACGCCTCGCCCCGACCTCGGCTTCTTCAGACTCTCTACTGCTCGCGATCCCCGCCCCATCATCGTCCACGAGGGCGTGCCCGGCCATTACTTCCAACTCTGCCTCGGCTGGCACAATCTCGATCCCATTCGCCGCCACTACTATGACTCTGGCGCAAACGAAGGCATCGGCTTTTACGCCGAAGAGATGATGCTGCAGGCTGGGCTCTTCGACGACAATGCCCACACTCGCGAAACCATCTACAGCTTCATGCGTCTGCGCGCCCTTCGGGTCGAAGTGGATGTAAAACTGGCACTCGGCGAATTCACGCTCCAGCAGGCCGCCGATTATCTCGAGCGCACAGTGCCAATGGACAAAACAACCGCACTCGAAGAAGCGGCGATGTTTGCCGGCACACCGGGCCAGGCGATCTCCTACCAGATCGGAAAGCTCCAGATCACCCAGCTTCTCGCTGATGCCAGTCGCGCCCAAGGTGCGAATTTTTCCATGATACGGTTCAACAATTTCGTCTGGAATAATGGCAATGTACCCATCGCCCTGCAGCGTTGGGAGTTACTCGGTGACAAGACCGAGGTCCCCACGCCGCTCCCAGCCCCGCAACAAAAAGAATCTACTCAATGAGCGGCGTCTTCGTGCTAATCACTCCATACACCAACTTCCAAGCCTTGAGAATCCCGATGAAACATACGAATCGATCTGCCCTTCCCTGCAAAGTTCTCGTGCTCTGTTTGTTTGCGCTCTCCACCACCGCATTTGCGCAGGAGACTCATTCCCAACCGACAAAAAAACTGACGATCGACCGCCTCTACAGCCTTCCCTGGCTCATCGGCACCAAACCCGAAGATCCAAAATGGTCTCCCGACAGTAAACAGCTTGCCTTCCTCTGGAATGATGATGGGACGAATTTTTACGACGTATGGCTAGCGGACCGAACAACCGGAAAGCCCGTCCGCATCACCTCAATGCCTCGCCCATTCAACCCTCCGGATCCAGGCACTGACATCGCAAAGCTGGAGCAGCAGGCCCGCGCCGAGACCGATCACGGCGTCTCCGACGTCATTTGGGCCCCCGACGGAAAGCATCTTCTCTTCAACTTTCATGAGCACCTTTATCTAGTGCTCCCCGGGCAAACTCCGAATCAGCTTATCGACTCTGACTCAACTCAAACCAGCGTAGCGTCATCGCCGAGCGGCAACCGCATCGCCTATCTCTCTGGCGGTAATCTTTGGGTCATGACTCTCGAAGGCAATAAACCCGCGGCGAAACAGATTTACGCACCGGGAAAAAACGAAGTCACCGTCGAGGAGTTTCACTGGTCCGCTGATGGCAAGCAGCTCGCTTTTATCGAAGCCGATGCCAGCCGCGTCCCTACCCGCGGCATCCCCAACTATCTCGGCGACGAAACCACGATGCCCCGCGTCAAGCGGCCGTTCCCCGGTGAACCTTCCGAGTCTCGTCGCCTCGGCTTTATCTCCGCGGATGGCGGAAGTGTGCAGTGGGCCGAACTTGGCGGCGATCCGCTCGATCTCTTCTTCGGTGTCTCATGGTCGCCCGACAGCAAAACAGTCCTCGTCGACAAGAGCGATCTCTACATCAAAGACCGGCGCCTCTTTCTCGTCGATCCTGTAACCGGACAAGCCAAACTGCTGCTTCGCGAAACTGACCCGAAGAATGTCACCGCCGAGTGGTGGTCGGACTGGGCGCCGGACGGGCGCGGAATATATTTCATCTCCGATCGCGATAACGACTACCACCTCTACTACGAGCCCGTCGCAGGCGGCGAGCCAAAGCCAATCACCTCGGGCAAATTCGCCGTGTTTTCAGCCTCCGTATCGCCCACCGCGCACGCTGTCTTTGTCGTCACCAATCAGGGAAAGGTAGAAGAGCGCCATCTCTTCCGCGTGCCGCTCGCGGGTGGCGACGCCGCAACGAATCACCGAAACCCCAGGCACGCATTCGCCCGTACCGTCACCCGACGGCCAATACTTCGCCGACGTCTTCTCCAACGACACCACGCCGCCCGATCTCTATCTGATCAACGCCTCCGCATCTCAGGCCGCAGGTCACTCCACGCAACAGATCACGCACTCGCCCCTGCCGGAGTTCAACGATTATCACTGGGTCGCCGCAAAATATGTTGACTTCCCCAACGTCAACGACGGCACCATGCTGCACGCACGCCTCACTCTGCCGCCCGGCTTCGACCCGACAAAGAAATATCCAGCAATACTCGGCTCCGTCTACAGCAATACCGTCCATAACCAATGGGGAGGCCGCATCTATCATCCCACATGGGGACTGGACCAGTACCTCGCCCAGCAGGGGTACGTCATTCTCAACGTCGACATCAGTGGCAGTTCAGGGTATGGCAAGACCTTCCGTCAACGCATCGGCATGGATTACGGCGGCGTCGATGTCGACGATCTATATAGTGGCGTCAAATATCTCGTTGGGCAAGGATTCGTCGATGAGCATCGCGTAGGAATCTGGGGCAGCAGCTACGGAGGCTTGCTCACAACCACGTCCCTCTTCACGCGGCCCGGAGTCTATCAGGCAGGAGTCGCAGGCGCACCTGCCACGAGCCTCTTTCACGCGCAGACCGGTGAAATGCGCACGATGATGGCTCCGCAGGGTCACATGCAGCAGTACGAAAAATCCTCTTCCTTCCTCAAATCGGGCGGCCTGCAGGATCACCTCATGATCATCCACGGCATGAGAGATGACACCGTGCTCTTTAAGGATTCCATCACTCTTGAGCAACGCCTCATCCTGCAAGGCAAGGACATCGATCTAGTTGTACTACCCAACGCACCGCACGGCTGGGACACCGAAGACCTTGCCCAGACGCGCTTTGCTTACCGTAAGTTAGTCGACTATTTCCAAAAGTATCTCGGCGGAGAGACCAGCCCATAACCCAAGAGTGAAGGGTAGCAGTCAGCAACTCCTTGGTCGCCGAACCTTCCCTTCCGCTTCCTGAACCTCAGATCGCAAGAAGGTAACAATGGTCGTACCGGTATTGATGACGAGTTGCCAAGTATCTGAATAATGGAAAAGAGGGCCGGTCACAACCCATACCGCGATGATGCAACCGGCTCCTGCCAACGCCCACTTAGATCCTAACCACCCCGACGCAGCCGCTGCAAAAATGCCCGAACCAATCATTGGTTGTTCGCGTGTGAATCTCTATACACTCCTCGGGCAGCATAGGCTTCTGTATCTTCATCTAGGAGGTCTACGCACTGCGTTTATGTAACGACGCCGCGGCATTCCTTTCATCCTCACGGCTCTTCTGTGAAGAGTACTTCTCTTTTGCACTCTTAGCCTTTTTCTTCATCTCTGGCTCGCTTGCAGCACTCTTTAGAATTGATTGTCCCGCCGCCAAAATCTTCTTTGCCGCTGTCACTTCTTCATTCAGATTTTCATTCAAAAGGGCTGCAACGTCTGAGAGTCCAAGGATCTTTGCCATTTCGATGGTAGCTGTATAACCGGCAATTTCGTAATGCTCAGTGCGGAGAGCAGCACCAATAATCCCAGAATCGAACGAAGCTCCCTCCTCATCCTTTTCTAGAGCGTCCGCTCCCTCTTCGATCACGCCCTCCATACCGTTGCAATGCTCACCGGTAGGTTTTTCTTCTAACATTTCAAACACCTGTTTCAGTCGTTCAACTTGCTCTTTGGTTTCATCCAAATGGGCAGTAAACAGGCCCTTCAGCGTTGAATTCTTTGCGCCCTTTGCCAACTTGGGAAGAGCTTTTACGAGCTGATTCTCGGCACTGTACATATCGCGGAGTTCGTCTACTAAGACATCGTGGAGTGCCATTGTTCGCCTCTGTCTACAGAAATACGTGCGGCCGTGCCGCTCTATAAGAGGCACGAACAGGATGTTTAGTTGTAGCATCGGGCCGATTGAGTTTAGGAGTCACGAGAATCGTGCCGCCGCGGTCCCGCGAAGATTCTAGATCCACTCTCGGCACGGCGGTGGACCTGAGGATCTACACTTAACCATTTCCTTCATTCGGCTGGATACAGAAGCGAAAGATGTAGATCTCGGACCCACCCAGGTGTCCCACGAAGAAACGCAAACTATCCCATTCCCTCCCGTCCTCAGTGCGTTGTCGTGACTAGCGGGTTTGGATTAATTGTGGTGGGCGTTCGAGCTTAGTGAAGTTTCCGAAGCCGCCTCAATGGGTCGGCACTTTCAGGTCTAACGTTCGGACTGCGACGATTAGGCTGACAGGGCAATATTTCAGCTACTTGGGAAACGACCATCGCTCATTGAGCATCAGACGTAACAGTTTGTATGTAGCTAACGGGATAACAAAAGGATGGTAATTCCATGGAGCAAACGGTCACTCAAAGACCATACGCGGACTACTCGGGCCACGTTGAACACAATGAGGCCCACTCCTCGGGAGTCTCCTGGTCAGCGGTCATTGCCGGAGCGGCTGCCACGGCCGCACTCTCTTTGGTCCTCCTTGCCTTGGGCGCCGGTCTGGGGCTGTCCTCAGTTTCGCCGTACTCGAACAGTGGCATCTCGGCATCCGCACTAGGAAGGTCGGCCATTATTTGGCTGATCGTGATGGAGATCTTGAGCGCGTCGATGGGCGGCTATTTGGCTGGACGTTTGAGAACCAAATGGGCCGGCATCCATTCCGACGAGGTGTACTTTCGGGACACCGCGCATGGCTTTCTTGCTTGGGCGACAGCGTTGGTCATCGCAGCCGCTTTCCTGGCTTCGGCCGCGAGCGCAATGATTGGCTCCGCTCCGGCGTCGGACGCTCAACCAAAGAGCACGCAGGTAGGCAATGCTTCGCTCGACCCCAACGCATACTTCGTCGATAGCCTGTTCCGATCTGATGCCTCGAAACCCGAGATGGCCAATGGTTCCTCGCGTGGGGAAGCGGGGATCATCTTCGCAAACGGTCTTCGCCAAGGAGGGCTGTCCGCGACCGACAAATCCTATTTGGATCAACTGGTCTCGGCCCAGACCGGTCTCGAACAATCGCAGGCAGACAAGCGCGTTTCGGACATCTTCGCCAATGCCCAACAGCATGCTGAGGCAGCTCGCAAAGCAATGGCTCACGCCCTGCTTTGGATATTTTTGGCACTCCTGATCGGTGCATTCTGCGCTAGTTTCTCGGCAACAATCGGAGGAAGGCAACGGGATCACGTGTTCGCGATTTAGATCCGCTCCCGCCCTTGAATACATCTAGAAACATAACCATCTAGAAATCGGAGAGTTCCCAATGCGTTCCATTTTGCTCTTGCTCCTAGGCGTTCCCATTCCAATCGTTTTGCTCATCGCATTATTCAGCCATTAGGCGGAGGGTTCTGATCGTTAGTTTCCTCAAACGGAGAAACTGGCGGCAGTCAGCCGACTCGCCTCCAATATGGCGGGCATGAAATCGACAATCCTCTTGGAAGCGCTCACAATCTTCTTTATCGAAGACCTTCCAAGACCTAGACCGCGTTCTTAACTTCCGAGACTAATGAGCCGACCGGATTGGTGATGGCCATTCTCTCGGGATGTGTCGCCGCTTATTTGATGTATCGTTTGAACGACACGTCCCTATGCGAAGAATCGATGCCCGGGCCGCCACTGCAAAGGTTGCAGACACGCTCGGCGCTACCGTGATGCCACCTAACCCAAATGCGCGGGTGCGCCGTGAACCGGGTCGGATATCTGGCGATATGGTAGAAACACGTATATACATGATGTCTGATGGGCGTGTCACCGGGTATTTGGGCGCGAGGTTGCCGATAACGCGTGCCAGCTCAACCGGTCGATGCAACACTCTCTAATCAGGCTGATCCACAAATGCTTACCCTGAAGAATCGATCTGTTTGGCTGATGTGGCCAAACCTAGGCAGGGTAAGGTTCCGGCTGATCTAGCCCTAACCAGCGCTTTTAGATTTTGTTTTCAATGATTATGGGTCTGAGCTGAGTGTTGCATCGACCCATTGAGACCACCCGACTTTGCGGGCACTACGAAAATCACTTCCTCTATATCGACTTGCGGGTGCCTATCCGAAACTCGATAAGTGACTCGGCGTTTTACCACCTCGTCGGGCGTAGTGCGACGCTAACCGAACGTCCGCTAAAGGTACCTGGTTTCGGGTACCCAATTTGATCGTCGCGAAGTGCAGCGGCCGAGCCCGTGCGGGAGTCGCCAGAATCCCACAGCGTCATTGAACCAGGCACAAGTGCTATCACTTTTGCCAGTAGTCTGACGCGAGCCCATTGGCATATAAGCAGCATCATGGATTAGGAGACAGACCATGGATCGTACGGTGCTGCCCGTCCCCGAGCCCCAGTATCCGCCAATCACCGAGCTCGACGTGCACAATGCACAAGCTCCGCCACGGTTCCAGGTGAAATCGCCGAAAGGCGCGCCCAACGTGGTGGTCATCCTTCTCGACAACTTCGGCTTCGGCGACGGTTCGACGTTTGGCGGACCTATCCAGATGCCGACGCTGGACCGGCTTGCCGAGACCGGGCTTCGCTACAACAATTTCAAAGTCCCTCCGTTGTGTTCGCCCAGCCGCGTGGCTTTTCTTACCGGGCGCAATAGTCATAGCGCCAACTTCGGCGTGATCTCAGAAATTGCCACAGCGTTCCCGGGGTACACGGCGATGCGAGCGAT
>CAVZGJ010000006.1:0-92016 GCA_963774735.1 uncultured Acidobacteriaceae bacterium | reverse complement strand
TTCCGACGGCCCTCTCCCAGATTGAAGCAGGGGAGGGCGCTCTGGTGCGGGATGACACGCTGAAGAAGCAAAATAAAGGCAACCCACCCTTCACGATGAGACTGTGAAGGATGGACGCCTGAAGTGGGGAGTAGATTTTGCGTTCTTCTGAGATATTCCACTTGTTGAGATATTGGTCGAAGCGGAGGACGCCTTTCATGGTGCTGAGCGAGAAGGGATCGGAGTGCTGCTGGAATTTTCTTGCGTCCTTTCCCATGGAGAAGAGGAGCCATCCCTGGAGAAGAGTGTTGAAGTTGGCGACGGTGGCCGGTTGCGACCAGGTGACTGCGAGAGCTTGTCTTCTGACTCGGTCGAGGGTTTGAAAGAAGATATCCCTCCAGGCGCCCGAACCTGCCTCCGGTTCTCTTTTCGAAGAGGTCGAGGCGGGCGCAGGCGAGTGTGCCGATGGCTTCGTTGAGGGTGAGTTCCGGGCCGTAGAAGTGAGTGGGGCGTTCATCGAAGGGAAAGAGGTCGGTGAACATCTGCATGATGTCGGTTACCCGCATGAAGCCAGCGGCGCAGGGATTTTATTGTTGGCTTTTCGGGAGGGTTTTCGAAGGAGTCGTAAAGCTGTGGGAGGTCAAGGCGCTTGTGTTCTTCATCGAGGACGGAGGATTCGGGGGTGCGTAGTTCGTGAAGGAGCGGCTCGATGAGCGGGTGCCGGAAGGACTGGTGGTCGTGCAATGCCGCCTGAAAGCTGTCGCGGGCGGGGTTCTCGTCGCGCTCGTCCTGCTTGATGGTGAGTTCTTCCTTTGTGAGGAACCCGACCATGAGCTTGTAAAACTCGTCCGACCATGCGGGGTTCGATTCGCGCATCCTCTCAAACCATTTCCGCTCTTCCTTTTCGGAGTAGGGGTTGGATGATGGGAAGTATCCCACGTCCATGCCGGTGCGAAGCCATCCGTAGCTTTCACAGACGGGGAGGATCTCGTCGGGAGAGGTGCCGGGAAATTCATCGAGGGACTTAAAAACGGGTCGGCCTTCGGTGATCTTTTGACTCAAGGTTTCGACCGGCACCATCGTGGAGAAATTGATTGAGTGCGAAGGCCTGAAGGATTTCGTTACTTACATTGTCCATTGACAACCCCTTTCTCAACGAAGGAGAGGGGAAGCAGATATCTCCAGTTCGGTTTGCAGACGCTCGGATGGTCGGATTTGGCCGGGAGATTTCTACAAGCGTGATCGCGCTGGTAGGGCTCTGAGGTGACGATGTTTTCGTCGTCGGCCCAGAGGATGTGGGCGCGGAAGCAACTCATGGAAAGGTACTCGGTGTAGTCGTCTGTGGCTTTCCTGGCGGAGGTGACAGGGATGGCGATGGGTGCGAGGCCGAGTTTGGCAGCGCTGATGCCGGTGATCGGTTTGATGAACGGCAGCCCGGCGATCAGCCGAGGATGCCGCTGATGGATTCGCCGGCGATGGCTGGGGCGAAGAGTCGGAGGTCGGCCTTGAGAAGGCCTTTTGCTACGGGTTCGGGTTTGCCGGTGCGATCGTGGAGCAGGCGGTAGCTCTCGATGTCCTGATTGTGGCGGGCGGTTTCGAGGATGGCTTTGCGGATGAGGAGTCCGCCTTCGGAGTGACCTACGAGGGTGATGTCTTCGTACTCGAATTCGCCGGGTCTTTGGAGCCCGGCTAGATGGATGCCATGGCGGGTCGGGTTTAGGCCAGATGAAGTCGAGAAAATTCATCAGGGTCAGGGTGTTGCGCGAGATCTGCGAAAAGATGGACTGGCGCTCGTAGTCGAAGAAGTCGAGGTCGACGGTCTCCCACCAGGGGCTTGCGGCTGTGGGGTTGTCGATGAGGCGATAGAAGTCCATCCAGGTGCTGGCGGCTTTTCCGCTGAAGCCGTGGACGAAGATAACGGCCCGTTTGACGAGGGCAGAGTTGGCGCTGGAGAGCCACGCAAAGCTGGGGTTATGGCCTGGAATCACGGCGTAAACATGCGGTGGACGCGTGCTCATGAAGGTGCCTTTTTCGATATCCGGCTGCAATCACATTCTACGCGAGGAGCCGGGTTTCCCCGATTAGAGAACAACCGCTTGTCCACTGCTCAAGGAGGATCCGGGGCTTAAGTTTGCAGTTTGGAACAAACCCCTTGACCATTGTTGCCGGACACGGGTATGTTGATTAGCGCTTCTGAGAATCGAGAAGCACCGACGCGAAAAATACCGAGAAATAAGCATTTTTATAAGAGAGGCGTACCCCAATGATCCTAAGTCCGAACAAATATAAAGATTTGCCGGTGACAAACCGGCAGGGAAGTGCAGCGCACCAGACTGCGTTGACTCCGCGAAAGGCCGAGACCGTTACTGCCCAGGCAGGGCGCTGGCTGTTGGCCAGTCTGGTTGCAATGGCAATTCTGTTTGGAAGCAGCACCGCGCGTGCGCAGCAGATTACAGGCGCCATTACCGGTAAGTTGACGGACGAGCAGGGCGCGCTGGTGACGAACGCCAACATCAAGGCGACCAATGTCGCGACCGGCTTTACACGGACGACCAAGACCGACAACGCCGGCGGATACAACATCCAATACCTTCCGGTTGGCGGGTATACCGTGACCGTGGATGCGCCGGGCTTCAAGAAGTTTGTGCAGCAGAATCTTGTGATCGCGGTCGACCAGACACAGCCATTGAATGTCACGCTGTCGGTCGGCGCTGAGAGTCAGACCGATCGAAGTGACCACGGCTCCGCCTGTGATCAACACCGCTACCTCTGAGGTTGGCCGAACGATCTCACCTCATGAGATGAATAACTTTCCTTTGACGACTCGTAACGCGTATGCGGCGCTGTCCGCGGTACCGGGCGTGCAATCGAATAGTCAGAGCAACAGCCAGAACACCCCGAATTTTGTCATTGGCGTTCCCTCAACGCAGGTCATCATCAATGGCGGCGTCGACGGCGGTGTTCCGATGGTGAGCTTTTACCTGGATGGCGGCATCAACATGACCGGATTGCGCAACTATGGCAATCCCTTGCCGAACCCGGACGCATTGGAAGAGTTCCGGGTAGAGACCAGCAACTACGGGGCCCAGTATGGCCGTATGTCGGGTGGCGTCGTGACCGCCGTCACGCGGTCCGGAACGAATCAGTTTCATGGCTCGGTGTTTGAGTTCTTCCGCGACACCAATATGAACGCGAACTCGTGGGGCGCGCTGCCCACTGCGAAGACGCCGTTTCACCGGAACAATTTTGGCGGAACGGTGGGCGGTCCAATCGTGAAGGACAAGGCCTTCTTCTTCTTCAGCTATGGTGGTCTGCGGCAAACGGTCGGACAGTTTCTCTCCGGTGGAATCGTGCCGACGGCGCTTGAGCGCCAGGGCGACTTTACCCAGTCCTATACCTACACTCGCGGCGACAGGGGTTAAGACACCGATCATCCCCAACATGCCCGGCACCAAGACTCCGTGGGTGGGCACAAACAGTTCCGTCAACTGCACGGTTGCGAAACAGGGATGTATTCCGCAGACTGGGCTGGATGTGACAGCGGCGAACCTGCTGAAGTCATATATACCTTTGCCGAATGCACCGACTGTCGCCGCGCCAGGCAACTATGTAGGAAACTTCACCAGCCCGACGAACCAAAATGAGTATCTGGGAAAATACGATCAGGTTCTCGGCGCCAAAGATCACATTTCGGTGAGTTACTTCTACCTTCATACAACTCAGGGCGGATACGGCGGCGGCAACATTCCCTATTCGATCAACAACTCGTTTGCAACACAGCAGAATGCGAACATCAGCGACATTCACACGTTTGGCGCGACAACGGCAAATCAGGTCTGGTTGAATTTCACCCGGGTTGCCGGAGGCCGTGAGAACACCCCGGCGGTTTCGCTTGGGGATCTCGGATCGAGCTTTACGATCCAAGGGCCGAAGGGTCTTCCACAGTTGGCCCCTTCGGGCTACTTCGCCGCCGGCGGAGCCCTGGCCGGACCGGTAAGCGACACCAATTTCTACGGCCTGCGTGACGTTGTGAGCCTGACCAAAGGCAGACACACACTTAACCTCGGAGCCGAAGTCTCTCTCGAGAAAGATGAAATTGTCGGCAATCTGTATAACTTTGGAGTCTTCAACTTCAACACGTCCGGACCAACGACGACAGGGAATGTGGCGGCTGACTTCGTCACCGGTCAAGTCGCCAGCATGGAACAGGACAACCCTTACCATGGATTGCTGAATACCTGGTATTACGCATTCTTCGCGCAGGACAACTATCGAATTACGCCGCGATTTACGGCGAATCTCGGTCTAAGGTATGACATCGAGCAGGCTCCAGTCGAGTCTCAGAACCTCACCGCCGCGTTTGTCCCGGGCCGGCAATCCACCGTCGTTCCCAGCGCGCCGCTTGGGGTTCTTTTTCCCGGCGACAGCGGCATTCCTCGCGGCATCGCGCAGACGCCGAAGACGCACTTCTCCCCACGCATAGGCATGGCCTGGGATCCATTTGGCGACGGGAAGACTGCGATCCGCGGTGCCGCAGGCATCTTCTATGGCAGCGTCTCCGGTAACGAATGGAACCAGCCGGCGAATGCACAGCCGTATGCCATCCGTCAGACGTTCAATTCGATTACCTCTTTCTCCAATGTCTATGGGAATAAGGCATCCTTTCCGACTGGAGATCCCTTCCCATACACCTACAGCCCATCGGGCCCGCGATGGATTCAGCCCGGGGCAGGTGTAGAGGCGATCGATCCAAACTATAAGTGGCCCGCGTCCTATCAGTTCAATGTGGCCGTCGAGCAGCAACTGCCCGCTGAAGATTGTCCTGCAGACCGCGTATGTCGGCAATCTGGTACGTCATGTTCCGACTGCACCGGACGCAAACAATCCAATCTTTGCTCCGGGCGCCGGCACTTCGCAGACGAGCATCAACGCACGCCGCCCATATTTCGGTGCGACTAATCCTAATGGCACTACGCTTGGCCAGGTGATTCTCATCGAATCGGGCCAGACCGCGAACTTCCACTCTTTGCAGGTTTCAGTTCATAGGCCGCTGGGGAACAATTTCCTGATCAATGGGTTCCTGGTGTGGAGTCACTCGATCTGGAGCTCGAATGCAAGCGCAATCGGTCTGGCTCCTACAGCACAGAACTATAGTTATCTCAACGAGGAGCGAGGGCCATCGGATCAGGACCGCCGGAACATGGTGGGCATTAATGGCGTCTGGAACGTAAATTATTACAACGGTTCGAGCCGATTCCTCGGGGTATTGCTTAACGGCTATTCGATCTCGACCATTGCCAGCTTCAACAGCGGTCAGCCAGTCAACATTACGACGGGCTCTGACAACAACAAGGACAACTACAACAACGACCGGCCCAACCTGGTGCCGGGAGTAAACCCATTCCTCAGCCACAGCAGACCCCGCTTCACGGCTGCGCAGGCGTGGTTCAATACCGCGGCCTTCAGCCCGAACTGCGTACAGGCTTCAACAGGCACTATGGCATGCACGACTACTGCGGGGATTGGCCCTGGCGGAGCCGATGGCAACACGCCGCGCGACTTCCTGCGTGCGCCGGGTTACCGGGACGTCGATCTGGGAATCTCCCGCCAGTTCAAGTTTGAACGTGGAATCGGCCTGACGTTCCGCGCTGATGCTACCAACGCGTTCAACCTGGTGAGCCTCAACGCACCAACGGCAACCCTGTCGTCCGGGAATGATGGCAAGATCACGGGAGCTGCCAGTCCACGTCTGATCCAGGTAGGTGCGCGAATCACCTTCTAATGGCTTGTAAGACTAACCAGGGGCGGGATCTTTCGGGATTCCGCTCCTGTTTCATTTTAACGCGAGGGATTTGTGCGTTCGAGGCCGGCCGCTAGGGGTTGTAGACGGCGAGTTGGAGGGATTCTTTGAAGGTTGGCTTGGGGCGTTTTTCGGCGAGGTCGGTGATCATCTGAGCCTGGAACCAGGCGTAGGCGGGTGTGGGGGCGAGCTTGTCATAGTTGGTGTTGAAGTATTCTTCGAGGTCCTGACCCTGGGGCATGGGAACGGTTTCGAACTTCTGGATATCCTCGAAGTGTTCGATGAGGTGATTGGCGAGTTTGTTGTCGGTTTCGCGCCAGTAGGCGAGGGCGATGCGGTTGGCGCCGTATTCGAGGTCGTAGGGCATGCGGTCTTCGTACTGGTGGAGACAGATTTGGGCCCAGTGGCTGAGCTCGTGGATGAAGACCCAGTGGTGGATGCCGGATTCGAACTCGCGGCGCTCGTCTTCGCGGGTGGGGTTGGGTCCGGCGATGCGGTAGAAGGAGGACTGTTCCTGTGGGGATAACTGCTGCCAGAGAGGTGTGGTGAGGGTGTTGGCCTGGGAGTCGTAGGTGCCCCAGGATTTTACGTTTTGCAGGATGAGTTTTGGCGGAGCGATGGGGCAGGCGACTCCCGCGGCGGTCAGCTTGGCTGCGAAGGCGTCGCGGAGGGTGGCGAGTTGGAAGGCGACGGGGTCGGAGGCGAAGTCGGATTGAGCAGCTGGGGGCTGCGGCTGCTGGGCGATGGCGATGGCGAGACTCGCGAGGATTGGCAGGAGCGGCTTCATAGTTTCATTGGATGCTTTGCTTCACGATACTCCTGGGTCTGGATGGGGCAAGAGAAAATTGCGGAGGGTCTCGTGCAGCGGGTTTGGTAGGCTAGCGAGTGTCGATGAAGGGGTGGAAGTGTGATTGAAGTGCATCCTCCGGAGCATGCCTTGCATAGCTGGCGGGATTTTTTCGTTCATCTGTCGACGATCACCATCGGGTTGCTGATTGCGCTGAGCCTGGAGGGGTGTGTGGAGTGGCGGCACCACCGGCATCTAGTGCATGAGGCGGAGGCGAGTCTTCAGGGGGAGATCAAGACAAATGCTGAGGATGTTGCGGGGGCTTTGGAGGATGTGCGTAAGGAGCAGGCTACGCTGAAGGGAGATGTTGAGATTCTGAAGCGAATCATTGCGAATCCGAAGATTAAGAACTACGAGGAGTTTACCGTGAACTTCCGAATTCGGTCGTTTGAGGATGTGAGCTGGAAGACGGCGCAGTCGACTGGCGCTCTGGGGTATATGCCATATGACCAGGCACATGAGTACGCGGATCTCTATAGCCAGCAGAATGAGGTCTATCTGGTGGAGAAACAGGCGGCCCGGGATCTGGTGGTGGCGATTGGACCGATCGGGACCCTGAAGAAGGGTGAGGCGAATCCTGACGCGGAGGAGTCCGAGAGGATCAAGCAGAACTTCGAGGTGCTGCAGGCGCAGATGGTCTATCTGCAGTCGGAGATTGAGGTGCTGGATACGGCGTATAAGAAATTTCTTGCGGCGCATCCGGAGTAAGGGCGGGACAGTTGCAGACGGTATTGACGATTGCGGGGTTCGATCCATCTTCGGGGGCCGGGGTGACGGCGGACCTGATGGTGTTTGCGGCGCATGGGCTGTTCGGGACCTCGTGCATTACGGGGCTGACGGTGCAGTCGACGGTGGGGGTAAAGGGTTCGGCGGAGGTGGGCGCAGCGTGGGTGAAGGAGACTCTGAAGTGTCTCGCGAGCGATCTGCCTCCGGTGGGGGTGAAGATTGGGATGCTGACGACGGGGGCGACAGTGGAGGTGGTGGCGGAGTTTGTTGCGGGATTGCGGAGTGATGGCGGGAGAGGCGTGCTGGTGGTGCTGGATCCCGTGCTGCGGTCGAGCTCGGGCAGGGATCTGCTGGATGCGGGTGGGGTGGAGGCGATGCGAAAGCAGTTGCTGCCGGTGGTGGACTGGGTGACTCCGAACCTTGAAGAGCTCGGAGTGTTGACTGGGCGGGTGGTGAGGCGGAAGAACGATGTGCTGGAGGCGGCACGGACGTTGGCGGAGATGGGTGGGGGAGTAAATGTGGTGGCGACGGGGGGGCATCTGATTCCGCCGGATGATCTGGTGCTTGTGGGCGATGAGGCGGTGTGGCTGGAGGGAGAGCAGATCGTGAGCCGCGCGACGCATGGGACGGGGTGTGCCTTTTCGAGTGCGTTGCTGAGCCGGTTGGTGCTGGGGGATTCGGAGGTGGATGCGGCGCGGCGGGCGAAGCAGTATGTCGCGGGGGCAATTCGCACGGCAGAGGCTGTGGGGAGCGGACTGGGGCCGGTGAACCATCTTTGGCCGCTGCGAGAAAAGTAGGGCGGATTGCAGATTGGGGCCGCGGGTGTGGGTGGACTGCGACTTTTGGGTGATGGAGATTGCCCGGTAGCCGATAGGGAGGTGGACGGGCGATTTAACGTCCATGGCTACAGCAGTGTTTCCGGGTGCGTCTCAGACTCCCCGGCGGGTTCTGGTTTCACAACGAAAGCCCAAAGCCCTTCCGAGCCTGTCGGCAGGAAGGACGGTCTCGAGTGTTGGGGACCTGACGATCCATCGGATTACAGATACGCATCATGGGAGGACTCTACTGACGCTGGGACACGCGGCGGAGTACCTGGCGAACTCGGTGAGATATTCGACGGGGAAGAGGAATCGGGAGGCGGAGGAGGAGGCGATTCATCTACTGATGACGGCGAGCCGGGCGGTGTTTGAGGAGTATGCGGAGAGGCGGTCGGTGAGGCGCCGGGTGGAGGACTGGGTTGTAGAGCGTACGGTGCGGGTCATCGAAAGGGTAGCGGGACACGTCTGATAACAGGCGAACCCGCGAATTATTGGGTTCCTGCTAGGCTTGGAATATGGCGCTTCGGCTGGTTTTGAATGGACAGACGCGGGAGTTTGAGGGGCTGGAGGGTACGGCCAGCCTGGAAGAGTTACTGGGGGAGCTTGGGGTGAAGGGTGACCGAGTGGCGGTGGAACGGAATGGGGAGATTGTTCCGCGGGCACTTTGGGCCGGGACGATCTTGGGTGATGGAGACCGGTTGGAGGTGGTGCATTTTGTAGGTGGAGGAGTAGAGCGGAAAAGCCATTCCCAAAATGGGAATGCATATCCAATTTCAAGGTGGTTTTAACTGGCTGGCTTATCAACGTCCAGCTAAACTCCTCCTGGTGTTAGCCGCTCGGGAATAGCGGGAGGCTGTGTACAAAATGGGACAAAACAAGGTAAACGCATGGGCCGCGCTTATTCTGTCCTTAGCAATCATCTTTGTGATGGGCGGTTTGTATACCTCGAGTGTTCCGGATTTACTTGCCGCAATAGTTTTCATGATGCTCGCGAACTTCATAAAAACGTACTGGACTTGATGTGTTCCTTGGGCCAGGTAGTTACCGAAATCCAGTTGAGTTCCAAAGGAGCGGTGAATGAACAAGCGCATTTTCACGTCATTGTTGTTCTTAGCCTTGATGATTCCTCAACTTGCCTCTGCACAGGCAACCCCCGAAGAAGAACACGTAATACAGAGAGCTTATGCAAGACTCTCCATGGCTACCGAGGTCAAGGGTGTCGAAGACTCTCAAGCGACAAATCAGGCTCAACTGAACACTGAATTAGCTGGGAAGGTATTACAGTTTCAAATCACTTCTCTGAGTGGTGGTCCTACGTCAGAGATCCTAGATACACCTGTCGTCTCCCTCGTCAGTCTGACAGGTGATGTCCTGGATGTGTCAACGGGTGAGACTGTCAACACCAATGCAATTACTAAGACCCAAGTTCGCGAACCAGGTGCGAATGCACATTGGGTAAAGTCGCACGAGGCTTTTGATCGACGATCACCCCTGACGTTCAAAGAGGCACTCTCTCACACAGGGTTACCATCGGCAAACCGATACGTTCAGGTGTCTTTGATTGTTACTCTGGCCGGACGGTCTCGAGCCTACAATTCATTGTTTCTTTTCGACGCTAAAGGAAACGTTAACGCAATCGATCCAGTTGTCGGATCGAGTGCTGTGAATCACTTTGTTCTCAAACCTGTCTATCCTCATATGCTGATGGAGAACGACTACTACTCTAGCAATTCGGTTACTAGAGCATGGTTAGCCACGAAGCAGGTCACAAATTGTTCGACTGGAGAGAAGAGCGAGTGCTGCGATGTTCCGGTGATGCGCTGCGGAATCAGTCAGGCAGACTTGAACAGCTTGAATGCAAAGCCCGTGTCAGTAGTCTCCGACGCGAAGGGAACTGTGACGCCCGACGACGGGACACCTTGAGAGGGCGGGCCTAACGTATCCGCTTTACGTTCCGCTCGCTCATTGAAATCAGTCCCATCCCATTAGTGTCCGTTCCTAATGGGCGAAACCATGGCATTTAGAGCTTCTACAGCGGACTATACATAATATGTGTTATCGGACGTTCCATTTCTGGGTGCGATTTGTCCGAGTTTCTATTCCTTCCACACTCCGTCATCTCGATGGCCTGCCAGAGCCGGGCCAGGTTGGCTTTATGCGGAATATATCCGCCATCCCATTGTTATAGATCAGTAGATATAGCTAGCTCGTCGGCCGATATCTCGCATGCATCCATTTGGCGGCGATCAACCTATTCGATCTCGCCTGTCTGTCTGTCCAACTCGCAACTAAAAAAGGGATTTTCTCAATGCTGAGTATGAAATTTCACCGCAGGCATCTTTCCGCTGTTTTCGTGTTCGCCGTTGTCTTCGTAAGCTTGATGGCAGCGCGAGCTTTTGCAACTACGATTAGTATCAGTACCCCTAGCCAGGAAAAGATCGGAACCGGCCCGGTTACCGGAAGAATCACGCTTAAGACGCAGAATACCATCGGCGAAGCTCTGAAGACGGGAATCACCTTCTTCGAGCATGGAGGGCAGACGACAACACCAACAACGTCTGGATGGCGCTCGATGGCGGCAGTGCTTTTCAGATTAATCCAGGTACAACCCGGACGTTTTTCAGCCCTACGGTGACCACTACTAACGGCAGGTTTATTGTGTTCCATACGGGAGACGATGGCAATATATATGCTGCGGCAGTCAGTTCCACCAACGCCGCCGATACTTTCTGGAACGTGGGAGAAAATAACTCTCCCGGCGGGGCACTTGGCGGACGGCCCTATCGACGCAGTGGAAGTGCCGGGTTCTCCTAGCCGCGTAGTGTTGGTATATCACGTGGATGATGGCAGGGATGATCTCTTTTATACAGTCATTACTGACAGCGGGTCGACTCCGTTCAAGTCAATAGCCGGAGGAGCCGGGCTATCGTCTCCTTCCATCGCATTCGATCCAGCAAACAACAAAATTGTTGCAGTGCTGCAGGGTGAAGATTCCCGCTTGTGGAAGAGCACTTACGATCCAGACACAGACACTTGGGATTTCTGGACCTCTAACGGAGAGACTTGCAAGGGCAGGCCGACCATCGCCGTTAATCAAGCGGGGACCATCATGATCGCCCGTCCGAACGGTTCTATATTCTGGGCGGCATTTAATTTTCCTTTCAGTCAGATTTCAGAATGGGAGGATGGAAATAGCCCATTTTCCCGGACCGACGCTCGACTGGTGAGCGATGGCACAAACTTCTTCTTGACTTTTACCAATAACGATCACGCAGCCCTATTTGCGCCGTTCACCTTCCATTGATTGGAAAGACGCACTTGCCGTCGTCGCGGTCTTGTCGGCATCGAAGCCGACAAGACCGACCGGTAGGACGAGCCCGTCGCAATACACCGAAGTGGGAAGGCTGGGAAGCTGCTTGTATGGTCTTCCATGCCTTCCGAGAGGGGCGATATCGAGAAAAGGGTGGATCGATACCAGTTGGGGCTGTAAAGTACGTTGAAGATCCAGCAGACACTCGAAGGCGTTAGTTCTACCTCAAGTCCAATGAAGTGCGTGTATCCAAGGAAGCGCGTCGGTTCGCCAATTCCCTTCTTCATGCGATCGATCCGAATCTCGATTGTTCTGGCTGCTCTCGTGCTCGTCTATTTCGCACCCGCGTCCCACGCGCAGGTCAGAAAAAACGTTCTCATGATCAGTGTTATCGGACCGTCCCATCCTGGTCCGGTAATTGTGAGTAACCAGATCGTATCGGCGCTGCACGCAGATCCGCGGTTCCAGGTCGAATTCTACTGGGAGAACCTGGATTCCATTTATCACCCGGAAGAGTGGCAGGAACAGATTGATCTCCTTGTCGGGCAGTATCGCCACCTCAAACTCGACCTGATTGTGTTGGTGGGGCCGAACGCAATCCAGCTCCTGTCGGAGCCGAAGGCGATATTCCCCAATGTCCCGGTAATCTTCTGTTGCACCGTTCTAGGCATGATTGACCAGATCAGAGGCGATCACCGATCGACGGGCTCGTGGTTTCGATTGGAGCCGGCGAAAACGGTGGAGGCTGCGCTGGACTTGATACCGGGAACCCGCCATCTCTTCGTGGTCGCGGGGCAATCCGATTATGACCGAGGTCTCACCGCAGTAGTAAAGCCGGACCTCATCTCTTATGAGAACAAGCTTGACGTCACCTACCTGACCGACCTGCCGATGAGCATGCTATTGGAAAGGTTGAGGCATCTTCCTGACCATTCCTTGGTTATTTTATCTCTCCTTCTTCAAGGACGTACAGGGGCGGGAGTTTCTCAGTACCGCCGAGGCCCTTCCCATGGGCGCTGAGGCCGCGAATGCTCCAGTCTTTGGGGTAGCCGACACATATCTGGGCCACGGCATTGTCGGGGGATTTGTGGTCAGCGCCGAAGAACAGGGCAAGATCATGGGCCGCGATGCCCTCGAGATCTTAGGGGGAAAGCCGCCGCAGGAGATTCCCATCGTGCATGGTCCTAATTTTTACTTGTTCGACTCGCGCCAGTTGCAGCGATGGAACCTGGATGAAAGCAGGCTCCCTGCCGGAAGCACCGTTCTGTTTCGCCAGCCGACTGTGTGGGAAAAATATAGACGGACTTTGCTGATCGGGTTGCTGGTCCTTGCAAGTCTGAGCCTGCTGACCATCTATCTCCTGCTCGAGCGGAAGCGGCTTCATGCCGCAAGAAACGAGCATATGCGCCTAAGCGGCATGCTGATCAATGCCCAGGAAAATGAACGTGCCCGGGTGGCATCCGAACTGCATGATGATTTTAGTCAGAGGCTAGCTATGCTGTCGCTCGGACTGGAAACGGCTGCGGAGATGGTTCCCGAGTCCCCATCTGAAGCAAATCGGCAACTGCATGAGCTTGTGAACTCCGCCAGCGAGCTTGGTGCCGATCTCCATACCCTGTCGCACCGGTGCATTCTTCGACACTTGAGCAGATTGGCCTGGCTGCGGGAGTGGCGGCATTCTGCAAGGAATTCACTCTTCAACGAGGGATCCAGGTTGCATTCTCCACAAGGACGTGCCGCACTCCGTGCCTCCTGACATTTCGCTATGCCTGTTTCGCATCGTCCAGGAAGGCCTCAGGAATGTCCAGAAGCACAGTGGAGCAGCTCATGCGCAGGTGAGAATCGAGACGATGGATGGGACTCTTCATTTATCCATCTCCGATGATGGCGCAGGTTACGATGTCAAAGACGGCGCGGGTCGCCATGGCCTCGGTCTCCGGAGCATGCGGGAGCGGGTGCGTCTGGTAGGTGGACGATTCGAAATTAATTCGAGAGTTCAAAAGGGCACCCGGATCGACGTATGGGCGCCGCTGACAGAGTGACATTGGGCAGGTAGGGGGGTAATCGTCTCCCGGTCTTATATATTTCCGACATTTGGTGCGGAGATGTTTCTCTTACTAATATCGGTGGGAGTCGTCTTACTCTTTGACAAGTCAGCGTGAGGTGTTTTGTTCGTGTCGCGACCCTGGGTACTCTACCGCCTTCCTCAATCATGGTCTCCCGGGACCGTCGTGGTCGAGATACGACTTGCTTCCCTTCCTATTGCAGTTTTGGGATGGATTTTCGCGGCGTTATTTGCCGGGGGCTCATTGCTTAATGCCCAGGGCCTGTCGTCTGTTTCGAGCAATATGCCCGGGGCGGGATCGGCAGCGGCTTCAGCGGCTGTGCCGAGTACGGTGTCAGGGGTGGTGAAGAATGCGGTTACGGGGGCTCCGGTTCCCCGGGCTATGGTGAGGTTGAATGACCGGGCGGTACTGACGGACCATGATGGTAATTTCAGGTTCGACCAAAACACGAGCTCTTCAGCCAATGTGATAGTTAATAAACCGGGTTATTATCCTGGGATTGAGATGCAGGACGTGGAGAATCTGTATCTGCAAGGAGTGCAACTGGGTGTGCCGCTGGAGCTTCGGCTGTATCCAGAGGCGATCCTGACAGGGACGGTGCTGGGGCCGGATGGGATTCCGCTGCCGAGGATTTCGGTCAACGCTCAGCGGAAGTACTTCGACGAGATGGGGCATCGTTGGATGCAGGTAGGGCAGGACCAGACGGACTCGCATGGGAACTTCCGGATTCCGGTGCAAGCCGGGGAGTATCGGATCCAAACACGCTATACCCCTCTGGATCGGACCACAGGAGAAGCTGTTTTGCCAGTGATGGTTACCGGCGATGGTTCACCTGGAACTTCAGAGACGTTTCGGATGAGGAGCGGCGAGGAGCGGCACTTTGAGCTGCGGCCGGCGGTGAGTCCGACTCACTATGTGACGACTTCTTCGGGGTTCAGCGGTGGGGGCGCGGATTTTGGGAGGATCTCTGCGAGGGCCAGCGATGGGAATGTGCTTCAGGTGAACCCGCAACGGAACGGAGGGTCGGGCGAAGCAAAGATTCAACTTCCCCAAGGGACGTTCACCCTGACGGCGATGCGCGGTAACGGTGATACCGAAGAGGAGGCAGAGACCCGGGTGACGGTGCAGGACCACGATATCTCGGGGGTAGTGCTGCAGTTTGCGCCGGTGCCTTCTATTCCTATTGAGTTGATTGTGGAGAGCTCTGGTACGTCTGATGATGTGCAGCCTCCCACTCTTCCCCAGTTCGGACTGGCGTTGGAGAACGATCAGCAGGACCCGGAGCGGGGTGATGCGGTGGTTCGGATGGCGCCGCGGAAGGACCAGAGCTATGTGTTTATCACTCCTCCGGGAACGTATCGCCTGCAGGGGCGGGACACGGGAACGTGGTTTATCAAGGGTGCTTCGTATGGGGACTCGGACTTGCTGCGGCAGGCGTTGGTGGTTGTGCCGGGCGCAGCGGGGACGCCGATCCGGGTGACGGTGAGCAATGCTACGGGGAGTTTGCAGGGGACAGTGAGTTTGAAGGGGAATCCTTCCGCGGCTTGGATTTACCTGGTGCCGACGGGGCCTAGTGCGCAGGCGGTGATGACGCTGCATAGCGGGACGACGGGGACGTATACGGCTGCGCATCTGCCTCCGGGAAGTTATCAGGTGGTGGCGTTTGAACGAAGGCACTCGGTGAACTACCGGGACCCGGCGAGTCTTGCTGCATACAGCAGTTATGTTCATTCGCTTTCGGTGAATGCGGGGGATAAACCTACGCTGAATCTGGACGCGGTGCCGGTGACGGAGGTGACTCCGTGAGGCGGCTCGGATGGCTTTGGGTCGCTGCGGTTTTCTGCGGTATTGGTTGGGCGCAGAATGCTCCCCAGAACAGGCGCGAGGCGAAGTCCGCTGCGTCAGGGGGACCGTATGTGATCACGGGTGTTGTGGTGAACAGCGTGAACGGGAGTCCAGTGACGCACTGCCGCATGACGCCGAGTCCGTCGGGGCGACCGGGGATGGGGGGTGGGCCTGCGGGGAATCGTCAGTTCCCTGCCCCGTCGAACGATGGTGTTGACTGCGATGCGCGTGGCCGTTTTACGGTGACGGTGCCTTCGGCGGGGGCGTGGCGATTGACGGCGAGCGCGCGTGGGTTTGTGAGCGCGGCGTATGACCAGCATGAGCAGTTTTCGTCGGCGGTTGTGCTTACGACGGCCTCTCCTACGAAGGAGCTTGTCTTTCGGTTGAGTCCGGAGGCGACGATTACGGGTGTTGTGTTGGACGAGGCGAGCGAGCCGATTCGGAATGCGCAGATCATGCTTCAGTCAGTTCCTGCGCAGGTGCCGGGTGGGCTGCAGCCGTCGGGGGCGATGCGGAGCTCGGGAAGAACGGATGACCGGGGAAGGTACGAGTTGTCGAATCTGGCGCCAGGAGAGTACCGGCTAAGTGTGACGGCACAACCGTGGTACGCGGCTGGTTCGCAGGTTCAGCGGGGCGGGCCGACGAATGCAACTTCGTCACTGGATCCTTCGCTGGATTTTACCTATCCGCAAACGTGGTTTCCGGGAGTGGACGATCCGTTGCGAGCTGAGGTGATCAAGCTGCATGCGGGCGATACACGCGAGGCGGATTTCAATATGGTTCCGATACCGTCGATTCATCTTCGGATCGTGGTGCCGCCGCGGGTGCAGACGGTGGTGAATGTTCCTCCTGGTTCGCAGAGTGGGCTAAATGCTTCGACGCCATCCGCTGCTCCGATACAGGTGCCGATGGTGCAGAGGGTAAGTCCGGGGGCGTTTGGCGGGGGATTCGTCCAGACGAGTGTGCACTTCGAATCGGACGGCCAGGTGGATGTGGGTGGGCTGACTCCGGGGACGTACCAGGTGAGACTGATGGGGCCGAATCAAGACGGGCGGACGGCGTTGGTGGAGGTGACTGCGAACTCGGCGCGCACGGTGGATATGAGTGCGCCGTCGTCGGATATGGCTCGGATAACGGTGCGTGTAGATGGCTCAGCGGCGGATCCGGAAGAAGACGCGGGCCAGGGAGAGGGGCGAGGGCGGAACTTCGGAGTGCAGGTTTCGCTGATTGATGTGGATACGCGGCGGGGGAGTTTTTCAACGATGAACGGTCAGCAAATGGGGAATGGTGGACGGTCGGGACAGAGGGACCCGAATGCGGATCGGGTGATTGAGGCTCCGCCCGGGCGATATGAGGTGGTGCTGCAGGGACGCGGAAATGTTTTTCTTACGGGGCTTGCGGCGAAGGGCGCAGAGACTGCGGGACGATATGTGACGGTGGGTGCGGGCGAGTCGACGCTGACTGTGCATACGGCGAGCGGACGCGCAAGCGTGAGCGGGATGGCGACGATGGATGGGAAGCCGGTGGCAGGCGCGATGATGCTGCTGGTTCCGGTGACGATTGAAGATCCTAACTCGATTACGGTGTTGCGGCAGGACCAGACGAATACGGATGGGAGCTTCGATATCGCGAACATCATTCCGGGACAGTACATTCTGGTGGGGGTCGACCATGGATGGGGCGTGAACTGGGGTGATGCATCGACGCTGCGGCGATATTTGATGCAGGGCGTTCCGCTGGAGCTGAAGTCTTCTGCGGTGGCGAAGCAGAATGTCGAGGCGCAGAGCCCTTAGACGCAGCCTTCAGATGAGGGCTTAATTGTGTTAGATTCAAAAAGGCCCGCAATACCGCGGAGAGATGGCCGAGTGGCTGAAGGCGCACGCTTGGAAAGCGTGTATACCGCAAGGTATCCAGGGTTCGAATCCCTGTCTCTCCGCCATCTACTGGTTTCAGGACATCCAATAAAATCCAAGCTTTGACAATTGAAATCGGAGACTCAATCTGACAGGGGGATTCCGAAAAGCTAAGATTTGTGCAGGAGGATGCAAATGGAAGCGGAGTTGAAAACAATCCTTGACCAATTTGGAGCGGACACGGGAACCATCCACTTGCTCGAAGACGGGATGCTCATCCTGAAGGCTCATGTCGGTCTCCCGCCAGAAGTTGTGCAAATCGTAGCCATGGTCCCAATAGGTAAAGGAATGGCCGGGCTTGCTGCAGAGCGTAACGAACCTGTTTCGACTTGCAACATCCAAGCTGACAGCACTGGGGATATACGCCCAGGCGCGAAGTTGGCGGGAGTAAACGGCGCGATCGTGGTGCCAATTCGGGATGCGGCTGGTGGGGTGGCTGGTACGCTCGGAATCGGTGTTCATCGCCAATACGAGTATTCGAGCGCCGAGACTACGCGACTCATTTGTGAGGCTTCGAAACTCGCCCGCGCTTCCTAAATAAGCATCACATTCATACTCAACTGTCCGATGTCCCTTTGAAATCATGGATAGCAATATCGCTATTTTGGCGAGGCAGAGGTTATATCTTGGCCGTACCACGCTTTGAGGGCCACCCTTCCGGTTCGAAGAATGGCATGCAAGCAGTCTGGGGAGCAGACAGTTCAGCGGCGAGCACCGCAACTCCCATCTCGCCTTTGTAGAGGCTCTCAGGAGCCAGCTTGTATGCGGCATAGTTTTCGGAGTTCCATGCTGCGGCGCGAGAAGCCAATTCACAGGCGCGCTCCAACCAGATGTTTTCTCCTGTGTGCTTGTAGAAATTCAATAGTCCATATGCCTGTCCCGCATAACCGCAGCAAAGGTTAGGGATCGAACTACTGGTTTCCCAGGCGTTCCATGCGGCCATTTCCGCTGTTTGCAGATACGCATCGTCGTCGAACTTGCGGTGCGCGGCCGTCCACAGGAAGATGTGGCCCGCAGTACCGTTACACCAACCCGGCATGTAGCTCGCCGCTCCACCGTTCCGGCCCTGCGGAAGAACCCAAGGCCAGCGGACGCCGTGGCCCGACGGTTCGGCGCATTCCCTGAGTTGTTGCAGGCGTTCCTCCAGCCCGAATGGCAGCTCTGACCCGGATGACTCATGCCAGCAAAGTGCGGCGTACAAAATCCCGGCCCAGCCGTGTGCAATCCCTGGATAGGTGATGACCGTACCTTCGCGGATTGGAGGTTGTCGCTCAATCTCCTGCCACACTGATTCCATGGTCTGGTCGCCAAATGCCTTCAGCGGGGCGGGCGGCAACACGTCGCCTTCTCCCAAAGTATCCAGCAACAGAGAAGCCACCAGCAGCGTGCCGGAGCGGCCCAGGGCAAGGTCAATGTTGTCGCACTCTTTCTGCGAAGCCGCCATGAAGCCTTCGAGCGCAGCGGCTTGTGAGGCGACGTCGCACATCGCATGACTTACCAGCGCGTGCACCGCGTGAATTCCGCTCAACGTGTGGTAGGGGGCAATCTGCCCGACGATCTCCGGAGTGATTTCAATTTCGGGGTTGTAGAAAGAATCCGGATTCTCCGGCTCCGACAACGCCCGGCGGCACCACACGTCGGCAAGAGAAAGTAACGCGGCGTCTTGATTTCGACACGCGATGCGATAGAGCGCGTAAGCGACTCCGGCGGCGCCGTACGTCAACGAAGCCTTGGGCGCAGTAGTCAGACCGGTGTATACAACGCCTCCGGAGTATCCGACATTGGTAAGTGCACGCTCCTGCACACGATCCAAAGCCGCAGGGTCAACGGCGGTACCGACCTGCATCCAGCCACCCTCCGGTACCTGAGCGGTATCGAAAGTGTCGGCGAACTCGGATACCGAGATAAAGCGCGCTGACGGATTTTTACTGAGAGCTTTGCCGAGCGCACTTTCCACTTCGGGCCAGGCGGCCATACCCCGTTTCTCGAAGGGCACGGGCCCGTCTTCCTCGATCTGGCGCATCATTTCATTTCTTGTCAGGGAGAAGTCGACATAGTTCACTCCGGTGAGAAGGGAGTAGAGCAACGCGGCCAAAGCATATTGCTCGCCAAGCCGACTGGCGGAGGGAGGCTGGTTGCCCTGACTGACCGCTGCCGCGTACTCCGGCTCAAAGTAGAAACCAACACCACCTCTACTTGGTTCGCCAAACTGACGATTTATGTTCTCTTCCCATGCCAGACCGAAATCGACGATTGTCACCTTGTTTTCGTGGTCCACTAAAAGGTTGCGGGGGTGAATATCGGAATGAATGACTCCTTGATCATGTAGTCGAGCGTAAGCACGAAGAATTTTGCAACAGAGGTCAAACAGTTTTTGCTGCGCATCTACACTGTGGTCTTGACTCAGCAGGCCGGCGGCACTTCCCGCATCAACGCCATTGCACCACTCAAGCAGGAGATACCGGCGATCTTCCGAGACACCTTCGTCCAATAGAGCGGGGCTCAAAGAGCCATCCAGCCGGCGGAGGATTGCAGCTTCTCGATTGAACATACGGCTGCTTTCCGGCAGCGCTGCGGGGCGCAGTATTTTCAACGCAGCAAGTTCACCGTTTGCACGTCGAACCTGATAGACCTCGCTATCCTCGAGAGCCTGAAAGCATTGCAACACCTCGCAACCCACCAGTGTGGCGCCAGTCTGGAACGACGGCTGAATTTCCTCGGCGTCCTGGGAGTCGGGTGAGACCAACAGTCGCCACGAAATCAGCTGGCTAAGCATCGGAAGAGCGTCTTCCAGTGTGCGCTCGGGGTCGCTTCCCACTGCGCGGCTGTAGTACGCCACGGCCTGACCAATCGTCTTCGGAGTCTCAAACTCACGCAGCAAGGCGGCGGATTGCGAATCGAGAATGCGGGATGGGGTGCGGGACTGAGGCCGTGAGACGGCGAAGTCGCCGTCATGGGCCTCAACCTGTTCGCGCAGTTTAGGCGCCAGATCTTCAACGGGAGTAATGACGATGCCCTTGGGCAGGATCCATGGATCGGTGATGCTCATGCAGAATAAGTCTCCGAGGCGAAGCTGTGCTTCGTCTCTGTCCCGGCCGGCGTCCAGATGCGAGTGTCGACGCCCTCAAGCTGAAGCCGCCGGAGGGCGAACTGCCACGGCTCAAGCTTTGCCGTGTTCTCTGTACTCGTGGCGATCAGCGCCACTGCCAGGCGATTGGTTACCCAGAGCCGCCAGCTCTCACGGCCCATCCAAGGCAATACTTGTCCCTCTGCTGGTGGATCGACTCCCCATGACAGCAAGCCATCATCGCCGATGTCGGCGGTAAACGGTACTCCCTGTGCAGGGTATCCACCCAGTTTCTGTTTGAGTTGCTCCGCGGTTGCAGTCAAATCCTCGAAGCTGCTGAAGTATGCCACAATTTTGTCCGGACGCAGTAATCCCTGGATACCTTTGCCGATCTTGAAATGGCGCACCCGGCACTCGCTGAGCACCGCAAGGATAATGGGGAAACAGTCGTTGAGGCACTCAGTTCTAGGACTGATGTATAACTTGCATCCGATTCTAGTAGGCTTGCCGAAAGAGATGGATGAGCCAAAGCGGCGTGATTGCCATGCGAACCAGCCTTCGTTGAGAACGGGGTCGTCGATCTTCGACCACTCGCGGTCAAGAAGCTCCTGGTTTCTGCCGTTCTGGATGCCCAGGTATTCAACGATCGCGCTGGGTCCGGCCAGAGTTCTCTTCCAATGAGGAGAGAGCGGCGTGCGGTTGTAGTTGTAGAGGCGGTTGGATAGAGTCAGGCTGTCCTTCAAGCCCAGCGTCTGTCCGTAGCGAAGCGCTTCCAACGAGAGACGCTCCAGAAATCCTCCGGCGTCAGCAAAGGCAGAAGGTTCTTCATTTCCAGTGTCAAACAACTCGGCGGCGTCAGCCCCGCAAAGAAATTTACCGTCCTTCTCGACGGCCAGCACGCCGTCAAGAACCAAACGAGTGATCTCCTGATCGCACTGCTCTCCGAGCCTGTCGCGCACATATTCCGGGACCTTGCCCGGCTGCTGTAGCGTCAGGTACAGCAGGGCGATGTCTCGTGAAACCGATTTTGCGCCCAGGCCAAAATTATCCAGCGGACGAAGAACTCCGTAGAAATCAGGGTCCTTCCGGAAGTCTTTCAGCATCTCGCGCTGTTCCGCGGGCAGCCGATCAAATAACACTAGCTCATATCTGGGATTTGCACGGAGCGCCAACTCCGAGATGCTGAAATGAGAACTCTTCATATCGAAATCGACTCGATGACAACTGAGCACAAAGCGGTTGGGCGGAAGCTACCTCGGATGATTAGCTTCCGCTCAGTTAGTTTCCAATCGTTCCGTGCATCAGGCACCAGGGTGGCGCCAGCATGACGTCGTATGGCCCTTTACGCAAGTCACTTCGCTTTCTTTGCTTCCGCCGCCAGTCTGCCTTCGAGCTGGTCGATCTCCTTTAGAGCGGAGTTAAGTTGCGCCTTCGCTTCTACCAGACTTTCCCGGTCGATGCCCTGATAAAGGATCGTCGGTTCTTCTGTGGCAGCGCAGTAGATGGTCCCCCCGCACGTGACCCTCGTATCAAGGCACGTGTAGGTTCCGAACTTGCACGGCAGAATCGAGCCTGTACAGTGTGTGAGCACGTATGTGCAGTTGAGCGTACATAGACAGTGGATTGTCGGACGGCAGATGACCGTAGGCTGGCACCCTCCGGAGGCGTAACAGCCGCCTGAAGCGTAACAGCCGCCACCTGAAGCGTAACAGCCGCCACCTGAAGCGTAACAGCCGCCACCTGAAGCGTAACAGCCGCCACCTGAGGCGTAACAGCCTATCTGCGATCCAACTTTAGTGATGTCGATCATCAGCTCTTTGACATCGAATGCCATACTTTCCACCTTTCTCTCACTCCTGGCAGAAGAAATACCTTATGCCAAGCAAGGTAAGCAATTTACATTAGCCTTCATGATTAATGCAATGCGCTTACCGAAATGAAACGCAATTTTAATTCGATAATTCCTGTTATTGTCTCCAGAAGACTCTACAAACCTTCCCGCAATGGTGTATATTTGGGCACTCTCGTAATCGGTGTAGATGCAATTGAATTTCGGGTCCTCAAGGACGGGATACTCACCTGATTCGAAAAACACGCCCGCGGTTATGCTTCCGCAGGGCAAGAAATTCCTCCCTACTCTCCCACAGTTCATGCATTTGTCCGGCACTTGAAGAAGGCTCCGGAAGCGACTCGTTCTCAGCTAGTTCTCTGCTTGGTGCGATGTCGCAGATCCACTCCTGAGTATCGTCCGTCGCGTATTGAGGCATTGGATCAGCCGTGGTTGTGTCGCGCTCCACTACTGAGAGGAGTTGACCATGGGTATCGTCATTCGTGTCAATGGCAGCGGCACCACGGCGGTTAATCGAGCCAGGCCGCAGATCCTCGAGGCGACGGATTTCTTCGAGGAGTTGGATCGATCCGATTCCAAGGCACCTAGAAAACTAGATTCGAGGAGGGATTTATGGCAGTTCAGATGTCTCTGGGTGGAAACGCCGCAGGCGATGGCTTCCTGATTGCCCCCTTGGGCGCCAACTATGATGCAGAGATTGCTCTTTGGACTGATGCGGGTGTGGCATCGGTCACGCTGCAGGCTTCGCCGAACCCCGCCAACCTGGTGTTTTCGACTGCGGGGCCTTTCAACCTCACAACCGTCCCGACAGTGTATGCAACCGTCCATGCGCAGTTGCTGAGCACGTCGCGCGGTGATACGACCATCCAAGTGCTTGAGGGCATGACGGTGGTGGCGAGTTTCAGTGTCACGTCCATCAAGAACCTGGTGGTGAATTTCAGTGGGCGATTCGAAGCGCGATTTAGCACTGATAATGTGCGCCCCTATGGCAATCCGATTTACCAGCCGCCTCCGGCCCCCGACCAGGTACTCGGTCTCCCGGGAGATCTTTCTAAGGGGAGCACCTTTGGGCTCGAAGGGGAGCCGAATTTCGTGCCCATTGCCGGCACCGTCCCCACCAAGCTCGATATGACCGGTATGGGGCGGAATGTACGCCTCAACAATCCGGTGGCACTCCGCTCACACGCGGCCCCTGTAGTCTCGACTGTGTCCTCCATCAGCGGTCAGACGGGCACTGGCACTGAGACATTCCTGGCAGGCGATCCTTTGATCGGCCAGCTAGTTAATTTCGGACCGGACACCTATCTGGGAGGCAATAACGATGGGAGTGACACAGCCGGGGCCCCTGCGCCAGAGGAGTGCTGGGCCGGCGGGTTTGAGCCACTAGCACTGTTTGAAATTAATATCGGTGCTGCATTCTCTCCCCCCGCGATTTATTTCAAGGGAGCGTCACAGGTCGGTCCCTTTACTCACATAGCAACCCACTTAAACGAAACAACACGCACGCCAGATTCTCGGCCGAAGGCCGGGGGACAAATAACTGCTCCTGCTGCCGGTTATACTGCGTTCGGTATCCCGCCTGATGCAAAAACATTCACTCAGAATCGCCTAAGTGCTCTGCTTGTTGATTACACCGGATTGCCACCCGGGCCCTCACTGGAACGTCGCAATTTGGTGCGGCGCATTGGCCATTTACTGGGGTATCTTCAGTTCAGTGAGACTAATCCTCCCGACGGTCCCGACCCCTCTCTCGCGGCTGTGATCTCGAGTGCGCAAGCTCAAGCCGTCGCACCAGATGTCTTCACCATACGGTTGGGTACCGACCAAGATGCCTGGCCAGACACCGAGCAGTTCAACGGAAAGGTCGACACTGCCCTCCATGCCTGGCCAGGAGGATCCCCGGGTGCATCCAGCGTTGTCGTCTATATGACACAGTTCTTTTCCTTCGACTTTGAGTGGGGCCCGTTTGCCTTCCATACAGACGAAAACTGCGGCTACCATACCGGAACGCTGAGTGGTGACTTGTCCATGACGGGCAACCACATCGGTGACCCGCACGTGCATACCGTGGATGGGACTCCGTACGACTTTCAGTCCGTCGGTGAGTTCACACTTCTCCGTGACGGCGACAGGATGGAGATCCAAGTCCGCCAGTGGCCGGTACCGACGGCGAATCCGGTCACCGACGCCCATAGCGGCCTGACTGAGTGTGTCAGTATCAACGTCGCGGTTGCCGTACGCATGGGCCCGCACCGTATCGCCCTTCAACAGGGGCCGGAACGGCAACGGCTGGAATTTTACGTGGACGGAAAACCCGCGCCGATGCCGGTCAATGGGATCGATCTCGGCGGCAGCCGAGTAACGGCATTTGCCGCCAGCGGGGAGACCGGGATTCGTGTTGATTTCGAGGATGGAACGGTGGTGCTCATTACGCCGACCCCCTGGTTCGCCAACATCTGGTACCTCAACGTGAGCGTCTTGAACACCAGCGCGGATGAGGGCGTCATGGGCTTCATCCCGAAAGGGAGCTGGTTGCCCAGGCTCCGCAATGGGGTTGACGTTGGCCCCAGACCCGCGAGCCTGCAACACCGGTATGTCATGCTCTACAAGACTTTCGCCGACTCGTGGCGCATAACAGACAAAACCAGCCTGTTTGTTTACGCGCCAGGAACGTCGACCGAGACGTTCACGGATCGGGACTGGCCTGCCGAGAAGCTCCCGTGCAAGCTGAAACCGGAGTTCCAGATTCCCGGAGTCAAGGTGCTCCAGGGCATGCCAGTTGCCAGGGCGGAAGCGATCTGCCGCATCGTCACCGACAAGAACCTGTATAAGAACTGCGTTTTCGACGTGGCAACCACCGGGGACGAAACCTTCGCCAAAGGCTACGTCTTCGCGGAGGAGATCAAGCTGTACAGCACGTCGGTTAAAGTCGCATGTCATCAAGGGCGAAGTCGACCGTCCCGACGGTCAGATGACTCGGCAGGTGTACCCGCGCAATCAGGAGTCGGTTCGGTAGTTGTCATCGCGACGGTGTCACCGTTGACTCCGGGGAGACCGATACCAACGGGCACCGTCACCGTCTTCATTGATGGCGTGCCGCTGAACCGGCCCGTGCAGCTAAACGACCGGGGCCAGGCGCGCGTCAAAATAGCCGGTCTGAAGCCCGGCGAATATAAGATCAGAGCAACTTACTCCGGCGGTGGAAAGTACGACTACCACTCCAGTTCCAGCTCAACTCTGGTTTGCGAACCGGGCAAGATACTGCCATCACCAACAGGCCATGTTGCCGGACGCCCATGACGATGATCATGACGACGATCGCCACAACGACGATTAGAGGAGCGAGGCTCATGCAAGCAAAGTTGGAGGCGATCATCAGTCGGTTCGGAGCGGATACGGGCACGATCCTCACTATCGTACGGAAATCAGAGCGAAATAATGACGTGCTGTCGATCATCCTCCGCCTGCCTCCGGCGTGGCCAGTCTGAGCTTGCGGCTCTTGCGACTTATTTTGACATCCTTCTCCGCTCTTGCCTGGATTTGCGATGATGATCGACCGTCTTCGGTGTGCGCTCGGTGTTCTTTCTCTAGTCACCCTTGTGCCGCTGTGCGCGGCCCAAACGCCAACCCAGTCCGTGACTCCCCAAACCACCGGTAATTCAACCCCGAATAACGCGGCTTCGAACAACCCGCCTATACCCACGCTACAGACTGTCATCACGGTGACGGGTGAGCCTCTCGCGGTCTCGCTGGCTCCCGCTTCGGCCAGCATCGTTGATGAGGAGCAGATCAGAAGCGCCCACGCGCTCACTTCCGCTGACATCATGCGAGCAATCCCGTAACCTGTACCTGGCACAGAACGGAAGTTCAGGTTCGCTGAGCACCGTCACAATTCGCGGAGGAAAGCCCAATCTCGTTCTAGTGTTAATCGACGGCATTCCAGCGAACGATCTAAGCAATCTGCTGGGCGGGGCCTTCGATTTTTCTACCCTTCTCACCCATGATGTCGAGCGCATTGAGGTGGTGAGCGGTCCCCTTTCCTCCGGTTATGGGTCAGAAGCCGTGAGCGGCGTTATCAATGTGATCACTAAGCCGACGCACTACGAATCGAATGTGCTTGTCGGTGCCGAGGGGGGTTCCTTCGGAGCCGGCGGCCTGAACCTCGGGGCCGAAGGCTTAGAAGGCCGGCTGGGATACAAGTTGGCGGGGTCGTTCCTCAGGGTGGGAGAGCAGGTGGAATCCGACGCCTTCTCGACGAGCACCTTCTCTTTGGGATCCGACTACCGCCGCAGTTCGAGCACTATCTTTAGCTGGACTGCGCGCTGGATACAATTCGACCGTTCAGGTTTTCCTGAAGGCGGAGGAGGACCTGAGCTCTCCATTCTTAGAATTCCAAAGACAAGTAACTCCGGCAATATCCTGGGCGGCTTTCTGTTTCAACATCGCGCCAACGATCTCTGGACGGCCAGCATCAACGCCGATGTCTTCACCCGAGGGGAACACGCCTACACACCAGCGATCCTCGATAGTCCTCACCCATCTCCGGCTTCTCAGCCCAGTACCGATACTCGCACTCGATTCACTCGCTCTCGAGCTGCTCTGCAGAATGAGTTCAAGTTGCATCCCAGGCTGCAATCCCATCTAAATGTGCGAGGGGCTGACGAGATCGGATACAACAATACCCTTATCGCGGGAGCGTACCCAACTTACTTCAGGGATAACAGGGGCATCTTCGATCTCACCGCCGACTTGGTTTACTCCACGCCAAAAATGACAGGAATGGTTGCGCTGGGAATTGACAAGACTTCGGGTTTCAACGTGCAGCTTGCTCCCCGGGTTGGAGCCGCTGTGCCGGTCGGAGAAGGTACGATTTTGAAGGCAAGCTGGGGCCACGCCTTCAAGGTCCCATCTTTATATGCACTCGGCAATCCGAATATCGGCAATCCAAATCTTCGGCCGGAAAAGCTAAACGGGATGGATGCGGGGGTACAGCATCAATTCGGCCAAAGGGGCAGCGTTGGGGCCACCTATTATTACAACCTATTTTCAGATCTTATCGATTTCAGCGCGATCGCTTTTCGCCTTGTGAACCGCACCCAGGTTCGGGCGCAAGGTGTCGAAGCGACAGCCTCGTTGACCGTAGCCCGCTGGATGCAGGTAAATGGCTGGGGTTCGTTTCTAAACTGGAAGGTCGAATCTTCGAGTGAGCCATTGCGAAACCAACCAAGATGGAATTCTGGCATAACTATTGAAGCGAAGCTCCCAAAAGCGATCAGAGCATCCAGCACTACGACATGGGTGGGCCGCCGTTACGACTTCGAGGTTCCGGCACCGGCGGTCACTTCAGGTCGGAGGATTCTCCACGACGAATCTGGTGCTCGGGTATGAGGGGTTGAAACGCACCACGATTTATGCCAGGACTGACAACCTCTTCAACGCAAAATTCCATGAATATCTGGGATTCCCGAATCCCGGTATTTCCGCTCAAATTGGCGTAACGTATCGGCTTCGCTGATCGGGGCAGCCAACAACCAAGGTCTGTCTGGACCGTGTCGGTCTTGACGTTTCTTGCCTGTCGTCCCTCATCATCTTTTCCATGCGTTACATCCCTTGGCTTGAGGGCGATTTTGTCTAGCGCGGCTAACTCTACTTCTGCCCGCGCATGCCCTGAAGAGTCTCAGCCCTGAACCCAATTCGTTCTGCAGGTCTCTCGCATTTCGGGACACAAGAGTCCATTCCTCACATCGGTGCATCAGACTATCGATCATCGAGGCCTATGGGTCATTGAATACTCCCGGGGAGGTACGCAAACATTGGACGATTGCCCAACTACTCAAATTCAGTTGCTCGGGTCCAGCTTACCTGGGCGTACCATTATGGAGCCCTATCATAAGGATGAAGCGCTTCTGAGGCCAGATATGGTTGAGAACCAGCTTCGGCTCGTAATCGACACTATTCCCTGCCTAATCCTGCGCGCTAAGCCTGACGGCGCTTTCGATTTCATCAATCGGCACTGGCTGGAATTTACGGGACTCAAACTTGAAGAGGTGCAGGGTTGGGGTTGGCGCGCTGCCCTTCATCCTGAGGATGCCGGAAGAGTAGTGAGAGATTGGCGTGCGGCTTTGGCTGAAGGGGCGCCTTTCGAGGCTGAAGCACGCATACGTCGTGTTGACGGAGGGTATCGCTGGTTTCTGCTGCGTAACGTCCCCCTGCGAGATGAACTGGGACGAATTATTCAGTGGTATGGAACCGGTCACGACACTGAGGATCTGAAACAAGCTAAAGATCGCCTCCTGCTCGCGATCGACACGACTCCCGCGCTGTTACACACTGGCCGTCCTGACGGATACCTTGATTACTTCAATCGGCGCTGGTTAGAGTATCTGGGTCTTTCTTTGGAAGATATAAGCGGCTGGCAGTGGACCGGCCCAGTTCATCCTGACGACGTCGAGGAGCTGATGAGGAAGTGGCGCTCGGCTCTGGTAACTGGAGAACCCTTCGAAGCCGAGGCGCGAGTACGACGGGCCGATGGAGAATACCGCTGGCTATTCCACCGCAAAGTACCGCTCTTCGGCCCAACGGGCGCAATCGTCAAGTGGTACGGGTCCAGTATTGACGTCGAAGACCGAAGGCGCGCCGAAGATGCGTTGCGCAGAAGCGAGTTCTATCTCGCCGAGGGGCAGCGCCTTGCCCACGTCGGAAGCTGGGCCTTCGATTCTGACGGATTCCACTACTGGTCGCCTGAATTATTTCGGATGTACGGCTTCGACCCGGCCAGCAAAGCGCCCAGTGTTCAAGAATACCTAAATTGCACCCATCCACAGGACCGCGAATCCATGGCGAGCCTGATCGAGCGGGCCCTGGCGGAAGCTTCGTCCTTCGATACCACTAAGCGCATCGTGCGGCCCGATGGTGAGGTCCGCTACGTACGCTGCGTAGGCGTTCCTGTTGCCAACAACAAAAATCTCCAGGAGTACATCGGCAGCGCCATAGACGTTACGGAGCACGAGTTGCTAACCCAGGAACTCCGACGCCGGGAAGCATATCTCGCGGAAGCTCAACGTCTTAGTCAAACTGGCAGTTTTGGGTGGAGACCTGAAAGCGGCGAGATTGTCTGGTCAGACGAAACCTATCGCATCTTCGAGTTTGACCACGCGGTGAAGCTAACAATAGATTTATTGGCTCAGCGCGTCCATCCCGAGGACCGGCCCGACTTTCTGAATGTCATCGAGAGTGCCTCTGCGGGGGCAATACAGTTCGAGCATACCTATCGCTTGCTGATGCCTGACGGGAGTGTCAAGCACCTCCATGCCCTGGCCCGCGCATTACAAGATGCATCCGGCGACCGCGAGTTTGTCGGGGCGGCGACCGACGTTACGTCGATCAAACGAGCAGAAGAGGAACTCCGCAACAGCGAAGCGTACTTGGCAGAAGCACAGAGGCTGAGCCACACCGGCAGTTGGGCCTGGAGTGCAGACCAGGGCATCACGTACTGGTCGGAGGAATGCTACCGTGTTCTGGGATTCGATGAAAAGGATGGTTTGCCCCAAGCCGAAGAATTCTTTCAACGGATCCATCCCGACGACCAACCCGGCTTCATGGAACTAGTCGAGACGGGTATCCGCGAGAAGGCGGAGTGGGAGGCGGACTACCGCATTGTGCATCCGGACGGCTCCGTCAGGGATATTCACGTCGTATGTCATCCTGCTCTGAGCACGTCCGGCCATCTCATTGAATTTTTGGGGACCGTGATCGATATCACCGGGCGTAAGCGTGCGGAACAAACTTTGCGTCAAAGCGAAGCGGAGCTCCGGCAGCTCATCGATGTGATTCCCCAGCAGGTGTTTGTCTTCGACTCGGAGTGGGAACCCCTGTTTGCAAACCAGCGAGAGTTGGAATACACCGGGCTTACTCCGCAAGAGGCGCAGTCGAGAGGCGCGATTTCCAGAATCGTTCACCCGGAAGATCTGAAGAAGCTGGAGTTCCTTCGAAAACGTGCACTCTCCGACGATTCTTCGTTTGAATTGGAAGCACGGATCAAGGGGAATGACGGGCAATATCGGTGGTTTCTGATTCGAGATAATCCGCTGCGAGATGAAGAGGGTCGCGTTGTTCGGTGGTATGGCACGCGTACCGACATCGAGGATCGCAAACGTGCCGAAGGCAGTCTGCAACAGGCTCTCGAAGAAATTAAGACGTTAAGGGACCAGCTCTACAAAGAGAACATCGCGCTGCGTGAAGAGATTGACAAGACATCCATGTTCGAAGAGATCGTGGGCGCTTCGCCGGCATTGAAGGCTGTCCTCGCGCAGGTCGCCAAGGTTGCCCCGACTGACTCCACCGTTCTGATCACAGGTGAAACCGGGACCGGCAAGGAGCTGATCGCGCGGGCCATCCACAAGCGGTCAAAACGTTCAGCCCGAGCGTTTGTGAGTGTGAACTGCGCAGCGGTCCCGCGTGACTTAATCGCGTCGGAGTTGTTCGGCCATGAGAAGGGAGCCTTTACCGGCGCGACTCAGAGGCGCCTGGGCCGGTTTGAATTGGCCGAAGGAGGCACGATCTTCCTCGACGAGATCGGGGAACTTCCTCTGGAGACCCAGATCGCTCTTCTGCGCGTTCTGCAGGAACGCGAGTTTGAGCGTGTAGGCGGAAGCCAGCCGATTCGCGCCGAGGTGCGAGTGATCGCCGCAACCAACCGCGACCTTGACGCAGCCATCGCCGGAGGCACTTTTCGAAGTGACCTCTTTTACCGGCTCAACGTCTTTCCGGTCGAGATTCCGCCTCTGTGCGAGCGGAGAGATGACATTCCCTTGCTCGTCGAATACTTCATCGACCGCTACGCAAGGAAGGCAGGAAAGAGCATTCGGCGGATCAACAAGCGGAGCCTGGATTTGCTGCAGGCCTACCCCTGGCCTGGCAACATACGCGAGCTGCAAAACATAATTGAGCGATCGGTGATCGTATGTGAAACGGAGAATCTCTCGATCGACGAGAGTTGGCTGTCGCGGCGGCCTCACATGGCTAATTCAAAAGCCCAGCCAGGACTCGAACAAAACCTTACAGCACAGGAGAAAGAGATGATTGAGGCTGCCTTGAAAGAGTGCGGAGGACGCGTGTACGGGCCGCTGGGTGCGGCCGCGAAGCTAGGGATGCCTCGGTCTACCCTCGAGTCGAGGATCAGGTCGCTGAAGATCGATAAGAACCGATTCAAACGTACCACAGGCTGAACGCGCCTGAGCGCGAGGTGCTAGGTGTTTCTCTCTCGGGCAATCCATTCGCGGATGTAAGCCGGACTGTTCCTGAGCTTGATGCTGTCCGATTCACAGCGTTCGAGAAATTGGACGGCGTCTCGATCAACAAGAGTCAGGTCCTTCAGGTCAAGGACGATTCGCCTACCCTCAGCCTCGTTGCGAAATAGTCTCTCCAATACGCTTATCTGTTCTGCATCCATCCGACCGCTCAAAGTGAAGACGACTTCGCCGTTTGCCAATCTCTGAATCTTCAGCATCAGCCACACCTCTACGGCCCTATCCCATCGCAATCTCACCTCCAATCGTAAGTTGCTGACGAGAGCCGCTTCCCAATCCATAAAAATGACGAAATCTCGCTAATTGGTGAAACCTTGTACAAGCGCGGCCTGTGGGATTCCTCGGGGACGGTTCGAGTTTTGAACGGCTTAGCAATTGGTGCTCGCATTGCTTTGAGGAAGGCGCAAGGCAAGAACGAAAGGAGATTCACCATGGATCGCATGCTCGTAGTTGTTTTTAACAGTGAAAGCAAAGCGTAGGAAGGAAAGAATGCACTCGTGCAGCTGGATTATGAGGGTAGCATCGGCTTGTGGGCCTACGCAGTAGTTGCCAAGAAGGCAGACGGCACCGCAATCGTGAAGCAAGGCGACGACCCCGGGCCGCTCGGTACCCTTGGTGGGACAGCGCTGGGGAGCCTGATCGGCGTGCTGTTTGGGCCGGCCGGGGCGGCGGTCGGCGCAATCGCGGGGATTTCCGGCGGCGCTACGGCAGACCTGGTCAATGCCGGGGTCGGGGATGACTTCATCGATGATGTCTCCAAGACCCTTTCGCCGAATAAGGTGGCCGTGATTGCGGAGATCGATGAGGACTGGACGTTTCCCGTGGACAGCCGCATGGAGGCGATCGGCGGGATCGTTTTTCGCCGGGCGAGGTCGGATGTAAGACACCAGGTCCACGAAGAAAATGTCGCTTCCATGAAGGCCGACATGGCTCAGTTCAAGGCCGAGCACGCCCAGGCGCACGCCGACCGCAAGGCCAAACTTCAGGAAAAGATCAACCAACTCGACTCGAAGATACAAGCTCAGCTCGAGAACGCGAAGACGCGTCGCGAGGCGGCGGAACGTGAAGCTCAAGTTAAAGCTCAGATCCTCAAATCCAAAGCTGAAAGCGCGGCGGTTGCCGCACGCTAACAGGAAGAGACTCGCTTGCGGCGCGACTCTCCATGGGTCATGCAACAAGTCTACTGGTGCGAGGTGAGGTCACAGTCGTGACGGAACTACTCGCAATCAATCAACAGCACACCAAACGCTAAAGGAGAAATCGTATGTCGCAACTCATAGTCGTTGGCTTCAAAAAAGACATGTACCGTGCATCGGAGGTACTTAATCAGCTGCAGGATTTGGACGATGACTGGGTCGTCGATCTGCACGACGCAGTCGCTGCCTATCGTGACTACGACGGCAAGCTACGCGTTGATCAGAGCTACCAGATGACCACCGGTGAGGGCGCGGGATGGGGCGGTTTGATGGGCTCCCTGATCGGTCTCACGCTCGCCATTCCCTTCACCGGTGGCGCAACCGCTCCGGTGGCTGGAGCCCTTGCGGCCGGGGCTCTCGCCGGTGGCGCGCTCGGAGCGGGAGCAGGTGCACTCGACGCGTCCTGGTGGAAGGATGAGTTCGGCATACCCGACGATTTCGTGAAGCAGGTTGGGGCGATGGTCCAACCGGGCGACTCGGCAATCTACGCGCTTCTTCGCACTGCCAATCCCGAGATCGTGGCGGATCAGTTCCGCGGCTACGGCGGCACCATTCTCAGCACGACCTTGAGTCGTGGTCAGCAGGCGAAAGTGGAGAACGTTCTCCACAACAAGGCGGCCTAAATCGGCTTTGACCCTAAACAAAGACCCTTACGGGAGCGAAAGGAAAATATCCATGAATATTGCAGAGATAAAGGCATATCAGGAAAAGATCAACGCGCAATTGCATGAGGCGAAGGCCGTGCTCAATGGCTTTGAAGCCCATGCCAAGGGAAAGCTTGCGCAGTCGGAGATAGACGCGATCTCCCGCCTGAAGGCGAAGCATCAGGAGATCGACAAGAAGGTGCATCAGGACCTGAAAGTCAACCGGCGAGGTGGCGGTCGCGGCGAAAGTGAAATCTGACATTGACGCTGAGATTGCCAAATTCAAAGCCTCGTTGGATCAGCTTGCCGCCAAGGCTAAGAGTCAGCCAACTGCTCAGGCAACCCGCTAGTAGCAGCTCAACGAAGACGTAAAAAGCAGCTGATTTATCTCAAATGGTTCCGAATCAACGAGGCTTCCCCGAAATCGTAGTATGGGAAGCCCGTTGATTCAGCCCAAGTTCAACGGAGCTATTATGTCTGGACTCAAAGCCGGCCCGCAACTTGCGCCTTCACACATATGCGATGCTCTGTCTGGCAATCGTTGGTTGTTCGTCACAGCAAACAGCGACTCAAGAGCAGAAACCGCAAGGACAGGTCCAACAAGCGCAGAGTCAGCCGGCACCGAATCACCAGATGCCGAGCCAGCAAGTGGAAGATCAACAGGGACAGAGATCAGGACGAGGAAGTTCAAATGGGCCAGGAGGTCTTCAACGAACTCAAGGCCAAAGGGCGAAATCATCGAATCTTCTCCTCTGTACGACCAGTTGAAGCCAATTGCGGACGCCATTACTCAAGCAGCACAACCCCGCTATAACCATCCCTTCAAGTTCTATCTGGTTCACGAAACGCAGCCGAACGCCTTCGCTACTCCGGGTGGCAACGTTTATGTCGTGGACTCGCTCCTGTACTTCGTAAAAAACAAGGAGCAACTCGCCGGCACGCTGTGTCACGAAGTCTCACACACCATCCATCACGACACCGTTGAGCTGATGGAGAAGCAGGAAAAAATCAAGGAACGTGAGATTGGTGCTGCGGTACTTATGGGGCCCACTCGAGCCCACATCCTGGCGATTCTTCTTCTCGGCAAACTGCATTCGCTCGGCTACTCCCGCGACGTGGAATCGCGAGCAGACCTAACCGGCTCTGACATCTGTGCCCAAACCGGATCCAACCCATGGGGATTGGTATGGCTCTTTCCAGGATTTCAAGAGCGCCAACTCCCAACGAGATACCACAGCTCTTGTCGGACCATCCCGACGACCAAAATCGAATTGATGCGCTGGAACAGCATTTCCGCAAAAACCCCTCGGTCTTCGCAAAGTTCAACCCGGACCCGAAGTCCGCAACGCCATTCGTTGTTCCAAAGAACGAACCTGAAGTGTTTCTGCATTGAGAATCGAACGCCGAAACATCGGCAAGCGACAAGCAACTCAAACATCGCGCAACGCGCGAAAGGAGAAAGACAATGAGCAACATTTCTAGTATGTTCGCAGCCGGCATCGAGGAAGTCAGAAGATCCTGGGGCTGGTTTCTCGTATCCGGGATCGTGCTGATGGCTCTGGGGATCGCGTGTATAGGCAAAGCCCAGACCGCGACGACCTTCTCTATCCTGGCACTGGGTTGGGTGCTTGCCATCAGCGGAGTTGTCTGGCTCATCAGCTCCTTCCAGGCATGGACCTGGGGAGGATTCTTTGTATACCTGCTGAACGCAATCCTCCGCTGCGTGACTGGGTACCTTCTGATCCGCCATCCCGACGCAGGCGCCGAAGGCGTCACGATGGTGCTCGCGGCACTGTTTATCGTGGGCGGCCTGTTCCGCGTAGTCGGGGCGAGCGCCATTCAGTTTCCCGCGATGGGGATGGACGGTATTTTCAGGACTGGTCTCTGTCGCACTGGGCATCTATCTCCTGGCCACCTGGCGCACAGCCGGCACCTACTTTATCGGCATTGCGATCGGTGTCGATCTCATCTTTGACGGCGCGTCCTTGGTGGGATTTGCCGGAGCCATTCACAGCTTGCCGCAGTACAGACCAGGGAAGCCTAACAATCTAAGTTGGTTACACGGCCCGATTTGGTCGGCCAAATTGTAGTTGCAAGAAAATGCGAAAGGAGAACTGATAAATGTCGAGTGCGATCGATGTCGTGGTAGTTCAAGTTACACCGGAGATGATCCGTAACTGGGGATGGTTCCTTGCGTTTGGCGTTGTGCTATTACTGCTTGGCGTCGCTGCCGTTGTTCGGTCCGTAAGAGCTACGGTCGTCTCGATGGTGTTCTTCGGATGGCTGCTCGTCTTCGCCGGCCTCATCGAGTTTGTCGATGCGTTCATGGTCGGGCAGTGGGCTGGTTTTTTCCTGCACATGCTGGCTGCGATCCTCTTCGGAATTACCGGTTTCCTCATGGTGGCAAGGCCGGTCATAAGCGCCGAGGCAGTCACCTTCCTGATGTCGTTGTTCTTTCTGCTCGCTGGGCTTCTATCAATTGATCGCTGCGTACTGGTCTCATCTGCCGGGCTGGGGTTGGCAGGCCCTGAACGGAATCATCGCAGCAATCATGGGCTTCCTCCTCCTGGCGCAATGGCCTGCCTCAGGCCTTTGGGTGATCGGACTTTTCGTTGGAATTGATCTGATCTTTTATGGTTGGACCTGGATCGCGCTAGCGCTTGACCTGCGCAAGATGTGAGCGAGGGACGCGCTGAGAATCCTCCCAATCTGTGGCGTTCCAAACAAAATGCTCCAACCGGCATGACGTTTGGTTCAAGGTCACGCAACATTTTGTTTGCAGCAATTGAGACTCCTGGTGAGGTCTTCCTATGAATTCATGTGTTTTGGCAAGCAGTATTGGTGGACAAGACATCCTCAATGATGCGAACGACGAGATGCTTGTCACCGCAGCGAAGTTGGGCGAGCATATGGCCTTCTCCGAGCTTTGGAATCGTCACTCGAACAAAGTCTTCTGCACAGCCTATCGAATTACCGGAAATCGGCAGGATGCCGAAGACGCGCTTCAGGAATCCTTTCTGAAGGCCTTCGCCCACTTGAAAAACTTTGAAGGCAGATCAACGTTTTATAGTTGGGTAACGCGGATCGCAATCAATTCGGCGCTCATGATCTTACGAAGGCAACGCACTCATCCGGAAATCTCGATTGACGGATCCGTCGATGGTGAACCCTGGCCGCAATGGGAGATGGCAGATTCGGGGAGCACAACGGAAGAGCACTATGCAAAAAGGGAAAGAGAAGGACACCTGATGCGGGCGATCCACCGTTTGCGGCCGGGGCTCCGAAACGTAATTGAAATTCATCTCCATGATGGTTCCATCAAGGAGATATCCCAGATTGCAGGGATTTCGGTTGCCGCGACCAAGTCGCGTTTGTTGCGAGCCAGGAAGATGTTACGCAGATCACTTGCCTAAAGCAGTCGAAAACACCTGTCCCATCAAAAACAGCTTATCGAGGATGCTGCTCCGGTAGGGTTGCGAACGTCAGTTCCATCCTTGTGCTGCTCACTTCTCAGTTGTTGACAAATCGCATTATCCCTCATTCATCACGTTGACAATAACGGTTTAATACGTTTCAAATCGTAATGTGCCCTCTTGCTGTGGCTGGATACTTAGACCATCTTGCGCCTTCTCTGCCCCATGGCAAGAGAAAGCTGCGACTCCTCGCTCGGGACTTCTCGTAATTCAAGAGTGGGCTCCTGCGACCGGGGCGCTGCTCCATTGCGCGCTGATCGTGTCCAGTGCGCAAAAGCGTCACGGCACCTAAATCCAGACCGATGCATCCAATATTTGATGAGGCCGCAATGATGCGAACATTCTTCCGCTTGTCAGTGATATCCACGTGCCTCTGGCTTTTGTCCGCTTCTGCGGGAGCGCAGGTGTCAGCGACTCTGTCCGGTAGGGTCACTGACTCTACCGGGGGCGCGGTTGCAGCAGCGACTGTGACGGCGAACGACCTTGACACAGGAGTGTCGCGAACAGTGGTTACGAGCCAGGTGGGTCAATATGAGATGGTCGCGCTTCCTCTCGGACGTTATGAGGTGCGTGCCACAAAGCAGGGTTACGCCGAGCGGATACGAACCGGAGTCATTCTGGTTGTGGGCCAGGACGCCACTGCCGATTTAGTTCTGAAGGTTGGTGAAGTGAAAGAGCAAGTGACCGTGACCGAGGATACACCTATCGTCAATGTCAGCACTCAGGACATCTCGGGGTTGGTCGGCGAAAAACAGGTGAAGGAACTACCTCTGAACGGGCGAAGCTATGATCTGCTTCTACCGCTCAACCCGGGAATCGTAAACTTCACTTCGCAGAAAACAGGCGGCATCGGAGTTTCAAATTCGACCACCGGCAATAACTTTGCGGTATCAGGCAACCGCCCCCAGCAAAATCTCTTCCTGATGAATGGCGTCGAGTTCACAGGCGCCGCAGAAAACAATATGCAACCGGGAGGTCCCAGCCAGCAACTCCTCGGCGTTGAAGCAGTCCGTGAATTCAACGTACTGCGCGACTCCTACGGGGCCGAATATGGGAAGCGGCCTGGCGGTCAGGTGATCATCGTCACCCAATCAGGAACCAATCAGTGGCACGGCTCGGTCTATGAATTCCTGCGCAATAATGCGCTGGACGCACCCAACTACTTTGATCTGGGTGCAGCGCCACTGTTCCAGCGAAATCAATTTGGAGCAGCGTCTGGTGGGCCCATAAGAAAGAATAAGACCTTCTTATTCGCAAACTACGAAGGATTCCGGCAGCACCTGCACCAAACCTCGGTGGCATTTGTACCGGACCTGGCCTCTCGTGCAGCGGCCGTCGCGAGTGTGAAGCCCTTGCTCAATTTATGGCCGACCCCTTCACCGACCGATCCTGACTTCAACGGAATTGCGCAGGTCTATAGCACCCCGTTGCAGACTATCGACGAGAACTTTGGAACTGCCCGCCTCGATCAGGTCTTCTCCTCGAAAGACACTTTTTCGGGGATTTACACCATCGATGATGGCAGTGATTTCACGCCGACGATACTCGATCCATACAGCTCGGATATTCTGAACCTCCGGGAACAGGTCCTGAGCCTGGATGAAACCCACGTCTTTTCTCCTGCTCTGCTGAACGTGGCTCGGTTCGGATACTCGCGTGCCGGTTACTTCTTCACGGGACTGCCAACGCCGGGCACGCCCGCAGCCAGCGTGCCGGGCTTCCTCGCCGGCCATCCGGTAGGTGCCGTCGTGGTGGGAGGAAGCGCGGCATCAAATCCGCAAGCTCAGATTGGCCTGGCAGGAAGTAATAATGGAAGCAACTTAACGATTGCAAGAAATCTATTCACCTATGAGGATCGTGTGACGCTAACGCGCGGTCTTCACCAGTTAAGCTTCGGCGCCTGGTTCCAACAGTTCCAATCGAACGAGAACATTGCTCTCAGTCAATATGGACAGGCTACATTTACCAGCCTTCAAACCTTCCTGACCGGAGTCACAAGCACGTTCCTATATGATCCCACCCCAACTAGAATGCATTGGCGGTCTCTGTTCGGTGCGGGATACGTTCAGGACGTAATTCGGTTGAAACCAACGTTGACGGTGAGCCTCGGTTTTCGTGGTGAATTCTCGACCGGCTGGAATGAAGCTTATGGCCGTGCAGCCAACTATACTTTCTCAAACAATGTCATCTCCAACCTGCCACACATCGGAAGCAATACTTTCACGACGAATAATGCAAAGTTTTTGCCCGAGCCGCGAATTGGTGTGGCGTGGAGTCCCCTTCACGACAAGACCGTCATCCGCGCCGGATTCGGCATGTACAACGAACTCCTGGACGCGCTCGGATACCGCATGGATCAGAACGCTCCGTTTAATCCCACCTACAGTATTGCCGCTTTGAACGTTTCCCAGCTTCCGATCTCCCCACACGCTCCAGTCCCGGCAAATGCCCTTCTGGTACCCGGAGGCATTCAACCCGATGCGAAGATGCCAACTCTGATCTCTTACTCATTGAGAGTGGAACAGGCGCTCGATAAAAATACATCGTTGACCATAGGATACGTAGGGTCCCACGGTTATCACGAACTCATCGGAATCGATGGCAATCAGCCGGTCCCAACGATCTGTCCGAACTCGCCCTGCCCGGCTCATTATCCGGCTACTTTCCCGGCGCCGCTCGCGAACTCAGCCGTTCCGGCAGGATCTTATTACATTCCAGCGGGAGCTCCGAAGGCCAATCCCACGATCGCAAATACCTGGACATGGTTTGCTGTCGGTAATAGCAGCTATAACTCGCTCCAGGTAGATATCAACCGTCGCTTTAGCCACGGGCTGTCCTTTCGCGGTGTTTACACCTATTCAAAGGCCCTGGATGATGGAGATTCTTTGAACGCGACCACTTCAGCAAACGCCCCGGCCCTCGCGTCAAACCCCTACAACTTACAGGCAGATTGGGGGCCAGCGACGTACAACGCCACAAACATCGGCGTTATCAATGCGATTTACGAGTTGCCCTTCGGGCCCGGCAAACCATATGCAAACGATCTCTCAGGTTTGGCCAATGGGTTCGTCGGGGGATGGTCTGTAACCAGTATCGTCACACTGCAGTCGGGATTTCCGTTAACACCGCAGCTTAGCTACAACCCCTCAAACAACGGAGATACCCGTAATCCGGTGAGACCCTTCGTAAACCCGAATTTCAGGGGACCTGTCGTCACAGGCAACCCAGCGCAATGGTTCAATCCCGCAGCATTCTTGCAGCCCCCGGCGAACAGCGGATTCTATGGAAACCTCGCCAGGGATTCAGTAAGTGGCCCCGGGCTGGCGACTTGGGACTTTTCTACGATCAAGAACACCTCCGTCAGCGAGCGCCTCACGATCCAATTTCGAGCCGAAATCTTCAATCTGCTGAACCGAGCGAACTTCAATACTCCCAACCTGATCGTCTTTACGCCCACCGGCGTTTCAGGAACGGCTGGCGCAATCACCAGCACTACGACGACATCGAGGCAGGTTCAATTCGCCTTGAAGTTGCTCTGGTAGAGCGACGGTCTTACGACGTCACAGGCCCGGGGCGCGCCTGGCGGCAGAGTTCAAGCCTGTGAGCAGGTATAAGTCGGCCTTTTGCTCGTCGACTTGTGTGAACAGGAGCCACTTGCCGTCGGAAGAGACGGCGAGGCCACCTACCCAATCGAGAGCGTGCTTTGGCAGCGTGTAGACCAGCCTCCGTTTTCCTGTGGCGATATCCAAATACTCAATCTGGCTGGTTGCCGCAGGAGCGCTGATGAAGTACAGGCCGTTTCCCGAGGGCCACCAGGCTACGGAACTGTCCGCGACCGGTAAGACTGCGATTGTCTGGATATCTGATCCGTCGAGCCGCATACGCATGATGCTTTCGGAGGCGGACCCCAGCCTTCTGAAGAAGAGGTGCGTTCCATCGGGAGACATGACTGGAAGATCGCCGTCCGCGACGACCTTAGTCGCCGTCCCACCCTCGACTGGAACGCGCCAGATGGAAGGGGTGTCGCCGTCCTCGCCGCTTGCGTAGAAGAGCAATCGACCATCCTTCGACCAGGAAGCAAGGCTGTTGGCGCGCGTGGATGCGGTGATCTTGTGAAGATCTCCTCCGGCGGTGTTGTAGACGTAGATATTGGCTTCCCCATCGACGCGGGAGTCGAAGGCTAGAAGTTTACTGTCGGGCGACCAGGAGGGGGTTCCCGTGAGCGCGTTAAAATGGCTGATCTGCTGGACGTTGTGGCCGTCAGAGTCAGAGATCCAGACCTCGTGCGATCCGCTGCGATCGGACTCAAAGGCGATCTTCGAGCCATCGGGCGAGATGGCAGGATTGTTCTGGCTGCGGGTGGAGCCAATGAGCATCTGCTCGACGGGCTCCCCAGTCAGGTTCAGCTTCCAGATGTTTGCTGAGAAAGAAGACTGGACATAGGCAAGGCTATCTCCGGAGCTGCTTACAGCGAGATCGCCAGCGTCGTGCGCGAGAGGAAGCCTCCACCTGTGCTCGGGGTGTGCGGCCTCCATCTCCCAGATGAATCGTCCGCCGTCGGGATCGGTATAGGAGTAGAAGAGAAAGCGACCGTCCGCGGACCAGTCGAGGCCTTTTTCTTTCATGGAGCCCTTCACCGTGAGCAACTCGTCGACTCTGCCGCTGGCAATTTCGAGAATGTCGATCGAGGTACTGGCCATGCGGTCGATGCAGGCAAAGGCGATGGAGTTCTGTTTCGGATTGAACTTGGGCAGGATCGGTGCGGAGCAATTTGTCTCGACAAACCTTGACTGCAGGGTGTCGAGAGGCAGGAAATAGAGTCCTGCTCGGACGACTTCGCCATGAGGCTTCATGGAGTCTTCCGCATAGACGATGGTTTTGGAGTCGGGCGACCAAGTGAGGAGACCACCGAAGAGCCCTCCGTGAACGGTGGCGAGCGGGCGGGGTGGGCCGCCGGTTGCAGGAACCAGTTCGATCATCGCCGAGCCTTGCTGCTCTGAGCGGATGGCGATGAAGCGGCCGTCGGGCGACCAGGCGGCGGTATACCAAAAGTGGGTGGGATTATGAGTGAGCCTGTGGGGATTCTCGGAGCCTACAGTTTGAACATAGAGGTCGAAACCGGCGCCGTTGTTCTCGCCATCCCAGCCGAAGGCGATCTGGCTGGCGTCTGGGGAGAAAGTCGGGCTAATCTCTGAGCCGGGCAGGGTTGTGAGAGGTATCTCCTTTAGGTCAGCTAATTCGCCTGATGGGTGACGCGCAAGGTACATCCACACCGCCGCTCCGATGATAAGGAGAGCGGAGACTGCGGCGATCCAGATGAAACGAGGGGCCTTGGGCTCCGGCGCGAGATGGAGCGGAGGGTCGTACAGTACCGATTCTACCGAGGGCAGGGCGGGGATTTCTTCGGCCGACGGCTCTTCGAGCAGCGGATGAATGAACCTGTATCCCCGGCGCGGGACGGTCTCGACGTACCTCGAGTCAGTGGCGGAGTCGCCAAGCGCGCCACGGAGACGGTTGATGGCGGCGTTCAATCCGTGCTCGAAGTCGCCAAAGGAGCTGTCGGCCCAGAGGGCATTCTGCAGCTCTTCGCGGGAGACGACCTTCCCTCTGGCTTCAACCAACAGGACGAGCGTGTCGAAGGCCTGGCCAGAAAGCCGCACCCGCGTGCCCGCCTTCTTCAACTCGCCCGAGTCCGGGAGTAGTTCAAAATCGCCGAACCGGATGGTTGATGTGGGCGTGCGAGACGCTTCCATTTGCGCACTCCTTGCCTGGAAATGAAATACGTTCAGCGGTGAATCTTCGTTCCTTGAAATTAGTACATTCTGCTATCTCATTGTCGCCGCGCGGCTTTGCTTGTGACATTTCTGCGAGGTGCATTGGACCCGGTTGGCATTGAGGTAGCCGGTCGAACAGGTCAGTGTAGGCGGCACCGAGGAGGTGTTCGCCGTGAAAATTGTACTTGTTGCCACGCTGCTATGCCTTACCAGGCTCAATGCACAGACTGCATCGCTTAGAGTGAACGACGTTCGGGACAGCGAACTGTCATCAAAACTTTCTGGTCAGGTCACCATCTCCTGCACGACGGATTACACCCCGGCCCAGTGCCGGGCGAACGCAAATGAATTAGCAAGGGTGCTCCGGAGGTATCCGACCATCCGGCTGGGAGACTGGAATTTTGTGCTGGCAGACTCCGAGCACTGGGAACAGCTCGTCAAGTCGCTCAAGCGTGATCCTGACTCCCCTGCCTTTAGCGAACTCGTGGCTCGCGTAACGGTTCTTGAAGATACGTTGTTTGAGACCGCGGATTCTCGAAGGACTAAGGTTGCGCGACGTTTCGGGCAGACGTCGGGTGATCTTCTCGACTATGCCGTCACCCATGAGATGGGGCACGCGATCTGCCATGAGCGCAACGAGGTGTTGGCGGAGGAATACGGCTTTGATCTGCGCATGGGAGTCGAGCCGGCTTGCGGGATTGGGCGGTAGGCGATGTTCCCTCTGGATGGCAATTTGCGCGTCAATGTGTCGCTCGTAGTAGTGTTTTTACGAGAGAGCAGGCGCGTCCCGAGGGGAGCTTTGCGGAGGCGCGGAGGTTAGGGCGGACCATGGCGCAGAGTTTGCCTCGCTATCCTTCGCTGTATCAGATCAATACTACCGTCCGGCTGCGGGAGATCGCTTCCGTCGTTGGGCGCCCGGCCACGCTGGATGATCTGCCGGACGATGAACTCGATGGCTTGGCGAGAAGGGCTTTGATATTGTGTGGCTGCTTGGAGTCTGGCAGACCGGTCCCTCGGGCCTCAAGCTATCGCTTTCGAATCCGGACTGGCAGCGGGAGTATCATGCCACGCTGACGGATTGCCAGGATTGCGACATCATCAGCTCGGTGTTTGCGGTGCATGAGTACCATGTGAACAGGGACTTCGGTGGTGATGCGGCCCTGGCGCGTGTGCGGCAGCGGCTTGCGAGCCGCGGCATGCGATTGATGCTGGATTTCGTGCCAAATCATACGGCACTGGATCATCCGTGGGTGACGGAACACCCGGACTACTATGTGACGGGGACCGAAGAGCAACTGGCTAGCCAGCCGCAGAACTATGTCCGGCTGCAGATTGGCGGCGGTGAGCGGATTCTTGCTTATGGACGTGATCCGTACTTTTCGGGATGGCCGGATTCGCTGCAGCTCAACTATGGAAATCCTGAACTTCAGGCGGCGATGATGGGAGAACTGCGGCGGATTGCTGCGCAATGCGATGGTGTTCGTTGCGATATGGCGATGTTGGAGCTGCCCGAGGTGCTGGAACGAACCTGGGGCATCAAGGCGGAGCCGTTCTGGCCTAAAGCCATAGAGGCTGTGCAGCAAAAGTACCCGCAGTTTTTGTTTATGGCCGAGGTTTACTGGGGGTTGGAGTGGACGCTGCAGCAGCAAGGGTTCAACTACACGTATGATAAGCGTCTGTATGACCGCTTGAACGACCGGGTTGCGGGTCCCGTTCGCGAGCACCTGATGGCCGGGCTGGACTATCAGGATAAGCTGGCGCGTTTTCTTGAGAACCACGATGAGCCTCGCGCGGCAGCTACATTTCCTGAAGCAATCCATAAGGCGGCGGCGATTATCACGTTTCTCACGCCGGGGCTTCGATTCTTCCATCAAGGACAGTTGGAGGGAAAGAAGGTGCGGATCTCGATGCACCTGGCGCGGGGGCCGAAGGAGCCTGTCGACACGGAGATCGCGGGCTTCTATTCGGCGTTGCTAGGAGAGTTGCGTGACCCGGTTGTGAAAGACGGGGGCTGGCAGCTGTTGAGTTGCCGCGCGGCGTGGGACGGCAATTGGACGTCGGACTCTTTTGTGGCATTCAGTTGGACGGGAGCGAGTGACGAGCGGCGGCTGGTAGTGGTGAACTATGCGGATCACCAGAGCCAGTGTTTTGTTGAGCTGCCGTGGACGAACATGGAAGCACATTCCTGGCAGTTTAGGGACCGGATGGGAGATGCCCTATACGAAAGGCAAGGAGGGGAGCTTTCAAGCGACGGGCTCTACGTGGATCTGCCGGCGTGGGGGTACTACGTCTTCGAGGTCGCCGCTGTGTGAGCAGGTGCTCTGAAATTTAGAAGATCAACTTTGCCAGGGAGACGCCGGCGGCTACTGCGATGAGTCCGGCCACGAGGCTGACGGTGAGATAAAGGATTGCTATCCAGAACGCCCCCTGCATTAGGTTGGAATAGATCTCCCACTCATAAGTTGAAAAGGTGGAATAGGCGCCGATGAACCCGATGGGAATCAGAAACCGCCAGGAGGGATTGAGGTTGGTATGGCGATTGAGTATTTCAAGGGACAAGCCGATGATCAAGCAGGCGGTGATGTTAACGACAAGCGTGCCGAAGGGAAAACGGGTGCCCATTCGGCCAGCGACCGTGGTTCCGATCCAGAAGCGGGCAACGGAACCTAAGGCTCCTCCGATGGCGATAAAAAGATACCTCTGCAAGGTTAAGCTCCTCTGGGTTGAGAGACGATTTTCCGGATCATCGTTAGAATTCTTGTTTTTCCGAATAAGCTCAAGAACTTCCTCTTAGGCATAATGCCTCGGTACCACCACGCAGCGCATGCTGATGGTCGAACAAGAATCGAATTGGAAGGGATTGTGCTGGGGTAGATACTCCTCCAGCAGGGATCCCTGCGAGGAGTCATCATCTGTACCCCAAAGGAGGACAGCAGTTAAGGGCGAACTCCTTCACCCGCTAACCATCTGCTACATACTTCACATCGACCGTATGCGGTTTGTCAAGGCGCATGAACGGCTCCTACATGACCATTTTGAAGAGCAGCTTGACGACCTCTTTCGCGGGCATGACGGTGAGAAGCAAGGGTGCCATCGGGAGAAGCGCCGCGATAGCCAGTTGAATCGGCGTGCGCGGACCTATGGGGAGCAGGTTCATGCGATCAACGAAAGAATAACTGTTGCCGAGATCCGCCAGAGATTGGATATCAGCCGAGCCTAGGAGTGGCTCGCCGTCGGGCGGGGCGGATCCGACCCATTTTTTCTGGAAGGATCCGGTGTAGCTGGTTGCGAGGGTTCCGTAATCATGAAGACCGCGGCGCCTGGTCTTCAATAGCCTTGCAGTGAATACCGTCAGGGGCCCCAGGATGACAATTAGCGCCAACACGACATAGGCTACGATCATTGGCACATAATGTTTCAGATCAACGTGATCGTACAGAATTTCGTTTGCTATAACCCCGGCCGCCGCGGTGGAGTAGGTGAAAAGCAGAATTGAGAAGAGACGCTGCGTTTCGCCTACAAAACCCAAACCACCGGCCTCATCCGGGTGGGTGGGATAAAGGTTCAGATCGAACCTGCTGATGCGATTGAGCAACCGAAACCAAAGGAAGATGCGCCATATCCAGCGTAGAACCAGGAACTGGAGCAACGGTATACAGAACAGTAGTAGCCACCAACCAGCCAACGTTGGACTGATGCCGCTGTCGGTACGCGTGGCGTACCAGGTAGAAACATGAACGGCCCTCTCAACGAAAAACGAGAAGGCGAGGGCGTAAGCGATGATCATAATGATGATCTCAGCGACGACGGAGTCACGCCATCGGAGCCCGTCCTCAACAGCGCGGTCGAATTCCGGATAGTCTTTCTCTCCAATGACTCCCGAAACGATGAAGTGTTGCGCTGCCTCCGCAATAAGCGGGCCGATCACATTCTCGGCCACAAGAAAAAGTGGAATAGCGAGGAGAAATCGAGTGTAGGCGCTGATATCGCTCAGGAAAGGCAACTGGACAGTATTACCGAATGCTGTTCCCTTGATCAGGGTCAGGACGAGGAGAGGCAGCCATGTGATCAAAGGAAGAATGGAGGAGATCTTTACGTTGGCATAGGCTTTTCTTCGAGCGAGCCCCATCCGCTGTTCTATCCGGTATAGCGGTCCCCCCTCCATAAGCAAGAACGGTCGAGTTGTAGGCCTGATCCCCTGATCCATCCGTTCCTCCAATGAGCTCCAGTCCTGTTTCATGTCGACGACGACCGAGCCTTCGTCGAGCGCTTTATCAAGACGACCAACGGAGGATGCGCGGTCGCAGTTGTGCTCCCAGTTACCGCAGGTGTGATAGTAGTGAGGATATTTGTCGAGCCCGCAATTTCAACTGGCAAAACTCCCAGTCCGATTACGTGTCACTGTCAGAAGTGCTGAGCTGCCTTTAAAGACGCGCTTTCGGTGATCAACGCTTGCCGATTGCGGAAGGATGCAGCTCTCGTCTGCGTACTGTAGTGGTGTGGCTATCAGATATTACGACCATATCAAAAGGCGTTTGCGGTGCTTGCTCGCCTGTCACTCCCTACAACTCCCTGAATACAAAGAAGGGTCGGCCCGTTCGAGTTTACTGTAAGAACTATCATGTCGTAACTGCGCTGAGGCTGGCAGTTCTAACAGCGAGATGCGTTGCGCAAAAAGGTTATAATCCGTCTCTGTTCTATCGGGCTCTTATTCATTAGAAATCACAGGACGTTTGCGACTGTTTTCTGGGTCTCTTTAAGTCTGTGGAGCGGGAGCGCCGAAGATGCCAAAGTCACGCGTGTTTATAGCCGATGACCACACTTTGCTGGTCGATGCCTTTCGAAAATTGCTCGAGCCCGAGTTTGAGGTTGTGGGAACGGCCGGAGACGGTCGAGCGCTGATTGAACAGGCGCCGAAGGTGTATCCAGATTTGGCTGTAATCGATCTGGGCCTGCCTCGGTTAAACGGCATCGACGCAGGACGCGAACTCAAGAGGCTTTTGCCTCGAATCAAGATACTCGTGGTTACCGTCAATGAGGATTCGGCGGTGGCCAGAGAAATCCTTCGACGATGGGCGTCTGGCTATCTTCTAAAAAAGTCGAGTGGCACGGAACTTACACATGCACTTCGCGAGTTACTTAAAGGAAAATCTTATGTAACTCCGATCATGGCTCAAAAAATAGCTGAAGACTTCATACGCGATCCAGACTTGCAGTGCATGAAACTGCTGACCCAGCGCCAGAGAGAGGTTCTGCAGTTGCTGGCGGAGGGTCGCACCATGAAGGAAGCCGCCGACATTCTAAGTCTGACGACCCGAACTATCGCGTTCCATAAATACCGGATCATGGAAGACTTCGGAATGCGCAGCAACTCCGAATTACTCAAATTGGCCATGCGTGAGCACCTAATCGCCGCCTTTTAACAGGCGAAGCAATCCCGCGAGCGACAAGAATTCTGAAAGATCATCCCGGAGCTTCGAATCATCCGAGGGAAGCTGCCGATTGCGTCACGGCCAGGGAAGAGGAACGGTGATCACAGCCATGGCAAAAATTGCTCCACCAAGTCCAGCTCAATAAACTTCGGAGAGCAAAGACTCAGGTCCCTAATCCGCAACTGCCAGAAAATACGAGGTCTCGGATGCGGTGGGACCGGAGCCCCGAGAGGTGCGCGGTGATAAAGCCTGCTAGTTTTGACAGTTTGTTGATGGTTCGCGGTGCGCTAATCTCCGAAACAGGCTGTTGAAAGTTTGTCCAAATCCTCCCCAGTGCAGGCCAAACCGGAGCTCAACCAGGAGCGAAATAAGATGAAGCGGCCACGCATACTGTTGGCGTCCCATCGCACGTCTTCGCTGGCTGCGCTCCGCAAATCGCTGGACGCGGAGTTTGAGGTTGTTGGGCTGGTTTCCGATTACAGGAATCTCCTGGCTAAAGGTTTAACCGCTGAGCCTGAGGTCATTCTCGGGACTCCGGATCTTCCTTTATGGAACGACCCTACCCTCAAACGGAAACTGAAACAGCTCATACCGAAGACTAAAGTGTTGCTCGTTTCGCTGGACGATCCCGGTTCGGCACCGAATCCTCTCCCGCCGCGAATTCATGGTTTTGCGGTAAAGAGAACTACGAGCACCAACCTCGTCGACGTCCTCAACGAATTGCTGCTCGAGCAAGAGGTCTATAAGACAGCCGAGACGACTCCGCGCTCAAAGTACACATTCCTGGGGGGGCACTATGCAACCGCTGCGAGGGAACTCACCCAGCGGCAACGGGAGGTACTGAAGCTGCTTGCGGAAGGCAGAACCATGAGACAAACCGGAGAGATCCTAAAGCTGACGACGCGAACGATAGCCTTCCATAAGTACAAAATCATGCGCGATTTCGAACTTCACAACAACCTGGAGCTGCTTCGGCTGGCTATTCGTGAGCACCTGGTCTCGGCTGACTGAAAAGCCCCTTCGAAGATCGGAAGAGGCATTAAAGCAAATACGCCAACGCTGTCTGGTCTCTGTTCCGGGAACTTTTGAGGCTAGCGACGACCAGCCTTTGCTGACGCTTCCACTAACAACGGCTGTTCGCGGTCAGCTTCTTTCCACGCGGAGAGAAGTTTTTCGTACGACGCGAGGCTACTCTGTCTGTCGTGTACCAAAGCGTAGGCGCGGGCAATTTCAATCTCCGTCATGGCGTAGACAGGTCCTCCCCAGAGCTGTGCGGCACCGCGATGCGCTTGCACTGCCTGGAAGTCGAGGATTGCATTCTGCGCGTCGCCCAACGCTGCATGGGCCATTCCGCGAACGTAGGGCGCGATCGGTATGGCATCGTTCGCGCTCAGGGTCGAAAGCTGTTCCAGTGCTCTCATGGGCTCGTTGATGCCAAGTTGGGCGGTCGCCTGAAGAAGCGGCACATACAACTGCGTAACGACGTTGCTTTGCGGATAGGCATGCTGCATCCCCGCGGCAATCTTCTCTGCGTAGGGCTGATCGCCGCAAAGGGCAGCTGCCATTCCGGCATGAAAGCTCGCTACAGGCCCCATCGGCAGAGGTTTTGCCTGGTTGACCAGATCAAGGGCCATCGTACAGTTCTCAGCCAGAGCGCGATTCAAAGCTCCCTGCGCCAGCATCGAGCCTTCAGTCGAAGTCAGTCCGTGAACGGACGCAGCGCGAGCTGCCGCGGTTATCCAGACCGCGGCTGCTGCGCTCCTTTTTCCGGCGCCGTCCAGGTAATTTCCGTAGTCGTAGAGCGATCCGAAGCTCATCTGAGAGAGCCCGTGAGCGGCTTTCTCGATAGCTGGTTGTGGCGTTGCTGCAACGTCCCCATTGTCGGCCAGATAAGCCGTAACCCGGGCGCCCTGCTCCGTGGCCAGGCCCGCATCCTCCGCCTGCACCTCCAACTGCCGCGCGTTCTCGAAACGGTCCATGCCAATCAGGGCGAGTTCTGCCTCCACATACATCTCCCCATCGAACGGATATTGGCTGATGCCCTGCTGTGCCGCCATCAGAGCCTCGGGCAGCAGACCCTGAGCGGTCAATGCGCGTGCAAGCCCCTTCATCGCCTCAGGGTCGAGCGGATATCGTGCCGCAAAGTTGCGGATCGTCTCCACAGCGTGCGCGTAGTCTGCTGTGACATTCATCTCATAGCAGAACAAAGCAAGTTGCTTCACCCTGTCGCTTGCGCTTCCTGAGGAGTTGCGGGCCAGCGTGGCTGCGTTTGCCGCCGCAACCTCCGCCTTCTCGCCTCGATAAAGCCATGCCAACTCTATCTGGGCCTGAACGAACTTCGGATCGACATCGACGGCGTGCTGATATGCTTCCATCGCCTCATTCGTATGCCCGCTTTGAGACTCGGCCTCCCCCAAGGCAAAAGCATGCAGCGCCTCGACCTCCGTGGTCGCGTCCGCCTCAAACGGAGTGCTGCTCTGCAACTCATCTTTGTCGTCCTCCGTGAGTTCGGCACGAATATCGTCGGCCATTCGGCTGATCGCCGCCGGAAGCTCTTCCCTTCTTCGTGCCGTCTCCTCGAATGTTGCCACCTTATCGTTCGAGTCTGTCTTGAGAACCTCGACTTCGATCGCGTAGGATGCTCCGGCTCTTTTGATTTCACCGTAGAGATAAGCCCGTGAACCAAGCTTTTGCGCCACCTCTCGCGCGGGCACAGGTCTTGTGTTGCCACTCTTAACGGCAATCTGCCGCTGTCCTGCAAAGTATGCCTCTCCGCCCAGAAGATTAAGGGAGCGCGATTGCCTCAAGGCGAGCTCAAGTCCCTGCATCGCGGTGCCGTCCAGTGTCTTGTCGCCTGTCTTGTTCTGAATGATTGTTAGCAGCAGACGATCCTTGGACCCAAGCACGAGGGGCCGAAAGACTCCATTGTGGACAAGTGTAGCGAGCAAGACTCCCACGAGAATCATGCCGGCCGCAATGATCATTCGAACCCGTACCCTCGCTCCAACAGCCGATGACGCGGAGATCCATTCGTCAAGTCTGTCTTCGTCGCGTTCACCGATCGTTTCGGCGTTTTCAGCGAGGAACCGGTACGTGGTAGTACGCCGGCGCAAGGATTCCGCGCTTACTCGACTCCGCGTCGTCTTTGTTGCGAGAATTCGTCTCTCGAATCGTCGCAGCAGCCATCCCGCCAGAATCAACCATCGACGAGGCACCGTGAATCGAATGTGTCTCTGGCCTTCTGGACCCGCTGGCGACGGCCACAGAACCACTCTGCTTCCCTTGAGTGGAAAGACCGTCGACACTGCCGAGGCCCCTGCCCTGCACACGCGTTGGGAGAATCCCTCCATCGTTGCCGCCCGAAAAGCCGTCATTGATCGAGTGCTGCGCATCAGTGGAATCTTCTGATTCGCCCTCTTTTCGGCGCTTCGGCATTCTGTACCGCGCCACAGGGTCGCTGGCCCGCACGAGCGGCACTGTCGGGGTCGTCATCTTGCTAAGCCATCCTCCCCGCCCCATCTTTTCAGCGATTTTCTCGAGCGCGTCGTGCAGTTCCTTTGCCGTCTGGAAGCGGCTCCTGCGGTCCTTTGCCAGCAGCTTCATAATTGCGGTCTCGAGATCCCGCGGAATCGAGCCGTTCCAGTTGCTCACCTTCTCCGGGTCACGCCGAAACAGTTGCGCCAGCATCATAGCGCTGGTCGCTCCCTTGAACGGCGCCTGTCGAGTGGCCATCTCGTACATCACAACACCCAGCGAGAAGAGATCGGTCCGAAGATCCAGCGACTCGCCCCTCGCCTGCTCGGGAGACATGTACGCGAGCGTTCCCACGGTCGAACCGGCGATGGTCATATCCAGGCTTCTGGACTCCCAGCCGCCGCGCTCCTCCAACTCAATCTTCGCCAGACCAAAGTCCAGCACCTTTGCCTGGTACTTTCCGTTCGGCATCGGAACCAGGAAGATGTTCGCCGGCTTGATGTCCCGGTGCACCACTCCCCTGGCATGCGCGACGGTCAGCGCATCGGTTATCTCAAGCGCGTAGCGGACAATCTCTTCTGTCGGCACCGCCCCGCGCGCGATCCGGTCCTTCAGCGTCTCGCCGGAGAGCATTTCCATAACCAGATAAGGATTGTTGTCCTGCTCGCCGATGTCGAAGACCATGCAGAGATTGGGGTGGTTCAGCGCCGACGCCGCGCGGGCCTCCTGCAGGAAGCGCTCACGCATCCCGGGCATTGTGTAGTCTTCGTGCAGCAGTTTGATGGCGACCTCGCGATGCAGCCGCTCATCCCAGGCGCGGAAGACGAGGCCCATGCCTCCGCTGCCCAGTTTCCCCAGGATTTCGTACGGCCCGAACCTCTGGCCAACCTCAGGAACCATACTGCCGATTCGCCTTCTGTCGTTCTTGTCGGTGGGTTATCGCTTGATCAGTTCGAGGGTGCGGGTAAAGGCTTTGACTCCTTCGTCGCGTCGCCCTCCCCCGTCCGTTCGCAGCTCTGCTTCAAATGTGTTCCACACCTTATAGCCAACATCGGCGGCAGGCCTGCGATCGTGAGTTGCTTTCTTTCCACTGAGTCGTTCCCGTCGTACTGATTCGTGCGTAATCATTGCCTACAATCTGTCACATCGCGATAGTGCCCAAACATCCCCCAAGGGTGGCATGACCGCCGAACCGCCGATAACCGGTTCACCCGTAACCGACTTATAATCAGGCTGTGACCTCCACGAGTTCCAACCCCGCCTCTCCCATCCGTCGCCCGGCCAACCAGACCCTCCTGATCGACGCCGACGACACGCTCTGGGAGAACAACATCTACTTTGAGCGGGCGATTACCAGCTTCATCTCCTACCTTGACCATCGCATCCACACTGCCGAAGAAGTTCGCAGCCACCTCAACCGCGTCGAGCACGCTACCATCCTTGCCCGGGGTTATGGCTTGCACAGCTTCCGAGAGTCGCTCATCACCTGCTTCGAGCAACTCACCGACGTCCCCCTGACCGACGAGAAGCACCGCCGGATCGAGAGCTTCGCCCGCTCCATCGCCGATCAGGAGATCGAACTTCTCCCCAACGTCGAGCCGACACTCGCCGACCTCGCCAAACGCCACCGCCTGATCATGGTCACCAAGGGTGACCACGTCGAGCAGACCGATAAGTTGCGCCGCTCGGGGCTCTCCTCTTACTTCAGCGCCGTCGAAGTGCTGCCCGAGAAGCACCAGGATGCCTACCGCGCCCTGGCCGGCCATCACGGCTTCGACGCCGGCAACACCTGGATGATCGGCAACAGCCCACGCTCCGACGTGAACCCCGCGCTCGCCGCCGGCTTCCATGCCATCTTCATCCCCCACGACTTTACCTGGGTTCTCGAGCACGAGGTCGTCAACCAGCCGCCGGCGGGTCAGCATCTGCTGGAACTCGCCGCATTCGCCGATCTCACCCGTCACTTTTAGACTCTTTTCGCCACAGCGCGTCCAATATCTCAACCGCCTTCGGGCGGATCATCGCCGCTCTTTCAGGAGAGATTTCCTCCATGAGATTCAGCGCCGCAATCAGCATCCTTGTTTATTTGTTTCTCCTTGCTCCGGTTCCTTCGTCTGCACAGTCCGGCGACGCCGCTTCGCATGTCGAGTCTGCTCAGGAGCTCATCGCCCGCCTCACTCCCGAACAGAAACAGCAATACGACGAGGCCTCCCAGAACTTCAACGGCCAGAACTACGCCGATGCCCTCGTCCACTACAAAATCCTGCTCAAAGACCTCCCCAACGACCCAATTCTCCTCAAATTTTCAAGCGAAGCCGCGCTCGATACCGGCGACACCGCCTACGCGCTCAACAACCTCAAACCTGTCGCAGAGGCCAATCCTGACGACTGGCAGGCTGCCGGCCTTCTCACCCGCGCCTATGCCGAATCAGGCGACAAGGCCAACCGCGACGCCGGGATCGCCCACATGATCGAGCTGCACAAGCGCGGCCTGACACCTGCTCACCTCCAGCAATATCTGCTCGAGCACGTCCTCGTCGGCGGCAGAACGGTACTCATCTTCACCTCGCTCGAACCCTGGGGCCACTATAAGGTCTATAACTACGCGCAGGTCTTCGACGAGGAAGCCCATCTCGCCCAGCGCCTGACCCTCGAGAGCAACGACAGCGACCAACCCCTCTTCGCTCGCCAGCATCCCGCAGAGGCCGCGAGCCGGTGCCCGTCTCTTCTCCATCGATGGCTACGCCGACAGCCACCCACCAGTGACGGAAAACACACCGAAACTCACGCCACCTACAAATTCTTCACCGGCAGGCCCTCCTATGACACCGTGCGCGAAGCCTTTCTCAGCATCGCCTCTGCCAAATCGGATCCCGTCAGCAGCCGAATAAACACGCTTTCCCACTAACCCAACCACAGGACTCTTCCGCCCCCTCCCAGATGCTTCCGCCGGCGATTTTCCAAAGATTCACACTCTGACAACCTCCCACAAAACTTCCCTGTAACATCTATAAGGACCACAGGACAGAAGTGAGAGGTGTATGAGCGAAGGGCGTTGGGTTTTATTGATTGCGAGTGAAGTGGGTGGCACGGATTCAGTCTCCGATCGAGCCATGGAGCGTTTAGTCGAAGCTATTAAGCTCGAAGGCTACGAAGTCGTCCGTACCTCCACGCCGGAGGACGGCCTGTCGCTCGTCACCTCTGACCCGTCCTATAGCGCGATCCTTCTGGATTGGGACCTCGAAGGGGAAAACCAGTTTGCCGAAGGCGCGGCACTGGCCATTCTCCGTGCGGTGCGCCGCCGCAACAAAAAGATCCCCATCTTCCTCATCGCCGACCGCACTCTCGTCAGCGAACTCCCCCTCGAAGTCGTCAAGCAGGTCCACGAGTACATTCATCTCTTCGGCGACACCCCTGCTTTCATTGCCAATCGCGTCGACTTCGCTGTCGAGCGTTATCACGAGCAGCTTCTCCCGCCATACTTCCGCGAGCTCAAGAAGTACAACGACCAGGGCGCCTACTCCTGGGACGCACCCGGCCACATGGGAGGCGTCGCCTTCCTGAAGCACCCTGTCGGCATGGAGTTTCACAAGTTCTTCGGCGAAAATCTCATGCGTTCCGACCTCGGCATCTCCACCTCGCCGCTCGGCTCCTGGCTCGATCACCTCGGGCCTCCCGGCGAATCCGAACGCAACGCCGCCCGCATCTTCGGCGCCGACTGGACCTTCTACGTCCTCAGCGGCTCCTCCAGCTCCAACCAGATTGTCGGCCACGGCGTCATCGCGCAGGACGACATCGTCCTCGCCGACGCCAACTGCCACAAGTCCATCTGCCACTCGCTCACCGTCACCGGCGCGCGACCGGTCTACATGAAGCCCACGCGCAACGGCTATGGCATGATCGGCCTCGTTCCCATCAAGCGCTTCTCGCCGGAGTTTATCCGCGGCATCATCGACAAGAGCCCGCTCACTACCGGCGTCCCCAATCAGAACCCCACCTACGCCGTCGTCACCAACTCCACCTACGACGGTCTGTGCTACGACGTCAACAAAGTCGTCACCGAACTCGCCAAGTCCGTTCCGCGCATCCACTTCGACGAAGCCTGGTACGCCTACGCAAAATTTCACGAGATATATCAGGGCCGTTTCGCCATGGGCGTCCCGGACGACACACCCGACCGCCCGACCATCTTCGCCGTGCAGTCCACTCACAAGATGCTCGCCGCCTTCTCCATGGCCTCGATGATCCACGTCAAACTCAGCCCGCGCGCTCCGCTTGACTACGATCAGTTCAACGAGTCCTTCATGATGCATGGCACGACATCCCCGTTCTACCCGCTCATCGCATCGCTCGACGTAGCTGCCGCCATGATGGACGAGCCTGCCGGCCCGACCCTGATGTCCGAAACCCTGCAGGACGCCATCAGTTTCCGCAAGGCCATGTCCTCAATCGGCCACCGCCTGCGAGCCGCCGAGCAGGGCTGGTTCTTCCGCCTCTATCAGCCCGAGTATGTCTTCGATCCTCTCGATGGGCAGACCTACCTCCTCGAAGAAGCCGCCGACGGGCTCCTGACAAACCGCTCCAGCGCCTGGACCCTCAAGGCCGGCGAGGAATGGCATGGGTTCCAGGACGAGGACATTGCCGACGACTACTGCATGCTCGACCCCACCAAGGTCACCATCCTCACACCAGGCGTCAACGCCCAGGGCAAGGTCGGCGACTGGGGCATCCCCGCAGCCATCATCACCGAGTTCCTCGACGGCCGCCGAGTCGAGATCGCCCGCACCGGCGACTACACCGTCCTCGTCCTCTTCTCTGTCGGAACCTCGAAAGGCAAATGGGGCGCGCTGCTCGAGAATCTCTTCGAGTTCAAACGCCTCTACGACTCCGAAGCGTCGCTCGAGGAGGCCCTCCCCGAACTCGTTCTCAAATATCCGACCCGTTATCGCAATACCACCCTGAAAGAGCTCTCCGACGAGATGCATGCCGCCATGGTCCAATTGAATCTCTCAGGCCTCATCAACGACGCCTGCGACGAGGACTTCGATCCCATCCTCACTCCTTCGCAGACCTATCAGAAACTGCTGCGCAACGAGACCGAAAAAATTCGCTTCACTGAGATGCCCGGCAGGATCGGCGCCGTGATGCTGGTTCCCTACCCTCCCGGCATCCCGATGTGCATGCCCGGCGAGCGCCTCGGCAGCGCCGAGAGCCCCGTCATCAAACTCATCCTGGCCATCGAGGAGTTCGGCAAGCGCTTTCCCGGCTTCGAGCGCGAGGTCCACGGCATCGAGGTGGACGCGGACGGCAATTACTGGATGCGTGCCGTCGTCGAAAGCCAGGACAACAGGACAAAAAGAAGAACGGCAATGGCCAGGGAAACAACACCCCCCGAACCTGGGTCCCCCGGTAAAGAAGCGTAAGCGTGCCACTCCAACCACCAACCCCCAGGTTCCGCCGACCGGGCTCTCCTCCCAGCGCTAGTCCGGTACAAACCGTTCCAACGGCCACTTTTTATCGAAGTGGCCGTTGTTTTTGGCCGTTTTCCAGCACTAATAATCTCACAGCCCCGAACTGGTAGTTTTGCCAGTTTCGCCCTCGCGGCGCAACGCGTATTTTTTATCTAACTAAGACAGTCGGGGGAGCACTATGCAAGCTCACGTTCGATTTCCCCGTCGTCGCCAAAAGTGAGGTTCTCATAATGAAGAAGACCGCGTTAGCCGCTCTAATCAGCGTTGCCATCACGCTACCCACCGTCGCTCAGAACAAAATTGATGATCGTCTGGGCAACTCGGCGGAAGTTCTCAAACAGATCCTCGCCAAGTCGGATGAAATACCGCAGTCCCTGCTCAATCGCGCTGTCTGCGTTCTCGTCTTCCCCTCCGTCAAGAAAGTAGCGGTCGGAGTTGGCGGAACCTACGGCCGTGGCGTCATTATCTGTCGCAGCGGAGTCGACATGAAGGGCCCATGGTCGGCGCCCGCGATGTACAAGATAGACGTCGGCACTCTCGGCGTCCAGCTTGGCACCTCGTCGACCGACTACGTGCTGCTCGTCCAAACCAAAACCGGCGCAGAGAAAATTCTCTCCGGCAAGCTGAAACTTGGGGCTGAATGCAGCGCCGTCGCTGGACCAACTGGAGCGAAAGCCGTCGGCCAGAACGACCCCAATGTCGACGTCCTTACCTACTCCCGTGCCAAGAGCGGTCTCTTCGCAGGTGCTTCCCTGGGTAGCGCTGGTCTTGACACCGATGACGACGCCAATAAGTCCGTCTACGGCAAAGACATTACCGCAACCTCGATCGTTCGCGAGGGAGCCGTCAAAGCCACCCCCGCCGGCCAGCCTCTGGTCAATATCCTGACCAAGGCATCGCCAAAGTGGAGCAACGGCTAACAAGAATCTGAGGCGGAGGGTGGCATCTTCAGGCAGACGACCTCCGCCTCTCTTTTTTGCCCCGGCCACCATCGCTACAACGGTGGCTTCGGCAGCTTCACCACAGTCCCCGCGGCAACGCCGGTCACCTTCACCGGCCTGCGAAAGATTTTGCCGCCCTGCGCCACAATCATCCAATCCAGTTTCGTGCCCGCAAACACAAAGCTCGACACCCCGCCGATCTCCGGCGAATTCAACACCTCTGCCATCCTCCCATTTGCTTCGCACACCTGGATCCCCATCGGCGTAGCAAAATAGACCAGGCCACTCGAGTCCTCCGCCACCCCCTGGACCCCGCTCATCCATCCAGCCTCTGGAGCCTGCAGCCGATAAAACGGCTCTCCATTCTGCAGCCCGCCATCCGCCGCAATCTGAAACGACCAGCTAAAGCGCGACTGCGCATCGGTCACTACCAGCATCGCCTGATCGCCCGACAGCGCCAGCCCAGCAGGAGCAGCAATCTCTCCACCCGCATACACTACCCGCGCCTTGCCCGAAGCGTCCACCAACCCAATTGTCTTCTTCACCGGGTCCACAAAATAAATCTCCGACTTCGCCGTCACCGCCATGTCATTCACATCGACGCCTCGCGCCACCACGCGCATATCCCCACCCGGCCCATACGCCACAATCTGCCGCCGCTCCGCCAGGTACGCATACAACACGCTCCCCGGCCCCTCGCGCAACGCCTTCACGCCGCCAGGCTTCTCTTTATAGACCGAGACCTTCCCGTCTGCGTCCACCTTATAAATCCGGTCAGCTTTCACATCCACAAAGAACAGGTCACCCAAATCGTCCCCCGTCGGACTGGCCACCTCACCATAGCTCCCCCCAACCTGTTCCCAATGCTTATCCGCCCACACAGTGGAGAACACCTTCATCCGCGGATCCCACCCGGCCTCCTTCATCTGCGGCGGCTCCCGCACCACAATCGGCTCCGGATACCCGCGCCACAACCACCGCAACGCATCCGGCATGATCGCCCCGCCCTGCTTCATGTTGTGCGCTTCGCTCCCCATCTCCAGCCGCGCATCGTAGCCCGAGTACTCCAGTGCCTGATACATTACCCAGTTGTTGATCGGCCAACTCCCCGCAAACGAAGTCCCATACTGCTCCGCCGGAACGATGTGGTCATTCGTCCCATCCTGCATGAAGATCCGTATCGGTTTTGGTTCCGTCTTGCGCACCAACGCTGGCATCTCGTCAGCGCCCTTCATCGCAACATACGTCCCGATAAAACTCAGCACGCGGTGAAACTGATCCGGCCGATTCCACGCCGCCATGAACGCGCCCACAGCGCCTGTGCTCGTCCCCGCAATTCCATGATCATCCGGGTTCTTCGACAGGTTGTAGTCCTTCGCCACCGCCGGAATCAGCTCCTCCAGCAAGAACCGCGAGTACCTGTCGCTCAGCGAGTCATACTCAAAGATGCGCTCATACCGGCTCTGAGCTATCGGACAAAGCCGGTAGCACGCCCGGGTCCACAAAGATTCCAATCATCGGCGGCAGCTCATGCTTCGCAATCAAATTGTCGAAGACCACCGGCATCCGAATCCCATCCCCCAGGTATCCGCTCCCATCCAGAAACACTATGAACGCCGTTGCCTTCGACGCGTCATATTGCGCCGGAACATACACCGAATAATCATGCGGAGTCCCTGGATAAAACCTCCCTGCCGGAAGCACATGCTTCGTCACCGCCCCCTTCGGCACCCCGTCCTGTGGCTGCGAGTCCGGCCCCAGCGAGTAGCTCTGCGTCTGCGCCAGACCTGCCGCCGACATCAACGCGATCAACACCAACCCAATCGAGCCCATACCCGCAGAGCGCCCGCCATTCCGCATCCTGTTCATCGCGAAAGTATACGTCGATGCAGTATCCCAAACCGCAACCCGCCAGCCCCAGCCAACCCGTCCGGGATGGTATACTGATCTTCGGATTGCTCACCGCAACTCGCGCCCCACCAAGCGTCGAGACACAGCGCGGAGGTGGCGAAATTGGCAGACGCACAAGCTTGAGGTGCTTGCGCCGCAAGGCATAGGGGTTCAAGTCCCCTCCTCCGCACCAATCCACACATTCTCCGGATTCTTTTCCGGCAAAGAGGTTCTAAAGCCGCTCCGATGGTCACTCTTCTCGTTATTCTGCATGTAATCGTTTGCCTCTTTCTCGTAGGCGTCGTTCTCCTCCAGCAGGGCAAATCCGCAGACCTCGCCGGAGCCTTCGGCGGTCAGGGTTCCCAGACTGCCTTCGGCCCCCGCGGCGCAGCGAACCTCCTCACGCGCCTCACCACCTGGTCAGCGATCATCTTCATGCTCACCTCCATCGGCCTCACCGTGGCGCTTTCGCGCTCGACCGCAAGCACCTCGGTCCTCTCAGGCACCAAGACCACGCAGACCACCCCCGCGAAGAAGTAGTCAAATATCCAGGATTCACCCAATGCGCAGGCCAAAAGGCTTGCGCATTTTGCTTTCTCCTTCCCGCTCCCTACAATTCCTCCATGCTGAAGTTTGCCGCTCTTACGCTCCTTCTTGCGCTGACTTCCCCTGTGTAGCCCAGCCAGCAACCAACTCCCCCTGGCTATTCGCGGGCTTCAAAGGCAACGGCGAGCAAGGCGTCTACTACGCCATCAGCCTCGACGGATACCACTGGACCATCGCCAACCAGGACCGTCCCGTCTTCCACCAGACCCAGTCCAACGAACTCATGCGCGACCCCTTCCTCCAGCGTGGTCCCGACGGCACCTTCCACCTCGTCTGGACCTGCTCCTGGAACTCCCCCACCGTCATCGGCCATGCCACCTCCACCGACCTCATCTACTGGACCGCGCACCAGCAACTCAACGTCCTCGCCAACGAGCCCGCCGCCATCAACGCCTGGGCCCCCGCCCTCTACTACAACTCCGCCAAAAAACACTGGCTCCTCTTTTGGTCCTCCACCATCCCCGGCCGCTTCCCCGGCGACACCTCTGGAGACAACAACCTCAACCATCGCATCTTCTCCACCACCACCACCGACTTCAAAACCCTCACGCCCGCCAAGCTCTTCTTCGACCCCGGCTACAGCGTCATCGACGCCACCCTCGTCCAAACCAACTCGGGCTACACGCTGATCTTCAAAGACGAGCGCAAAACCCCACTCAAAAAAGTTCTCCAGACTGCCTCCGGCCCAACCATGGAAGGCCCATGGTCGAACATCACCCCACCCATCTCCGAGCCCTGGTCCGAAGGCGCCGCCATCATCCCTGTCCCCGGCGGCTACCTCGCCTACTACGACCACTACCGCGACCCCCAGCACTATGCCGCACTCTTCTCACCCGACCTCAAGACCTGGACCGACGCTGCCGAGCGCATAGCCTTCCCCGCCAATCTCCGCCACGGCTCTTTCCTAAAGATCACCCAGGCAGAATACGACCGCATCAACAACCTCCAGCTGCCCTAGCGTGGCAAACTGAGAACTGACGATTCAGAAACCGGGAACTAACATCATGATTCACGAGATCCTCCCCGTAGGCCCCCTCCAGTGCAACTGCTCCATCCTCGGCGACGAGCACTCCCGCGAGGCCATCGTCGTCGACCCCGGCGACGACATCCCCCGCATCCTCGCCCTCCTCGCCAAACACAACCTCACCGTCAAGCAGATCGTCATCACCCACGCCCATATCGACCACATCGCGGGCGCCCACCGTCTCAAACAGATCACCGGAGCCCCCATCCTGGTTAACCAGAACGACCTCTCGCAGATCAAGATGATGGATGAGCAGGCCGCCTGGCTGGGCATCCCCACCCCCACCGTCCAGAATCCCGACGACACCCTGGAAGACCGCAAACTCATCACCATCGGATCGGGCGCAACCTCCTCTCCGGCTCCATCCTCCACACCCCCGGCCACACTCAGGGCTCCGTCTGCCTCTACCTTCCCACCCAGTCCCTCCTGCTGGCCGGAGACACCCTCTTCGCCGGCTCGATAGGACGCACCGACCTCCCCGGAGGCAACACCAACCAACTACTCCGCTCCATTCACGACCGTCTCCTGACCCTCCCCGACGAGGTCACAGTCATCCCGGGTCACGGTCCCGCAACAACGATCGGCGAAGAAAGATCTACAAATCCATTTCTATAAATAGCGTAATTAGAATTTCTTATTTAGAGAAGTGGATGTAACAGCTTTACAAGCATCACATGAAGTAGTAACTACCGAGGTTCCATTCCCATTACCCTCTTGATACCCTCCATCCCCTCCGCAAACTCCCCCTGTGGCCCCAGCAAGCTCACCACCACCCGCCCCGCCTCGCCGATCCCATAGAAGCTCCCTGGGTGCACCACCACACCCGCCTCCCGCAGCAAACGTTCCGCAGGATCCCCGTACCCACCCCGTTGCGGAAGACGGAGAATCGCACTCCACCCCGCCTCCACCGTCAGCACCTCCACCCCACTCGCCCTCGCCCCCAGAAGATTCCCCCGCACGCGCTCCAGGATCTGCCCCTGAATCCCCCTCCGTCCTGCCAGCCATCCCGGCAAAGCCCCCTGCACCGGAGCATTCATCGACAGAAACGTATCCGCGACCACCTCCAGCCGTCCCATCGCCTCCCTGCGCGCCGCCTCCGGCCCAAATCCCGCAATCCACCCCACCTTCATCTGCGGCAACCCGGCAATCTTGCTTATCCCGGTCAGTACAAACGTCAGCACTGGATGCGGTCCCACTGCAAAGCTCCTCAGCCGCGCACTCTCCTCCAGCGGGTAGTCCAGAAACACCTCATCCACAATCAACGCCAGCCCGCGCCGTGTGCAAAGCTCCTCCAGCCTCTCCCGCTCCCCATCCCCCGTTGCGTGGCCAGTGGGATTATTCGGATGCACCACCACCACCGCCTTCGTCCGCGGCCCAATTCCCTTTTCTAACTCCGCAAAATCGATCCACCACCCATGGTCATAAAAAAGCGGATAGCTCTTCAACCGCACATCCTCGAGGTCCGCCAGAAAATCAAACAGCGGATAGCTCGGCTGCGCCACCAGCACCTCATCGCCCGCGTCGCAAAGCAGCCGGAACAGATACCCATACCCCTCGCTGGTGCTCGTCGTCAGCACCAGCGCAGCAGGATCAACTCTTGCCCCGTGGTCCGCGTAATACTCTGCCACGGCCTCTCGCGCCGATCGCATCCCACGCGGATCAGGGTCATACACCAGAGCCCGCGGCTCCGCCAGAGGCCGCAAGATCGCCTCGGCATCGTACTCAAACCCACACACCGTAGGGTTCGATACCGTCAGATCGATCAGCCTCCGCCCCGCCGCCCGAGCCTCGCGGATCGCAGCCGCAAACCCGCTCTCCCGCACATCCCAACCTGTCCTCTGCGAAAACCGATTGCTCACCCAACCATGTTATCCGCAGCCGTCCGCGCAGTCATCGACGAGATGAGTGGTGCTGTGGTCGGAGCTCTCCTCCCAACCCACAGCACCATCTACAACGCGGCCCCACACTAACCGGTTTCGATCACCGTGCCGAACGGGATCACATCATCTTCCAAGGGCCGCCTAAAACGCGTTGCACTCAACCCAGTTCTTGCAAGGTGCCAAAAGACTGCTGGCACCTTCGGCGAGAATGTTATGCCCCTTGGTCGTCGGATGCAGATCATCCCAGAATAGATACGTATCCGGGTTGATCACATAATTGCCTTGCGCGCTATCTGTCACGTCCAGCAGCCCATACTTCGCCGGCGAAGCCAGGACCTTAGTGATCAGTCCATAGATATCGAACTGGATGATCTTCTTACCTGGATTAAAGAGAGTCACGAGATCAAGGCCCGCCTTCAGGACAGAGTTATAAAGCACCGTCGACTTTTGCGCGGGAATCGACGTCGCCGGAGAACCATTGAACCGCGGAATCGCACCCAGATTAGGCAGGTTAGGAACGATGAACTGCGTGGCTCCCGCATCGATAAGGCGCTGAATGTTGGTGGCCTGATCGACAGCTGCATCGATGATGTCCTTAGGCCCGCTGGCGTGGTTGACATCATTAGCCCCAGCCCACACGACAAACAGTGTCTTGTCGTCAATTTTGGGATGAGCGGCCAGGTAGTCGGTAATCTGCTGCCCAACGTTGTTGACAGTGATCGTTAGGCCCGGGTAAAACTCGAAATCGAACGTACCACTTCCGGTAAGCGCAGCTCCGTAGGCGTAGTCTTTTCCGTCTTCGAGCGAGGGCCTGATCGCCGGCTTCGCCGGGAATGTCGCCGCGAGCTGTTCAACCCAGACGCCGAAGTAGTGCTGCGCGGCAGGCACGGTATCCATGCCGTCCGTGAAGCGGCCGTCCGTATAGTCGGCTGGGAAGTAAGGTCCATTGCCGGGAACCCGGAAGCCGTACTTCACCTGCGTAAGATCCGCATCATTGCCCACATCCGAAAGCGAATCGCCAAAAACAACAATCGAGGTGTACTTCTGCGCGCTAGCCGCAGACGTAACCAGCGTGAATGCAAGAGCTATCGCAAGGCCTAGCTTGCGAGAGCAGTGCGTTGAAGTGCCGTTAAAAAGGTTGACGGAAGGCAGGCGGGAAGCAGGCTTCTTGAATCGCTGCGCAAGACGCATAAGTCTCTCACTCTCCTGACGAATTTGTACTGATGGCCCAGGTTCTAGAAACCTACTCTGGACCAAATTTCGTGTCAACCAAATTCCACTCCACTCCTCCACTTCCGCGGCCCTGACAACGCGAGGCTCGGCACACGCCCCCCAATAGATCGGTGCCTGCAATAAACTTCAATCAATGACTCCCGTTCACGCAGTGCTCTTCGACTACGGCATGGTCCTCTCCGGCCCGCCCGACCCTGCCGCCTGGGCCCGCATGCGCGACATCGCCAACCTGAGTGAAGAGCAACTCCACAACGGTTACTGGACCCACCGCCACGCCTACGACCGCGGCGACCTCAGCGCGGAGTCCTTCTGGACCCGAGCCGCCGCACCCACTCATGCCATCCTCACGCCCAGCCAGATCGCCGCGCTCATCGCCGCTGACGTCGACTACTGGTCAACTCTCAACCCAGCGATCCTCGCCTGGGCCCGCACCCTCCAGCAAGCCCGGATCCCCACCGGCATCCTCTCCAACATGCCCTGCGCCATGGAGGCCGGCCTCCGCGCCCGTCACCCCTGGATCGACGACTTCCCCCATCACACCTGGTCACACTCCCTCAAAGTAGCCAAGCCCGAACCCGCCATTTACCTGCACGCCGCCACTGGCCTTCACACGCCCCCGGAAAACATCCTCTTCCTCGACGACAAGCCCGAAAACATCGCCGCAGCCGAAGCGCTCAAGATCCAAGGCATCCTGTACACAACTCATAACGCCTTTGAGCGCGAGATGTACCGCCGCGGTCTCGGCCATCTGCTACAACTAGAGGGTCGGTCGGCGTCCCAAAATGGAACGCTATAGTATCTGCGTAACGTCTTTCGCAAGTTCTCCACCAAAGCCCGCTTCATCACCCATGGATAGTTAAGGTCAGGCTGCACCAGCGCTCCACCCGCAGCCAACAACCCATGAAGAACCCGCTCTCTCCCCAAAGATTCATTGCCTGGCTGTGCGGCTTCATGGCCCTCGCTCTCGCCACTGCGGCCGCAGAAGCACAAACCACCGGCCCGCAACAACTCGTCTTCGCCGGCCTGCGCGCCTCCACCAACCCAATCTCGCAAAACGCCCAGTTCAACGCCGTCCAATCCGACGCACAGGGCAATCTCTATCTCCTCCTCGACCAAAAAGACGGCGTCCGCCTCCTCAAAACAGACCCCACCGCGACCAACGTCCTAGCCCAAACCCAACTAGGCGCAGCTGGAGACATCGGCCTCGCCATGGCGCTCGACCCCGCAGGCAACATCGTCATCGCCGGAACCACAACCTCCGGAGCCATCACCGCAACCTCAGGCGCAGCCTTCCCCAGCGCAACCGACGCCACAACTAACGGCTTCATCGGCAAATTCGACCAGAACTTAAATCCCATCTTCATCACCTACATTGGTGCCAACCGGATCTCCATCACAGGAGTCGCCGCAACCAACGACGCCGTCTTCCTCACCGGAAGCATCTTCGGCACCGGACTCCCCGTCACCCCCTCCGCCATAATCCAGTCGCCAGCCTCCAGCAGCCTACAAAACGGCTTCGTCGAGCGCTTCAACTCGACCGGCACCACTCTCATCTACGCGACCTACCTCAGCGGTCTCAACGGCAACACCGCACCCGCCGCCCTCACTGTCGACTCCGGAGATAACGCCTACATCGCTGGCTTCACCACCAGCTCCGGTTACCCCACACTCAACGCCCTCATCCCCGACATCATTCCCAACGCCCCCAACACCACCAGCGGCTTCCTCACCAAACTCACTCCCACCGCCGACGGCCTCCTCTTCTCCACCTTCATTCCAGGCCCCGGCATCTCCTCTCTCGCCATCGACCCAGCCACACAGAATCTCCTCGTCTCCGGCTCCATTGCCCTCGGCCAATTCCCCGTCGCCAACGTCTCCACGCCACTCGTCAGCACAACCTACCAAACCCTCCTCCGCCTCCCGCTCGACGGCTCCAGCGTCATTGCCTCCACTCTCCTCGCTCCGGGAAACCAATCCACCCTCGCCCCCGCACCCGGCACCGCGGTTTGGATCACCGGAACGCTCAACACCCCCGCGTGGCTCCTGCCCCTCACTCCCCTCTCCGAGATAGGCAATAGTTTCGCACTTCGCGTCACGCAACAAGGCACAATCGACGAGTCCCTCCGCCTCGGAGGCCTCCCCACCACCAACCCAACCTTCGCCAGCGTCCCCGTCACCCTCACCTCCCTCGCCACCGACCCCGGCGGCAACCCCATCTTCGCCGGCAGCGCCGCCCCCACCGCAAGCTCCAGCCTCCTCGCCACCGAAACTTACGACCTCGCCCTCGCAAACACCCCGACGCCAGCACTCCCCAACACCCTCCGCACCGCTGTCCTCGCCCCAGGAAGCTGCAATGGCAGCCTCTGCGCAGGCTCAGCGGCCTATCTCGCCAGACTCAATCCCACTGCCGCCGCGCCAACCCTTGCACTCTCCACCGATGCCAACCCGAACATCACCCTTCGGAACCTCGGCAGCGCGCCGCCACCAATCTCCAGCTCGCCTCCACCAACTTCACCCTCTCCCACAACTGCACCACCACCCTGCTACCCGGCGGCGAATGCAACATTGCCCTTTTCAGCACATCCACAAACCCCGGAACCCTCACCGCCCAAGCGAGCAACGCCACAACTCAAACCGTCACGCTAGCCTCAACGGCAAACCCCCCCCCCCCATCGTCTTCACTCCCAAAGAGCTCGACTTCGGCATCGTCACGTCCACCAGCCCCGCCAAACCCGCACCCTGACCCTTACCAACCTCACCGGCCAATCTCAAACAATTACTTAAATATTCTCGGCCACCAACTCACGAGCTATGCTTTCGCCGCATCATCGTTCGACTGCCCTCTAATCGCCCAGAACACCTACACCCTCCCCGCAAACTCCACCTGCCACCTGGCCATCGGCTTCACCGCGTCCCCTAACTCCGCCGACGACGGCTTTATCCAATCCAACTGGCTTATCGGAACTCAGTCCATCGCTCTCACCGCCTACACCCAGGCAGCCTCAGTCAGCCTCTCTGCACAGGAGATCGACTTCGGCACTCAATTCGGCACCGCATCCAGCACCAACCCCTTCGCGCCACGTCTCCCCCGCTACCTTTACCTCTCCAACAACTCTGCCAACTCCATCTCCCATACCCCCATTACCCTCCCCGCGCCCTTCACACTAACCGACCGCTGCCCCACCACCCTTTTGCCCCACACCGTCTGCCAGCTCCAGATCACCTACAACTCGCCCATCGCTCCCTCGGCCGACACCACCACCCTCACACTCGATCAAGGCCTCACCGTCGTCATCACCGGCTCCACTCTCCCGCTCCCCACCGGCACCGGCCAATCCGTGAACCCCAGCCTCACCATCACTCCCGCCGCCATCACCTTCCCCACCCCTGTCCTCGTCGCCAGCAACTCAGCCTCCACACAGACCGTCACCATCGGCAATAGCGGCGCGAATTCCTTCGCCCTCACTCTCTCCCTCACCGGAGACTTCACCGACACTACCGACTGCCCCGCCACCCTCCCCGCCAACGGCACCTGCACCGTCCTCCTCACCTTCGCCCCCTCGCAACCTGGAATCCGTCAGGGCTTCCTATCCGTCACCGCCGGCAACGGAACCTCACCCTCCTTCGTCTCGCTCAGCGGAACCGGCACCGCCATCACGACCACTCCTAACGACACCCTCGCATTCGGCAATGTCCTTCTCGGCCAACCCACCGTGCTCTGGCAAAAGATCACTGCCCCCTTCCCCACCCTCACCGCCACCAGCAGCGCACCTGACTTCCAGGCCATCCTCGTCGAAGACATCGGCTACGGCCACGGCGCGCCACCCGCCTCAGCTTTTCTCAGCACATTCACTGGCCCCTGCACCAACTGCTGGCTCGGAGTTCAGTTCACCCCCTCTACCACCGGCTCCCAAACCGCCACGCTCGCCCTTGCCTCCGCCGCCGGCAGCCCATCCCCCACTCACACTCACCGGAACAGGCCTTCCCCTCACCGGCCTTATCCTCAGCCCCGTCACACTGGACTTCGGCCCTGTACCCATCAACAGCACCAGCGCCCCTACCCTCTTCACCCTCACCAACCTCACAACCTCCCCAGTCACTCTTTCGACACCAACCACTAACGGCAGCTTCATCCTCGCTGACTCCACTCTTTACCCCACCGGAGGCCAACCTTGCACCGGCCCCCTGGCTCCTAACGCCTCCTGCTTCCTCAACCTCCAGTTCTCTCCCACCACGGCAGGCCCGCTCACCGGAACCCTCACCATCCCCACCCCCACGCCCGTCGTCGCCCACCTCACAGGCTTCGGCAGTCCAGACCCTGGCCTCGCCTTTAGCCCAACCGCTCTCATCTTCAATAACGTCCCCGGCCCCACCGCGACACAACAAACCATCACCCTTACCAATACCAATTCCGCCACACTCCCAAATCGCGGCACCCACCAACACCACGTCATTCTTCTCCTCCATCACCAACTGCAACACCCTCGTTCCCGCCGCGGCCTGCACGATCACCGTAACCTATACTCCCACCAACGCCCTCACCACCGACGCTCTCCAACTCCCCGTCACCAACTCCACCACTGGCCTCACCAGCTACAGCATCCCACTCAAGGGCGCCTACACAATGGAAAACGCCGGCCTCCAGATCCTCCCCGCGCAAGCCAGCTATGCCCCGACTCCGACCGGCACCCTAGGTGGAACGCGCGACTTCACCATCAACAATCTCACCGGCAAATCCCTAACCCTCGACATCGCCCTCCCGCGCCAGTTCGTCCTCTCCGGCCCTCCGTGCGCGGCGCTCGCACCCAACGCGTCCTGCAACGTCTCCGTCACCTTCCTCCCTCTCACCAACGGAGACATCACCGGAACTCTCTTCGCCCAGGCCACACCCACCGACGGTTCAGCCACCCTCAACGGCCTCGGCTACGTCGAAGGCTACGGTCAGGGCTCAGCCTCACTCAAAATCACCGGCAATCTCATTCCCGGCCAATCGGTCCTCAACTTCCCCCAGACCGCCTCCGGCCAATCCACCACCCAAACCCTCACCCTCACCAACACGTCCCCCACTCCTCTCACTATCCGCCGACTCACCAGCGAGTGGCCCTTCCTCATCACCAACACCAACTGCGGCAATACGCTGACTGAAACTCAATCCTGCACCGCCACACTCGCCTATACGCCTCTCAACCAGGCGGCCTCCGGCTCTCCTGCCTCTGCGCCCAACACCGATACCGGCGCATTGATCATCGAAAGCGACGCACTCTCATCCCCCGACATCCTCAACCTCACCGGTTCCTCCACCGCCATCTCTATCGGCTCGCCCACCAACACCGCCCCGCTTGTCTCCTACACTGCCTCACAAAGCTCTCTCGCCTTCCCCTCAACGCAAGTAGGCAACGCCGCCCAATCTCAGGCCATCACCCTTGCCAACACCGGCACCGTCCCCATCCACATCAGCAGCCTCCTCACCTCATCGGACTTCACCATCCAAAGTAACTGCGACACCATCCTCCCTTCTGCAAGCTGCCTCCTCATCGTCACCTTCACGCCCCAACCAAGCGCCAACCCCAGCCCAACCCGCATCAGCGCGCTCGAGATCATCTCCGACTCCAGCACAGCGTTGGAATTCATCAGCCTTATTGGCTACGCCACACCCTCTGCCCTCACCCTCTCGCCCCTCTCGCTCGACTTTGGCACCGTTCAACTCGGCACCTCCGCCGCGCTCCCACTCCAGATCACCAACACCAGCCCCACCGCCGCGACCTTCAACGGCATCACTACGTCAGGCGACTACACCGCCACGGGCACCTGCCCCACCGCAAGCAATACCCTCGCCGCCAACACCAGCTGCACCGAACAGATCACCTTCACCCCAACGCAAACCGGCCCACGCACCGGAACCCTCGCCATCGCTACGTCGCTCTCTACCCTCCCCATCAACGCCCCGCTCACCGGCACCGGCACGCAATCCCAACTCACCATCACCCCCACCACGCTCAACTTCGGCAGCATCGCGCTCGGCGCCTCCTCCAACCTCACCCTTACGCTCGCCAACACCGGAACCGCCGCCATCACTAACCTGGCCCTCGCGCTCACCGGCGACTACGCGGTCACCACACCCTGCTCCACCAACATCCTCACCCCCAACTCCACCTGCCAGATCACCCTCACCTTCAGCCCGACCGCCCTCGGGGCACGCACCGGTACCCTCACCGTCACCAGCTCCACTTCGCCGGCAACCGTCCCTCTCACGGGCACGGGAGTTTCCAACGGAACCTTCCTTCTCACTGTCAACGGCGCGTCCACCGCCTCTGCCACCGTAGCCAGCGAGCGCCCCGCCAGCTACAACCTCCAGCTCACCCCGCAAAACAACTACACCGGCACCGTCGTCCTCACCTGCACCCCCATCACCCCTGGCCAATTCGCCACCTGCTCACTCCTGCCTTCGGACATCGCCCTCAATGGCCCCGCACAAAACGCCATCGCCACGATCAACACCATCACGACTATCAGCTCTGGAGCTACAGCCCAAAATAGACGCTTCAGCCAAACTCTCCTCTGCCTGCTCCCCGCCTCCTTCCTCTTTTTCTGGACGACCCTCCATCGCAAAAGCGCACACCCCGCCCGAACCTTCTTCAAAGCAATCCTGATTGCTCTCATCACCCTCTCATCCACCAGCTGCGGCAGCGGAGGCGACCCCAACATCCGCACCACGCCACCCGGCGTCTACCAATATCAAGTCACTGCCAGCTCGACCACCGGAGTCCAACTCACCCAGACCGTCACCCTCAATCTCACCGTCACCGCACATTAGCGTTGTGGCTGCGCCAGATTGGGCGTCACCGCCCCGTACTTCTTCCGATAGGTCTCGCACGCATCTGCATCGCTGCAAGCAAGCGAGACAAACAGCTCCGATCGCAGCTTCCACCCGCTCTCCGACCGTCGCCACATCGCCAGATACGTCCCGCGAAAGATAACCGTCCCGCCCGAAAGACGCCCCACCCAATGTCCGTGTTCTGCCGCCAGCGGAACCGAGGTCGAAATCTCAATCGAATCCGCTATACGTTCAAACCTGACAGAGTGCGGATCCTCAAAGTCCTTCGCAAAGGCCCCAACGTAAGCTTCACGGGAAAGAAACGAACCATTCCCGGTCACCACCACAAACCCGGGCTCAAGGCTCGCGGCAAAACCCGCAACATCACCCGCCACGATCGCCTTATTGGACGCGGAGCGAATACTCCGGATCGACTCCTCGTCATGAGCAGCCTGCGCCACGCACGAAGCGCTGACGACGGAGAACAACAACGCGATCGCAAAGAATTTCATCCACCGAGTCTATCTCGTCGTCGCGCCTCGCCTCATCGATCGATTCTTTGCTGGGGAGCCGATCACGTTAGCGCAGCTTCCTTCGAATGAGGAACACAAATCTTTCTCAGTGATCCGGCCGCCGATACACCACCGGCCCACGAAACAAATCCGTCGCAGCCCCCACACCGGCTCCTGCGACTGCTCCCACAACCGCGCCTGAAGCAACAGCATATGCATCCGCCAGACCCCCGTTATGAGCGCAGCATCCCAATCCAACCAACGCCCCGGCTCCCCCACCGATGAACGCTCCTCCCAGGGTCGACAGTGCATACTCCGTCACTTTGATGCTCTTAATCTCCGCTCGTGCATAAGTCTTCCCCGAATGCCCCGACGAGCAGGTCAACGACACATCATCCACGGCGTCGACCGAACAGAGATGGCTACCCCGATCCGTCGACAGATGAACCCGTATATGCGGCCGAAGCTGCTTCACCCGCGCCCAGTCGCCCGGAACAGTCGTGGCCGGACTAGCCACTGAATTCGATTGAGCCACCATCACGGCGGAAAAACCCATCATGCACATCAAAACGGGACTCAAACGCAAGTCGCACCTCCTGGAAGATCTTTGCAAGCTTCACAGTCTCGTCGATCGATTCTTTGCTGGGGAGGCGACCACGTTAGCACAGCTTCCTTCGAATGTGGAATACAAATCTTTCCTTCAGTGCTCCGGCCGCCGATACACCACCGGCCCACGCAACATATCCGTCGTTCCCGCTATCACAGGCATTGCCACCATAACGCCACCTGCGGCACCTCCGCGCCAGAGACTGTCGTTAGGCCCCGTCGCTGCGATTGCTGCGCCGATGCCGAACCCCATCCCCAGACCAACGAGCGTCGACCACTTATAACGCGTCAGCTTCACGCTCTTGACCTCTGTACGCGGAAAGCTGCTTCCCTTGTCCCCGGAAGAGCACGTCAGCGACACGTCATCCACCGCGTCAATCAGGCACGTCCGCCCCTTCTTGTCGGCGGCAATGTGAACTTTCGTGTGAAGTGGAAGCTTTATCACCCGTTGCCAGTTGTTCTCCGCAACCGCAGGCGAAGCGCCCACGACACTGGATTGCGCCATCCCGCTGCAAGACAGACCAAGAACGCACAGTACTGCAGCAGCAAGAAGAATGCGCACATCGCACCTCGAAGAAATCGTCAATTCAGGGGAGGCGTAAGCCTACCACGAAACGAAGACCATCAAACCCCGTAATCAACCGTCCATCTCTGGACACGTCACCTCAAAACCGGACACTCCTCCCCGACGCCAACCCCCGGAAACTACCGAATCCGTGGCAAATTCAGCCCACTCCGATTGGCACCACAGATGCTAAAACAAATCCAAGCCATCGCTAAGAGGTGAACCGATGAACTCCATCCTGCAGGATCTTCGCTACGGTCTCCGCCAGCTCCGCAAGTCCCCCACGTTCACCCTCACCGCCGTCCTCACTCTCGCTCTCGGCATCGGAGCCACCACCACTCTCTTCTCCGTCGTAGACGCCGTCCTCCTCAAGCCCCTCGCCTACCGCGACAGCGGCCGCCTCGTCGTCGTCTGGGAAAAAGTCCACTACCTCGAAAAGCTATTCCCCCTCGCCGGAGCAAACGCCCGGCACGAAGACATCTGGCGCAGACAATCCACCGCCTTCTCCGACATGACCCTCCTCCAGCAGGGTTCCATCGGAGTCAGCCTCGACAACAATGACCATCCGCATCTCGTCGGCAGAATCATCGCCCAGCCGAACCTCCTCGACATCCTTGGCACCCAGCCCACCATCGGCCGCAACTTCCTCCCCGAAGAATCCGTCGCAGGCCGCGAAAAAGTAGCCATCATCAGTCATCGTCTCTGGCAGACCCTCTTCAACGGAAATACCTCCGTCACCGGAAAATCGATCCTCATCGCCGGAGCTCCCTATCAGGTCGTAGGTGTCCTCCCCGAAGACTTCTACTTCCCCAAGGCAAACGAGCTCTCACCCTCGCCCACTCTCCTCCAGTTTCCCGACAACGAGATCATCACCCCTCTCGTCATCGACCCCACCAAAAGCTTCAGCTGGAACGGTGACTACGGCAGCTACGTCGCGCTCGGCCGCCTCAAACCTGGCGTCACCATCCCCCAGGCCACCGAAAATCTCAACCTCGTCGACGATTACATCGTCGCATCAGATCCCGCCCGACCAACTCAACGGCCCGGTCAAGGGTGCTCTCACCGCCTACATCCAGCCCATGAAGGAGGTCCTCGTCGGCCGCACCTCCACACGTCTCTGGCTTCTTATGGCTGCAGTCTTCAGCGTCTTGCTCATCGCGTGCATCAATCTCGCCAACGCGCAGCTCGCCCGCTTCGTTCATCGCGACCGCGAAGCTGCCGTCCGTTCCGCGCTCGGAGCCTCCACCGCCCACCTCCTTCAAAGCGCCCTCGCCGAAGTCCTCATCCTCTCCTTCACCGGCGGAGCCCTTGGCATCGCTCTCGCCTTCTTCGCGGTCCATCGCTTCGCCGGATACGCCGCGCTAGCGATCCCGCGCACCACCACCGTCACCATCAACCCCACCGTGCTCTGTCCTCTCTGTCTTCCTCACCGTAGGAGCCTCGGTGCTCTTCGGAGTCCTTCCCGCCCTGCGCGTCCTCCATATCCGCCCGCAACAAGCCCTGCAAAGCGGCACCCGCTCCTCCGGCTCCCGCGGCAGCAATCTCCTCCGCCGCTCACTCGTCGGAGCCCAGGTCTTCGCCTGCACCACGCTTCTTCTCGTCGCAGGACTTCTCGCCAAGAGCCTCATCCATCTCTCCACCTTCGACCGCGGCTTCTCCACCGACCATGTCGTCGCCGCCGATGTCATTCTCTAAGAGCTTCACCAACGACAAAGACCGCATCAGCTTCGATGACGGCATACTCCAGAAACTCCGCTCTCTGCCCGGAGTCCACTCCGCCACATTGGGTCACCGCCTGGTCCTCACCGGCGAAAACTGGATCGATGGCGTCAACCCCGTGGACCAACCCGGCAACGGAGTACTCGCCAATTACCGTTGGATCGGCCCCGATTACTTCACCACCATCCAGCAGCACATCCTTGAGGGCCGCGCCCTCGATGAGCGAGACCGCACCCAGACGAACGCAGTCATCTCCGAGGCCACCGCCAAGGCCGTCTGGCCTGGCCAAAGCGCTATAGGCCGTCAATTCGACCGCAGCGGACACCACTACACCATCGTCGGGATAGCCGCCGACGCCCACAACAACTCCCTCCGCGCCGCGCCCGCCAACATGGTCTACCTTCCCTACTGGGACAATCCGCCCTAGGCCACCTACTTCCTCGTCCGCAGCACACAAGACCCCACCCAACTCATCGAATCCGTCCGCAGCACCATCTGGAGCTACAACCCCAACGTCACCATCGCCCGCGTCCATACCCTCGACTCGCAGCTCTCCGACTCCCTCGCACCCGAGCACCTCGAAACCGGAATCTTCGTCGCCTTCGGAGCCGCCGCTCTCCTCCTCGCTCTCCTCGGCATCTACGGCACTCTCAGCTACTCCGTCGAAGCCCGCACCAAGGAAGTAGGCATCCGCATGGCTCTCGGCGCAACCCGCGAAAGCGTCTACACCCTCATGCTCGGAACCATCGTCGCACCCGTCCTTCTCGGCCTCGCGCTAGGCTGCATCGCCAGCCTCAGCCATAGGCCGCAGCCTCCAGGCCCTCCTCTACAACACCTCACCCACCGACCTGTCCGTCATGCTCCCGGTAGTTCTCCTCTTCGCCTTCGCCGCCGTAGCCGCCACAGCCCTCCCTTGCCGCCGCGCCGCAAAGATCGAACCCATGGAAGCCCTACGCACCGAATAAACAATTCTCGACCCGCTCCCAAGAGGCGTCATCTCGACCGAAGCGACGGACAGTCTTATCGTCCGTCGCGCAGTGGAGAGACCCCCGCATTTCGCTTTTGCTTTTTGCCGTTGCCGTTCGGATTAGCGCAGGGCTTTAGCCCGGGCTTTCACTTCGAGAGCCGCACCACACTCAATCCTGCGACAAAACCAAACACGTATAAGCCCCCAACCCCACACTCGCACTAGCAGGCATCCCATTCAACGCAGCCCCATTCGCATCCGTATCAAAGCAGGGCCAATTCTCAAATCCCCCATCGTACAAACTCGAATCGCTATTAAACCTCACCCTCCACATCCCACTCCGCGGCATGCCAATCTGATAATTCGCATACTTCTGATTCGCAAAATTACAAACCACCACCACATCATCCCCCGCTCCACCCTGATCCCACCGGTGATACACCAGCACATTGTCGCTCGCTCACCGGCAGCACATGCACATTCCGCCCGCACAACCCGCGCGTCTTCCCAGCGACTATTCCGACGCAGAGCAATCATGTCGCGATACAGCGCCCAGATGCCGCTAAACGTATCCTTCAACCCCCAGTCAATCGGAGTGGGAGCACTGCCATAATTCGGAAACGGCCGGAACTCCAGAAACTCCTGTCCCATAAACAGCATCGGAATCCCCGGCGCCGAAAGCACCACACAAGCCGCCAGCGTCGACTGCTTCTTCGCAAACCAGCTGCTCGCATTCCCGTTGCCGATAATCGCAGGCAACCTCCCGCCGTGCTGGGGCGGATCGGCCTGGTCATGATTCTCGCTATATAGGATCGACTGAAACGCATTCGCCCCACTCATCGCCGCAATCGCACCAGCCAAATCGCCTATATTGCGCTGAGCGTCATTCGGAGCCGTGGCAGCCCATCTCAGCTTCCCGCAGAAGCTGTCGTCCCATTGCGCATTGAATCCATAGCCACCTGCATCCAAAGGAGCCGTAATCGAAGCATCGCCCTGCAGATCTTCCGCAATCATGATCTTCCACGGCTGTGCGCTCTGCACGTGCCTGTTGAACTCCTGCAGCAACGCAATCCCCTCCGGCACAGCCTGCCCCAGCTTCCAGTTGTCAAACTGGTCCTGAATATTGCGAATGCTCACGATGGAATCGAAGCGCAGGCCATCGAGAAACCGGTTCTCCAGACACCCTGTCACATTGTCGAACAAATAACGGCACACCTCAGGCCGTCCAACATCGAATCGCGCATGCGAAAATGGCGTGTGCGCGCGGCCGTCCTGAAAGAAATAAATCCCTCCATTCACATAATTCGTTGCGTGGGGTAAGCACCACGAACACGGAACTCCGTCTATCGACCAACCGTCGAACTGCCACAGATCCAACCCATCCACATGGTTGTAGACAACATCCAGAATCAGCGCGATCCCCAGCGAATGCGCCGCATTCACATAAATGCGAAATCCGTCGGCTCCGCCATACTCATCCTCCACCGCGAAGATGTACCCCGGGTTATATCCCGTGCTCGCGCTGCCGGAAAACTGTCCGAGCGGCATAAACTCAATCGCATTCACACCCAACTTCCCAATATCCGGCAGCCGCACCATCGCTGTATCAAACGTCCCAGGCGATCCGGCCGATCCATTGAACGTCGGAATATGCAGCTCATACAACACTGCCTCGTTCCACAGCGGCGTCCTGTACGTGCCGCTCTCGTAGGCCGTATCCCTGCTCGCGACGATCCCATTCAGATTGCCTGCGGCATCTGTCTTGATAGACCGGGCATAAGGATCCATCCGGAACGCATTCCGCCCCGGCTTCGCCGCATAAGGCAGAACAAACTTATACGCCTGCCCCACCGTCGCGCCCGGCACATCCACCGACCAGTAGTTGCTCGTCCCATCCCGAGCCAGCGGCGTAGCCGTCGCCGACCACCCATTAAAATCCCCCGCCACAAACGCAGCGTCAGCAAACAGCGACCACACCCGAAACGTAACTCCACCCGCATAAGGAATCGCACCCATGCCCGTATGTTGTGGCCAAAGCCGGCGCGACAGAAGGGGCAACAACCGCTGTACCACCCATAAGCTAGCTCCTCGAAATGATCTCTGAAGAAGAACCGGGCCTGTTTGTACGATGGAGACTCGATTCTGCCCCGAATCAGAAAGCAAAGCAAGCGTCACACCCGCAGTTGCAGCACCTTGTTCACTCATCCCTTCCCAAAATTTGCTCTCTACAAAAGTCGTCATTTCGACCGGAGGCGGCGTCTTTATGCCGCCGCAGTGGAGAAACCTGCTTCTCTACCTCAGTTCGATTCGCTAAGAACTAATTCTGACGCCAACACTATTGCCGTTGCATGTTCTCGTTTTCTTCCTCCCCCAAATCCGCCGCGGTAAACTAGACGCATGCCCCCCACCCGCCCCCCAGCCCATTCGAAAGACCGCCTAATAGTAGCCCTCGACTACCCCACCGCGAGGGAAGCCCTCCACTTGGTCGACTCGCCTCGGCCAAACCTGCCAATGGTTCAAAGTCGGCATGGAGCTCTACTACGCCGCCGGCAACCAGCATCGTCGCAACAGCTCCGCAACCGCGGCTTCAACGTCTTCCTCGACCTCAAACTCCACGACATCCCCAACACCGTCGCCGGAGCCGTCCGCTCCGCCACGCAAGCCGGAGCCTCCCTCCTCACCATCCACGCCGCGGCGGCGCCGCCATGATGTCCGCCGCAGCCGAAGCCGCCAACTGCCCCCGGCTCCCCTCGCCTCCTCGCCGTCACCGTCCTCACCAGCATGGACGCGAACGAACTCGCCGGCATCGGCATCACCGCCTCCCCCGCCGATCAGGTCCTCCGCCTCGCCAAACTCGCCCAAGCCTCCGGCATCGACGGCATGGTCTGCTCCCCCGAAGAGGTCGCCATCCTCCGCAAAGAGACCGGCCCCGACACCCTCCTCGTCAGTCCCCGGCATCCGCCCCGCCGGCAGCCGCCATCGGAGACCAGAAGCGCATCGCCACCCCAGCCCAGGCCATCGCCCACGGAGCCTCCCTGCTCGTCGTAGGCCGCCCCATCACCCGCGCCGCCGACCCCGCCGCCGCCGCCCAGGCCATCCTCGAGGAGATCGAGCACGAGCTCAGCGCAGCACCAAATAACCAGTCGAAAAATAAATCTTCAAAAAGTGGCATGTTTTCAGACCGTCGAAAAACGTGGTGCCGTAAACACACCACGATTTCACCAGCAATCCACCACAACTTCACCACAAAAACACCACGTCTACAAACGCCACGTTTTCGCAGAAACCCCTGCAAAAACGCCCCTCCACCACGCAGAAAAAAAACTCGCAAAACTGCGCAGCCAAACCCTGCGTTCCAGCGCCATGCGTAACGTCCATATCGCTCAACCGCAGCGCCAGAGCCTTGGCCGACCCACCGCCACGCTGAAACTCGCTCAACTCCAGCTCCGCCACATCAAAGCCCCGCTCCATCAATCGCTTAGCCAGATCCGTCTCCACCGCACCCATCAGAATATCGCTGCCCGACATTGATCACATTGCAGCCAAACTGCGTCGCCTCCAACTCACTGACAACAATCCGCTTATCCGCCCCGATAAGCCGCCTCGATCTTCACCCGCGAAGCCGCATCGAACGCCTCCGGAAAATACAGCAGATACCCCCCGCTAAGTGGCGCAAAACAAAGGTCCAGATGATAAAACCGCGGATCCACCAGATGCAGCGAAGTCACCGGAGTATGCCACGCATCCGCCACATGCCGATGGCTGATCTTGCACGTCCGAACCCCATGCGCAGCCCACAGATGCCCGCCATTCGCGTCAAAAAGCGCATCCCCTTCCCCCTCAAACGAAGTCTCCCGCGGCGTCGCCCACAGCAGAAAACCCGCATCCTCCAGCCACTGCCGCACATGCTGCTCTTCCGTCTGCCGCTGCGGATGAGTAAAGCTCGAAACCGCCGCAACCCCATGCTGCACCAGCGCCGCATGCGCCACAAACACCATATCCGGCGAGCCTTCGCGCGCATGCAGCAACCGCACATCCGCAATCCGCTGCAGCTCCTGATACAGATTCTTCCACTGCATAAACGCGGTATCGCGCGATGGCTGATGAAGATTCCCCGCCATCCACGGGTTGATGACGTAGTCGACGTCATACCACTCCGGCGGGCACATCAGATAAGTGGGGCGATTGAAATGGGGCAGCGAGGCAAGGTCTGAAGCAGAGGATGATGCAGGCAACGTGGTAATCATAAAAACGGGGTTCCTACTTTCCAGCGGTAGAGTCTGCCCGTCGCCAACGGACGATCGTCAAGTGCCTGCCTGTAAATTATTTGTACAACTTTGGTGCATCGATGTTCGAGACTAGTTTGGCCCATGTCAAATGCGCATACTGCAACTGCACGACAAACGACAAAAGAGCCCGCAATCGGGCTCTTTGTCGTCTGCTTCATGAATCGAAGCTGGCTTAGAGTTTTTCGAAGAAATCGCACGCCGAGCAGGAGATATACACTCCGCCAGGAGTACCGCGCTCACGGTCCTTGACGCGCTTGACGATGCGGGTGGGTTTGGAGCACTTCGGACAATCGGTGCTCTTGTTGGTATCCATGACCTTCTTACGGTCGCCGGTCTTGGCAATCTTCGCCATAATGCTTGTTCTCCCTGGTACGAATGTTGCGGCTCGCGCGCTGGATGTCTTGATCGGCCGCCAGCCCTTGCGGGCAAGCAGAATCGAATCATCCGGAACTTCTCGTAAAGATTGTCCGGGACTCGTCCACGGCGGGAATCGGATGGAGAAGAACTGCGATTGAGGCTCTTCTATAAGTCTACACGACCAGCTATTGATGGGCGGCTTGCGTTGGGTCGGGATGACGGATTCGCCGGAGTCCGGTCCAGGCCGATGCCGGACGACGTTGGATCCGCTGAAGGAGGCGGCGGAATGGGCGCACTTGCGTCTGGTCTGTCGGTCGGAAACTGCACCTTGCCCGGGCCGTCGGCAGGCGCAGCCTCTCCGGGCAGGCGCAGCGTCGGTGGCGCTGCCGGCTTGTCTCCTCGATTGCCTGCCGGTTGCTGATCGCCCATCGCGACCTCGCGGGTTGGAGGCGGCGCATTGAAGCCGCCCATCTCATCCTTGTCGTGGATCTCGATGGGCTTGCCGAGCGCTGCGATCTCAACCACCGTGACTCGATCTCCGACGAACCGGACGAAGCGAATGGTCTGCGGCACGTGGCCGTAGATCCACTCTTCATAGCGTGCCGCCGTTCGGATCGCCACTCTGCTGCTCGCGCATCTTGTTCTCAGGCGCGCCGAGCGCGGCGAGCACCATGCGATGGTTCATCCCGACCAGTACCTCGTGAGCCGCGATGGCCTCCTTCAACACCGGTGGGAGCGTGTCGGCGTAGGCCTGCTCGGAGGTCTTCACGCCGAAGTCGATCAGCGGCTCCAGCAGCGCCTTGACCTCCGGGCCGGATATTTCAGGGACGCCGCCCTCGAAGACGAGCGTGATGCGCGAACCTGTTGCGACCTCGCCGGTCATCGGCGAGTGCATGGGAGCGTCGTTGAGCTGAATGTGGCGCAGAAAGCGGTGTTTCGCGTAGGGGCCGCCGTTGAAGTCGAGGATGATGCGGTCGCCCTTGATACTCCAGCGCCGTGATGATCGACACGGTCGCCGGGCGCGGCGGATTGGCCCTTCTTGTAGATCATCTTTCTGTACTCGGCGGGGCCGGGAGTGAGCTGTCCGTTGGCCTGAAGCGTGATGCCTGCGCTGACGGGGAGGGCGCGATGGGCAAAGCCTTGCTCTGCTTCGAGATTGCGAATCAGTTCGCGGCGGCCGCGTTCGGTGAGTTTTCCTTCGGGGAGCGGTACGTGGGTGGGGGTGAAATCGGTGGCGATGTCGGCGGTGGCGGATTTTTCGCCGACGACGAAGACCTGGGCGTGCGCCGTCGCGAAGGGTAGGGCCAGGAGGCCTGTGATGAGGGCCGATCTGTAGTGAGTCAGTGCCATGGAAGCACCTCAGATATAGAACAGCTTGCGCCTTCTCTTTGCTTTTGACAAGAGGAGGGCGACTTTGGGCGCACTAAATGTGTGTAATTTTTTTTGCTGTGGTGAAAGGGCGTTTTTGCAGGGGGTTTTGCGAAAACTGCGGTGTATAAACGTGGTGTTTTCGTGGTGAAGTTGTGGTGATTTGGTGGTGAAACGTGGTTCTTAGATGACACTTTTCCGGTCGCTAAAAATATTCCACTTTTTTCAAATTTATTTTTGCGCGGATCCGGTCAGGGTTGTGGTTCGTCGGTGACGGAGCGGGTCTGGGGTGTGGCAGGGCAGGATCTGGACGAGCGACGGGGGCGGCGGGTGCGGGCTGGTCTTGCCTGCTGCTCCATGGCGACGTGGGCCGCCGGTGGGGGGGCTTCCATGGGGTAGCCGGCCGCGACGATGGGGACGTAGGTGTAGTGCCAGGCGTAGTCGCGGGTGACCCGGACGAGAACGACGATGCCGACCAGCAGGACGATGACGGTGAAGGCTGCGCCCTCCGGGCCGTAGTCGCCGCCGGTGAGCCAGAGCTGGCCGAAGGCGCGGGTCTGGACGATGCTGGCGAAGTCGGTGATTCCGCTGATGGGCAGGCCGAAGAGGATGCCCATGGAGGCGTTCCAGGCAAAGTGAAATCCCCACCCGAGCCATAGCCCGTGGGTGCGGAGCCATGCGACCGAGAGCAGAAGACCGGCGAGGATCGTGACCAGCGTGCTGGTCCAGGTAGCGCCGGGATTGAGGATGTGGCCGAGACCGAAGAGGAGCGACATGACGATCGTTGCCGCGACCGGCCCGATGGCTTCGATGAGGCGGCGAAAGGCGTAGCCGCGAAACGCGACCTCTTCGGCGAGAGCGGCGACGGCGAGCGTGACGAGGTTGAGAAGAAGCAGGCCGAAGGCGCGCGGCTGCGTCCAGAACTGAATGTTGCAGCGTTCCGGCGAGCGGCCATGGGCAGGACGGCGAGCACGACGAGGCCCCAGCCGAGCGCGGCGCCGAGCTGCCCACTCCCGCCGGGCGGTGGGACGCTTGGGCAGACCGAGGACCTCGCGGAGTGATGAGCGCCGGTCGGCGATGGTCTGCAGGATGGAGAAGCCCAGCGCCAGCAGAAAGAGAAGAAAGACCGAGGTGAGCAGCGGGCGGGCGGCGTCGAGCGCGAAGCGTTCGCGAGAGGCCGCGGGCGGCGTGGGCGGCGACCGTGTCGGCGGCGAGAAACCAGGCCACGGAGGTGACGAAGAGTGCAAGCTGCAGCGTGCGCTCGGAGCGGCGTGGCGGTGGTCGTATCGAGCGCGTGCAACGGTAGCTACTCCAGTGTGGTTGCGAATTATTCGATCGTAACGATGGCAGAGATCTGAGCGCGAGAACGAAATACAGGGGTCCTTCACTACGTTCAGGATGACGACAAGTACTGTTAATCGTTCAGCATGACGACAGCTACAAAGACGTTCTGCTCTAGACGGTGGTGTAAAACTGCGCGATGTTGCGGAACTTGGTGTAACGCTGCTCCAGCATGACGTCGAGGGGGAGGGCGCGAAGCCAGGCGAGGTGGTACTGCAGTTTTTCGCCGACCATCGCCATGGCTGCGGCGGGGTCGTTCTGCGTTCCGCCTCGGGGTTCGCGGAGGACATCGTCGACGCAGCCGAGGAGCTTGACGTCGCCGGCGGTGTATTTGAGAGCGGCGGCGGCCTGCTGTTTTTTGCTGGCGTCCTTCCACATGATGGAGGCGCAGCCCTCGGGCGAGATGACGGAGTAGATGGCGTTCTCGAGCATGAGGACGCGGTCGGCGACGGCGAGCGCCAGCGCTCCTCCCGATCCGCCTTCGCCGGTGATGGTGGCGATGGTGGGGACGCGCAGGCGGGACATCTCGATGAGGTTGCGGGCGATGGCTTCGCCCTGGCCGCGCTCTTCGGCTCCGATGCCGGGGTTGGCGCCGGCGAGATCGATGAAGGTGAAGATGGGGCGGTTGAACTTCTCGGCGATCTTCATGCAGCGGAGCGCCTTGCGATAGCCTTCGGGGTCGGGCGAGCCGAACTTGCGGGCGACGCGCTCCTTTGAGGGTGCGGCCTTTGAGGTTGCCGACGACCATGACGGGTTCGCCGTGGAAGAAGGCCATGCCGCAGGCCATCGCGGCGTCGTCGCCAAAGGCGCGGTCGCCGTGGATCTCGCTGAAATCGGTGAAGAGTGCTTCGATGAAGTCCATCGGATAGGGGCGCTGCGGGTGCCGTGCCAGCTCCGTCTTGATCCATGCTTCGGGAGTTGGGGCCGGCGCTGGATGAGGATGCGCTGATCTGCCTGCTTCGTGTTCGGCCATCGTATTCATTGTATCGAAGTGGTGGGGGATGGTTCGGAAGGAGGCGGGGGGACAACAGTTTTCATAAGTCTGCTTCTCGCTCACTGAATACTCGTGAAAAAGATCAGCTTGTTGGTCGCGAGCCAGCGATGAGTATGTTGACGAGACGGCGGGCGCTTTGCTCCCAGCCGGGTAAAGCCGTGGTGTGGAAGACGCCGACGAGCGCGCGGACGAAGTCGTTAGGATCGGTGTCTGCGCGCAGTTCCCCGCTGGCGATGGCGCGTTTGACCGAGGTGACGAAGGCAGTGTGAATGAGACTGCGCGAGCCTTCGATCAGTCGCATCGAGCCGCCCGCGACGGTATCCATGGCGGGGATGATGAGCGTTTTGGCGGCCACATGGTCGATGAAGAGAAGCATCCAGGCGCGGAGCGCTTCAAGTGGTGGCAGGGTGGCGGCGAAGCGCTGCTCGGCATGCAGCAAGCTTTTCGACTTCGCTGCGGTAGACGGCTTCGATGAGGGCGTCACGAGTTGGGAAGTGGCGATAGAGGGTGGCGTTCCCGATGCCGGATCGGCGCGCGATGTCGTCAAGGCTCGCAGCTGCGCCATCGCGGGTGAAGACCTCCTTGGCTACCTCAAGGATGCGCTCGCGATTACGCTTCGCATCGGAGCGCGGCTTGCGGGCAGGCGGGGGTGGTAGAAGCGTCTTCTTCGGCATATGAAGGATCAGCAGAAATTTTCTGCAACCGGGGAGTATCCCCGTTTATCTATTTATGTCGGGGACTGTCTCCGTTTTATTCGGCGGAGGCACAAATGTCAATTCGGCGTGATCTTCACGGGTAGCGTCTCAACAAGGGAGGATGACAATGCGAGTATTTGTTACGGGAGCGACGGGTTTTATTGGAACGGAACTGGTCAAGGAGTTGATCGAGGTGGGGCACCAGGTGCGTGGGCTTACTCGCAGTGATGCCGGCGTGGAACAGTTGAAGGCAGTGGGTGCCGAGGTTCATCGCGGAGACCTGCAGACCTCGACAGCCTGCGCAGTGGGGCGACGGGGATGGATGCGGTCGTGCATCTGGCTTTCAGCCATGACTTTTCGAATTTGCACAGAACGCGGAGGATGAGATGAAGGCGATTGAGGCGCTGGGATCGGTGATGGAGCCGGGCAAGCTGTTTGTGGTGACCTCCGGGGTGGGATTGACGAGCGGCGCGCCGGGCCATGTGCGCACCGAGAAGTGATCCTTCCGGTGGATTCGCCGGCGATTCCGCGCAGGCCCGAACAGGCGGCGCATGCTGTAGCGGAGAAAGGTGTGCATGTGGCGATTGTGCGGCTGCCGCAGGTGCATGACACGCGCAAGCAGGGTCTGGTGCCGCTCCTGACGCAGATGGCGCGCGAGAAGGGTATGTCGGCGTATGTAGGCGACGGAGCAAATCGCTGGGCCGCCGCTCCGCTGAAGGATGTTGCGCATCTCTATCGTTTGGCGGTCGAGAAAACGGGACCTGGCGTGACGGTGTACAATGCGGTGCAGGAAGAAGGCGTGTCAGCGCGGGAGATTGCGGAGACGATCGGCAAGGGGCTGAATGTGCCGGTGGTTTCGATTGCTCCGGAGAAGGCTGGCGAGCACTTTGGGTGGTTCGCGCACTTTGCGGCGTTGGATATGCCGGCTTCCAGTGAGTGGACGCGCAAGACGCTGGGGTGGGAGCCGACCGGGCCCGGGTTGATTGAAGATCTGACGAATATGAAGTATTTCTGAGGGAGCTGCCAACCTAAGATGCGCGGAATTTTCAAAGAGCCGGAACTAATCGCCGTGATGAGCCAACGTGCGACGGACGGCCATCGTCATGGCGAGATAGCCGGATCTTGGGCAAGTTTATTAGTCGAGGACGCGGACGCCGCCGCGGCCTACGAGCTCTTCGATGTGGTCGATGAAGAGGCGGTCGGCGGCGACGAGGATGTTGTGGGGTTCGAGGACGGCGCAGAACTCGCCGGGCTCTTCGAGGTCGAGCAGGACCTTGCCTTTGCCGGTGCGCCGAGGAAGACGGCGTGGATTTTTTCGAGCAGCGCGGCGTCGGGGTTGTGCAGCGGGACCTTGATGCGCAGCGAGTCGGGAAGCTTGATCTTTACGTCTTCGAGGGCCTGGATGCTGGAGAGGGCGAGCTTGGGGGCTGAGTCTTCTTCGCCGCGCAGGACGCCGCGAACGACTACGGGGACGTCGATCTTGAGTTTGTCTTTGAGCTTTTCGTAGCTCGTGGAGAAGGCGATGAGTTCGATCTTGCCTACGGTGTCTTCGAGCGAGGCCTGGGCGTAGAGTTCGCCGGAGCGCTTGGATTTTGCGACCTTCAGGCCGGTGATGACGCCTGCGATGGAGATCTCGTTCTGCGGCTCTTCGCCGCGGCGGCGGAAGGTCTGCGGCTCGGGCTTCATCTCGAAGGCGGTGGCGGTGTCGACGACCTTCATGTTGCGAAGCTTTTCGCGGTACTTGTCCATGGGGTGGCCGGAGACGAAGAAGCCGAGGACCTCTTTTTCGTTTTGGAGGCGGGTGTGCTCGTCCCATTCGGCTACGCTGGGGAGGGCGTCTTCGCCGTTGTGGTTGGCGGAGGAGTGGATGTCTGCGTCGAAGATGCCGAAGAGGCCGTGCTGGCCGGCGGCTTCGTCGCGTTGCGATTTCTGGGCGCGCTCCATGGCTTTGTCGAGTGCGGCGGTAGAGCTGCGCGCGGCCGCCGAAGGCGTCCATGGCTCCGGCCTTGATGAGGGACTCGAGGACGCGCTTGTTGAGGAGGCGAAGGTCGACTTTTTCGCAGAACTCCCAGAGGCTGGAGAAGCCCTGCTTCCCTGCTGCCTGCACTGCGGCGCGTGCGGTGATGATGGATTCGATGGCGTTGTGGCCGACGTTCTTGATGGCGGCGAGGCCGAAGCCGATGGCTTGCCGTTGGGCGTGACGATAGGGGTGAAGTTGGCGTCGGAGACCTGGACGTTGGGCGGCACGACGGGGATGTTCATCTCGCGGCACTCGGAGATGTACTTGACGACGTTGTCGGGCTTGGAGGTTTCGCTGGTGAGCAGCGCGGCCATGAACTCGACGGGATAGTGGGTCTTGAGCCAGGCGGTGTGATAGGCGAGGAGCGCGTAGGCGGCGGAGTGCGACTTGTTGAAGCCGTATCCGGCGAACTGCGCCATGAGGTCGAAGATCTTTCCGGCTTTGTCTTTGGGGTACTTGCGCTCGGCGGCTCCCTCCATGAAGCTGTCGCGCTGCTTGGCCATCTCGGCTGCGTCTTTCTTGCCCATGGCGCGGCGGAGCAGGTCGGCGTCGCCGAGCGAGTAGCCGGCGATGACGTCGAGATCTGCATGACCTGTTCCTGGTAGACGATGACGCCGAGGGTCTCGTGCAGGATGGGCTCGAGTTCGGGCAGGAGGTACTCGACGGCGCGGCGGCCCCACTTGCGCTCGATGAAGTCGTCGATCATGCCGCCCTGGATCGGGCCGGGGCGGTAGAGGGCGTTGAGGGCGGTGAGGTCTTCGACGGTGTTGGGCTTGTAGCGGCGGAGGACGTCGCGCATGCCGCCGGATTCGAACTGGAAGACGCCGGAGGTGAGGGCGCGATGGAAGACCTGTTCGTAGGTCCGTGCGTCGTCGAGGGGGATGGTCGCCATGTCGAGATCGGTGCCGGTGGTGCTCTTGATGAGCTTGAGCGCGTCGTCGATGACGGTGAGGGTCGTCAGGCCGAGGAAGTCCATCTTGAGGAGGCCCATCTTTTCGATGGCCTTCATGTCGTAGGCGGTGACGATGTCGTCGTTCTTGGCGCGGGTGACGGGGACCAGCTCGGTGAGCGGCTTGGGTGCGATGACGACGCCGGCGGCGTGGACTCCTGCGCCGCGGACGAGGCCTTCGAGGCGGAGCGCGGCGTCGATGAGCTCTTTGATCTTCGGGTCGCTTCGTAGGCGGTGGCGAGCGTGGGGTGAGTCTTTGAGGGCCTGGTCGATGGTGATGCCGATGGTCGTCGGGATCATCTTGGCGATGCGGTCGACTTCGCCGTAGGGCATGTCGAGCGCGCGGCCTACGTCTTTGATGGCGGCTTTGGCGGCCATGGTGTTGAAGGTGATGATCTGGGCGACCTGATCGCGGCCGTATTTGCGGGTGACGTACTCGATGACCTCGCCGCGGCGGTTCATGCAGAAGTCGATGTCGATATCGGGCATGGAGATGCGCTCGGGATTGAGGAAGCGCTCGAAGAGCAGCTCGTTCTGGAGCGGGTCGATGTCGGTGATCTGCATGACGTAGGCGACGAGCGAGCCGGCGGCAGAGCCACGGCCGGGGCCGACGGGGATGTTTTGCTCGCGGGCGTAGCGGATAAAGTCCCAGACGATCATGAAATAGCCGGGAAACTTCATCTGTTTGATGATGCCGAGTTCGCGATCGAGACGGGCGTGGTATTCGGGGATGGTCTTCTTGCAGGAGTCCGCGTGTCGCGGAGATGGGCGACGGCGGTGTCGAGGCGCATCTCGAGGCCTTCGCGGCAGACGTGCTCGAAGTAGCTGTCGAGGGTTTCGCCTTCGGGGACGACGAAGTCGGGGAATGGGTTGTCGACCTTGGCCATCTTGAGGTTGCAGCGGTCGATGAACTGCATGGTGCGGGTGCAGACCTCGGGTGTTTGCGAGAAGGTGCGGAGCATCTCCTCGGCGGACTTGATGTAGAACTCCTGCGTGTCGAACTTGAAGCGCTTGGGGTCGTTCATGCTGCCGGCGGTTTGGACGCAGAGCAGAATCTCGTGGGCGCGGGAGTCGTCGGCGGCGACGTAGTGGCTGTCGTTGGTGGCGATCAGCGGGATGTTGAGTTCGCGCTCCATCTTGAAGAGCGCTTCGCAGACGGCCTTGTCGGGGGCGAGGCCGTGGTCCTGGATTTCGAGGAAGTAGTTGCCCTTGCCGAAGAGGTCCTGGTAGAAGCCGGCGGTGCGCTTGGCTTCGTCGTACTTCCCTGCCATCAGGTGCTGGTTGACCTCGCCGGCGAGACAGCCGGAGAAGCCGATGAGGCCTTCGGAGTGTTTGGCGAGGAAGTCTTTGATGACGCGGGGCTTGCGATAGAAGCCGTGCAGGGCGGCCTCGCTGGTGAGGCGGACGAGGTTGCGGTAGCCCGCTTCGTTTTCGGCGAGGACGAGGAGGTGGTTGTATGTGTCGCCGTTGACGGGGCGCGCGGTGGTCTTCGTTCTTGCAGATGTAGAGTTCGCAGCCGAGGATGGGCTTGATGGCCTTCTTCTGCATGGCGTCGAAGAAGTGGACTGCGCCGTAGATGTTGCCATGGTCGGTCATGGCGGCGGCGGTCTGGCCGATTTTGCTGAGGTGGCCGGCGAGTTTGTCGACGTCGCAGGCGCCATCGAGGAGAGAGTAATCGGTGTGAAGATGAAGGTGGGTGAACTCTGCTGCCATACTTTCTATGGCTTTGGCAAGCGCCCTGTTGAGGATAAGTGGGGCGTATTCGCATGTTCAGCAGATGAGGACAAATAGGGTACTACGAATTGGAGTCGTATTAGAATTCTTAGCCAAATGGCTGGTGTCTTTTTCAATCGACGGAATTCGCCGGTTCGGCTTCGTCGCCGCAAACGCGAACAGAAGGTTCGCCTTGCTGGGCAATGGCCTCTTACACAGGCAGAAATCAATCATTGGCAGGTGCTGAATGCCGACGAAGAGGCGGCTGGGATGGGCGCGCCTTTTCAGATCGAGGCGGGCTTCCATTTCAAGATTAATGGCGAGTACTTCGGCGGGTATCTTCGCAGCGTCGGCCTCGGGTTGCATGAGGCGGAGTCAAAGGCCCAGGGCAACCCGAATGTGAATGTTCGCTACGATCCTGCAAATCCGGACTCTGTCGCTGTGCTTGCGGAGGACAACGAAAAATCTCTTCCGTTCCGCGTCTTCTCTGGCTGATACTCGGCACGTGATCATGCAGGATGCGGCAAAAATGGCGTGTGGGGAAAGCCAAACATTCGCAGCTTCACGCAGTACTGGGTCTCAACACCGAAGTGGGCTGCGCGTTCCAAAAGGTGTAGTCGGGGGGCCAGGGGGCAGCGTCGGTGCGCCACGCTATCGGAAAGTGTTCAAGGATGAGAGCGGTGCGCGGAAGGTGGCTGGGTGAACTGACTACTTCGGCGCTTGTCCATTGATGTGCTGCCATGATGCGGGAGCTGTAGAAGATATTTTGAACGGTGTTTTGCGCCTGGTCTTCTTCGATGACGGCGCTCGGTGGGACGCCCTGGGCGACGGCGAGCTCTGCCATGACGTGTGCTTCGACGAACTTGTTGTGAGCTGGGCCACCGGTGAGGATGAGGTGCGGAGCGACGCCGGCTTTGAACTCACGGACGCCTTCGAGTGTGCGCTCGCGCTGCTCGGGCGACGGTGTTCCATCCGAGTTGGCCGGTGTGCCGAGGACGATGATCGCGTCGAAGTGCGTGAGGCTGGTGTTGTGTGTGGGGATGGAGCGATAAAGATGACGGCTGCCCAGCGAGTGCGAGGATGATCAAGAGTGCAGGACGATCGTCAATAGCGTGCGAAGAGTCGTTTCACCTATAGCTTATACGCTCCTGCGCGAGGCTGGTCGCGAGTTCGACGTAGAGGTTCACTGCTTCCAATAGCTCTTTCTTTGCGATCTTTTCGTTCGGTGTGTGCGCGACGTGGATTGAGCCGGGGCCGAGGAGAAGCGGTTCACCCCAGTGCTGTCAGCATGGGAATATCTGTCGTGAAGCTGGCGATCATGGTCGGTAGATTGTCCATCTTGCGCATGCGGACGAAGGGCAGATCGAGGCTGAAGTCGACGTCAGCACGGTCGCCTACGGTGGCGAGAATGGCGCGCTTGGTCTCTTCGGACGGCCCGACCAGGCGAATCAGGATGTGTGCCTCCGCTTTATCGGCGATGACGTTCGGTGCGCGGCCTCCTTCGATCAGACCGATGTTGAGAGTCGATGGACCGATCTCCGGCTCTATCGGCAGCTGCATCGCCAGAACGTCGTGCAGCGCCTCGACCAGCTTGTTGATCGCGGAGTCGCCAAGTTCGGGGTAGGCGGAGTGGGCCATGCGGCCCTTGGCGCGGAGTTCGACGCGCAGTGCGCCCTTTGATGCGAGGGCGAGGCGGTTGTCCGTCGGCTCGCCGTTGATGAGGAACTTCGACCCTTTGGGAGATTGATTGGCCACGACGGCGCCGGCTGAGTCGCGCTCTTCGCCGACGACGAAGAGCAGACCGACTTTGACGCCGGCCTCGCGTAGTTGATCGGCAGCTGCTATCTGGGCCGCGATTATTCCCTTCGCGTCACAGGTGCCGCGGCCGTAGAGAAACTGGTCGTCTTCTGTGAAGCCGAAGAACGGAGGGACTGTGTCCATGTGGGTCGAGAGAACGACGTCTGGAGTGATTCCAGGGAGCGCGGCGTAGACGTTGAACCGCTCTCCATTGCCTGCGCCGGGAGTCGAGGCGCGATCGGGTTGAGGGACAGGCATGCGTTCGACGGCGTAGCGCTGAGTGGCCAGGTATTCCTAGAGAAAGCGCCGGCGGGGGCCTCGTGATAGGTAGTGGGACGCGATATCCACGAGCTGCTTCGTGAGCTGAATCGGATCGATGGCCATGGCTCCAGCATACGTGGAGTGGTGCGCGTGAACAGTGGAAGATCCTCGATCCCGTAAATGGAGAGGATGACGACGTTTCCATCTCAGCTTCTCTTCACAGATTCGTATCGATTGAGGATCTACGCGGACCGGCAGGGCGACTTGAGGCGCTGCTGAATACAGGGCCGCGAAGACGCTCCGTATGCCGCGCTGGTTTGTTATCCTCATCCGCTGGGTGGCGGGACGATGCACAACAAGGTGGTGTACCACGCGATGAAGGCGCTTTCGTCGTTTGGGTTGCCGGTGCTTCGATTCAATTTCCGCAGCGTGGGTCTGAGCGAGGGCGAGCATGATGAGGGGCTCCGGCGAACAGGAGGATGT
>CAVZGJ010000005.1:0-325050 GCA_963774735.1 uncultured Acidobacteriaceae bacterium | reverse complement strand
AGATCCGCGCTGGCAAAGCGGCCCACGCCCACCAACCCCTGCCCGCAGTGCTCGGGCTCGACATGGCCGGCATCGTCGAAGAAGTAGCGCCCGATGTCACCGCCTTCAAACCCGGAGATGAAGTCTACGGAATGGTAGGCGGCGTAGGCGGACTGCAGGGCACGCTCGCCGAATTTGTCGCCGCCGACGCGAACCTTCTCGCCCGCAAACCCACGACTCTCTCCATGCGCGAAGCTGCGGCCCTTCCATTGATCACTATCACCGCCTGGGAAGGCCTCGTCGATCGCGCCAAAGTCCACGCCGGCCAAACCGTGCTCATCCACGCAGGCGCTGGCGGCGTCGGTCACATCGCTATCCAGATCGCCCAAGCCTATGGAGCGAAGGTCTTCGCCACCGTCTCGCACGAAAAAAAGAGCATCGTGGAAAACTACGGCGCCACTCCCATCGACTACCGTTCCACCTCCGTCGAAGACTACGTCGCGGCAAGTACCGGAGGCCAGGGGTTCGACATCGTCTACGACACCGTAGGCGGCGCTACCCTAGACGCCTCTTTCGTCGCAGTCAAACGCTACACAGGCCACGTTCTCAGCAGCCTGGGGTGGGGATCGCATTCCCTCGCCCCGCTCTCCTTCCGCGGAGCCACTTACTCAGGCGTCTTCACTCTGCTCCCCCTCATCACGGGCGAAGGCCGTTCCCACCACGGTCAGATCCTTACTCAGGCCGCTGTCCTTGCCGAAACAGGAAAGCTCAGACCCCTCCTCAACGACCGGCAGTTTTCTTCAAACGACCTCAGGGCGGCATACGCACTCGTCGAAGCAGGCGCTACCGGCAAGGTTGTTATTGGATTCTGAGAACCAGGCGACGCAAATTTCATCATTCCAAACGAGTTATCTTCGCCACGAAACTCTTTCCTGCCATTTTCCGCCTAAAAATCAAATGCCATCGTCCCGAGCCGAGCAACGAATCACGAGCGCTCCCGCTCTTATGACTAGATGCACTCCGCCAGGCGCGGCAATCCGTAGGAAGAAAGAAGGTTATTCATGTTTCTCATCCTTGCTGTGGTTTTGGTTCTCCTGTGGCTGGGCGGATTTTTCCTCTTCCACGTCAGCAGCTTCCTCATCCACCTTCTGCTGCTCTTCGCACTGATCTCCATCATCATGAACTTCGTAGGCGGCAGACGGGCGGTCTAGACAGATTTCAGGCGCATCAGAAAGGCCGAACCCAATCGGGTTCGGCCTTCGTCGTCTCTTGAACTGTCTTACTGGTGAGCGACAGGTTGAGGGATCTCGATCGCCGATCCCGGCAGTACAGCAGCCAGCGCCTCCGGAGTCTCTTCCCGCAGCTCCGGCAGGTTGCCTTCCAGAGCCAGCTTCAGCACCTGGTCCATCTCCTCTACGAAGTAGAGCTTCATGCTCGTCTTCAACAGCTCCGGAAGATCGGCCATGTCCTTGCGGTTCTCCTCCGGCACAATCGCCTCGAAGATACCCGCACGATGCGCCGCCAGCAGCTTTTCCTTCAGCCCGCCGATGGGGAGCACCTTGCCGCGAAGCGTAATCTCGCCCGTCATCGCGATATCCCGTCGCACCTTGATCTTCGTCAAAGCACTTGCAAGCCCGGTAGCCAGCGTAATTCCCGCCGACGGCCCGTCCTTCGGAATGGCGCCTTCCGGCACATGCACGTGAATGTCGACGTTCTTATAAAAATCCTTCGCAAGCCCAAGATGATGCGAGCGCGAACGAATGTAGGTCAACGCAGCCTGAGCCGACTCCTGCATCACGTCGCCCAACTGGCCCGTCGCGGTCATCTTGCCCTTGCCGTCGAGAACCTGAACCTCGGTCTGCAAAATCGTTCCGCCCATCTCCGTCCATGCAAGACCCGTTACGAGCCCGATCTCGCTCTTCTCATGCGCCATCGAATCGCGGAACTTCGCTACGCCAAGAATGTCGGCGATATTCTCGCCCGTGATGACCTCTTTGTGCTCCGCGCCGTTCTTCACCACACGCCGCGCGACCTTCCGGCACACATTGCCGATCTCGCGCTCCAGGTTTCTCACGCCGGCCTCGCGGGTATAGCTACGGATGATCTGCCGAATCGCATCATCGTCGAAGACGACCTGATCTTCCGCTAGCCCCGTGCCTTCGCGCTGCTTCTTCACCAGGTACTGCTTGGCAATCTCCAGCTTCTCGAGCTCCGTATAACCATGCAGCCGGAGAATCTCCATCCTGTCCTGCAGCGGCCCGGGAATCGTGTGCAGAACATTTGCCGTCGCCACAAACAGCACCTGCGAAAGGTCATACTCGACATCGAGATAGTGGTCCTGGAACGACGTATTCTGCTCCGGATCCAACACTTCGAGCAGGGCACTCGCAGGATCGCCCCTGAAATCCGAGGCCATCTTGTCGATCTCATCCAGCATGAACACCGGATTCTTCGTCCCGGCCTTCTTCATCGACTGAATAATCTGCCCAGGCAGTGCGCCGATATACGTCCGTCGGTGCCCGCGAATCTCAGCCTCATCACGCACGCCGCCAAGCGACATCCTCACAAACTTGCGCCCCGTAGCCTTGGCAATCGACATCCCCAGCGAGGTCTTGCCCACGCCCGGAGGCCCGACGAAGCAGAGAATCGAACCCTTCGGATTCTTCACCAACTGCCGCACCGCAAGAAACTCAAGGATGCGTTCCTTGATCTTCTCGAGGCCATAGTGGTCCTGGTTCAGAATCTGCTCGGCATGCTCAATCGAGCGAATCTCCTTCGAGCGCTTCTTCCAGGGCACCGCCAGCAACCAGTCCAGGTAGTTGCGCGAAACCGTCGACTCAGCCGACATCGGCGGCATCGCCTCCAGCTTCTTCAACTCCTGCAGCGACTTGTCGAGCACTTCCTTCGGCATTCCCGCCGCTTCAATCTTCTTCTTCAGCTCGTCGAACTCGGACTTCTCGCCGCGGCCCAGTTCCTTCTGAATGGCCTTGATCTTCTCGTTGAGGTAGTACTCTTTCTGCGCCTTCTCCATCTGCCGCTTCACGCGCGACTGAATGGTGCGGTCCATATTCAGCTTCTCAATGGCCACATCCAGCACATCAGCGACCTTTGACAGCCGGTCCTCCGGATCGAAGACCTCAAGCAGCTGCTGCTTTTCCTCGATTGTCAGCTGCAGATTAGCGGCGATCGTGTCAGCCAGCTTGGCGGGCTCATCAGAGCGGACGCTGGCCGCCATCGTCTCGTAGTTCAAAGACTGCTGCAGCTTCACATACTGCTCAAACAGCGAGTGCACCCGCTGCATCAGCTGTTCCACCTGCGGGGTCATCTCAAGCTGCGTTGCGCCGGTCCGAACCGTGGCCACGAAGAACCCGTCAACATCGTTTACTTCGGTGGCACGGGCCCGCTCCACTCCCTCGACCAAAACCTTAATATTGCCGTCGGGCATCTTGACGCTTTGCACGATGTTCCCAATCGTGCCCGTGTCGTAGATGTCATCCGCGCTAGGCTCGTCGACCGAAGCATCATGCTGCGTGGCCAGAAAGATCTTGCGGTCGGCCGAGAGCGCCTCTTCTAGAGCACGTACGCTCGACTCGCGTCCCACCACGAACGGGGTCATCATATGGGGGAAGATGACCATGTCACGAATGGGCATCATAGGAAGCTTGCGAACATCGCCGCTCAGCGCTTTTTTGGGTTGGGTTGTCATCACTCTCCAATTAGACGTTTTACCGGCGATAACGATGCACCGGTCGCGGCTTCAGGTGATTGTAATGCGTCGGGCCGCGCTATGCACCAGCCAAACTGCATCGTCTGTGGAATTGCAGTGTCCAATTGGGGAACGAAAAAGCCATTTTTTTCGACGCGCTGAAAGCCAGGTACGGCAAACCGGAAACGGGCGAACCGCCATTGCTCTCTGCGGCCCGGGAATCGCGCTCTAGCCCGCCTTCTCCAGCAGCATCGGCAAGGTAAGGCTGTGCTTCTTCACCATCTCCGCCGTAATCGCCAGTTCCTTGACCTTCTTGTTGCCGGGGACAAAGTACATCAGGTCCAGCATCAGTTCCTCGAGAATCATCCGCAGGCCCCGCGCTCCAACCTTCCGCTGAAGCGCCTCACGAGCAATCTCCCGGGTAGCCTCCTCAGTGAACGTGACTTTTACGCCCTCAAACTCAAAAAGTTTCGCGTACTGCTTCAGGATCGCATTACGCGGCTTGGTCAGAATCTCGATCAGCGCGGCTTCATCCAACTCGTCAAGAATGCCCAGAACCGGCAGCCGTCCAACAAACTCCGGAATCAGACCATACTTCAGCAGGTCCTGAGGCTCTGCCTGGCGCAATAGCTCAGCATCGCGCTGCGCCCGGATCGGGGTCACATCGCCTTCCTTCGCATCCGCTTCCGCGATAGCCTTGAAGCCCAGCGCCTTCTTGCCCACGCGCCGCCCGATCACCTTCTCCAGCCCCACAAAGGCTCCGCCGCAGATGAAGAGAATGTTCGTCGTGTCGACCGCCGTAAACTCCTGGTGCGGATGCTTACGTCCACCTTGAGGTGGAACGTTGGCCACTGTGCCTTCCAGCAGCTTTAGCAGCGCCTGCTGCACGCCTTCGCCCGAGACGTCGCGCGTAATCGAAGGATTCTCATCCTTGCGCCCAATCTTGTCGATCTCGTCGATATAGATAATTCCGCTCTGCGCACGCTGCACATCGCCATCCGCAGCCTGCAGCAGTTTCAAAATGATGTTCTCCACATCCTCGCCGACATAGCCGGCCTCCGTCAGCGTCGTCGCATCGACAATCGCAAACGGCACGTCCAGCATCTTCGCCATTGTCTGCGCAAGCAGAGTCTTGCCGGAGCCCGTCGGGCCAACCAGCAAAATATTCGACTTCGACAACTCCACCTCGTTGCCGCGCGTCTTGTTCATCTGAATTCGCTTGTAGTGGTTGTAAACCGCGACCGCGAGCTTCTTCTTCGTCTGATCCTGGCCAATCACATACTCGTCAAGAAATGTCTTGACCTCCTGCGGCTTCGGCAGATGAGAAGGCGCTCCGCCAGGCTGAGTCTCACTTCGATCGTCTTCGAGGATCGAGTTGCAGACTGCCACGCACTCATCGCAGATATAGGCCCGCGGATAATCCGATGGTGAAGAGATTAACTTGGCAACCGCATCCTGCGATTTATGGCAGAAAGAACAACGAAGTGATTCGTCTGAGCCCCGCGACGTTTTCATAAGTACTACAGCTCCTGAGGTCCAACCAACACTACTACAACTTAAAATTTTACACCCGATTCATCGTGCAAAACGTGGTACAGGTATCCGCAACTGTACCTCGAAATGGTCACTAAAGTGGTCATCAACGTGCCTCAACCTGCTCTTGCGCAATAAAGTGTATACACCCGGATACACAAAGACCCGAACCAATGGCTCGGGTCTTTGTTTGCGCCGCAAAGCGGCTGTTATGTCCGTGGCCGGTCGATAATGTCGTCGATGATGCCGTACTCCTTCGATTGCGCGGCCGTCATGATGAAGTCGCGCTCCACATCCCGCTCAATCCGCTCCAGCGTCTGGCCCGTGCTGGCGCTCATCAGCTTGTTCGTAATCTCGCGAATGCGCAGAATCTCGCGTGCGTGAATGTCGATGTCCGTCGCCTGTCCACTCAACCCGCCCATCGACGGCTGGTGAATCAGGATGCGCGAGTTCGGCAGGGCAAACCGCTTGCCCTTCTTGCCCGCCATCAGCAAGAAAGCGCCCATCGACGCTGCCTGCCCGATGCAGAACGTCACCACATCGTTCTTGATGTACTGCATCGTGTCGTAGATCGCGAGCCCCGCCGTAATCGATCCGCCCGGCGAGTTGATGTAGAGCTGGATGTCCTTCTCCGGGTCTTCGCCGCTCAGAAACAGCATCTGCGCAATGATCACATTGGCGATGTTGTCATCGATCGGTGTCCCCAGAAAAATGATGTTGTCCCGCAGCAGACGGCTATAGATGTCGTAGGCGCGTTCGCCCCGGCTCGTCTGCTCGATCACCATCGGTACTAGTCCCATAACACTCTCTTTCTTGTCTTCGTTGTCGAGCCCCACACTTACACTCTACGAAGCCAGCTTCTCGTAGAGCACGCTTCCCGTCTTTTCGCGCCGCATCTGCTCGCGAATCCTGTCCAGCCCGCCGTCGTGCGACAAACGTTCCCGCAGCGCCTCCAGCGGCTCTCGCGACTGGATCGAAAGCATCAGCAGTTCGCGGTCCATGTCCTCGTCGCTCACCGTGACGCCCTCGGCTTCTGCGATGCGGTCGAGAAGCATCGACGCCTTAACCTCGTTGATCGCCTGGTCGCGCTGTGCCTCACGCAGGCGAGCGAAGTCCAGCTTGCGCATATCATCGACCGACATGCCCTGCTGGGCCAGCGCACGCAGCCCGCGATCCAGCCGCGCTTCAATCTGCTGCTGCACAAACGACTCGGGAACAGGGAACTGGTACCGCTGAATCAGCTCGCCAATCAGCCTGTCCTTGGCCTGATTCTCCAGCGCATCCTTCTTTCTGCCGCCAGCATGCTCGCGCAGCTTCGCCTCGAAGTCGTCCCAGCTCTCGTAATTCCCAAGCTGCTTGGCGAACTCCGCATCCTGCTCCGGATAGCTCTTGTGCTTGATGCCCTTCACGGTCACGTCATAGCTGACGGTCTGCCCCGCAAGCCGCTTCTCGCCGAAATCCGCCGGATAGTCGACCTCGAACTTCAGCTCCTGGCCTGGCTTGGTTCCGCGCAGCGCTTCGTTGAAGGCCGGCAGCGTGTTCTTGCCGCCGATCTCGATCAGCACATCCTCGCCAGTAATCGGAGCCTGCGTCGAAGCGTTCGCCACGCCGTCCTCGGTCACAGTCTGTGCAAGATCTTTCACCTCGCCGCGAAACTGGATCTCAGCCCAGTCGCCATCGACAAGCGCGCGATCCTCATCCACCGGCTCAACCGTCGCATGGCTCTCGAGCACTCGATTCAACTCCGCCTCGTACTCGTCCGCGGTCAACGAGGTATCGGGCTTCGCTGCACGAACGGTGTCGTAGCCGGAGATGTCGATGACGGGCGCGACTTCAAACGCCGCCTTGAACTTCAGCGGCTGCCCATCGAACAATTGAAGCTCGCGTAATTGCGGCTCCGAAATAGGGCGCAGCTTCTGCTCGTCGATCGCATGGCGGAACTTCTCCGAGACCAGGCCCTCCAGAACCTCCTGGCGGACCTCCTTCGCAAACTTCGACCGGATCAGCGTCTCCGGCACCTTGCCCGCGCGGAAGCCCGGAATGCGCGCCAGCTTCTGATACTTCTTCACCACCGTGCGAAAGCTCTTCGAAACCTCGTCGGCCGGAGCCTCAACTTCAATCTCGCGAGTCAGCTCCGGATTCATCGCAGGAGCGTGCTGATGCGCGTGCTCATGATCGTGATCATGCTCATGATCGTGTCCGTCTTCGTGTGTGTGCGCCACTTCAGACTGCGGCGCCGCAGTCTCATTCGTCTCTGTCATCTCTGTCGGGGTCAAATCCATGCCTTCCAAAGCGTTTTGTCTGCCCAGCCGTTTTCGCTTTTCCGACGGCTGCGGTCTACGCTCTTTACTACTGTACGAGCCTTCGCCAGACAGGGTCAAACCAGCGCAGCCACTCCTGTTTTGACGCACGCGAGCAGTCGCCGGCCAAACTCCATCCCTGCGCTCTCTACAAATGCCCCGTTTGTGCCGAGTTGAGCCCAAAGATCTCCATCCGAATCTTCCACTGTGTCGACTGGCCGGGCTGCAGCACCACCATCCCTGTATCCTCTTCGCGTGTCCACTCATGTCCGAACGGGTCGTCAAAGTTGAACTGTGGCTCAATCGAGATAAACGAGCCATCGAGCGGAGCATACACTCGCATCGCCTTGATCGTCGGGCTCATCGCAATCAGGCGCAGTCCGTAGTCATTCTCAGGATCGCGCAACTCCGCCACCGGCCCATCTTCCATCAGCCCCGTCCGCAGATGGACGAAGCTGTCATCCAGATTCAATGCCCCCAACTGCGCCCCTTCGCGCGCAGTGAAGTCGTATTCCGTCCCTTCGACCGGCAGAAGCCTTCCACTCAACTGGCCGGTGCGGCGGTCCTTCACCTCAACTCGCTGGGCCTGCGGCAGACGCAGCATCATCTGACCGCGATGGCCATTCAAAATCGCAAATCGCGGATGCCATCCAATCCCAATCGGTTCTGCCGTATTGCCGGTATTGCGGGCAACGACCTTCAGATCGATCGCCTTCCCGCTCATGATAGCCGTAACCGTTACCTCGGTCTGTGATGGCCAGTGCCCGCCGAAGTTCCCCGGACGGAATATCGCCTGCGCCTCGCCGCCATCCGGCATCACGTTTGTGGTCACCGACTCCGACGCCTGCTTCAACAGCATGCCGCCCGCCGCCATCGCACCGCCGACCCCATAGCTGTCCTTCGCATCGGTCGGAAGCTCCAGCCGCATTCCGCGCCACGTCGTCACAAGACTGTCTCCACCCGGCGTCGCAACTCCCGAGATGCGGCTCGCCCACGGCAACTCAATCGCGGCTCCCATCGCCAGGCTCTTCGCGCCCGTCGAATCAGCGCCTGTCTCCGGTTAATCTCCTTCGCCGCGTCTTCCACCGAAGGCGACGCCAGCAGATTCACCTCACCCTTCTGCGGAAGATACGCCGTAATCTGCAGCAGGTTCATCCCGCGCCCAGGAAGCAGCGTCGCCGAAAGAAACTCCGGTCCAGTTCCACCCACCATCTGCGAGCGCTCCAGCCGCACCACATCCTGCCCGCCCGGCTTCACCGAGACATCCCGCACCGGACGCTTGTTCAACTCTTTCTTCAGCTGCGAAAACTGCCCCAGCCTGTGCTCGTGCCATCCAAACGCCAACCCCACCAGCAAAATCGCTCAGCACCATGATCGTCAGCAGGCCCGACCGCATCACCGCCGCACGCCATAGATTGTGGCGCCACTTCCCGAAGCTTTGCTTCAGAAGCGCCCAGTACATCCTGCTCAGTCTCGGATCTTCCAACCGCCCCCTTATCCTTCCTGCTGCCGACAATTCATTCTACGTAAGCTCAAGACTACCCTCAGCAACGGCACGCCTCACTCCTACTATCATGGGATGAAGTGAAACCCTCCGCCGCACAGATTACGTCTACCATCCTCCAGCAGATTCATCAGTCCATCATCGCCTGCGAGCGCTGTCCCCGCCTCCGCACCTATTGCCAGGGCATCGCCGAGACCAAACGCCGCGCCTACCAGGACCAGACCTACTGGGGCCGTCCCGTTCCCGGCTTCGGAGACCCCCGCGCCCGCATCCTCATCCTCGGCCTCGCCCCCGGCGCCCACGGAGCCAACCGCACCGGCCGCCCATTCACCGGCGACGGCTCCGGCGACTTCATGTACCCGGTCCTCCACGAACTCGGCCTCGCCTCCAAACCGCAAGCCATCGCCCGCGATGATGGTCTCAAGCTCCGCCACGCCTGGATCGCCTCCGTCGTCCGCTGCGCCCCGCCGGGAGACAAGCCCACGCCCTCAGGAACTCCGCAACTGCGCCTCCCACCTGGCCAGCGAAATCCAGTCCCTGCCACGAATCCGCGTCGTCGTCTGCCTCGGAAAGATCGCCTTCGACGGCTACCTCGCCTACCTGCTCCAAACCGGCGTCATCACTCGCAAATCGGAGTATCGTTTCAGCCACGGAGCACACTATCGTGCTCCCGAACGGCCTCCACCTGCTCGCCACCTATCACCCGTCACTCCGAAACACGAACACCGGCCGCCTCAACCGCACCATGTTCACCAGAATCTTTCTCCGGGCAAGAGAACTGGCAGGTCTCGACATCTAAAGACCGCACAGAAATCTTCCTAAAACCGGTTCTTCTCCACGAAAATATTCAAAGCCGCAAACGCCGGCCCCACAAGCATCGCAATAAAAACTAACAGTACAATCAAGTCCCTCAAGTACACACCTCGTCTTTCAAAGGTAGCGGCACCTTCAGCGCCGTAAGGCAGATTCCTCAACAGGGAACTGCGGGGGTCAATACCTCAACCGATTCTCCCGCCGCGATTCCATCGGTTCGCCCGAACAAACCCGTGAAATAAACCAACCAATCGCTATCCGCCGGAATCCAAACCAGCAGATAATCAAATAACGCATTGAGGTAACGTCCAACATGAGCGCAAAAAACTACTGGCTTGCATTCGGGATCGGCGTCACCGCAGGCGCCGCTATCGCTCTTCTCTACGCTCCCCAGACCGGCGCAAAAACGCGCAAGCAGCTTCGCAAGGGAGTCGAGGATGCAGGAGACTATCTCGAAGACGCCGCCAACTACCTCAAGGAGCAGGCCGAGCGCCTCAGCAAAGAGGCCGAAAAAGCCGTCAAGCGCACAAAGGGACAAGTCAGCGACGTAGTCGACAAGGCCAGTGACGCCGTTCAAAGCGCCGTCAAATCCGCGCAGTCTCTCGTCTAGTTTTCATCCGCTCTGAAGGAACCCCGCCAACGCGGGGTTTTCTTCTTTAAGGATTCAGTCGAAAGCCGCTCCGTCGTGCTAACGTCAGACCCATGCCCGAAGTCGACCTGGAGCCAGCCGCAGGCCTGAATCCCCCCACCCAAAAAGAACGCCCCTGGCTCTTCGGCCTCCTCATTGCACCATCGGCGGTGCTCGCCAACGGCATCGTTCAGGGAGCGCTGTCTTACCTTTTCCGCCAACAGGGAGTCGGAATAGGCAGAAGCTCCGAGATCATCTCGCTGCTCATCCTGCCCACCACGATCTATTTCCTGTGGAGTCCCATCACCGATTTCTGGATCGAGCGTCGCGCCTGGCTCGTCACGGGAGCCGTCGCCGCCGGTCTTATCATGGCCGCTGCCTTCCATAGCCCAAGGCTCGATACCAGGGCAGCCGTCAGTACTGATGTTCCTCAGCGCCTGCTTCGCCAACTGGTTGTCGCCAGTTGCGGAGGCATGATGGGCACCCTCCACAGCGAAGCTGCCCGGCGCAAAGCCAGCAGCTTCTATCAGGCCGGCAGCCTCGCGTTCGGAGCCGTCGCGATCTTCGTCATGGCTTCGTTGGCCCAGAAGATAAGCATGGGTTCGCTCGGATGGGTTGCCGCAGCGCTCATCTCTCTCCCTGCCTTCGCTGCTCTCGCGACGCCAAAACAGACGCGCGAACCAGGGCAGGGAATCGGCCACACGCTCTCCACAATCTGGCACGAGGTCAAAGTCGACCTTTTTCCGCTGGCGTGCGCTCCCCTACACCCTCCTCATGCTCTTTCCCATGGGCTCCGGAGCCGCCATCGGCCTTCTCCCCGGTATCGCACAGGACTATCACGTCAGCGGCCAGAACATGGCTTGGATGAACGGCCTCGCCGGAGCTCTCCTCACAGCAGCAGGCTCCCTTGCCGCCACACTCATTCCAGCCCGCGATCAGCGCCTCCGTGGCCTACCTCTGCGTCTGCCTCATCAACGAGGCGACCCTGCTCATCCTTTGGCTCTGCCCAGCTCACTCCCGACCACCTATCTCACAGGAGCCACGCTCTACCTCTTCACCATCGGAACCTGCTACGCCTTGTTCACCGCGTCGTGCTCGAGTTCCTCGGCCACTCCGGCAAGAGCGGCAGCGGCCGCTACTCCATCATCAACTCCCTCGGCAACGTCCCAGTCGTTTACATGACCACCATTGATGGCCACGGCGGCAAACTCTGGGGAGCGCGTGGTCTGGCTGGCACAGACGCTGTCCTAGGAGCCATCGGCGGCGCAATCCTGCTCGCCTACTTCCTCACTCGCAAACCCAAAGAAGCACCGGTCATCGCCTGAGCCACGTTCTACTCCGGAGGCCCCACCGTCACCACAAAATAAGTCACCGGCTTATCACTCGTATTCGAGATGAAGTGCTTGTCCCCCGCGCAACAGATCCCCACATCTCCCGCCACCATCGTCCTTGCCACCCCATTCGTCGTCAACTCCGCCGTCCCCTCGCGCACCAGCCATATCTCGCTGTGCAGATGCGTCCCCACCGGCTCATGCTCCGCCCCCGGCTGAATCGTCGACTCATGCATCTCCAGCCGGATATTTCCCGCCTTCAACATCCCCGCCAGATACCGCGCAGAAGAGTGTCCCTCCTGCGATCCCGCCTTCCACGCCGAAGGCTTGATACACCCCCGACTCAATCGTCGGCAGCGCACCGCTCTGCGCCTTCGACACTCTCAGGCAACACCGCCGCAGCAGCCAGCAACCCCGGCAACAAACCAGCAAACTCACGTCGATCCATATGCCAAAACCCTCCACACAAAACAATACGCCCCGGCCATCGACCGGGGCGCATAGTTTCTGCTCAACGCAATCGCTAAACCGCAGTCAGAGCCATTCCAGCCATCTTCTCTTCGCCATCGGCCGAGACCGGACGATAGAACAGCTGGTTGTTCTCCATGTACACCTCAAGGAACGCCGGCCGCTCAGCGATGCCGCCGCCGATCAGCGCCTCCGACAGAGGATCCTCAACGAACCGCTGCAGCGCACGCCGCAGTGGCCGCGCTCCATAAGTCCTGTCCGACACCGTCTTCTCGATGATCCACTTCTTCGCATCGTCGGTCACAGAGATCGTGATCGCCTTGTGCACCAGGTTCACGTTCAACTGCTGCACCAGCAGCTCGAGAATCTGCATCAGGTCCGAATCCGACAGGGAAGTGAAGATGATGATCTCGTCCAGCCGGTTCAGGAACTCCGGATTGAACGTCCGCTTCACCTCGCCGCGAACCAGCTCCTCCATCTTGTCCATCACCATGTCTTCCTTCTCGCTCTGGAAGCCCAGCCCCTGCCGCTTCTGCAAGTGCTTCGCTCCAATGTTCGAAGTCATGATGATGATCGTGTTCTTGTAGTCGACCGTGTTGCCCAGCCCATCCGTCAACTGCCCGTCTTCAAACACCTGCAGCAGCAGATTGAAGACATCCGGATGCGCCTTCTCGATCTCATCCAGCAAGACCACGCAGTAAGGATTCCGCTTCACGCGCTCCGTAAGCTGACCGCCCTCTTCATACCCGACATATCCCGGAGGCGAACCAATCAGCTTGCTCACCGAATGCTTCTCCATGAACTCCGACATATCGAACCGGATCAGCGCCTTCTCCGAGCCAAACAGGAACTGCGCCAGCGTCCGCGCCATCTCCGTCTTACCGACGCCCGTAGGCCCAAGGAACAGGAAGCTGCCAATCGGCCGCGCCGGATTCTTCAACCCCGCACGAGACCGCCGGATCGCCCGCGCCAGCGCGCCGATCGCCTTGTCCTGCGAGATCACGCGCTTGTGCAGCTCTTCCTCAACCCGCAGCAGCCGCTGCGTCTCCTCTTCCTTCAGCGAAGTAATCGGCACGCCCGTCCAGCGGCTCACCACATCCTCGATGTCTCCGCGCGTCACAATCCCCGCGGAAGAATCATCCAGGTGATACTTGTCCCGCAGAGCCCGCAGATTCTCCCGCTCCTTGCGCTCCTCGTCCGAGTAGAACCGCGCCTTCTCGAACTCATGATTCGCAATCGCGTTCTCCATCCGGTGCACGATGAACTTGATCCGCTTCTGAACCTCGGTCAGTTCCTCAGGCATCGAAGTCTGACGCAGCTTCACCCGCGCGCCAGCCTCATCGATCAAATCGATAGCCTTATCCGGAAGAAAACGATCCGGAATATACCGGCTCGAGTGCGACACCGAGAAACGTAATCGCATCATCCGTGTAAGAGACAGCATGAAACTTCTCATACTTCTCCTTGATCCCCATGATGATCTTGATCGCATCTTCCTCGCTCGGCGGAGGAACCTTCACCGCCTGGAATCTGCGCTCAAGCGAGCGGTCCTTCTCAATCGACTTCCGGTACTCCGCAGGAGTCGTCGCGCCGATGCACTGAATCTCACCGCGGCTCAACGCCGGCTTCAGAATATTCGCCGCATCGAGCGAACCCTCCGCCGATCCCGCGCCCACCAGCGTATGCAACTCGTCGATGAACACGATGGAGTTCTGGTTCTCCATCAACTCCTTCATGATCGTCTTCAGCCGCTCTTCAAACTGTCCGCGATACTTCGTGCCTGCAACGATCAGCGAAAGATCCAGCGCCAGCACCCGCTTGTCCGCAAGGAAACTCGGCACCTCGCCATCGGCAATCTTCTGCGCCAGCCCTTCAACAATCGCCGTCTTACCCACACCCGGCTCGCCAATCAGCACCGGATTATTCTTCGTCCGCCGGCACAGAATCTGGATCACCCGATCCACCTCAGAATCGCGCCCAACCAGCGGATCCAACTGCTGGTCCATCGCGCGACTGCGTCAGGTCGCGCGAAAACTCCGCCAGCATGCTCTGCTCGCCGCGCTGCGCCTTGCTCGACTGCGACGAGGGAGCCTTCTCCTGCGTCGTCCGCTGCAACTCCTCGCGAATCGCCGGCAGCCGCAACCCACGCTCCTGCAGAATCTCCGCCGCAAAGCACTTCTCCTCGCGCAGCAGACCCAGCAGCAGATGCTCCGTCCCAATATGCTTATGCGAAAGCCGCTCAGCCTCCTCCGCCGCATACGCCAGAACCCGCTTGCATTCATTCGAAAGCGGCAGATCGACCGAAGTCGACACCTTCTCCCGAATCGTCGTATGCCCTTCAATCTGCTTGCGTATCGATTCCACCGACGCATGCGACCGCAAAAAGCGGTTCGTCAACGCCTTGTCCTCACGCAACAGCCCAAGCAGCAGGTGCTCGGTCTCGATGTAAGGCGACCCAAACTGACTTGCCTCATAGCGAGCAAAAAAGATGACCCGCCGCGCCTTCTCCGTATAGCGTTCGAACATGTTATCCCCTTCAAGCCGGCTACCACCCAGCCCGAAGGCCGAATAGCAACCTTGGTCCCAACAACCGTCCCCGTACCGCTCCACCTTCAGGGGACTAACCAGGCCACTTCAAGCTACAAAGCACCCATTTCACTCCTACAGTGTATTCGCCAACCCCCAATATTCGAAAATCCCTCAAAAGTTACGCCTAACTTAGCACTCTTTTAGATGCGTCTTGTGCAAAACCCGCACCAAACTAGGTGCAGCCTATCCAATCGCGGATTAACCGCGGATAAAAACGGATAAACCTAAACACGAACCAATCGTTTCACCCCCGCGCCGAGCCCAACAAACTAAAGCCTTTAAACCCGCAGTTATCCGCGCGAATCCGCCGTCGACGCTTCTTCCGCCAGCAATCCCTTCCGTAGCCGAAAAACCCGGTCGCATCTCCGCGCAAATTCCAGATTATGCGTCACCAGCACGCTCGTAAGCCCATGCGCCTCATGCAGCCGCTGAATCAACCCGAACACCGCATCCGCCGTCCGGTCATCCAGATCCCCCGTAGGCTCGTCCGCCAGCAGAATCTTTGGCTCCGTCACCAGAGCCCGCGCCAGGCTCACCCGCTGCTGCTCCCCTCCGCTCAACTCCCCCGACCGGTTCGCAGTCCGATCCGCCAACCCCACCTCGCCCAGCCAGAATCCCGCCTTCTCCATCGCCGCCGCCCGCCCCACTCCCCGCGCCAGCAGAGGCATCGCAACATTCTCCAGAGCCGAAAACTCCGGCAGCAAATAATGAAACTGCCAGACATACCCCACATCCCGATTCCTGTACTCCGCCGCCTGCTTCGCCGTAAACCCACTCAACCGGTTCTCCCCGCACCAAACCTCCCCGGCCGTAGGAGTATCCAGCGCCGCCAGCAGATGCAGCAGCGTGCTCTTGCCCGCGCCGCTCTCCCCCACAATCGCGACCATCTCCCCCGCATGCACCTTCAAATCCAGCCCGCGAAACAGCTCCAGAGCCCCACGCCCCGCGCCACCCTTCTCCGCTACCGCCGGATAAACCTTCGTCAACCCCACCGCCCGCATCACCACTATCCGCTCCCGAAACCCCGGCAGCGGCTCCAGCCCTATCTTCACCAAAAGAAGCGTCATCCCCACCGGAGGCCGGTTCCCCGGACAGCTTTGCTGGCTGGGGTGGAGACGCGGCGCTTCTGCCGCCGTAGCGGAGGAACCGCCGCATTTTGCTCTCATCGTCTGCCACTTATCTCTCCACCGAAACCTTCCCGCCCGCATGCTCCGAATACCTGCCCAGAGCAATCGAAATCCTGTTCCACGCATTGATCGTCGTAATCACCAGCGTCAAATTCACCGTCTCCACATCACTGAACTCCGCCCGAACCTCCTCATAAACCGCATCCGCCGCATGCCCATTCTGAATATCCGTCACCGCCTCCGCCCAGGCCAGCGCCGCCCGCTCCCGCTTCGTATAAAGCTGCGAACTCCTCCACCCCGCCACCGAAGCAATCCGCTCCTCCGACTCCCCCGCCTTCTTCAACTCCATCGTATGCAGCCCCACACAATACTCACACCCATTCATCAACGAAGCCCGCAGCCGCACCAACTCCCGCAACGAAGCATCCATCCCCGCTCCATTGTTCAGGTAATGCTCCAACTCACGCATATGCGCCAAACCCTCCGGCGCCAACTGCCCATACTTCAATCTGGTTCATCATCTCAGCCTCATCGCGTAATATTGACCATGACATTCCGGTGATTCTATGCCGCGTAACACTATGCTCATCAGCTATCAGTGCGGCCGTCGCATGAAGACTCTATTCGGCGACTTTCCAGATCGTACGCGACTCAGAAGACCGACAACCGCACATCATGCCGACAGCATCTTCTCCGGGAGTCGAGCTTTCCTCGACACACGCTTCTATTGTTATGGGCAGCTGAAGATAAATCGTTGACGAGCTCTGACTTGGAACAGCCGAAAATCATCGCGGCCATTCAAGGCGTCGTAAACACTTGCCGTCTTCCGACACTTTCATCATGAAGGTTCAGCCTGTTGGAACACGGCCTCTATTCTTCATAGCAGAGCCCACTAGCCATTGCGCAATGTCGATGTCGCGAATGAACACAGAATCGCCAAGCTATTGCACGATCTAGCATCACTCATACCGCAAAGCCTCCGCCGGCAGAACCTTCGCAGCACTCCGACTCGGATAAATCGTAGCAATCAAACTAACGCCTAACGAAACCACCGCCACAATCACTCCATCCCAAACCCGCGGCGCGAACGGCAGATAATCAATCGAATAAACCGAAGCATTCAGCGGGAACCGGTAGTGCCCACCCGCCCAGCTCAACCCATACCCTACAATCAATCCCAGCACCGTCCCAATCACCGAGATCAACAATCCCTGCATCAGAAAAATCTTCCGCACCTGCCCATCCGTCACGCCAAAACTCATCAGCACGGCAATATCCCGAGTCTTCTCCATCACCATCATCGTCAGCGCAATCAGAATATTCAGCGCGGCCACACAAACAATCAGCGCCAGCACAATAAACGTCACAATCTGCTCCAGCTGCAGCGCACGAAACAATTCGCGATTCTGCTCCATCCAGTTCGTCGTCTGAAAACCCTGCCCCGCCGCCGCCTCAATCGCGCGCCCCACCTTGTCCGCCTGATAAAGATCATCCACCTTGAAGCTGATAATCGAAATCCAGTCCGGCTCACTGAACAGCCTCTGCGCATCCTTCAACCGAACAAACGCATAGCTCGAGTCGTACTGATAAAACCCCGACTTAAAAATCCCCACCACCTGAAACTTCTGATACCGCGGCATCATCCCCAGCGGCGTCAACTCACCCTGCGGACTGATCACCTGCACGCCATCCCCAACCTTCACTCCCAGCGTCTCCGCCATATCCTGCCCAATCACAATCGGCGGAATCGCCACGAAATCGGCTGGTTGTCTTCCTTCGATAGAGCCAGTGCTCTCCGGCTCCAAAGCCTCCGCCGACCCCGCCACCAGATGCTGCAACAGATCCCCAACCGTCCTCTCATCCGCCGGAATAATCCCCTTCACCAGCGCCCCCGCCGACCGCTGCGCCCGCGACACCAGCACCTGCTCATACAATCCAGGAGCAGCCGCCACCACATGTGGCACCTTACGCAGCCGCTCCAGCAAAGGCCGCCAGTCCTTAATCCCATCCCCCGCAATTCGCATCAGGTCCACATGCGAAGTCGACCCCACCAGCCGCTCCTGCAGATCCCGCCGCATCCCATTCGTAATCGCCAGCGCAATAATCAGCGAAGCCACACCCGCGGCCACGCCAATCACCGAGATCGCGGTAATCACCCCCACCACGGCCTGCCGCCGCTTCGCCCGCAGATACCGCGCCGCCACAAAAAGTTCAAATCGCATCGAACCCCAGCTTACTATTCGTGGACCCGCCAGCTTCGCGAGTGCCTTTCATTCTCCCGACCAAGACCGTGTCATCCTGAGCGAGCGCAGCGTAGTCGAAGGACCTGCATTTGCATCTTGTTTGTGCAGCTCATTTCGGGGGTTAATGCCCCATCACCCGCGGCAGATTCCAATGCCGCCAAGCCGCCACCATCCGCAAAGCAAAACAACCAGCCGCACCCAGGCACATCGCTGTCCCACGCGGCACCTTCAACTTCATTCCCAAAACCATCACGATCGCTCCAGCCAGCGCAGCCGCAGCATAAACATCCGAGTGCAACACCCCCGGAACCTGCGCCAGCAAGACATCCCGCACAGTGCCACCGCCCGCGCCCGTCACCGCACCCATCATGATCGCCAGCAGCGGAGTAATCCCATACTCCAGCGCCTTCCCCACACCCGCCACCGCAAACAGAGCCAACCCAGCCGCATCCAGCGTAATCATCAGATGCACCGGCACCTTCTCAATCAGCGGATGAAAGAAGAACACCGCCCCACCGCCTGCAAAAGCCGTCGCCCCATACCGCCAGTCGCGAATGCTGTTCGGCGGAATCGCCCCAATCAGCACATCGCGAATCGTTCCACCACCCAGCGCAGTTACAAACGACAGCACCAGCAACCCAAAAACATCCAGCCCCGCATACATCCCCGCCAGCGCACCTTCGACCGCAAACACAAACGTCCCAATCAGGTCGATCACCAGCAGCAACAAATCCTGGCTGTACTTCGGGAACTTCGCCGTCAGCCAGTTCGGCATCAGCGAACCACCGCCTTCACCGCCGCCATATTCTCGTACCGGTCATAAACCCTCACCGCCAGCACATGCTCCTTAGCATCTGCGACAGGAGCCGTAGCCGTCGGCACCGGCGACCGTGAAGTCATACCGCTCCGTCAACGAATCCGAGACCTTACCCACCGGCTCGAGATACTGCCACGGCCCAGCATCCACCGAATACTCCGCATGCGCAATCGGCGAAGTAGCATCCCGCACCTCCAGCGTCGCGTGCATCTTTTGTGGAGGCCCCGCATAACCATCGCCGCCTGCAACGCGCCCGGCACCGGAGGCGTCGTATCCACCACAAACACCTCGCTCACCCTCTCACCCGTCAGCGCATCCGCATCCGTATGCACCGGAGCATCGCTCGCCACCACCTTCAACTCATAGCTCCCATCCGGCAGCAGCGCCGAATCGAAGCTGTACGCCTTCTCCGAAATCTTGTCCTTCAGCAACCGCCAGTTCGCCTCGCCCACTCCCCGATACCACACCGAAAACATCAGGTCGTCGCCGTTATCGTCATGTGCCATCCACCGCACTGTTACCGCCGTCTTATCCTTCTGCGCCGTCAGGGGCTGCGAGCCCGCATCCGGCGTAAACGTCACTGCAGGCGTAGCACCCGCAGCCGCAGGGAAACTCACCTGCACCGTAGCCCCTGCCGGCATCGCCGGATTCGCCGTCACCCGCGCCCCCGGCTGCACCACAATCTCATCCACTACCGGAGCCACATTCTTCTGCAAATAGTTCAACGCCACCGAATCGACCGCCCCGCTCGTGCGCAACACCGCCTTCCACTGCACATACCTTCCCGGCGGCACGGCGAAAGCCCCATCGGGCCCAACCTTCGCCCACTGACTCCAACCCATCAGCGGACTCTCCACATTCCCGCTCCGTACAAACAGATCAAACCCCGCCGCAGCCCCCGCCCGAACCTCCGCCCGCCCCCACTGCGAGAATCCCTGCGCGTCAAATACATCGCTCGTGTAGGTCGCAGTCGCCGCAATCGCATCCCCAATGCGAAAAACCTTCCCGCTATTGCTCGTCGCGACCAGCAACCCATCCTTCACCGAAGCAAACGCCATCCCCTGCGACGCCTCCAGATGCGCCACGTCGGAAAACCGCCCCGGCTCATTCACATCCATCCGGTAGACCCTCCCACGATTGCCAGTAGCCGCGAACAAACTCCCATTCCGCTCCGCCAGCCCATACACCACATCATCCTTCAGCGTCACCAGCTTCAACGCAGACCCATCCACCGCAATCCGGTAAATCTCCGACCCATCCGGCACCAGCGCATTCGACCCCGCAGCCGTCGAAGACCCCGGCGGCACAAACGTAATCGACACCCCAACATTGCCCGTCACCGGCAGTGGAGGCAGCGCCGTGCGCCCCTTCGTCCCCACGCCCGCCGCATACACATTCCCCGCAGCATCCATCGCCAACGCCGTAATCTCTTTTCGCCCCGCCGAATACACCGCAAACGGTTTCGCCCCCGCCGTCCCCGTCGCAATCTTAGCGCCGGCAGCATATTTGTAGATCACACCGGCCCCATCCGACCCCGCCCACAGCGTCCCATCCGGCCCCATCAACAAACAACGAATATGCTGATCCGCCGTCTTGAAAAGCACCTCCGCCTTACCCCCACCCGCAGGAACTCTGTAAACCACAGCCGGCGCCCCCGCCGCCGACATAAATCTCCCCACCCTTACCCACCGCCAGATCCCAAAGATACTTCGGCTTCTCCTCCGTCGCCGCTCGGATCAAACACCACGGACGGTGCCCCGCCCCCAGCCGGCACGCGATAAACCTTCCCATCCGGCGAAGTAGCCACCAGCAAACTGCCGTCACCCGCCACCCGTACCGCCTGCACCGCCAGTTCCTTGCCCTCGAAGATCTGCGAAGCCTTCCCCTCCGGCGTAACCTTCATCACCACCGCCGACCCGGCCGTCGTCCCACCCAGCCCCAGGTATCCATTCCCCGAGTCATCGCTCGCCATCGACCACACATAACTCTTGCCCGTCGCATAGAGCAGGGAAGTCGCCGGTCCCGCCTCCAGCCGCCCGTCACTGCGAATCGCCACGCCCTCCGTCGAGCCCTTCTCCATCTCGTCGTAGCGGTCCACGCTCCAAAGTTTCGTACCCTGTGCGCTCACCAATCCCGGCAGCAACCCCGTCGCTACCACCAAACCCATCGCCAAAACTCGTCGCATCATGTTGTTGTCGAGTCTAAAGCACCCGCCCCACCATCCGCTCTCACCGCGGCAAAAAGGCCAAAGGCGTAACAGTGATCAAAATGATCAAAGACTGATAAAAGCGGCGTTCGATCTCACGCCGCTCCTATCAGTCTTTATCCCTTCGATCACTGTTACGCCTTTGAAAGACGTAGCCCGATGCCGAGGCCTAGTTCGCCAGGACCGCCCGGTACCGCACCTGGTTCTTCTTCACCTTCGCCACCGCCTCATTTGCCTTGGCCATCGCAAACTTCTCCGTCACCGCCTTCACCCCATGCCGAGCCGCCACATCCAGCATCTCAAACAAGTCCCGCGGACTCCCCGTATTGCTCCCCGAAACCGCCTTCTCCAGCGTAATCAGCGAAGGCCCCGCGATCTGCATAGGCGTAGCCGAAGCCCCCACCACACAAAGCATCCCCTTAGGCCGCAACGCCGCCACATAGGCCTGCCAGTCCTGATCCGCGCTCACCGTCGACAGCAGCAGATCGAACGACCCCGCCACCTTCTTCAGAGCCCCCGTATCCCGCGTATTCACAAAATTGTGCGCTCCCAGTTTCATCGCCTCGGCCTCTTTATCCTTCGAGGTCGAAAACGCCGTCACCTCCGCGCCAAAAGCCTTCGCAAACTGAATCCCCAAATGCCCCAGTCCGCCAATCCCAATCACGCCCACCCGCGACGACGGCCTCACCCCATGGTTCCGCAGCGGGTTGTACACCGTAATCCCCGCGCAAAGCAGCGGAGCCGCACTCTCACTCTCCAGCGCCGCCGGCACCGGCACCGCAAACCGCGAATTCACCCTCACCTTATCCGCAAAGCCGCCATTCCTTCCCACGCACGTCGGTTGAGCCTTCGCACAGAGATGCTCTTCACCCTGCCGGCACCACTCGCAGATCCCACAGCTATTCGCCTGCCATCCCACGCCCACACGCTCACCCATCGTGCGGTCCTTCACCGCCGAGCCCACTCCCACCACTGTCCCCACAATCTCGTGCCCCGGGATAAACGGATACTTGCTGATCCCCCAATCGTTGTCGATCAGGTGCACATCGCTGTGGCACACCCCGCAATGCGAGATCTTGATCTCTACCTCATTAGCGCCAAGCGCTCCCGGATCATACTTGTACGCCACGAGCTGTGCACCGGCCGCGTGCACGCCAAAACCATGAATCTCACTCATTCGTCTCGATTCCCTTGTGCGCTGACATCCGCCGCGCTTCCTCTTGATGCTACAACACCCCGCAAACAGGAAAATCACACCCTCAGGGAACTGCTTTCTTTGATTCCCCCAAACAAAATTCAGTCAATTGTGATGAAATCCCGCAACCCCATCTACTTCACCAGAAGACTCAGCACCTGCGACCCACTCACCGCATAACCCGCCTCAACCGACCCCGCCTCCACCACGCTCTCACCCGTCAACTGCATCTTCTGCGACTCTTTCAACGGCTCCAGAACATTCGCCATCGAAAGCGGAACCACCGGCAGCGCTTCACCCTCCACCACCGCCTGCGCTGCATGATCCAGCAGCGTCACATACACCCGGTCGTTCGGATGCAACCGGTTCAACGCGGCCACCGTATCCGTCAACCCCACCTGCTGCTGCGACGGCCCATGCGTCATCAGCTTATCCACCGTCGCGCCATCGCTCACCAGAACCCGCATCGTCCCTGGAGTCAGCTCCGCCGGCAACTTCACTTTTACCCGCACCATCCTTGCCTCAGCCTGGTACGGATGCAGCATCGCCTCCACTTCAATCTCGTCACCCGGACGCGCCTCCATCCGGCTCAGCCTCGCCGACTCCATCACCGCCGTCATCCGCGCCGGCATCGCCTCCACCTTCAACTTCACCCCCGTCACCGTCGGCTGGTCCAGAGCATTCTCATACACCTTGCTGAACCGGTCGTTCACCAGCAAAGCCGTGTTGATCGTCCCGGGAAACATCTCATTCTGCGCCATGATCCCCTGCATCCGCACCGGCGCCTGTCCCTTCACGCCGATCTCTCCCGTCAACCGGTAACTCATCTCCTCGGCCGAAACATTATTCGTCTGCAGACTCTGATACACCGACATCAGCATCGCCGAAGGCGTCAGTTGCCGGTTATCCAGCACCTCAAAGTGCAGCGTCTTCGCCTCTCCCGCTCGGCGGCACAACCTCCACCGCAACCGGAATCATCCGCGCCTGCGCCCCAAACTGACCCAGAATCGCCGAAGCCCGGTCCTCCGTAAACGCACCCACCGTCTCCGTCGTGTTAATAATCTTGAACGAGTTCAGCGGCGACGCCAGCGAAGCCAGCACTTCCGCCTTCGTCATCGGCATCTGCACCGGCCCATACTGCGTAATCGGATGCCCGCAAGCCAGCAGCCTCTTCGCGTCGACATACGTCACCGTACAGGTCCCCGCCATCGACAAATCCCCTCGCACCAGCACCGCGCTCACCGCACTCCCCGGCACCAGCGGCTCCGGCTGCACCGCCGTCGGATTCGCTCCGCCCAGCCCCGCCACCGGCGTCAAACCCATCGCGCGAAACCGGTCCCCAAACCGATCCACCGTCTCCTGGCTGAACCCGCCAAACACCAGCGGAGTCTCCATCGGCCGCATCTCAGGCTGCCCCTCCACGCCCGAGTCCTTTACCTCCGCCCGCCGCATCCCCGGAGCCGCCGCATTGCCTCCGTCCCGCACCTGCAGCATCGACTCAATCGGAGTTATCCCGCAGATCGGCTCCTTCGTAAACTGCCCAATCCTGTAACTCAGCGCACCCACCAGCCGCCCGTCGATATACACCGGGCTCCCGCTCATCCCCGCCACCACGCCCGTGTACTCCGGCTTATCCCCATGCAGCCGGGCCAGAATCATGTCCTGCCCCGGGCCCAGACGCATCCTTCAGCAACCCCAGAATCTCCACCTGCATCGGCTCCGGGTTCACCCCTTCGAAGACCGTATAGGCCACACCCTTCATCCCCCGCCTCACCTCCGACAAAGGGAAGAACTTCGTCACCGCCGGAGCACTCGCAGGCATCGCAATCGGCGTCCACGGAGGCATCGCACTCGCCACCGTCCCATTCACCGCCGTCTGCGCCCACACCCCACCCGTCAGCCCGGCCAGGGCAAGGCTCAAGCCCGTCGACCGAATCTTTGTTCTGGAGATCACGTCTTACAGACTACTAGAATCGGCGTTTGGGCAGCACAACTCGTCATTTCTCACCCTCGCCCTCGAAACCCGTCCAACACTCGGAGTAAAGTTTCAGATGATGACATTCCGCCCTCACCATCCGGCCCGCGTCCTCCTCTTCGCCACCTGCATCTTCCTCCTCCCGCCCCCGGGCGCTCACGCCCAGACCACTCCGCCCGCCCCTCAACAGAAGCCCGCCACCCAGGAACCCACCCCCGACGACGCTGGTCCAGCCACCGATAACCCCAGCATCATCCTCAAGAAAAAGAAGGACGCCGACGAGCCCCCGCCGGCCCCCGCTGCCCCGGCCGAGCCTAAAGTCAAGAATCCTAACGGCGATACCTACTCCCTCCGCGTCGACGTCCCCATCGTCAACATCGACGCCAGCGTCATCCTCGACAAGACCCACCAGTTCGTCCCCGGCCTCAAGCCCAACAACTTCCTTGTCCTCGAAGACGGTGTCCCCCAGACCATCACCAGCGTCCACCTCGCCCAGACCCCCATCACTGCCGTCATGCTGCTCGAGTTCGCCTCCAACAGCTACTACCTCATCAACGACATGCAGACCGCCTCCTACTACTTCTTCCGTTCTCTGCGTCCCGATGACTACATAGCCGTCATGACCTACGATCTCCGCACCCACATCCTCTGCGACTTCACCAACAACAAGGACACGGTCGCCCAGTCCCTCCAGTCCCTCATCATCCCCACCTTCTCCGACACCAACCTCTTCGACGCCCTCTACGAAACCCTGGACCGCATCTCCCGCATCGAGGGCCGCAAGTACATCATCCTCATCGGCAGCGGCCGCGACACCTTCTCCAAACTCACCCTCGACAAGATCCTCGCCAAGGTCAAGGCCAGCCAGAACATCACCATCTTCACCATCGGCACCGGCGCGCTCGTGAACGAGATGAGCGGAGGAGGCGCCGGCATGGGCAGCCGGCATCCGCGAAATGAACTACCTCCAGGCCCAGAACCAGCTCAAAACCTTCGCCGCCATGACCGGAGGTCTCTACTTTGACCCCATGTTCCAGGGCGCGCTCCCTGACGTCTTCGCCCAGATCAACGACTCCATCCGCAACCAGTACATCCTCACCTACCGCCCCACCAACAACAAAAACGACGGCAGCTACCGCCACGTGAAAGTCCTCCTCGTCGACAACGAAGGCCACCCCCTCCGCATGCAGGACGAAAAAGGCAAACCGCAAAAGTACACCATCATCGCCCGCGACGGCTACAACGCCAAACTCCCCGTCGAATAGTTCGCACGTCCGCAGAGCTCTCCTTGGAGCGTCATCTCGACCGGAGCAACGGACAGTTTCACCGTCCGTTGCGGAGTGGAGAGACCCCCGCATTTTGCCGTTGCTTGTTGTTGCCGTTGCCTGTTTCGCTCAACCTCCACCCAACAACCGTCATTTCGACCGGAGGACTCGCAGTCTCACCGCGAGGCCCGCAGTGGAGAAACCCGCTTCTCTACCCACAAGCCATTAGCCGTATACCAACCTGATACCCGATACCTAATCTCCAAAAATCCAACAACGACCCCGCCACTGCTGTACCCTTGCTTGTCAAAAAAACCTCGCAACCATCCCACGAGCCCTAGTATCCAAGCTCGTGCCCAACACCAGAGCGGCACCTCACAAGGAGTCTCCATGAAACGCACTTTGCACTCATCTTTTAGGACTGGCCATCTTCAGCCCACTCTTCCTCGCCCCTTCGACAGCCCCCGGCAAACCATCGCCTCCCGCACCGCCGTCATCGACGGAGCCAAACTCCACTACCTCGCCGCCGGCCACGGCCCAACTCTAATCCTCCTGCACGGCTTCGCCGAAACCTCGCAGATGTGGAAGCCCATCATCCCCCCCCTCGCCCAGCGCTTCACCGTCATCGCCCCCGACCTCCCCGGCATCGGAGACTCCGACGCCCCCACCAACGGCTCCGACATGAAAAACGCCGCCATCCGCATCCACGACCTCTCCAAATCCCTCGGCATCCAGCAAGCAGAAGTAGTAGGCCACGACATCGGCCTCATGGTCGCCTACGCCTACGCCGCAATGTATCCCTCCGAGGTCAAAAAGCTCGTCCTCATGGACGCCTTCCTCCCCGGCGTCCCCGGCTGGGAGCCCATCTACGACAACCCCGGCACCTGGCACTTCCGCTTCAACGGCCCCACCCCCGAAGCCCTCGTCAAAGGCCGCGAACGAACCTACTTCGAGTACTTCTGGAACGACCTCGCCTACGACAAGACCCACTCCATCCCCGAAGCCGACCGTCAGATCTACACCGCCGCCTACTCACGCCCCGGAAAGATGCACTCCGCCTGGGCCTACTTCGCAGCATGGCCCCAAACCGCCAAAGACTTCGCCCAACTCTCAAAGACCAAGCTGACCATGCCGGTCCTCAGCATAGGTGGCGATCACTCCCTCGGCGGACCGCTCGGCGATCAGGCCAAACTCGTCGCCACAAACGTAACCGTCATCGTCCTCAAAAACACCGGCCACTGGATCCTCGAAGAACAACCCAAACAAACCACCGACGCCCTCCAAAAATTCCTCTAGCGAAATTTATAGCCCGCGTCTCGCTGACGGGCCAAGCCTGCCAGTCGCTTGCCCTGCTGTTGCTTTTTTTGTTGTCATCCCCGAAGGGGATCTGCCTTTGCATTTGCCTGCGTTCTTGCATCCCGACGGGTAGCTTGACAGATCATCACCCCATGATCCACCTCCTCAACCAGACCCCGCCCTAGCTCCATTCCCGCAAATGCTCCACCCGAAGTCCAGACCTAAAGTCTCTACTTCGAATACTTTGCACACTTTTGACAGGGGAGGGGGTACCCCACCGAGAGTACAATCACACCCAATGCGCATCGCCTCCCTCCAGCCCTCCATCACCCTCACTCTCGCCGCCCTCAATCGCCTGGACGCCCTCTGCGCCTGCACAAAATACTGCCTCGAAGCCCTCCCCGAACTAGCCACCCGCAACCTGCAAATCCTCCACGACAGCTGGACCGCCAACACCGAAGAAATCCTCGCCGCAAGCCCGACTTGGTCATCGCCAGCGTCCCTTATCGCCTCGAATCCCTCGCCGAGATCCTCAAATCCGGCCTCCCCATCCTCACTCTCGCCCCGCACTCCCTCGCCGACATCTACAAAGACATCCGCCTCATCGCCGCGCACGTCGACGCGCAAGCCGAGGCCGAATCCCTCATCACCCAAATGCAATCCACCATCGAATCCACCCGCCAGCGCAGCGCCCAAAGCACCCAAACCCCCAGTCGTCTACTGCGAAGAGTGGGGCAAACCCCTCATCCACTCCCAATCCTGGATAGCCGAGCTGGTAGAAGCCGCCGGAGGCCAATATCCTAGGCACTCCCGGCGCCCAAACCACTCCCAGAAGCCATCGCCGCCGCCGACCCCGACGTCCTCCTCTTCGCCTGGTGCGGAGCAGGGAACCGCGTCCCCCTCGACCGCGTCATCACCCAGCGCAACTGGCACCACCTCAAGGCCGTCCAGAACCGCCAGGTCTATTGCATCCCCGACCAATACCTCAACACCCCAGCCCCCACGCTCCTCGAAGGCCTCGCCTGCATAGCCGCAGCCACCCATCCCGAACTCCACCCACCCCACCCCCACCTCATCCAACTCCAAAAAACGCAGATCAGCGAGGCCGAGGCATCGTCAGATCCAGATCAGTCCGCAAGCTTCTGCTTAGTCAGCAAAATGATCTGCCCCACATGCTGCTGCACATGCCCCACCACCTGGTAGATCGCCTCCAGCACACTCACATCGCGCCCCTGCGGATGCACCCGCTCCGTCATCCTCTCCGCCGGCACCGCCGCAATCACACGCTTCACCTCATCCATAGTCGACTCGAACAGCGCAATCAACTCCGCCCCGCTCATCCCGCCATCCGCGCTGAACTCCTTATCCCGAACCCGCACATCCGGCGCCCCACCCACCCCATGAATCACCCACTGCCGCGCATTCCCGCAAAGATGCAGCACCAGGTTGCCCACTGCATTCTCATACGCCCCCTGCCGCTCCCATATCTGCGCATCCGACAGCTTTTTCAAACAAGCCACCAGGTACTCCGTCATCTGCCCCAGCCGACGGCACGAAACATCCAGAAAATCAGCAGCGATCCGATGCTCGGTAGCCGAGCGCACACCTTGTGCAAAGATTCTGCCACCAGTACGTCTTGTTCGCGACGGGGCTCATTCTCTTCTGGCATTCGCTGCAACTCCTCGCGAACCGCAGGCAGTTGCAAGCCACGTTCACGCAGAATCTCAGCCGCAAAGCACCCTCTTCGCGCAGCAGCCCCAGCAGCACATGCCCCGTCCCGATATGTGGATGCGCAAGCCGATCCGCCTCTTCGGCCGCATAGGCCAGCACTCGCTTGCACTCGTTCGATATGGTAGGTCGACCGAAGTGGTGTCTTCTCCCGAATCGTCGTATGATCCTCAATCTGCTTGCGTATCGACTCCACCGACGCATGCGACCGCAAAAAGCGATTCGTCAACGCCTTGTCCTCACGCAACAGCCCAAGCAGCAAATGCTCAGTCTCGATGTAAGGCGAGCCAAAACTACTCGCTTCGAACCTGGCAAAGAAGATCACCCGGCGCGCCTTCTCCGTATAGCGTTCAAACATAAATCTGGCCCGCCTATCCCTCAAAACCAAACTTCAATCTGTAAGATCCACAACCGGAGCCTTCGGCGCATTCTCCTTCACCGAAGCGATGCCATGGTCACGCGCAGAGGCCGTCGTATACACCTGGCTCGTCCCGATCACCTGGTGATTCGCCGCCTTCAGGTTGAACATGAACTCGCTATTCTTTGTATCCTTTCGTTCGTAGCGACTGTCATCCGGCGCATTCTTCTTCACCGAAGCAATCCCATTCTCCGCCGAACTCTTCGCCTCATACATCTCGCTGGCCAAAATGATCTGCTCATTGCCAGCCCGCAGATGAAAGTAAAACTCGCCATCCTTCGCCTTCTTGATCTCGAATTTACCCGTCATTTTTCCCCCTCGTTCCTGCAAAGTTCTGGAATTACGGTGGCCCAAGGGTTATTTCCCGAAGTGCCGAGAATTGTACCCCACCGCATCCTCCATCATCCTGCCCCGCAACGTTGACCGAATCTCTCCAAACCCCGTACACTCTAAAGAGGCAGTCAGCGAGCCCAAATCGCGGCTCCCTCAACCTGTTGCCTCCTCGTTCAATGGTAGGACAGTCGGCTCTGAACCGATCAATCGGGGTTCGAATCCCTGGGAGGCAACCAAGAACGCATTCCACGACGTTCGGGAAAGTTCAAAATTCTCTCCACATCCTTGGGAAACTCAGTGTTTGGCATACTTGGACGTACCATTATGTCCGTTGACAGCCGCACCTAACTGTGAGCAACTATGTGAGCAACCGAATTACCGCAAGATAAGTTGCTCACATGCCCCTGACAGACAACAAAATCCGTAAGACCAAGCCCGCCAGTACCACTTTGAAACTTTCCGATGGTCGCGGGCTTCATCTCGAGGTGTCGCCGGCTGGCGGCAAGTGGTGGCGGTATAGGTATCGATTCGCGCGTATTCCCAAGCAGTTGTCCCTAGGAACATATCCAGAGGTGAGCCTAAAGGAAGCGCGTGAGCGTCTGGACGAGGCTCGTAAGCTACTCGCCGCGGGTGTCGATCCCAGCGCACATCGAAAGGCCATGAAGGCCGCAAAAGAGCACGATGCTGGCAATAGTTTCGAGGTGGTTGCGCGGGAGTGGTTCACAAAGTACTCAGAGGCGGAGGCGTGGAGCGACACGCACAAGAAACGGACGCTACGACTTTTCGAGCGCGACATCTTCCCTAAGATGGGGGACCGAACAGTCTCCCAGGTAACGGCGCTTGAACTGTTAGCGATTGCGCGCAAAATTGAGGGCAGGGGGGCCTTGGAGACTGCCCATCGTGCGATTGGCACATGCGGTCAAGTATTCCGCTACGCCGTTGCAACCGGTCGCGCCACTCGCGATCCTTCCGGAGATCTACGCGGCGCGTTGCCACAAGCCACTAGCACCCACTTCGCCGCCACTACGGAGCCCGGGCAGCTTGGAGCCATACTGCGCGCCATGGACGGCTATACGGGCTCGCCGGCTGTAGTCTGTGCCATCCGGTTAGCCCCTCTCGTGTTTACCCGTCCTGGGGAACTGCGCCGTGCGGAGTGGAAAGACTTCGACCTCGATGCGGCAGAATGGCGCTACACCGTGACCAAGACAAAGACGCCGCACATCGTTCCCTTGTCGCGGCAAGCGGTGGAGCTGTTGCGTGGATTGCATCCCATTAGCGGCGACGGCCGATTTGTGTTCCCTGGAGCGCGGACCGACAAACGTCCGATGAGCGATAACGCCATCCTCGCGGCGATGCGCCGTATGGGTATCGAGAAAGACGAAATGACAGGCCACGGCTTCCGGGCGGTGGCGCGAACGATTCTCGATGAAGTGTTAGGCGTACGGGTCGATTACATCGAACACCAGCTTGCGCACGTCGTGAAAGACGCGAACGACCGCGCTTACAACCGGACGCATCATCTTGCCGAGCGCAGGAAGATGATGCAGTTATGGGCTGACCACCTGGACGCGTTGAAAGCGGCGAAGCCTAAAGGCAGTTCCTCCGGCAGGAAATCGAAAGAGGTACGGTGAGCCAGCCTATGTCCAAAGTAAGCCCCCCTCGGGAAAACGCCCTGCCGGCGGAACTTGCATCCGTAGTAGAGCATTTGCGCTGGGAATTCCGCAGACGTCACCTAATGATCGGAACGATCACCCAACCAGTTTGTTTCGAGATTCTTCATTCTCTAGGCCCGCTGAAGCTGGCCGGGTGGCGAAGCGAGCACCTGAGTGAAATAGAATCTCAGGTCGGGAGCAAAGCGGTTGCAAAATTCGAGTTGCTTCTTGAGCGCGTACGTTGCCTTGTGTGGTCGCGGCATTTTTTGATCTGTATGTGGAGTCTATGAACGTGCTGTCTGTGGATACTTTCCACAAGCTTTTAGCGATTGCAAGCCAGCAACGCATAAATTCCCTGCCGGTCGAATGGGCTAAGGCTCAAACCAAAGATTGGACCGAATCAAACAGGTACATAATTCGTAGGTGGGTCAAGGATGTTTGCGACCTGCAGCCAGCTGTCCTAGAAACCCACACGCCTGAATGGGGAGAATGGGAAGCGCCCCTTTTTCTTATCATGGAGCCGCTGGGGAAACCCACCGACTTCATTTGTGAGCAGAAGGAGTTTTAACAACGACGTAGCGTGGGAGCGACGTGATAGCACGGAGCAGGTGGCGCTGGCGGCGTCCTCGGGTCCGTCAATGGTGGCAACGGCGGTGGGGACACGAACGGTGCTTCCGGTGGCGGTGGTGGTGCGTACAACAGCGGCACCAGTACTGGTGGCAATGGAGGTAACGGATTGGAGTGGGGCCCCTATGGTTCTGGCGGTGGCGCGGGCGGCGGTGCGTGGAACTGCGGCATAGGCGAAACCGGCGGCCATTATGGCGGTGGCGGCGGTTACCCGGCCTGCGCTGGTGGAGCGGGTGGCGCTGGAATTGTGGTGATTACCTACACGCCGTGACCAGCAGAAACGAAAAGGCGGGCCAGTCGAGGGTTATCGGACCAGTACGCGCACACACGCGCGCGTTAGAGGGAAGGGGTTTAGCGTTAGCTAATAAAAAGATTCTCAACCTGACACCCGGCGTAGGAAAAGCCAACGTTTCGAAATTAGCGGTGAGCCGAGGATGAAGGGGCTAGCCGAACAACTCCGGGCGCGGCGGGAAAGCGGAGGCTTGTCCCAGCGCCATCTGGCCGACCTCATGGGCGTGCACGAGAACACCGTATTCAATCTCGAAAGGAATCCAGAGCGCGCCATGGTGAAGACCGTTGAGAAGGCCGCTGAAGCTCTTGGAATAAATATTGGCGATTTATTTTCTGGAGCCACATTGCAGTGTGGGAAGCCGCCCTGCTCGCGATGTCTAATCCAAATCAGACGGGGAAATACTCAATGAATCTTATCGCTACACGGGAGACGGAAATGCAGCAGACGATACCCGAAGCTTTCAAACAACTCGACACCGCTGAGGCATGCGCCGCCCTTCGTATATCGAGAAGCACCTTGCAGAAGCGCTTGAAAGAGGGGCTTATCAGACGCTCTGGCGCATGTGTCGGGCGCAACCTGTTTCCGGTTGAAGAGATCCGGCGGCTCATCGAAACGCAGCACACGGAGAGTGTATAGTGGCCAGCATTCCTCTTCCGGCGCTCGACCCAAAGATACCTCAACAGCCCGACATCCTGGAGAAGTACAGCCAGTTCAATGCGGTTAGAAACCTACAGCAGAATGCACCATTGCAGCGGCAAGCCCTCCAGCAAAACATTCAGGAGGGCGAACTCGGCATTCAGCAAAAGCAGCAGCAAATAAAAGACCAGCAGGCTGTGACAGCAGCGATGAATGGATGGGATGGCAAGGACTACAACGACATCCTCCCGCTCGTTCTCAAGAACGGCGGGTCTGCCCAAGCCGTCATGGGGCTGAAAAAGAACATCCTCGACCAGCGGACCCAGATTGCCACTGCGGCTAAGGACAACGCAGACGCGGCGCAGGCCAACATCACCGCGACCCTGAAGAAGAAAACGACCTCATCACCGGCGCACTGTCGCCGCTACTTGATCCGAAGCAGGTTCCTGATGGGCAGTTGCCGCAGACGCTTACTTCGACCGTTCAGAGCCTCGCGCTGCAGGGATTACTCGATCCTCGGCACACTCGGGCAGCGCAACAACTTGTCCAATCCGGTGATCCTAATGTCATCCGACAGGGCATAGACCAGTTTCGCAAAACCCTGATGGCGCAGTCGCAGATAACCGATGAGGCCGCAAAGCAGGCTGGAATCACGAAGGATGTTGCGCAAGCAGGAGAAGCTAACGCCAACACGGCCAGAACCCACGCGGAGATGGCTGCGGGTGGGACGCAGGCAATGGCTGACTCCAAATACCGCAACATCCTCATGGCACAGAAACAAGGCCAGCCGGTTAGCCAAGGAGACCTGGCATTCAAAACTGCATATGAAAAGCAGAAGACGCTTGTTCCAGTAGCTAACTTCAACCCGCAGAACTCTGGGGCAACGGGAACGCCTGGACAACCTTCCGCCATGGCTCAGGCTGTTGCCAGCGGACAGATGAAGTGGGGCGATGTCATCTCGCCCCGCACGCCGATGTCCGTAAAACAACAATTCGCCGCCGAGGTGAAGGCCATCAATCCGCAGTTCAATTCCGGCGACTTCACGGTTGAGCAAAAGGCCAGGGAAGCCTTCACATCCGGCAACTACTCGCAGCAGTTGAATGCGATTAACACGGCACGCGAGCACATGAAGACATTCAGCCAATTGGCGGATGCGCTGAGCAACAACGATGTCCAGTCCCTGAACAAGATCGGCAACGCTTTCGGCGTCCAGTTCGGCTCCGACAGGGCGACAAACTTCCAGATCGCCTCACAGGCGTTCGGTGGTGAGGTTGGCAAAGCCTTCGAAGGTGCCGGCGTGACGCAGAGCGAGCGCGACTCGGCATCCAAATCTTTCTCCCCCAATATGAGCCCTGGGCAACTCAAAGGGGCCGCGATGACTGTGGATAGGTTGTTGGCGGGCAAGCAGACAGCGCTGCAGCAGACATACGATCAGTCGCAGAAGGCAAAGCCGAACTTTGGAAGCTCTTCCAGTGCGGCGCCCAGCGGCTTTACTGTGACGGCTCCCAATGGGAAGGTCTACACCTTCAAGGATCAGGGCTCTGCTGACGCATTCAAGAAGAACGCGGGGATTCAATAGTGGCGGCCGCAACCATCGACTACGACAAGCTGGCCCAACAGCAGGGTGGGACTCCAGACATCGACTATGACGCGCTCTCGGCTCAGCATGGGGGCGCGGCGGCGACTGCACAGCCGGCACCGCCAAAGGAAGGCTTCCTGAGCTCGGTGGCGCATCAGTTTCAGGACTCCCTGCATCGACAGAAGAAGCACAGACGGCCGCCGATGCTCAGAACCCACTAAAGCATCCCGTCCAAGTATTGGTGAATGCGGCAGGCGGCCCCGCACTGCAGGTCGCCCAAGGGCTCTATGGCGGGGCTAAGCGCAGCGCGGGAGAACTGCTGCAAGCAAGCAAGGATGCCTTCAACTCCAATCGCGCTGGAGCCCTCTACCACGGCATCAAGGCCGTTCCGGTCATCGGATCAGGCATGGATAAGGCCGCTGACCAGTATGCAGAAGGGGACTATGCTGGCGAGGCGGGGACACTCCTTGGAACGGCGGCACAGGCGGCCCCGGCTGTACTTGGGGTAGCAGATTCGGCGGGAATGCCGAGACCGGACACATCGGTTGCGGGAATAGCCAGCAAACTAAGTCCAGAGGCCATGAAGCAGTCGGCGGGATCGTTGCTCCAGTCTGTAGCGAAAGACGCAAATAAGGTTCCAGTGCAACTCGACAATGCTGGAGATGCCGCCCTCCGGCTCATGGATTGGCAGAAAAAGACGCAACTCGGTCCCACGGTCAACAAATTCCTAAATCGAATCACTAACCCCAACGCGGGACCGTTGACCTATAGCGAGGGGCGAGACTTTACCAGCTTCTAGGGAGATTGAGTTCTGACGAAGCGAGCAAGTTGCCGCCTGCCGTCCAGCGCGACCTGACGCAAATGGTGGTGGGTTTGAAACAAGATATCGGCAATTCTGCTGAGCAAGTTGGCAGGTCGGTCGTATTACTACAAGGGGCTGGGGGACTACACGACGGCCATATGCGCCTACAGAGTTGGTACAACTTCGCCAAAGACATGCTAACGAAGGAGACCGTAAAGGGGTTGGCTAAGGGGGTTGGCGTGGGTGCAGGAGGGGCGATCGGCTATCAGATTTACAAGCAGTCTCAGTAACGGCGTTCTTTCGGCTGCGGCCCGAAGCGTATCCAAATGGTGCCGCAAACAAACCACACCAGACCGGCGAATAGACAGCCTAGACCGAATGAGAGACGCCGCCAGCAATATTCCTTCGATCATATTAAAGCCTCATGGTTTCGATTAGCGGCAATGCAGGAAGTAAGGATAGCGCTCAAGACGAGGAATAAGGTAATGGAAACTAAACCCAAGACCGCTCAGAACAGTGGGAAAAACAAAGGGATTGCGGAACCTCAAGCACTTCAAGCCTGGCCGGTCCGGGAATCCTGGAGGCCGGCCAAAGAAACGCCCCATCACGGAGCTTTACGAGCGGATCTTGGCGGACCCGAAAAACATCGCCGCAATTGAAAAGGCCGTCCTGAAAGCCCTGAGCAGGGGATCGATGGCAATGGTGCTACTGCTTCGCGAGATGGCAGAGCGGGTAGAAGGCAAGGTGATGCAGCCGATTGAGGCCGATATCACGGTGAACCTTGCGGATACGATAGCGGAGGCGCGAAAGAGAGCCGCGGGAGCGCAATGAACCTGACACCCAAGCAAAGATTGTTTGTTGCGGAGTACCTGGCGAACGACTTGAATGCAACCCATAGCGGCCGTAAGCGCTGGGTACAGTGCGAGGACGGCGCAGGAGCAGGGTCCAGACTGTTATCGAATGTTATGGTGGCCGGCGAAATCGAAAGGGTCCAGAAACCGCGCCTCGAGCGCCTCGGAATTACCGCGGAGAAGGTGTTGCAGGAAATCGCCAAGATGGCGTTCTTGGATCAGCGCAAACTATTCACGCCCGAATGGTTCGCTCATACCCATCCACGAGCTAGATGACCACACTGCAATGTCTGTGGCTGGCCTTGAAGTCAATGAGATGTTTGAGGGTAGTGGCGACCAGAAGCATGCCTACGGGCTTTGCAAGAAGATCAAGATTGCCGACAAAGGGCAGAACCTCGAACGGCTCGGAAAGCACCTGAAGCTGTTCACGGATAAGGTAGAAGCCTCTGGTCCTGACGGAGGCCCGATCCCGACGAGCATCGCCATCACATTTGTGAGGCCAATGGCAAGTGGGACGGACACGCAATGACAGGAAATAGATCCATGGATCGCGCACATGCAGCACCACCCACAGGCACGCCGATTTGGGTCCATCTCGCCTATTGCAATGACTGTGTTTTGTTTGATGCCCTCGAGCTCAGAACGGACACTCGCTGGAGTTTTCTTCACGACACCTATGCGGACGCGTACGGGCACGCCGAGCGTCTTGGCCTTGCAAGCGGCCGCATGCGCGATTTCCCGTTGGGGCCGACGAATCCCTATTTCTGGTTCGATAGGTTGGTTTTCCAGCCGAAAGAGACCTTTCGGGGATTCTTCCAAACAAAACTCGGAACCTTCCAGTAGGGAACAGCGAAGTGCAGCCAACTCTTTATTAGGACGACCGCGAGCGATACGTTTTGAACTGATCGGGGTCTAGCCGTTGCCCCTGCCAGATTTTTTCTCAATCTGCAATTTGAGGCGGGCCCTCACTCCCTTGAGCGTGGCGGGATCATTACGCTTTGCTCGGAGAGTCTCCACTTCGCGTTTCAGTTTTGCGGCTCTCTCTTTCTCTTCTTCGCTGGGCATTGGAGAAATCATACCTTGACCCATTTTTGGGGTGGTGAGAGACTTGCAGCCCTATGAAAACTTGCTGCCTGCCCGCCTATACACAGAGCCCCGATGCGAAGCGGAAGGGAAGGGCGAAGTGGTTGGGGCGCCAATACTAAGACGGGAGAATTATGGAGATTCCCCTCGATGAAGCATTGTTGCACCTATCGGGATGGCGGGACGAGAAACTCATCATTCAGCGCCTCGGGGGCCTTTTTTCAGCTTCAGACGAGCCGATGTATTTACGGTTTTCTTCGCAGCTTTCTTTACCTGAGACTTTTTGGCTGCGGCTTTTTTAGCAACCTTTTTCGCAGGTGACTTTTTGGCAGCCTTCTTTGTCACAGCTTTCTTCGCGGCTTTCTTACCAGATGCCTTTTTGCCAGGCGCCGTGTCCAGAACGTGTGTAACCGTGGTCATGGCTGCGTCAATTGCCGTTTTGATGGCGCCTGCCACATCTGACGCCATAGCCATACCTATCCCAACCGTCTGCCCTACCTTATCCACTAATGTCTTCTCAGCCATTCTCGGACCCCTCGGTCTTTAAGTCTATGATCACTCCCGGGGCCAGTCTGCCTTTGGTTCTCGCTGGTTAGCAAAAGATGGGCTCGGAACATTTCGCAGAGTCGTGGCCACAAAGGTTAGAGATACCGTGGCTTTGAATCGTCGATCTTTTGCTGATCCTGCTTCACATTATCCTTCGCACCCATGTTGGTTTCACGCGTCCGGTCAGTTACTTTGCTCTTCTGCGCAGCGTTGGGCTTTACCACCGTTTGAACGCCTTCTTTGCTGCGGTCGTAGCCCTTCACAGACGTCTCTTTCGTCTTGTCGGCTGCGACTGTGCTGCCCTCTTTGGTCTTGTCATACGCCTTGTGGGTCCCACTCTTGACCGCGTGCCCGGTGTCTTTAGCGGCGTCTTTCGTATCCGCCCCGGCTTTATGCATATCCTGCCCGGCAGTTTGTGCGGTGGAACCAATGGGCACGAACAGGGTGAAGGCGAGGGCGAAGAATGCGAGCCATGAGGCGAAACGGGAAGTCTTCATTCCTTAGCAGATGCACGAAACGCGCTGCGTCGTTGTGCTCACTGATAGAAGTGATCGCAAATCCTCCTGTCCAACTTGCGGCATCTCATCTCTGAGGCACCACGCGGAGGTCCGCCATGGACATAACCCAGGAAAAGACAACTACGAGCATCAACCGAAAGACGCCACCGGAATCTGACCCAATCAAAATTGATCGCAATGCGCCTGCCGGAACCCCATCCTCTTTAGGGGAAGAGAGTGTCCGCGACGGCCGCCCATCGACTGACGATAGTGTGGTGGAGGCTATGGACGAAGAGGCGCCGCCTTTGGCAGGCAATTAGGTTAATCGTTTAGGGTTGGCCTACCAAGACAAGCTCCTCACCTAAGGCGACGTCAATCTGGCTGGCTGCCGATAACGGGCAGTTAGTTTAGGAGAGATTCCCAGTTGGCTGGCATCCTTCCCGCGGGTCCGGGTACGGGCTGACTCTCGGGATGCGAATGCGGCGGAAGCAACTCCACACCTTTGATCATTCCACGCTTCTCGTAATCGTAGAACCAGTCCTCACCCGGCTCGAAGCTGGCTATGATCGGATGCCCTGTTGCCGCCGCATGCTTTGATGCATGCTGACTAGGAGAACTATCACAGCATCCGATGTGCCCACACTCCGCACACCGACGGAGATGAAGCCACCAACCTTTCGGTGACGCCAAGCATTCTACGCACCCATCGCCACTTGGTTTCGAAGCGAGATTAAATCCGCGGTGATCTTTCTTCACTTTGATTTTTCCTTTCCCTAAAATCTCGTCGATCCTTCTGATTGACCGCTCCCATCTTCATCGCGTCGGCCTCGTAGGGGAGCGCGGCAGCAGGTCGCTGAGAAACTGGCCGTGACCCTTGCCTTCGGTGCTGTCACTCGGTCAGCGGCACCCATACGTCGATCCGGGTCCCCTGTTGAGTTTTCGAATGAATTTCGAATCGTCCACCTACCAGACGCACCCGCTCCCGCATGCTCCGGAGACCGAGCCCCTGGCGACCCGCGCCGTCTTTTAACATCGTAACCCGCGCCATCATCGGAGATGGATAAATGAAGGGTGTCACCCATCGTCTCGATTCTCACCTGCGCATGAGCTGCTCCACTGTGTTTCTGGACATTCCTGAGTCCTTCCTGGACGATGCGAAACAGGCACAGCGAAATGTCCGGAGGCACGGAGCGCGGCACGTCCTTGTGGGAGAATACAACCTGGATTCCTCGTTGAGCGGTGAATTCCTTGCAGAATGCCTCCACTCCCGCAGCCAGGCCAAGCTGCTCAAGTGTCGAAGAATGCAGCCGGTGCGACAGGGTATGCAGATCGGCACCAAGCTCGCTGGCGGAGTTCACAAGCTCATGCAGTTGCCGATTTGCTTCCGCTGGGGACTCGGGAACCATTTCAGCAGCTGTTTCCAGTCCGAGCGACAGCATAGCCAGCCTCTGACTGAAATCATCATGCAGTTCGGATGCCACCCGGGCACGTTCATCCTCTTGAGCATTGATCAGCATGCCGCTTAGGCGCATCTGCTCGTTTCTTGCGGCATGGAGTCGCTTCCGCTCGAACAGGAGATAGATGGTCAGCAAGCTCAGACTCGCAAGGACCAGCAACCCGATCAGCAAGGTCCGACTGTATTTCTCCCACAGAGTCGGCTGGCGAAACAGAACGGTGCTTCCGGCAGGGAGCCTGCTTTCATCCAGCTTCCATCGCTGCAACTCGCGCCAGTCGAACAAGTAAAAATTAGGACCATGCACGATGGGAATGTCCTGCGGCGGCTTTCCCCCTAAGATCTCGACGGCATCGCGGCCCATGATCTTGCCCTGTTCTTCGGCGCTGACCACAAATCCCCCGACAATGCCGTGGCCCAGATATGTGTCGGCTATACCAAAGACCGGAGCATTCGCGGCGTCAGCGATCAAGGGAAGGGCCTCGGCGGTGCTTAGAAACTCCCGCCCCTGTACGTCCTTGAAAAGGAGAGAAAAAGAACGATGGAATGGTCAGGAAGATGCCTCAACCTTTCCAGCAATTTGCTCATCGGCAGGTCGGTCAGGTAGGTGACGTCAAACTTGTTCTCATAAGAAATGAGGTCCGTCTTTACTACCGCCATGAGACCTCGGTCATAATCGGATTGCCCCGCGACAATGAAGAGGTGACGGGTTCCCGGAATCAAACCCAGCGCAGCCTCCACCGTTTTCGCGGGCTCCAATTGAAACCACGAGCCCGTCGATCGGTCATCGTCTGATCTGGTCGATCATTCCTAGAACGGTGCAACAGAACATTACCGGGACATCGGGGAATATCGCCTTCGGCTCCGCCAAGAGCTGGATCGCGCTCGGCCCCATCAACACAATCAGGTCCAGTTTGAGGTGGCGATAACGCCCAACAATGAAATCAATCTGCTGCTGCAACTTTTCCGGGTGATAAATGGCATCCAGATTCTCCCAGTAGAATTCGACCTTGAAACGCGGATCAGCTTGCAGCGCCGATACAATCTGATTGCTCACAATCGACGGGCCAGGATGGGACGGTCCGTCAATGCTAATGATGAGAACGTTTTTTCTGACCTGCGCATGGGACGCGGGTGCGAAATAGACGACCACAAGCGCAGCCAGAACAAGCAAGCTTCGGATAGATCGCTTGAAGAAGCGAGATTGCCTAGCGACGCGCTTCCTTGGATACACGCACTTCATTGGACTTGAGGGTGTTAGGCTTCTCGGAAGCCAATGAGATTATGCGCCTTTAGGATAATGGGGCAATGCGGCAATGCCACTAATGAGTTATGGTAGCGGTTGCTCCCAGTCCAACGCGAATGTCTGATGTCGAAAGAAAGTCAGGCCCGTAAGGTGGCGGGAACCGATGTGGCATAGCCCGCGTCAACGGATTCTAGTCCAACAGCCCCTCGATCTTCTCTACGGCCGCCTTCCAGCTCTCGTGGACTTCGCTGCTGAGGGCTTCTAGGGCGTTGAGTGCGCCTTTGGGGACGCCCTGGCGCTGCAGGTCCTTGGTCAGTAGCCCGATTTCATCGTCGAAGCGATCCAGACTCTCGTGTTGGATAGTGGTAACGCGCTTCAACACTTCGGCGCCGTCGATCTCAGGTTCTGCCGGCTTGGACGGTCTCACCGTTGATCGGGGCTGGTCTACGAATTTCACGGTTGCCGGATCTACTCGGAAGCGATGGAGGACGGTGCCGGGAGCGTTGAGGGTTAGTTCGCCGTCGCTATGGATTTTGATGATTTCAAAGACGAGCTCCGAACCCTCCGGGATGACCTTGTCGCCAATCTGCGGCGGGGCTGAGGGGGTGAAGAGTTTGCCCGCTGGCTTTCGGGGTTTGGGTTTCGGCATGCTGCAAAAATAGCATCACTTCCAGCAACTATCCGGGCGAAGGAAAACAGAGGATCTGAACTCGCCCGACCCCAGGCGCAGCATTTTTGCGCGCCTCAGCTGTCGGGCATCTGGCACGGCACTCGATTGCAGCGTGTTTGCAAAAGATTGCGCTTGACATGATCCCACAGATGGGCCTAGCATCGCGCTCTCCCCGGTACCAACTAACACAAAACACAAATTTTCTGACGTGGCGCCCGTACCGTGTATATCAAACCTTGCACCAGAAAGTGAGCGAGCATGCCGAATAATCCTCCGCCCGATCCGTCCACTCCTCCTAACGGCACCTATACCTCCACTTGCGGAGCTGATTTCAGTTCTTGGGACGGAAGTTTCACTTACGACGACGGAACCATCGTTTACACCCGCACAAGTCCATCTGGCATTTACAACACCAGCAATATAGCCAACGGAAATGCTATTGTCTTCGACCTTACAGACACCAGTATCACCCCCAACGTGACTGTGCAGTTCAATGGCCCTGGCTTTGCGTTCAAGGGGCCCAATAACAAGGCGAAATATTCGGGCAATTGCCACAATAAAGGGCCGGGTGCCGGCGAAGACGGCTGGACCGCCACCCAGGAATAACCACCGGGGACTGCTTGCGGCGAGGGTCGGCATGTTTCTTAAGTCATGAGCGACGAGAACCTGGGTGCCACCGCGGCTCCACCTACCGAAGATGCTTCGGGTAGGACTAGCACGTCTCTGCAGGCAACGGCCCCGGCGCGCCCGATGGCTTCGGGTGTTCCGGAATCCATCGGCCATTATCGTATCCTGCGACTGTCGCGCAGGGCGGCATGGGCGCGGTCTACGAGGCCGAGCAGGAAAAACCTCACCGCATCGTCGCGCTCAAGGTTATCAAGCCGGGATACGCCGACGAGGAGATGACGCGGCGCTTCGAGCAGGAGTCGCAGGCGCTTGGTCGCCTGCATCACCCGGGCATCGCGCAGATCTACGAAGCCGGCAGCGCCGAAACTCCTTTCGGCGTCCAGCCTTACTTCGCGATGGAATTCATCGATGGAGTCTCGCTTGTCGCCTACGCCAACGAGCACAAGCTGGATACTCGCGCCCGCCTGAGCCTGGTCGCCAGCATGTGCGACGCGGTGAATCACGCACACCAACGCGGGCTTATCCATCGCGACCTGAAGCCAGCCAATGTGATCGTGGACGCCACCGGGCAACCCAAGATCCTGGACTTCGGCATCGCGCGCATCACTGACTCGGATGCCCAGGCGACTCGGGAAACCAACGTCGGCCAATTGATCGGCACTCTGCCGTACATGAGCCCCGAACAGGTGATGGCCGATCCGTTCGAGATCGACATCCGCTGCGACATTTACGCCCTCGGCGTGATCCTCTACGAACTGCTGGCCGGCGAGCTGCCCTTCGACTTGAGCGGCAAGTCCATCCATCAGGCCGCGCAGATCATTCAGGAGCAGGAAGCGATGCGCCTGAGCTCGCTGAACCGCTTCTATCGCGGCGACATTGAAACCATCGTCGCCAAGGCGCTGGAGAAGCAAAAAACGCGCCGCTACGATTCGGCCGCCGATCTCGCCGCCGATATCCGGCGTTTCCTCAACGACGAGCCCATCACGGCGCGGCCGCCATCTTCTGCTTACCAACTTCAAAAATTCGCGCGCCGCCATCGCGCGCTGGTGATCGGAATTGCCGCCGTATTCGTGGTGTTGATAGCCGGAATCGTCGCCAGTTCGATAGAGTCGGTGCGAGCCAAGCGTGCCGAAGTGACTGCTCGTCAGGCCGAGGTTCAGGAGCGCACCGAACGTGATCGCGCTGTTACGGCCGAGAACAATGCGACCCAGGAACGCGATCACGCCGTCAACGCTGAACAGGCTGCCACCGAGGCGCGCGATCGCGCGGTAAAAGCCGAGGCGCAGGCAAAGCGGGAACGCGACACAGCGCTCCTCGAAAAACGCCGCGCCGATACTGAAGCCGCCACCGCCAAGGCAATCAACGATTTCCTTACTACCGACCTGTTGGCGCAAGCGAGCGCCGTCGGTCAAGGCTCCAACGCCAAGGCCGATCCCGACATCAAGGTGCGCACCGTGCTCGATCGCGCCGCCGGCCGCATTGCCGGCAGGTTCAACGGAAAGCCGCAAGTCGAAGGCTCTATTGAATCCACAATCGGGACGACCTACTGGCACCTTGGCATTTATCCGGAAGCCAAGCAGCATCTGGCACGTGCGCTTGACCTGGATCGCGCCGCGCTAGGTTACGAAGATCCCGTAACACTGGCGGTCGCCACCACCTTGGGCGAAACCTATCGCAGCGCCGGAAATTATCCCCAGGCCGAAGCGCTCCTAGGAGAAACCTATCAGACCTCGCTCCGTTCTCATGGCGCCGACAATCCCCAAACCCTGAACGCAGCACGTGCCCTGGCCGGCGTTTACGTCGTCGAATCCAAGTACGCAGAAGCCGAACCCATGCTCTCCGACCTGCTCGAGCGTTCCCGCCGCGTTCTTGGCCCGGACAGCGAAAACACGCTCGACGCCACTGACGTGCTCGCCCGCGTTTACTTCATGCGTAGCAAGTTCCCCGAGGCCGAACGCCTCTTGCAGGAAATGATCGCCATCCAGAGCCGCGTGTTTGGCCCCGAGCATCCCTATACCGTCCGCACAATGAACAATCTGGCAGTGCTCTACCAGCGTGAACACCGCTATCAGGACGCGGAAAAACTCGATGCCACCGTCATCGATGCCCAGCGCCGCGTCAACGGGCCCACCCATCCTGACACTCTGAACGCACTCAACAATCTCGCCGTGCTTTATGCCATCGAGGGCAAGTACTCCGAAGCCGCTCCAATCTACGAAAGCGTGCTCGAGCAATGGCGCAAGCAGTTGGGGCCGGAGCATCCGCGGACGCTGGCCGTCATGTCGAACATCGCGGTTTTGAAGCAAGGCCAACGCGACTTGACGGGAGCCGAAACGCTCGGCCGCCTCGTCCTCGAAATTCGCACGCGCGTTCTCGGCGCCGAACACAGCGACACGCTCGAATCGCAGAATAGGCTTGCGTCAATCTTCGAGGAGGAAGGCAAATACGCCGAGGCCGACCCTCTCTTCACCCGAGTGATCGAGGTGCGCCAGCGCGTGCTCGGCCCCAGGAATCCTGACACGCTCGTCGCCATCGCGCACCTCGGCGAATCTCGCATCGACCAGGCGCGATACGCGGAAGCCGAAGCCATGCTGCGCGGCTGTCTTGACATCCAGAAGCAAACGATGCCATCCGACTACCGCCGCTACTTGACCGAATCCCTGCTGGGCGCCAGCCTTGGCGGGAACCACAAATACGTGGAAGCCGAACCGCTCCTGGTCGGTGGATACGAGGGCATGAAACAGAATGCTTCCGCCGTCTCCGATCTTGATCGGCAGAAAGTGAAAAAAGTCGGTGACCTCGTCGTCAAGTTTTACGCCGCGTGGAACAAGCCTGACAAGGCCGCCGAATGGCGTCAAATACTGGCTAAAGAGTAGGCGTTGCTTTTGCACCCGCACCATGATCCAGCCGTACTGGAGATGTCGAACCTGCCGAAAATGGGATGAACAGGTCTCTCGGATCGGAGAGACTATTGCCCATGAAGAAGCCATCGAAACACCTCATCGCGAAAGTTCCACGCAGCGTCGCCAAGGCAAGGATGACGATCGGGATCGATCTGGGGACGTCTGGAGCCATTACTGCACGCTCAACGAAGATGGAGAAGTGGTTGATCGGGGACCCGAAAAATTCTCAATTCACTCGCCCCAGATATTTATCCAGCCAGTCCAGCACTTCCTTCGTCAGCCGAGGCCGATCCTCCGTCACATCATGCGGAGTCTCCAGAAGCACATGCTTCTTATCCGCCTCCGGTGTCCCCAGCATCCTGAACAGCGGATTCTGCGCATCCTCCACCGAAAACGTGTAATCGTAACGTCCATTCACCATCAGCACCGGCTTCTTCATCCGCACTGCAAAGTCCGCCGCGTCACCGCCCGGTGGCGGCTGATCAAGAAAATATCCTCCATCCAGCAGGATCGCAGTCTTCAGCCTGTCCTGCATCAGCGTCGCAATAATCACTCCGTCAGCCGCACCCATGCTCACGCCGAGATAAGCCAGTCGCCCGTTATCGATATCCTGCCGCGTCGCCAGATAGTCCAGCGAGCGCGACGCATCTTTGTACCAATCCGTCGTCAGCTCGATCTGCTGTGACCCGCCCGGCATAGAGAACTTCACCCGCCGTTCATAGAGGTCCTCATAGATCGGATACATCACCGCCCGCCCGCTCTGCAGGATGTAATCGAAGAACTGCGTATCCCCCAGCGCGCGTCCTCCATCGTTCCCCCGCAGAAACTCCACTCGCGCACTCGGAAAGAACAACACTGTCTGATAAGGAGGCTTCACATTCTTCGGCAAAAACAGATATGCCGTCATCCGCTCGCCGCGATAGCCCGTATCGAACGTGGCCTTCTCCTCCCGCCAGTCCACCGTCTCCCGGACCAGCCCCTGCTCCTGAACATTCAACGGTGCCTTCGGATACTTATAGAGCAACTGGTAAGCATGAAACACCTCGTCGTCCGCAGGTTTGAATTTCGAAAAATCCCGCACCGTGCGCTTCACCTCTCCTGAAATCGCTGCGGCCAGCGGAGCAAGATTCTGCACACACCGAAACCCATCCGTCTCCGACCGGTCAAACGGCGAAGCCGCCTCAGGCGTGTAGTACATATACGATGGCGATCTCCACGCCCCCCCAAGAATGAACCGAAGATCCTTATCCACCGGATTCAGCACCCACTCCCGCACATTCCCCGCCGTGTCGTAGGTCCCATACGGTCCCAGCCCGCTATACTTTCCCGCCGCCGCCACTTCATTCGTCGAAATATTGCTCATTGGCACTATGTGCCTTGCCACTTCCTCCGGAGCCATCTTGTACCACTGCGCAAACGCCGGCAGCTCCTTCTTCGCATATACCGCATACGCTGCCGCCTCAAACCAGCTCACCCCACTCACCGGATAATCGCCCTTGCCCTCCGGATAGTGCCCTCCAGCCCACGTCGAAGGTCCGGGCCGGCCGCTCGTATCGCGAAACCCCGCCATCGCGTCCGCCCACGAGAGCTCTCTCCCATCGCCAACAAACTTCTCCGTCCAGTACTCCTTCTTCTCGTATCCGCCACTATCAACGAACTTCTGATACTCCTGATTCGTCACCTCATACCGGTCCACATAAAACGCCGGCATCTTGTAAGGCCCAACCATTCCTACAAACCCGATGTAATCCCCCCAGCCGCCGCCCGGCACATACGCCATTCCTTCCGGAGCCGTGTGATTCGCATCCAAAGCAAAATCCATCGCCGCATTCGTCTCCGGAGCCGTCACCACCTCGCCCGATCCCGCCTTACCCACCCTCCAGCGGAAGTATCCCTTCGGCACACGAATATCCTTCAGCGGCGTCACACCCAGCACCCGCCACGCAGAGTTCGGAGCTGAGTAGTCCTGTATCGCCACCGACGCCCCCGCCGGCGATGAAGTAATCGAAACCAGCCTCGAGTCCTCGTCCGCAATCTTCTTCAACTGCGGATCGCCCGGAAGATATCCCTCCGCCTTCTCCAGGAGCCCAAATGCAGTCAACGGTCTTCCCGTATCCATCAGGCTCGCAATCTGTCCCGCCGCATCCTCTCTCGCCCACCGCTGGTTCGACGCGCGATGATAAAGCCACATTCCGAGAGCAACCAGCAAAAGCAACGCAACCGCACTCAGCGCCGCCGTCAACCGCCGTGAAATCCTCTTCGGTTCCTTCAGAGGCGTGAGCATCGTCCCGCTCATGCTCGTCAGCAGATCCGATGTATCCTTCACCACCTCCGACGCCGACTGGTACCGGTCCTGCGGATTCTTCTCCAGCGCATGCCCGACAATCTCATCCGCCCTCTGCGGAGCATCCGATCGAATCTCCGTCACCGGCTTCGGCGTCTCCTCTGTAATCGCCTTCAGCACACCCACCGCGCTATCCCCATGGAACGGCCGCTGCGACGTCAACGTCTCGTAGTACACCACCCCAAGACTCCAAAGATCCGTGCGCGTGTCCAGCGTCTTTCCGTAGGCCTGCTCCGGCGACATATACGGCACCGTGCCCATCAGCCGCTGCGTCTCCTCAACCGTCCGCGTCTCCTCCGTCCCGCTCACATCCAGCAGCTTTGCGAGACCGAAATCAAGAACCTTCACCGCCCCCTTCGGAGTCACCATCACATTCGACGGCTTCAAATCTCGATGAATGACGCCCTGCTCATGCGCCTCCTCCAACGCCTGCGCAATCTGCTGAGTAATCGAAGTGGCATCCTTCACGGTCAGAGGCCCCGCCGCCAACTTCGCCGCAAGCGATTGGCCCGGCACACACTCCATCACTAGGTAATCAATCCCGTCCTGCTCGCCCACGTCATAAACAGCGGCAATATGCGCATGATTTAACTTCGCCAGCGCAAGCGCCTCCCTGCGAAATCGCCTCCGCGCCTCATCCCCCAGCAACAAACCTGGCGCCAGAATCTTGATCGCAACAAATCGCTCCAGCTTCTCATCGCGAGCCCGGTATACCACCCCCATCCCACCAAAACCCAGCCGCTCCACAATCAGGTAGCGGCCCAGTTTCATCCCCGTCAAATCGCCCATCGCAGCCGTGGAATCGCCCCTACCCTTCGCTGCTCTGGCACCCACCACGGACTGATTCAAAAAGCTGCCAACACGATCATTCTCCTCAAGCAGCGCCTCGACCCGCCGACGAATCTGAGGCAATTCACGGCACGCATCGTCCAAGAACGCAGCCCGACGCTCAACCGGCAAATCCAGCGCCGCCCCAAACAGCTCCTCTACGGATTGCTCACGGTTGTCCATCTTCTTTTTCAAAGACGATACACCCTTAGCCCGGACCTCACCGGCATCTCACAAAAGGCACTAGCACTCTGGACAGTACAACGACGTCTGTAGACGGAAGCATAGATCGTCTTCGGCCCGGCAATTCACCTTCGATCCGATTCGTTCTCGTTGGACTCCCAGCGAATCGGGGAAAGACAAAAAGGTGCCGCAGCCGGCATACATCCAAGCCATTCACAGGCAAACGTAGCCCGACTACCTTAAAACGGCGTTATCGGAAACTTCATCCTGAAGGCCCTAAACCTCCCAATAACGTGACTCTGCGGGAAACCAGAGCAACTGAGACATCCGAGGTTAGTGGAGTCTGCTAAGTTCCTGCGCGCAACAAAATCGACAGATTACTTTATGTTCAATCCATGCCGCTTGTGCAGCGGCGAACCTTTCGTTCGCCCGCATGGGGCAGAGGTCTCGATCGTCCTCTACTCGCGCGACGTTGAGTATCGCATCTTCGAGAGCTTGCGTCAGCTTCGCATCGACTAGACACACCTTTATCCTGAACATTGGTTCTCCCAAAGTCCCTCACCTCGGCGGGGATCTCCATCGGCTAGCTTAAGATCCGCTTAGGCGAGCGTCGTTGTGCACAAGCAAGTTGGTAGAAGTTTCTAGGAAACGGGTTTTCGGAAAGCTTGGGCATTTCGATCGTTAAAGAGTGAGCGTTGTGTCGCGAGGAAACATGGTGTTTCATTCGGGCTAAGCGCGACCATGATTTTCCCGTCCACGACCCATTGCTGGGAAAAGGGCGACGCCAAAGCTCGAAGTCCCTGCAAAGCAATAGCGAATCAACTGCAGCGGCAGCGTCCGGTCAGCAGGTAAATCCCTGGGGTTCGTCTTTGGACAAACTGAAGGAATGGGATCCTAAAGGAGCAGACCTCCTGTTGCGGATGGGAACGAACCCGTGGACGAGCGGCGTTCTGCCGCGCAAGGAAGTGGAGCTGATCTACCTCGCACTGAATTGCTCTTGCACGAACCTCGACGAAGCAGGCACGCGCCGTCAGATTCGCGCGTCGCTGGATGCAGGCGCGACGCGGGATGAGGTTCTTCTCGTCCTCAAATGCGGCGTCGGGGTGGCTGTTCATTCCTGCAGCCTGCGTGCTCCGATCCTCCTTGAGGAGATGAAGGCGGCTGGAGTAAAACCGGCGGGAGGCCCGAAGCCGGAGACTCCGGCGTGCGATGCCATGCGAGCGATCGGTAAGTGGAATACGGCCTGGGATCCGTTTTACGAGCTTTCGCCCGCCTGGACCGATCAGTTCTTTGCCTTCGGAGCGAGTGTCTACAAGAGCGGGCTCTTTACGCCGAGATTTATGGAGCTAATCAGCATCGCCTTCGACGCGTCTGTCACCCACATGTACTCACCCGGCAGCCGCCGGCACATCCAGGGAGCGCTCAAGGCAGGTGCGACGCCGGAAGAGATCATGACGGTCCTACAGATTTGCGCTTCGATGGGCCTTCAAGCCTGTGCCAAAGGCGTGCCCGTCCTCGGCCGAGGAATTGGAGCATAGCTCCGCCACTCGGAGCTGATCAGCAGCAAACGGTGTTCCCGCTGCCTTTTCATAGGGTCCGGACGGCTACATAGCCTATCTAGTGAGCAGGGAGCGCCTGCCGCGGGGTGAATTCATTCTGTTTACGATCATTCCAGATATGGCAGCAATGACTAAAGCCACCCCCCCCACATCGCTCGGCGGGTACGACTTTGGTCATCATGAGCAATAGATAACCGGGAGGTGTGGCCGGAGGCGTCGCTCACTCTGGCTGCCATTCTTCAAGAGAAACCCAGCCATCGCCAGCTGAACAGTCTGCTTGAGTGCACACCTCGAACTTGTAAATCGGATGTACTTCCCAAAGAGCAGCTCGGGAGGGATCACCGGCGATAGCCGCACCATTGGTACAAGGTGCGTGGCTCGAGTCAAACAAGAGGTCTCCAGTAAGCCGCACTTGCAATCCGGCGTCGCGCACCTTGTTCACTAGAGCGGGATTCCAACTAGTTGGCCGATGATGTGGAATCATCTCAGCCACTACCCCAGAGCATTCCGAATTGCCAGGGGCCTCGACGATTGAAATGTGTATGTCGTGATAGGCCGGTTGATTAGGGACGTCCAGCTCACAGTTCACGCTCTCCTTACCCTCTTGGCGCGCCATCTTCACATACCCGGTTAGCACCACACTCGTCCCTTCACCAAAGCTCTGGAGTTTGCTTCGGTCTGTAGCCGGTCCCACTTTGCCGAAAGGAATGCTGCCGTCTGCTTCGACCTTCCTTTGGAGCTCGACGAGGTCAGCAATCGTAACGGCCTGTGGCGCGCCAGTTGCACAGAAGTCGTTCTTAGCTTTGTTTTGCTCAGCCTCTTTGCCGCCGCTTCCCTCGATTGGACACGAGGTTTTGTCCATCACCGTAGCCTTACCCGGATAAGATGGGCTTTCACAGGAAGACACAAATTTCTCGGCGGCCGACAAATTTGTGGTCTTCCGCATCGCCGTCAAAGTCTGGCCAGTCGTGAGGTTCTTAGCCCAAATCCAGCCGGTTTTCCCGTCTGCGGTTTTCACCGGATAGTAGCCGCCACTCTTGACCGTGGCCGTAAGAGTTAGAGTGTCGCCTTGGTGGAGAACATCCAATATCGAGCTCTGTGTATTGGGCTCTTGTCTCAAATTGCTTGACCGAGTAACGGTTGCTTGTTGGGCAACTGACGAAGCTGCTATTGAAACCAGACACACAAGGGTGGTTAAACAAAGACGGAAGCTGAAGCGCATACAGCTCTCCTTTGCGGACTTCGGTTGGCATTAGGCTCGAACGCGAGCAATGCTACGGGGGAGGATCCGATAAGGCAAGAACAATTTGCGGCGGGTATGGCTCTGGGTCATCATGGGCAGTAAAAAGTCACTTTTTGCAATGGCCTGGCCAACCTCATCCCTTGCAACCCTGTAGACGGTAAGCCCACTTTCTGTAGCTGCATCCACCTTTACGGCCTCGGGCGAGTCAAAGAGAAGCCACTTCTGAGCCTATTGGCCTCCACTCTTTCGTTTTGGGTCGCTCGAAGAGTTCACAGGATGCAAAGTTTCACGTTGAAACATTCCGTGCTGAGGACTGCCACAGATGGGGCAGGCTGCGGCCTTCAGCGTTATCTCTGCTCCACAACATGCACAAAAGGCCGCCATATCCTTTGGTCTCCACGGTGGTCTCGTTGTTTCGATGAACTCAAGAGGTACAAAGATTCGGGATGGCAGACGGTAAAGAGGGTCCTCCTCTCATGAGGGATTTTCTTCAGAAGTATTGTCACTCACCACGTTGGGGACCCCCCTGGTCACAAATTTGGGCACTTCACGGTTGCTCTACGGTATAGCTGGATAGTGGTAAATGAGCGTTTCATCAAAATCCTTCCAAGCGAGGCTCGAGATGCTAAAGGCAGATGCGCGGGGCGTTGCCCGGTTCCTGGTTCTTGTCACAATATCGGCGGTTGGTTCAGCTCAGTCGTTCGTTTTGGATCTTCCTTTGCCTAGCCAACGTGCAGAAATCACCCAGAGAGTCGGGGTCACTGATATTACGATTCGATATCACCGGCCTCTGGCGGGCGATCGGAAGATCTGGGATGGGGTGGTCCCTTATGGAAAGGTGTGGCGAGGCGGAGCCAACGAAAACACTACTATCTCATTCAGTGACAACATCATGATCGAAGGAAAGCCGCTTGATAAGGGAACCTACGGGCTACACATGATCCCGACAGCCAATGACTGGACCATCATCTTTTCGAAGAATGCAACATCGTGGGGATCGTTTACCTACGACCAGTCAGAGGACGCGCTTCGCGTAAACGTTAAGCCAGTTGCGGCCGATATGCATAACGCTCTTACGTACGATTTCGACCAGTTACAGCCAAACTCAACGGTCATTGACCTTGAGTGGGAAAAGCTGGCGGTTCCCTTTAAGGTTTCGGTCGATGTGCATTCGCTAGTGGAAACTGATCTAAAGAAACAGCTACGCGGCCTCTCACAGTACACCTGGATGAGTTGGGACGATGCAGCGAATTATTTTCTCGCCGAAAAGATAGACCTTAACGAAGCACTGACCTATTCAGGCAAGTCCATCGAAATTGAAGACCGCTACGACAACGAAATAACCAAATCCAAAGTCCTCGCGGCGCTCGGTCGCAAAGACGAGTCTGCTGCCGCGCAGAAAAAGGCCCTGGATCTGGCCAGTCCGTTGCAGGTGCATTTGTTCGCTCGACAGTTGCAAGCAGAAGGTCACAACGAGGAAGCGCTCGCGATCTTCCGGGAAAACGCGAAGAAGCATCCTGACCTATGGTTTGTGCACACAGGGCTGGCCCGCGTCTATTCTTCAGACGGAAAATACGACGATGCGGTCAAAGAGATGAAGCTAGCGATCGCTGCGGCGCCCGATAACCAGAAGACTTATCTGAACGGGCTCCTCTCGCAATTGGAGAGCAAGCACGACATCAACAAATAACTGATCGTCTATACGGTTGGCAGTCATATTTTCGGCAGCCATTGCATCATCCGAGAACTCTTCTGTGAATGCCTCTCCCCCCATGATGTTGGCACGCGGACGTGGGGATTGATCCAACGATGATTAGCTCGGCTCTCTTTCGCTGCACCAACCGGCGCATGAGGAGACAACGGCCTGGTCACTTCGTAGAGATGTTGAATTCACCGGAGAGGGCGTAAGATGATCGAGGATATATTTGCGTTTGAGAGTTCTCGTATTCGCAACGAGAGGCGCCCTTATTCAAGGAACGTGAGCAGTACCTCTCTTATATGTTCGAACAGGGCGTCAGTAAGGCACGATTGAACTCTGTTGCTTCAATGTTGTTGCATGTCGTTCGCTTGTTGGATTTAGAGACCCTGAGGCTCGTGGATGTTGCGGAAATTCAAGGCGCGGGGCATCGTTGGGAATCCGGTCTCTTGACTATCATAAAAAGAGGTCGAGGTCTCAAATCCCACCAGTCTTTCGAATGGGTGGCATTCAAGTGGCTTCGATTTCATAACCAAATCGACATACCCACAGCCCCCCAAGGATCGGCCGACTTGATGGTCGGTGAATTTGCCAACTTCCTGAATGTGACACGAGGACTATCGCTTCAAACGATTCGTGGTTTTGAATCGCGAAGCCATCAATTTCTGATTTGGGTTCAAGACCGCCATGAATCGTTATCGACAGTTTCCTTAAATGATATCGATTCCTTCATTGGATTTAAACGAGATGCGGGTTGCCAGCCACGCACAATTGCCAGTATTTGCGCCGCACTTCGAGCCTTCTTTCGATATGCACAACTTCGGGGATGGAATAACTCACGAATCGCACGTGGCATTCACAGTCCGAGAGTTCCAAGGTACGACGGTGGCACCACGCGGTCCCAAATGGAAAGATGTCAGACGGATGCTCAACCAGGACTTTGGCAACACGCGAGCAGAATTAAGAGCGGCGGCGGTGATATCCCTATGCTCGATCTACGCGCTACGGAGCATGGTATGGCCCTCAATTTCGATTCGCATCTGATCCAGTTCGTTACGATTTCGGTAAGTTCACAGACAGCACATGTATCGCGACCTGTTTTGCCTTTCAGCGCAGTCAAGGGTTGGTTGATGAGGCGCGGCAAGATGATCTATTTAAGCGGTGTTTCAGGCGGAGCCAGAGGCACTTATCTGTCTGCGGGATGAGAGAACGGCAGTCATGGATGCAGAAAGACCAGCTCTTCTGGGTTTTCTCCTTCCAGTTCCAGTCCGCCGGCATGAGCGATCCCTGGACACCAAACACCGCCGCCGAACTCTTTGCAGTGCTCGGCAGTCGGGACACGAGGGCCTTCACCTGGCGGAAAGTGGATCCGACTCGCGCAGAACGAGCATTTCTCCACCCAAGACGAACTACACTGACCTTACAGCGCAAAAAGCCCGTAGATCAGTAAAGCCAGAGTAACGAAAATGGCGATGAAGCTGAGAACATCAGCCCAGTCAAATCCCGGAGGGGCCCGCATCTACGGATAGACGTTGGCTTAGGAGTGGAAGACTCTTATGAGCATCACACTCTTGCCGTGACAGGGCCGTTCAAGTATCTAATAAATTTGCCAGTAGACGAGCGTTGCGGATAGGCCCACGCTTCTTTCAGGCAAGCACATCCAAGCAGTCGGGAGCCACTTCCAAAGCCCAATTGAAGAGTCCTCGAATACAGTTCCCACCATGAGCGAGAACTTCTGCTTGGAATGCTTGCCATAACAACGATACAACTTTGGCCTTTTCCCAGAGGGTCAGTCGAATTGTCCGAAAGAGAGATAATCTCTGTTATTTTTCTCTGTATGCCTAAACCCAAGCCCCGAAAAGAGTTCCCTTTACCCCACCATGGTTTGCTTCTAGACTCGGACCCATGAAAGCAAAGGTATTACTCCTTACGTCGTCGCTGGCAGTATAGCTAGATCCCAGCAGCCGGCAGCTTCCGATCGAACGAAGCAGACAAACCAAGCCCGTTATCAGTTGTTGGCCGCCACGGTCGAGAATGGTGACACAAAGGAACCAACTGTCTTCATGATAGATACAGAAACTGGCCGTGTATGGAAGTACCAAGGTCCATTCATCAACAAAGACGCAAATGGAAATCCCACGAACACCGCACCAAATGGATTCTTTCCTATCAAATTCTATTCAGCGCACACCAGCCGCGCGGGCAGACATCGAGAGGTTGTGAGCAACTATGTGAGCAACTGTGAGGCATGCAGTTAATACAATACCCTTATTATCAATGAGATAATGCGATTATTCGGTTGCCTGGAAGGCAACCAACGCACGTCCCCCTGACACCAGTCCTCCTGAAACAGTCCTCCTGAATCAACCAACCCCCAGAAAAATTGCGTCCTCTTGACATCCCTAACCATCTGGTCTAATACATAACCGTATGGTTAAGTATTCAGTCAATCTCGACGCCACCTTCTCCGCCCTCAGCGACCCCACGCGTCGGACCATTCTCACCACTCTTCAGCGCGGGCACGCCTCGGTCACCGAGCTCGCCCGTCCGCACGACATCTCCATGCCCGCCATCCTCAAGCACCTTCACGTGCTCGAACAGGCAGGCCTGATCGAGCAGAAAAAACCGGCCGTGTCCGTATGTGCCGCCTCACCGTAGCTCCCATGCAGCAAGCCGCCGACTGGCTCTCCATGTACCGCGTCTTCTGGGAGAACCAACTCGATAACCTCGGCAGATTTCTTGAGCAAACCAACCCCAAATCACAGGAGAATCAAGCATGTCGCAAACAGCCATCCAAGCATCGCCGTCGCTCGTAATCTCCCGCACTTACCCAGCCACCGTTGAACGCGTCTTCAAGGCGTGGACCGATGCCAACCAGCTCGGCCAGTGGTTCGCCCCCACCGACGACTACACCACCAAAGCCAACGTCGACCTCCGAGTCGGCCACGAGTACCGCATCTCCATCGCCCACAAAGGCGGTAATGTCCACAACGTCCTTGGGATGTACCGGCTCATCGACCCGCCCCGCAAACTCGTCTACACCTGGCGCTGGGAGGGAGGCCCCGAAACCGACACCCTCGTCACCGTCGATTTCACCCCGCACGGCGACGCCACCCAGGTCACCATCACCCACGATCAGTTCCTCGACGCCGAGACGCGCAGCAAGCACAACGAAGGCTGGAACGGCTGCCTCAATCGTCTCGAGCGCCTCTTCCCACCTTCGTAGTTCTGACTTTCACCGGCCATGTCTCCGGCAACCTCCGCTTCCGTAAGGAAGTCAAAGGTGCCGGAGGCACGCGGTCGCACATTCGTTATCCGTCGCGTATGAACCACCTCGTTGTTCGGATACCACATCGGAATCGACGGAAGTTCGTCGGCCAGAATCCGCTGCACCTCCACGTAGTCCGCCTTCCGAACCGTGCGATCCTCCGCAGCCGCTGCCTCTGTAAGCAGCGCATCCACTCGCGCATTGGAGTACCGCCCCCGGTTCCCACCCTTCGGAGGAAAACTTCCAGTCCCATACGCGTAGCGAAAGATGTCCGGGTCCTCATTGCTCCCAATCCACCGCAGGGCATAGATCTGAAACGCCCCCTTCGTCACATCTGCATAAAACGTTCCAAACTCCGCCGACCGTATCTCCAGCCCGATCCCAACTCCTCTAGTTGCTGCTGCAACACCACCGCCATCAGTCTCGTCGTCTCGTCTGTGCTGGTCTTCATCGTCAACCGCATACGCACGCCGTCTCTCCCGGCGGGAAAGCCCGCCTCATCCAGAAGCCTCCGCGCCCGCGCCACATCATGCGGATACTGCGCCAGTTCCGCATCCGTCGCCGCTGCCCAGTGTCCTGCAGGCAGCAAAGTATTCGCCAGTCGAGCCTGTCCCCGCCATATCGCATCGACAATCGCCTGCCTGTCGATCCCCAACGCAACCGCCTGCCGCACCCGCTTATCTCGCAACAACTTGTCTGTCACATTGAATGTTACATAAATAACCGGAGACCCCGGCCCAGACTCCACCTTCAGGTTCGGCCTGCTCTCAAGCGGTGCACCATGTCGAGCGTCACCACATTGCTCGCCAGGTCAGCCGAGCCCTTCTCCAACTCCAGCGCGCTCGTAATGGCATCAGGAACCACCTTGAACCGTATTCGCTCAATCCTCTGCGCCCCCGCGTGAACCGCCGGCATTCCAGCCCAGTAATCGTGGTTCCGCTCCACGATCACCTCTTTATCCTGCACCGCACTCACAAACCGGAACGGCCCCGACCCAACCGGATGCAGCCCAAAGTCCTTCCCGAGCCCCGCGGCACCACCCCAAATAACCCATCGCTCATGTTGAACAGCAGCCCTGCATCCGGCCGCTTCGTCCGCACCACTACCGTCAGCCTGTCTCGGACCTCCACCTGATCGACCGCAGCGAAAACTCCCGCCCTTCGCCGTGATGAGCGATCCATCGATCAAACTCCGAATCGTATATGCCACGTCCTCGGCCTCGAGCGGCCGGCCATCATGAAACCGCACGCCATCGCGCAGATGAAATACCCAGGTCAGCGCATCCGGCTGCTCCCAACTCGTAGCCAGCCAGGGCTGCAGCTCATAGTGCTCGTCCTTCTTCACGAGCGCATCGAAGATCAGTCCACCCACGCGCTCCGACTGTGCATCCGTCCCCTGTCGCAGATCGAGATTATTCGGGCTGCTCTCAATAATCATCACCACCGACCCCGGCGTCTCCACCTCGCCCTGCATCCGACATGCCAACACAAGCGCAAGCATAGAAGCAAGCGCGCTTGTATCCGGCGTCGAACAGTGGTCGCGCCGGTATATTCCCGCCAAAGTACGATCCGTCATTTCGACCGAGCGCACGCAGTCGATTGACCGCATGCGTACTCATCCGCTGGCTAATCTTCCCCAGCACCACAGGCTCTCTTCGCCCCCGTAGCCGCAGGGAACGTTTCCTGGCAACCCATGCCAGCTCAGCCACGCCAAGCAGCGCAAACGCCACCGCCTCCTTCGCCTGCGCCGGAACCCCAAGCTCCTCCATCATCCGCACCTTCACCTTCAACGGCTCCAACCCATCTACGCAACATCTTCATCAGAACATCATTCTTCGCACCGCCTCCCGCCACCACAAATTCCACCGGCGAAGACGGAGCCGCCGACCCAAGATGCTTCGAAACAAATCGTCTGTAGGCATCCACCACGGAAGCCGCCGTCAATGCCGTGGCTGTGGCAACAACATCTTCATCGCGGACGCTTTCCCGCCAACCTCCTGCACATGTGCGATAAACCGCGAGACGAACGCCTCGCCAAACTGTTCCCGGCCCGCAGGACTTCGGCGGCAGGGCAGAGAAGTACCGCTCCTTCAAAATCCCGTCCACCACCTCCTGCAGCACCCGCCCCGCCTTCGCCACCGCGCCGTCCCGGTCAAACTCCCGCCCGTATAGCCGCCGCATGCATCCATCGATCACCATGTTTCCTGGCCCCGTATCGAACGCCATCACCTCGTCCACCGCCGCCCCCGCAGGAATCGCCGTCAGGTTCGCAATTCCGCCCAGATTCAGCAGCACGCGGCTCACCTTCGCCGAACGAAACATGCAGTAGTCCAGCATCGGCACCAGCGGAGCCCCTTGCCCGCCAGCAGCCACATCCGCAGGGCGAAAATCGCTCACGACCGGCACCCGCAACCGTTCCGCAATCACCGAGGCCTCACCCATCTGCCACGTAGCCCGCGTCGCCTTGCCCAGATACTTCTCCGCCGTTCCCTGGTGATAGACCGTCTGCCCATGACACCCCACCAGCTCCGCCTTCACCCCAATCGTCTCTGCGCCTTCTCGATCGCGTCCGCATATACCTCACCCAGCCGCCAGTTCAGTCGTGCCATTTCCGCAACCGGAATCGCATTCGCATCCATTGCGCCAAGCACCGCCGCCCGCACGGCCTTCGGATAAGCGAACCCCACATGCCCAATCAGCTTGACAACCGGCGTCCCACCCTTCGCGCGAGAAGGCGAGATCCTGCACACCGCGACATCCACCCCATCTGCCGAGGTCCCGCTCATCACCCCCGCAACGACCATGCTCTTCGCCGTCATCCCTTCAGCTCCCGTTGCAACTCCGCCAGCAGATTCAGCGCCTCGCGCGGCGTCAGCCCATCCACATCCGCCTCGGCCAGCCGATCCACAATTCGCTGCGACAGCGGAGTAAACATCGTCATCTGCATCTGCGCCGCCACGGGCGAAGCCTCTCGCACCTGCTGCGTCTCCGCCCGCTCGTGCAACTTCAACACCTCGCGCGCCCGTGCAATGACGCCTCGCTGGCAATCCTGCCAGCTTCGCCACTTCAATCCCGTAGCTCTTGCTCGCCGGCCCAGGCTCCACCGTATGCAGAAACACGATCCCGCTCGCAGTCTCCTTTACCGTGACACGCAGATTCGTCAGTCGCGCCAGCCGCTCCGCGAGCAACGTCAGCTCGTGGTAGTGCGTTGCGAACAACGTTCGTGCCCCGATCCGGTCATGCAGATATTCCACCGTGGCCCAGGCCAGGCTCAACCCATCGTAAGTAGCCGTCCCGCGCCCCATCTCGTCCAGCAGCACCAGCGACCGATTCGTCGCCGTATTCAAAATCGCCGCCGTCTCCGTCATCTCCACCATGAACGTCGACCGCCCCCGCGCCACGTTGTCGCTCGCTCCAATCCGTGTATAAATCCGGTCCACCAAGCCGAGCCGCATCCTCTCCGCAGGAACAAAACATCCCATCTGCGCCATCACCACCAGCAACGCAGCCATCCGCAGATATGTGCTCTTACCCCCCATATTTGGCCCCGTAATCAGCAGCACCGCAGGCCCCGCATCGGCATCCAGATGCACCGAGTTCGGCACAAACCGTCCCGCCTCCCGACTCCTCCAGCCGCCGCTCCACCACGGGATGCCGCGCCTGCACGAACTCCAGCACCCCAGACTCCTCAACCTGCGGCCTCACCCATCCACGCAGCGCCGCCAGGTGCGCGAAACACGCCAGCAGATCGATCTCCGCCACCTTGCGCGCCGTCTCCCGCATCCGTCCCGCAGCGTCCAGAAGCTGCCGCCTCAACTCGGCAAAGATTCTCCGCTCGATCTCGCCACTGCGCTCCTGCGCAGTCAAAATCTTCGTCTCATACTCCTTCAGCTCCGGCGTCGTAAACCGCTCCGCATTCACCAGCGTCTGCTTCCGCTCATAGTCCGCCGGCACCGACTTCGCATTCGCCTTCGTCACCTCAAGGTAGTACCCAAATACGCTGTTGAACCGCACCTTCAGCGAGCCAATCCCCGTCCGCGCCCGTTCTCGCTCCTCAATCGATGCCAGCGCCTGCCGCCCGCTCCGGCTCAACTCCCGCAGCTCATCCAGCTCCGCATCCACACCCTCGCGAATCACTCCACCATCCCCCAGCGACACCGGAGGCTCCTCCGCGATCGTCCGCACAATCATCTCGTGCAGGTCCTCCAGAGGATCAACGCTCGTGCCAAACTCACGCCACTTCGACGCCTCAAACATCCTCACCGCTTCGACCACTCCAGGCAGACACCCCAGCGTCTTCGCCAGCGCCATCACCTCGCGCGGTCCAGCCGAATCGAGCGCGACCCTTCCCAGCAGTCGCTCCAGATCAAGCACCCCATCCATCGACCGCCGCAGCCCCTCACGCCGCCGCAGGTCCCCCGCAGCCTCTCCCACAGCCTCGAGCCGCGCTTCAATCTCCGCCACTCCGCTGAACGGCCGCAGCAGGGAAGCCCTGAGCAACCGTTTCCCCATCGGCGTGCAACACGCATCCATCGTGTAGAACAACGTAGTCTGCGCCGACTCGCCCGAAAACAACGGCTCAACCAGCTCCAGATTCCGAACGCTCACCGCATCCAGCTCGAGCGACGTGGACCGCTCATAAAACCGCAGCCCATCCACATGCTCCAGACCACCCTGCTTGGTCTGCCGCATGTAATGCAGCAGCGCGCCCGCCGCCGTCGCCGCCGCTTCATGTCCTCCCAGACCCATCCCATCCAGCGAATGGACTTTGAAGTGATTCCGCACCAGCGGCAACGCATACTCCGCCGTAAACACCCACTCCTCCAGCGCCGTCTTCGTCCGAATCCCATCGATCCCCGCCGCCTCCGACGAATCCTCTCCCGCCAGATTCACCCCACCCAGCAATCCCGCGCCATACAACAACTCCACCGGCCTCACCCGCCCCAACTCATCCACCAGCGCAGCCCACGCCCCGCTCCCCGAAAACTCGGTAGCCCGAAACTCCCCTGTAGAAAGATCCAGCAATGCCAACCCACAGACCGTCGCCGCTCCGCTCCCGGACACAGCAACGCTGGCCAGATAATTACTCTGCTCCGGCCCCATCGCCGGATCGATCGCCGTCCCCGGCGTCAGTACCCGTGTCACCTCCCGGCGCACGATCGTCTTCGTCTGCTTCGGGTCTTCCATCTGCTCGCAGAGCGCAATCTTGTACCCCTTGCGCAGCAGCCGCTGCACATAGGCTTCGGCAGCGTGGTACGGAACCCCGCACATCGGCTGCTTCTTCTCTCTATCCCGAGCCGTCAGCGTAAGCTGCAGCTCTCGCGACACAAGAATGGCATCCTCATAAAACAGCTCGTAGAAGTCCCCAATCCGGCAGAACATCAGGCAATCCGGATACTGCTCCTTCGCCGCAAAGTACTGCCGCATCACCGGCGTCAGTGTATTCGTATCGTTTGTATTTTCTTTTGCCATAGGAGAGCCCAGAATACCGGATTGCAAGCGAAAGTAGCGAAGGTCGTGCAGAACTGAGGATCGGAGGTTTTCATCCAGTGGTTCCGGGTCAACCACGATGGCCCTATCTCAACCGGCTCCAAGCTTCTGTCAGACCCGATATACTGAAGATTCGCGAGTTTAGCCGCTGGCGAAGCCTTCATCAATGTCTCTCCTCTGGCTCAAAGTCGCAGTCGTCCTCTACGGCATCGCCGCGCTCGCTGTCCTCCCCGCGGCTCTCTACGACCGCCCCCGCTGGCGTCATCTCGCCATTCCAGCCACCATCGCCGCTGTCTTCTTTCACTTCGTCTCGCTCGCCGAGATGCTCAACGCCGCCCACCACCGCCTGCCAGTCGACACCCACGAGACCCAAACCCTCCTTGGTCTCATCCTCGCCCTCGCCTTCCTCCTCGTCTACTGGCGCTACAAAACCGTCTCCCTGGGAATCTTCCTCCTTCCAATCTGCTTTCTCCTGGGCCTCGTCCCAGCCTTTCACCCCGGCCAGGAGAGCACCGCCTTTCCCATGATCCACACCGGCTGGATCTTTCTCCACGTTGCCCTGCTTCTCGCCGCCTACGCCGCCCTTCTGCTCTCGCTCCTTGCCTCACTGCTTTACCTCATCCAGGAGCGAAGCCTCAAACAAAAATCTCCCATCCTCCCCTCGCTCCCACCACTCGAAACCACCGACCAGATCGCTCTCAAGGCTCTCCTCTTTGGACTGCCCTGCATGACCGCAGGCCTGCTCATCGGCTCGCTCATCGCCCAGGCGACTGTTGGCCCATCCTACTTCCGCGACCCTAAAATTCTCCTTGCCTTCGCAATGTGGCTCGTCTACATCCTGATGATCTACATCCGCCGTCACTCCGGCCTTCGCGGACGCCGCGCTGTCTATCTCTCGAGCTTCGTCTTCCTCGTCGTCCTCGCCGTCTGGGCTGCCAACCAGTTCTCCTCCGTCCACAGGTTCACCGCGCCATGAGCACGACAACCCAGGGACGTCTCGTCCTCCTCGGCATCAATCACAACACCGCGCCCATCGAGGTTCGCGAGCGCCTCGCTATCCCCGCATCCCGGCTCGCCGAAGCCACCCGCTCCCTTCTCCACCAACCCGGCATCCGCGAAGGTCTCATCCTCTCCACCTGCAATCGCGTCGAGCTCCTCACCCTCCAGGACGAAACCAGCGAGTGCACCGAAACAGCCCAGCCGCAAGCCCGAACCAATCTCCTGCACTTCTTTCACGAGTACTTCAGCGTCCCACCCGCCGAACTTCAGCCCCATCTCTACGAGTTCCGCGAGCGTGAAGCCGTCCGCCATCTCTTCCGCGTCGCCAGTTCTCTCGACAGCATGGTCGTCGGCGAGCCCCAGATCCTCGGCCAGGTCAAAGAGGCCTACACCATTGCCCGCGATAACGGCGCCGTCTCCACTCACCTCGAAGCCCTGCTGCAACGTACCTTCACCGTCGCCAAAAAAATTCGCAGCGAAACCCAGATCGGCTCCAGCTCAGTCTCCATCGCCTCGGTTGCCGTCGATCTCGCCCGCAAGATCTTCGGCTCTCTCTACGGCAAGACCGTCCTCCTCGTTGGCGCAGGCAAAATGTCCGAGCTCGCCGCCCGTCATCTCATCGAACACGGCGCCTCCGCCATCCTCGTCGCCAACCGCACTCAATCTCGCGCTGAAAAAATCGCGGCTGACTTCGCCGGCCCCACCGTCCATACCGAAGCCATCTCTTTGGACGATCTCTACGCGCAGACACCACGGGCCGATATCGTCATCACCTCCACCGGCGCGCCGGAAAAGATCTTCAGCCGCTCCCACGGCCAGCACTTCCTGCAAAGCCGGCGCAATCGCCCCATGTTCTTCATCGACATCGCCGTTCCCCGCGACGTCGATCCACGCATGAACGAGGTCGAAGGCTGCTTCGTCTACGACATCGACGATCTTCAGCAGGTCGCCGCAGCCAACCTCGCCGACCGCAGCCGCGAAGCCCAGGCCGCCGAGACCATCGTCAGCAGGGAAGTCGACAAATACCACGAGCGTCTCCAATCCCGCGACGCCGTGCCCGCCATCAAGGCCCTCCAGCAGCAGGCCGAAGAACTCCGCAAAGCCGAACTGGCCCGCTCCCAATCGAAGCTCGCGGCGCTCACGCCTGAACAACGCGAAGTCGTCGAAGCCCTCACCCGCAGTCTCACCGCAAAGCTCCTTCACCCGCAGCTAACCGCCCTCCGTGAAGCCGCAAAGACAAAAGACACCGAATAAGCGGGCGCGATCCGGCCGCTTCTCCTTCGAGGTGATTTAATACTCCTCGTGCCCTGGGTAGCCAACGGAGAACCGCAGAATGAAACGCTTCAGCGGAACGTCTTCCTTCATATCGATCGCTCTGCCCTTCGCGATTCTATTGGCGATTCCGGCATCTTCTCAGGTTCGCGGTTCGTACTCGCCTGGGTCTTATCTCACCTACGGCGGTACCGTCTCCGACCCAGGCTTCTCCTACGACAACGAGGTTTGGTACACATCTTCCAACCAGTTGAAAGGCCCGCAGGGCAACATAGTTCCCATTCAGGGCTCCGTCAACTTTCTTTTTGACAACAACTCCGTCATCTACGTCCCAAAGTTCAAACTCCTTCACGCCAACCTTGAATTCTCCATAGTCCTCGTCTTTTCGAATGGCAGCTTCGCCGCGCGCGATCCCTTGGCGGGGCTTCCCAGCGTCGGCGGCACTGCGGTGGGCCTCACCAACACCGACTTTATGCCCATCGACCTCGGCTGGCACTTCAAGCGCGTCGATCTCCAGACAGGGTACGTCGTCGCCGCACCCACGGGCCGATACGTAGTCGGAGCATCAGACAATGCTTCCACCGGCTATTGGACGAACTCCTGGCAGACAGGCGCAACCATCTATCTCTCGAAGAGCAAGAACACACAAATCAGTGTCGTGAACTCCTACGCATGGAACACCACTCAGCAGGGCACCACTTTGCACCCAGGCCAAAACGACTCCGTCGACTACTCCCTGACTCAAACAATCCCCCTCGCGAAGGGAGACCGCTGGCCGCTCCAGTTCGGGCCTGCAGGCTATGGCCAATGGCAAACCACCCAGGCCAGCGGCCAGCTTCCTATACGGCAGCCGCTCTTGTACGGAATCGATGGAGCAGGCTTCACCGTCAACCTCACCTCGCCATTCAAGTCCCTTCAATTCGGGATGAGTTCCCTGTGGGAGTACCACGCAAGAAACACCTATCAGGGACGCACTCTGGTGTTCGACGCAAACATCAGTTTCTAACAGACGATAAGTTCATGCTCTAGAAGGAAGGGCCCGCGGATGTGATCTTCCACCTGCGCATCAACCCGTAAATACCTTTAGTCATAAATACTTATAGATATAAGTACTCATAAACCGCCAGCAACTAAGAATCTCGCATCCAATTCCTAGCCGATAAAACTCCGGCGAAGCTCCCCGTGCTTCTGGAGCCACCCCGATTTCTATAGGGATGCAGATGCAGAGTTTTCCTACCCGCTACCGGATTTCGCTGCTCTTAGTCTCCCTTCTGACCTGCTGCACAGGCAGATTGCACTCGCAGGCCGCCCCGACCGCCTCAAAGAACACTCAGTACTCCGTCTTCGGCGCATACTCTCTGGTCTCCCCCGACGACCGCAACGCCACGCTGAACAGCGGCGTCACCTTCGGTGGCGACTACACCCACATGTTTGGCAACTTTGCCCTCTCCGTCGAGCCCCGCTTCGCATTCGCTCCCGGCAACACCGTCGGCGAAAGAACCTTCGGCGGAGGGTTCCGCTTCGAATACCGAATCCAGCGCCTCATCCCCTACGTCGATTACATAGTGAGCTACGGCATCGTCACATTCACTCACCCAACCGACCCCAACTACACGAGAGACGACGCCTATGTGCGCTCGCCCGGCCTCGGCGTTGACTATTACTTCACTCGCCAGTGGGCCGTACGCGCCGACTATCAATTTCAACATTGGACCATCGTGCCCGGCGACACCTTCAACCCCCGCGTCCTCAGCTTCGGAGTCGTCTATCGCCTCCCCTTCAAGCCCTACGTCCACTACTGGCCTTGATAGGGAGACCTTCTTTGCCTAGAACGCGAAATTCGCCTGAAAGAGAATGCTCCGATTACCCGGCGTAGGCGAGCCATAGGGTCCACCCGCTAATGTTTGCGACTGCCCAAACAACGTTGAATTCAGCACCCCATTCTCCGGTGCGCGATTCACAATATTGAACAGATTCAGCGCAACCACCACGACCGTCAGGGAGTACTTCCGCGGCACCGTCGCATCCAGTCGTGGGCCAGCAGATCCACCACTAAGACCCCGCCCGCTCACGCTCGTATTCTGACCCGGTCCGCCCGCGCCGCTCGAACCTTCCTTCTTCGGCCCAATCCCAAACACCTTGCTCGCCCGCATATGAAAGATGACATTCGCCGGCCCTGTCCCCAGGTTGAACGGCACGATCGTCTCGCCCTTTCCCGTCGGGTTGCTATCAAGACACCCGAACGGCGTGGACACAACGTCTGCCGCACCGCAGATCCCATAGGTTGGCCGCGCGTTGAACTGATTATTCCCCGTCAAATCGCTTCCAATCGAAATGTTGTACGGCGTACCCGACTGCGCCGACAGCAGCGGAGCAAAGACTAATTCCATGGGGTGCCGTATAGGTCGTCAACAGAAACACGCGGTTGTGAATCCCAAACGAAGCCCGCCCGTAGTCGAACCCGGGATTGTTCGCCACCGAAGGAAAATAATTTGGTCCCTGGGTATCGCTGTTGGCGTTGCTATACGTATACGAGCTCGTCAGCGATAGCCGCCGGAACCGAACATTCGCCGTAGTAATCAACTGTTGTTGGGTAAAAACGCCACCCGCCTGAAATTGATAGTTGTAAACGTTCGGAATAGGCCCCGTGATGGTATACGTCGCAGGATCGAAACCCGGAGCAGTCACATTGTCCGACAGGTACTGGTGAATCCCACGCGTAAACAGATAGGTTGCGTTGAACGTCGCTTTGCCCACCTGCCGGTCCACTCCAACTCCACCCTGCATATTCAGCGCTGCGTGGAAATGCGGATCGATGTTGTAGATCGTTGGCCGCGTTGTGGAGGATCCGCCTGGCACAGGACTTACAGGCCCATTCGGATTGTAGAAATCCGGATTATTCACCACATAGCTAAGCTGATTAGTTCCATTCTGATGAATCGTTTGGATCACATACGGCGTCGCCCCCGGCGAGTTCAACGAACCCGGCACATTGAACCGGTCGTAAAACCACCCGTAACCCGCCCGCACCACCGTCTTCGCTGGCCCCTTACCTGTGTGTCCCGGAGCCCATGCCACCGCTAGACGCGGTCCCCAGTCCGCATGGTCACTGATCCAGTTCTGCCCCTCAAAGCGAAGCCCCGCACTCAACGTCAAATTCGGCTTCACCCGCCAGTCATCTTGAAAAAATAAAGCTCCATCGAACAGCGTCGCTCTCGCCAAAGGGTTGTTCACGATCGTCGCGTGATACTGATCCGGCGTCTGCGCAAGATAGTGATCGATGGACTGAAAGACGTAATTCCCGTTTTCTCCCGAAGTCGAGTAGTTCGCATCGCGAATCGTATGCAGCCGCACACCGAACCGAAGCGTATGCAGTCCCTCTGTCGCCGTGCTGTAATTCTGCACTTCGAAAACATCCTGGTGGTCCTGCACCACGCCTGAGTTGCTGCCTCCGTTGATGAAAGCGCCTTGAACTGTAACTGTGGGAGTCAGGAAATTCGGTGTCTGGCTATTGCGAATCCTCTGCCAGAGAAAACGAGTCTCGTTGATCAAATGCGAGTTGACCACGACTGTGTCGCCAATCTGCAGTCCGTTCTGATAACCGGTGCTGTTGTATGCCTGCTCTCCAAGGCTCAAACCGCCCGGGCCATTACCCGTCGCAACCGAACGCGAAAACGACTCGCGAATCGTCAACGTATTGCTCTTGCCAAGCTGAAAGTCCACCCGTGGATTCACATACAAAAACGAAGAAGGATTTGGCAGCGCCTGCTGAATCAGTGCCGTCGTGTCATTCGGATTCACCGCATTGATAATGCGTCTGGTTCTGGCGCTGCATATCGAAGAAGTTGAAGAAATAAGACGCAGTCTTCGTCAGCGGCCCATTCACGTCACCCTGTCCAGAGAGCAAATAGTAAGACGGCTGCTGTTGTACAAGCGGATTCGCCGTGTTCAGGGCTGAAGTAGAGCCGAAGACACCAAGATGTCCAGAGAACTTGTCCGACCCCGGCTTGGTCAGGATCTCGATCCGTCCATAACCAATCCTGTTGAACTCCGCGGAAAATGGATTCTGATTGATACGAATCTCCCGGATCGAAGACTTCGGCGGAAGTTGCCCACCCTCAAAGCCGTCAATGTAAATCTGACCGCCATTCGGTCCCGCAGCCGGTCCGGCCAGCGCTTGTAACTCGTTCTGTAGCTGATCGGGATCGTCCGATAGTGCATCCAGATCGCTGCCATTCAATACGATAGCGCCGCCATTCTCGTCAGGATTCACGCTGACGCCATTGGTCTTCTCTGTCACAGTTACATCCTGCTGCTGTTCTGCGATCTTGATCGAGACATCCATCTGCCGCGTCTGTCCCGCCACGATCGCCACATTGTTCCGGGTCGAAGTGGCAAAGCCATCCGCACTCACCGTCAGCGTATAGAGCCCCGAAGGAACCTCTCGAAGGGTATAAATGCCATCCTGGCCGGACTTCGTTGTATACACGTTCTTGCCGGCGGTTAGCGCGACGGAGGAGCCCGGAACAGTCGCCCCGCTCGGGTCCAATACCTGCCCGCGCAATCCGCCAACAGTTTGTCCCACGGCGGAAACGGTGCTGACGAACGAGAAGTGTGAGCCACAAAAAGACATACCTATATAGCATGCGACTGTACCTATGTAGTATGCGACTGTACCACAGAAGCTGCGGCGTTAGGGCCCGATGAGATTAAAAATCTTTAGCCGGAAGGAAGATAATGATCATTCCTCTGTTCAACGTTTAGACAGGGAATTCATTTCACGGTTAGTAAACTTTTTTATGAGATCGGCTCCTGTCCGAAATCGAACAGCACCTCAATTTCCTAAACCAAAAATCATGCAACCATCTCTTCACGCGGTGAATCTGTCTCTTGGACGTGGCAACATGACCGTAGAAGGGACTGAAAACACACTATGAAAGCGATGCAAGTCACAACCACCCAGCAAGATCGAACGCTTCGCCTCGCGCAGGTCCCTCAGCCAATACCCGGCCCCGCTGAAGTCCTCGTTCGCGTTCACGCCGCAGGAGTCACCCCCACCGAACTCGACTGGTATCCAACCAGTCACACAAAAGACGGTGCCGCTCGTCTCAATGCCGTTCCCGGCCACGAGTTTTCCGGCGTCATCGCAGCCCTGGGCCACAGCGTCAATGAATTCACGATCGGACAAGAGATCTACGGGATGAATGACTGGTTCGCCGATGGAGCCACCGCGGACTATTGCCTCACCATTCCCTCCAGCATCGCCCCCAAACCTGTCGCCCTCACCCACGAGGAGACAGCCACGCTGCCGCTCGGAGCCCTCACCGCGTGGCAGGGCCTCTTCGATCACGGTGCACTCCAGCCCAACGAGCGCGTCCTCATCCACGGAGGTTCAGGCGCAGTAGGACTCTTCGCCGTCCAACTCGCGCATCGTTATGGCGCCCACGTCATTGCGACTGCCTCGACTCCAAACCTCGCTTTTGTCAAAAGCCTCGGCGCCGACGAGGTTATCGACTACAAGACCTCCCGCTTTCAGGATCTCGTCCGCGACATCGACATCGTATTTGACACCGTAGGTGGCGAAACCCGCGAGCTCTCCTGGTCTCTCCTTAAACCCGCCGGCCGGATGATCACCGTCGCTGCCGACGGCGAAAGCAGCACGGATCCCCGCGTCAAGAAAAACTACTTCATCGTCGAACCCAACCGTCAGCAATTCATCGAAGTCGCGAAACGAATCGATTCCGGAGATCTCAAAACCTTCGTCAACGCCGCAGTCCCCTTCGACCAGTCGCCGCTGGCCTATGCCAGAAAAGTCCCGAACACGCGCGGCTACGGCAAGATCGTCGTCACCGTCGCCTGAGGACCCTCTACGCAGAAACAAACACTCAACTCATCCCGTATCCTATACAGGACATGAGTTCAGAGCTTTTCCATTCAGACTGCCCCATCCGCATTGGGAGCCGGGGCTCCCAACTAGCCCTCTGGCAGGCAAACAACGTCCTCGACGCCCTCCGCAACGAGGGCCATTCCGCTGAAATCGAGATCATCCGCACCACCGGCGATCGTATGCAACAGCCTGGTTTCGTGCCGCCCTCGAACCTCGATGGCAAGGGCATCTTCATCAAAGAAATTGAGGAGGCCCTAGAAGAGGGACGCATCGACTTGGCCGTCCACTCTTTAAAGGACCTTCCCACCAAGCTCCCCCTTCAGTTCACCCTTGCGGCCATTCCCCGCCGAGCCGACGCGCGCGACGTCTGGGTCTGCGAGGAATATTGGGCGCTTCACACTCTCCCCGCCGGAGGGCGCATCGGCACTACCAGCCCTCGCCGCCGCGCTCAGATACTCGCGCTTCGTCCCGACGTCACCTTCGTTGAAGTCCGCGGCAACATCGATACCCGTCTCCGCAAACTCGATGAGGGCTATTGCGACGCTCTCGTTCTGGCCGCCGCCGGCCTCGATCGCCTCCACCGCACCGAGTCCGTCCACCAGCGCTTCGCCCCCGAGGAAATCTGTCCCGCCCCGGGCCAGGGAGCGCTAGCCCTCGAAACCCGCAGCCCGAACCACCCCGCAACGCTGAAACCCAATGAGGTCCGCGACGCAGCCATCCGCAGAGCTGTTGTCTTCCTCGATCATCCTCACACCCGCTTCGCCACCACAGCCGAACGCATCGCTCTTGACCACCTCGGTGGCGGCTGCTCACTTCCCATCGGAGCCCACTGCATCCCGCCAGCCACCGAGGCAGGGAAGTGGCGCATGATCGCGCAGGTCGTCTCTGCCGACGGCGAGACCATGATTCAAATCGACTCCGAGTATGACAACTCAACTACCCCCGAAGACCTGGGCCGCTGGGTCGCAGACGACCTCATCTCCAAAGGAGCTCTCGACCTCCTGCCCACTCCTGTAGCCTGACCCAATAAACTCTGTAATCCGCCGTGCGGATTGGAGCCGACCGATGCTGCCGCTGCGCTCAATCGTCCTCGTCGCAATCACCCTTGCCGTTACTCAAGCAGCTAACAGCCAGACGCCCGTCCAGCCCTATCCCTTTGCTCCGCCTCCAGGCCCGCAAATCTACCCGCATCCTCTCGTGGAATCTAACGAAGGCTTCCAGCCCATCTTCGACGGCACGCTCAAAAACTGGGATGGTGACCCGCAGTACTGGCGCGTCGAGAACGGGATTCTCGTCGGCGAAGTAACGCCGAACAATCTCCTCAAGCAGAACAGCTTCCTGATTTGGCGCGGAGGTGCACCGAAGGACTTCGAACTCAAAGCCGAGTTCCGCATCTCAGATCACGGCAACTCCGGCATCAATTACCGCAGCGTCGAAATCTCCGGAACCAAATGGCTCCTTCGCGGCTATCAGGCCGACATCGACGGAGCCGACAAATACACCGGCCAGAACTACGAGGAGCGGGGCCGCACCTTCCTCGCCATGCGCGGCCAGGTCACGCACGTAGACGCCTCAGGTCCCACCGTCATCGCCAGCCTGGGCACTGCGGACGAACTCAAAGCCTTCATTCGCCCGAACGACTGGAACGAATACCACCTCATCATCCGTGGCAACGTCCTGATCCATATCCTCAACGGTCACATCATGTCGGAAGTCATCGACGACGACACCGTCAATCGCAAATTCGAGGGCCTCATCGGAGTCCAGGTCCACGTGGGCCCACCGATGAAGATCGAATACCGCAGCATCCTCCTAAAGCCGCTTCCCTGATCAATCTCCTCAGAAGCGCGCTTGTGCGGGTGAGCTAAGCGACAGCCAGTTCCGGCTCGTGCCGCGTGGTATTGACCCCAGGGTTCTTCCACTCGCCCATGCATCGGCTTAGGAGAGCGGATGCGCACCCCTCGCCGCACAAAACGATGATGTCCTTATCAAAAGCAAGATTCGTGTCCCACGGCATGAAGCTGATACCACGCGCCGTGAGCTTGGCAAGGACCCAATGGTTGCTCGTCTTCTTTTGAACCCCGCATGTACAGGTAAACAATGAAGTTGCTGCCATATCCTGCCTCCTTTCGCTCGAAATAGTGGTTTTTCTCAACTGTGCTATATCTTGCATAGTTGCAAGTGGCATGCCAGTCTCCGCTAACTCCTGAAATACCCTTATTTATCAACGACAAACCCGAAAATCCGACTGGGCGGCCTTTCCGCTTCCTGATTCGAATGTGAAAACATTTTCACTTAATTCCCTTCGCGCGGCTTCCTGACCAAAATCAGCCAAGGGGGTTCGAACCCACAGCAATTGAAGAAAGCAAAGGCCCCACCGAATACCGACGGGGCCTGCTCAGGGCGATATTCATTTTTTTACAATTTGTGGGCTAGATCAACCTGCGCCGGCGCACCAGCCCCATCACCGCTCCGGCAGCGCCAGTACCCAGAAGTACCAGCGACGAAGGCTCCGGAACGAAGTCCGCAGTCACAGCGAACGAACCGCTGTTGTCGTTGTAGAAACCAGGCGACCCGGCATAACCGTATTCATCGCTGATGCCCAGGAACAGTTCAGTCGCGCCGGAAGGGATAAGAAAAGTCTGCACAGTTCCCGATCCGTCTCCCGTCAGTCCGTCGCCAATGAAGAACGTCTGGTCGAGAAGAGGGGACAGCGAAGTAAACCCTGTGCCGATCGAAGTAAAATCCAAAGCGGGTGGTGGCGGTGGAGTCGGAACTCCTGGCCCGACAAAGACCCCGGCCAGAAAACCCGCGCCAAATGACGTGATTCCCGAGATACCTCCGAATCCCACATCACTCGAACTGAACTCCCCAGACCCAGTACCATCGGCATCATCCGTATGTCCCCCACCATCCACAGAAATCATGCCGGATACAACGAAGGACACCGAATTCGTCCCCGCAGGAATGAGAATGCCAATAGGACCAGTACCGTTCGTCGTGCCCAATTCACTGGTTAGCCCGCTCCCGGTCAAGCCCGCTGCATAAATCACCGATGTCGCAGGGACCACGTCGGCCTGAGCGATCGTCGCCGAAGATAGTATCGCGGCAACTGCAGCTGCAAAAGATAGCTTCAATAATCTCGTCATAATTCCTCAGTATTTGGAGAATTTTGTCGCTCTTACAGGGCCCGTTCCCTAAAACTGGCCGCACGTCTACGGCCAATCTAGACGCATCATAATAAACGTCAACAGCCTGCAATTTTGGGCGAAGATGCAATCGTTTGCAGCTTGTGACGGAAAAGGCTTCACTTAGCCCATAAATATGCGAGGCTAGAATCGCTGAATGTCCTCTCTCCACTCAAGGCGCATTCTCATCACCCGAACCCGCCACCAGGCCTCCGAACTCGCCGCTCAGCTCGAAGCCCTCGGAGCGACCCCAATTCTTATCCCGACCATCGAGATCGTCCCACCCACCTCTTTCGCCGCGCTCGACTCCGCCCTCACCTGCCTCCGCACCTACGACTGGCTTCTCTTCACCAGCGCCAATGCCGTCGAGGCCTTCCATCGCCGTGCCCAGTTCCACCGGCTCAACCAGCTCCCCAAAAAAATCGCCGTCATCGGTCCGGCAACTCTTGCCGCCGCCAATGCCATCGGCCTCACTGTCGACCTGATCCCCCCGCGCTACCTCGCCGAATCTCTCGCCGAATCCCTCCTTCCCGAAGCCCCCGGCAAATCCTTTCTCCTCATCCGCGCCGCCGAAGCCCGCGACACTCTTCCCGACGCACTGCGCGCTGCCGGAGCCACTGTCACAATCGCCGAAGCCTACCGCAACCAGCTTCCCGCCGGCTCCATCCCCGCTCTCCAGCACCTCTTCTCTTCGCAGGAGAATTACCCCGACGCCATCACCTTCACCAGTGCCTCCACCGCTCGCAACCTCTTCGCCCTCCTCGAGGCCGCGAACCTCACCCTCCCCACGAACATTGTGCTCGCCTCGATAGGCCCCGTCACCAGTGAAACCCTTCGCGAGCTCGGCCACCCTCCCACCGTCGAAGCCCCCGAGTCCACCATCCCCGCTCTCGTCCAGTCCTTAGCCAGTCACTTCCGTAGCATCTGAGGACCCCATCAGTGCGAACTCCACGTCTTATCTTTCGAGTTGCACAGTTTCTCCAGCGTGCAATCCGCACACCGCGGCTTCCGAGCGGCACACACCTGCCGCCCATGATGGATCAGCTCATGCGAAAACGCGATCCACCTATCCTGCGGAATAATCTTCATCAAATCTCGCTCGACCTTTTCCGGCGTAGTCTCCTTCGTCAACTCCAACCGCCGGGATAGCCGCATCACATGGGTATCAACCACCACCCCCACCGCAATCCCATACCACGACCCCAGCACCACATTCGCGGTCTTACGAGCCACTCCCGGCAGCGTAAGAATCTCTTCCATCGTCTGCGGAACCTTCCCGCCGAACCTCTCCGTCACCACCTGCGCCGCGCCCTTGATTGACTTCGCCTTGTTCCTGAAAAATCCTGTAGTCCGAATCAACTCCTCAAGCTCCGGCAGGGAAGCCGCCCCCATGGCCTTCGGCGTAGGAAACGCCTTGAACAGCGCCGGAGTCACCAGATTCACTCGCACATCCGTACACTGAGCGCTCAAAATCGTAGCAACCGTCAACTCCCACGCATTCTTATGATTCAACGCGCAGACAACCCCCGGATAAGTCCGTGCCAGAATCTCCAGAATCGCCGCCACCCGCGCAGGCGAAGTCGGTTTATTAGTCTTTCCCACTCTCTTATCAGTCTTAATCCCAGTCACCCGCAGTCGCTTGCCTTATCTGCCTTGATCAGCTTTTATCCCTTGTATCACTGTTACGCCTTTCGCTAAAGCGGCCGATGCTCCAGTTCCAGCGCCATCTCCCGGCCGACCCCCTCAAAGTCTCCCTGGACCTCCCGCGCGCGAGCCAGGGCCGCCTGAACATGAGGCAGCACATTCTCGGCTCCCACACGTTTCAAAAAGTCAGATTGTAAAATCAGCCGCGACGGTTGATCGCGCGCACCACAGAGCAAAAGCGTCTTTCCTGCCTTGTGCAGGCGCTCGGAGAATTGCTCAAGCGCAGTGAATGCCCGTCGCGTCGAGAGCTGTCATATTGCGAAGACGCAGGATCACCACATCCCCAAATGCGTTCAGATCCTTCGTGGCCTCCGCCAGTTTTTCAGTCGTCCCAAAAAGAAATGGACCGTGGATGCGCAGAATGGTCACGTTTGAAGGAATGTCCTTATCCTGCAGGATATGTGCCTGCCCATCCCGCAGATACTCGCGCGTGACAGGCTCAACGGTCGTCGTCTCAGCGATGCGATAGATATAGAGCAGCGCCGCAAGCGTCATCCCGACTCCCACCGCTACAGTCAGGTCCGCAAAGACCGTCAGAGCAAACGTCGTAAACCAGACAGCAATATCAGTCTTCGACAACCGAAGAATGGTGCTAATCTCACGCCACTCCCCCATGTTGTACGCCACCACAAACAACACCGCACCCAGCGTCGCCAGCGGAACAAAACGGGCCAGAGGAGCCGCCACAAGAAGGATCGCAAGCAGCGTTAACGCATGGACCATCCCCGCCACCGGTGTCAGTGCGCCGGAACGGATGTTCGTCGCTGTGCGCGCAATCGCACCCGTCGCCGGAATCCCTCCAAATAGAGGAGACGCAATATTCGCAAAGCCCTGCGCCACCAATTCCACATTCGAGTTGTGGTGATCTCCGCTCATCCCGTCAGCAACCACCGCCGACAGCAGGCTCTCTACCGCCGCAAGCAGCGCAACCGTGAAAGCAGACGGAAGCAAGGGCAGAATGTGTTCTGCGCGAAAGTTGGGCCAGACGAAGTGTGGAAAGCCCTGTGGGATGCCGCCAAACTTACTTCCAATCGTCTCAATGGGCAGGCGAAAAACCGCAACTGCAGCCGTCGACAGCAAAAGCGCAACAATCGAACCCGGAAACCGCTTCGTCAATCGCGGCCAAAGCAAAATGATGGCGAGCGAAGCAGCCGCAACACTCACGGTCTGCCACCTGACGCTGCCGGCGTAATGAAAGAGCATCTTCATACGCAGCAGAAATTCGCTGGGAACAGGAGGAGTCGTCAGCCCGAAGAAATCCTTAATCTGCGTCGACGCAATCAGCAGCGCGATCCCATTCGTAAAGCCGATCGTTACCGGACGAGGAATATATTTAACCGCCGTCCCCAGACCGGTGAAACCCATCACAAGCAGCAGAACTCCCGCCATAATGCCAACCAGCGCCAACCCAGCCACGCCGAACTTCACCACAATGCCCGCAACGATAACGACGAACGCGCCCGTCGGTCCGCCTATCTGAGTCCGCGATCCACCAAGCGCCGAGATCAGAAACCCGGCCACCACCGCCGTATAAAGACCAGCTTGAGGAGAAACGCCCGATGCGATCGCGAACGCCATCGCCAAGGGAAGAGCAACCAACCCGACCGTCAATCCCGCAACTAGGTCGTGTGAAAACTCTCTGGCCGTATAGCTGCGCAGGCACTCGACGGACCGAGGAAGCCACCGCTGCGCAGAACTCATCGTGCAGTCTCCAAGGGAGACTCCATCTCACCGAGCATCGCCAAAGACTCCTTCAGATGAGCATGAAAGTAGGTCCGCATCAAATTCAAAACCTCAATAAGGATGGGGTCCCGAACCGAATAAAAAACCTGGTTCCCAACCTTGCGATTCAAAACCAGCTGTTTCGCCCGCAGCACGGCAAGGTGCTGTGAGACATTGGCCTGCTCCATCCCCAGCTTCTCAATCAATACCCCGGCAGAAAGCTCGCCTTTGCTAAGCAACTCCATAATGGCAATCCGAGTCGGGTGAGCGAGTGCCTGGAAGATATCAGCCTTAAACCGCCGCAATGAATCCTGCATGGATGAATATTACGATATTCGCATATTGCTGACAACATTCACCCAAAGCTACCACTCACAGCCCGAAATATCCCCACCGATATACTTACCCCTGAATGTCAGAAAAACTCATCTCCCTCCTCATTGGTGCCATCACCGCCGGTGGATACCCCGCAGTCATTCTTCTCATGGCGATCCAATCCGCCTGCATCCCCATCCCCTCGGAAGTCATCATGCCGCTAGCCGGCGACGCCCTTGCGCACTCACAATGGGACCTCATCCTTCTCGCCACGGCAGCCTCGTTAGCCTCCAACCTCGGCTCCATCCCCGCCTATTGGGTCGGCGCACGCGGCGGACGCCCCATGGTCGAGCGCTACGGCAGCTATCTCCTCCTCAGCCGCCACGACCTCGATCGCGTAGACCACTTCTTCGACCGCTTCGGCTCCATCGCCGTCCTCATCGGCCGCATGTTGCCCATCATCCGCACCTTCATCGCCTTTCCCGCAGGCGTCGCAAAGATGAACCTGTGGAAGTTCCACATCTACACCTTCATCGGCTCATGGCCCTGGTGCTACGCCCTCGCCTGGGTCGGCATGAAGCTGGGCGCAACCTGGAACTCCGACCCACGCCTCAAAGAGATCTTCCACCGCTTCCACCTCGCGGTCGAACTCGTGCTCGTAGCTGGCTTTCTCTGGTTCGTAATCTCCCACTGGAAAAACCGCATCCGCACCGAAGCGGCATAGTTCTTAGCACATTGTCGGTAACGCCTCAGCTTGTCCTGTTGATATCGATGTTGCCGATAAATGGGATGAGCAGGTCCTTCGAATCGGAGAGACTATTGCCCATGAAAAAACCAGCGCAGCACTTCATCGCCGAAGTTCCACGCAGCATCACCAAGGTTGGGATGACGATCGGGATCGATCTTGGGGATGTCTGGAGCCATTACTGCACGCTCAACGAAGATGGAGAAGTGGTTGACCGGGGGCGGTTTCGAACGACACCCTCGGGGGTCGAGAAGTGGTTTACCGATTTACCGAAGGCCCGGATCGCAATGGAGGCGGGAACGCACTCGATCTGGGTCAGCGAACAGCTTCAGGAGATGGGCCACGAGGTGATCGTGGCGAACGTGAGGGAGCTGCGGGCGATCTCGCACAGTGATCGGAAGAGCGACACCGTGGACGCCGAGAAGATCGCTCGGTACGCTCGGCTCGATCCGAAGATCCTGCGGCCGATCTCTCATCGCACGGTTGCTCAACAGGAAGCTCTAACCTTGATCCGTGCCCGCAACCTGATCGTTCGTCTGCGGACGGCGGCGGTGAACTCAGTGCGCGGGCTGGCGAAACCCTGCGGCTACCGTCTGCCAGCGTCGTCCACCTTGTGCTTCGCCAAGCGGAGTTTGGCCGTGCTTCCGCCGTGGTCTTCTTCAGGCGCTCGGTCCGGTGCTCGAACAGATCGCGGAGATGACGAAGAAGATCAAGCACTATGACCGGATGATCAAACGACTCACGGAGACGGAGTATCCAGAGACACAAGCGTTGATCCAGGTCTACGGTGTCGGGCAGCTCACCGCCCTGACTTACGTCCTGACGCTGGGCAGCAAGGAACGCTTCCAGCGGAGTCGCGACGTCGGCTGCTACCTCGGCCTGCGGCCAAAACGCAGCCAGTCCGGGGATCGCGACCCGCAGCTCGGCATCACCAAGGCTGGCAACATCTACTTACGTACTCTGCTGGTCGAGTGTGCCAACCATGTGCTCGGTCCGCATGGGAAAGATTCCACCTTACGACAGTGGGGTCTGCGCCTGGCCTCGCGCGGAGGCAAGCAGTCCCGTAATCGGGCCATCGTCGCCGTTGCTCGCAAGCTGGCCGTACTGCTTCATCGCATCTGGATCACCCAGGAGCCGTACATCCCGTTCTATGGAGTAGCAGCCTGAGGAAGGAGATTATGTCTAACTGTTGCAACTACCCCGCTCCCCGATGACTGCGCGTCGGGTTGGGCCCTGACGAGGCCGACCGATAACTGGCAGCATCGACTTCTCCTTCTGACCCCAACCGACACAGAGCCACGAGTGGCTCACCAAAGTGCGAATAGAAACACGGTGGAGAACAACATGCGGAACAACCAAAACAGAAACAAAAGCCCTATGAAGACAAAAACAGAGAAAACCCCTTGACCAATGTGACCTGCTCATAGAAACCCGACTTTCGAGGAACACCAGGCCCGTGGGCAGGATCACCGCCGTAGGCGGCTTTCAGGTTGAAGTAACCTTTCTTTACTATGGAGCCTATTCGCACGCGGTTCGCAACTCAGCCCACTGGGCCGTCGGGAGCAGTTCTTCCCGAGGGTCTTCGCGCCAGATACGACGGAAATCTTTCCTTTCCGCCCGCTCCCGAAGAGCGTCCCTATTGCATCGCAAACTTCGTGTCGACACTCGACGGGGTCGTGAGCTTCAACTTACCGGGTCAGTCGGGAGGAGCTCAGATCAGTGGTTCGAACGAAGAAGACCGGTTCATCATGGGCCTGCTGCGGGCCTCAGCAGACGCGGTGATAGTGGGCTCGGGGACGCTTCAAGCCGTCGGCCCGCAGGGCACCTGGCTCCCGGAATCTGTCTATCCAGCAGCGAAAGATCTATACCAGAAGTATCGAACCGAAGTGCTCCGAAAGCTGGAGTATCCACTTGTAGTGATTGTCACGGGAACAGGCGGCCTGAACCTCGCCAGCGCCGTCTTTCATACACCCCGAACCAGGGTGCTCATACTGACTACGGAGCTAGGTAAACGGAGGTTGTCGCAAAGCGGATCGGAGACGCTCACCTTAGTCGAGGTGAAGGTGCTCCCTACGGCAGAGAACCGCATCTCTCCTTTCGCGATACTTCAGTTGCTCAGACGGGAGGCCGGAGTCGAGTTGCTGCTTCACGAAGCCGGCCCGACACTCTTTGGCGAATTTTTGGCAGGCGGGTTCATGGATGAGCTTTTCCTGACAGTGGCGCCTCAGATTGCGGGGAGAGCCGCAGGGCACTCCAGGCCAGGCCTGGTTGCCAATGTTGAGTTTTCTCCCGCGACGGCTCCCTGGTGGAAGCTTCTCAGCGCGAAAAATGCAGCAGATTACTTCTTCCTGCGTTATCAGGTGGGAGATCGGAGCGCGTAGAAGACGTGTAACGGCGTGTGAGCGTTTTCCCAAAACCCGACTTTGCAGGAAACGCGACGTGAATTCCACTTGTCTTAATTCACCATCGGAATCGCTCCAGGTTCAGACGAACTCTGCCAGTGCGGTTCGGAGGGGGGAACCAGTTTGACGTGATCGATGAGATTCTTAACACCCGGAATATCCCCCACTGCAGTCTTGGTTGGGAACGCCAACTGGGGAGCGGCATAGCCGCTCAGAGTGACAACACCGTTTTTCACGCTTACAGAAATCGATCCAAAGCCAAAGCCGCCAAGTCTGCGAATGCGATCAGCGATCAGATGCGTGACCTGCTTGCTCAGTTCCTCGTCAGGAACATTTGGAGCTGAAATCTCAACTCGATCCCAAATGGATTTAACGCCGGGAACTCCACTCGCCAACTGATCGGCAAGGAACCTTGTACTGTAAAGGGCGACAGAACCGGTTAGGGTGACAACACCTCCCTGCACGGATGCATGGATGCTCTTGATCGAGTAAGCCATGAGGCACTTCTGAACGTTGACCTCAATGTTATCGTCGTTCTGCCCGAACGAAGTCTGCGAAAGAAGAAACACGGTAGCGGCAAGAAGGCTCAATCTCATATAGATCGCCTCCTCAGATTCGACGTGGCGAAAAGACAGGAAGTTGCGAGAATTTACCTGACAGTTTTATACGCTAAATCCGTAGATTCCCTGAAAACGGGTTATCGGCAACTTCGAGGCGAAATTGCCGAAATCCGACTCTGCAGGATTGGACCCATTTCATGTGCCTTCGACTTGGCAACCGGTTATACACCGAACTGTCGCAGGTGATGGTCGACGTGCTTGTACATGAGAATCGCCCACTGTTGTGGTTTGAGCGGGCCGAAGAAAGGATGTGGATGTTGGGAGCAACTAGCTGCACCCTTGGAGACAAAGCTATCGATAGCGTTGATGAGCTGCGTGCGTTCGCGCTCGAATTCGCACTGTGTGGGGTCCGCCGTGAAGAGTTCCGGTGCTGAGGGTGAGTTGCGGCGTATTGGCTTGTCGTCGCCGAAGACCAGTGGCTTGATAAGCGGGCCGATGACGTTGGCAGGAAACGGTGCACGTTTGGGGTTGATGGTGCCCATTGCCATCTGAAAACCAGAGGTGCAGTGCGCGAGCACCGGGGCAAGGGGCATTTTGCCCCACTGCCGCTCGCTCTCGGGATGGAGACGCATGATGCGCCGCTTTACGTCCTCCACCAGAGTGGGCTCAAAGAGATTTTTCATCGTAGTTGGTCATTTTGTTCTCGCTGCTCATTACTGACCAGTTTATCTATCGACACTAGCAAGGCGATCTGATTTCGCTCGACGTGCCTCCGGCCGCAGGAATGTAACACTTTAGCGTGTAATCCATCACCATGCGGTCGGCATTGAATCGCCAACCTAGCGTACGGATGGTCCTCTTCATGCGTTTGATCCATCCTCGGGGCAGGCCATCCTTGTCGCGTTGATAGTAGAGCGGAATGAGTTCGTCGCGAACCACACGGTAAAGGTCTTCGCGGTCGCGGCTATCATGCACATCCATATCCGAGTGCGTTCTCCCGGTTCCAATCGCGAAGCCGTTGAGCCCGTCGTAAGCTTCGGCCCACCAGCCATCTAATACTGAAAGGTTCAACCCTCCGTTAAGCACAACCTTCTGCCCGCTGGTTCCCGAGGCCTCCAGGGGCCGCCGGGGATTGTTGAGCCAGACGTCGACACCCTGCACGAGATGCCGGCCGACATTAATGTCGTAGTCCTCTATGAAGACAAATTTGTCAGCGAATTTGGGGTCGCGCATCATCTCTGCGATTTGTCGGAGAACTTTCTTTCCGGGCTCGTCATGCGGATGAGCCTTTCCGGCAAACAAGAATTGCACAGGCCGCTTGGGGTCATTGACCATCGATCCGAGTCTCTCGATGTCGTCGAGGATCAGGTTCGCACGCTTGTAAGTGGCGAACCGCCGCGCGAAGCCGATGGTCAATGCATCCGGGGAGAGCACTTTTCCGAGCCTGTTCAGGGATTCCTGCGGTTCGTTGCGGCGTTCGGCTTGTTCGAGCGCCCGGCGACGCACGAAATCCAGGAGCTGCGATTTCAGGCTCAGGTGGGTCTCCCAGAGTTCGCCATCGTCGACGCTCTCGATCTCTTCCCAGGTCCGCGCCGCTCCGCTGTTGGACTGCCATCCGACCCCGAGGTGGCGGTCGTAAAGACGACACATCTGCGGCGCAAGCCAGGAGGGAACGTGGACGCCATTGGTAATGTGCCCGATGGGCACAGCGTCTTCGGACTTGCCCGGGAAAAGGCTCGTCCACATCGCCCGGGAGACCTCGCCATGCAGCGAAGAAACCGCATTTGCACGGCGCGAAAGCTTGAGTCCGAGTACAGTCATACAGAACTGTTCCTGGTGGTCCGAGGGATGCTCCCGACCAAAACCCATCAGCTTGGCCTGCGAAACTCCCAACTGTTCGCGCAGCGGGCCGAGATGCTCCTCAATGAGATCGGAGTCGAATCTGTCGTGTCCAGCAGGCACGGGAGTGTGGGTGGTAAAGACCACTTCCCTGGCGACCTGGTTCGCCGCCGTGTCAAAGGCTATGCCTTCTTCCTGCATGCGGGTGCGAATCGCCTCGAACACCGCAAAACCGCTGTGTCCCTCATTGAGGTGAAGAGCTCCGGGAGAGATACCCATGGCTTTGATAGCGCGAAAGCCGCCGACTCCCAGGAGCAACTCCTGACGAATTCGCGTGCGTCCGTCCCCGCCATAAAGTCGAGAGGTAAGTTCCAGATCCTCGGGGGCATTCCCCGCCACGTTCGAGTCGAGCAGCAGAAGATCACAACGTCCGACCTTGATTTGCCAGACCTTTGCGCGGATAGAACCCCCGCGTGTCTCAATCTCCACGACAATCGGCTCGCCGTTCTGGCCGATCGCCGGTTGCATGGGTAGTTGATTGACGTCTGTCTGGATATATTCCTCCCGCTGCCATCCACTCTTGTCGAGACGCTGCAGAAAGTATCCTTGTCCGTAAAACAAGCCGATGCCGATCAATGGAACGTCGAGGTCGGATGCACTCTTAATGTGGTCTCCAGCGAGAACACCGAGGCCTCCGGAATAGATTGGCAGTGATTCGTGCAATCCAAACTCAGCAGAGAAATACGCAACTGGGCGAGGCCGCAGCACGCCTGCATTCGCTGCTCCCCAGGTGCGGTCCGCCTGTAAATACTCCCGCTGGCGGCGGTAGACATAGTTGACCCGGCTATGTAACACCAGTTCCGTGGCGCGCCGCTCGATCTCCCCCAAAGGCATCTCGCTGAGCATCGAGATTGGATTCTGATTCAATTGGCGCCAGCGCTTCGGATTGAGATCGCGAAACAAGCTGACGCAGTCATGGTCCCAACTCCACCATAGATTCCTGGCGAGGGACCAAAGGCGTTCCTGGATGGGAGCGATGAATCGATCCAAAGTACGAGCCTCGCTGACCACGGGAGCGACCTCGTTTGCGGCTCCCACCAACATGCGGATCTCGTCTTCCCGAAAGATCCGTGGCTCTCTCGTCTGAACAACCAGAACGCCCTGCAGAATTCCACTGTCAATCAGAGGAACGCCCAGGAAAGAGTGGTATATCTCTTCTCCAGACTCTTTGAAGTACTTGTAGCGGGGATGGCTCTCGGCGTCAGAGACGGCCACGGGCAATACCTTCTCCGCGACCAGGCCGGCGAGGCCCTCGCTGAGTGGCATGCGCAATGTGCCGATGCATCGCGGGTGAAGGCCAAGCGTCGCCGCCAACACCAGGTTCGATCGATCCGGCTCCAGCAAATAGGCAGAGCAAACATCGGTGTTGAACCGCGAGGCTATCAAAGCGACCACATTCATCAGGGTGTCGGCAGGCTGGCCCCCCTCCTCGGTCAGATTCGTGATCTCCTCTAGGGTCAAAACTTGACTGGCGCCAATCGCTTCGTCGGATTCGGCCATTCCCATACGCTCGCCTCCTTGATTGATTTCAGAAATCGTCGTCATCAACATTTGTGCATGGCATCAACCAAATTGCAGATGTGCCACCGGTCCAAATGCTTCAATGTGAAACGATCTGATCGGTTCAAGGGAACTACAAGTCAATTTCCGATGTGGGATAAACGGACGATACCACCAATCCACCTGCAAGTGAAGCAATTTGGGGAATGCCGAATGCTCTGGTTTCCTTGGACAAACAATTCGGCCCAAACTGTCCCAATCTCCAACTCATTTGCCCCCACCCTCCCCCATAAGAGATACTTAACTTTCCGCCTTACGGAAAAATCGCAGCATAGAAGGGTACTGCCCAGAATGTCGACACCAGGAGCCGCAGCGAACGAAGCGGCCAGCATCAAGCCAGCCACAGGAAAACTAGGCGTCATGATCCCCGGCATGGGAGCCGTCGCCACTACACTCATTGCAGGCGTAGAAGCTATCCGCCACGGCCTCGCCAAACCCATCGGTTCCACCTCGCAGATGAGCACCATCCGCCTCGGTAAGCGCACCGACAATCGCACTCCCCTCATCAAGGACTTCGTCCCTATCGCCCAGCTCGACGACCTCGTCTTCACCGGATGGGACATCTTCGGCGGCAACCTCTACGACGCTGCCAAGACCGCTCAGGTGCTTGACCGGGACCAGCTAGAACAGATCAAGCCGTTCCTCCAGTCCATCGAGCCCATGCCCGCGGCCTTCGACCAGCACTACGTCAAGCGCCTCACCGCGAAACAGTCCAAGACCGGCAAGAACAAGTGCGACCTCGCCAACCAGATTCGCAATGACATCGCCGAGTTCAAGACCAAGACCGACCGCCAGGTAATGATCTGGTGCGGCTCCACCGAGATCTACATGGAGCAGGCCCCCGTCCACCAGACCCTCGCCGCCTTCGAAAAGGGCCTCGTCGAAGACGATCCTTCCATCACGCCATCTATGCTCTACGCCTGGGCCGCGCTCAAAGAAGGCATCCCCTTCATCAACGGAGCCCCCAACCTCACCGTCGACATCCCTGCGCTCAACGAGCTCTCCCGCAAGATGAACGCGCCCATCGCCGGCAAGGACTTCAAGACCGGACAGACCTTCATCAAGACCGTTCTCGCCCCCGCCTTCAAGGTCCGCAACCTCGGAGTAAGCGGCTGGTACTCCACCAACATTCTCGGCAACCGCGACGGTGAAGTCCTCGACGACCCAGACTCCTTCAAGACCAAGGAAGTCTCCAAACTAGGCGTCCTCGAGCACATCTTCCAGCCAGAGCTGCACCCCGACCTCTACAAGGATCTCTATCACAAGGTCCGCATTAACTATTACCCACCCCGCGGTGATAACAAAGAGGGTTGGGACAACATCGACATCTTCGGCTGGCTCGGCTATCCTATGCAGCTCAAGGTCGACTTCCTCTGCCGCGACTCCATCCTCGCCGCCCCGCTCGCTCTCGACCTCGTCTTATTCATGGATCTCGCAGCGAGAACTCCAAGCCTTAAAGGCTTGGGAATTCAGGAGTGGCTCAGCTTCTACTTCAAGGATCCGGACTCCGCCCCCGGTGTCTACCCCGAGCACGACCTCTTCATCCAGCACATGAAGCTCAAGAACACCCTCCGCCACATCATGGGCGAAGGCCTCATCACCCACCTCGGCCTCGACTACTACGGCGAGTAGCTCAATCAATAAGAGCGGCTGCGAATCACTCTCGCCGCCGCTCTTTGCTCTTCGCGTCACAGATGCTCTGACAAGAAGTGAATCAGAACAACTGACCCCGCCTGGCGGCGTCGGCATCCTGTGCCAGGTCACGCATTACCTTGAAAAATGCTGGTGACTGGCCAATAAAGAGTCCCATGGCGGTCAGGAAGTTGACCACGCCCATAGCAATTCCATTTGTCTCTGTCGGACGGATGATCGAGCATGGCGGAAGCTTCCGGCTTATGAACGGGCAAGGCTCCGGCATGATCAGATTCGTTTGAAACTCCTCGCCGCCAAACGGGGAAGAGTTCAGGTCTGGAAAAGTCACCGAAACCTTGGTGACCGGATCTACTGCGGTGAGAGGAGGCGCGTTACCCGCCTTGTCTGACCAGGTCTGAAAATGCATTGTCTCCGTTGGGCCAATACTGATCAAAATTCGCAGGACCTCCACACTAGTGGCTCGTTGCGCCATCGAAGGATAGAGACTGTTGCCGCCTTGTTCGATTGTGGGGAAGTGAAAGCCCGCAGTATTTGCAATGGCCTGGAGAAAGTTTGGATCGGCCGTATCGGCATCCGTTCTCGGAATTGCCGTATGCTGGCCTACCGCTAAAGTCGGCACCGCCTGGGGAAAGACAAAATTGGGATCGAGATCGGGATTATGGTTTGCATCGCGATAGCGAGTCCACCAACTGGTGTCCAGAGTGAGTTGCATAAGATTTGTGAGCCGGAGTTTTCCGCTGGACCCGGTCGCGCTGCTGCCTTGCAGCGTGCGAAATTGCTCAAGGCTGATCGTCGCCGCTCCCTTCGAAGCAAGATACGCATTGAGAAAGTTCTGATGAGTGAATTCGTCGTCTGTATTGTCATGGACGTACTGCGCCATGTCGGAGTCCAACACCGAAAGCGCAGCCGTGAAGGCCGGATTGCCAGTCCCACTTGGTTCTTCACCGTCCTGAATTCCACAAAGCTCGTTGTACTGCACCCAGAAGTCCGTCTCCAGTATCTCCGCTGCTGCGGCGAACCGAAGCAACGCTGCGTCTCCTCGAGTAAGAAGACCGCCACGTTGATCAAATCCATCATCCGCCAAAACAGATGAGCTATGAGTAAGGAGTCCCATGCCAGCGGTTGCGGCCCCCGCTGCTGTTAGTCCGTTCCTCAGGAACGAACGCCGATTTGTTGCGGCTTTCATGTTCACCCACAGGTTGTCCATAGAAAAGCCTCCTTAGGCAAAGAGCTTGCACTCGCCCAAGGAAGCGGGTGTCAGACTGTAGTAAAAAGATCGTCATCTTATATGGCTGAGTTGATTAATGGGGATTCGGCGAAGCCTCATCACTCATCTTTGTTTCGACAATTACGGAAAGTAAATCAAGTGGCAAGACTCACATACGAAGAAGGCTGCGAGTATTAATTTCGCGCAGCCGCCGTTAAAAAAGAATGCTCCGGAAATCTCCGGAGCATTCCTTCTTATCCCTTCTAGTAAGCCGGATATCGACGATAGGCAATCGGTGGATAAGCATACGCCCCCGGAGGCGGAGGATAGCCGTATACCACTGGTGGGCCTTGCACTACCATCGGAGGCTGTTGGTAAATCATAGGAGCCGGTGCCTGTTGTTGAATGATCGTAGGGGCAGCAGGCGCAGCGGCCTGTACCACCACAACCGTTGGGCTTGGTTGAGCATAAGCCTGCTGCACCGGAGCCTGCTGTACCGGTTGTTGCGCATACGAGCGTTCAATCGGAGCCGGCTGTTGCTGCTCCGGTTGATGGTCCGCATAGTTGTACTTCGAGATCATCTCCGGCTGGTGTTGCACCTCTGACTTCGTCGGAATCCCGAAGTCATCCAGCACCATCACTGTAAGCCGTGTTTCCGGTTTCAACTCCGGAACAGGCCCACGCCGTGGCAGATTGATCAGGTCGATCGGCCACAACACCGGAATCATCCACTCAATGGTGTCGCGAACCGGATGTCCCGTCCCATGAATCTTTCCATCGCGATCCACAGGATACTTCGCCGACGTTGCAACGACCCGTGTCGAAATCGGAATCACGGTATCGTTGCCAACAATCATCCGGTCAAACTTCAACTCCATCCAGCCCTTCCCGACGAAGTGTCCCGGATCCTTGTAATCTTCAAACCGGCCAACCAGGTAGCTGCCATACGGAAACACCGATCGTCCGTACATCTCGGAATGACCCAGCTGGCAGAGCACAGGATCACCGACATGTTCGGTTTTAGAGGAAAGATGTGGTTGGGACACCATGCATTGCATGACCGAACCGCCAGGTATCAACTGCTCCGCACCCGCACCAAACCAGGCAGGCAGAGCGAGCAGCAACGTAGCAAGAGCGCGTTTCATGTGGACCTCCTCGGCGTACCTAAAATGCAGACACATGCCTAAACTTCTCGGACGGAAAGGGTCGTACAGAAACGCTTGAACTTGGAATTGTGGGGCCCGGTGTTGCGGAAGTATAGCTTAATAAATCAAGTGAAATCCGGCTTCTTCCGTGATATCAACGAACACTTTGGTGAGACAAAAACTAAATAAAATCGTGAAGGCTCTTACGGCTGAACCATGGGAATCGCCGCCGCCAGCTGCAAATCAATCAACATCACAAGTCGCCGATCCAGTTGGAAAAACAACGCCGTCTTCTTGCCTGGGAGCACACCGCTGACAATCGGAACATACTTTAGCCGCAACTGCGCCACTTGTTGATCGACTGTCAACAAATTATTGGTCAAGGCCAAAGCATGTTCGTCGGTGAGCGTGCTGTAGTTGGCCGCATATTCCTTAATAGCGCCATACTTCGCATCATTGACCTTCACCAGTTCCGCCGTGTACTGGTCGTAGATGGGCCAGAACTTCGTCGCCTCAGCATCCGTAAGCAGCAGATTGGCAGCAATAATCTGCTTCTTCTGTGATCGAATGTCTTTCCTCATCAAATCGACATCCTGGTCAACCGAACTCTGCGTCTGAGCCGTTTGCGCTGAACTTTGGTTCCGGGTGCTGGGTGCAAATACCACGAATGCCGCCATGCTGATCGTCAAAAGATTTTTCTTGAACACTGGTCGCTCCTCCTTAGTAGTGCAATACACGTGAGTGACGCTCGCATGGCCCGCGCCGGCAGGAGACGTGTTCGCACATCTCAATCAAAACCCGGCGCGCCAAACCCCGCCACTGGCAGAATTAACAGCCCCGCCTTCATTTCCATGTGCGAAATGACGCTAAGGGACAAAGTGGCTTCGGGGAAGGAGTCGTTCTAGGGACAATTAGCGAGCAAGATTCTTGTAAACCTTCCCACCCTTCATCACAAACTTAACCTGCCGCACTGCCGTAATATCCACGAGCGGATCACCCTCCACCGCAACGAAATCCGCCTGATATCCCGGCGCAATCGTCCCAATCTCTTTACCCAGCCCAAGCGACTCCGCCGAAACCGATGTCGCGCTCACAATCGCATCCATCGGCTTCTCTCCGCCCTCCTTCACCCGATACACAAACTCCTCCGCATTCCGCCCATGCGCACCAGCAACCGCATCCGTCCCAAACACAATCTTCACGCCCTTCGCCCGCGCCCGCTTCAACACATCGATCGTAGGCGCAAGCCCGTTCTCAATAGTCTTCAACTGCGCATCAGTAAACGTGAAACTTGCTCGCTTATCCAAATAGTTATGCAGCACCAGCAGATTCGGATCGAAGTACGTCCCACGCTTCACCATCAAGTCCAGCGTCTCATCCTTCAAAAATGTCCCATGCTCAATCGAAGTGCATCCTGCGACCACCGAAGCCCGCGCGCCAGCATCGCCAATCGCATGAACGATCGTCCGCAGTCCAACAGCTTTCGCCTCCGAGCACACCGCCTGAATCTGTTCATCCGTCGTAATCTGTCCACCGCCCGCACCCAGCCCCGAAGTAGCAAACAGCTTAATAAGGTCCGCGCCATCGGCCTTATTCTTCTGCACCATCTCCCGCAACTCATCAACCGTAAACACCTTCTGCTTCTCCCCTTCGCCCACCACACCGCGAAGCTGGTTCAGCGAAGTCAGGACCCGTGGCCCTGGCAGTACACCCTGGTTAATCCGATCCCGCACCGGCCCATCCGGCGCAGACCCCACGCTCTGCACCGTCGTAAATCCATCCTGCAACTCCATCCACGCATCCGCAGCATCGTACAACGCGCTGTCCTCAGGCTTACCCGAGGCTACGGACTTCCCATTCGCATCCATGTGCCACTCAAGATGAACATGCGTGTCGATCCATCCCGGCATTACCGTCAACCCGGTCAGATCGTAGTCAACCTTAGCCTTCCCCGGCCCCACCGAAACAATCCGCCCACCCTCAATCACAATCTGCTGATTCTTGAGCACCCCACCCTTGCCGTCAAGAAGCACATTCGTCTGCAGAACAATCCTGTCCTGCGCAAAAGCCATCACAGAGAAAAATAGAACCAGTAGAAATCGCATGAGCCGATTGTATTGCCGGCGGTCGCTCCTATTGGAAAACATCTAAGGCAGATCGAGCGACCCATCCTTCAACGAGACACCGGTAATTCGCCTCGTACGACCCGCCTGAAGATACCAGAAGATCTTTGCCGCTGCTGCATCCGGCGAAAGCCCACCCGCACCGATATTCGAAACGCAGTTCCGGTCAGCATCCGTCCGAATCGCACCGGGACCCCACGTGATATAAGCCCCAAGGCTCGCCGGCGAAGAAAGTCCCGGCCGCTCGCCAATCAGAACAAGGCTCAAACGTGCTCCGAGAAGATCTCCAATCACATCGCCGACCGCAACCCTACCGTGTCGCACCAACGCCAACGGCGCAATCGTCCATCCTGCCGAAAGCAGCAACGGCAGAAGTTCATGCAGCAGAGGAATCGCATGGCGCTCGATCGCCAGGGCCGAAAGCCCATCCGCAACAACGATCGCAAGGTCGCAGGATCCGGCCCGAAGCCGCGCAATCGAATCCGCATGAAGGGTCCGCCCCAGATCGGGTCTGCGCAAATAAGTTGTCCTGTCCGTCGCCATCGTCTCAAGCTGTAGTACAGAGATTCCAGCCTCAACCATTACAGGCAACTCTTCCCCCAGACGTTCCGCGAACGAAGCAACATGCAGCTGCGCATGCACCGCATCGCGAGCCTGAGCATGAGCAAGTTGAAAGCTGAGCACCTCACCCGTCGCAAGGCTATGGCCCGTCGTAGGCAATGAGACCCGCGCAGGAGTGTAATCACGCAGGTTGAACCCTGAACGTCGAATCAGATTCGCCATACGGAGTCAGCCCTCACCGCGAAGCAGCAGTTGCGTCGGAAGCTCCAGTCGCCGCGGAATATCGCTCCTCAGCCACTCTTCAAACTCCGGCGCCGGACGCAACCCAAGCACCGAACGAACATAGAGAGCGTCGTGAAACGAAGTGCTCTGGTACTGAAGCATCACGTCATCCGCCCCCGGAACCCCCATGATGTAATTCACCCCCGCCACGCCCAGCAATGTCAGCAGCGTATCCATATCGTCCTGGTCCGCCTCCGCATGGTTCGTGTAGCAGACATCACATCCCATCGGCAGCCCGAGCAGCTTCCCGCAAAAATGATCCTCCAGCCCTGCACGCAAAATCTGCTTGCCATCATATAGATACTCCGGCCCAATGAACCCAACCACCGTATTCACCAGCATCGGAGAAAATCTCCGTGCCACCGCATAAGCCCGGGCCTCGCAAGTCTGCTGATCCACGCCATGATGCGCATTTGCCGAGAGCGCACTACCCTGACCGGTCTCGAAGTACATCACGTTATCTCCCACCGTGCCTCGGCGCAGCTCGCGCGCCGCACAATGAGCCTCATCCAGCAGCGCAAGGCTCACCCCAAACGAGCTGTTCGCCTGTTCCGTACCCGCAATCGATTGAAAGACCAGATCTACCGGCGCTCCACGTTCAAGCGCGGCAAGCTGTGTCGTAACGTGCGCCAGCACGCAACTCTGCGTAGGAATCGCATACCGCTCGCGAATCATATCAATCAGCCGAAGCAAGTTGATCGTGCTCGAAACACTGTCGCCCGCAGGATTAATCCCAATGACAGCATCACCAGAGCCAAGCAGCAGTCCGTCGATAATCGCCGCAGCGACTCCAACGGGATCGTCCGTCGGATGATTTGGCTGGAGACGAGTCGAAAGTCTCCCAGCCAAACCGACAGTCGTGCGAAATCGCGTAACGACAGAGATCTTCCGCGCAACAGCAACGAGGTCCTGCACCCGCATCAGCTTAGAAACCGCTGCCACCATCTCAGGCATCAACCCAGGAGAGACCGCAGACAAAAACTCAGTACTCGCCTCCTCAGAGAGCAGCCAGTCGCGAAAGCCGCCAACTGTCAGGCTCGCAATCGGCGCAAACGCAGTCGCATCGTGACTGTCGTAGATAAGCCGCGTCACCTCATCGCTCTCATAAGGAACAATCGCTTCGGCCAAAAACACTGACAGCGGAAGATCCGCGAGCGTCATCTGCGCCGCCACGCGCTCAACCGAGCTCATCGCGGCCACACCCGCTAGCTCGTCACCCGAGCGCACCGGAGTCGCCTTCGCAAGCAGATCCTTCAGATCGCGAAAGCTATAGGTGACACTGTCGATCGTGTGTTGCAGAAGCACAACTGTCCTCGCCGGGGTGAGATTGCTGGGTGCAGTCTACTCCACGACCTCCATCAGCTTCGCCCACAGCCCCTTCGTACCCGCGTCGGTCTTAGCCGATACCGTCAGCACATCATCGACTCCATGCGCTTTTTTCAGAGCAGCCACCGACTTCGCCAGTTGATTATTCGACAGCCGATCCGCTTTGGTCCCCACCACGAGAAACGGCCGCTGCGTCTGCTTCAAGTAAGTAATCAACTGACTATCATTCTCCTGGGGAGGAATATTTGTATCCACCAGGCACACACAAAGCGCCAGCGTCTCCCGCTCGGCCAGATAAGGCTCAATAAACTTAGGCCACTCCGCCGAGATCGACTTCGAGATCTTCGCGTACCCATATCCAGGCAAATCCGCAAAGATCAACGTCGGTCTGACCTTCCTCTTCTCGCCCGCACCCTCATGCAAGGCGAAAAAATTGATCGCTCGTGTCCTGCCCGGCGTCGATGACACCTTCGCCTCACGCGACCCCAGCAGGGAATTGATCAGCGAAGACTTTCCGACATTAGAACGCCCCAGAAACGCTACCTCTGGCGCGCCAAACGTCTTCGCTTCGGCAGGGAAGTGCGCAACATCCGTCGCAGACAACAAAAAAACAGGATTCAGCCGCATGAACCCAGTCTACCTGTCTGCGGGTTTTCGCCCTGCTTCAGGTGTGGGCAAAAAAAGGCACCCACTCTTTTGCGAACGAGCGGGTGCCGCACCGCGTCAAGCTTATTGTGGGTGCCCAGCAGGAGCTGCATCTGCGGGCGCTTCCCGAGGCGTCACCGTAATCGTGACCGGATGGGTCAAGTGAAAGCTTATGGTCGACTCCGAGGGAATCACAACGTCCTTGTTCCCCGTAAACGCCGCCGCCGCCGTGCCCGCGCCCGCTCCAACCAGGCCGCCGATCAGAGCACCCTTCCCGCCGCCAGCCAGACCCCCGATCAACGCTCCGCCGCCAGCTCCGCCACCGATGAAACCGGCCGTGCGTTTGCCCTTGCCAGACTGTTCTTTCTCATACTCAGACACCCCCACTCGCATTCCGGAGATCGTAGTCACCTGGATACCCAGCGCGCCCGATCCTTTGAACTTGCCTTGGCCCTTTGAAGCGACGACCGTTCCCACTACGTGGGCTCCCCGCGGGAAGATCACGGCGCCGCCAGAACCCTTCACGGGTTCCTGCAACACCCCAGTGAAGCCGTCTCCCACACTGTTTTTGCTCGCTCTCAACTCCTCAGTGATTGTTACCAATACCGGAGTGCCTGCCGGAGCCGTAACCTCGACTGGAGCTGGCGGAGGAGGGGGAGCCGGCATTGCAGCTGGGGCTGCCCCCGGTGCCGGCATAGGAGCCGTCGCTGGAGCCGCGTTCGAGGCCATCCCAGGAGCTGGTGCCGTAGCCGGAGAACCCGCCGGATAGGGAGCTGTGGCTGGTGCCGCAGCATCCGGACTGGCGCTCGCCGTCGGTGAAACGGCCGGAGCCGATGCGGGTGTGGAACTCTTGCACCCGCCTAAAAACAACGTTGCTGTAAAAACAATGACTGCTGTAAACGACAAGGACCCCAATCGCATGACCCCTCTCCTTGTGTTGCCTCAATTGAAAACAATCTACTCACATTCTGCAGCCTTCCGCAACCGCAGCCCGCCTTCCGATCACTTCAATCAAAAAGATGATTCGGAAGAAATCCACAAGGCTGGAACAAAGTTGAACAATAGCCGTTCCATGAAACCAGAACGATTGCCGTCCCTGAATCACTTCCGCCCGGACCCGCTTCGTCTGCCCAACGAATCGGTCGGCCCGTCACCCTGCGTGAGCCAATGCCACCTGAAACAAGGCAGAATTCGCAGTGATAACCATCAACACATCTCGGTGCGCAGAGTGATCTTACGCGACGTCTGCAACCGATCTGCACAGGTCGTACATAAAAAAAATATGGCTGGTAATGACCCAAAAGTATCACGAGCAATTAAGTAACAGAATCGCCAACCTCGGTTATGCTCCATCATGAGATGTTCGTTAGGTCCATTTCTAAGTTGTCTTCTCAGGGGGTAATCCCCTCCAAAAGGATGATGCAAGCCAGGATGAATTCGATGCCTTCTCGGTCTTTCGCAATCGACTTCCAATCTTTTTCCCGAACTCCATCGAGTCGTTACGACTGCGATCTCCCCCTGGTCACTTTTAACCTGTCGCACTGGTATCTACCTTGAATAGCAAACCGAACCATTATTTTTCGGAGGGAACCCCCATGATTCGCAATTATTCCGCCCGGCTGACGCGCTCACAGCGAAATCTGCTCGCGCTGCTGGCTTCCAGCGTCATATTCTCGGCAGGCTGCGCGAATATGGCGACTACGGCCCCCGCATCTAACCCCCTCAGCACAGCCGCGACCCTTAGCGGAAGAATCCACGGCGGAAATCAGCCAGTGAATGGCGCCACTGTCAGTCTCTGGTACGCTGGCCAAAATGGTAATCCCGGCTTCGCCCCGACACTTGCGGCAACAGCCACCACAGACAGCACAGGCTCCTTTTCCTTCGCGAAAAACGCTGTCAACAGCGATACCCCCCCTCCCCCCACAACCAATTCGTATACCTGTCCTGCGTCCACCAATCCGTTAGTCTATGTCATCGCCAAGGGCGGCAACACCCAGAACAACGGAGATAATTCCCAGGTCAATTCCGCCGCCGCATTCGTGGCCGTCTACGGCGACTGCTATGCCATCAACTCCTCGAACTTCGTCTATATGAGCGAGGTCACGACCGCCGCAACGATGGCCGCAATGCAGCAGTTCTTCAATCCTGTTACCGAGACCTTTTCGGCTGACGGCACCGGACAGCAGAAGGTCGTTATCGACGACATCCCGAAGACAATAGCCCTTCTAGCGGATTTGTCCACTGGTCTTGCCGTCAGTTCTACGGTCCTCGGGCCTGCGACCAGCACAATCGCGAATCACAACATCAACGTCAATCCCACCGTCACTGTGACGGCAACCCCTGAGACAAGCAAGCTCAATCTGATCGCGAATATTACCTCGGCCTGCATTAATGCCGCTACCTCATCGGCAGCCCCATGCACCGCACTCTTTGGAGCTGCAATGCCGGCCCCGGCTACGAACGTCACGTCCTTCAATAGCGCTATGCCTCCAGACGCCGACATCCTTCAGGCGCTCTATTTCATGTTCACCAACCCAACAAGTTCCCCCACGACCACTCCCGTCACCACAAACCTCAGCGCGCTTGTTGGTCTCGCAGGTGGCGTCGGCGCTCCATATCAGCCTTCCCTCTCCATCGCTTCCGCTCCGACTGACTGGAGCCTTGGCATCACCTATTCCAGCACCAGCACATGCGGAACAGCTGGCGGTGGAACAGGCGGCTTCATCGATGGTCCGACAGACATCGCTATCGATAGCTTCAACAACGTCTGGTTCGTGAATTCTCAGACCGGAGGAAACCTCTCCGAACTCGCTTCGAATGGAGCACCCGCGACCTGCGTGAATCTCGACGCCGGTGCTGGCTCGGCCATCACAATCGATTCGAATTACGGTGTCTGGGTCGGTGCAGGCACGACGATGTACCGCTACAGCCCAGGAGGCCTTTCCAACGGAAACGGCTTGAGTGCAGGGACTCTCCCATTCCCAGCGGGCGCGGGTGCACCCATAGCCGCCACAGCCGACGGTCTGGGGAACGTTTATTTCACCAGCGTCGCCGGTACGGTCGGTTCTCTCTATCAACTGACCGGCGCAGCAACCGGACCCGCAGTCGCCCCGCTTCAGATTTCAGGCAGCGTCGGCGCCAGCCCCGCTCGCGCCATGCCTGACTATCTGGGATGCTCCGGCAGTCCATGCACCTCCAAGCCGCAGGACATCTGGGTAACTTCGGGCACGGGCACCATCTCTCAAGTCACTCCCGGTACTGGCAGCGGATCGCTGAACGGCTACATCACCAATCCGATCAATGCTGGAATCAACTCCTACGGGTTGTCGTTGAACAAGGGAAATGATGTCTACGTCTCGGCGTTCGATACGGGGGCAGTCACTCGTCTCATCCTCAGCGGTGGCAGCTACGTTACTGCGAGTGGTTGGCCCTACACCGCAACCCCTGCAGGCGTTGCCGGTCCCACTGCTATCGCCGTCGATCCTCGCAACAATGTCTGGCTCCCGGACAACACCAACGGTAGCTTGACCGGAAGCATCAGTGAGATCAGCAGTTCGCCTAATCCGCTCTCGCCCTCCACTGGCTTCCAGAAGAGCCTTTCCTTCCTGAACTCAAGTCGCGCCCTCGCGATCGATCAGGCTGGAAACGTCTGGGTCGGTGGCGACGGCAACGGTTTCATCACCGAAATCGTCGGCCAAGCGGTTCCTGTCTATACGCCTGTCGCGGTTGGTTTGAAGAACGGCCGCTTCCAGAGCGTCCCCTAATCAATCCATCAACAATGAGCCCCGGAGAGCATCACTCTCCGGGGCTCTTTCGTGTCTTCAAGCATGTCGCGCAATCAGCACTCATCTCCGCACGACCCCATCAGCCTCTTCTACTGCTCCTCCAGGCTAAATACCCTCTCCATCTCAATCCACCAGTATTGGTTCGATTCCGTTCCCGGAAGCTGCTTCTGAAATCCGTGCATAATCTTCTCCCACTCCTGCACCTTCGCATTCGCCAGATCCATCGCCGCCTTGGCCGACATCGAAAACGAATCGTTCACATCCATAATCATGAACATCCTCGTTCCAAGCAGATAAATCTCCATCTCAACCACACCAGCGTCGAGCAGGCTCTTCTTCACCTCTGGCCAAATCTTCATGTGATAGCGTTTGTACTCCGCAATAGCTGTCGCATCGTCCTTCAAGTCCAGCGTTAAGCAATGACGTGGCATTGTCCCTCCACAAAATTATTTTTCAATCGTTCCGCTGCCGAGGTCCCTTCGAAGACTATCATCGACAATCGCAATCGCCATCTTCGCCCCCGAACTCCCGCTATCGAAAGTGGCAGCCCGCCGGCGGAAACTCATGAGGTAAAGTTAGGAACAGGTTCTCGATTCGCATCCCGAACCCGGGCCAACTCTCATGGGTACGCAGAGCACTTCACCCTTCCTCCACACCACTCGCCTCCTGCGCCCACTCGCGCTCTTGCTCTCTCTCGTCTCTCCACATTGCGCATCCGCTCAAACATCCGCCCTCACCGTCCCCATTCTTCTTCCTTCCGCCATCGTCTTCGACAACGCGGGCGATCTCTACCTTGCCGAAACCGCCAGCCACCTCATTAGAAAAGTTGACACCACCGGCCACATCTTCACCATCGCCGGCATCGGCGCGCAAGGCTTCTCCGGCGACAACGGCCTCGCCACCGCGGCCACCCTCGACTCCCCCCAGGGCCTCGCCCTCGACTCCTTCGGCAACCTCTTCCTCGCCGACACCCACAACCAACGAATCCGTCGCATCGACGCCACTACCGGCATCATCACCACCGTCGCCGGTATTGGAACCCCTGGCTTCTCCGGAGACAACGGCACCGCCGCCACCGCCCAGCTCAATCTCCCCACTGCCGTCGCCTTCGACCGCAACAACAATCTCTACTTCGCCGACACCGGCAACCACCGCATCCGCAAAATCTCAACCTCCACCAACATCATCACCACCATCGCCGGGAACGGCACGCAAGCCTTCTCCGGAGACGCAGGCCCAGCCAACGCCGCCGCCATCGACTCCCCCGCCGGCCTCGCCCTCGACTCCACAGGCAATCTCTACCTCGCCGACACCCACAACCACCGCATTCGCCGCGTCGACGCCGCCACCGGCATCATTACCACCGTCGCCGGCACTGGCATCCCTGGCTACTCCGGTGATACCGCCGCCGCAACCGCCGCATCCTTCGCCCTTCCGCACGGCCTCACCCTCGACGCCAACGGCAACCTCTACGTGGCCGACACCGCCAACCACCGCATCCGCCGCATCGACGCCGCCACAGGCATCATCACCACTATTGCTGGCGACGGCACCCAGACCTTCGCAGGCGACAACACCCCCGCCACCACCGCCTCGCTCGACTCCCCCCGCAGCACCGCCTCTCTCCCTCCACCCTCGTCACCCTCGCCGACACCAACAACCAGCGCATCCGCCAACTCACCGCCGCCCCAGCCCCAGCGACGACTGTCCAGACCATTGCAGGCATAGGCGTCACCGCTCCCGGAGCGCTCACTCTCAACGCCCCCTCCGTCATCGGCTACGGAACCGGCCAGGTCACTGCCACTTTAGCCTCCGCCTCCCCAGCCACCGGATCCATCACCTTCTTCGACACCACCACTACCCTTGGCACAGCACCTCTCGCTTCGAACGCGGCTACACTCTCCACGACTACCCTCCTCGCTGGCACTCACAGCATCACTGCCACCTACGCTGGAGATGAGACCCACCTGGCTGCACAAGCTCCCACACTCCCCCTTACCGTCGCCCCGAAGCAACTCACCGCGAACCTTGCTCCCATAGCCCTCTTCTATGGCCAACCCATTCCCACCGTTACTGCCACCCTCAACGGAGTTCTCCCGCAAGACACCACTAACCTCAACGCCACCTTTACCACCCCAGCCACTACTCTCTCCTCCGCGGGAACCTACCCCATCACCGCCACCCTCAGCGGCCCAGCGGCAGGGAACTACACCCTCTCCGCCACTACCTCTGCAATCACCATCAACCCGGCTCCCACTCTGCTTACTCTCACCAGCGACCTCGTGGCCAACGCTCCGCCCGGATCTCCCGTCACGCTCACCGCCACTGTCATCAGCTCGATCGCACCAAACCCCACCGGTTCCGTCACGATTCTCGACAACGGAACTCTCATCTCCTCCCAACCCCTCACCGACGGCGTCGCGATCTTGAATATCTCATCCCTCGCCCAGGGCTCACATTCCTTCACGGCTCAATTCGCAGGAAGCACTAACTTCGCCTCCAGCGTCTCCACTCCTCAACTCATCACCGCAGGCCCCACCGGCCCAACACCTGACTTTACCCTCGCCTCCACCGGAACCACCTCGCAGACCATCCTCTCCGGCAGCTCCGCCAACTTTACCTTCACAGTTGCATTTCAAGGCAATCTTTCGAGCCCCATCACCCTCGCCGCCACCGGCCTTCCCAACCTGGCCACGGCCTCCTTCAACCCAGCCGTCATTCCACCCGGTACCACGAACCCCACGTTCACTCTCACGATCGCCACCCCCAACACCGTCGCAAACAGTCCTTCCGCAAATAGAAAGCCCATGCTCTGGGCTCTCCTCCTCAGCCCGCTTGCGCTCCTCGCGACCCGCTCGCGGAAAGCAACCAAGCTCCTGATCGTGATCCTGCTCAGCGCGACTCTCATGCTGGCCGACGGTTGCGGAGACCGCGTCAACGCTGCCGGCGCCCAGTCTCGTGCCGCAAAGAGTTACACCATCACCGTAACCGGCACCGCCACAACAGCAACCGGAACAATCCTTCAGCACACCGCGACCGTGACCCTCCTCCTCGAACAACCACAGTAGCTGCGCAGGCGTAGAACCGGGTGGCCCATCCTTTTTGGCTTCATCGAAAAGGGTGGGTTATCGAGCGAAGCTCGACCGCTCTCCTTAGCCGAACCACGAATTCAACGCTCTGTTTTGTGTTGCCCACTCGCACCCGTTCGGCCGGATTCCTACCCCGGTCCCAACAGCCGCAACAGAAAAAACATCACTACCCCGACAAAAAAAACCAGTGCCATCCGAATCCCCTGCTCCCGATTCACCTCCGGGACCAGATCCGTCGCCGCCACATAAATTGTCACTCCCGCCGAAACCGGCAGCCCCACCCGGACCCACTGTGGCTCCAGGTTAATCACCAGCACTCCCAGCACCGTCATCGCCCCCAGAAACAGCGCAGAGTTCAATGCCGCCTTCGCACCCCGCCCTCCCGCGAGCATCACGCTCGCCATCGTAAATCCCTCCGGAATCTTATGCAGAAACACCGCAAAGAACAGCACCCACCCCAGCCAATGCGACAACACAAACCCCGAACCGATCGCCACTCCATCAAAAAATGTATGTGTAGCCAGCCCCAGCAAAACCGAGTAGCTGGTACGGGCCGAAAGAAACTCATGGTCATGCGTCTCTTCGCCAAAATGAAAGTGCGGCACCAGCGTATGCTCCAGCAGATGCACCCCGCAGTACCCCATCAGGATCAGCAAAGCCGCCCAACGCGGATTCACCTGCATCCCTTCGGGCACCATCTCCACCAGCGCCGCCGCCAGCATAAAACCCGCGCCCAGCGCCACGAAATACCGCAACGCCTTCGCCGAAGGCGACCTCTTCACCAGCAGAAATCCACCCAGATAATCCGCCAGTCCCGCCACCAGCCCCAGCGTCAGGCTCAACCATAAAGCAGACATGGTTAGCCCCTCCGCCGCAACGTCAACTCACAAGCACACCGCTCGCCGCCGTCCAGCAGCCCACTCGTTCTCTTCATGGTCTAACGATTCTATCCGTCTTCGGCTCACCCGTCTCCGGCATACGGCTCTCGCGCGCCAACAGAAACACCACGCCCAGCCCGCACACCAGCACAAATCCCTCCAGCCGTTCCGACAACCTGTGCAGCCGCTCAAAATCCACGCGCCCTGGATTCTCCAGCGAAGCAGTCTCCACCTCGCCACCCGCCAGCGCACGATCCACCTCCATCGCCGGCAGCACGCGAAACTGCGAGTAAGCCGTCACCACCAGCATCAGTCCAGTCAGCACCAGTTCCCGCCGAAATCCCACCCGCGCCCAATCCTCCGACCGCGTCCACAACCATCCCGTCCCCAAACAAAACACCACGCCGCCCACCAACCCAATCCAGTGCAGCACGCGCAACGTCCCTCCCACCACCAGTCCCGCCTGATGCGCGCTCGCCAAACTCCCAAACGCAACCGGCGCGACGGCAAAAGCAAAGAACGCCAAACCGCCAACCCAAGTCACCATCGCATACAACCGCAAAGCCCGCACAAAGGTCTGCATCCTAAACCAGGTCCCTCCCAATCAGCCGCCGTATCCGTTCCTTCATCGGAGGATGCGTCGAAAACAAACTCGCAATCCCCCCACTTCCCAACAGCGGAGCGACAATAAACAGATGCGCATTCGATGGCGAAGCCTGCATTGGAATCCGCTTCGAATAAGCATCCAGCTTCTGCAGCGCCCGCGCCAGCGCATAAGGATTCCCCGTCGTTGCCGCCCCCGTAGCATCCGCCTCATACTCCCGCGAACGCGAGATCGCCAGCTGAATCAGCGAAGCCGCAATCGGCGCCACAATAATCATCAACAACGCACTCAGTCCGCCACCCCCACGTTGCCTGTCACGATCCCCGCCGCCATAGCCGCCAAACAGCGAAGCCCAATACCCCATCCTCGCGACCATCGTAATCGCCCCCGCCAGCGTAGCCGCGATCGAGCTGGTGAGAATGTCCCGGTTCTTCACATGCCCCAGCTCGTGCGCCAGCACACCCTCCAACTCCTCATCATCCAGGAGCTCCAGAATCCCGCGCGTCACCGCCACCGAAGCATGATGCGGATTCCTCCCCGTAGCAAACGCATTCGGCGACTCCGTCGGCAGCACATACATCTTCGGCATCGGCAATCCCTGTTTCGCCGTCAACCGCTCCACCGCCGCATAAGCCCGAGGCAACTGCTCCCGCGTCACCGGCTGCGCGTTGTACATCCTCAACGCAATCTTGTCCGAAAAGAAGTAGGTCCCAAAATTGAACGCAACGGAGATCAGAAACGCCAGGATCATCCCATTCTGCCCGCCGAAGTAATCCCCAATTAGGATCAGCAACAGCGTCAACCCAACCAGCAGCAAAGTCGATTTGAACGTATTCATCGCTCGTCCCTTAGAGAGCCTCGGCAACCATCTGCCTCGAAGCACAACGAGAAGGTGTCATCCTGAGCGGAGCGCGCAGCGCGGAATCGAAGGACCTGCATTTTGCTCGTTGCGCCGACACTCATAATGCAATGCCTCGAAGCCGCCTCAGCCAACCCGTCCCGCAACGTTAGACGTCTCCACCGCACGTTCGCCGCGCTGCAGGGCCCGCCGCAGCACAACCTCCAGCGCAGCCTTCTGCTCCGAATATTCGCCTTCGCTCAATCTACCCTGCAGCCGGTCCGTCTCTAGCGCAAACAGCTCTTCCTTCATCGCAGCCAGCAGGGAATCGCCGCCCGCCACCGCAACTCCTCCACCCGCGTAACCGCCAGCCGGAGAAGCAACAGCCACAGCTGGAGCAGGCCCATTCTTCAACATGATCCCCGCCCCCACAGCCATCGCCAAACCGAGCCCACCCAGAATCCACCACTTATACTTCGCCCACGGATCGTTCGTCCCCTCAGGATCAATAGGAGCGCCCAGCCCACCGCCCGGCCGGGTATCAGTAGCCGCAGTCCCGGCAGCCCCCGCAGCCGGAGCGCCAGCCGCTCCACCATCACCCGCCGTAGCCGCCGCGCCCGTATCCCTTGGCAACTGCCCCACACCCGAAACCGTAAAGTCCACCGGCTGCGAAGGCTCAACATTTCGCGCCACAAAAGTCTGCGCCGTCGTATCCTCGGTCACCGGACTATACAGAGAAGAAACTCCCGCGGTAAACGTCATGCTCTTCGGCATCATCACCGCAATCGTGTCCGTAGCCGCCGTCATCCGCGGGGCAAACTTCACGCTCCCGCTATATGGAAGCCTGTACGAAATCTGAAACCGCGTCTCTCCCGGTCGTATCGGAAAGATAAACGCGAAGTGATTCGCATCTCCCAGCGGCACCGGCGAAGCCTGCACCGGCATCCCGCCCGGAGCCAGCGCCGCCGATCCCTCCACCACCGCGCCCTCCGGCAGATAAAACTCAAACGGCCTGTCGCTGAACTGCGTCAACGGAGGGTTCGACTCATTCTTCACAAAGAAATTCTCAACAACATGCAGAACCTTCCCGCTCTCATCGGTCTGCAGCCGCATCACATTGGCCTCATTGCTCACGCCCTTCACCTTAGCCGCGGCATTGAATACTTCAACCTCAACCGACTCCGTTCCCGGAGGCGCAGGCCGAAAATAATTCGCCTTATCATGCGTCACCCGCACCAGGTGAATCCCGTTATCCCCCGCCGGAATCTCCAGCTTGAATCGCCCCCGCGCATCTGTCTTCGTGCGCGCCGCCTCCTGCATCCCTTGCTGCAGACGAATCAGCACAACGTCATCGCCACCCGCGGGCTTGTTCGTCGTCTTATTCGTAACAACGCCCGTAATCGAGTCCGCCAAAGCAAACCCGCAACAAACCACCGCCAAAGCAGCAACCAAACCAACACGTCGAAGGGAAAGAGGAAAGAGGCTCACTCATTAAGTTTACGTCAAATGACCTCAGATCAGCACAATCCAGCTACCCACGCATTACTCTCAATAGGCAGAATTCGTATCGCTCTAAAAAGCCTTCACCAGTCACCGCCCGCTCTGTATCGCCCACGCAGATAACTCCTCCTTCGACCGGATCTTCTGCGCCAGGAAGGCATCCAACAGCTTCCTCGTATTCACAGCGGAGAACGGCGCATCAATCCGTGCCCCCATGTGTTGCTCAGGCAGCTTCACAACATACGCCGGCCGTTCGTCGAACTGCCCCCCGCGGCTGGCCACCTCTTCCTCCTTCGTCCACCCGGGCGTCTCCTCCCACATCAACTTCGTGCGCCACGAATGGTCCGCCATCACAACAATCGTGGACGAGTCCCATTGTCCGCTCTGCTCCAGCTTCGACCGCACGTGTTTCAGAAACACATCCGTGAGCGCAAGATTATCCAGGTAGTCGGAATGGGCGACGGAAAACTGCTGCCTCTTTCGATCGTAGATCCCGTGAGGGTGAGGAATTGGCATGTGAATCAAAACAAAGCCGGCCGTCCTGTCCTCCAGCATTTGGTCTGCGGCATTCGCGAGAGCCAGGTAGTCGGAAAGATGCTGCCGTATCGGATCGCCATCCCCCAGCCTGGCCGACTCCGGAAACAAAGAGGCAATGCGAGCCCCCATGCCGAAGAACCGCATCCACGGCCTCATCATATTGGTCTGAAGCGGAGCCCCCGGCACCATCCCGTTCTCGGCTGAGAAGGCGTACGTCCAGAAGCAGTGATCCACCACATGGGGCAGGATGCGGCAATACGGGTTATACCAACCAGCGACCGCGGTGCTGATAGTTCAGATCAATCGCGTCTTCAAAGACAGTGTCATGCTCGTCAAACCCCTGCCACGCCCCTATGCGTGGATTGTGGAGCGAGAGTTGTCTCCCATCGGCCGACGGCCGAATTCCGATCCACAGGCTCGCCTGTGAGCAACGAAGGTAAAACCGATCTCCGTCCGAATCCCCGCTGGAATCATATGAGTGAACACCGTTGACTGCGCGGCCAACGCATCGAACGCAGGCAGTTGAAGACCCGGAAACCGGTGTTCGTACACCTGCATATACGACAATTCATCAAACAATATCCAGATGACTCTCGGTCTCCCAGCTTGCGTCACGATGATTTTGCATCGCAGCCAGCACCGGCCTCTCGTTGAGCGAGCGGGCCTGCCAACTCAGCCATCCGTACTGAGACAGAATCATGAGCCCATAAAAGCCCGCGAAGAGAAACAGAGTCGCAGCGAGCTCTTCGACCTGCTCAAACTTCCGTTCGAACTCCGATCGCCACAGCACCAGCAGGACTGGAAACACCGACAGCCCCAGGCCCAATACCAGAACACTCAGCCAGTGAGGGATAGAAGTGTGCGATCTGGAAATACCAGTTCTTGACCTGCACCCAGGGCGTCAAAGCAATAATCCCGCACCATACCGCAATCCGCGGCCTTCCACGCGCAAGAATCAACACGAGTGCCAGCACCAGCCAGAAAAAACAGAAATTCAGAATGGGAGCAACGAAGAGTTGGGACGGCGATCCATCCCAGTGATAGATCGAGGTGTGGGTCGAACTGATAAGTGGACCCAGCAACCAAAGCAGATAGATAGTAGTGACGCCTAGCGCGGCGCCAGCGGATCTCATGTAGTCTTTCAATTTTCTTGCAGAGCCCTTATTCCTGCATCTTTCTCGGCCATCATATGCCAGCCTGACCAATCTTTTTCTCAAACTCTAAAAATGTCGTTTCATAGGTACCCTTAAGTGTTCCTTCTCCGTCCCACCATGCCCCTTGCCTCCAGCGCCTCCATCTCCGCAATCACCCGCGCCGCCTCGTCCTCGAGCCCTGCCCGCTGCTCCGCATAGTCCTGCTCCGGATACTTTCCAGCCTGATACTCAAAGTTCAAATCACGCAGATTCTCGTAGATCACATCCTTCCGCTCCCGCAGATAATCCACTCGTGTCTTATCCGCCTGCACAAAAGGATTCTTCTCCGGCCAGAACATATACGCGAACACCATCAGCGTCAGCACCACACCTGCAATCATTCCCATCGTCAGTACTCCGTCTCCCGCCGAATCCGCTCACGCAGCGCATCATCCCCAACACTCGCTCCTGCCGCCCCGGCCATCACCGTCGCCCCCGCTCGCAGCCTCCACATCCGGATCAAAAATCCCACCCCAACCGTAGCCAGCAGAAACACAGCCACAGGAGCGATCCACGCCACATTATCGAACCCGCCCCGAATCGGCGCCGCCAGAATCGTAGCCCCATACTTCGCCGCAAACCAGTTCAGTATCTCAGTGTCCGAACCGCCACCAGCCATCTGCGTCCGCAACTCCCCAATCATTCGGTCCGAATCAGGACACCCAACGTGGTTGCACTCCAGCAGCACCTGCCCGCAACCGCAGGCGCACATCATCTGATGCCCAACCTTATTGAACCGCGACGAAGGTTCCGCCCCCAGCATCACCACTGCCAGCACACAAACCAGACAAGCCTGCACCCACCGCCGCAAAGAAACTCCTTTGCCGTCTTGATTGTCATTTCGACGTAAGCCGGCGAGCTTCAGCCTTGGCCCTCTCTCGCCCGCCAACCCGCTTCTCTACCCACGGTCTCCTCCCCCGCCCCCTTACGCAATGACCACCTAAGCATGATGAACCTCAGCCACCAAAACCGGCTCCACAACCGCGACTCGCGCAGGAGCCCGAGTCAAACTAGGCACCAGCGCCAGCCCCGTCCCCGCCACCACAATCAAAACCCCGATCCAGATCCAGTTCATCAGCGGATTCAGAAACACCTTGATAATCGGCTTATCCGAATCCGGATTCTTCCCCTCATAAATCACATACAGATCGCTCTCCAGCGTCGAGTGCAGCGCCACCATCGTCGACGTCGTCTGGCTAGCCTGATAAAACCGCCGCTCCGGAGCAAGCTGCGTAATCTTCTTCCCGCCCTTATAAACATCCAGCAGCGCAAACTCCGTATCGTAGTTCTTGTTCGAGTCCTGCGAGAAGCTCTGGCACACCAGCCTGTACTGCCCAAGCGTCATCGCATCCCCAAACCCCATCTCCTGCTCGCTCGACCGGTTGAACGCCCCACCCGCGATCCCGATAAACATCACAACAATTCCGAAGTGCACAATATACCCGCCATACCGCCGAGTATTCCGCCGCACCAACAGCACCGTAGAAGCCAGCGAGATTCTTTCCCGTCTGCGTCGACACCACCGAAGCCCCGCGCAGAAACTCCGACGCAATCGCCGTAATCACGCCCGCCGCCAGCGTAAAGGTCACGAGCGAAAACAGTGTCGCCTGCCAGTCATCGCCCGCTTTCCATGGCCGAACACCCACAGCAAGCAACACCACCAGCGCGACACCCATCGCAATTCCCGGCAACACAAAATTCCGCCGAATCGCCCGCAACGAAGTCGAACGCCACGCCAGCAACGGACCAATCCCCGTAAGAACAGGAGAAACAAACCAACCGGCAGCTCCACGCGGTTATAAAACGGAGCCCCCATCGTCACCTTCGTGCCCTGCACATACTCACTCAGAATCGGAAACAGCGTCCCCCACAGCACCGTGAAACAAGCCGCCAGCAAAATTAGATTGTTGAACAGAAAACTCGACTCGCGCGCTACCAGTGACTCCAGCCGGTTCTCACTCTTCAAATGATCTCGCTGCCTGAAAGAACGTAAACAAACAAACCGCAAACACAATCAGGATGAACCCATAAAACCATTCCCCGATATTCGACTGCGCAAACGCATGCACCGAACTCACAATCCCCGACCGCGTCAGCAGCGTCCCAAGAATCGTCAGCAGAAACGTCGAGAAGATCAGCCAAACATTCCAGCTCTTCATCATGCCGCGCTTCTCCTGCATCATTACCGAGTGCAGAAACGCAGTCCCCGTCAGCCAGGGCATCAGCGAAGCATTCTCGACCGGATCCCAGCCCCAGTACCCGCCCCACCCCAGCACGCTATAAGCCCAGTGCGCCCCCAGAAAAATCCCGCACGTCAAAAACAGCCACGTCACCATCGTCCATCGCCGAGTGATGTGAATCCACTTCTCCCCCGGATACCGCATCATCAGCGCACCCAACGCAAATGCAAACGGCACCGAGAACCCCACATATCCCAGATACAACATCGGCGGATGAATCACCATCTCCGGATACTGCAGCAGCGGATTCAACCCAAACCCATCTGTCGCCACCTGCCCCGGCTGAATCGCAAACGGAGGAGCCGCAAAGTTCAGCAGCAGCAGAAAGAAAATCTGCACGCCCGCCAGAATCGTCGAAGCAAACGCGCTCAACCGAACATCCACCTTATGCCGCATCCGCAGCACAAACCCATAAGCGCTCAGCAGCCAGGCCCAAAGCAGCAGCGAACCCTCCTGCCCGCTCCAAAGCGCAGAAAACTTATAAGCCGTACTCAGATCGCGATTCGTGTGATGAAGAATATAAGAAACCGAATAGTCATTCGTAAATGAAGCCCACACCAGCGCAAACGCCGCGCAGCTCAAAGCCACAAAACTCCCAATCCCCGCCCGCCGAGCCGTCTCCCCCAGCCTGCTCGCAGCGCCATCTTTAGCCCCACGCGTCCGCCACAGCGCCACCCCACCCATCACCAGCGTATAAACACTCAGCGCCAGAGCAAGCAGCAGGGTAAAACTTCCGAACTCCGGCATAGGGTGCGATGGCATGAGTGGGCCTCTCCCCATTCTCTCAAGGGCAGGCCCCTATCAGCAATCACGCGACGTTTTTCGGACAGCCTCATAAGGAAAGGAAGTGTCATCCAGACGCGCCCAGTCAAACAGCCTGTCCTGAGCTTGTCGAAGGAACCTGCATTTGCTCGTAGGGCCACTGCTCTATAGTGGTCAACTCACGATCTATCCCACCTACTTCTCTACGCTAAGAGCGCCACCCTCATTCACCAGGCCGCGCACCGTCTCCAGCAAATACTCCGGAAGCAGCGGTTTCATCCGGAACGTCACATTCAATCCCGAATACTCCTGGTCTGCCTCCTCCAGCCCGCTGATCACCAGTACCGGCATCGTCGGATGAGTCCTCCGCAGTCGTCGCACAAACTCCGAGCCGCTCATTCCCGGCATCATGTGGTCGGTAATCACCATTTGAATCGGAGCAGGGAACTCGCGATCCCTAAGTTGTTCGAGAGCGCGCCCAGGGTTCAGCGCAGCAATCACGAAATAACCGGCCCGTCGAAGAATCGTTTGCCGGGTCGCCGCCTGCACAGCGTTATCGTCAATAAGAAGAAGATTAGCTGTCATTCGGGCAACCAAAGGCTCCAAGGGAGAAAGTGCTACATTGCTCATTTTTATTACCTCTGCATCTTTATCGTCACGAGACAATCCGGCCGATTGTCAATCAAATACGATGCCCTTTTTTTCCGATACGTTGGCATAGTGGGCAATTTCTTTCCACTATTTGTTTCATCTTGCAACACAAAACGCAATCACCCATTCTTTCAAGCAATCCAAATGCCACAAAATCAGTCTTTCTTCCATCTGGACGCGCAACCTTCAAACAAGGTACAGTTTCCCCCAGTAACCATAACGATTTAGCGCCATCTCATCACCGCCGAACCAACCGGAAAAAGGGAAACTGTGAACCTCTCCATCATCGACTGGCTCATCATGCTGGTCTACTTCATCTTTGTCCTGGGCATCGGCTTCGCCCTCAAGCGCTACATGCGCACCTCCAATGACTTCTTCCTCGCCGGCCGCTCCATCCCAGCCTGGGTCTGTGGCCTCGCCTTCATCTCCGCAAACCTCGGAGCCCAGGAAGTCATCGGCATGGGTGCCTCCGGCGCCAAATATGGCATCATCACCAGCCACTTCTACTGGATCGGCGCCATCCCCGCCATGATCTTCGTCGGCATCTTCATGATGCCCTTCTACTACGGCTCCAAGGCACGCAGCGTACCTGAGTATCTTCGACTCCGATTCGACGAGAAAACCCGCGCAGTCAACGCCTTCTCCTTCGCCATCATGACCGTACTCTCCTCCGGAATCTCCATGTACGCGATGGCCCTTTTGATCCAGACCCTCGGCCTCCTCCACGGCATCGTCCCCGACCCCTGGATCTTCCACGTCTCAGTCTTCCTATCGGCAATCATCGTCCTCGGCTATATCTTCCTCGGCGGTCTCACCAGCGCCATCTATAACGAAGTCCTCCAGTTCTTCCTCATCGTCGCCGGCTTCGCCCCACTCGTCTGGATCGGCCTCCGCAACGTAGGCGGCTGGCAGGGAATCAAGCACACCCTCCCCGCCAACATGACCCACTCCTGGAAAGGCATGGCCCACGCCTCCACCAACACCCTAGGCGTCGAGTGGTTCGGTCTCACCATGGGCCTCGGCTTCGTCCTCTCCTTCGGCTACTGGTGCACCGACTTCCTCGTCATCCAGCGAGCCATGGCCGCCGACTCCGAAGTCTCCGCCCGCCGAGTCCCCCTGATCGCCGCGATTCCCAAAATGTTCTTCCCCTTCCTCGTCATCCTGCCCGGCCTCATCGCCGTCAGCGTGACATCGCACATGGCTCGCACACAGCCAGATGGGAACGGAAGTGTCATCCTGAGCGGGCGGAGCGAGTCGAAGCGACCTGCGGTTGTCTTTGCCGCGCCCGCCGCGAATCTCCCCCTCGACGACGCCCACCCCCACGGCATCATCCCGGTCAAAATCGACCCCGTCAACGGCCAGCCCGTCCTCAACGCCGACGGCACCCCTGTCTATAACTACGACCTCGCCATCCCCGTCATGCTCCTCCACTTCTTCCCAACAGGAATCCTCGGCCTGGGCCTCACCGCGCTTCTCGCCAGTTTCATGTCCGGAATGGCCGGAAACGTCACTGCCTTCAACACCGTCTGGACCTACGACATCTATCAGGCCTACATCAACAAGCGCGCCACCGACGCCCACTATCTATGGATGGGCCGCATGGCAACCATAGGAGGCGTCGCCTTCTCCATCGGCGCCGCCTACCTCGTCACCAACTTCAACAACATCATGGACGCGCTCCAACTCGTCTTCTCGATCGTCAACGCCCCGCTCTTCGCAACCTTCTTACTCGGCATGTTCTGGAAGCGCACCACAGGTCACGCCGCCTTCACCGGACTTCTCTCCGGCACCGCAGCCGCGCTCCTCCATCACGGCCTCACCATCCCCGCCGACGCCACACCCGGCATCCACGGCGGCTGGATCCACGTCATCCACACCTACCCCAGCGACATGGCGCAAAACTTCTGGACAGCCATCTTCGCCTTCTCCGTCAACCTCCTCGTCACCATCGCCATCAGCCTCGTCACCACACCGCGCCCCGAACCAGAACTAGTAGGCCTCGTCTACTCCTTAACCCCCAAACCCATAGAAACCCACCTGAGCTGGTACCAGAAACCCGCAACCCTCGCCATTGCGGTCCTCGCGATCCTCATCGTCCTAAACCTCGTCTTCGCCTGAAAACGTCATTTTTGTCATCCCGTTGGATCTCCATTTGTCGTGACGTTGCTTTTGCTCACGCAAGCCCGTTCTTCAACATCTACGCCACCAAAAATTCGTCAACCCGACCGGAGCGTAGCGAAGTGGAGGGACCCCCGCATTTTGTTCTTGCAGTTGCTTTCGCTTTTGCTGTTGTCTGTTTTGTTTTCGAACCACAAACTCAAGGAGCAACACATGGGACTCGACATTCGCATCCCCCTCGGCCTGATCTTCCTCCTCATCGGAGGCCTCATGTGCATCTACGGTCTAGTCACCCGCAACGCTGCCGACATCTACGAGAAATCCATGGGCATTAATCTCAATCTCACCTGGGGTCCCGTCATGTTCGTCTTCGGCCTCATCATGTTCCTCGTAGGCCGCCGTCAGAAGTGGCAGGACGATCCCGTCAACCCCCGCCCATGGGAAAATGAACCACCGCCGCGGCCACTAAATGCATATTGAATATCAAATAACAGAGGATTCCTCCGCCTCAGGCTTTGCACCACGCATAGCCTGAGGCTTTCCCATTAACGCACCATATCCCTTGCATCTCCAGCCGTTCATTCACGATCCCCACACCCATCCTTGCAATAATCAATTCATGAAGCGACGCGAGATCAAGCAGTACGAGTTCGTCCGCAAGATCGGCACCGGCGGCAGCGGAGTCGTCTACCTCGCCAACGACACCCTCCTCCAGCGCCCCGTCGTCCTCAAGCTCCTCAAGCGCGGCAACCTCACCATCGAGCAGATGCGCGTCACCCAACTCCGCGAAGCCCGCCTCGCCTCCGCCATCGACCACCCCAATGTCTGCGCCATCTACGACGTAGGCGAAGCCCCCGCCGAAGACAGCGATGGCGAAGAAGCCTACATCGTCATGCAGTACATCCCCGGCAAATCCCTCGACAAGCTCATTGCCGAAGGCCCCGCCAGCCTCCAGCTCGTCCTCTCCGCCGGCACCCAGACCGCCGACGGCCTCTCCGCCGCCCACTACCTCGGCATCTTCCATCGCGACCTCAAACCCGCCAACGTCATGCTCACCGACGGCGGCCTGATTAAGATCCTCGACTTCGGCCTCGCGCGACGCCTCCGCCCCGACCAGGCAGACTTCGACCCCACTGGCCCCGTCAACAAGCGCAAAGTCGGCTCCCCCCAGGCCGTGCCCGGCCCCACCTACACCGCGCGCGGCGGCACCATCGCCTACATGGCCCCCGAGCAGTTCGTCACCGGACAATCCTCCGTCCAGTCCGACATCTTCGCCCTCGGCCTCATCCTCTACGAGCTCGCCACCGGCCGTCATCCCTTCCACCGTCCCGACGCCCCCGAGTTCCAATCCATCCGCGCCATCCAGTTCGCCGACCCGCCCAAAATCCGCGAAATAGCCCCCAACCTCCCTATCGAACTCGAGTCCGTCATCCTCCGCTGCCTCGAAAAACAGCCCTCCGCCCGCTTCGCCTCCGCCGCCGAAGTCCGCGAAGCCCTCAAGACCATCATGATGGCCATGCAGCTCGACTCGATCCTCCTTCCCGGCGACAACATCTCCCTCCGCCCCTCGCAAAACCGCCTCGCCTTCGACACCCCCGAAGAAGAAAAACGCACCACCGGCATCCTCTCCATGCTCGCCGAGCGTTTCCGCGAACCCGCCGCCGCCTCCTCCGTCAATCAGAACTCGATCGTCGTCCTCCCCTTCGTCAACTTCGGCCCCGCCGATGTCGCCCCGCTCTACGGCTACGCCCTCGCCGACGCCATCGCCACCCGCCTCACCCGCGTCACCACGCTCGTCGTCCGCCCATCCTCATCATTAATGACCATCCCCGCCGCGCAACTCGACCCCCTCAGCGTCGGCAAAAAACTCCTCGTCAACTTCGTTCTCGCCGGCAACTTCATGCGCTCCGAACAGGGCTTCGATCTCAACTGGCAGCTCCTCGACGTCCCCGGTCAGAGCGTCCGCGCCGGTGGCTCCATCAACGTAGCCTCCTTCGACCTCGTCAGCGTTCAATCAGAGATATGCAATGAGGTCTTCAGCACCCTGCAGGGTTTCGGCGATCTCCAGACCAACCACGAAATTCACCGCACCGCCCCCACCGCTGTCTCTCTCAACCAGGCCCTCTCCGAGGAGTATCTTCAGGCCCGAGCAGTCCTCTCCGCCTTCATGACCCGCACCGGAAGCCGCGAAGACCTCGACCGCGCCCGCGAGCTCTTCTCCTCCGTCGTCAATCAGGACGAGAAGTATGCGCCCGCATGGTCCGGCCTCGGCATCACTCACCTTCAATACGCACGCCACGGTCTCGGCGGCCAGATGCACGTCCTCGAAGCCCGCCGCGCCTTCGATAAAGCCCTCACCCTCGATCCCGGCTCCGTCGAAGCAAATCTCTACCGCGTCTATATGCTCCTCTCCCGCGGCGAAAAAGAGTCCGCCCGTCACGGCATCGAGAATCTCCTCCAGACCGCCGGCAACGATTGGAACGTCCGCATGGTCGCCGGCATCACCCTCCGAATCGACGGCATGTACGACGAGGCTCTCGACCAGTTCAATGCCTCCCTCCGCATGAACCCCTCCAATGCCGCGATGATCTACAACCACCGCGCCCGTGTCTACCAGTACCAAAACCAGCTCGAACTAGCCGCCGACGAAATCGAAAAAGGCCTGACCCTCGAACCCCGCCAGCCCCTTCTCCGCACCTCGCTCGGCTACCAGCAGATGCGCACCGGAGATCTCTCGAAGGCCATCGAAACCCTAGAAAATGTGATTCGCGACGACGCCAGCCTCCGCATCGTCTATCCCACCATCGCCCTCTGCTACGTCCAGCTAGGCGAACGCGAAAAAGCCAGCACCTTCATCGTCGACGAAACCCTCTCTGCCGCCGAAGCCGACAGCGAAATGGCCTACCGTCTCGCCACCTACTTCGCCGTAGAAGGCGACGAGTCCGAAGCTCTCCACTGGCTACGCCGCGCCATCTACCTTGGCAACGAAAACTATCCCATGGTTCAGCAAAAACCCAGCTTGGCGCAATTTGCAGGGCCACGGCGACTTTGAACGCATCCTCGAAGATCTGAAAAAATCCTATCGCCGCAACCAGAAAAACTGGAAGCGCCTCCTGGCCCAAATCCGCGACTAACTCCATCTATTTTGGGAATACTGTTAGAAGGTGTCATCCTGAGCGGAGCCCCTGAGCGAGCCGGAGGCGAGTCGAACGGGGCGTAGTCGAAGGACCTGCATTTCTCTTTCATACTCCCCCGCAGAAAAAAAGCCGGAGCAAAAAGCTCCGGCCGCAAACCACTGCAACTTAATCTCTACTGAACTCCGCTACGAGTCCCCAAACCACTCACCGTAGTTCCACCCAGCGGAGTCAGAATCATCGGCGTAGTCAAACTAAAAACCATCGGCACATCCTTATCCAGCGTCGCCTGCCGGTCCTGCTTCAACCAGATCACCGTGCTCACGCCCGCGCCAATACTTGCGCCGACGATCGCCCCTACCCCGCCGCCGATCATCGCTCCCGTAACTGCAGCCGCACCGGTCACACCGCCGGCCACGGCCAGCATCTCCTTCGGATGGTCCTTGCGCGTCATCGTTCCTTCATCCGAAATCTTGAACTCCTTGCCGCCAAGACCAACAAGCTGCGCATGCACAACGTAGTGCGTCCCATCCGGTAGCAACACATTCCGCGTCTCCAGATGCATCGAAGCCGCACCTGAGATCCGCCTCCCGCCATGCACCTCTGTCACCTGGCCCTCCAGCACCGACCCCGCCGGAATAATCACTCGCCCATTCCGCTCAATCGGCTCCGTCACCTCCGCCGTAAACCGCGTACCCGGCAACGTCGAGCTCGTCGAAAGCGTATCCAGCATCTTCGTCTTCAGCAAAGTCCCTTCGCGCAGTTCGCCCTCACGCTCCGGAACATCCACAACAATCATCGCGTCTGCCGGGTCCTCATCAGGAGCCGCAACCGGAGCTGTAGTTCGCACTCGCCACCTTCGGCCCAGTATAAGGAACGTAAGACCCATAAACTTCACTCTGCGACGGAGCGGCTCGACGCCGGACCCGCCACCGCAGCACTCGGCCGCGGAGTCAAAGGTTTCACCGCCTGGGTCTCATCGTCGCTCTGAATCACCGCAGTATCCGGATGCGAAACCCCACTCGTCTGCGCGAACAGAGGAGCAGCAGCAGCAAGTACAAAAGCAGCAGCCGAAATCTTGAACGTCATAACAACACCTCGCAAAATCGCAGCGCCAGAAAAACCGCGCCTGTTCTCAAGATTAAACCCCCAACCCCCGCCACCTGCAAAATCCCCGGCAGGGAACCGACCCTGCTAATAAGCCTTTCAACGCCTCTGTCATTAGACGCCCGCAGAAAGCAGCGTCATCCCGGCCGGACCCGCCAAAAAAACTGCGTCATCCCCGTCCGGACCTGCAAAAAAACTGCGTCATCCCGGCTGGACTTGCAAAAAAACTGCGTCATCCCGACCTGACCTGCCCAAAAAGCAGCGTCATCCCGACCGAAGCGTAGCGAAGTGGAGGGACCCCCGCATTTGCCTTTGTCGTTGCATCTGTTTGTTCTTCGCCGTTTGTAAACCCCTCCCCAAACCCTTTGCTAAAATTCAACAAGTGAGTTCCTCCGGCGCAGATTTCGTCCAATCCATCTCTCTCGCGAGTGGCCAATCCCTCCCCGTAGACCGCCGCCCAAAGTTAAACGAACGCTTGAACCATCGCATAGTAGCCCAACATTCAGCACAATCTACAAACAGGAGCAACATGACTGAGATCGTCTCTATCCACGCACGCGAAATCCTCGACTCCCGAGGCAATCCAACCGTCGAAGCCGACGTCCTGCTCGATGGCGGAGCCAAAGGCCGCGCCGCCGTCCCCAGTGGAGCCTCTACCGGAGAGCACGAGGCCGTCGAACTCCGTGACGGAGACAAGGAGCACTACCTCGGTAAAGGTGTCCTCCACGCCGTAGAAAACGTCGAGTCCATTCTCGGTCCCGAACTCGCGGGCATGGACGCCTCCAACCAGCGCCTCATCGACGCCACCATGATAAACATCGACGGCACCGAGAACAAATCCAAACTCGGAGCCAACGCCATCCTCGCCGTCTCCATGGCCGTCGCCCGAGCCTCCGCCGTCCGCGCTCAAGCTCCCCCTCTACCGCTACATCGGCGGCATCAACGCCTGCCTCCTGCCCACACCCATGATGAACATCCTCAACGGCGGCTCCCACGCCGACTCCAACGTCGACTTCCAGGAGTTCATGGTCATGCCCACCGGCGCCGAGACCTTCTCCGACGCCCTCCGCTGGGGCACCGAAGTCTTCCACACCCTCAAAGGCGTCCTCAAGAAGAAGGGCTACAACACCGCCGTGGGCGACGAAGGCGGATTCGCCCCCTCCCTCAAATCCAACGACGAAGCCCTCGATCTCATCATCGAAGCCATCCAACTCGCCGGCTACGCTCCCGGCGAGCGACATCTCCATCGCCCTCGACCCCGCCTCCAGCGAGTTCTACAACAAAGAGACCGGCAAATACGTCTTCAAAAAATCCGACAAGCGCGAACTCTCCTCCGAACAGATGGCCGCCTTCTGGGAGAACTGGGTCAACAAATACCCCATCATCTCCATCGAAGACGGCCTCGCCGAAGACGACTGGGATGGCTGGAAGCACCTCACCGAACTAATCGGCGACAAGGTCCAGCTGGTAGGCGACGACCTCTTCGTCACCAACACCAAGCGCCTCCAGCAGGGAATCGAGCAAAAGGTCGCCAACTCCATCCTGATTAAAGTCAACCAGATCGGCACCGTCACCGAGACCCTGGAAGCCATCGAACTGGCCCGTCGCTTCGGCTACACCTGCATCATCAGCCACCGCAGCGGAGAAACCGAAGACACCTTCATCGCCGACCTAGCCGTAGGCACCGGCGCCGGCCAGATCAAAACCGGCAGCGCATGCCGCACCGACCGCATCGCCAAATACAACCAACTCCTCCGCATCGAAGAAGAACTAGGCCAGTCCGCCGAATTCCTCGGCATCGAATCCGTCAACTTCGGCGAATAATTCTTTAGCAGTAGCAGTAGCAGTAGCAGTAGCAGTAGCAGTAGCAGTAGCAGTAGCAGTAGCAGTAGCAGTAGCAGTGCAGTAGCGTTGCCGTTGCTTTTGCCGTTGCAGTTGCTTGTTCTTCTAACCTTCAACGCCTCCAAAAAGATGCGTCATCCCGACCGAAGCCGCTCACAGTCTCATCGTGAGCGGCGCAGCGGAGGGACCCCCGCATTTCGCTTTTGCTTTTGCAGTTGCTTGTTCTTCCAACTTCATCCCGCACAAAAAAAGATGGACCATGCCCGACCAAGCCTACGTCTACATCTTGGCCAGTAGCTTTCAAAGGCTCTACATTGGCATCACCACAGAAATCGAAGTCCGCGTAAGCCAGCACAAGAACGGCACATTTCCTGACAGCTTCACCACCCGCTACAAAATCAACAAGCTAGTCTACTTCGAACGTTTCGCCATGGTGCCCGAAGCCATCGCTCGCGAGAAACAACTCAAAAACTGGTCACGCATCAAAAAGCTCCGTCTCATCGTCGCTCAAAACCCAACATGGCAAGACCTAAGCGCCGAGTGGGGTAAACCGATCGAGCCCTACAAAGAAGCATCAATATAAATAAACTCTCACCTGACAAAACCGCGTCATCGTGAAGTGGGGGACCTCCGCATTTCATGTCTTTGCCGTGCTGTCTTGTTCTTCCAACCTTCAACGTCCTTAAAAATGCGTCATCCCGACCGACTGAGCGAAGGGCGCAGTGGAGGGACCCCCGCATTTTGCTTTTGTACTCGTTTTTGTTTCGACGTTACCAATAGCCCGCAAGCTATACTTCCTCATCCACCCTCCGGAGCCCTCCAATGAAGCGCCTAGCCGCAGCCGCGATTTTCGCCTTCTCCTGCCTCACGCTTCATTCCCAGACCACCAAACCCAAGGTCCGAGCCATCACCGCCTTCGTCCGCCTCGACCCGCAAAACTACGAACACCAATTAGCCGAAGCCCTCGGAGTCCTCAACAAAACCAAAGCTGAATTCAAAAGCGAAGGCTACGAAGTAGAAACCATCCGCTTCACCACCCAGCCTCTGGCCGAACTCACCTCCGGCCTCACCGAAGACCAGGCCCTCGCCTTCCTCGGCAAACTCGACGCACTCGCAGTAAAAGAAAATGTAGCCGCGAACATAGGCCCAGGAATGGTTCACGATAATGACGATCCCAAAACCATGCACCTCCTCGAGCGCGCTCTCTCCACCCTTCCGCACCTCAACGCAAGCGCCATCATTGCCGACGACTCCGGCATCCACTGGAAAGCCATCTCCCGCACCACCGAACTCGTCCAATACGTCGCCGCCCACAGCCCGCACGCGCAGGGCACCTTCAACTTCACCGCCACCGCAATGCTAAAACCCTACGGCCCGTTCTTCCCCGGCTCCTGGCACGACGGCCCCGGCGGACAATTCTCCATCGGCTTTGAAGGAGCCAACGTAGTCCGCGACGTCTTCGCCAAAGACAAAGGCAACGCCGAAGCCGCCACACGCGATCTCACCGCCGCCCTCACCATCCACGCCAAAGTGGCCGACGCCGTAGGCAACAAAATCGCGGCCGCCACTCATTGGACCTACATGGGCGTCGACCCCACGCCCGCTCCGCTCGGCGACGTCTCGATAGGCGCAGCCATCGAAGCCTTCACCGGAGCCCGCTTCGGCTCCAGCGGAACCCTCACCGCCTCCCGCATCATCACCGCCGCCGTCAAAGCTGTGCCCGTAAAACAAATCGGCTACTCCGGCCTCATGGTCCCTGTTATGGAAGACAAACTCCTCGCGCAGCGCTGGGCCGAGTCCGCCTACAACGTCGACAGCCTCCTCGCCTACTCCTCCGTCTGCGGCACCGGCCTCGACACCATCCCGCTCCCCGGCGACGTCACCGCCGACCAGCTCAACCGCATCTTCTCCGATGTAGCTTCACTAGCCGTCAAATGGAATAAGCCCCTCTCCGCCCGCATCCAACCCATCCCCAACAAAAAGCCCGGCGACCGCACCGACTTCGACGACCCCTTCCTCTTCAACACCACGCTCCACCCATTACCCTAGACTCCATTTGCGTCCCTTTTTGCAGTTGCTTGTTCTTCCAACCTTCAACGTCGCCTAAAAAGTGCGTCATCCCGACCGAAGCGAAGCGCAGTGGAGGGACCCCCGCATTTCGCTTTTGCTTTTGCAGTTGCTCGTTCTTCCAACCTTCAACGTCACCTAGAAAGTGCGTCATCCCGAAGCAAAGCGTAATGGACAAAAATTGCGTCATCCCGACCGAAGCGAAGCGAAGGTGGAAAAAAGTGCGTCATCCCGACCGAAGCGAAGCGCAGTGGAGGGACCCCCGCATTTCGCTTTTACGTTTGCGGTTGTTTGTTCTTCCAACCTTTCAACGCCACCTAAGACTGCGTCATCCCGACCGAACCCTGAGTGAGCGTAGCGATTCGAAGGGAAGTGGAGGGCCCCCGCATTCTGCAGAGTCGTCTTATTCGACCGGGGCCTGAGCAAAGCAAAGAGAGTCGAAGAGAAAAAATGGAGGAATCCCTCCTCCAACAAATCATGTCAATTCCGAAAAATTTACATTCCAGTAAATCCATTTCCACATACAACAACATCAAGAACAGCAATCCCAACCAGTTCTGGGTCTTCGGCTTCAAGGACTCCGACCTCAACGGCTCAATCTACGTCCCCCAGCAAATTCCCTCGTACTAACGCCGACCCAACCCATCCCGAAGGTGACGGAGATCTCCCGTCGCCTTCGTTTTTTTATCGAAGAAGTCAAAAAAAGACTGTCATTTCGACCGAAACATCCCACCCAGGATACGCAGTGGAGAAATCCGCTTCTCTACCCATACACTGAAGAGCAGCCTAAACATCGATGCACCTCACTCCGCAAGACCGCCTCTTCGTCCTAACCGGAGCCGGCATCTCCGCCGAATCCGGCCTCGCCACCTTCCGCGGTTCCGGAGGCCTCTGGAACGGCCATCGCGTCGAAGAAGTCGCCACCCCTGAAGCCTGGCAAGCCAACCCCGAGCTCGTCTGGCGTTTCTACTCCCAGCGCCGCCGCGACGCCCTCGCCGCCCAACCCAACGCCGCCCACAAAGCCCTCGCAAAACTAGAAGAAAGATTAGGCGACCGCTTCTACCTCTGCACCCAAAACGTAGACGACCTCCACGAGCGCGCCGGCTCCCACCGCATCCACCACATGCACGGCACCCTCTTCCAATCCCGCTGCACCCGCACCGGCGAACGCTTCTCCGACCACTCCTTCTACGAAGACCCCGACGATCTCCCCATCTGCAAAACCTGCCACGCCTCCATCCGTCCCCACATCGTCTGGTTCGGCGAGATCCCTCTCGAAATGGACACCATCTACCGCGAACTCGACCGAGCCACCGTCCTCCTCGTCGTAGGCACCTCCGGCTCCGTCTATCCCGCCGCCGGATTCGTCCACATCGCCAACCAGCGCGGAATCCGCACCCTCTACGTTGGCCCCGAAGAACCACTCAATCGCGAAGCCTTCGACGAAATCATCCTCGGCACCGCCACCGAAGCTCTACCGAAGCTCATCGACTGAAACGTACCCATCTGAGATTCATTTACAGTTAACCCATGGAGAAGCAGTCGAAGGTTGACCTCGTCGGCGTAGGCCTGAACGCCACCGACACCGTCATCCCTCTCTCGACCTATCCCGCACGCGGCTCCAAAACCGAATACTCCACCATCAGCACCCTCCCCGGCGGACAGGTCGCCACCACCGTCGTCGCCTGTCAGCAATGGGGTCTGCGCACCCGTTACATCGGCAAACTCGGCGACGACCTCGCCGCCACTCTCCATCGCGAAGCCTTCTCCCACGCTGGCGTCGAAGCCCACATCGTCACCGCCCCCGGCGTCCCCAGCGCCCAATCCCTCATCCTCGTCGACGACCAGGGAGAGCGCACCGTCCTCTGCCGTCGCGACGAGCGCATCATCCTCCACCCTGCCGATCTTCAACGCGAATGGATCACCAACGCCCGCGCCCTTCACGTCGACGGCCACGACACCGAAGCCGCAATCCTTGCTGCCTCATGGGCACGCGAAGCCAACGTCCCCGTCATCGCCGACCTCGACGAACTCTACCCCAACATCGAATCCCTCCTCGCCAACGTCGACTACCTCATCGTCAGCCGCGACTTTCCCACCCGCCTCACCAGCGAACCCACTCTCGAACAGGCCCTCCGCACCCTCCACCGCCGCTACAACTGCCCGCCTCGCCGCCGCCACCCTCGGCCCCGACGGAGTCCTCGCCTTCGACGGCACGCGCCTCCTCCACATCCCCGCCTTCCGCGTCCCCGTAGTCGACACCACCGGCGCTGGCGACATCTTCCACGCCGGCTTCATCTACGCGCTTCTCCATGACTGGCCCCTCGATCGCCAGCTCGAGTTCGCCTGCGCAGCCGCCGCCCTCAACTGCACCGCCGTCGGAGCCCGCGGAGGCATCCACCCCCTCGAAGACATCAACCACCTCATCGCCACCGGCCCCCGCTACACTTAGCCTCACTCTCGTGTATGAACAGAGGCGTCATCCCGACCGAAGCGAAGGGTAGTGGACAAAAAGTGCGTCATCCCGACCGAAGCGGAGCGCAGTGGAGGAGCCTGCCCTGAGCTTGTCGAAGGGACCCCCGCATTTTGCTTTTGCACTTGTAGTTGCTTTTAGCTCTTCGCCTCAAACACCGCCACCGCCAAACCCGCACAATCGATCAGTTCCAACTCCCGCCCCGTGATCCGCCACCCGCAGCCATCCCCTTAACCTGCTCAAGCTCATAAGTCCCTGCATCCGTCTTCAGCGACAGAAACAAGCGCCCGCCCTTCAGCACATACGAAGTCACATTTTCCCACTGTGTCTCCAGATTCCCATCCAGCTTCGCCCCCTCATCCGGACACATCATCCGCGTCAACCCCAGCGGCCCAAACGTCACATGCCCCGGCCCATCCGAGTCCCAGGTCCCATGCCCCTGATTGCAATCCACCACCGCGCTCAGTCGTCCCCCATCGCCAAAAACCACCGTGTACTTGTTCCTGTCCTTCGGCTTCAGCACCGTATCGTCGCTGCCCTTAAACTCCACCAGCCGCCACGAAGTCCCTGTTAAATCCGACTTATGCGGCTTAGCCCCCATCCCCACCGAAGCCAACCCAACCATCATCCACCCCGCCACTCCCATCTTGACCATTCCCATAGCATCCTCCTCGCGCAACCCATCAACTCTCTCAAAACTATGTCATATTTTGCGGTTGCCCGTTCTTCCAACCTTCGAGATCGACCCAAAAATCGCGTCATCCCGACGGGACCCGAGCAAGGAAGAGCGTAGAAGGGGCAGTGGAGGGACCCCCGCATTTCGCTTTTGTTCTTGCTGTTGCGGTTGCTCGTTCTTCCAACTTTCGAGACCCACCCAAAAATCGCGTCATCCCGACCGGACCCTGAGAAGCGAAGCGCGTCGAAGGGGCAGTGGAGGGACCCCCGCATTTCGCTTTTGCTGTTGCGGTTGCCTGTTCTTCCAACTTCAGGACAAACCTTAAAATCGCGTCATCATCCATTCCTTACACAACTATTACCCTCCAACCCCCAATTCAACTGCCCGTAGGAGTCCAATTAGCTTATGCAGAAGCCGCACCTCTTTGGACCCGATCGCACCTTCACGCAGCCTATCGTCTGGCTGACCCTCCTCATCATGATCGCGTTCCATCTCGGCGCCATCGCCGCGCTCTTCATGTTCAGTTGGAAACCCTTCCTCATCGCCATGATCCTCTGGTGGCTCGCCGGAGGCTTCGGCATCGGCATGGGCTACCATCGCCTCCTCACCCATCGCGGCTACAAAACCCCCCGCTGGATGGAGTACCTCCTCACCATCTGCGCCACCCTCACTCTAGAGGGCGGCCCTATCTTCTGGGTCGCCACCCATCGCCAGCATCACCAGAACACCGACAAGGAAGGCGACCCGCACTCTCCCGGCGAAGGCGCTCTCTGGGCCCACGTCGGCTGGCTCATCACCGGCGAAACCATGCACAACAACGCCGCCGAACTCCTCCCCTACGTCCCCGACCTCCGCAAAGACAAGTTCCACGTCTGGATCAGCAAGCTGGCATTGGATCCCCATCACCACCCTCGGTCTCGCGCTTCTCGTCTTCGGCGGATGGCCCTATCTCTTCTGGGGCATCTTCTTCCGCACTGTCCTCGGACTCCACTCCACCTGGCTCGTCAACTCCGCCACCCACATGTGGGGCTCACGCAGATTCCCCACCCAGGACACCTCCCGCAACAGCTTGTGGGTAGCTCTGCTCACCTTCGGAGAAGGCTGGCACAACAACCACCACGCCCACCCCCAGTCCTCACGTCACGGCCTCGCCTGGTACGAGTTCGACCCCAACTGGTACGGAATCTCCATCCTCCGCCTCTTCGGCCTCGCCTGGGACGTAAAAGCCCGCTCCCTCCACCCGGAACCCGAACCAACAGTCACCGTCGCCGGGGTATGACAAAAAAATAGCTGCGTTTTCAGCCTGTCTTTTTGATCGGCGGCAGGTATTTGCTCAGCGTTGCCGGATCTCTCGCAATCTCCTGAGGCAGATAGATGCGGTAGTTCAAACGAAAAACTCCACTCGGCGGACAGGGCAGCCAGTTGCTCCCTTTGCCCTTCGGTGCCTCATGTTGAATAAAAATATCGAGTGAGCCGTCGCCGTTATACACAATACCTTTGGTCCGGTCCCCGACAGAAAATCGATTGATCGGGTTTTTCACCAACTGAAAGTTGGTGCCATACATCGTGATCGACCAGAATCCATTCGTTAGAGTCGGCGCAAGTTCCTCTTTGCCGAAATGCAGAACATATTTGTTCTTGCCATCCAGCAAATGGGCGTCACCGTCTTCGTACGTACTGAAGTACTCTGCCTCTTCGCGATCGTGCACAAAAAGACCTTCAAGCGCTCCGGCGGCCCGATCAAAATAATCAAACCCATACGTTCCGGGCATCAGGTTGTTCCAGCGCGTCGGATAAGGAGTGCCCCGATACTTGACCTTCCACTTCATAATCTGCGGCCCATCAACCGCGGCACGCGAGAGGCCTTTGTGCGTCGGTCCATCAAGCACCCTCGTATCCATCGGCCTGCCTACAAGGATTCCTCCTCGCCGTAACAACACAACGGCCGCCTCCTGGTCCTTGGGCGGAGGGTTTTCAATAAGCAAATCAGCCAAGGTCTGAAAAAAGGCAAGATCGCCACTGTAGTTCGGACGCGCGGCAAGTTTGGGAATATCAGCGTGGCCTGTTTTTTGAGGATCGTTCCAGTTACTGAGCGAGGTAATCGTGAACTTCTCCTGAAGCGCATTTACATCCTTCAGGTCGGCAACGTCGCCCGGTACGACACCAATCCTGATCGCGAACATCACCGAATTGGTGGGAACACGATGCTCAATCACACCCTTGGGAAGGCTATCCTGCCAGTTGGGACCCACAAAAGCGTGGCTGCCGCCCTTCCCATGCGTCGCGCGAGTGCCAATGTAAAACAAATTGTTCGTATAGCAATCCGCTACTTCGACAGACCAGTAGCGATCGGCGATGTCTGGAGCCGACAGAATCATAGGTTCGTCAGCTAGTTCCAGAACAGCTCCGCTATACACGGTATCGTTGTTAGGCGTGTACGGCATGATGTCGTCAGCCGTCGCCAGCGTCTTATTGTGCCCAATCTGATTGATGGGGGCCGCCGGAGCAAACTTCTTCGCCTTCTCAAGCGCAACCGGATCCAGTCGAACCCTTCGCTCACGTTCGAATATGGTCAAGGGCAACCCGAAAACATAATTCTGTATGCCAACGGAGTACGCCCATGCCTCCTCGAACTGCGCGTCGACCGAGCGAACATCAACTCCCCCCGATCCCCCATCAGCCAACAACGAAGGCGCGAGACGATTTGAACCAGCCCCAAAATTCTTCGTTGTCAGAGTCATAGGAATCTCCTTATCAATTGATCGGGCCCAACTACTTCGGTGGAATGGCGACGCACAGAAAACTTGAGAGTCGGTCCAAAAGGCATGAATGAAGCAAGCGATGTTGAATCTACATCGGCGTGGGCTGCCTTCAAACTGTCGATTTTTACAGTTGCTGCGGCCACCGCTGCCGAAGGGTCTTCATCATGGCCCTTTGCTTTGTAGTTGCCGTTGCATACTTTTTCTATATCTACAGCTAAATCAATCATTTACACGCCCTTGCCCTCAAAACGCCTGAATACTCGCTTGTCAAGCCCCCAATCCACAATCAAAAACCAACAACCAACACAAAATCAATAACTTATGCCCAAAAATAAGCCCGTCAAAAAACGAAATTTAGTTACCCCACCTTGGTAAAATAGATACTAGAAAGCAAAACAAGGCCCGGCCAAAAGCCGGGCCTTCGCATTTAACCGCCAGGAAAAAAGACCTGATCCGGGAAGTCCGGACTCAGGTCTTTTCTTTTGAATACTTTGCACACTTTTCACCCAGTGGGGGAGGGAACACCATGTCCGAGAACAAACCAAAACGCTACCAATGCCGCCACATCTTCACCGACGGCCACCGCTGCGGCAGCATCTGCCTCCGCGGCGAAGAATTCTGCTACTACCACCACACCACCCGCAAGCCCGCGCAAAACCCACGAGCCCGCCGAGGCCGCCAGTCCACCTTCGACCTCCCCGTCACCGACCCCAACGACCGCACCGCCCTCCAGTCCACCATCGTCGAAGTCCTCCGCCGCATCGCCGCCAACGACATCGACCCGCGCCGCGCCGGCCTCCTCCTCTACGGCCTCCAGATCGCCAGCCTAAACCTCCCCAAACCCCAAACCACCCAGCGCGGCCGCAAAATCGAAGAACCCGAGACCATCGAAGAGATCACCACCCACCCCGAACTAGGCATCCTCGCTCCCAAAACCGACATCGACGAAATCCCCATCAACCCAAAGAGCGCAATCGGTCTTCTCATGGAACAGATGATGAGAAGCTCCAAAGAAGAGGGCGCAACAGCCCAACCCGCCACCCTCCCCACCCTAAAGGCCACCGCACAACCTAATCAGAAACCCTCGTTTCGACAGGATTTCCAAAGGAAGCGTCATCTCGACCGGAGCAGCGGACGGTTTCATCGTCCGCTGCGGAGCGGAGAGACCCCCGCATTTTGCCGTTGCCGTCTCACTTGTCTTCCTCAATCAAAGAAAAACTGGCATATACTTCCTCCCAAACAACCTACAAGCCAAATGCTCGCACTCGATCGGCAAAAAACGAATCAGGAGAAACCACAAGCATGAAAAACTTTCCCACCCTCTGTGCTGCCGCCGTTCTCGCTCTCTCCCTCACCGCCTGCAACCAGACGCCAGGCCGCGACACCGAGATCAAAGACATCCATGCCAACGAGACCCAGTGGAATCAGGACTTCGCCTCCAAAGACGCCGACAAACTTGCCGCCCATTACGCTCCCGACGCCGTTCTCCTGCTACCCGGCGAGGCCGCAATCTCAGGTCAGGAGGCCATTCGCAACCTTATTAAGCAGATGACCGCCGACCCCGCCATGGCAATCAAATTCCAGGCCTCCAAAGTCGACGTAGCCGCCTCCGGAGATCTCGCTTACGCCCTGGGTTCCTACACCCAGTCGATGACTGACCCCCACACCGGCAAGATCATCTACGACCACGGCAGCTACGTCACCACTTATCGCAAACAGCCCGACGGCGGTTGGAAGGCAGTAGTTGACATCGTCTCCTCCGAGGTTCCACCGCCAACCCCACCCCCAGGACTCTAACCAGAAAGCCAATTCGCGAAAGAGACCGCATCCGGCGGGCGCTCAGCCGACCCGCCGCCTGCTATCCTTTCCCCACTGATGCCCTCCGCCACCCGACCCCAGCGCCACGTCGCCTCCGTCGCAGGAGCCACCACCGCCCTCGTCCTGCTCACCGCATTAAACTTCGTCAACTACATCGACCGCTACATCCTCCCCGGCGTCCAGGAGCAAATCAAAGGAGAGTTCCACCTCTCCGACCAGCACATCGGAGCCCTCACCTTCTGGTTCATGATCGCCTACATGGCCACCTCGCCCATCACCGGATACCTGGGCGACCGCTTCCCCCGCAAACCCATGATCGTCGTCGCTGCACTCTTCTGGAGCGGCATCAACTTCTTCACCGCCAGCGTCCACTCCTACGACTCGCTGTTGATCCGCCACGCCGCCCTCGGCATCGGCGAAGCCAGCTTCGGCATCTTCGCCCCCGCCATCCTCTCCGACTTCTACCCCGAAGACCAGCGCAACCGAGTCCTCACCATCTTCAACATCGCCCTCTTCGTCGGAGCCGCCCTCGGCTACCTCATCGGCGGCGTAGTAGGAGAACACTTCGGCTGGCGCAGATCCTTCATCGTCTCCGCCATCCCCGGCACCATCATCGCCATCCTCATCGCCATCTTCATGAAGGAACCCGCCCGCGGAGCCAGCCAGCAGGACAAGGCCAAATCTGGAGAAGGGAACTGTCCTCTCGCTCCTGAAGAACAAAGCCTACCTCGCTTCGATCCTCGGCTACGCGGCCGTCACCTTCTCGCTCGGCGGGATCTCCTGGTGGATGCCCTCCTTCCTCCATCGCGTAGTCGGCCTCACCGAGTCCTCGGCCGGTTTCATCATGGGAGCCATCACTGTAGTCGCCGGCCTCAGCGGCACCGTCACCGGAGGCTTCATCGCCCAACGCTGGTCCCGTAAGACCTCGAAGGCCCTCTACCTCGTCCCCGCCATCAGCGCCGCCCTCGCCGTCCCGCCTGCACTCCTCTGCTTCTTCGGCCCCCACTCGCTCACACTCTACGGCCTCGGAGCTGCCATCTTCTTCATCTCCCTTGGCACCGGCCCCGTCAACGCCGCCACCCTCAACGCCGTCCGCCCCGAAATCCGCGCCACCGCCATGGCCGGACAGCTCTTCATCATCCACGCCCTCGGCGACGCCATCTCGCCCCCCATCATCGGAGCCGTCAGCGACCGCTCCACCCTCAACCTCGGCCTCGGCTCCACCCTCGTCACCATGCTCCTCGCCGCCGTCATCTTCTACCTCGGCTCCCGCTACGCCCCGCCCCTGCAGCACCGAGTATCCGTCGTAGCCGCATGACCCCGATCCTCGAACATGCAGCTCAACTTACCGCGTGGCTCGTCGCCCTGGCTTGGCTCTGGAAGGCCATCACCGCCAGCTTCGGCCTCCCCGCATCCCCAACCTGGCCCTCCCGCAGCACAACCTCTCACCGCCGAACAATCCGTCCCTCACCGTCATCGTTCCCGCACGCGACGAGGCGGCCAACATCGCCGCCACCCTCCACTCCCTTCTCGCCCAGGACTATCCCAACCTCCAGATCCTCGCCGTCAACGACCGCTCCACCGACCAGACCGGCTCCATCATCGATACCCTCGCCTCCCAACACCCCACCCGCCTCCGCGCCATCCACATCACCGAACTCCCCTCCGGCTGGCTTGGCAAAACCCACGCCTTGGCCCTCGGTGCCCGCCACGCAATCGCCCTCTACCACCCCGATTACCTCCTCTTCACCGACGCCGACGTCCTCTTCGAGCCCACCATTCTCCGACGTTCCCTCGCCCAGGCGGCAGCCACGCGCGCCGACCACTTCGTCACCTTCCCCACCCCCATCGTCAAAACCATCGGCGAAGGAACACTCCTCGGTTACCTCGGCATCATGGGTCTCTGGGCCACCCGCCCCTGGCGAGCCTCTAACCCCAAAGCCCTCCGTGACTCCGTCGGCATCGGAGCCTTCAACCTCCTCCGTACCCCCGCCTATCAGCAACTCGGGGGCTTCGATAGTCTCCGTATGCAGATCCTCGAAGACCTTACTCTGGCACACAAGGTCAAACTAGCCGGTCTCCGACAACAGGTCGCCGTTGCGCCGGGTATGGTTACCCTGCATTGGGCCAGCGGAGCCATCGGCATCGTCAATGGCATGACGAAGAATCTCTTCGCCGTCTTCCAGTTCCGTACCATCCTCGCCGTCCTCTTTTGCCTCTGGCTAGCTCTCTTCTGCCTGGTTCCCGTCGCCTTCCTCTTCCTCTCCGCCACCCAAACCCCCGCCATCCTCACATTCTTAGCAATCGCAACTCTTTACCTGCTCTCCAGGCGCCATTCCCGCATCTCCCCCTGGTACGCCCTCCTCTTTCCCGCCGGAGCCCTTCTCATGATCTACTCGGTCCTCTCCTCAATATGGGACACGATCAGCGAGGGAGGCGTCCGTGGCGCGGCACCTTCTACTCCCTCGCCGAACTCCGCAAAAACGCACATCGCTCCGCCCCAGCCCGCCGGCAAGCCGTTACGGATTCCTGTGCACGTGCTATTGCTTGTCCTCTTGGCGTATTCATGGTTTTCCCTTTTTGGCTACCGGGTGGCCTTTGACTTCTCGCTGCCCGAAAGCTAACGGGCTAAACAAATTACCCTCAGGCACATACAACTTTTTCTCTCAAAAACAGCCCAGAAATCACTTGTCAAGTCTAAAATCCAGTAACTTACACAAAATAAAGCTACTAGAGATGAAATTTAGTTACACTCAAACCGATATAATAGAAATATAGAAAGAAGAACGAAAGCCCCGGTGCTAACACATCGGGGCTTTCGTCTTTAAACATAACCTTTAGTCAAATAGAATCAATACTTTGCAGGGAAGGAGTCTTTAGAATGAAGGGTTTGCAAGTGAAGTCCAGACCTAAAGTCTCTCCTTCGAATACTTTGCGCAAAATCAGGTACGGTGGGGAGTACCTTCAACGTCCAAATCAGCAAACCAGAACTGCTCTAAGCTTCGACGAGAACGCGGCCATACCGCTTCTCCACGTACTCGTTCAGAATCCCCTGAAACTCCTCCACGATCCTTTCACCCTTGAGTGTCGTAAAGAGCTTCCCATCCACATAAACCGGAGCCTTGGGCTCCTCAAACGTGCCCGGCAGGGAAATCCCGATATTGGCATGCTTCGACTCGCCCGGCCCATTCACGATGCATCCCATCACCGCCAGCTTCAACTCCTCAACACCTGCATAGTGCTTCTTCCACTCCGGCATCTGCTCGACAAGGTATCCCTGAATCCGCTCGGCCAGTTCCTGGAAGTAAGTCGAGGTCGTCCGGCCGCAGCCAGGGCAACTCGTCACCTGCGGCATGAAGCTCCGAATCCCCAGCGACTGCAGGATCTGCTGCCCACACCGCACCTCCTCACTTCGGTCCCCACCCGGAGTAGGCGTCAAACTTACCCGGACCGTATCCCCAATCCCCGAGAGAAGCAGCGGAGCCAGACCAGCAGCCGAGGCCACAATGCCCTTCATCCCCATACCGGCCTCGGTCAGCCCAAGATGCAGCGCATAATCGCATCGTCGCGCCAACTCGGTATAAACATCGATCAAATCGCGAACTCCCGACACCTTCGCGCTCAAAATAATCTGGTCGCGCCGCAGGCCATACCGCTCTGCCGCCGCCGCATTATCCAGGGCCGAAACCACCATCGCCTCCATCATCACGTCGCGAGCGGGAAGGGGATCGGCCGCCTTCGAATTTTCATCCATCATCTTCGTCAACAGCGCCTGATCGAGCGATCCCCAGTTGACACCAATCCGCACCGGCTTCTGATGCTCAACCGCAACCTCAACCATCGTCCGGAAGTTGTCATCATCCTTCCGCCCGATCGACACATTGCCCGGATTAATCCGGTATTTCGCCAGCGCCTTCGCCGCCTCAGGATACTTCTTCAGCAGCAGGTGCCCGTTGTAGTGAAAGTCGCCAATGATAGGCGTATTCCAGCCCTTCTTCGCGATCCCATCAACGATGTAAGGCACGGCCTTCGCCGCCTCATCATTGTTCACCGTCACGCGGACCATCTCGGATCCAGCTCGCGCAAGCGCCGCAACCTGTTGCACCGAACTCTCAACGTCAGCCGTATCGGTGTTGGTCATCGACTGCACCACAACCGGAGCATCCGAACCCACGCGAACCCCACCAATATTCACTGTTACCGCACGGCGACGCACTATTTCAGGCATAAACTCTCCACCCCCAAGTTTACCATCGCAGGCTTCCGCAACCCGCGCGATACACTACCTCAGAAGGCCCGGTAGCTCAGTTGCATAGAGCAGCGCACTCCTAACGCGAAGGTCGCAGGTTGGACTCCTGCCCGGGCCACCATATCCAACAACCGTCTATTGCGAATGAATCTGAGTCGCTTGTTACGCGCGCACCAGTCGATCTTCGCGCTTTAGCTCTCTCCAAACCTCTCCATCAGGAAAACTGTACTGAGACAGGGAAGCCGGCCAGAATCTCGCCGGAGTAGCCAGGTTTGTGCGGCACCAGATAATGCCCGTTACGAATCGTTACCGGATCGACGAAATGTTCATGCAGATGATCCACGTACTCGACGACCCGATTCTCCGTTGTGCACGAAATGCCGAGATAATCGAAGATCGAAAGATGCTGCACATACTCGCATAGGCCCACACCCGCCGGCGTGCGGGCACACAGGCATCTGGAACTTCGCAGCCATCAATAGTATGGCAAGATTCTCGTTGATCCCCGCAACACGGCAGCTATCGATCTGGCATACATCGATCGATCCGGCCTGCATCAGCTGTTTAAACATCACGCTGTTCTGGCAGTGTTCGCCCGTTGCGATCCGCACTGGCGAAGCCTCGCGGCGAATGCGCGCATGGCCGAGAATGTCATCCGGGCTCGTTGGCTCCTCCATCCACCAGGGATCGAGCTCTGCCAGATGTCGCGTGCGGCGAATCGCTTCCTCCACTCCCCACTTCTGATTTGCGTCCAACATTAGATGGTTCTCCCAGCCAATCTCTTCGCGCATGATGTGACCGCGCCGCAGATCATCTGCAGGCTTCGCCCCCCACTTTCAACTTGAAGCTAGGTCCATCCCTTGAGCAATCCCTTCGCGGCAGAGCTGGCGGATCTTCTCATCGCTGAAGCCGAACCACCCTGCCGAGGTTGTGTAAGCCGGTAGCCGTGCGCCTCCAACTCCGCCAGCCGAGTTGCCTGACCCATTTTCCTCGGCGCAAGATTTCGAGCGCTTCCTCGCCTGTTATGCGTCGGAGATGTAGCGGAAATCGATCGCAGAGACGATCTGTTCCGGCGACATATCGGCGAGCAGCTTCCAGACAGGTTTGCCCTCAGCCTTTGCATAAAGGTCCCACACTGCATTCAAGAGAGCGGCACATGCCAGGTGGATGACGCCCTTTTCCGGTCCAAGCCAGCGGAATTGTGTGTCCCCGTCAGTTGCAGATAGAAGGCGTTGAAGTCCTCGTGTGATCGACTCAAGTGTGCGATTCGCGAACAAAACCCGACAAATACTCGCAGCGCCCGAACGACGAGATCCGTGCCACGGCCAAGAGTAAATGTCAGGCCGTGACCCTCGAGCCCCGCATCAGTCTCCAGGATGCAGTACGCCGCCGAGTAATCCGGATCCTTGTTGACTGCATCCGAACCGATTTGCTCAAGCGAGGTCGGAAAGCGAAGATCAATGATACGAACTTGGGTGATGTCGATAGTGGATGCCAATGCTTCCTCGACGGCGCAAGTTCTAATCGCTGGGCCGGCTCGCATCGTCTTTACGAATTCGAGCCAACGCTTCGAACTGACCAAAAATTGTATCGCTGGGAAAACTTTTTCGTCAATGAAAAAACCTTTGCATTTGAGAATGACACATCTTTCACCGAACTCAGCCTCGCTCCCACTGGCTTCCTTTCTAGTGCTTCGCATGTGATTCCCTCTCGCGCTAACTCCGCAGGCCCCATGTCTGGGCCATGATTGAACTCGTTATCCTATACTCAATCCTCCTCGTTCCGAAACTCTGATTGACGATCAGCAATGGATGGGGATATGGCCGGAAAGAGAAATGCCGCCTCAGCAACAATCAGGGCGATGAAGTGCTCAATTACGCAACACCTGCTCTTGAGAAGGGGTTGGACGTCTTGGAACTTTCTGGCCCACCAGCCTGCTGGTTTGACCAAGAGTCAGATGGCACGAGAACTGAACCGCACCGTCTCAGAGATATTTCGTATGCTGCTCTGCCTGGAGCGCCGCGGCTATATCGCGCAACTCTCCGAAGAGCGACTATTCGCTGACGCTAAAACTCTTCAAACTCGTCCAGGAACACCCCCGCACGGAACGCCTCGTCGCAGATGCTCTTCCCGTCATGCACCGGCTCGCCCACGAGACAGTGCAATCCTGCCACATGGGTGTAGTCGAAGGCAGCCGCGTAACCATCCTCGCGCAGGTCAACTCACCATCGAACGTCGGCTTCTACGTTAAGTTGGGATCGACGGTAGACATTATGGAAGCCGCCAGCGGCTACGTTATCCTCTCTCATCTGGAGGACGATCAGCGCGACCGAATTCTCTCCGAGTGGGTCCGCGAGACTGGAAAGAAACTGCCGCGCGATCTTGACGTGCATCTGGCGCGTATTCGCAAGGCCGGTTATGAGAAACGCGCAAGCTATCTCGTCAAAGGCATCGTCAACATCAGCTACCCCATCTTCGATGACCGCGGGTCGGCCCTGGGCGCCCTCACCGTCCCCTACATTCAATACAGCGGAACAGAAAGATCTTCCGCGGTCGTCATCGCAGCTCTCCGGAAGGCTACAGCCGAGATCACGGCAGCCTTAGGAGGACGACCTCCCAGGCTCAAATCAACCAAAACAACTCAGTAGATTCTGAACGGCCAACCGGCTCAACGCAGACCGGGGGCACAGCCTATGTCGAAGACGGGCAATGCATATCGCGGATCGCCCGTGAAATGGAATCAATTTGGGCGCCCTAGCCAGGAGTATTGCCAGGCAGCGGAGACGGTCTGGAAGTCTCCTCCAAAGGTCGTGTAGGTGCCGGTACTGTAACTGAATTTGAGGGATTGGTGCTTGCCGATAGGGAAGGAGGCGGTGGCTCCGATGCGTGAGTTTGCCTGAACGGTGGTTGGAGTCGGGACACCGTTGAGGCTGGTCTCTCCACCGTACCAGTAGTTGCCGTCGAGGGAGAACCAGAGGCGCGGCTTAGCGTCGTAGCTCAGGTGAGTCTCGACAGCGCCCATGGGGGTCTGGGTTTGGCGGTTGGGTCCCGTGGAGCCGGGTGCGTTGGAATAGAAGTTGTCGTTCGGGGTGAAGAACCAGACGGCGCCATAGGCGTCGAGGAGCCATTTGTTCCAGCGGCGGGAGACGCCGATCTCCGGCTTGAAGGCCCAGCGGTTGTTTCCGATATTGATGAGTCGCATTCCGTCGTACTGGCCGGTCTCAGTGGATACGGTTAGGCTGGCTCCGACGATGAGTTTTTGATGCCACTTCCCGAATTCGCCGGGCGTCATCGCGGGGGCGCCGAAGAGATTGGCTGAGAGGCGGATGGTCGTGGAATCCAGGCCAGAGCGGTAGAGTTTGATCGGTTCTCCGTTGACGTCTGCCTGGAAGTGTCCGATGGAATAGGGGAGAGAGATGTTGATGTTGGCGGAGCGGCTGAAGAAGTTGAAGGTGTGAAAGAGAGTTGCGGTTTCGGTGCCAATTCTGCCGGTGGAGCCAGTGATGGGGATGGATGAGTCGAAGACGACGTTTCCGTCCTGAAGGGTGTAGGTGAGAGTGACGGCGTTGAAGTGAACGGGGGAGACGACGTAGGCTCGTGGGCTGAGTCCCTGGCCGCTTGAGACGCGCGATAAAAGACAGAAGGTAAAGACGACTACCGTAGATTTGAGGTTTGAGGGCATAAGCGTCGCTACGGTTCGATGTCAGCAAAGTATACTTCGCGACCGCTATTTCCATGATTCCCATGCCTTTGGGGTGATTTCGCTGCGAAACAAACGCTAGGGCAACCTGGCTAATCGCGCTGCTCCTGAGTTTTTGTCTGGGCTTGTTCGATTATTTCGGCGAGGTTGGACAAGCGGGCCGGGTCCACGTCGCTGATTGCAACTACATCGAGATCTCCTGTGCGAAATTCGGTCAGGTGGAATCCTGAGCGGTCTCTGAGGAGATGGGCTGGCATTGGTGGGCCGGCTTTCTGCTGCACAAAGACAGAGACGTGATGCTTGCCGATGCTGAAGAGCAGTTGAGCGGTGGGCTGGTTGGCGAGATAGGTAAGATTGGCGCCGTCGAGGGTGGTATCTGTGGGGAGGTTTGACGGGAGGTTGAAGCTGAAGGGGATCTTTCCTTGAAACCATGGCTTCACGGTGTGGCGGTCGGTGGAGACGACCTCCGGGGGGGCATTTGCGGCGAGAGTGGCGATGTGGAGATCGGCAACCTCGGTTGTGAGTGCTCCGTTGGCCGAAGCTCGCTGTGTGTCTCGTTGGACGAGAAACAGAGTTACAGAGAGCAGAAGTACAGCAAGCGCAGTCGCCCAGCTCCATGAACCGAAGGTTCGGACGGGGCTCGCGGGCATCCGCGGCGATGCTGCGGGGCGAGCAGATTCTTTCGAAGAGAGCCGCGCGAGGTCTTGCCGCAGGTGGGCGGGCAGGGTGTACCGTTGACCGGCTCTGGCGGTGGCGGATTTGAGTAGACTTTGCGCCAGCGCGGCCGAGGTGCAGTGTGGGCAGTCGGCGAGATGGCGGTTTGCATTCACGAACTGGTCGTCGGAGAGTTCACCGTCGGCGAGCGAATTCAAGAGTGCAGATGTGAGGTGATCGCTCATAAGCGTGTCCCCTTTTCGCTTGAGTCGCGTGCGGGATGGAGCTGAAGGTTGCGACGCAACGCTGTACGGGCCCGCGCAATTCGTGACATGACGGTGCCGATGGGTATCTCGAGCACGGAAGCAATCTCCTTGTACTTCATCTCCTCGACGTCGCAAAGGAGGATGACTTCGAGCAGTGGGGCGGGGAGATCTTCCATCGCGGCTTGCAATGCGGCTTGATCGCTCAGGCGCATGAGGTTCAGCTCGGGCGTGCGGTGGTCGATGGCTGCCTCGGGATAGAGGCGCGGACCGGAGTCATCGCCGGCTTCGAGTTCCTCTTCGAGAGCTACAGTGCGCAGGGCAGCGAGGCCGCTTCGCGAGGTGAGATAGGTGTTCCGGAGTATCCGGAAGATCCAGGCTTTGAAGTTAGTCTCTGGTTCGAAGGAGCCGAATCCGCGCAGACTTTTAAGCAATGTCTCCTGCACAAGGTCCTCTGCGTCCGCAGGGTTGCGTGCGAGCCAGGCGGCGAGGTTGTAGAGCGATGGCAACAAAGGGAGGGCGAGGTCCTCAAACGCAGGCGTCTGGGGACTGGTGGTGAGGGCCGCGCGCTTCCAGGGCAGTAGGGCCATCTTTCAGGGGCGATCTCGCTTCCTCTTTATCTCTCCACGTTATCTCTACGGATGAGAACCGGGGACCGCAGAAATTATTCCGCTTTGTGGGGAATAAATTGCGAGGCGTCCAGTTTGGATGAGTGGAGGATTCACCGATGGACGACACGCACAACACTACACGCGAGGCGCAAGGCGAGCAATCGGCAGGTCGCGAAGACACGGCGGAGCTGAATGACGGCATAGATCGCAGGAATTTTCTGAGTTGCATGGCCTGGGCGGGCACTGGACTGTTATGGACCATGGCTGGCGGAGTGCCCACGTCGAAGCTTTTTGCGGCAACGCCAGGGGCTGGCGGCGGAGGATCAGCGCATGATGCTGCGAGTTTCAGCTTTGTGCAGATCAGCGACAGCCATATCGGCTTCAACAAGGCGGCGAACCAGGATGTTGCCGGGACGCTGAAGCTGGCGATCGACAAGATTGACGCGATGCCGGGGGCACCTGACTTCATGCTGCACACGGGGGATATTACGCAGTCGGCAAAGGCGGCGGAGTTTGATACGGCGCAGCAAATTATCAAGGGTTCGCGTGTCGGCGAAGTGCACTATGTTCCGGGCGAACATGACACGGCCACGGACGATGGGGCGTTGTATATGGAACGATTCGGCAAGGGAACGGTTGGCTCCGGGTGGTACAGCTTCGATCACAAGGGCGTGCACTTTATCGGTCTCAACAACTCGCTGCAGGTGGATGCGATGGGCGGGTTGGGAGCGGAGCAGCTGAGCTGGATGAAAAAAGATGTTGCATCGCGTTCGGCCTCGACGCCAATCGTTGTCTTCGCCCACATCCCGCTGTGGATGGTGTATCCAGAGTGGGGTTGGGGAACGAAGGACGGAGCTGAAGCGCTCTCCTACCTCAAACGCTTCGGCTCCGTCACGGTGCTGAATGGGCACATCCACCAGGTCGTGCAGAAGGTGGAGGGGAACGTCTCGTTTCATACAGCGACCTCGACCGCGTTTCCGCAACCGGAGCCGGGTAAGGCTCCGAGTGCGGGGCCGATGGTCGTGCCCGCGGGAAGGTTGAAGAGCGTGCTGGGAGTAACTGATGTGAAGTATGTGGGTAAGCGCGGGCCGCTGGCTGTGGTGGATTCGTCGCTGGAGCAGAAGGGGTGAAACTTGCGCAGAGGGTTGTCTTCGTTGCCGCGCCAGCGATACTGGTCTCCGCCCTGATGGCGCGCGTTCATCCTTTCGGGAATGCGGGTATCAATCGGGCGGAGACTGCGCAGCCGCAGTCTCTCGAACTCGCCACGATTCCGCCGAACGTGCGGAAATTGCTGGTGACGAAGTGCGCTGACTGCCATTCCATGGAGACGCGCGCGCCTCTCTACGGACGGTTTGCGCCGATGTCGTGGCTTATGGAGCGGGACATTATGGAAGCGCGGAAGCGAATGAATTTTTCCCGATGGGAGAGCTATACGCCAGATGAGCGGGAGGCTTTCGCGACTGAGATTGTGCAGCAGGCAAGGAAGCGGGAGATGCCGTTATTTCAGTATCGAATGATTCATTGGGGGGCACGCATCACCGACGTCGATGTGGAGGCCTTGAGCCAATGGGCCCAAGCTGCTTCGAGCAATGGTGTTCACTCCCCGGATGTGGCGGAGGTTGAGGAGAATGCGATTCGTGGCAAAGCCTTGTTCGAGAGGCGTTGCACAGGTTGCCATGCTCTTGATACGGACCGATCAGGGCCAAGACTGCGGACGGTTTATGGACGGACTTCCGGGGCAATTGAGGGCTTTCCTTATTCCGCTGCGCTGAAAAAGGCGCACGTGGTGTGGGATGAACAGACGCTCGAGAGATGGTTGGCCGATCCTGATGCTTTTCTGCCGGGCAATGACATGGACTTCCTTGTTACCAGGCCGGAGGAGCGCAGGGCCTTGATTGCTTATCTGAGAGAGAGTGCCGGTAAGTGAGTCTTGGTTCAGGATGGCGTATTCTGCATGGAAAGGCCTGTTCTGTAAATCATTGTTGATATTGGAGGGTTAGAGTCGAGTTATGTACAACGCAAAGGCTTACTCCGCTGGCAGTGCGACTTCGCCGCTTGCATCCACCACGATCGCGCGGCGCGATCCAACCGAGAAGGATGTGCAGATTGAGATTTTGTTCTGCGGCATCTGTCACTCTGATCTGCATCAGGCCCGAAATGAGTGGAGCGGAGTGATGCCTACGGTATATCCTTGCGTGCCGGGGCATGAGATCGTTGGGCGCGTGACGAAGGTAGGGCCGGGAGTGACGAAGTTCAAGGTAGGGGATCTGGCTGCGGTGGGTTGCATGGTGGATTCGGATGGGACTTGTCCGGAGTGCAAGGAGGGGCTCGAGCAGTTCTGTCCGAACTTTACGCTGACTTATAACTTTCCGGACAAGCGCTCGGGTGGAGTTACGTATGGCGGATATTCGGACAGCATTGTGGTGACGGAGAGATTTGTGTTGAAGGTGCCTTCGAACCTGGATCTGGCGGGAACGGCGCCGCTGCTCTGTGCGGGGATCACCACGTTCTCGCCGATGCATCACTGGGGAGTGACGAAAGGTAAGAAGGTTGGAGTTGTAGGGTTGGGCGGGCTGGGACACATGGGCGTAAAGTTTGCCCATGCGCTTGGAGCCCATGTGGTGTTATTTACGACTTCGCCAAATAAGAAGGACGATGCTCTGCGGCTGGGTGCGGATGAGGTAGTGCTTTCGCGCGATGCGAATGAGATGGCGAAGCATGCGGGTAGCTTCGACTTTATTCTTGATGCGGTGTCGGCGGATCACGACATCAATGCGTATCTGGGCCTGTTGCGGAGAGACGGAAATCTTACGCTGGTAGGGGCTCCGGAGAAACCGATGCCGGTGTCTTCGTTCGCCCTTATCTTTGCGCGGCGGAGCCTGTCGGGGTCGCTGATTGGGGGGATAGCGGAGACACAGCAGATGCTTGATTTCTGCGGGCAGCACAACATTACGGCTGATGTTGAGGTGATTCCGATCCAGAAGGTCAACGAGGCGTATGACCGGTTGCTGAAGGCCGATGTGAAGTACCGGTTTTCGATCGATATGGCTTCACTGAAGGCGGAATAGTCTCGATTTTTGAACACTGGCTCGAGAAGCTCGGTATCGGGAGTGATGGGTTTGTTGCGGTTAAAGCCAAACAAAAGAGGGTCAGGGCCGAGAGTCGGGTGGAGTGGGTTGTGGCTTGCCGGTCCCATAGGCGGGGACTTTGGTGGTGATGTGGCGGAAGGCAAACTCGCGGGCGAGGTCTGCTCCGGCCAGGGCGGCGGTGTGGAGGAGGGCGTTATCGATGACAAGGACGGCTCCGCGGTCTTCATTGGGACGGTAGAGATTGGAGATGGCTCCGGCGGCGAGGTTTCCTAGGATGTGGGAGTAGTTGAATTGAAGGCGGCCGTTATCGCCACGACAGACAACTGCCGAGGAGATGGCATGCCAGGCGCGCGAGCGGATAGTTCCGGTGCCTTGATAGAAGTAGCGCGGGTCCTGATGAAAGAGGGCGGGAAGAGCGGCTCCGCCGATCATGTGGCCGATGAAGAGGTCGGCGTAGTCGGCGCCGTAGCGTTTGGCGTATCCCTGTGCGCCTTGTCCGTAGCCGGGGTAGGAGTTGTTGGCTTGCTGGACGCCGGCGAGGACTCCAGCGTTGAAGAAGGAGTCGATGTCGGTGGCGGAGCGAAAGGCGAGGCGAAATTTTTGCCGGGGTGTGAGAGGCGCGGCGTTCCAAATGAAGCTGGTGTAAAAGTTCGGGAAGATGCCGATGATGCGCTGTTTGATCTGGGCATTGACCTGTTCTTCGGCGAGTTGCTCTTCTGTGACGGTGACGTTGAGCTCGACTTTGGTTACTGCGATGGGGAGAGCAATCCTGGGGAACAGATATTTTTCTCCGTCGCGGAGCGTGATCTCGTAGGATTCGAACGGTTCGAGACCGGGCGCGGTGATTCTGACCCTGAAGATTCCGGCGGGGAGGGTGCTGAATGAGAAGTAGCCGGCGGTGTCGGTGGTCTCAGCGCGGGCGATTGTGCCGTCTGGATTTTCAAGAGCGACTTGTGCCTTGGGGACTGCTCCTCCGTTGATGTCGAGGACCGTTCCGCTGATACTGGCGGTGGGTTGGGGTTGAGGCAGAGGGAATTGGGGCGCTCGGGGCGTCGGGCAGGTCGGTGTCGGCGCCGGATATTTGCTGGGCGTTAAGGGTTGCAGAAGCGAAAGGTAGAAGGACGAACAGGATCAGCGTCGGAAGTTGGGAAGTGACGGTCTTTGCCATTGTTGTCCTTCGTGCGGAGAGACACTGGCCTGACTCTTCCTTCTGAAATGATGTGGTCCTTCAGAAAGAAGTTAAACGCGCTTCCTTAATGACAGAGTTTTGATGGAAGCTATCTATATCACGCTGCTATGCGTAGGCCCAGAGAAATAATGGATGGATGTCTATCGTATGGCTGCTGATGGCGGAGTAGCTTCAGCGCGGGTAAAGTTGTGTCGAGCCTTTTCTGATAAGAATGTGGGTTGCATCCTCACCGGCGACGGGTTCAGAGACCTCCTGCTTTCGCGGGGAGCGAATGGAGCGCAAAATCCTGATAATGGGTGCCCTCGCTCGGCGGGAGGTGAATTTGCGGGGTGGGTGATTTATACTTGTTGCTTGCCCTGCCAATCGGCTTGGTGTGCGTCTAATTAGGGACGCTGCCTGCGCGGTTATGCAAAATCCCGGGCATGTGCCGGTCTTCCGCCAGGGAGACGGCTCTAACGCAAAGTGAAGGTTCTAAACAACGCATGATTCGTCTTCTGCAGCAAGACTCCCGCCTGATGAAGTGGCTCTTCGCCGTCATTATTGGATTCGCCGCCGTAACGATGGTGATTACCCTGGTGCCGGGTATCTTCGACAACGCCAGCACGAACGATGCGACCGTGTTTGCCACCGTGAAGGAGCCCGGCCCTATTGGACGGGTCTTTGGGGAGAGCACACCGATCCGGACGGTCGAAGTGAACCAGATGGCTTCGCGGCAACTGCAGCAACAGCATCTGCCGGAGCAATTCTTACCCTACCTGGTGCCGCGGGCCGGGCAAATCCTGGTGCAGCGAGCGATCCTGAAGCATGAGGCCGACCGGCTGAACCTGCAGGTGAGCGACGACGATCTGCGCAATGAACTGCGGACTGGCGTGTTTGCACAGTACCTGTTCCCGAATGGCAACTACATTGGCGACGACGCTTATATCAACTTTGTGCAGAACGCGTTTGGCGGACAGTTGAGCCGGGCGGAGTTCGAATCGCAGGTGAAGAGCGACATGGAGCTGAACCGGTTGCAGGCGCTGATTACGGGTGGGGTGACGGTTTCGGACAGCGCAGTGAAGGCTGCCTACCTGAAGGATGGCACGAAGGTGAAGTTCGACTACGTGGTGGTCTCGGCCGACGATGTGCGGAAGGGAATCAATCCTTCGGACGCAGAGCTGGAGACCTTCTTCAAGGCGAATGCTGCGCGGTATGCGACGGCGGTTCCTGAGACGCGGAAGATTCAGTATGCGGCGTTCGATGCTTCGAATCTGCCAGGTGGGAAGCCGGCGGTAACCGACGCGGATGTGCTGGCATATTACAACGCGCATAAAGATCAGTATTCGGTGAAGGAACAGGTGAAGACGCGGCACATCCTGATTGCGGTTCCTGCCGGTGCGGATGCGAAGACAGATGCGGCCGCGAAAGCCAAGGCTGAGGATCTGCTGAAGCAGATCAAGGGCGGCGCGAACTTTGCCGACTTGGCAAGCAAAAATTCGGATGACCCGGGAAGCAAGACTCAGGGCGGCGAGTTGCCGATGTATCCTACGAGCGGACTTGACCCGGCGTACGCAAAGGCCGCGATGGCGTTGAATCCGGGGCAGACCTCGGATGTGGTGAAGTCGCAGTTTGGCTACCACATTATTCAGACGGAAGAGAAGCAGCCGGCGCATGTGAAGCCGCTGGCCGAGGTGAAGGCGGAGATTGTTCCGCTTCTCGAGCAACAACGTGCGGGTGCGGCGGAGCAGACGTTTGCTTCGACCTTGGCTGCGGATGCGAAGAAGAATGGTCTGGAAAAGGCTGCGGCGGCTAAGGGTCTGCATGTGGTGACGACGGATTATCTGGCGAAGGATGGCGTGATTGCCGGGCTGCCGGATGGGTCGGGAATGCTGACGCAGGCGTTTGCGGTGACAAAGGGCGCGGATCCGGCTTCGGTCTCGACCGGCGAAGGCTATGCAGTGTTCCAGGTGCTTGATATCAAGCCTGCGCATGCTCCGGACTTTGCGACGTACAAGGCGCATATTCTTGAGGACTATCGCGAACAGCAGGTTCCGCAGTTGATGAATGCACAGCTGAACAAGCTGGAGGATCGGGCAAAGGTGCTGAACGATCTGCCGAAGGCTGCGAAGGAGATGAATCTGCCGGTGAAGACGAGCGACCTGGTGGGCAAGGATGGTCAGGTGCCGGAACTGGGGTCGATGAGCGGGCCGGGAGCGGTTGCGTTCACCCTGGCGAAGGGCGCGATCTCGGGGCCGATCAATACCGGCCGCTCGGGTGTCGTGCTGAGCTTGGTCGACAAGCAGGAGCCTACGGCGGAGGATATTACGAAGAACTTCACCGCGACGAAGGAAGGCCTGCTGAACCAGCAACGGGATGAGATCTTTCGGATCTACATTGGCGAACTGACCCAGAAGTATGAAAAGGGCGGCGCGGTTCGGTACTCGAAGAAGGCTGCGGAACCTGGGCTGCCGGTTGGGAACTAGCTAGTCAGCTAGTTAGCCGGTTAGCCAGATAGCTTGTTGGCAAATACCCTGGGGCTTCGGCCTCAGGGTATTTTTCTTGTGGGTGGGTTTGAGTTAAGGGTGCTTCTTTGTTGACTCGGTTGTGATGAGGGTGTGGTCGTCTTTGTAGACGATTTTGCCGTCGAAGAGGGTCATTTCGCATTTGATGTCTTTGAGTTTTTCGGAAGGAATGGTGTAGAGGTTGCTGTTCCAGATGGCGATGTCGGCGCGCTTGCCGGGTTCGAGCGTGCCGACTTCATGTTCAAGGAAGAGGAGAGGCGCGGCCCAGGCCGTGTAAGAGCGGAGGGCAGTGTGGATGTCGATTTCTTCGGAGGTGCCGAAGGGATGGGTCCCGGCGAGGGTCTCGCGCTCTACCGAGGCCCACAGGCCGTAGCGTGCGGCGAGGGGCGTGACGTAGTAGTCGGAGCCTCCTCCCCAACGGACGCCGTTGGCAAGGTACGTTTTGAGTGGCATCGTGCGCGGCACGCGATCGGGGCCGAGGCTGGCTGAGATTGTCTTGCCGATGAACCACAGGAAGCCTGGCTGCAGTTCAGGGTAGCCGGCATCGTACTGCTTCTGTAGCTGCGCCATGGTGGTGATGGCGTGAGGTGTAGGGAGATAGGCGTGAATGATGGTGTGGCGGAGGCCGGGGGTAGGCTTCTCTTTGAGGACGAGAGCGTATGTGTCAACGACCCAATCGATGGCGCGGTCGCCGATGGCATGAGTGCCGACGTTTACGCCAGCCTGGTGGAAGAGCCGCACCATCTGGCGATAGACCTCGGGGTCCATGTTGGGATAGCCGACGTTGCCCTCGTCGACTTCGGTGAAGTTTTTGTGCCATGGTTGGTAGACCCATGCGGTCCGCCCGGCGGTGCTTCCATCCATGAAAATCTTGGCGCCGCAGGCGAGGAGTCTTCCGTCACCCAGGGATTGGGGTGGGCGGGGATTCTTCTGGGTCTCGGCGAGCGCGGCCCTTGCGGTTTCGAGCGAGTTGCCGGCACGCCAGAGCATGCAGACTCGCGCATCCAGTTTTCCTTCTGCTACCAGTTCCATGTAAGCGGTCCATGTGCCAGGACCACCTATTTCCTTGATGGAGGTCATTCCTTCATGGTGGAGGTTGTCTATGCTCTTGAGGATGCCTTGCTTGCGATGGTCGATCGAAGGCGGAGGGATAAGCGCTAGCATTGCGACGTTCGCCTGCTCTTTGAGAACGCCGGTCACGGTTCCATTTTTGTCGCGGTCGATGGTGCCGGCGGGAGGGTCTTTGGATTCGGCAGTGATGTGGGCGAGGCGGAGTGCGTAGCTGTTGACCGCGGAATAGTGCCCGGTTATGTTTTGCAGCCAGACAGGGTTGTTGGGAGAGACTTTGTCGAGGTCGGAGGCGTAGACGTAGCGGTTTTCCGCGAGCTTGCCCTCGTCCCAACCGGAGCCGAGGATCCATTCGCCGGTTTTGGTGGTTGCGGCTCTCGCCTGAACGCGGCTGACGATCTCGGCGACGCTTTTGGCGTCGGTCAGCTCGATATTGTAGAGCTCGTCGACCCCGCCGTCCTGATAGTGACCATGCGTGTCGATGAGGCCGGGAGTGGCGGTTCTGCCGTGAAGGTCGAGGATCTGGGTGCGTGCGTCGGTGAGGGCCAGGATTTGCTGTTTGGAGCCGACGGCGATGATCCGGTCGCCGCGGATGGCGAGAGCTTCGGCGATGGAGTCTTTAGCGTCGACGGTGAGGATGGTTCCATTGATCAGGACTACGTCAGCTCTTGTAGCGGGTTGTGGGGTTTGAGCGAGACAGAATGTGGAGAGGGCCAGCAGTAGAACAGCGAGGGACAAGAACACCTTGCGGGGCAGAGCTATCTCGGTCACGGGAACCTCTGTTGGTTATAGGTGATTTGCAGTAGGGCGAATCGTATCACACGCTATTGGTAGCGACGACGTATGATTTGGGCATCCAAGGTTGGATGGAATAAGGGGGAATGGATGAGTGGGGAATCGAATCATCAGGAGCGTATGTCCGGAGTTTTGCTGCATGTGACTTCGCTGCCTTCCTATGGCGGTGTGGGGGACTTTGGGCCGGCGGCATATGCGTTTGTGGATTTTCTGACTGCGGCTAAGCAGCGGGTCTGGCAGGTTTTGCCGCTCAGTCCTACGGGGTATGGGAGTTCGCCTTATTCGGCGCTGTCGGCGTTTGCGGGGAATCCGCTGCTGATCAGCCTGGAGTTTCTGGTGCGCGATGGGTGGATTGCGGGCGAGCGGATTGCCGGGCTGCCCGGGCATGATGGGCCGGTGGACTTTGCGGTGGCAAATAAGCTGAAGCTGCCGCTGATTGAAGAGGCTGCGGGGAACTTTCTGGATCGTGCGCCGGAGGACAGGCGTGCAAGATTCCAGAAGTTCTGCAAGGACAATATTTCGTGGCTTTCTGACTACGCAATGTTCAACGTGCTGCGGCGGCTTCATGGTTACAAAAGCTGGAACGAGTGGCCGGCTAAGTATGCGCGGCGGGACCACGATGCGATGACAAAGGCGATGAATGACTATGGCCATGCGCTCGCCGTGGAAGAGGTGATTCAGTTCTTCTTCAATGAACAGTGGTGCGCGCTGCGTGGGTATTGCGCGGAGCGGAAGGTTCGGATTTTGGGGGATGTGGCGATCTTTGTGAATATGGACAGCGCGGATGTGTGGACGCATCCGGAGTTGTTTGAGCTGGATGAGGAGTTGAAGCCGGTGCGGGTTTCGGGCGTGCCTCCGGATTATTTTTCGGCGACGGGGCAGCGGTGGGGGAATCCGCTTTATAAGTGGGGGTTGTTGAAGGAGCGCGGATTTGACTGGTGGGTGGCGCGGATTCGGCGGGCGCTGACGCTGTACGACATGATTCGGCTGGATCATTTCAGGGGGTTCGAGGCTTATTGGTCGATTCCGGCGGATGAGCCGACGGCGATCAATGGGCAGTGGGTGAAGGCCCCGGGGCATGAGTTGTTCAAGCGGTTGAAGGAGGTCTTTGCAAGTCTGCCGTTTGTGGCGGAGGATCTGGGCCTGATTACTCCCGAAGTGGATGAGCTCAGGGAGCACTTTGGGATGCCGGGGATGCGGATCCTGCAGTTTGGATTTTCGGATCGCGGGTCCCACCTGTATCTTCCCCACCGCTATGTGCCGAACGCGGTGGCCTACACGGGCACGCATGACAACAATACGACGCTGGGATGGTGGAAAGAAGACGCGACCGAGGCGGAAAAGGCTCATGCGCAGACTTATCTACAACCGATCAAGGTCGCTGACGACATCGTATGGGCGATGATACGGGCCGCCGCGGGTTCTGTGGCGAACCTTTGTATCTTTCCCATGCAGGATGTGCTGCACCTGGGGAGCGAGGCGCGGATGAATACTCCGTCGGCGGGGGCGGGCAACTGGACGTGGCGTTATGGGCACGATGCGGTGCATCCGGACTTTGCGGCGCAGCTGGCGGCGCTGATGGAGATGACGGACCGGGATGGGTGGGAGAAGCCGTTGGAGGGTGCTGATGCGGGCAAACCGATGGAAGCGGCATCGAAGCGGGCAAAGCATGGCGTGAACGTTTAGACTGGAGAGGAAGAAATAACTCTTCAGGAACTTTTGATATCAGGAGCAACAGGACATGCCTCTCTCTGGCGAAGCCATCCGCACCATGAACTACGTCGACGATATTTCGGTAACGCTGCGCCGGATTCTTGCTGTACTGCCGTCGTTAACTGAGGACGAACGCCAGCGCGTGGCGGCCCACATCAAGTCCGCGGAGCCGAGCTACGAGTCGGTGATTACGGCGGTTTCGGGAAAGAAGTGAAGGACGGGCTCGAGCGCGGGCCGTCTACTTTTGAGATTCGTACGGTCGCCGTGATCGGGGCCGGTGCGGCAGGACGAGGATTCGCTCTGGCGTGTGCCGCGGCGGGCTTCGGCGTTGTGCTGGAAGACGTTATGCCCGCGAAACTGCGCAGAGCTGAGACCGAGTATGCAGACCTCCGGTTGGCTGGTCGACTGCGGCTCGCTTCGACCGTCGAGGATGCCGTGCGCGAGGCGGATGTTGCGGTGGACTTTGTGCCGGATGAACTGGAGTCGAAGCTGGAGATATTCAGCATGATCGACAGGATGGCTCCCCCAAAGACGATTCTTTGCACACCGAGTTCTGCGTTGAGCATTACCGATCTGGCTTCGTGTGTGTATCGACCGGAACGGTGCGTGGCGGTGCGCGGGGAGTTGGTTGGTAGGGGCGTCGTTCGCGTGCTGCATCCAACTGCGGCTTCCGAAGAGACACTGACGGCGGTGGGTGCATTTCTGCGGACGCTTGGGCTCGAGGCACGGTGTGAGGTTGACCCGGATGTGCCAGCGCTGATGAAGAATGCAGTGGTTTAGGGAACGGCTACATCAGTTCGTCGATAAAGGACTTGGCAACGTCGGCGGGGATGCGGGAGTTTTGGTGGACCAGGGGGCCTGATTTCAGGACGGGGTCTGCATCGTGCGCTGTGGGGATGTCGTTGCGCTCGAAGAAGACGCCGATGGGGATTTCGTCGCCCCAGAGTAGGGATTTTTCCATTGCCTCTACCCAGTTGGAGGTGTCGTAGCCTGGGTTGTCTTCGAGCTTTTTGACGCGCGGTCGGAACCACTGGAAGGTATTGTCGTGGTTGTAGGTGACGCAGGGGCTGAAGATGTCGATGAAGGAAAAGCCTTTGTGTTCGATGCCGCGCTTGATGAGCTCGGTGAGGTGTTTCTGGTCGGCGCTGAAGCCGCGCGCCACGAACGTCGCCCCGGCGGAGAGGGCGAGCGAGATAGGGTTCACAGGAGCGTCGACATTGCCGAAGGGCATGCTCTTGGTCTTCATTCCGACTCGGCTGGTGGGCGAGGTCTGGCCGGTAGTTAGGCCGTAGATCTGGTTGTCCATCACGAGGTAGGTGAGGTCGAGGTTGCGACGCATCGTGTGGACGAAGTGGCCCGCGCCGATGCCGAAGCCGTCACCATCGCCGCCCGTGACGAGGACGGTCATGCCGTGGTTGGCGAGCTTCATGCCGCTGGCGACGGGGAGCGACCGGCCGTGAAGCGTGTGCATCCCGTAGGTATCGATGAAGCCGGGGAAGTTGGAGGAGCAGCCTATGCCGCTGATCGTCATGACCTCGTGCTTGGGGATCTGGAGTTCGACCAGGGCCTTTTGTACGGCGGCGAGGACTCCGAAGTCCCCGCATCCCGGACACCAGTCGGGGTCGACTTTGCCCTTGAGATCGGCCATCACCATCGCTTTGGGAGTGATTACGTCAGTCGCCATTCGGGAAGCTCCTTGGGATGTTCCTGTTTGTCAGATGAAATTTCTCAAACCATGATTTCGTGTGCCGGGACGGAGAGGGTTGTGTTGCCGGCAAGTTGTTCTTTGACTGCTTCCACAATGTGGTGAGGCATGAACGGTTCGCCATCATACTTGCGGATGTGCCCGTTGGGAACGAAGCTGGTTTCGCTGCGCAGGTAGCGTGCGAACTGGCCGCTGAAGTTGTTCTCGACGATGATGGTGTGGCGCGCGTTTTTGAGAATCTCGACGATGGCGTCGCCGTGGAGCGGGACGAGCCAGCGAATCTGAAGTTGGTTGGCTGAGATTCCCTCGTCGCGTAGAAGCTCGATCGCTTCTTCGATAACTCCCCAGGTCGAACCCCAGCCAATGAGGGTAACGTCGGCCTCGGCTGGCCCTGTGAGTTGGGGTGGAGGAACGGATTTTTCGATTCCGTTGACCTTGCGCATGCGTTTTTCCATCATGGCGCGGCGTTTTGTGGCGTTGGTGTATTCGTCGCTGATGAGGACGCCATTCTCGTCGTGCTCATCGCTCGAGACGACGTGGGTGAAGCCGGGGATGCCGGGGATGGCACGTGGAGAGACGCCGCTTTCGGTGATCAGGTAGCGCTTGTACTCTTCGTGCGGCTCGCCGTTGGAGGTGATGAGATCGCCCCGATCTACGAAGGGCTGGAAGTTGAGGTCTTGCGGGTCGACGCTGAGTCTCCCTTCCGACAGCAGCAGGTCGCAGAGGACGATTCCCGGGCACTGGAAGCGATCGACGAGGTTGAAGATCTCAGGCATGAGCTTGAAGCAATCGCCGATATCAAGCGGAGCCGCGATGACTCTGGGGTAGTCGCCGAAGGCTGCGCCGAGCATCTGCCAGAGATCGCCCTGTTCGGTTTTGGTGGGGACGCCGGTGGATGGGCCTGCCCGCTGGCAGTCGATGACGACGACGGGAATTTCAGCCTGCGCGGAGAGGCCGAGGCCTTCACTCATGAGCGCGAAGCCTCCGCCGGAGGTGGCGCACATGGAACGGACGCCCGCCTGTGCGGCGCCGATGGCCATATTGATGACGCCGATCTCGTCTTCCACCTGACGCACCACTATTTCAGCCTTGCGCGCGTGCGAAGCCATCCAGTGGAGAACCCCGGTGGAGGGGCTCATCGGGTAGGCGCAGTAGAACTTGACGCCGGCGGCGGCGCCACCCATCGCGAGAGCGCTGTTGCCGCTGAGAACAGCGTATTTGCTCTCGGTGATCGGAAGCGGCCAGGCGAAGGGTTTAAAGTTCTGGCTGGCGTAGTCGTAGCCGGCGCGGGCGACCTTGACGTTTTCGTCGATGACGGTCTGGTCCTTCTTACCGAACTGTTCGGCGAGCGCGACTTCGAGAGCGGGGAAGCCAATGCCCATCATGCTGAGAGCAGCGCCGAGCGCGAGCGTATTCTGGGCCACTTTGTTTTTGGAGATGTCGGCGAGTGTGGAGACGGGAATGGGACAGAGTTGGACGCCGGGGGCAACCGCACCCGGTTTAATCTGGTCTGCGTTGTAGAGACAGGCGCCGCCTGCGGTGAGAAGACCGAGGTGCCGGTCCATCGTGTCCTGATTGAGCGCAATCAGCAGGTCGAGACGGTCGCCCATGTTGGTGACTGGGTCGGGGCCCGTGCGAATCATCAGGAAGGTGTGGCCACCGCGGATGATAGACTGATAGGCGTTGTAAGCGTTTACGTGCAGGCCACGGCGGCTGAAGATCTTCGCAAAGATATCGCCGGGCGTTGCCACTCCCTGACCGGCTGCGCCTCCGATACCTACGGTGAAAGACTGCCTCATGAAGTTCCCTCTCCTTGCCGGAGGCCAATGCGCACAGCCGCCCCGGCTCAAGTGACACGTTCTGATGAGCAGGGATTGTACGTTGTTCCTGAAAGCACAAGCAAGCGGTGATTGAACGGCTCGAATCTGGGACGAATGGGGGATTTTCGGGAGCAGCCGAAATCATTGACACTGAGGGAACTACAAGAGGCGCGTCTGCGTAACGAACGATGGAACGGTTTCGTCCAAGGACTGATATGCGCGCATTGTTTAATATTCTGGCCCAGGTGTTTCGTTCGATCGGGGCGAACAAGCTGCGGTCGTTCCTGACGATGTTCGGGATTGCGTGGGGTGTGGCCTCGCTCTTGTTGTTGATCGGGCTTGGCGAGGGGTTCCGGTCGGGCCAGCGGAGAGGGTTAGCGGAGCTGGGCACGGACGTCATCATGATTTGGGGCGGAAATATTCCTGTGCTGCCGGAGCAGCATGTGGGGATGCACCCATACAAGCTGACGGTTAGCGATACGGACGCAATTCGCACAGGGGCCCCGGATGTGCGCAATGCTACGGCGATCATTCAGCGTAGCGATTTGAAGCAGGTGAGCGAGTTTTCGAGCGCGGGCGGACAGGTGTTCGGTGTTGAGCTGAATTATCCCGAGATTCGGCATCTGCCTATCGCGCAGGGGCGGTTTCTGAACCAGGATGACATCACGCATCGCGGTCAGGTTGTCGTACTGGGCCAGAAGATGGAGAAGCTGTTGTTTCCGGGGCGACCTTCGCTAGGCGCATTTATCACTCTGAACGGGTACCGGTTCCAGGTAATCGGCGTGGCGGAGAAGATCGGACGCGGCAACAATGACGGGGATAACCAGAGGATTTATATCCCTCTGCCGACGATGCTGGAGTTCTTTCCGATCACGGGAGACAACATTCCGGCGGATTCGATTACCTCGATTCAGTATCAGCCGCGGACCGAGGATTTGAACGAGACGGCGAAGGCCGAGGTGCACAAGATTATTGCGGCTCGGCATGGTTTCGATCCGAATGCGAAGGAAGCGTTTGAGGAGTGGGACACGATTAAGTCGCAGCGGACCGTGGGACTGATCTTTACCGCTATGGACATCTTTCTGGGCGGTGTAGGGATTGTGACTCTGGCGCTGGGCGCGGTGGGCATCATCAACATCATGCTCGTAACGGTAAGCGAGAGGACGAAGGAGATTGGATTGCGGAAGGCGCTGGGAGCAACGAACCGGAGCATCCTCTTCCAGTTCTTCCTGGAAGGATTGACGCTGACCGGATTGAGCGGGTTGATCGGAATTCTAGGAGCGGCAACCCTGATGGGCGCGTTGGGCTCGGTCGTGGGTAATAACGATATGGGGTTCGATCCGCCGCGGCTCGTACCGTGGTCGGCGGCGATGGCGATGGGTTCCCTGATGCTGTGCGGGATTGTCGCGGGTCTGTATCCGGCGCGGCAGGCAGCCCAGATGGAGCCTGTCGAAGCGCTCAGGAAGGATTAGAGGACGATGCTGAGCGATATCTTTGGACAGGCCGTAGAGGCAATGAAACACAATCGCAGGCGCACTCTCATTACGGTGATCGGGATGGCGTGGGGGATTGCGACGGTGGTGCTGCTACTGGCCTATGGGGCCGGGTTCGGGCAGGCCTTTGAGAACATCTTCGCGCAGTTCGGGACGAACATGATGGGCGTCTTCCCCGGACGGACGAGCGAACAAGCCGGCGGCGAGAAGGCCGGCGTCAAGGTGCGGCTGACCCAGGAAGACGTAGAGCGCATTCAAGAGACGGTGCCGGGGGTGATGCGCGTGGCGCCAACGGTGGACAAGCAGGTGCCGGTGCAGAACGAGCTGCACAGCTTCAACTGGGATGTGACGGGAATTACGCCCGAGCTGCAATCCATCCAGAAGATGCAGCTTGCGGAGGGGCGGTTGCTGACGCAGGCTGACGTCCAGCAGCGGGCGCATGTTGTGGTAATCGGCTCGGAGGCAAAGACGAAGCTGTTCTCCGGGCTCTACGCGATCGGCGAGAAGGTTCGGCTGAACGGCGTGAGTTTTGAGATTGTCGGAGTGCTGACGCCGAAGATGCAGGAGGGCGACGACAGCGACATCAACCGCGTGATGAATGTGCCTTTCACGACGATGGGAGATATCAAGGACACGAAATACCTCGACGGCATTTGGATGGACTACAAGGGCGACCCGAAGATGGTAGAGCAGGCGCTGCGCAAGACTCTGGCGGCGGCGCATAACTATCGTGCTTCGGATCGGCGTGCAGTCTTTGTGGCAAACATCATGGAGCAGCTGACACAGTTCCGGATTATCTCACTGGGGCTGCAGGTGCTGCTGATGTTTATCGGCGCCCTGACGCTGGGGATTGCGGGCATTGGCCTGATGAACATCATGCTGGTGAGCGTGCAGCAGAGAACGCGCGAGATTGGCGTAGAAAAGGCGCTGGGCGCGAGAAAACGTCATATTCTGCTGCAGTTTCTCGCGGAAGCGCTGGTGATCTCGGGAGTCGGTGGCGTGGGCGGCATTGCGCTGGCGTATCTTGTGGCGAAGAGCGTCGGCAAAATTACGTTTTACAGCGCGCTGGCCTCACACGCGGATGCGGGCGATATCCATCTGATTATCTCGCCGAACAGCGTGCTGGTGGCGACCGTGATTCTGGTGATTGTGGGGACGGTGAGCGGAATGATTCCCGCGATGAAGGCCGCGAGCCTGGATCCGATTGAGGCCCTTCGGTACGAGTGAGGCCTAGGGTTGGACGGCGGGCTTGTAGGCGAGGCCAATCACAATCCCGACAAGTACCCACTGCACGAAATAAGCGATCGACTGCTGAATGGTCAACCTGAGGCCTATGTTCAGGTTGACGTAGTTGTGGATCACGAACGACCCCACCGCGAAGATGCCGATGAGTGCGCCGAACCGAGCCCCTGCCGCGATGTTAGAGCCGGTGGGGCAGAGCATCGCGTAAAGCACAGTGATGGCGACGAGCGCGACAAACATTGCGAGCATGCCGAAGGGCATCGTGCTCTTTATGCCATCCTGCGAACGATAGACGGCGGGATATTTGGCGAACTCAGTTCGGAGCCAGGGAAGGATGCCGAAGAGGATGCCTCCATAGATGAAATAGGTAACGAAGGCGCAGAAAGACGCGAGGAGGATGCGTGGGTAGTTCATGGCTGAACCTTATACACGCGCACGACAGACAGCACAATTCTAGTTGTCGGAACGCTTGCAACTGTACGGGGTCTGCATCGAAGCGCGGGCTTCGTTGATGGCGCCCTGAGTATTGTCGTTGGTTTGGACCGCGAGGCGGTACTCGTTGACGGCACGGTCGCGCTGGCCGGTGCAGTCGAAGATGCGGGCGAGTTCGATGTGGCTCCAGACCTCGACCCATTTGGGATCGTTGTCTCCACGGAGGGCGTCGCGGAAGGAGTTAGCTGCAGACTGATAGTTGCGCTGCATGAAGAAGATCTCGCCGATGCGATAGGCGGCGAGCGAACTGTTTTTGTTGGCGTCGAGGGCCTTCTGGTACTCGACGAGCGCGGCGGTCAGATCTCCCTGGGCAACCTGCTGCTGGCCGCGCAGGACGGCGACCTTGACGGCGAGATCGGGCGTGCTCTTGAGCACCCAGTTTTCGGGATCGATGCTGATGCGGCGCGGGCGCCCGAAGGTTTCGACCGAGTAGTGCGAGTCGGTGCCGGAGACGTCGACGCGGCGGACTTCGGTCTTGCCGTCGGTCTCGATGCGCAGCTCGACGGGCATGCGGAAGAGGTCGAGGTCCTGGTCGATGCCGCCGACAGTACGGAAGCCCTTGTTATCTCCAAGGCGGAAGACGGAGTACTTGTTGGTGAAGGCAGGAGCGCCGGTGCCGTCGAGCCATTGCGCGAAGAAGGCCTGGAGCTGGAGGTTAGAGGTGGATTCGGCAAGGGCTTCGACGTTGGAGGTGCGGATGGACTTGTCCAGGTACTGAGTGAGCAGGCCGCGCAGGAACTTGAGAAAGACCTCGTCGCCCATCTCCCAGCGGAGCATGTGAAAGACCATGGCTCCTTTCTCGAGCGTCATGGACTGGAACTGCGGCGAGAAGGGATCGAGGCGGCCGATCGTGGTGAGCGGCTCGGTGTCGTAAGCGAGGGCGCCGGCGGAGATGTCGACGACAGCCTGCTGGAAGGCGGTCTTGCCGGCGGAGTCCTCGAGGTACATCAGCTCGGCGTAGCGCGACATGCCGTTGGTGATCCACGCGTCGTTCATGGTGCCGGGCGAGACCTGGTTGCCCCACCACTGATGAGCGAGGGTGTTGGAAAGCAGTCGCTGCTCGTTGCGCGCGGTGATACGGTTTCCGGCGATAGCGGCGATCTCGGGGGCCCATGCGGCGGAGACGGCGTCGTCCGGCAGCTCGACGAGGTTCATGCGGTTGGAGTCGGGCTGGCCGAAGGTGCCGGCCATGTAGAGATATTCGCGCTCGGCCTGGCTCGCGAAGTCATGCGCGGCCTCTTTGTGTGGCTCGGTGACGTACACGCGCACGTTGGCGACGTTGATAGGATCGAGGAACTTGCCTGCGATGATGGTTCCCGGGAAACCTGACTTGGCCCACTTGAAGGTGTACTCGGTACGGTTGCCGGGGAGGCTCTTGGCGGCGGCGACTATCGAGCCAGAGCCGACGACGCGCTCATCGCCGGGGACGCGGATGCGCATCTCGGCAGTGAAGCGATTGGTGAAGAGGCCAACCATCGGGAACCAGCGGCCGGGGTAGAGCAGGATGCTGATGGGGTCCTCGACGGAGGCGAGTTTGATTCCTTCGACGGGGCTGGTATCAGCGCCTTTGAGGGTGCCCGAGTACTCGATGTGGTAGGTGGTGGTCGTGCCCTTGGGCAGGGCATTGACGAGGGTGAAGCGGACGGTGTTGTTGTTGGTCAGGCGTTCGGACTCGAGGGGCTGGCCCTTGGCGTCGGTAGCTTTGGTGATCTGGAGGCCGTTGTTGAGCTCAAAGGTGGGGCTGGTGAGGTCTTCGAGGGCCGTGAAGTTGACGTCGACCGCGGCGGTGAGGCGGTTGACCGAGGGGTCGAGGTCGGCCGAGATGACGTAGCCGTTGATCTGGAGCTGCGGTTTGACCGGCGCTGACCACGCCATCGCCGTAAGCAGGGGGAAAGAAAGGAAGATCGCCGATCGAAGGATTCGGAAAGCGGACATGCAGCCAAAGTTCCTCAAGACATCATGGTACAGCCATCTTCGGGTTAGACGGTGGCGGGGGATTTTGGGCCACTTGCTGACGCGGCTTTTGACAAGGAGAGCGTCGACGGCGTCACAAACCTGCTGGATGGAGCCAGTTCCGGGCTGTGGCCGAAGGGATTGGCGGACCTGGGCCAGGTCCGCGATCATCTGCGCGCGTTCTGGGGTGTCGGCGAGGAGAGGCCGCAGGGCGGAGGCGACGTTGGCCGGCGGTGAAGCGGTCTTGCAGAAGCTCGGGAACGATGCGGCGGCCGGCGATGAGGTTGACCATGCCGATGGGGAGGTTGCCGTCGGCGTCGGGGCCGGAGGGCCAGACCTCGGGAGGATAGTGGACGAGGCGCTTGGCGAGGCGGAAGGTGAGAGGGGAGACCTTGTAGACGACGATGAAGGGGTTGCCGATGACTGCGGCCTGGACGGTGGCGGTCCCGCTGGCGACGACGGCGGCGCGGGCATGGTGGAGGGCTTCGCGGGCGTCGGGGACAAGGTGATCTTCGGCGCATGCGGCTTCTCAAGGTAGAGGTCGCCCATGTCATACAGATCGCTTTTAACTGTCTGTCCATAATGTTCGAGCTTGGGAATCGAGGACTTATGATGACCGTTGAAGCTCACAGGCCGCATAGCATGTGCGGAGGCTGTTGCGAATTTCGGTAGATCCGACTGCCTGGCCATAACAATCGCATGGTTTTTTCGGGTCAAGTTCATAACGAATCTCGCCTAACTTGGCTGCCAGGGCCGAACGGCCGGAATCCAGGGCTCTTGCCGTGGTCAATGATCTTGCGGATTTCAGTGGCCTTCGCAGCATATTCCTCGCGGGAGGTGGCTGGGAGCGGCAATTCCGCGAGCGGATGGCCGACGAACTTCGCGTCGACGTTCGAGCTTTGTAGAAGCGCTCTTCGAAAGGGAAGATGACCATCATGCGGTCGACGCGCTGCTTGAACCCAGCGCAGGCGGCGGCGCTTCCAGGCCCAGAGCTGCGGACTGACAAAGTAGACGACCGGAATCGAGAGTTTTTTCAGCTCGCGCGCGAGGCGGAAGTTGACGTCGGGGAAGTCGATGAGGATGGCGATGTCGGGGCGGCGTTGTTTGATGGAGGCGACGAGGCGGCGATAGGAGCCGTAGACGCGCGGGGCGTGGCGAATGACCTCGGTGATGCCCATGTGGGCGACGTCTTCGGCGCGGATGATGCGGTCCTGGCCGGCGGCTTCCATCTCGCGACCGCCAAGACCGAAGAAGTTTGCGCCGGAATGGCGGTTGCGGAGTTCGGTGATGAGCTGTGCGCCGTAGTGGTCGCCGCTGGCTTCGCCGGCCGACAGGAAGATCTTCGGATTGGATGGGTTCGCGATGCATCCAGTGTAAATTGGCTGCATGGCGGCGAGAGGCGCAAAGCGTTTTCGTGCAGTGCTGGAGCGGCTGGGCGGGGGATTGGGCTGGACCGTGGCGCGCATTCCGTTCGATGTCGCCACCACGTGGAAGAAGATGGTGCGACTGCGGGTGAAGGTGGAGATTGCGGGTGAGGTCTTTCGCACTTCTTTGTTTGCCGACAGCGCCCACCGCGGGCATTTCGTGCTGGTGAACAAAAAGATGCAGCGGGCCGCGGGTGTGAAGCTGGGCGGGATGATCGATCTGACGGTGGAACCGGACCTCGAAGAGCGCGAGGCGGAGGTTCCGGCGGAGTTGGAGAAGCTGCTGAAGCAGGAGAAGGCTCTGGCAAAGTGGTATCCGAAGCTGAGCGAGAATATGCGGCGGGAGATTGGCAAGAACATTGACGCAGTGAAGGGTGCGGAGGCGAGGCAGCGGCGTGCCGAACTGTGGGCCGAGCGCCTGATGTGGCACGATGGAGGGAGAGAAGGAGCTGCCCCCGGTGATCGAAGTGGCGTTTCGCAGCGTGCCTGCCGCACGCAAGGGATGGGAGGCGATGACTGCGAGCGCAGCGGCGAATGAATCTGATGGCCGTGTTCTACTACCAGAGCCCCGAGGCGCGGCAGAAGCGCGTCAACAAGGTAGTGGAGGATTGTTTGAAGGTGGCGAACCGATGAGACAAGGCATGCTTTCGATTTTGTTGACGGCGATCAGCAGGCTGATTCTGCGCGACGACCGGCTGAGCGGAAGAATGGGCGGATGCTCGACAGGTTCGCATTCGCGAAGCAGCGGCTGGTGATCTCGAGTGGTTGGAGAAAGCTGTCCGCGGTCTATGTAGAGGCAGGAAAAGATGCTCCGGCGGTTCTGATCTGCCACGGCATCGGCGAGCTGGTGGAGTACTGGAGTGATGTACAGGATCTGCTCAAAGGGATGGGCGTTGCGTCGCTGGTGTTCAACTACTCCGGCTATGGCGAGAGCACCGGCAGAGTCAGCGTAGCAAACTGCGAAGAAGACGCATTGGCTGCTTACAAGGAACTCGCCAGCCGCGGGCATCGTTCGATTGTGCTGCTTGGTTTTTCGATGGGGACCGGAGTGGGTTGCGCGGTTGCTTCGCGCATGGACTTAGATGGGCTGGTTTTATGCGAAGGTTTCTCCTCGCTGCGTGAGGCGGGCATGGCGATGGGGTTTCCGCGATGGATGACGCGTGGCGTGCCTGACGTGTGGGACACCATTCATCGCGTGGGCGAACTCAAGATGCCGGTGCTGGTGGTTCATAGCGATGAAGATGGTCTGTTTCCGTTGTCGATGGCAGAACAGGTTGCGGAAGCCTGCGGTGAGAACGGAGAACTGCTTGTCATTCGCGGCGTTTCGCACAATGCGCCGATCTTCGCGCCGACCGAGGAGTACTGGCAGCCGGTTGCCGATTGGGTGAAGGAGCGGTCGACCAGCGTGATTGCGGAGAGAGCGCGGATGGTGAGCTAGTCGGCGGTGAGGGGTTCGAGCGGTGCCGGCGTGTCGCTGCCGGTACCCAGCTCCTGGTCTTTGTACTGAAGTTGGTAGAGCTTCCAGTACAGGCCGCGGTGAGCGAGGAGTTCCTGGTGGGTGCCGCGCTCGCGAAGCTGGCCTTTGTGCATGACGAGGATGGTGTCGGCGCGCTGGATAGTGGAGAGGCGGTGCGCGATGAGGATGGAGGTGCGGCCAGTAATCATGCGTGAGAGAGCGAGGCGGACGCGGAGTTCGGTGTCCGTGTCGACCGAGCTGGTGGCCTCGTCGAGGATGAGGATGCCGGGGTCGTGCGCAAGGGCGCGGGCGAAGCTGATGAGCTGCTTTTGGCCAGTGGAGAGCGTGGCGCCGCGTTCGCGAACGGGCTCCGCAAACTGCTTGGGAAGCGTGCGGATAAAGTCGCCGACGTTGACCTCATCGCAGGCACGCTCGAGCCGTTCGTCGGTGATCCATGTCGACCCGAGGCGAACGTTGTCCGCGATGGTGCCGGTAAATAAGAAAGGGTCCTGCAGGACGACGCCAAAGCGCTGGCGCAGCTTTTTGAGGTCCTGCTCGCGCACGTCGACGTCATCGACGAGGATTGATCCGCCCTGAATGTCGTAGAAGCGCATCATCAGGCTGGTGATGGTGGTCTTGCCGGCGCCGGTGTGGCCGACGATGGCAGCGGTCTCGTCGGGCTCGATGACGAAACTGACGCCGCGGAGAATCCATTCGATGTCGGCGAAGGTGTTGAGGTCTTCGTCAGATGCGGTGGCGATCCGCTTTATCTGCGCTTCATCCAGTTTTTGATAGGTAAACCAGACATTACGAAACTCGACTCGACCGGAGTTATCGCCTGCGACGGGGTGTGGCGGCGAGACGATGGTCGGTTCGGTGTCGAGCAACTTGAAGACACGCTCGCTCGCCGCCATGGCTGCCTGCAGGATGTTGTACTTGTCGCTGAGGTCCTGGATGGGACGGAAGAACCGCTGCGCGTACTGGATGAACGCGATGAGGATGCCGAGTGTGACGCCGCCAAAGATGGAGTGGCGCAGGCTGCTGCCGTACGCGGTGTTACGCAGGACGGCATCGCCGCCAAACCAGATGACGAGCGCGATGGCGGTGGAGCTGAGAAACTCGACGATCGGGTAGTAGAGCGCGTAGGCGAAGATGGCGTCCGACCAGGCCTTCTTATTCTCGGCGTTGACGGCGGAATAGTCGTTGAAGGCGCGGCGCTCGCGGTTGAAGAGCTGCACAATCGGCATGCCGGAGACATATTCCTGGGTGAAGGAGTTGATGCGCGCAGTGGCGTGGCGCTGGCGCCGGTAGCTGTCGCGGACATGACGGCGGAAGATGCGCGTGACGTACAGGATCGCGGGGATGACCGAGATGGCAAGGAGCGCCAGTGGCCAGCTCATCCGCAGCATGATGATGACGATGAAGGCGAGGACGAAGACATCCTCGAAGATGGCGAGAACTCCCGAGGTGAACATCTCGTTCAGCGCGTCGACGTCGGAGGTAACTCGTGTGACGAGGCGCCCGACAGGGTGGTGGTCGAAGAAGGCGGGCGACATACGCTGCAGGTGCCGGAAGATCTGGCTGCGCAGGTCGAACATAATCTTCTGACCAGTCCACTGCATCGTGTACGTCTGGAGGAATTCGAGCAGGTAAGTGATCAGCAGAGCGCCGAGATAAAGCGTCGCGATCTCCGTGATGCCGTTCATCGGAAGCGGGCTGAGATGGCGCGCAAGCCAGGAGAGATGCGCAGGTGGCGTGTCGGCCATATAGCTGTCGACGGCGACCTTGACGAGGTATGGCCCCATGACGTCGCTTCCGGCCTTGAAGATGATCGAGATCGCGGCCAGAGCGGTCTGGATTCGGTACGGGCGAAGATACGTCAGCAGACGACGCATCAGATGCCGGTCGTAGACCTTGCCGACGACCTCATCGTCCTGTGCGTTTTTTTTGGCGGGCTCCTTCGAGTCCTTTGGTTTCCGGTCGTCAGCCATGCGCAATGTCCATTTTAGATGGCTTCGGCCACGTATGGATTCGGATTCCGTCTCGAACTAAGGAGTTACGTTGACCGAATCCGCCCCCAGCACCGCGCCCTGGCCGCTTAACTGGGCAAAGACAACGACCCGCATGGCGGGTGGATTCGCATCGGCGGGGGCAGTCAGGTGGAACGACACCGGTCCGGCGTTGAGATCCTTGACAGTGCCTATGCGCTCGAAGGTGCGAACGACGCCGACATGCTTGAGCTGGTGGCCCCCGTTCTCGCCACCGCGGACGTCAGTCGTGTCGGTTGGATCAACCAGCGCTGCGTAGAGAGTGGTATTCGGCTTCGCATTGGTAGGAGCGGGGATAGACACCGAAGCTGAGACCTTGCGCCCGTCAACCGTAGGCGGGGATAGCTTGAGCGGAATCTTGGCGCTTAGGGCGGCCTGCTTGATTGCGATAAGGGCGTGAGGCCCGTCGTTGCCGACGAACTGATCGGTTCCATCGACGATCATCTGCGGGGTGTAGGGTTCTTTTGCGCCGAGCTTGAAGCAATACTGACTCTGGCGGTCCGTGTACTGGTGCGAGGAGAAGCGGTCGTGCCAGCCTTGACCGTCCCAGTAGTCGACGTGCTCGCCGAGGACTATGACCTCGGCGTTGGCAACAGGCTGGTCGTGGTCCAGTTTCGCCAGGAGTGCATCGGCGGGTGGGCAGCTCGAGCAGCCCTCGGAGGTGAAGAGCTCCACTACCACGGGACTGCGACTGGCCGCGGCGGGCTGCGCGACTGCCGGTGCGATGGCCGCGGCCGAGAGTGCCGCGAGGACAGCTAAAGCTTGAAATTGATGCATATTGTCACTCCTCTGTTCCAATAGACTTGCCTGATGGCCTGAAGTTACAACCCGGAAACATTCCCATGAAACAATTGGGGGTGAGGGCATTCTTTCAGATGACCGAGGCCGGTTGGCGTTTATATTTCGGTTCCATTCTGCAAGGCGAAGTGCACATTCTGCAACTTCGCCTCGGGTGTTTTTGGCGCGGAGCGGATGCAACAATATGTGGAACGGCTCTGCAAGGAGATTAGTGGTGCGCGGGCTACGGCTGACTCCATAAAGCGCCACTCTGCCACGTGCTGTGGACACAATCTACTTCGGCGGCGGCACGCCCAGCCTGCTCTCCCCGCAGCAGTTTCGGCGGATCTTCGAGCATTTGCGCCGTGAGTTCGACCTTGCCGCAGAAGCGGAGATTACCCTCGAGTGCGCCCCCGGCCAGCTTGCGGATGAAACGCTGGACGAACTGTTGCGGCAGGGAATGAACCGGATTAGTTTCGGCGTGCAGTCATTTGTCGATCGCGAGAGTGCCGCGGTCGGACGTCTGCACACCAGAAAACAGTGCGAGGCGGAGATTGGGCGTGTTCGGGTTGCCGGCGTGGAGGAGATCAATGTTGATCTGATCGCGGGGCTGCCGCATCAGACAGAGGCAAGCTGGCACTATTCGCTGGAGCAGGCCCTTGCGAGTGGCGCTCCGCACGTCAGCGTTTATTTGCTGGAAGTGGACGACGAGTCCCGGCTTGGACGCGAGATGCTGGAGCAGGGAACGCGCTACGGCGCCGCCGAGGTACCCAGCGAGGACGAGGCCGCGGAATGGTACCAGCAGGCGTGTGAAAAGTTCGATGCCGCGGGTCTGCATCAGTATGAGATTTCGAACTTTGCGCGGCGTGGACATCGCTCCCGGCACAACCTGAAGTATTGGCGGCGTCATCCCTACTTGGGATTTGGCCTTGATGCTCATTCGATGCTCGGCTGTGGCCAGGATGCAGTGAGGTTCGCCAACACGAGCGAACTCAATGAATATCTCGACAATGCGTCATTCGAGCCGTTGCCCATCCTCGCAAACAGGAGGTTCTGTTGCGCCCGGGATCGATAGAATTGAGCGAGGTGCCGCGTTTGAGGAGTCGATGTTCCTGGGCCTGCGGTTGAACGAGGGAGTCGATCTGAACCTCCTGCGAGGCGAGTTCGGCGATGCGATGCTGGAGGGTGCAATGCCCGGACTCCACGAGGTCCGCGACGCCGGGCTGCTGGAACTGAGCCCGAGCCGCATGCGTCTGACTCCGCGTGGCCGCGTGCTTTCGAACGAGGTCTTCAGCCGATTGTTATTGCCTTCGGTGGCATAGAAAAAATCAGACAGCTTTTTCAGGAGAGAAGAGCACCATGATCGATCTGCGCAGCGATACCGTCACGAAACCCACCCCAGCGATGCGTGAGGCGATGGCCTCGGCGGAGGTCGGCGACGATGTCTACAGTGAAGACCCCACAGTCAACCGGCTGGAGAGAGATGCCGCCGAGGTCTTCGGGCGCGAAGCGGCTATCTTCGTCCCAACGGGCACGATGGGGAACCAGATTGCGATTCGCCTGCACACGCAGCACGGACAGGAGGTCATCTGCGAAGCGCGCTCCCATATCCTGGATTGGGAGATGGCGATGACGGCTGCGTTCTCTGGCTGCCAGGCACGCACGGTCGCCGCAGAGCGCGGCATTCTAACGTGGAACCACATTCAGCCGGCCATCGGCGCAAAGATCTACTACCGCGCGCAGACCGCTCTGGTGTGCCTCGAGAACACGCACAACATGGCCGGCGGAACCGTGACGCCTCTGGCGGTGATGGAAGAGGTCTGGGCGGGCGCCCGAGAGGCTGGTTTGCCGGTGCATCTCGATGGAGCGCGGGTGTTCAACGCAGCCACTGCGCTGGGCATCAGTGTTGCGAAGCTCACAAGAGGTTTCGACACCGTCATGTTCTGTCTTTCGAAGGGGCTCGGCGCGCCGGTGGGCTCGATGCTTGTGGGCAGCAGGAAGTCGATCGACCAGGCGCGAGTGCATCGCAAGGCGCTGGGCGGAGGAATGCGGCAGGCTGGTGTTCTTGCTGCAGCAGGACTAATTGCGTTGCATGAGATGCCCAAGCGACTCGGCGAGGATCACGCTAATGCCCGCTGCTGGCCGAAGCAGTCGCGGCACATCCGGGCGTCGCGGAGATCGATCTGGACTCCGTGCAAACAAACATCGTCATCTTCAAATTGAAGGGAAAAGACGGCACGAACGGCGGCGACGCCGCGGCATTTTCGGCATCGTTGAAGCAGAAGGGAGTGCTGGTCAGCTCGATCGGCCCCCACGCAATACGGTTTGTAACCCACTACGATGTCGACCGCACCGCCTGTGAAAAGGCGGCTGCAGTTATCTCGGCGCAGTTGAAGTCTGTGTCGGCTCTTGTGACAGCCTAGTTTCAGTCCCCACCGGCATTGGCCAGTGGATTCGTCGCGAGGAAGACCCGCGCAACGGTGCCGTACGTGGATTTGTTCGTGTCACTCTCGAGTGTGAGAGTCCCCCCGTGTTTGTTGATGATGCCGCGGCTCACCCACAAGCCCAGGCCGGTTCCGCGTTCTCCCTTGGTAGTGAAGAACGGCTGAAAGAGGTGGGGACGGACTTCGTCAGCAATGCCTGGGCCGTTGTCAGCGATCGTAACCACTACGCCCGCCGCCAGTTTCTGTCCGTCCCCATCGACTCCGGCGGTCTGCGGTGCGATGCCAATCTTCACCTCGCCCCCCGGGCCGGCGGCCTCGGCGGCATTGGTGATGAGGTTGGTGAATACCTGACGCAGCTCGGCCGGAAAAGCGGCGACCGATATGGACGTGGGGATCTCCGTCGTCACCCTGACACCCAGTTCAGAGAGCCGCCTCTCCAGCAGCAGAAGAATCTCCTGCAGCATTCCCTTCATGTCCACGACCACAGGTGCCTTTGACTCGCGGTACAGCCCAAGCATCGCGCGGCTGATCTGTGTCACTCGTGTCAACTCCTGCTCGGCCATATCCATGAACTGGGCGTGCTCCTCCGCTGTTGCGCCGTGACGCATAAGGTAAAGAAGGTTCGAGACGGAGTCGAGCGGGTTGTGAATCTCATGCGCGATCGTCGCTGCCAGACGTCCCGCGACGGCAAGTTTTTCGTTGGAGATCAGCGCCTCCTGCGTTTTGCGCTCCATTGTGATGTCGCGGAAGACGAGGACGATACCCGTGATCTCGCCCTTCTGATCGCGAATCGGGGCGCCGCTGTCGGCGATGCTCAGCTCGGTGCCGTCTTTGCGGATGAGTGTGGTATGGTTTGCGATGCCGACGACCCGGTCCAGCCGTTTGACTTTTGCTACGGGAGTCTCCAGAGGTTCGCGGCTCACCTCATTGACGATGCAGAAGACCTTCTCGAGCGGCTGTCCACTGGCTTCCGCCTGACTCCATCCAGTCAGCTCTCTGGCCACGGGGTTCATCATTTGGATGCGACCCTTGGAGTTGCACGTGATGACTCCGTCGGCGATCGAATCGAGCGTCGTGCGCAGTTGCTGTTCGGACTGGAACAACTCTTCCGCGCGGCGGCCGAGTACTTCTAGTGACAGGCGGTAGGCGGCCGAGACACCATGCAGGCGATTGCGCGTGAAGAGCCCGATGAGGACCCCCACGATCAGTGCCAGCCCCAGCAACACCATCAACATGGTATAGACCTGTTCGTGCCAGAGTTCGATCCGCCGCGTGCGGCTCTGTTCCGCCTTGTGGATGATGTCGTCGAGGTCATGGCGGACCTGATCCATCAGCTGTTTGCCGTGGAGATTGAGGTCAACTGCGTCGGTTTTGCCGCCGCCGCGAACCGTAGCGATCACTGGCAAAGCAAAGCCATCATGCCAGGTCTGAAGTTCGCTGCGAAGGTCGACAATGTCGCGCCTCTGTTCCGCGTCAGAGCCAGCAATGCTATCCAGATTCGCGATCTCGCGCTGCAGTTGCGACTCCGCATCCGTGAAGGGCTGGAGAAACTGGAGGTCTCCAGTGGTCTCGTAGCCGCGCAGGCCGGACTCCTCGTCAGCGACCAGCTTCGCCACCAGCGTAGCCTGAGAGATGCGGGCGTCGGCATCCTGAATCAGATTAACGGTGGCGTTTGCGCCGCTGATCTGGACGTAAAGAGCTCCCGCTACCACCAGCAGCGCGAGCACAGGCAGGAGAAAGACCTGCGTCAAAATCTTGTTGAATTGACTAAGATTCACAACCTTCTAGCCCCGCCTCCGCTTTAACTACTTATTGGGATGCACTTACCGGCTGAAGTAGGCTACCTAATTTTGTGAGAAGTGCTGGCGCGCCCTCCCCTTTGGTCATGTAAAGCGCAACCATGGAGGTCACCTCGAGGGGAAGATCCAGATAGGCAGAGAGCAAAAGGATAGGGACCTCCGGCTTGGTCTGGCGCATTCTGACCGCGACCTCGCCGCCATCCATACCCGGCATGGAATAGTCGAGCACCACGGCTTCGACTGGCTCGGCAGTAAAGATATCCAATGCCGAAGGGCCGTCCGGCGCGGTCAGGACCCGGTAGCCTGCTCGCTCCAGAAGGATCTTGCGAACCCGTAACCCAATCTGTTCGTCGTCCACGCAAAGTACGAGATTTGGGCTTTCCTTCATCGGGTCCGGCCACGGAACGAGCGCGTGGAGTTACCCTAGAATAATACGTGTGGCCGGTTTTCGGAGTTCTGATTACGATTCATCGTACGTTTGCAATTCTCAAGGCAGGCGTGCGCTAACCTGACGTTAATGAAATCGAGGTTTACGAATTGAGTCAGACGATTTTCGTGTTGGAAGATGATGCGGATATATCCCGCCTGGTGCAATATCATCTGGAGAGCGCGGGCTTCACGGTTCGTCCTTATCTAGCAATCAACCAGATACTTAGCGATGCCGAACGCCAGCCTCCCGCGCTGTTTCTGCTCGACATCATGGTCCCTGGGGGCGACGGTCTCGACCTCTGCCGGAGGCTCCGCCAGAACCCCACCCTTAGCGTCGTGCCCATCATCTTTCTGACGGCCCGGGCGGCGGAAAATGACCGCGTCCACGGTCTCGATATGGGTGCCGATGACTACATCACGAAGCCTTTCGGGACACGCGAAATGGTGGCGCGGGTAAAAGCCGTGCTGCGCCGCTTCGAAAGGCCCACCTCGCCTTCCGTCCTCAAGTTCGAAAACGTCGAAATCGACGCCGGCGCCATGCAGCTTCGGGTCGACGGCGAACTCGTCACCACCACGGCCACCGAATTTCGCCTGCTCGACTACCTGGCGCGTCATCCGGGCCGGGTCTTCAGTCGCGACCATCTCCTCGACGCCGTCTGGGGCGACGCGCGCTTCGTCACCCCCCGGTCGGTCGACGTCTACGTACGCCGCATCCGCGAAAAGATCGAGGCGGATGCCGAGACGCCGCGCTATCTTAAAACCATGCGTGGAGCCGGATACCGCTTCGAGATCCCCAAGGGAGTGCCGGCTTAGCCGGGGGCAGACTGTGACCCGTAGTCTCTTTTTCTCGTTTTTCATCCGCATCACGATCGCGCTCGCATTGGTTGCCCTTCTGCGGATGTGGCTCACGCCACGCGGCTGGATTCTGGGTGCGGTGCTGGTCGTCGCCTGGGCGGCGCTCAATGCCTTTCTGCTGATGCATGCGGTGCGGCGCAACATCGAGCAGTTGCAGGACTCCACCGATGCGATGCCCCAGCGCCATGTCGGCGTCATTGAGACCACCTACAGCGACTTCAATGGACTGGCCCGCTCCATCTCGCTTGCCTCCGACCATGTCGAACACGCCCTGAATGCTGCGGCGGAGAGCCGACGCGAACTCGAGGCGATGATCGACAGCATGCAGAACGCCGTCGTCGCGGTAGACTCCGCCGGACGGATTCAATGGAGCAACCAGCGCATGCAGCGGCTCGTCCCGGATGCTTCCTCCGGCAGCGCCGTGCGCACCGGACACGCTCTGGTCCAGACCATCCGCGACCCGAGCGTGCTCGACTGCGTCCGCAGTACGCTCGAGCAACGCACCATCAGCGAAGGCCGGTCGACCTCGCTCGTCCCCGGACGCATCTACGAGATTAGCCGTCTCGCCTATGCCCGGTGGCGGCGCGGTCGCCGTGCTGCACGACATTACCCGCATCGAACAGGTGGAACGCACACAACGCGACTTCGTTGCCAACGTCTCGCACGAGTTGCGTACGCCACTGACCTCGATCAGTGGCTACGTCGAGACGCTGCTCGACCATGAGCGATCGCTCAGCCAGCAGGCCCGCGAGTTTCTCACGACTATCCTTAAGAACGCGACCCGAATGAATCGTCTGACCGAAGACCTCCTCGTCATGGCGCGAGTCGAGTCTTCTGAGCAGGAGCTGCACCCCGCGCCCATCCCCGCCGACGTGTTGGTGCGCGACGCCGTGGTGGCCATGAGTGGTCTCGTACAGGACACAGACGCCATCCTCCAGGTCGGCGAGGTCACGAGCGCCGAAGTTAGTCGCCGACACCGACGCCATCCTCCAGGTGCTCAGCAACCTCATCGAGAACGGCATCAAATACGGGCAGGCCCGCAACGAGCCCTTCCCTCGAATCATCGTCAGCGCCCGAGAGGTCTCTGATCCCATCGAAGCCGTCGAGTTCAGCGTCCGCGACTTTGGTCCCGGCATCGCCTCTGAACATCTCTCGCGCATCTTTGAGCGCTTCTACCGCGTCGACAAAGCCCGCTCCCGGGAGTCCGGTGGCACAGGTCTTGGGCTCGCCATTGCACACCATACGGTGCATTCGCACGGAGGCACCATTCGTGCCGAAAGCGAGTTAAACGTGGGCAGCACGTTCCTGTTCACTTTGCCTAAGGCTTTATCTTCTGTCGAATAATGCCGTTTTTATCACCGTGTAACCTCCCCGTAACAATCCCCCATCACACTGAAAAGAAGATGTATGAATCAAACGCAGAATCGATGCATTTAAATTCCGAGGGGGATGAGTGAAACTGAACATCATTGCAGCAAGTACCCTGGCTCTGGTTACCGCGGTTGCCGGCGCACAGAACATCAACGGAGCAGGAGCCACATTCCCGATTATCCCATTTACTCCAAATGGTTTAGCGAATACAGCCAGCAGCATCCAAATGTGAATATCAACTATCAGTCCATCGGCTCCGGCGGCGGCATCCGTCAGGTCTCCGAGGGCACTGTCGACTTCGGTGCCAGCGACGTCACCATGACGGACGAGCAGCTCGCTCAGGCCAAGGTTAAAGTGATGGCATTCCCGCCGTCCTGGGAGCAGTCGTTCCCGTGTATAACGTGCCCGGGATCAACAAGCCTCTCAACTTCTCGGGCGATGTCATTGCCGATATGTATCTCGGTAAAATCAGCAAGTGGAATGACCCCCGCCTCGTGAAGGACAACCCGGGCGTCAGCCTTCCGGACAAGGCGATTCTTCCTGTCTATCGGTCGGATGGAAGCGGAACAACCTTCATCTTTACCGATTATCTCGCCAAGGTTAGTCCGGACTGGAACAGCAAGGTCGGCAGGGGCGCTTCCATCAAATGGCCCACAGGCATCGGCCAAAAGGGAAATGAAGGCGTCGCCGGCATGGTTCGCCAGGCCCCTAACTCCATCGGTTATGTTGAATTGATCTATGCGGTGCAGAACAAGATGGAATTTGGCGCAGTCAGCAACTCTACCGGCAAGTTCGCTGCAGGCATCGACAGCTGGAGTCACCGCTGCTGCCGCGGGGCCGCGAAGAACATGCCTCCCGACTATCGCATCTCCATCACCAATGCGCCCGGCCCGGACTCTTATCCGATCTCCAGCTTTACCTGGCTGTTGATCCCGACGCACTCCGCTGATCCCGCCAAGACAAAAGCTCCTCGCCGACTTCATGGGCTGGATGCTCGATCATGGCAAGGCGAAGCTGCCGCTCTGACCTACGCCCCGCTGCCCAAGAAGGTTCAGGATATGGTTCGTAAGAGCATCGCGAATATCAAGTAGATTTTTCCGCCGCACGGATTTGTTGAACTCTTTCAGATCCGTGCGGTACTTTTTTCCTTCGCCGGCCGCAGAGTCTTATGCCGGATACAATCGACCACCAAATGAGCAGACAGGAATCCGGATTGTGTCCTCAACGCGTATGACTGACGAACGAGACTCGAGTTCGCCCCAGCCTGTGCCCCCCCCTTTGCCAAATTTGGCGAATGCGTCTGCCGGCCCTGCGCAGGAATCCCTTGTCCCCTCTCCCCCCGCAGCAGATGGCGCACCCAGTCACTCATCCGCGACTTTCTCAACAAACGGGGAAGCGGCTCAGTCGCCGACAACACCTTCGCCGCTCTGATGATGCTGTGCGCGTTCACCATCTTTGCCATCGTCCTGTTCATCTTCGGCATCCTTATCGTGCACTCGCGTCCCAGCCTTGCGGCCTTTGGCTGGAAGTTCTTCACCCGCGAGGCGTGGGACCCGGTCTCAGGTGACTTCGGTGCGCTGCCCTTCATCTTCGGCACGCTGGCGACCTCGCTGCTCGCGCTGTGCATGGCGGTGCCTCTAGCCCTTGGCGTCGCGATCTTCCTCACTGAGCTCTGTCCGCGTGCGTTGCGGGCCCCTATCTCCTTCCTCACCGAACTGCTCGCCGCGATTCCCTCGGTCGTCTACGGGCTCTGGGCGGTCTTCGTCCTCGTGCCCATCATGCGAGATCAACTCGGCCCCTTCCTCGCAAAATACTTCGGCTGGACGGGATTGTTTGAGGGGGCGAACTTCGGCGTCGGTCTCCTCACGGCAAGCATGATCCTTGCCATCATGATTCTGCCCATCATCTCTTCGCTGACACGCGACATTATGACTGCGGTCCCGAACAGCCAGCGCGAAGCCGTGCTCGCCCTCGGAGCAACGCGTTGGGAGATGATCCGCATTGGTGTTCTCCGCAACTCCCGCATCGGCATCGTCGGCGCCATCATGCTCGGTCTGGGCCGCGCACTCGGCGAGACGATGGCCGTCACCATGGTCATCGGCAACCACCCAAACATCAGCAAATCGCTCTTCTCTCCAGCCAATACACTGGCCAGTGTCATCGCAGGCGAGTTTTCCGAGGCCACCAGCAACCTCTACCTCAGCGCTCTGATCGAGATCGGCCTTGCGCTCTTCCTCGTCACCATCGTCGTCAACGCAATCGCCCGCCTCATGGTCTGGGCGGTCACGCGTGGCGCTCCGGCGCAGGTGCACTGAGCATGAGCACACAACCCCTCAATAACCAGCCCCGTCCCATAGACTTTCAGACCAGGTCCATGCGCCTGAACAATGCGCTCCGCAATGCGATGAACTATCTGGTCAGCAGCTTGTCGATTCTGGCGACGATCGTCGTAATCGTTCCACTGTTCGCGATCCTCTTCTACCTCATCTACATGGGTGCAAGCTCGCTCAATCTCAACTTCTTCACCAAAATTCCAGCGCCGGTGGGCGAGTCCGGAGGAGGTATGGCCAATGCCATCGTTGGCTCGGGCATCATTCTGGGCATCGCGAGTTTGATGGGCATTCCCGTTGGCATCGCTGCCGGCATCTATCTGGCGGAGTTTGCCCGCGGCAAGGCAATCGGCACAGCGATCCGCTTCACTGCCGACGTGCTCAACGGCGTCCCGTCCATCGTCATGGGAATCTCAGTCTTCGCACTCCTCGTGCAGGGAAGACACTTCTCAGCATTCGCGGGTGGGGTCGCTCTCGCCATCATGATGGTTCCGACCATCACCCGCACCACGGAAGAGATGCTGGCCACAGTCCCGCATGCAATCCGGGAAGCTGCCCTGGGCCTCGGTGTTCCCAAGTGGCGAACTGCCCTTTCGGTCAGCCTGCGCACCGCCTCTCCGGGCATCATCACCGGCTGCATGCTGGCCTTCGCCCGCGTCGCCGGAGAGACCGCGCCCCTCCTCTTCACCGCCTTCGGCAACTCGTTCTGGAGCTTCAAACTCAACGAACCTATCGCCGCATTGCCGCTGCAGATTTTCGTCTATGCGACCGGCCCTTATGACGAATGGCACCGTCTGGCGTGGGCTGGCTCGCTCGTTCTTATCGCTATGATTATGGTATCCGTCACGCTCGTTCGCATCGTTGCCAACCGCGGCGTACTCAAGGGAGGAAGCTAGTGGGAGTAGGCATTCTAGTTGAAGATCTGAACGCGTGGTACGGTACCAACCATACCCTGCAGGACATCAACCTGCACATCCCGGCCAATCACGCCACCGCGCTGATCGGCCCCTCCGGCTGCGGCAAATCCACCTTCGTGCGCTGCCTCAACCGCATGCACGAGACCAACCCCATCGCCCGCGCCACCGGTGTCGTCAAGATGGGCGAAATCAACATCTACAGCGACGCCTCCCCGGTCGAAATTCGCCGCCGCGTGGGTATGGTCTTCCAGCGCCCCAATCCCTTCCCGACCATGTCGATCTATGACAACGTCGTCAGCGGCCTCAAGCTCAACGGCTTCCGCAACCGCCGCATCCTCGACGAGACCGTCGAGCGTTCGCTCAAGCAGGCCGCGCTTTGGGAAGAGGTAAAAGATGACCTCAAGAAAAAATCCGGAGCCTCCCTCTCCGGCGGACAGCAGCAGCGCATGTGCATCGCCCGCGCTCTCGCGGTCGACCCCGAAGTGCTCCTGATGGACGAGCCCGCCAGCGCACTTGATCCCGTCTCCACCTCGAAGATCGAAGACCTCATCTTCCAGCTCAAGAGCCAGTACACCATCGTCATCGTGACGCACAACATGCAGCAGGCCGCGCGCGTAGCAGAGAACACCGGCTTCTTCCTCAACGGCAAGATGGTCGAGTTCGACTCCACCCACAAGATCTTCACGAATCCAAAGGACAAGCGGACGGAAGACTACATTACCGGGAGGTTCGGCTGATGCGGGTAAAATTCCACCAGAGCCTCGACGACCTCAAGGAGAAGCTGCTCATCATGGCCGGCATGGCCGAACAGGCCATCCAGCGCGCCATCGAGGCCTACCGCACCCGCGAACTCAGCATCTGCGAGCTGGTTTTCCGCACCGAGCCCTCCATCAATCGTCTCGAGCGTGAGATCGATCAGATGGCCCTCGACCTCCTCGCCATGGAGCAGCCCATGGCCATCGACCTTCGCTTCATCCTCGCCGTCATCCGCATCAACGCCGACCTCGAACGCGTCGGCGACCAGGCCGTCAACATCGCCGTCCGAGTTCGTGAGATGGGCGCCTTCGCCAACATTGATCTTCCAGTCGACATCCCCAAGCTCGCCTCGCTCTCCTCCGCGATGGTGCGCAAGGCCATGCAGGCCTTCATCGAGGCCGACGCCGACCTCGCCGACACCGTCCTCACCCTCGACGACCAGGTCGACGAGATGAACGACGCTGCCTTCTACTCGCTCAGCACCCTCATCAAGGAAAAACCCGAGCTCACCCCGCAATCGCTCAATGCGCTCATCATCTCGCGCAATCTGGAGCGCGTAGGCGACCATGCCACCAACATCGCCGAAGACGTCATCTTTTGGGTTCGCGGCGCCGACGTTCGCCACCACGGCGCCCCCACAACCTAGCCGGCAATCTCCGGCGTCCACCACACCAGCCGCGTCAACATCGGATAATAAAGTCCCACGCGTAACCGTCCTTCCAGCGCGCGGTCCTTCATCATCTGCGCATAGGCATTCATCTGCGCCTCATACTTCGCCCGCTCCTCGGCAAGAAACTCCTCCATACCCTCGCGTCCATGGGTCGCCGTCTTGTAGTCGACGATCCACAAATAGTCCCTTCCTTCCGACAAGGGCTCATCGCCGGCCCAAAAAACGCGATCGAGCCGCACGCCGCTTCGCCGCTCCTCCCAGGAGGTCAGTGCAAGCTCACTCGTCGCGTCTTCATGAACCTTGAGAATCCACCGCCCCACCGGATCCTTCAACATCGCGCCAGCGCACCCGCGACTCGTGGCGTCAGCCGTGAAACAACCGCCGGAGCCAGTCCTTCTCCGCGCAGCACAGCGGCAATCCGTGGCACCCACCCCGTCACCTCCCGCGCCAGGGCATCGAGCTCTGCCCCATCCGCCGTCCTCCGCGCCAGCACCTCGATAAAAGCGTGCACCGCATTGCCGAACGCCCGCGCCTCAAACGAACCCTCAGGCCGCTCGAACTCCATCGGAGCAACCGCTGTCTCCCCAGGCGAAAGCTTGCGCACCGCCTCAAACCGCGCCTGCGGGTCGAAATCCAAAGGAAGCCGCCGCAATCTCGCAGGCCGCGCTTGTTCTGCCGTCGCCGCAAGATCGCCAATGAACTCCTCCGCATCTCCCGGCTCCGCTGCCGGCGGCATCTCTAAAACCCTCGTGGATTCCGGCTCCCCCGCAGCGAAGTATCTCTCCGCCACAGCCCACGCCGTCTGGAGCAGGCTGCCAGGAGCACGCTGGATCTCTCCCTTCGACGTTCTCATCGGCGAAGCAAACAGATGCAGTTCCTCCCGCGCACGCGTGCAAGCAACATAGAACACTCTCTTCCGCTCCGCCTCCACCCTTCTCCTCGCAATGCCTCGCAACCAGCCATTCAACTCCTGCGAGTCCTCGCCGCGCCCCGCAATCGGAGCCAGAACAATCGAAGCAGCCTCTTCATCCTGCTGATCCAACTCATCCCACGTCAGCAGCTTGTCCCGGTTGACCTGTGCGCGCCGCTCCAGTCCCGGCACAATCACGACATCCCACTCCAGGCCCTTCGCACCGTGGATTGTCATCAGATCCACCGCATCCTCCGCTGTCCCGGGCTCCGCATACAAATCGTGCTGCCGCCGCTTCAACAACTCCAGGTCGATCGTTCCCGCCTGCTCCTCCACCTCATCGAGCAGTTGCAGATACCTCCGTACATTCGCCATCTCCTCCAGAGTCAGATAGGCATCCCCACCCAGCGAACGCCATGTCCGCTCCACCCACTGCGATGTCGTCAGCCCCGTGCGCTGCCGCGCTGCCGCATCCATCACGGTCCACACTCTCTCCAGCCGCACGCAGCTCTCCGGACTCAGCAACTCGCCGCGCACACGAATTAAGTCCTCGACACACCACTCAGCGAACTCCCGGTCATCCTGTCCCGCAAGCACATGCAACTCGCTCAAGCCCAACCCGCACCAGGGCGCATGCAGCACCGCAAACCACGCAACCCGGTCCGCCGGATGCAGCAGCGCCCGCGTCAGCGCAAACAGGTCGAGCACCTCCTGCCTCTCCCCCAACTCCTCAATCTTCACCGCGCGAAAGGGAATCGCACCCTTCGTCCCGTCCTTCAACTCCGCGACAATCTCACCCAGCACATTGCGGCTCCGCACCAGCACGGCAATCTTCCATGGCTGCAGCGGCTCGCGGCGTTTCGCAGGCAAAGGACGCGGCCTCCACTCTTCGATTATCAGCCGCACCTGTCTCGGCCTCGATCTTCGCCTGCCTCCGCCGCTCTTTCTTCGCATCCCTGCCCGGATCCAACACTGCCGTATGCCAAACCACGCTCTGCGCCCCGCTCTCCGACGGCCCGCGTACCGCCTGCGCCTGCTACGTAAGGCACCTCCTCCGCGTTCGCATCGCCTTCATCAGGAAACAGCACAGAAAAATCTTCATTGAACGCATCCACGAGCCCGCTTTGCGAACGAAAGTTCGCCGTCAGCTGCAAACTCCCCAGCGGGAGCTCGCCCAGCGCATGGGTCCGCATCGTTCGCACGAACCGCTCCACCCGCGCCTGCCGAAAGATATAAATCGACTGCTTCGGATCACCCACAAGAAATACCGTCTGACTCTGTCCATCCCATCCCTGCGTCAGCAACTCAATCAGTCGATACTGACTCGTCGACGTATCCTGCATCTCATCTACCAGCAGGTGCCGCAACTCCACTCCCAGCGCCTCCGGCAGATCGCGGGCCCCACCATGCTCCAGCGCCGTCTTCGCCAATAGCGCATGTTCGGCGAAGTCGCACTCGCCACGCCGCGCGAAGACGAGCTGTAACTCCGCCAGCGCACGGCTCAACACGCGAAACAAAGCCTTCGCCACTCTCCACTGCTCCGGCGGATACGTCGCCGGTGGCAGAATCTTCACCTGTTTGATCTCGTCACAGAATTCGCGCGATGGTCCTGCAACTCTGCCACAAGATCTCGCAAGCCGCTGAACGTGACTCTTCTCGGCTTCAAAATTCAGATACCGTTCTTGAAAACTGCGCCGCCACCCTCCGCCCTTCGTCGTCACGCAGATGAATCAAGCCCTGCCAGCGTTCCAGATCGGCCGCGATCTCCTCTGGTGCGTCTGTAAACACCTGCCCAGACGGCAATCGGAGAAGGCGCGCCCTTATAACCATCTGACTGTCCCATCTCCCCGGCAAGCAGCGAAAGATCGCGCAGAATGTCCTCCGGTACGCTTTCCGAAAGCCGCGCCAACCCAGCGCCGATCGCCTCTTCAAGCGCCCGTTCAATCCGCGGCAACACCGTGCCGTCGAGATATTCGTCATTCAACTCCTCACCCAGCAGAGGCACCAGCTCACCCCACTGGTTACGCACCGGAAGCATCTCCATCAACAAGCGTTCACAATCCGCCAGGCTTCCATCGCGATGCAGCAACACAGTACGCAGGGCTTGATCCAACTCAGCATCACCGCCGCCAAGCTGCATCAGTGTTTGCCGAGCGGCCTCGCGGTACATCGGCGTCGCATCCTCCACGGGCGTTTGCACGCCTCCTCCGCCGGAGAGCACAGGCAGCATCCGCGCAATCTCGCCACACACTGAATCGATCGTTCGAAATCGCAGTCGATGCGGATGCTCGAGCAGTCCCCAACTCCGCTGCGCATCCCGGCGCAGGACTGCCTCAGCAAAGAGTCGCGTCTCCTTATCGAAATCCTTCATCGGAGCGACACCGGAGCGCGCGTCTCCCAGTTGCGCCATCACCCGATCGCGCATCTCCTCAGTGGCCTTCACCGTAAACGTGATCGCCAACACCTGCTCCGGCTTCGTCCACGCTCTCATCCGCAAGCAGCTTCAGATACCGCTGAATCAGCAGTCCCGTCTTGCCCGACCCTGCAGGCGCCTCAACAATCCACGAGCGCCTGATGTCGAGCGCCTGCGCCCGCGCCTCCCAATCCGGTGGCCGGCTCTCTTCTGCTCTCTCTAAATCCCTCCCAAAGTCCAGCAACTCACCCACGGTCACCCTCCGTCCCGCCGTCTTCCGCCTCCTCTTCCTCCAACAGCGAAGCATCCAGCCGGCACAACACTCTCTGGCCGCAGTGCGCGCACGTCGAGGGATAGTTCTTTGGCTGCACCCGCGCTTCGCCGCGATAAAACTCCCACGCCAGCTCCGTCAACACCTGCCTCCACCTATCTACCTGTTCCTCGAGCGTTGCGGCCTCAGTCATCTTCGTTCTCTTCGGTAGCACCCCAGGGCCGGTGGCGAACCCATCCATCTCGCGCAGATTTCCCGGACGAACCAGGGCAAACGCCACGCCCTGTAACTGCTCGTCCCGCGGCACAATCGCATACAAAGGAAGCTGCGGTGCATCTGGCCGCTCCGTCAGCCATTCCTTCGGCTCTGCAGCTCCCGTCTTGTAGTCGATCAGAACTTCGCCGCCTTCGACCTTATCGATACGGTCCATCCGCACATCCAACCGCAGCGGCCCCACCCGCACATCTTTGAAGTCCTTTTCGCTAAGGCTCACCTCGAACGACATGCTTCGATTCATCTCAAGCTCAAGCCAACCCGACAACAAGCTCTGCAACCTGTCACGAAGCACCTGCAAATAAGCCGCGTCCCACGCTGTAGCTCTTGAATCCCTCGCATCCTCCAGCGCCTCGTCGATGCACATCGCCAGCGTTGCGTTGCGCTCCTCCATCGTCATACTGAGAAGCTGCTTCTGAGTCCCCACACCGCCCCAGAACCGCTTCAGCACATCATGCACCACTACGCCACTCTCTCGCGCATCCATCCCCGGCGTTACCAGCTCGAGCTCCGTCGCCCAAAGCCGTTGCTCGGCGAACGCGCGAAACCCGCAAGCCGCCTGCAATTCGAGAATCCTCGCTCCGCCGCGCATCACCTCATCAGGTGGCGTACTGGACGCGCTCCACATCATCGATCTCTTCGAGCCGCACCACACCGCGCTCAATCGGACGCCCCGCCAGCTCCGCAACGTCAACTTCCTCCAGTCCAAGCCCCGCAAGCAAAGCGGAAGACCGCTGCTCTCCCTCCGCGGACTCTCGTGCGAAGCTAAAGACCACCGTCTCCGCGCACTCCGCGATCCGCTCCGTCACACGCCGAGCATGCTCTGCTATCACGCGCAACATCGGCCCCCGGCATCCCGAGATCGCGCTGCAGCGCCCAGGGCAGCAGGGAACTGGTGGCCGTCTGCACCGGCCAACTCAACTCGCCCGCACGCAGAAACCACATCGCGTCGAATGTTCCACCTGCGGCTTCGAGAGGCCCCGTCACCTGCACAGGAGCATCCCGCGACTCCGGCGCAAACATCGTCTGCCGCGCGATTCGTTCAAGCCCCGTTAGAGCCTCTTCAAACTCCACCGGCACGCCATCGAAGTCCAGCGTCGCCAACTCATCGAGCGCACTCTCCCACTTCCGCCGCATCTGAAACTCAAAGCTTGTCTCACCCGAACCTGCACCCCACGCCGCAGCCTCCAACAGCTTGCGCATCTCCTGCGCCCACTCTTCATGCGAGCGCGAACTCATCCCCGGCACTCGGTTCGCGCTGGACCGAAACGTTTGCAGAACAGCCGTAAACACCGGCAACTATCTCTGCGCTTCGAGCGCCAGATGATCCCGGACAGATACTCCACCGAAACCTCAGGCCGCAACATTCCCGCTTTGCGCAGATCAAACGCATCGAAAGCCGCACGCGCCGTACGCTCGTCGGCCATCCTCGCAAAATATGGCGACAGCAGCAACGAACTCACACGCTCGAGCGCCAGAGGCCCAATCGCCCAGCGCAACAGGTCGAGCGCGGCCCCAACCATCGGAGTCTCCGCCAGACGAACGCCAAGCGAAACTCATACGGCGCACTCATTCCCCGCACGGATGTCTTCCCCCTCGGGTGCCAGCACCTCACGAAAGACGCGGTCAATCTCACTCCGCTGCGTCTCCAGCCCGGGCACAATCACCGCGATCTTCGCCTCCGCCCGAGACTCCAGAGTTCTGCGAATCCACCGCGCTGCCGCCTCCATCTCTTCGCGTTCGTTCGCGGTTTCAACCAGTATTCTTCGCGTCACTCTTACTCGCGTCGAAAACTCTTCTACTCCACGCCAGCCGACCGCAGCGACCCCATCAATCTCGTCTGCGCCGGGGTCATCCCATCAAAGCCCACCAACACAACTCCCCCATCAGGAGGTCTCAAAGCTCCTTTCCTGAGCGCGTCACTCAGTCTCTCCTCCAACTGCGCCTCGGCAACAAAACCCTCTGCACCGCACAGCCGCTCGAAGGTTAGCGCCCACCGCCGAAACGCTCGGGTGTCTGTGCGTCCGCTGTTCCACGCAGCCTCTCGCGTCCCTCATAACTCGAAAGCAGCCGCCATGCCTCAGCCGCGATATCCGCGAGAGAGTCCACCGATCGCAGACTCGCCAACTCGTCATCCGCATCCAGAATCGTTCGCCAAACCTCGTGTTCCTGCGAACGATTCAGCAGCAGCTCCGTCGCGTGTCCTTCAAGCAGCAGTTCCCGCCACAATGAGGCTGTCCAGGCATCCCACGCCAGCACCTTCGCGGGACCCAGCTCCGCAGCCCCATCGCCCGATTGCGCTGATCGAACGCCCTTCGCAGAGTCCGCGCTGCCCGCTGATTTCCTGTAACCACCACCGCCCCACGCCCAACCGCGTCGACGATCTCCCCCTGCAGCAGCTCCGCACGATCCATATCTCGGTTATACGCTCGCCGCCGTTGGAAAATCAGTCGTTTGCGACCGGAACCTTCGGCGCCCACAAACTCATCGCCAACAGCCCCAGTGCCGCAACAAAAGGCAGCGCCAGCGCTACCTGCAGTGACCCGCCCGCGTCGACACCACCCCCATCAGCCACGGCAGCGCCGCCGCGCCCAGCCCAGAAACCGCCAGCACCACTCCCGCCTGCCGCGCGGTCGGCCTGTCCGCCATCAACAGAGCCCACGTCGCGGGAAAGAACGGCGCCAGACTAAGCCCCAGCAGCACGGCAAACCCCGCAATCGTCACTGCCGTATGCGCCGTCGCCAGCCCCGCCGTAAACACCGCCGCCAGCACCATCCCCAACGCTGCACCGTCTTCTCACCCACTCGCAACATCACCGCCGAGGCCCCCGCCCGCCCCGCTGTCAGCGACATCCAAAGCAGCAGTGTCGTGTACTCGCTCACCGCCAGAGTCTTGTCGCCATAGCGAAGAGCATAGGTCGTCAGCCACCCGCTCAAACATGTCTCGAGCCCACCATACAACACCAGCAGCAACGCAAAATAAACGTACACACCACCACGCAAACCCCTCTCCGGATCTCCCTCCCGGTCCCGGCCTCAAACTCCTCCCCGCCACATCGTTCCGGCTCATCTCCACCGCCAGCCCGGCAAGCCCCAGGACAAACAACCCCGCGAATCCCACCAGCACACCGCGAAGAGCAAATCGCGGCAGCAGCCAAGCCGCGAGCAGCGCCGACAACATCGCCCCCAGGCTGAAAGAAAAATTCAGCAGTGCCAGCGCCGACCCGCGATGCGCCGTAAATCTCCTCCCCGCAAGAATGTTCACTGAAGTAATAATCTGCCCCAACCCATACCCCCCCGCAAACAGACACACGCACCCCACGACCATCGATGGCGCCATCGCAAATCCGCCAAACCCCACAGCTCCCGCCGTCAAACCAATCAGTAAACTCCGCCGCAGTCTCCGTGACACGGTCACTCCACCAAGAAACGCCCCGCAGAACTTCGCCATCATCAACAACCCACTCTGCGAGTCCAGCATTCCCCACTGCCGCGCCAGCAGAGGCAGAATCGGTCCCAGCATCGCCGTCCCCAATCCCGCCAGCATTAATCCAAAGTGCATCAACCCCAGAGATGGCGCTGCTGTCCTGCTTCGTCCCGTCAATCGCACCCCCGCCGCATAGTCGGACACTCAGCCATTATCATGGACACAGGAGTCTCACCTGTGCCACGCAAGCCCTTATTTCTTCTCGCCCTCCTTACTCTCGCCATCGGCTGCAAGTTCGAAAAACTTCCGTCGACATCTATGAACGTCTCGCTGAAAGCCCCGCCCAAAACATTCACCATCCGCGGCAAAATCCTCGCGGTCAAAGGCGCCGAGGTCACCCTCGATGGCGAAGACGTCCCTGGCTTCATGGAAGCCATGACCATGGACTACAAGCTCAAGGACCCCAGCATCGCCAGTGAGCTCCATGCCGGCGACCGCATCACCGCCAAAATCCTCGCCGACGGCGACACCACGAGCGGCTACACCAACGTCCGTCTCGACGATATCGTCGTCATCGCGCAGGCCCGTCCCGACTACAAGCCTCCCGTCTCCTACCACGTCCCCACTCCCGGCGACCAGGTCCCGAACTTCAAACTCCTCAACCAGTCCGGCCGTACCATCCAGCTTGATCAGTTTCGCGGCAAAGTTGTCCTTCTCACCTTCATCTACACTCGCTGCCAACTCGCCGACTTCTGCCCCCGCATGAGCCGCAACTTCGCCGATGTCGACAAGGCCCTCGCCGCCGACCCCGCCCTCTACAAACAGACTCACCTCCTCAGCATCAGCTTCGACCCCGCCTACGACACACCCAAAGTCCTGCGCAGCTACGGCGGAGCCTACACCGGCAACTACACCAACGAGAAGTTCCTCCACTGGGACTTCGCTACCCCCAGCCAAAAAGATCTCGCCGCAGTGACACAATATTTCGATGTAGGCGTAACTCCCGGGGACAGCAAATCCCTCACGCACTCGCTCTCAACCGTGCTCATCGGCAAAGACGGCAAGGTCATCCAGTGGTACCCGACGAACGAGTGGCAACCCAACGATGTCGTTGCCACCATCAAGAAAAACGTTGCCTGATGGGCTAAGAAAACTTCGGACAACAAACGCTGCGAATCAGCCATCACAGTTCTCTGTGCGCGAATAGAAAAGCGCGCGGAGGATCTCACAATGACGCGAAATAAACTTGCAGCTCCACTGTTAGCAATTGCATTAGCAACCCCAGGCCTTGCTGTCGCTCTTCCCCCGGCCCCCGCTCCCATGTTTGCGCAGGAACCTTCGTGGGACACGCCTCCAAAAGAGTTTCGTGACATCCAGCGGCAGGGCTACCACGACGGTATCGAGGGCGCCCGCAAAGACTACGACAACCATCGCCGTCCCGATGTCAACAATCGCGACGAGTACCGTCACCCGCACGTCTCCGACAGTGCAAAGGCCGACTACCGCGAAGGCTTCCGCCGCGGATATGACGCAGCCATGGATCACCTTATGGTGGCCAACCAGCCACGCTAATTGATGGAACCTACTCTCCAGATAACACCCGGCCATCCATGGCCGGGTGCTTTATTTAATACGGTTGAAATCGGAACGCGAATGTAATGCGGCCTTTACCTCTTATTTACCGTCTCGTAATACCCACCACATTACCTTCACGAGTATGCGAGACAATAAATTTTCATCAAGCACCGCCGACTTCTGGCGGCCGCCTGTTGTTCTTCGTAACCTCTCTTCCTTCATGCTCAATACGAAAACGGAAGCCTCGTTGGAACCATCCGCGATGCAAGCGGCGCGGCCATCTCAAATGCAGTGGTCACTGTCACCAACAACGCCACTGCGGTAGCCACCAAGACGACGGCAAACGGTGAAGGCGACTATGAAGTCCCGTCCGTCCACGTCGGCATCTACACCATCTACGGCGACTGCCACCGGCTTCACCGATGCGATCGCAAATAGCATCACCGTCTCGGTCGGCGGACGCCACCGCATCGACCTGTCTCTAAAAGTAGGCGCGACTCAAACCACCGTCGAGGTCTCCGACGTCGCTCTCCAACTCGAAACCGAGACCAGCGAACGCGGCCAGATCATCACCAACTATCAGAGCGAAGCCCTCCCGCTCGTCTCTCGTAACTACTCCGACCTGCTCGGCCTCATCCCCGGTTCGCGCCAGGCCCCGACCGCCGCGACGACCAGCTCCATCAACTCGCTCGTCCGCGCCGGCTCTTACAACGTCAATGGCCAGCGCAGCATGTTCAACAACTTCCTCCTCGACGGTCTCGACAACAACGCCTACGGCGAGAGCAACCAGGGATTCGACAACCAGATCATCGCCGTCCCGCCCGACTCCGTAGCGCAGTTCCAGGTCGTCACGGATAACGAAAGCGCCGAGTACGGCCGCTCCTCCGGAGCCACCGTCAACGTCGCCTCGCAGAGCGGAACCAACAAATTCCACGCAACTGCTGTATGAGTTCATCCGCAATACCGACCTCAATGCAGCAGGCTTCTTCAAGCCAACCATCGTGGGCAGCAGCGGCATCACCACCGCCCTTCAGGAAGCCTACCTTCAACCGTAATCAGTTCGGCATGAACGTCGGCGGCCCCATCGTCAAGGACAAGCTCTTCTTCTTCCTCGACTACGAAGGCTTCCGTCAGGTCCTCAAGCCCCTCACCGTGCTCACCCTGCCCACGCAGAACGAACTCACCGGCAATCTCGTCGCGCCGGTCAAGAATGCCGTCACCGGAGCCACGTACGCGGTCAATCCCGCGACCGGCGTCACCTCCATTCCGTTCTCACAGTTCAATCCGCTCTCACAGCAGATCGTCAATCAGTTCGAGACCCTGCTCTGCCCGAAGCTTCTGCCCGGCAGCACCAACACCGCCTGCGCGCTCCCCCAGTCTGGCCTCTCCACCACCGGCCTCGCCTCCAACGACTACGCCATACAGGTTCCCTTCACCGATAACGCCGACAAGGGCGACCTTCGCCTCGACTGGCAGATCAACCCCGTCAACTCCGCCTTCCTCCGCATCAGCGACCGCAAGGAAAACGGCGTCAACTATCCCAGCATTCCCATCCCGCTCGACGGCCAGACCAACGGCAACATCCGTATCCTCGACCAGCAGATTGCCCTCGGTTACACCCGCCTCATCGGGGCGAACAAGGTGCTCGATGTCCGCCTCGGCCTCGACCGCACCAAGGCCGGAAAATATAACCTCTCCATCGGCAATACCGCCTTCAACAACATCCCCGGCCTGCCCACCACCAATACCGTCGTCGCCGGCGGCCTGCCCTCCATCGGCATCACCGGCTTCTCCGGCTTCGGCCGTCAGAGCACCAATCCCCAGTGGCAGGATCCTGCCCTGATTGACCCCAAGGTCAACTTCACCTGGGTAAAGAACAGGCACTCTCTGAAGTTCGGCTATGAGTACGAGCACATCTGGATGGCCGTCAACGACAACAACCCCCTCTACGGCTCCTTCGGCTTTGGTGGCGGATACTCAAACGGCGGCGGATCAACCGTATCCGACACCTACTGGGCCGACTTCCTCTTCGGCGCGACCAACGCCTACTCCCTCGCCAACTACTACGAAGCCCACCTCACCCAGAACATTCACAACATCTATGCACAGGACGACTGGAAGGCCCTCACGAAGCTGACCCTCAACCTCGGCCTCCGTTGGGAGTACGGTTCACCCTACGCCGATCTCTACAACCGCATCTCGAACTTCGATCCAGGCACTCAAACCGTTCTCACCACCACGCCCGGAGCCGTCGCCGGCAACGGCATCACCCCCGTCTCCTTCGGTGGAACCTACGGCAAGACTCTGGTCAATCCTGACTTCGGCGACTTCGGCCCGCGCGTTGGCTTCGCTTACTCGATCGATAACAAGTCGGTGCTTGCGTGGCGGATTCGGCATGAGCTACGTCCACTACACGCGCGCAGGCTCCGGCGACATCCTCGGCATCAACGCCCCGCAGGCACAGTTCGCCTCCGTCACCCAGATCGCCCCGAACACCACCAACCACTGCTCAACGCCGCTCCCCGCGCAGATCATTCCCATCAACGGCACCGTGCCCTCTTGTTTCGCCACATCCGATCAGGGCTATCCGAGCGGCCTCGTGACAAGCTTCAACAAAGCCACCGACAACATCACCTACATCCCCAAGGACACCAAGGACAGCTACGTCGAGAGCTACTTCCTCAGCATCCAGCGCACTCTGATCAAGAACTCCGTTCTCGACATCGCCTACGTCGGCAACCACGGCGTCAAGCTGCAGGGCTTCCTCAACGCCAACCAGAAGAACCCCACCCTCGGCTTCGCTCGCCCCTACGGCAACTGGCCCTCCGACATCACCGCTGCCCTGAACGAGTTCTACTCCAACTTCAACTCGCTCCAGGTCAAGTACGAGCAGCAGTTCACCGGCGGCCTCACCCTCCTCAACTCTTTCGCGTGGGAGCATTCGCTCGACAACGCCAGCGCCTCGCTAGAAGGCAACACTCCCTCACCGCAGGATGGCAACAACATCCGCGCCGACTACGCGCAGTCGGACTACAACCTGCCCATCGCCAACATCACCAGCCTCGTCTACGAGCTGCCCTTCGGTCGTGGCCGCACCTGGCTCAACAACGCCAACGGCTTCACCAACGCACTCGTCGGAGGCTGGCAGATCAGCGGGATTAACACCATGCAGGCCGGCACCCCTTTCAACATCACTTACAGCCCGAACTCCAGTCAGGCCGTCTCGCCTCAGATCTCCGCAACCTACCGCGGAGCCAACGAGTACCGCCCCAACGTCGTCCCCGGGCAGAAGATCACCCAGGGCCGCTCCAACCGCGCCGCCAACACCGGCTACGTCAACTACATCAACTTCAACGCCTTCGTCCTGCCTCCGATCAAGGACGCCGCCAGCCCAATGTGCTGAGCCCCTTCGGCAACGCCAGCCGCAACCCGGGCCGCACCCCAGCCTTCTATCAAACTGACCTCGCTCTCAACAAGAACTTCACGACCCCAATCGAGGGCCTCAAGGTGCAGTTCCGCACCGAGTTCTACAACATCTTCAACCACACCAACCTCTACCTCCCCGGCACCATCAGCGGAACCCAGGGCACAGTCGCCCCAGGCAACACTCTCGGCACTGGAGCCACCGCCCCCACCAGCGCAATCGTGGGCGGCATTCCTAACGGGGGAGGCCAGGTCACCAGCACCTTCGAGCCGCGCATCCTCCAGTTCGGCCTAAAGGTCATCTACTAACTCAGAACCTCAGAGAGTGCCACTCATTCAGTGGCACTCTCGCAGCGCCAACCGCGCGACCTACACGGGCCTAGGGGCGTGGCCCCGGTGTCTGGTCAGGTCAGATGTGGATATGGAACCATTGATACGACCCGAAACAGGCTGCTAAAAGCAGACCGTCTTGCTTAAGGGCACGGCTTTAGCCGTGCCGTAAGCTCCTTGGCAATGCGGCTTTAGCCGCTGAGGTCGGCTTTCGTTCTTGCAAGCCTCAACACCATTCGCGCGGAGTGGCCTGCGCTTGACGCAAACCTCCCCCAAACAGTCTGCAATTAACAAAACGCCTGATCATCGCCCCTTTGCCAAACCCAAAGTCCAGACCTAACCCGCATCCTTCGAATACTTTGCGCACTTTTCACCAGGGAGGGGGTATCCTGAATCCATCATGGCAAAACTGACCATCGCCTTCGGCCTCCTGCTCATCGTGCTCGGCATCTTCGGCTACGTCGCCACCGGCAGCGCCCATCCCACAGCCCTCATTCCCGTCTGGATCGGCCTCCTCTTCGTCCTCTTCGGCGTCATGGCCAACACCGAAAACTCAAAAAAGCGCATGCTCTGGATGCACATCTCCGTCACAGTAGCCCTGCTGGTCTTTCTCGGCATGATTCCCGCCATGATTGACGTCATGCGCCTCTCTCGCGGCGTCTCCTTCCCCTACCCCGCCGCCGTCGAAGAGAAGGCCACCCTCGGCCTCTTCAGCCTCATCTACGTCCTCTTCTGCGTCCGCTCCTTCATCAACGCCCGCCGCAGCCGTCTCGCCTGATATTGCATCGCGAGGCGCCTGAGCTTCATCAACATAGGGTGCGAAGCGAACCGGTCAGCGTAAAATCGACCTACGAATGGCATTATGGCCCATCTAAATTCGGAGGCGGCATGAAATCAGTCGACCGCCCCACGCGCGGTGGAGCAGCAGCCTCCGCCCAGCTCACCGCCTCCCGCCCCAAACCCAACCTCAAGAAGGTCCTCCCCGAGGTCTGGAAGCTCATCAAGCCCCGCCGCCTCCTCCTCGGCGGCAGCTTCCTCCTGATGATCATCAATCGCGCCAGCGGGCTGGTCCTGCCTGCCTCCACGCGCTACCTCATCGACAACGTCATGGGCAAGCACATGCTCAACCAGCTCCCATGGATCGTTGGAACGGTCGCCGCCGCCACCATCGTGCAGGGCATCACGTCCTACACCCTGACGCAACTGCTCTCCAAGGCGGGCCAGCGCCTCATCACCGAACTGCGCATGCAGGTCCAGGCCCACATCGGCCGTCTCCCCGTAGCCTTCTACGACGAAAACCGCACCGGCACCCTCGTCGCCCGCATCATGACCGACGTCGAAGGCGTTCGCAATCTCATCGGCACCGGCGTCATCGACTTCTTCGGCGGAGTCCTCACCGCCGTCTTCGCCTTCATCTACCTCGTCAAACTCAGCGTCCAGATGACGCTCGTCACCTTCGTCATCCTCGTCATGTTCGGTCTCATTCTCCAGCGCGCCTTCAAGACCATCCGCCCCATCTTCCGCGAGCGCGCAAAAATCAACGCCGAAGTAACCGGTCGCCTCACCGAATCCCTCGGCGGCGTCCGTGTCGTCAAGGGCTATCACGCCGAAGACAGTGAAGCCAACGTCTTCGCTGCCGGTGCAAAACGGCTTCTCGACAACGTAATCTCGTCCTTAACCGCGCAGTCCCTCATGTCGCTTGCCTCTACGGCCGTCCTGGGTATCGTGGGCGCTCTCATCATGTACCTCGGAGCCCATCAGGTCGTCAGCGGCCGTCTCACCACCGGCGGCTACGTCACCTATGTCATGTTCCTCGCGTTCATGATCGCCCCGATCGCCCAGCTCGTCTCCATCGGCACACAACTCACCGAAGCCGTAGCCGGACTCGACCGCACCACAGAGATCATGGCCGAGAACGAAGAGGACTCCGGGCCCGAACGCACCGTCCTCATGCCGCCCATCCACGGCGATGTAGCCTTCCGCGATGTCACCTTCAGCTACGAACCCGAAAAGCCCGTCCTCCACGGCATTAGCTTCGAATCCAAACCCGGCACCGTCACCGCGCTTGTCGGCTCCTCCGGCTCCGGCAAGTCCACCATCATCTCGCTCATCTGCGCCTTCCACACCGCAGACAGCGGCCAGGTCCTCATCGACGGCGTCGACCTCGCCACCATCCGCCTCTCCAGTTACCGCGCACAGCTAGGCGTCGTCCTGCAGGAGACCTTCCTCTTCGACGGCACCATCCGCGAGAACATCCTCTTCTCCCGCCCCAACGCCACCGAAGAGCAGCTTATGGAAGCCTGCCGAATAGCCCGCGTCGACGAGTTCGCCGAGCGATTCCCCGAAAAGTACAACACCATCGTCGGCGAGCGCGGCGTCAAGCTCTCCGGCGGCCAGCGCCAGCGTCTCTCCATCGCCCGCGCCATCCTCGCCGACCCCCGCATCCTCATCCTCGACGAGGCCACAAGCTCGCTCGACTCCGAATCCGAGGCCATGATCCAGAACGGCCTCAGCTTCCTCATGCAGGGCCGCACCACCTTCGTCATCGCCCACCGTCTCTCCACCATCCGCCGCGCCGACCAGATCCTCGTCGTCGAGCAGGGCGAGATCGTCGAACGCGGCACCCACGACACCCTCTACGCTCTCGGCGGCCGCTACTACGACCTCTACACCCGCCAGCACGGCCTCGAATCCAACCTCTTCCTCGCCCCCGGCGAAGGCGACAAAATCGAAGAATCAGAGACCTCAAAGGTTTAGTCGATCAGTCTCTGCCTAAGCTTTCTTGCTCGCTGAAATCTCACCCATCGCACCCACAAACTTATCCAGGTCCGCAATGGTCGTGTAGACGTGCGGAGTGACGCGGATGCAGTGAATCTTCTCGTAGTCAATCGATACCGTGTGGATCTTGTAGCGATCAAACAGCGTGTTCATCAGATCGCGCGGCGCGACACCATCAACGCTGACGCCGCAGATGGCGCACGAGAATCTCGGATCGAGCGACGTATGCAGCTTCACACCCGGCATCTCACGCACTCTCGTCGCCCAGTAGTTCTTCAGATAGAAGATCCGCTCCTGCTTGCGCTTCGACCCGATGGCCTCGTGAAAGTTGATCGCCTCACCGATGCCTTGTTCGATCGGAAAACTGCGCGTTCCCAGCGCCTCAAACTTGCGAATGTCGGCGCTGTGCGGATCTCCGTAGCAGGTCAGCGGCCAGATCTTTGCAATCTTGTCTCGCTTCACCCACATCATGCCTGAGCCAATCGGCGCCGACAGGAACTTGTGCAGGCTCGTGCCGAAGTAATCGCAATGCAGGTCAGGAATCTTGAAGTCCAGCAGCCCAAACGAGTGCGCGCCATCGACGATCACCTCGCAGCCGTGCGCATGCGCCATGTCGGCGATCGGCTGTACCGGCATCAGCTGGCCCACCCAGTTGACCATGTGCGTGACGTGCACCAGCTTCGTGCGCGGCGTGATGGCCTGCTCATAGGCCTTCACCATCGTGTCGACATCCTCGATGGGGAAGTCGAAGCTGATCTGCTTGTAAACGATGCCGTCGCGTTCCGCCCTCTGGCGATACGCGTTCATCATGTTCGGATAGTCCTGCTTCGACCCAACGACTTCGTCCCCTGCCTTCAGCGGCAGACCATAAATGATGGTGTTCAACGCCTCGGTCGAGTTGCGATTGATCGCAATCTCCTCGGGCGACACGCCCGCCAGGTTAGCCAGCTTCTGTCGCAGCGGTTCGCGCCCCTCGTCAAGGATCTGCCACATGAAGTACGAAGGGCCCTCATTCGTCATCTGGTTGTAGCGCTCCACGGCCTGCTGCACGACGATCGGCGCGGGAGACACTCCGCCATTATTCAGGTTGATGATCTGAGGACTCACAGAAAACGCCCGCTGAATCACGCTCCAGTAGTCCTCATTCTGAGCAACTGCCCCCGCGTCCAGGTGGCTCACCGCCGCCGAGGCATCATGCCAGTCTGCTGCATGCACCTGCCGGAACAGGCTGTTCGTAGAAAACGCGCCCGCAAGCGCCGTCATCTTGAGGAAGGAGCGACGATCGTTCAGTGCCATAGAAGCAATCTAGGCCATCGCGCGGTTTTCGGCAAAGACGAAATGACACCCAGTCCCGCTGAACCGGGATTTGCGTTCACCCGATCACCTGCCCAAATCGCAGCGTGTTTCCATCCGGGTCAGTGACGTAAAACTCACGCTTGCCCCATGTCTGATCCACCGGCCCCTGGTGCACTGGTGAATCCGGCCTCTTCGAGACATCCAGCCCACGAGCCACATAAATCTTGAACAGCGCATCGACATCCATGACGCCGATATTCGTCGCTGAACCAAACGCCCCATCGCCTCGAAGCACTGAGAGCTGCAACTCCGCCACGTCATTCACAACGTCGATGACAACATCTCCATGCGATTGCCCCGGATACTTCAAGCGAAAATCAAGCACACCTATGTAGAACCCCAGCGAGCGCGGCATATCCGAGCAGCGAATCACCGGAACAACGCTCATAGCTCCTATTTCAACCCGCATCCATCTTAGTCTGCAGCAGCGCTGTGTCGGCGATCAGCATTCACGGTGCGGAAAGTCTCCCATCAAGGCTGGAGTTCCTGCTCGGTGCCTGCTTGCTTCTTTGCCTGCGTGTTCGCCGGAAGGGCTGTCGGATTCGCACTCTTCGCAGTTGCCTGACTAATCAACACACACGGATGCGGTGTAGTAACCGACTCCCCGGGCAGCGCAGCTGTTCGCATCTGGCCGGCAGGACATGGCTGCAGAAGTGGGGCAGGCCGCAGATCCGCCGGCAGCGGAGGAGCCTCCGCGACACTCTTCAATTCCTCGTTGCCCTTCGAGCCAGGCCATGCATACGGAGCCACCCTGATCGGCCCGTAACCCATCACCGGAAACTTCGTCGGGATCGAAAAACTCTTATCCACCAGCACATAGGCAGACTCTGGCGTCTTGCCCAGCAAGCGATTCTCCGAAGTCAATTGCACGGTGTGTTCGCCTATCGTAATGGTCAGCGTCTTGTCGTCGAAGGCACGCTTCTGTTCGACTGCAGCCGGAAATGGATCGTTCGAAACAACGATCGTACCAATCCCAGGCACGTAAACGTAGACGTATTTCAGATCCTTGATCTCGTAGTTCAGCGCCGCCTTGGCTGTCAACCCGTCGACGGTCAGGATCCCGCGGCTGATCGACACCGAAACCGTCTTTGGCGGCTTCTCCTTCGGAGCATGCAGCTTCTTCCCGTTCTCGTCATATCCGAGACTGTCCTTCGTCTGCATTACCGGCATGCCCTTCGTGTCGAAAAGAGGGTGCCCGTATTTGTCACGCTGCTGCTTGACCGGCGGATAAAACATCGGCTTGCCATCCGGATCCAGCCGCTGCTTTTTCTCCTCGTCGAGCATGGGCGCCGGCAGTAACTCAACCACAGTCATCGGCCCCGTATACTCCTGCTTCCCCTTCTTACCCTTCACAGCCGACACCTTGGTTGCGACCGAGGGAGATGTCGTCGCAGACGACACGTCCTTCTTGGCTTCAGTTGGCTGATCCGTTGACCCGTGCTCCTTCGTGGGCTGAGATGCATCCGGCGTCGCTGTCGGCGCTGTTGATTGCGGCATGGAAGAAGCCGCAGACGGCGTCTCCTGCGCGAACAAGCGCCCGGATGACGTCGATATCAAAACAAACCCAAGCAATCCAAGAAACGATCCAGTACTTGTCCGTGTCATTGGGATCATCCTCCGTCTCTGTCGGCTCTGTGCGCTTGTTTCTAACGCGTGAACCTGTCCTTAGAGTCCCAACCGCGAGGATATCCGTAACCTCTAATCAATTCGAAACATTTCTCTTGGTATTCCTACGACTTTGGGGGGAATTACCAGGTGTGCAACCCGGATAGAAACACCCCTGTTGCGCTCACCAGCCAGTCTCGATAGAGGAGCCGTTGGCGCTTAGCTTTCCACGCCCAACTGCGTCAGCAAAAACGCATAGTCAAACGCAATCTCCTTCAGGTAGTCGTACCGCCCAGAAGCCCCGCCATGCCCCGCATCCATGTTGATGTGCAGCAGCAGCGGTGTGTCGTTCGTCTTCAACGTCCGGAGCTTCGCCACATACTTCGCCGGCTCCCAATACATCACCTGCGAGTCGTTCAAACTCGTCTTCACCAGCATCGCCGGATACGCCCCAGTCTTCAGATTGTCGTAGGGCGAGTACGACCGCATATAGGCGAACGCCTCCGCCTCATTTGGATTCCCCCACTCCTCATACTCAGCCACCGTCAGGGGCAGGGAAGCATCCAGCATCGTATTCATCACATCCACGAACGGCACATGCGATAGCACCACCCGAAACAGATCCGGCCGCTCATTCACCACCGCCCCCATCAGCAGCCCGCCGGCGCTTCCACCTTCAATTGCAATCCGGCCATTCGCCCCATACCCCTTCGCGGCCAACTGCTCAGCCGACGCGATGAAGTCTGAAAACGTGTTGCGTTTCACCATCATCTTTCCAGCGTCGTGCCACAAATCTCCCATCTCGCCACCACCGCGAATATGCGCATAGGCGATCACCACCCCGCGATCCAGCAATGACAATCTGCTCGCGCTGAACCCAATCGGCAGAGGATATCCATAAGACCCATATCCATACAGATATAGCGGATTGCTTGAGTCGTGCTTGAAGAAATCCCGCCGGTAAACCAGCGAAACCGGAACCTTCACACCATCCGCAGCCTCCACCCAAACCCGTTCGGAAGCATACCGCGAAGATTCGAACCCTCCCGGCACCTCCTGCTGCTTCAAAAGCGTCGAACTCCCGTCGTTTACGTCGTACTCATACACCGAAGCCGGCGACACCAGCGACTGATAGCTATACCGGAACGCCTCCGTCTCAAACTCAGGATTCGCGTGCCCTCCCGTCGAATACACCGGCTCCGGAAACGAAATCTCTCGCGCCTCCCCAAGCCGCCCATTCTCACCAATCCGCGTCACTGTAAGAGTCGGCAGCCCAAGCCTCCTGCGCGAACTCACACAGAACGTCGCGAACAAATCAAAATCCTCCAGCGGCGCATCCTTATCCTCCGGAATCAACTCCACCCAGGACTCTCGCCCACCACCATCCACCGGAGCCGTTACCACCCGAAAGTTCTTTCCCACATCATTCGTGCGGATGTAAAACAGCCCATCCCGATGGTCCACGTGATACTCCTGCTTATCCAACCGGGGCGCGATCACAAGGAACACGCCGCCCGGAGTCTCTGCATCCAGATAGCTGCACTCATTTGTCGTGTGGCTCCCCGCCTCCATCACCAGATACTTCCCATCCCGCGTCTTGCCTACTCCCAGATTGAACCGCTCATCCCTTTCCTCATAGATCACCGCATCCTCGGCTGACGCATCGCCCAGCCGGTGCCGGAACAAGTGGTCATGCCGCTTCGTGATCGCATCCTCCGTCGTATAGAAGAGCGTGTGCGAATCCGCCGCCCACACAATCGAGCCCGTCCGCTCAGCAGTATCCGGCAGGTCTTCCCCGGTTCGCAGATCACGCACATGCATCGTGTACTGCCGAAACCCGGTGTTGTCGGTCGAGTAAGCCAGCTTCCATCCGTCTGGGCTCACCGTCATCGCCCCCAGCGACATGAACGCCTGCCCTTCGGCCAGCTTGTTCACATCCAGCAGCACGATCTCCGGTTGCGACTCGTCGAACTTCGCACCCGTAGCCAGCCGTCCGGCAATGAATCGGGTACTGGCTCCCCTCTACCGTCCGCACATAGTAAAACCACCCACGGTTGCGATACGGAACCGATACATCGGTCTCTTTGATATGCGACAGCATCTCGTTGTAAAGCTTCTTTTGCAACGCCTCCGTGGAGGCCATCACCGAGTGCGCATAGGCGTTCTCGGCCTCAAGATAACTCACCGTCTCCGGCGAAGATTTATCCCGCATCCAGCGGTAATCGTCTTCCAGAGTTTGTCCATGCAATGTGGTTGGCGTCGGTTCGCGGCGGGCTTGCGGTGGGGTCGTACTATCCGTCATTCTTTAGGCTCCAGCTCACAGGATACCGTGTTCCCACTAGCTCAGGAGGCAACCATAGGGTATGCTCGTACACCAAATTGGTGTATGACCATTGGCGAACGGCAGCTACTCAGCCAATGGCAACAGGAGTCACCCATGACTTTCCCGCGCGCATGTTCTCTTCTCCTCGGCACAATCATTGTCTCTCCTGGTCTGCTCTTCGCTCAGTTCGACCCAATGGCGCCGCCCGCCTCTCAACCCGGCCGCCCTCCCACTCCAGGCAGCCCTGCCACGCAGGACTCAGGCCCCAACGCCGGCGACGTCGGCCAGGTCATGGAAGACAAGATGTTCCTCCGCAAGGCAGCCGAAGGCGGGATAGCCGAGGTCAAGCTCGGGCAGCTCGCCCTGCAGAAGGCAGGCAGCGACGACGTAAAGGCCTTCGCGCAGAAGATGGTCGACGATCACACCAAAATGAACAACGAGATGGCCCAGGTAGCCGACTCCATGGGCGTCACGCTCCCCAAGACCATGAACAAAGACGATCAGGCCGAGTACGACAAACTCAAAGGGCTCTCCGGCAATGACTTCGACACCGAATACCTCACCTACATGGTGAAAGACCATCACAAGGATCTCCACGAGTTTCGCATGGAAGCCGCAAACGGCCGCGCCGACGCCACGCTGCACGATGCCGTCGTCAATGCCGAAAGCGTCATTCACGATCACACCGTCATGGTCGACAAACTCGCGCGCGCAAAAGGTATTCCCATCCCCGCGCACGCAAAGCACCCTCCCGCCACTCCTAGCCTGTAGCCCTTCACCGTGGCTTTAGCACACGTTCTCGTAAACCAAAGCGCGCACGGAACTTTCGCAACACTCAAAGCGTAGAATGACCATCGATGAACCATCTTTCACGCTGGCTCGCGATCGTCCTGCTGCTCTTCGCCCCGTCGGTCGTTCTGACCGCCGAATCCGTCAGCAGTCTTCCCGCGCCAACCGGTTACGTCAACGACTTCGCCGGAGTCCTCACTCCCGCAACCAAAGCCAATCTTGAAGATCTCTGCACCCAGGTCGATCGCCAGGCCCACGCACAGATAGCCGTCGTCACCATCAAATCCCTCGACAACGACCAGTCCATCGAAGAGTTCGCCACCGCCCTCGAAGACAAGTGGAAGGTAGGCCCCAAGGGCACAGACCGCGGCGTCCTTCTGATCGTCTCCCTGGCGCCTCGCAAATATCGCATCGAAGTGGGCTACGGTCTGGAAGGCATCCTCAACGATGCCAAAGTCGGCGACATCGGCCGTTCTATGCTGCCTGCCCTCAGCCAGAACGACTACAACACCGCTATCCCGATAGGCGTCCGCCAGATCGCCCAGGTCATCGCCACCGACGCCGGAGTCACCCTCACCCAGACGCAACCGGTCCACCAGTATCACCGCGAGCCCGCTCCGATTCAGATCAGCCTCACCGAGATCGTTCTCGGCGGCGGCGTTATCCTGCTGATCCTCTTCTTCCTCGTCAAAACCGGCAACACCGGACTCATCTTCTTCCTTCTCGGCAACCTCATGGGCGGCGGCGGTGGCGGATACCGTGGCGGTCGCGGCGGACGTGACGGCGGCGGCGGTGGTGGTTTTGGAGGATTTGGCGGCGGTGGTTCCGGGGGAGGAGGGGCCAGCGGTGATTATTGAGGGTATCGGAATGTGAGATTCTTCGCGGGAAAGAAGGGCCTTCCGTTCGGCAATCGATGATAAAGTACACCCGAACAGGCCAGCCAAAAACAGCATTCAAACTCAAAGAAGGGAATCGAGGAAACATGAAAGGTTCATGGATTGGGCTTGGTTTAGTTGCTCTCCTTATTGTCGGACTGGTCGTCATCGGAGGCAGTTACATCGGCGCAAAGAACACTCTCGTTCAGAAGAATGAAGCCGTCAACAGCGCTTACTCCCAGATTGACGTCCTGCAGCAGCGTCGTCTCGACCTCATCCCCAACCTCGTCGCCTCGGTCAAGGGCTACGTCGCCGAAGAGTCCACCATCCTCACTAATATCGCCAACGCCCGCGCCGGAGTCCTCGCCGCAGGCAGCGACCGCGCCAACAACATCAACGCCAACACCAAACTGGACGTCGCCCTCGGCCCGTTCTTCCGCCTGCAGGAGCAATATCCCGACCTCAAGGGAAATCAACAGTTCATGCGCTTGACGGATGAGCTTGCGGGGACGGAGAATCGTATCGCAGTCGCACGTCAGCGATATAACACCACGCTGCAGGACTACAACACCTACGTGCAGCAGTTCCCAGCCAGCATCTGGGCCAGCATGGCAGGCTTTCACGTCCGGGATGAGTACTTCAAAGGAAACCCGGAGAACAATGTGGCGCCGAAGGTCGACTTCTCAAAGTAGACGAAGCGAACTGACCCGGCCCAATAAAAAAGCCGTCGCATGTAGCGGCGGCTTTTTTATTGAGCTTAGATTATTGGGCTGGATTGCCCGAAGCGTTTTACTTCGTGAACGCAGAGATCGCGGTTGCCTCGTCGTCCTTGATGTCGAAGACGGTGTAAAGCTTCGTGATCTGCAGCAGGTCATGGACTTTCTTCGTCAGGTTCAGCAGCTTCAGTTCGCCGCCGCTGTTCTTGACCGTTGTAAAGGCGCTGACCAGCTCCCCGATCCCCGAGCTGTCAATGTAGCTGATGTCTCCCAGGTTCAGCAGAATCTTCTTCTGACCCTTCGCCAGCACATCGCGAACGGCATCGCGAATCGTCACGCTACCTTCGCCGAGGGTAATACGGCCGCTGAGGTCCAGAATGGTAACTCCGTCCACCTGGCGTGTTTGCACTTTCATACTCATGTGTCGTCTTCTCCTTAAAGGTCGTCCCCGATTTCCCTAGGTTCCAGGTTGCGCGGGTGTTCTATGCTTAATCAGTGTAAGTTCTGTGCCGGGATGTAGCTGACGAAAGTTTACCTCATCCATGAAAGCCTTGATAAGAAAGATGCCTCGCCCCGAGCCGCGAAGAATATTTTCCGGAGCCAACGGGTCGGGAATCTTGTCTGGATCGAGCCCGGGGCCCTGATCGGAGATCCGGATAATCAGCGAGTCCGATGTCGTCTCAAACGAGGCCTTGATCAGCTTGTTTGCGTCATACGAGTTGCCATGCAACACCGCATTCACGGCCGCTTCCCGCACCGCCATAGCGATATGAGGAACGGTGTCTTCGTCAAACCCGGCCCGCTGCGCGACCTGTTCCGCGGTCGACTCAATCTTGTTAACGCTATCGAGAGACGAATCAAGGGTGAAGCTGACACGGCTTGAAGTAGAGTCGGCCAAAAATATCCTTATCTTTCCGGGTATCCGGTTGTCGACCCCGAATTACGGCTTTGATGGCAGTGTGCTTGTGGATTTCTCGAATGTCAAGATTTCCCTCGCTTCTTCCCCCCTCCGCTGGCGTTGACCACGCCGGTCCACCCATCCCCTTCTCTGCAATAAGTTGGGCTAACATGCGGGATAGCGGATAAAGTTGTTTGAGGCGCGACAGTCGATGACAAAACAGGGAAATCACAGGACAAGCGTCTCCGCTCTCATGGGATCAGCCGTCATCGACCCCCAGGGCGCCACCTTCGGCCACGTCCGCGAGATTGCAGTAGCTCCCTCGGTCGACTCCGTCCACGTCCACGGCATCGTCCTCAAGCGGCCCGCAGCCAAGCGCGGCGAACGCCCCACCCTCGTCCCCGTCACTCACCTCCAGTTCACTCCCGCCGGCGCGCTCCAGCTCCGCGAAACCGCTCAGCCCGAGCCTTTACCCGAGGATGACAGATTCCTCCTGCTCGAACGCGACCTCCTCGACCAACAGATCATCGACGTCCATGGCCACAAGGTCGTGCGCGTCAATGACGTAGACCTCGTGTGGGAAAACTCCCTGGAACAAAATGGAGCCGGCCTCTCTCTTCGCATCGCCGAAGTCGAGGTAGGCATGCGCGGCGCCGTCCGCCGCCTGCTCAAAGGTCTGCCGGAAAAACCTGTTCACCGCATCGCCGCTCGCTTCAGCGCTAGCGTCATCCCATGGGACTTCGTCGATCTCATCGATCGCGACCCCGCCCGCCGCGTCAAGCTCAACATCGAGCAGGACCGCCTCTCCGCGATGCACCCCTCCGACATCGCCGACATCCTCGAGGAACTCGCCCCCGCCGAGCGGCAGGCCCTCTTCGAATCACTCGACGAAGAGGTAGCCGCCGAGGCCCTCGAAGAGGTCAAGCCCAAGATGCAGCAGTCCCTCATCGAATCGCTCGACTCCGAAGAGGTCGCGGCCATCGTCGAAGAGATGGACCCGGGCGCCGCCGCCGACCTCCTCGCCGAGCTGCCCGACGAGCGCTCCGAGGCCATCCTTGAAGAGATGGACCCCGAGGAGCGTCAGGATGTCGAAGATCTTCTCGAATTCTCCGGAAACTCCGCAGCCGGTCGCATGACCACCGAGTACGTCTCCCTCCCCGAAACCGCTACCGTCGACCAGGCAATCGGAGCCCTCCGCGACTTCGAGGGCGATCTCGAAACCATCACGGACATCTACCTGCTCGACACCGAAGAGCGCATCTCCGGACTCGTCCCCATCGTCCACCTCCTTCTCGCAAACTCCGGCGCATCGCTCGACTCTCTGCCGCAGGGCCACATCGTAAGCTGCAACGTCGACACCAACGGCCGCAAAGTCGCCGAGCTCTTCGACAAATACAACCTCCGCTCTCTCCCAGTCGTCGATCACGACAGACGACTCGTCGGGGTAGTCCATGCCGAACAGGTCATCGCCCTGTTGCGGGCCAACCACTAATGCCGCGTTTCACCAGAAAGAAAGCCTGCGAAAATAGTCGTTGCTCTTGCTTTTGGATTAGCGCAGGGCTTTAGCCCTGCAGAAACGTCAACTAATACAAGGGGCTTTAGCCCCGGTTTTCCATTTCAATGCCGGAAGAAAGTCTAAGGAAACGCACCACCCCATGAAGATTCTGTACGCCGCCGGCATGTCGCCAGAAGAATCCTCCCTCTACCGCCTCTGGGCCCTCGAGCGCCTCGGTCACCAGGTCATCCCCTTCAACACCTTCGACTACCAGCCCCGCAATCGCCTCGTCCGCAGCGCCACGCACCGCCTCTCCATCGGACCATCCATCGATCGCCTCAATCGCGACCTCCTCCGCATCGCGGAGGCCGATAAACCCGATCTCTTTTGGGCCGATAAGTTACTTACGATGCGTTCTCGAACCATTGACCGTCTCCGCGCCATGGGGATGGCCACCGTCAGCTACATGATCGACAACCCCTTCGGCCCCCGCCGCGACCCCGGCTGGCGTCTCTACATGAAGAACATCCCCCACTACGACCTCCACGTAGTCCAGCGCGACAAGAACATCGCCGACTACACCTCACGCGGCGCCCGCGACGTCATCAAAATCCAGACTGCCTACGAACCCACACTGCATTTCCCGCCGCCAGCCACCTGGTCCGACGCCGACTGCAACCGCGACGTCTCCTTCATCGGCACCCCCTACGACAATCGCGCCGAAATCCTCGGCCGTCTCTGGCGCGAATGCGGTTTCTCAGTAGCAGTCTCCGGTAGCGGCAGGCTCTGGGGCCGTGCCATGCAGCCCGACGTCTTCAAGGCCACCTTCCGCACCGGCGAGCTCTACCGCACCGACTATCGTGAGGCCATCTGGCGCTCCCGCATCAACCTCAGCTTTCTCACCCACTCCAATCAAGACGAGTTCGTCCACAAGAGCTTCGAGATCGCCGGCTGCGGAGGCTTCCTCCTCGCCGAGCGCTCCGCCGGACACCTCCAGCGCTTCAAAGAAGACGAAGAAGCCGTCTTCTTCTCCACCTTCGACGAACTCGCCGCAAAGATCCGCCGCTACCTTCCCTGACGAAGCCGCCCGCCGTCGCATCGCCCACGCCGGAAACCTCCGCGCCGCCCGCGACGGCTATCACAATGATCGCCAGGTGAGCCTCATCCTCGACCGGATCCAGCACCATCGCTCTCGCATCGCAACCCGCCTCCGCGAACCCGGCTCTCGCGGCTCGCCCGTGATCCACGACCTCCTCACCGAAACTCCCCCCGCCGGCCTCCACGCAGACATCTGCATCGCCGGTGCGGGAGCCGCCGGCATCACCCTCGCCGTCGAGTTTGCCCGCAAAGGCAAAACCGTCCTCCTCCTCGAAGGCGGCGGCGCCGTCCGCGAAGACTCCTCCCAGGCCATCTACGACAGCGACATCGTCGGCCTCCCGCACCGCGGCATCCACACTGGCCGCATCCGCGTCAAAGGCGGCACGACCGTTCGCTGGGGCGGCCAGATCCTCGAACTCGACGCCCAAGACTTCACCCCCCGCCCCGGCATCCCCGAAAGCGGCTGGCCCTTCCCCAAAACCGAACTCACCAGCTTCTACGAGCGCGCCCTCACTCTCGAAGGCCTCGCCAACGTCCAGCGCGACGACGCCGCCGTCTGGCGCGACCTCAACCTCCCCTTCACTCAGTTCGAAAACCTGGAATCCTACCTCTCCCGCTGGTGCCCCGAGCCCAACTTCGCTCGTCTCCACCACAAAACCCTCACCACCCACCCAAACATCCACCTCTGGCTCCACTCGAGCGCCGTCGAACTCCTTCTCGAGAAGGAAACCGCCCAGGGAATCCGCGCCCGCACCCTCACCGGCATCGAAACCATCTTCCGAGCCCGCCACTACATCTTCGCCCTCGGCGGCATCGAAAGCTCCCGCTTCTTCCTCCAGCCCCGTCCCGGCGGCCATCCCTGGAATCGCAGCGGTCTCCTCGGCCAGCACTTCCAGGATCACATCGACTGCAACGCCGCCCGCGTCGAACCCCACGACCTCGCCGCCTTCCACGACACCTTCGACCCCATCTTCTCCCGCGGCTTCAAATACCTTCCCAAACTCCGCCTCCCGCCCCATCTCCAGTCGCAACTCGGAACCCTCAGCGTAGGCTCCACCATGGGCTTCGAAGACACCGGCAAGGCCCGCATGCAGGCCAAGCACACCATCCGCAACCTCATGCGCGGCCGCTTCGGCGAAGTCACCCGCGACAACGTCTTCCACACCGCCCGCCACGTCCCCATGCTCTTCAGCCAGGCCTGGCGCTATTACATCCAGCGCCGAGCCTACGCCCCTCCCACCGTCCGCATCTTCCTCCGCATCCACTGCGAACAGGAGCCCACCTCCCGCAGCAGCATCACCCTCACCGACCAGCGCGACCCCCTCGGCCTCTACCGTGTCCGCTTCGACTGGCAGATCTCCGACAGGGAACTCGACACCATCCGCCAGTACGTCCTCGTCGCCCAGCGAGCCCTCGCGGGAGTCGCCCGCATCATCCCCGACGAAGACCTCATCTCCGGCAGCCCAAACTTCCGCGCCCGCTGCGACGACAGCAACCACCACATGGGCGGCATGCGCATGTCCCCCTCAGACGCCACCGGCGTCGTCGACCCCGACCTCCGCCTCTACGGCACCACCAACGTCCACATCTGCTCGAGCGCCGTCTTCCCCAGCTCCGGCTTCTCCAACCCCACCCACACCGTCCTCGCTCTCGCCCTCCGCCTCACCGACCACCTCACCAACTGAACCCGCGCGGCTAAACTCAAACAGCATGCAGACCCTCCCACTCGCCGACACGGGCCGCCAAACCACTCGCCTCGGCTACGGCTGCTCCAGCCTCATGGGAGCCACCAATCTCCGCGAATCCCTCACCCTCCTCGAGTCCGCCTACGACTCCGGCATCCGCCACTTCGACGTCGCCCCCATGTACGGCTACGGCCACGCCGAAGCCTGCCTCGGCGAATTCCTTCAGCGCCATCCCGGCGAGCTCACCGTCACCACAAAATTCGGCATCGCCCCACCCCGCCACTCCAATCTCATCAAAGCCGCTCGCAGCATCGTCGGCCCGATCGCGCGCCAAATCCCCAGCCTGAAAAAATCCCTAACCCAAGCAGCCAGCGCCGCAACAAGCCCTCAGACAAAACCTCTCTTCACCGCCGCCGAAGCCAAAGCCTCCCTCGACCGCAGCCTCCGAGCCCTCCGCACCACCCGCATCGACCTCTTCCTCCTCCACGAACCCGAAGCCCACGACCTCACCGACGACGCGCTCCTTCACCCTCCTCGAACACGAAGCCCGCCAGGGAACCATCGGCTCCTTCGGCATAGGCAGCGCCGCCGCAAAGATCCCCGCACTCCAGGCCGAACGTCCCGCCTACTGCCGCACCCTCCAATACGAATGGTCCATCGCTCAATCCCCACCCACGCATTCAGAGACACACCCCTTCCGCATCCACCACAGTGCCCTCACCAAAAACTTCCGCGCCCTCCTCAAAGCCCTCACCGCCAACCAACCCCTCTGCCGCCAATGGTCCGAATCCACCAATACCGACCTCACCAACCCCGAATCCCTGGCCAACCTCATGCTCAAGGCCGCCCTCGTCATGAACCCCGCTAGCATCATCCTCGTCTCATCCAAAAATCCCCAACACATCCACGCCAATGCCAACACCGCAGCCGACCCCACACTCGAAGCCCCAGCCCGCCAGCTCTACCACCTCATTCACTCCGAGCCGAACCTCATCCACCAACTCCAAACGTAGCTCGCCCAACATAAATTGATTTAGCCTGAGACAGGCGAGCCGACGAGTTCTCCCCACCCAGCGAAAAGGAACCAAAGAAATGACCTGGCGCAACTGGAGAACCCGGATCATCCTCGTCCTCGCCGTACTCGGCCCGGGGTTCATCACCGCAAACGTCGACAACGACGCCGGCGGCATCCTCACCTACTCCCAGGCAGGAGCCCAGTACGGATACACGCTCCTCTGGACGATGATCCCCATCACCCTCGCCCTCATCGTCGTTCAGGAGATGTGCGCGCGCATGGGCGTCGTCACCGGCAAGGGCCTCAGCGACCTCATCCGCGAAGAGTTCGGTCTGCGCATGACCTTCTTCATCATGTTCCTGCTGGTCGTCGTCAACTTCACCAACGTCATCACCGAGTTCTCCGGCATCGCCGGCTCCATGCAGCTCTTCCACATCAGCAAATACATCAGCGTCCCTATCTGCGCCCTCATCGTCTGGGCGCTCGTGGTCAAGGGCGACTACAAGAGCGTCGAAAAAATCTTCCTCATCGCCAGCGTCTTCTACATCGCCTACATCATCGCCGGAGTCCTCAGCCGCCCCGACTGGCACCTCGCCATCGTCGAGACCGTCAAGCTACCCCCGCGCAGCGTCTGGTCCGACAAGTCCTACATCTACATGACCGTCGGCGTCATCGGCACCACCATCGCTCCCTGGATGCAGTTCTATCTGCAGTCCTCCATCGTCGAGAAAGGGGTCAACGTCAAGCAGTACAAAGCCTCGCGTCTCGACGTCATCGTCGGCTCGTTCTTTACCGACATCGTTGCCTGGTTCATCGTCGTCGCCTGCGCCGCCACCCTCTTCGCCCACGGCATGCACAACATCGTCGACCCCTCCGACGCCGCCCAGGCCATGAAGCCCCTCGCCGGAGACTACGCCTTCATCCTCTTCGCCGCCGGCCTCTTCAACGCATCGCTCTTCGCCGCATCCATCCTGCCGCTCTCCACTGCCTACACCGTCTGCGAAGGCCTCGGATTCGAGAGCGGACTCGACAAAGGCTTCCGCGAAGCCAAATTCTTCTACTGGCTCTACAGCCTGCTCCTCTTCGCCGGGGCCGCCGTAGTCCTCATCCCAAACTTCCCGCTGGTCAAATTCAGCATCCTCTCCCAGGTCCTCAACGGCATTCTTCTGCCTCTCGTCCTCGTCTTCATGCTGAAGCTCATCAACAAGCACGACCTCATGGGCAAATACACAAACACGCTCTGGTTCAACGTCATCGCCTGGGCCACGGCGATCATCGTTACCGGACTCTCCCTCGTCCTTGTCTGGAACACACTCCACGGATAGGACGCCGACTTTGTTTTTCTCATCCCGCGTCGAAACTGCGTCATCTCGACCGGAGGCGGCGCTTTTGCCGCCTGAAACTGCGTCGTCTCGACCGGAGGCGGCTTTTGCCCCTAAACTGCGTCATCTCGACCGAAGTCGGCATTTACACATGAAACTTGTCTCTCGGCTGTGAGGCGGAGTTTGTCCGCCCAGTGGGAACCCCCCATTGACTTTTGCTTTTGCCCTACTGCTACAGCAGCTTCCCCTCCGACAGATCCCGGATCAGCCCCAGATCAGCCGCCAGAAAGTCGTACCCCGGCAACTCCGTCAGCGCAGCCCACCGCACATCATTGAAGATCCGGTTCTCCATCTCACCCTGAAACTCACGCACCGCGAAGAACTGCAGGTCGATCGTCCCGCCGTTCCTGTACTTATGCCGAACCCGCGCCACCCGGCTCGCCAATCACCGCGGCAATCCCCAGCTCCTCATCCAGCTCACGCGCCAGCGCCCTCTCCGCACTCTCCCCGGACTCGATCTTCCCCCCGGGAACTCCCACTTCAGACTCATCGGCTGATCTTCTTTCCGCTGACAGATCAACACTTCCATCCCGGTCCCGTTCCCCCGCAGAATCAGCGCCGCCACCACCAGTCGCACTGGTCTCGCTACCTTGGTTCCCTCATGTTGATCGAGTTTACGGATGGGCTCTCGCATCTACCTTCCAGATTAGACGATGCCCAGCCATAAAAGCTCCATTTACCAAGACTTACTTCAGCATCGCCGAAGCAGGGAAGTAAACCGGCCACCCCTCCTGCGCACTCCGCTCCAGCAGAGCCGGCGTCGGATTCACTGGAAACGCGCGTCGCGCAATCTCCAGCATCGCCGCGTCATGCACCGAATTGCCGAACACTGCATCTGGCGCCGCAATCCCCACCCTGCGCAACGCCGCGACCTTTCCCTCATCTGTGGGCACATCGACAATCTTGTCAGTCACCACCCCGTCCCGTACGTTTACCCGCGCCGCCAGCACCCGCTCCGCCGGAATCTCCGAACCGCCGCACGCCCTCTTCAATCACCCAGTTGTTCGTCGAACTCACCGCCCAGATCTCCACTCCCTTACCGCGAAGCTCGTCCACCAGCTGCTTCATCTCGGGAAAGATATTCCGCTCAATCCGCTCCGCGAAGAACACGCCCGCCGCCCGCCGCATCTCCTCCTCGCGCAGCCGCTCGTACATCTGCACCATCTCCCCACAGATCGCGACCTCCGTAACCTCACCCTTCAGATACCTACGGTACCGGCCATCGATCCAATCCGCCATCTCCCGCGACACCATGCCCATCTCGAGCGACCAGAGCATGAACCCGGACCCCGCATCTCCCGACCACAGTGTCCCATCGCAATCAAACACCGCCACCGCGGGCGCCAACCCACGAACGGCACCATGAAACTCCTCTGTACTCAAACGGCTCACCGCAACGGCTTCACTCACAAAATCAACTCGACTTTTCTACGCGATCAACCCGCATGCTCTTATCCTGCCTGTCTGTCTTTATCCTACCCGTTCATGAAAAACCAACAAAAGCACGTAACATTATCGAGAAATCTCCCCTCAATACCCTACCCGATAGCCGATACCTCGGATACCCAATGCTCCAAAATCTCGCTTCTAGGTAAGCCAAGCCTTCAGGCTTGGCCCTGAGACAGACATCGAAGAGATGGGGCTTTAGCCCCGGGGTATGCCCTCAAGCCAGTCCGACAACCCACCAGCTCATCAAATACTTACAGCTATTCCCATCAAAAACAGCCCAGAAAACGCTTGTCAAGTTCAGAAACCACCTAACCGACTCAAACCAAAGCACATCTCAAATGAAATTTAGTTAGATTCAAACCCATATAATTAACTTATAGATCAAAGAAGAAGGAAGCCCCAGAGACCCTCCGGGGCTAACTTATTGATATAGGCTAATTTGGACACAACCCATTTGTTATGAGTATTTTACAGATCTATATTAACGTGTAAATACATGAATACAGGAGACTTGCGCACAGGCAATAGGGAGGGGGGTGCCCCTCTACATCGGTGCCAGACCCTGTACCACCGTTACCCCTGCGGGCGGGACAAAGCCAAAGTCCGAGTCCTTCACCGGCAGATTCTCTTCAATGCCGGAGAACGCAAACTCCGTCACCGCGCCATCCACCTCTTCCAGCCGCATCCGCTCAATCGCCCCAGCCCCGGTCACCCAGAGCGACAGCAGCTTCACCCGCTGTGCCATCCCCTTCGGCACGCCAGAAATCCGAAACACCGACCCTTCCGTCGCCACCGTCAAGTTATCGAGTTCCTTTGCCAACTGCGTATGCCCCAGCAGAAACCGCAGCGGAGAACGCAGATCATCCAGCTCCTTCGCCGGAACCCGTGTCGCCTGTGCATCCCCCGGCGTATAAAACCACCCAAACTTGCCGTCGAGCACAAACACCTTGCCCACAGGAGCCGCATAGCTCCACCGCATCCGTCCCGGCTTCTTCAGAAGCAGCGTTCCCTCTTCCGTCCGGTCCATCCCCATCCCCGAATAGCGCTCCGAGTAATGCGCGCGAAGGGAACTGAGATGGTTGTAATGTTCGTCAACCCTGCGAACGATCGCGTCCTGACTCTGCGCCAGCGCGCAAACAGGCACGCAGGCCGCCAGCAGCAGCACAGCTTTCGCCAGCATCACTGAATAGGTTGAGTGCAGTTGGTTCCACCCGCCGGATCCTTGCGGATCGTGTTGTTCTCATCCGCGCAGTACCCGTTATCGCCCGTCTTGCCCACCGCCTGCGGCACCGCCGTTATCTCATAGGAGGTGTACATGTCCTGGTTGTTCACCGTCACCTTCGTGCAATTGGTGATCGCGAACGTGTAACCCGCCTTCTGGCCGCCCGCCAGGTCAGGCGCAATCAACTGCGCCGACTGCGGCGACGGCGCACCCGTCTTCGGATCGCCCCCCAGGGTCGCCAGCGAGCAAGAGAAGCCATTCGCCGGATACTGCGAGTTGTACTGTAACTCCGCCTGCCCAATCGCCCGTAGCGACTGTACCGCCGACAACTCCTGCGACTGTTTCCTCAACTTCAAAAGCTGCGGCACAGCAAACGTCATGATAATCAGCATCACCGACATCACAATCAGCAGTTCAATAAGCGTGAATCCATCTTCGTTCTGCTGCTTTGCATGTATCCGCTTCAGTGCGTTCATCGTCTCACTCATCCTTGGTCGGCCCTGTCTTCCTGCTCCGAACAAAACTCTATCAGCATAGCCCTAACAGGCCAAATCTCCGCGCTCGATCTTCATCGACCCGAGATTCCCGAGCAACGTCAGCGCCATCGCTTCCGGCTGAAACAGCTCCCGCGCCAACTCCTGAACCTCATCCGGCCGAACAGCATCAATCTCTTCCATCATCTCGTCCACGCCAAAGAAGCGGCCGAAGTACATCTGCTGCCGAGCCAGGTTCGACATCCTGCTGCCCGAACTCTCCAGTCCAATCACCATGTTGCTCTTCAGCTGGTCCTTGGCCCGCTTCAACTCCGCCTCTCCAACTGTCTCATCCTTCAGACGTCTCAACTCTTTCAGCGTAAGCTCCAGCACCAACTCCGTTTTATCCACCGAAGTCCCCGCATACACGCACAAGGAACCTGTATCGCGGAATGGATTCATCTCCGAGAAGATCGAGTATGCCAATCCCTGATCCTCCCGAATCGTCTGGAACAGCCGCGAGCTCATCCCGCCGCCAAGGATCGTATTCAGCAGATAAACCCCATATCGTCGGCGGTCGTTCACAGGAGGAGCAGGAACCCCCAGGCAGAACTGCACCTGCTCAAGCGCCTTCTTCCGCCGCAGCGTAATGTGCGGAGTCGCCCTCGGAGCCTCGAACTTTGCCGCGTACGAACTGCCCCCAGTTGTAAGCGACCCGAACTCTCGCTCCACCTGCGCCACAAACGCATCATGATCCAGATTCCCCGCGGCAGAGAACACCATGTTCCGCGCCGTAAACCTTCCCGCATAGAAGTCGAAGAGCACCTGCTGATCGAAGGTCGCGACCGTCTTCGCGGTCCCCAGTATCGGCCGCCCCAGCGCGTCGCCCTTCCAGAAGTTCTGCGTCCACACCTCATTCACCAGGTAGTCGGGATTGTCCTCGTCCATCTTGATCTCTTCCAGAATCACGCCCTTCTCGCGCGTCAGATCCGCTGGCGCGAAGGTCGGGTGAAGCACCAGGTCGGCCAGGACCTCCAGCGCCGGCCCCACATTCTCATCCAGCACTTTGATGTTGAAGCACACCATCTCCTTGCTGGTGAATGCGTCCAGATTCCCGCCTATCGTGTCCACCTCGCGCGCGATCTGCTGTGCGGACCGCGTCGTCGTCCCCTTGAACACCATGTGTTCGACGAAGTGCGAGATCCCGTTCACCTCGGCCGCCTCGTCCCGCGATCCAGACCCCACCCAGGCCCCCATCGATACGCTCCGCAGGTGCGGCATCCTCTCGGTGAGCACCAACAGGCCGTTTGGCAGAACCGTCTTGCGGATATTGCGGGAGGCATTTCCAGCGGCAGGTATTTCTTCGATCAGCGAGACAGGCATGAGGCTCCTTCCCCTCCATTCTTTCACAGCGTCCGGCTTACCCGAGCCGGCGGAGTAGACTGTTAAGGGCAGTTCCACGGCATCTTATGCCCCCGCAGCACACTTCCGAAAGAGAGGACTTGCTGCGAATCAACTATCATATTATGAGTGCATTAGGTCAAGTATCAGAAACCACAAGTTGAACTAAGGCCTCTCTTCGGCCTCACCCTGCCGGAACTCACTACCCTGATGTCCGCCCTCGGTCAGAAGCCATACCGCGCCACTCAGCTCCACGAAGCCCTTTACCGTCAACGCGTCACCTCCCTGGACCAGATAACCACCCTTCCCCAGCCCCTCCGCGAGACACTCGTTGCCGAAGGCTATTTCATCGGCCTGCCGGAAATCCTCCAGACCGCCCGATCCGTCGACGGCACCGAGCGTTACCTCATCCGCATGGCCGACGGTGAGACCGTAGAGACCGTCTGGATGCCCGATGGCGACGGAGGCGAACGTGGCGACGGAAGCGAAGCCGCAGCCGAAGAAGAGGCGAACGAGGGCTTGGAAGGCAACACCCAATCCTCCGCGCCCCGAAAAGATCTCCGCAACCTCGGCGCCCTCGAGCGCAATGGCTACACCCGCGCCACCATCTGCATCTCCAGCCAGATAGGTTGCGCCGTCAATTGCCAGTTTTGCCTCACAGCCAAGCTGGGGATCAAGCGCAACCTCACTGCAGGTGAGATCGCCGGCCAGGTCGTCGCGGTCCTTAACCGCCATGGAGTCAAAATCGGCGCCGACCGCATCAACCTCGTCTTCATGGGTATGGGCGAGCCCTTCCTCAACTACGACCAGTTCATCGCCAGCGTCCACCTTCTCGTCAAACCCATCGGCATCCCCGAGTCCCGCATGACCGTCTCCACCAGCGGCATCGAGCCCTCCATCCGCCGCTTCGCCAACGAGCCCCTGCGACCCAAGCTCGCCCTCAGCCTAAACGCCTCCAACGACCAGGTCCGCGAGCAGGTCATGCCGATCACCCGCAAATGGAACATCGCCACCCTCCTTGAAGCCGTCAAAACCCTTCCTCTCGGCAAACGCGAGTGGGTCACCTTCGAGTATGTCCTGCTCGGCGGTATCAACGATCAACCCCCGCACGCCCGAGAGGTCCTCGACCTGCTCCGCGGCATGAAGGCCAAGGTCAACCTCATCGTCTGGAACCCCGGCCCAGGCATCGCATACACCCAGCCCAAACCCGAGGAGGTAGCCGTCTTCCAGAAGATGCTCATCGAAGGTGGCATGCCCACCTACATCCGGCGTCCCCGCGGCCGTGATATCTACGCCGCCTGCGGCCAACTCAAGCGAACCGTGGAGATTTCCTCGCCTGATCCCCTGGTGGCCATCGCTCCCGCAACTGCGTAGTTCTATCTCACTGAGTCTGCGCCGGCGCCATCCGCTTCGGCCCCAGCGAAAGCACTGTTTCCGCCACGCGGTCGTAATCGTGGCGCAGCAGCTCGCCTTCATGCACAAAGTTTCCTGTCACCGGCTCAACCCCAAGCGCCCGCACGCGCTCCAGATCGGCCATAATCGGTTCCTGGCCTTCGCGGGCATACTGCGCAAGCCGTTCCGCCGAGATCGCCCCCGTATTGATCAGCGCATAGTCGAAGATCGGCGAATCCGCTCCCGCCGCGTGTTGCATTATCTTTTCGATGTGCTGTGACGCCGTCAACCCCAGCGACTCGTTCGCCTGCGTCATAAGGTTGCACACATAGACCCTGGTCGCTCGGGAAGCCGCCAGCGCTTCCGGAATCCCCCGCACCAGTAAATTTGTAATTACCGACGTGTACAGCGAACCCGGCCCCAGCGTAATCAAATCCGCGCTGGCGATCGCCTCCAGCGTCTCCGGCAATGGGTCAGCGGTCGAAGGCTCCAGCCGCAGCTCGACGATGTTCCTTTTGCTCGCCGTAATGTTGGTCTCACCGCGCACAATCGATCCGTCGTCCATCTCGGCGGCCAAATTGACGTTCCTATTGGTTGCAGGAAAGATTCTTCCTCGAGTCGCCAGAATCTGTGACGACATCTGCACTGCCTGCGCGAAATCTCCCGTAATGTGCGATAGCGCCGCCACAAAAAGATTCCCGAAGCTATGTCCCTCCAGGTCCCCATGTTCAAAGCGGAACTGAAACAGCTTCGACAACAGGTGTTCATCTTCTGACAATGCCACCATGCAGTTTCGAATGTCCCCCGGCGGCAGGATCTGCATGTCTTCCCGCAGCCTGCCCGATGACCCTCCGTCATCCGTTACCGTTACAACGGCCGAGAGTTCCCGCACAATGCAGTGCGGAGATGGGCAGGGTGGAGAAGGAGCGGAATCGGCCTCAGGCGCGCGGCCCAAGCCGAATTCCACGCCTGCGGTCTGGTGTAGCCACATAGCGCTTCAGCCCCCGCAGCAGCGTAGAAAGCCCCGTGCCGCCGCCAATGGCGACAACGCGAAGCTCTTTCTCTTTTGATTCCGTTGAATTTGGCAACGACATGTGCGGGTCCCCTACCCAAGCCTAAATGAGGCCTCTTTCAGCTTGGATGCCAGAGAGCCATCAAACCTCGGGATAGAGCAGCTCCGTGAACCGCGGATCATCCGCCATATCCTGAAAATCCGAATCCGCACGCGCCTGGATACGGTTCCGCGGGTTCTGTCGGATCGCCTCCGTCAAGTGCTCCAGGCAGCGATGCGAATCGCCCGTCATGCTCGAAAGCACAGCTAGTCCGTACAGAGCATAATCGGCTTTATCGTTTTCCTTCAGAATCTGGTTGAACTGCTCCCGCGCGTCCTCGTAGTGCCCATCGTTCAGCAGGGAGACGGCGTAGTCGTAGTGTTCTTCTGGGTTCGCGAAGGTATTTTTCTTCTTCGTCCCCTGTTGCAGGCAGGCGGTGCTATACATTCTGGCGCGATCGCTCAGGTCTCCTGCACCTGCTGCGAGCATCCTGTCGAACGCTGCCTGAGCTTTCTCGAACTTGCCCTCCTGCATCAGCCGCAGCGCCGATTCGTACTGAGCAATAATCTGCGCGCGTGCATGATCCGTGGTGGGAGAGGTTCCTGCCAGTGTCTTCGAACTTCGTTTCGCTGCGGGAGCACTTACTGTCTTCGTCTGAGCCATGGTCTTCCTGTCGCCTGGTTATGTCTGAGTTCCCCTATTCTAACGGGAGCCACTCGTGTTTCTTCTCGTCTCGGTTTTATACGCAGGCAAGCCGGTTAGGTCAACTGTCAACTTCACGAGCGGTTGTCCGCTGCTTTCCTCCATACACCGCAGGGTTTAGTTCGGGATCGTTATACATCTTCATCTGCCGATAGAGCTTGAACCGCCGCGTTCCGCTCAGCACCTCCGCCCACAGCGCATCCAGGCACCCTCCCAGGTCTTCCCGTTGCTCGACCAGCAGCGCAAGCCGTTTCTCATTCCGAACCCGATGCCCCTCCATGGCGCTGGCCCGTTGCGTCTCCTCGCCCGTGTGGTAAATCTTCAGAGCCAGGATAGATAGCCGGTCGATCATCAATCCCGGCGTCTCCGAATGCAACGGCGCAACATCATTTTGCTCCAGCCGCTCCATTAGCCACGCATCCATCTTTTCCACAAGATCGTTTCGCCGCTGGTTCAGAACATCGATCGCCCGCTTTACCCGCGCAATCTCAGCGTCCGACGCCTCAGGCGCCCGAGCCTTATCTTCCTCGTGCCACAGTTCGAAGTTGGCCCGGTGCTGCGCCATCGCCAGCGCCATCAAGCCATCCGCGCCCATCTCGATCTCAAGCTCACCATCGGTCGTGTGCAGGGCAGCCGTCATCTCGTCCTGCATTCTCGCGATCAAAAGAGCATCCAGCATAGTTATCATCCATCTCCGCACCTATTCTAGTGTCGGCGCCGCTTGCTCGAACACTCGAAACCAAGCAGACTAAAGTCAGTCCATGGAAAGCGCGACGAAACGGGTCCTCATCTACCGGCTGGGCAGCCTCGGCGATACGCTGATCGCACTTCCGGCCCTCCATCTGGCAGCCCGCGCGTTTCCTCACGCTGAACGCCGTCTCCTGACCAACTTCCCCGTCAACGCGAAAGCTCCGCCGGCCGCTGCCATTCTCGAAAACACCGGCCTCATCAACAGCTATATCCCGTACGTGGTAGGCACCCGCAACCTCGCGGAGCTTCTCAGCCTGTGGTGGCAACTCTTCCGCTGGCGTCCGCAAGTACTCGTCTACATGGGGTCGGCCCGCGGGGTCGAATCCGCAATCCGGGATGCAAAGTTCTTCCGTCTCTGCGGTATCTCTCGCCTTATTGGCGTGCCCATCACTGAAGACATGCAGCAAAACCGGTGGCTCGACTCCGCCCAGGTCTTTGAACCCGAAGCATCCCGTCTGGCCCGCAATCTCTCCGAGCTAGGCGAAGCCCGCCTCGAAGATCCCGCAAGCTGGGACCTCCATCTCACCGAAACTGAAACCGCCCGGGCAAGGGAAGCGCTCGCCCTCCTCGCCGGTCATCCCATCCTCGCCGTCAGCGTTGGCACCAAAGTTCAATCCAAAGACTGGGGTCGCGACAACTGGCGGGCTCTGCTGAGTCGCCTGGCCCCTCTCTACCCAAACTTCGCTATTGCCCTATGCGGAGCCGCCGAAGAAAACGAGTCCAGCGAGTTCGCTGCTGCCGGCTGGCGGGAAAACTCCCCCAGCCCCATCGTCAATCTCTGTGGCCGCCTCACTCCCCGCGAGAGTGCCGCGGTCATCTCTCAGGCCCGAGCCTTTCTAGGCCACGACAGCGGTCCCATGCATCTCGCCGCTGCCGTTCAAACGCCGTGCGTCGCCATCTTCGCCGCGCGTAACAAGCCCCGCGTCTGGTTTCCGTACGGCGAGCAGCATCGCGTCCTCTACCACCAGACGGAATGCTGGGGCTGCGGCCTCGAGACCTGCATCGTCGAAAAGAAAAAATGCCTCACCTCCATCACCGTCGACGAGGTAATCACCGAGGTTCGCGCCCTACTCGGCTGATCTTGAATCCGGTGACTGGGGAGAAGATGCGATGATGGTCTCAGGAGATTGCCTGACGCATGCTGCCGGAACTTCACTCCATTCTGAACCTGCTCGAAGGCGGCTTCAGTCAACTCAAAGTCCTCGTTATCGGTGACATCATGCTCGACCGCTACATCCACGGCGACGTCGAGCGCATCTCGCCCGAAGCTCCTGTCCCCGTCCTCCGCCACGCCCGCCGTTACGAGCGCGCCGGCGGCGCCGCCAACGTAGCCATGAACCTCGCCGGCCTCGGCTGCCAGACCATCCTCTCCGGTTTCTGGGGCAACGACGCAGAGCAAGCTGAACTCTCCGCCATCCTCGAGCGAAATGGCGTCGACACCGTAGGAGTTGTTACCAGCTCTCTCCCGACCATCTCCAAAACCCGCATCGTGGGCCGCACCCAGCAGCTCCTTCGCCTCGATATCGAGAGCCGCGACAACCCGCCAGCCGCCGAAGCCGCCGACCTCCAGCAGCGCGCCACCGATCTAGTCGCCAAAGTTCACGCCGTCATCCTCTCCGACTACGCCAAAGGCGCTCTTTCTACTGCTCTCTGCGAAGCCGTCATCCGCGCCGCGCGCGCCGCAAACATCCCCATCCTCGCCGACCCCAAGACCCCCGACTTCAGCAAGTACAACGGCGCAACCACGGTCTGCCCTAACCTCGGCGAGCTCTCCGCCGCGACCGGCATTCCCGCACACCGAACCGATGAACTCCTCGCCGCAGGCCAGGCTCTCGTCTCCGAGCACGACCTCAAATTCCTCACCGTCACGATGAGCGAGAAGGGAATCAGCGTCCTCCGTTCCGCTGCTCCGGGAGACACGGGAATTTATCACTCTCCCGCCCGCGCCCGCGAGGTCTTCGATGTCTCCGGAGCCGGCGACACCGTTATCGCAACCCTTGCCGCCAGCCTTGCCGCTGGCCTTCAGATCGAAACCGCCGTCGAACTCGCCAACCTCGCTGCCGGAATTGTCGTCAGCAAAGTCGGCACTGTCCCCATCGCTCGCAACGAACTCGTCGGCGCTCTTACTCCCAGCACCAACCTCTCCGCAGGCGAAAAAATCCTCGACCTCGAGCGCATCAAGCTTCGCGTAGCCGAATGGCGCGCCTCCGGCGAGACCATCGTCTTCACCAACGGCTGCTTCGACCTCCTCCACGTCGGCCACATTACCCTCCTCGAAGACTGCCGGCGCTTCGGTTCAAAACTCGTCCTCGGCCTGAATGCCGACGCCTCCGTATGCCGCCTCAAAGGCCCCACGCGTCCCATCGTTTCAGAGCGCGAGCGCGCCCGCGTCATGGCTTCCCTTGCCGCCGTCGATGCGGTTGTCCTCTTCGAAGAAGACACCCCGCTCGAGCTCATCCGAGCCCTCAAGCCCGATGTCCTCGTCAAAGGCGGCGACTACACCATCGAAACCGTCGTCGGCCACGAAGAAGTCCTTGCCTACGGTGGACGTGTCGAGATCATTCCGACTGTCGAAGGCTTCTCCACGACCAACATCGTCAAAAAACTCACCGCGACAGCCCCCACGCAGGAGATCCATCAGTGATTATCGTTACCGGAGGCGCAGGCTTCATCGGCAGCAACCTCATCCACCAGCTCAATCGCGTCGGCGAGCGCGACATCCTCCTCGTCGACAACTTCGCCCCCGCGCCTAATCTCACTGGCCCTAAATTCCTCAACCTCGCCGGCGCCGAGTACTCCGACTACATGGACAAGCGCGAGTTCCGCGCCGCCCTCAAAGCCGGCTACTTCGAGAACTCAAAGATTCGCGCCATCCTCCATCAGGGCGCCTGCTCCAACACCCTCGAAGACGACGGGCGCTACATGATGGACAACAACTTCACCTACTCGAAGGAACTCCTCCACTTCGCGCTGGATCGCAAAATCCCCCTCGTTTATGCCTCCACAGCCGCTGTCTACGGAGCCAACACCAACTTCACCGAAGTCCCCGCCAACGAGCGCCCCCTCAATATCTACGGCTACTCCAAGCTCGTCTTCGACAACTACGTCCGCCGTCTGGTTCCGGAGATGAAGAGCACCGTCGTCGGCCTTCGTTACTTCAACGTCTATGGCCCGCGCGAACAGCACAAGGGGCGTATGGCCAGCGTCATCCATCACTTCACCCGCCAGCTCAGGGACACCGGAACCATTCGCATGTTCGAGGGCTCCGGTGGCTACGCCGACGGCGAGCAGCGCCGCGACTTCGTCTTCGTCGACGACCTCTGCCGCATCAACATGTTCTTCGCCTGTCTGCTGCCCCAGGGTCCACATAGGCATTTCCACGCTGTAGTCAACGCCGGCACCGGCGAAGCCCGCACCTTCAAAGCTGTTGCCGAAGCCCTCATGCAGGTCCACGGCCCTGCCAAGATTGAATACATCCCCATGCCCAGCGACCTCAAAGACCGCTACCAGCACTTCACCCAGGCCGACGTCGCGGGCCTCCGCACCGCCGGCTACACCGCTCCCTTCACCTCGCTGGAAGATGGCGTCAAACAAACCTTCGCCGAAGAACCCATCTCCTGATGTACCCTCCATCATGAAAGTTCCTTGCTGCGAAGAGGAGCCAGCGTGACGGACCATCAACAGAAGCCCACGATTCTCTGCATCAGCACCTACGAAAAGGGCCAGCGCTTCCTTGAGGAGCTCGCCCGCCTCGGTGTGCAGGTTGTTCTTCTCACTGTGGACAAGCTCGAGCACGCCAATTGGCCTCGAGAGTCGATCGCAAAACTCATCGCCATGCCAGGGAACCTGACTCCGGATCAGATCCTCAACACCGTAAGCTACCTCGCTCGCAAAATTCGCTTCGACCGCATCGTTGCTCTCGATGAATTCGACCTCGAAGTGGCTGCACTCCTGCGCGAACACATGCGGCTGCCTGGCATGGGGGAATCGCTTACCCGCCATTTCCGCGACAAGCTTGCCATGCGTGTCCGCGCCCGCCAGTGCGGGGTCTTCGTCCCGGATTTCACTGCAGTCTTCAACCACGACGATATCCGTCACTTCCTCCATCACGTCCCCGGTCCCTGGCTGCTCAAACCCCGCACCAACGCCTCTGCTATCGGGATCCGCAAAATCGAATAACCCGAGGATCTCTGGCCGATTCTCGATGAACTAGGCGATCTTCAGTCCCACTACCTCCTTGAGCGCTTCGTTCCCGGCGAGATCTTTCACGTCGAGGGAATCACCTGGGATGGAAGACCACTCTTCGCCTCCGCCTATCAGTACGGCAATCCTCCCTTCGAGACAATGCATCAGGGAGGCATCTTCAGCACACGCACTCTCGACAGGGAATCCGACGACGCCCTTGCCCTCGAGAAAATTCACACAAGGGTCATCGAATCACTCGGCCTCATCTCCGGCGTCACCCACACCGAGTTCATCAAAGCCCGCTCCGACGGGCGCTTCTACTTCCTCGAGACCGCCGCCCGCGTAGGCGGCGCTCACATCGCCGAGGTCGTCGAACACGCCTCCGGTTTCAACCCATGGGTTGAATGGGCGAGAATTGAGGTCGCCGCTCTCTTCCACACGGAGTACACACTGCCGAAGCCGAAAGCTCTCTATGCTGGGAGCATCATCTGCCTCGCACGTCAGGAGCAGCCCGACACCCGCACTTACGACGCTCCCGAGGTCGTCCAGCGCCTTGAACGGCACCATCACGCCGGGCTCATCGTCTGTGCCGAATCGGCCTCGCGCGTCGAGCAACTCGTAACCGAGTACAGCAGCCGTTTTCTTGAAGAATTTTGCGCCGTCGAACCAGCTCCAGACAAACCCACCACGTGAGCCATCGATCCGAAGGCAACGGGATCCTGGCAGCTGGGTCGCCTTGGGGTTATCTACTTAGATAACAGTGGCCCTAAGTAGTGAAAATGTAATCGCTTGGAAGGGGAAATGGTGAGAGCGCTGGGGCTCGAACCCAGGACCAACGCCTTAAAAGGGCGATGCTCTACCAACTGAGCTACGCTCTCAAACCACACTACCAAGTTAGCACATTCAGACCGGGATTTTCGCCCGCGCCGACGACAGCGCAGCCCTAAACATCCTCGTTCGATCAAGCCTTCCTCTCTTTCCCACGAGAAACCAGTCAACGGCTTCGCCTGCTCTTGAAATCGTCATCGCTTGTGCGGCGAGCTGCCATCATTCGCAAATTCCTTCGTCTCTCTTGACCGATTTGACGCGGAAATCACCCGATCTCCTTGCACGGTCACACTTAAGTCGCATGACGGTTTCATTGACTTGAGGTAGCGCCCACAGTAGCCTCAGGCTATTGCAGGAACAGGTGCAAAACTCTGTTTTCAACTGGCAGACAACCGGCACAGTTAAGAAAACCAACACCGTAACTGAACGTCAGGACCAGAATAATGGATTCTCGAAACACGGACAGGATCGACGATCCTGCAGCGGCCGAGACCCCGGAAGACGTAGCGGTCCTTTACTCCTGGGCAAATCTTCACGGTGCAAAGTATCGCGATTTCTCCGCCTCCCGCCGTGAGTATCGCGCGCAACTAAGGCATCGCGCCGCCGAGCAGGTCCGCGAGCAGGCCCTCCTCGCCAAAGCGGAGGCAGAAGCCGCCGCCGCCGCCGCCGACTCCGCCGCGCGTCACGCAGCCGAGGCCGCCCGCACCCATCAGGCCGAGGATGCCGACTCCGCCATGCGCCGCGCTCTCCACGAAGCCGAAGAAGCCGCCCGCACCGCAGCCGCCGAACGTGTCGAAGCCGCTCGCCGCGCCGAAGCCGCCGCAGTCGCCGAAGCCGCCGCTCGCCGTGAGGAGCGCGAGATCGCCGAGGCCCATGCCTCCGCCCAGACGCCAGGCCGCCCGCTATGCCGACTCCGAGATTCGCCGCAAAAGCATCGCGCCTCGCAGTCAGAAGGCTCCAACGTCCACGAGATCCCAGGCAGGGTCAACGATCCTTACACCATCTACTCCCTCCGTCAGCCGCCGGTCTATTCGCAGCCGCTCCTGCGGCCCGCAGACACAACTCCAGCGCAGACAGCGACAGCATCGCCGAGCCTCGCCTCCACCAGCGATCGCGAGCGACGCGAATATGCGCCTATCCCGCTCCAGGCCGAGCGTCGTGTCTCGCAGAGCCGCCAGTCTCCCACTCGTCCCCAGGGCTACCATCCCGAAGATGCATCCGGTGTCCGCCAGATCTACCGCGGCCCCGACTCGATGCTCATCCAGACCGAGTACTCCTCTACCAGTTCGGCCACGCACTCCGCCGCGACCGAGCGTCACGCCGTTCCATCCCCATCTCGGCAACAGAGCCCGCGGCCAAATCCGTCTCATCTGCACCTCTTTCTCCCAACGTCAACTGAAAGTCAGGCCTCGCTCATGGGTCAACGCCACTACGATCCCCAGCCTCACGCCGCTCGCCCACTTCAGGCGACTCGGCACAACCTCGGCTCCTGTCCACCGCCGCCATGGCCTCCGCGCGCGCTCCAGCCGATAAGCCGACCCCTCGCACCGCCAATCGCGAGCCTCATGGCAGCCTGCATCGCTCCAGGCCTCTGCCGTACGGCCGGTGTCATCGCGCATCTCTCCTGCCCCTGCTACGCGCGGCCCCTTTCGCCGTTCTCGCAGGCGCTCGTCCCGTCCGACTCCACCCGTGGCCGCCGCGCCCAGGACGACTTCGACTACCAGCAATCCCAGGGCTTCCCGAGCGCCGCGCACGCCGGCAGAAGACCCTTCGACCCTCTCCGCACAGCGTCCGCGCACCATGCCGAGCCCTCCGGCCCCGCATGGCTCTACGCGCCGCCCGCCCCGCAGACACAGCAGAAGCCCGTCGTCCCGCAGCCGGCCCCGGTCCAGTCCTCCGTAGCCGACACCCTCCAGCACTCCCGCGAGCGTGTCGCCGCCCGCTGGTTCGCTCTCAAGGGAGTCTTCGAACAGCCCGGCCAGATCAGACCAGCGATGCCGCACCCGTCCGTCAGAAAGAAACCCGCACGCCTGTCCTCGCCGTCTTCTCGCTCGCTGGCGGCGTCGGCAAGACCAGCCTCGTCGCCACCGTCGGCCGCGCCCTCTCCTCCATGGGAGAGAAAGTCCTCCTCACCGACACCACCTCCCACGGCCTGCTCCCGTTCTACTTCGGCGCCAGCGAACTACGCCAGGGAACCGTCCGCACCTTCTCGCCCCCCAGCGGCAGCACCGACGCACCCATCTATCTCGTCAGCTACGACGTCGACCAGAAGGGAAGCGACGAAGCCGCGCAGGAACAACTCGCCGAAGAGATCGTCAACAACAGCCGCGGAATGCACCGCATCCTGCTCGACCTCACCGTCGCCTCCAGTTGGATCGTTAGCCGCATGTCGCGCATGAACCCGACCATCCTCGTTCCTGTCGCGCCGGACATGAACTCCGTCATCAGTCTGCAGACCGTCGAAAAATTCTTCACCGGAGTCAACGACGGCGACGGCCGCCCGCTGCAGCCCTTCTACGTGCTCAACCAGTTCGACACCTCGCTTCCGCTGCATCTCGACGTCCGCGAAGTCATGCGCCGCCAGCTCGGCGATCGTCTCCTGCCCTTCGTCATTCGCCGCGCTCCCGCGGTCAGCGAGGCCCTCGCCGAAGGCATGACCGTCGTCGACTACGCTCCCGACGCTCCCGTCGCCGAAGACTATCTCAATCTGGCCACCTGGCTCCGCACCGTCGCCGCACCTGCCACCGCGGGCTTCCGCAATATGCGCTGGAGCGAGAGATGACCGCTTCACCCCTCTTCAAGCAATTTGAATCCGGTGAAAATCCCCTCTTCAAAGCTCTTCGATTCGTTACCCTGGCCGGCGGCATCCTTCTGCTTGCTTCACCGGCATCCTGGACTCACCTGGCCCCAGCAGATCGTCCTCGGCATCCTCACCGTCGCGCTCGTCGTCTGGCTCGACCGCAGCTCAAGCTCCTACCTCGTCACGCTCACCCTTCTTATGGTCTCTATCTTCTCCACCTTCCGCTACGGCTACTGGAGAATCGCGACCACGCCGCAAATTTTTTCCACGATCCGGGCTCGGCATGGGTTTTCTCGACGCCTTCTTCATCCTCCTCCTGCTCTTCGCCGAAACCTACGCCTTCGTCATCCTGTTCCTCGGCTCTCTGCAAACCCTCTGGCCGCTGCGCCGCACGCCCGTGCCGCTGCCCGACGATCCCGACATGGCCCGCGGTCGATCTCCTCATTCCCACCTACAACGAGCCGCTCAGCGTCGTGAAATACACCGCGCTCGCCGCGATGAACATCGACTGGCCCGCCGGCAAGCTCAACGTCTACATCCTCGACGACGGCAACCGGGAAGACTTCCGCCGTTTCGCCGAAGAAGCCGGCATCGGCTACATCACGCGCGACGACAACCAGCACGCCAAGGCAGGCAACATCAACTGCGCCTCGCCGTCTCGACTCCCCCTACGTCGCCATCTTCGACTGCGACCACGTCCCCACGCGCAGCTTCCTGCAGATCACACTCGGCTGGTTCCTCCGCGACAGCAAACTGGGCATGCTCCAGACGCCGCACCACTTCTATTCGCCCGATCCCTTCGAGCGCAATCCCGATCAGTTCCGCATCATCCCCAACGAGGGCGAGCTCTTCTACGGCATCGTCCAGGACGGCAACGATTTCTGGAACGCCACCTTCTTCTGCGGCTCCTGCGCCATCCTCCGCCGCTCTGCGCTCGACGAGATCGGCGGCATCGCCGTCGAAACGGTCACCGAAGACGCGCACACCTCGCTGCGCATGCAGATGAACGGCTGGAACACCGCCTACATCAACATTCCGCAGGCCGCCGGCCTCGCCACCGAACGTCTCAGCGGCCACGTCAGGCAGCGCGTTCGCTGGGCGCGCGGCATGGTCCAGATCCTGCGCATAGACAATCCGCTCTTTGCGCGCGGTCTCAGCGGCACAGCGTCTCTGCTACTTCAACGCGATGACGCACTTCCTCTACGCTCTTCCGCGCCTGATCTTTCTTACCGCGCCGCTCATCTATCTCCTCTTCGGCCACGTCAACATCCCTGGATACTGGGCGGCCATCCTCGCCTACGCCTTCCCGCACCTCGTGCTCTTCAACATCGCCAACTCGCGCATCCAGGGCCAGCACCGCCACTCCTTCTGGAACGAGATCTACGAGACCGTCCTCGCTCCGTACATCTTCCTTCCCACGTGCTCGCCCTCATCAATCCCAAATTCGGCAGCTTCAATGTGACAGCCAAGGGCGGCGTCGTCAACCGCGGATTCTTCGACCGCCGCATCGCGCAACCCTTCCTCTTCATGATCGCATGAACCTCCTCGGCATCCTCTGCGCCATCCCGCGCCTCCTCCGGTTTCCCGGCGCAGCTCCGCGCCTTCCCTTGAACGTCCTCGCCCGAATGTACGACGGAAACCATGTCGGCACTATCGTCATGAACCTCCTCTGGGTCTGCTTCAACCTCGTCATCCTCTGCGTCGCCACCTCAGTCGCATGGGAGAGCCGCCAACGCCGCCAGACCGTCCGCGTCGCGATGTCCGTCCCTGCCGATGTCCGCCTCCCCAACGGCAGCATCATTCACGGCGTCACCACCGACGTCTCCAGCGGAGGCCTCATGATCCGCATGGAGCGCGACTTCAGCGCCGCCCCGGAGACGCCATCAAGTCACCCTTCCGGTCCTCGACGGTAACGCAACCCTTCCCGCCACGCTCGTCGGAGTCAGCGGCAACATTCTCCGCGCCCAGTTCGATCCTCTCACCATGCAGGAAGAAGAGGCCCTCACCATGGTCCTCTACTCTCGCGCCGACACCTGGCTCGGTTGGGGGGAAACCCGCGACGCCGACAAGCCCCTCACTAGCCTCGCCCGCATCTTCAACCTCGCGCTGCACGGCTTCGAGCAAACCCTGCACGCCATGATGAAGCAGAAAAAAACTACTCCCAAAGGGAAGCTCGCCACTAGCATCATTCCTGTCCTGCTTCTCACGATCCTTCTTCTCCACCGCAAGCGCCTCTGCTCAAATCCGCCTATCCTCCGGCGGAACATCACCCCAGGTTGCCCTGCACCTCCCGTCCTCGGAAGCCCCACCCCTGCACCCGGCGCCTTCAACTCCGTTCTTACCCTCTCCGACCTCGGAGTATGCGGACACCATCGTTCTCCGCGGCACGACGGCTTCAACACCGTCCGCTTCTCCCTCCCGCAGAACCAGGTTGTCAAGACCGCTACCCTCCGTCTTCGCTATCACTTCTCGCCTGGCCTCATCCCTTCGCTGAGCCATCTCAAAGTCAGTCTCAACGGAACTCTCTTCGCCACCCTTCCGGTCACAGCACAACCGGCCGCAGTCGGTCAACCCATTGACCCCCAAGCCAACAGCGTTCGCAACGAACATAACGCACTCCTCGAGTCCACCCTCATCTTTCCTGTCGACTTGCTGGTCAAGGAGAATGAACTCACCTTCGAGTTCATCGGCCACTATGCCGACAAGTGCGAAAGTCCAACCAACTCCACACTCTGGAGCCACATAGACACCAACTCCACTCTCGAATTTTCCGGCTCCCTCATCCCTCTGAACGATGAGCTCAAGCTTCTCCCCGCGCCGTTCTACGACAGCATGGTCAACCTGCACCCTGTCGTCCCCATCGTCTTCCTCACCCAGCCCTCGCCCAAAGCTCTTCAGGCCGCCGGTATCATCGCCTCCTGGTTCGGCATCCTGGCCGACTCCCGCCCCGTGCGCTTTCCCGTCTCCGTCGGAGCCATCCCCTCCGGCAACGCCATCGTCATCGGCGAGAGCGGAGCCAGTCTCCCAGCCTCACTCCAGATGGAAGCTGTCTCTGGCCCGACCATCGCCATGCGGTCGAACCCCTCGGACCCCTACTCCCGGGTCCTCGTCCTCACCGGCGACTCCGCCGCCGACGTGCTCACTGCCGCGCTTGCCTTCGCTCTGCAACGCGACCTTCTCGAAGGTCCCTCCGTCCGCATCCCCTCGATCAAAATGCCCGCAGCCCGCGAGCCCGATGACGCACCGCGCTGGCTCAGTACCGAAAAGATCACCCGCATTGGAGATATCCCGCACCCCGGAAATTTTGACACTGACGGCGGAGCTCCCGTAGCCGTCTACATGCGCCTGCCGCCAGATCTCTATCCGTCGCGGGCCCAACAAAACCTCGGCTTTCATCTCAGCTATCGCTACAACGGGATTCCGCTCTCGAACGGCAGCGCCCTCCAGGTCCTGCTCAACGACTCCTTCATCAGCTCAACTCCTTTGCCGCATACCGATAAAGCCTCCGCTCAGCTCGAAACCGTCGTCCCCGTTCCCATCTCTGATCTCCGCCCCTTCTCCAACTCGCTCCTCATGCGCTTCGCGTTTCTCCAGGAAAAAAAAGGGGAATGCCAGGACGCCGCTCCCGACAACCTCATGGGAGCCATCCTCAAAGACTCCTATCTTGACATCCAGGGCATCCCCCATTGGACAGCGCTTCCTAATCTAGAAATCTTCGCCAACGCCGGCTATCCCTTCACCCGTCTCGCCGACCTTGCCGACACAACAATCGTTCTGCCTGACGCTCCTGCCGCCGAAGAGATTGAGCTTTACCTCACTCTCATGGGCCACTTCGGCGCACAAACCGGCTACCCCGTCCTCAACGTCACTGTCACCAACGCCGACGGCATGAAGTCCGATCGCCGCAAGGACTACCTAGTCCTGGGCACCGTAGACGACCAATCCGCAATCTCCACCCTCAACCCCTCGCTCCCCGTAGGCGTCGACGGCAGCGGTCTCCACATACAAGACACGCAGGGCTTCTTCGCGCAGCTCCAGCACGCCTGGTGGAAAGTCCGCAGCTCCGACCGCATCCAGTCCGGACAACTCGAAACCGCAGGTGGCCTGCCCGACGCACTCATCGAGGGAGTCGAGTGGCCCCGCGACTCCAGCAAGTCTGTCGTTGTCATTGCCCTGCGCGACAAGAGCGTTGTCGCCAACTTGCTCGATGTCTTTCTGAAGACCTCGCAATCCTCTGACATCTCGCAATCCGTCAGCGTCCTCCACGGAACTCGCTTCACCTCCTATCGCATCGGCAACGATATCTACCACGTAGGCTCGCTCTCCTGGTGGATTTGGATCAACATCCTCTTTCAGAACTACCAGTGGCTGATGGTCATCTCCACTCTCGTCGCTTGCTTCCTCATGGCCACTGTCATTCGATCCATCCTGCGCAGAAAAGCCCGGGCCCGCCTGCAGGGTAACGACTAAGCGCCAATTCCCGTTCCAGCAGTGTGAGACGGACAACATAGATTCGCGCTCTGTTTCTTCCGCTCAGCCGCCCCGCGGGTCGCCTTACCACGCTAAATAATGCACGAAAATAACACCTTTTGGGGTCGCGAACTCGTCAGTAGCAAACCAGTCAATACCACTAAAAAGCGGGTACAAAAACGGGAAAATACAGATAGGCTTCTGCATGAGCGCAGAGGTGTTGGCCGACCCTGCCTCTTGGTCCAATGTCCGAGGGAACATCAGTCCTCCCGATCTCTCATGAAGAATCTTTCCACAATCCGATGCTGTGCTGCAGCGCTGTTGCTTGGCGCTCGTCGGCTTCGTGCCATGCGCGCCGGCCCTACGCGCCCAAACCCCGGACACAGCGGCACAGTCTCTCCTCGACAAGGCCCACGGCTTTGAACTTCGCGGCCAACTCGACACAGCCGCCCAAATGTGGCAGCAGGTCCTTCTCGTCGATCCCAAAAGCACTCAAGCCCTCGCTGGCCTCGCCCATTCCGCTTCGCTTAGCGGCAACCCGGCCCTCGCCAATGTCTACCTCAACCGCATCCGCGCCATCAATCCCAACGACCCCAGCCTCTCCCGCGTAGCCGAGGCACTCCCCAAAAAGCCCGCCCCTCACGCGCCCAAAGCCAGTGCTCCCCCGGGGCAGGAACAAGAAGCCTACAAAGCTCTCAACGCCAAAAATCTTCCCGAAGCCGAAACCCGATTCAAATCCATCCTTGCCTCGGATCCCAAAAACGCTCAGGCCCTCGCCGGCATGGGTTACGTGCGGATGCAGCAATCCAACTTCAGCGCAGCCATCGGCTTCCTCGACCAGGCCAAACAGAATGGCGCCCGCGACTCTGCCCTCGACTCCGCCCTCGAAAGCGCCCAGGTCCAGTACGCCAGTCTGCTCCTGCAGGCCAATCACCTCGATCAGGCAGCCGGGCTGTATAAGCAGGTTCTCGCCACCGACCTCTCCAATACAGCTGCATGGCAGGGACTCATCTGCGTCGAGCATGCCATGAAAGAGGATCCCCAGGCCTTCCAATCCCTTCAGGCCATGCCGCCCGCCACCTATGAGATCGCCATGCGCGATCCCGGCTTCCAAGCCACTGTCGCCGGCGTTTACCAAAACCAGAACAAGCTGGACATCGCCCAGGACATCCTCGAAAAATCAATTGCCCAGCAACAAGCCGCCGGCCAGAAGCCCTCCACCTCTGTCCTCCTCCAACTCGCAGGCATCTATGTCGCTCGCAACGACGCCCGGCACGCCATTCCCATCTATCGCGAAATCCTCACGGAAGACCCCGACCATCCCGACGCATGGAAAAGCCTCCTGACGGTCCTCCACACCTCTGGCCACGATCAGGTCGCCCTCGAGCAGAGTCAGCAGATCCCGGCAGCCGTCCGCCACGAGCTTGAAGACGACCCCCAATATCTCCAAACCGTCGCCACCCTCTACAGTGCCGTCGGCCAGCCGCGCGAAGCCATCGTTTATGCACAGCGTGCCCAGCAAAATTACGCTGCAAACCACATCACTCCGCCCGCCGGCATCGACGTTCAGGACGCCTCGCTCTTCTTCGACGCAGGCGACGACACCGACCTCTACCGCCAGCTCACGCGCCTCGGCGCCCGCTCCGACCTCGACGACGAGCAGCACCGTGTAGTCCAGGCAATCTGGGCCAAATGGGCTGTCCGTCGCGCCAATCAGTCCGCTGCAGCCAACAATCTTAAGCGATCCTTCGCCATCCTCGATGCCGCCTCGCGTTCCTTCCCGGAGAACCCCGGCGTCCAGCGCGCCCTCGCCTCCGCATACGCCAGTGCCGGCCTGCCTAAGAACGCCGTCGCCATATTCAAGTTGCAGAACATGACCGCCGCGACCGCCTCCGACTATCACGTCGCCATCGCCGCTGCCCTCGCATCCGACGACCTTAAGACCGCCCAGACCTGGCTCCGTTATGCCCTAGATGAGTACCCCAAAGACGCCGAAGTCCTTCATCTTGCCGCCAAATTCGAGCAGGCCCGAGGCAACACCAATCGCGCAGTCGACTACTACCGCGCCTCTCTCGCCGCGCTTCCTCCCAACGATCCAGGCCTCGAACTGGTCGCCGAACTCAGCGAGCACCAGTCGATAACCGGCCTGCCCAACGCTCACCCACAGGACCTGGTCACCCTCCTCGGCACTCCGGACTCAACACCCATCACTCCCAAGGCCGTCGGATCCTCCACCGAGCCCGCAAAGCCCGCCCATCCCAACCACAGTAACGCCCCCAAGAAGGCCACGGGCCAGAGCAGCAGCACCAACCCCGAGAGCAGTGCCACCCTGGTCCAGTCATCCTACTCGACTCCTCATTCAACGCCGTCCGATACCGCAAAAACCAACCTTCATACACCCATTACCCCCCAACCGGCATCCTCGCAGCCCCTAACCACACAACCTCAAGAGGTCTACGGCCCCTACGTCCCTTATATCCCGCCCACGCAAGCCCCAGCCCCTGTCTCTGTTCAACTCGGCGACACCACTCCCAGAAATCTCCCGCCGCAGCCCGAAGTCGTCGACGTTCTGCCCAGGGCCAGTTACGTTCGGAACGCCCAAAACGTCCAGATAGCCCGCACCGTCGACCACGCACTCTTCTCCACTCCACCGAGCCAGGGCCAAGGCAACGGCAACACAACCTTGACCACGCAAAACGCCCTTTACAGCCCACAGAATCAGTATCCGCAGACCTCCGGGCTTATCTACGGTCAGCAATACCCCCAGCCCGACGGAACCGGTAGTCTCAAGACCTCGCAGCGTCGCCCCCTTCAATCTAAGACAAACACGCGTACAAGAATCAACACCCAAAACTCTGCAACGCCCGCCTCTGCGCCTGCAAACAATCCCAACCCGGCCCAACCCTCAATCGACTTCGGCACTACCATCATCAACAACAACGTCAATCCTCCCGACCATCAAGGTGGATCTCCCCAGGGCGCCGACCTCGAGGCGAACGGCGCCTCCCCTGCTCTGGGCTTCCATGATCCCACCGTCCCCGCCGGCCAGCCCCCGCTCTTTCAGCGCGCAAACACCGAGCGCGAACTCTACTCTCTCGAAGGTTCCTACAGCGGTTGGCTCGGAGGCACAGGCTCCGCCAGATATCGCAGCGGCACTCCTGGCTTCGATCGCCTCAGGGATCTCGAATCGCCCTTCGAAGCCTCCGCTGTCCTCAGCAAGACCGTTCGCGCCACTATCATCGCCCGGCCCATCTTCCTCAACAACGGTGAAATCAACAACACCTACTTTCAGCGCTCCGGCGGAACCATCCCCATCCTCGGCACCCTGCCCGGCAATGTCATCGTCGCTCCCCCGCAGCAGTCCGCCAGTGGCGTTGGCGGCGAACTCCAACTCGCCTCCACCAGCTTCGCTCTCGCGCTCGGCTACACCCCTTACGATTTCCTCGTCGGCAACGTCATCGGCCACGGCCAGGTACGCACCTTCCGAGGACACCTCACCTTCTACGGCGACCGCGACTCAGTCAAGGACACCCAGCTCTCCTACGCCGGTATGCGCGACCCCGGCTCCGCAACTCCATTCTTCGCCGGCAACATCTGGGGCGGAGTCGTCTCCACCGGAGGCGGCGCCAGGCTCGACATCACCACCGCCAAAGCCGCTCTCTACGTCTCCGGCGGAGCAGCCGATCTGACTGGCGTCCATGTCCTCGAGAACAGTCGCTTCGACGGACAGATGGGAGCATACTTCAATGTCCACCGGTGGCCCGGATACGGCAGCCTCAAAATCGGCGGCGACTTCTTCGCTATGCACTACGATCACAACGAACAGAGCATGACCTACGGCCAGGGAGGTTACTTCAGCCCCAACGTCTACTTCCTCGGCTCCGTTCCGATTACCTATACCGGCTACTACAAAGACAACTTCCACTACAGCATCGCCGGCGCCCTCGGGGTGCGAAGCTTCCAGGAAGACAAAGCCGCCTACTATCCGCTCGACCTGCCGCTCCAGACTGACTCCGGCAACGCCATGACCCCCGCCTTCAGTAACACAGGCCTGAACTACTCTCTCAACTCGCAGGCTTCCTACCACTTCAACAACCACTGGTTCATCGGAGCCTTCCTCTCCGCCAACAACACCTACAACTACAACAACGTCTCCGGCGGCTTTTACGTCCGCTATCTCTTCAAGCCCCAGTTCGCCTCGGATGACTACTCGACTGGCCTCTTCCCGGTCGCTGGCACGCGCGCCCTCCGTGTTCCTTAGCGCGATAATCGCCCCATCGTTCGCCGCGTAAATCACGATTAGCCCAGTCTTCACGCATCACCCATTCGGGTAACACTCCCACTGCCTTAATTTTCTTGAAATGCCGTCCGCCCCCACGTATAACTTGGCGGTACCCCGCACTCGAACTATGAATTACGTCCTCTCTCAAGGACACGAGAAGGTGTATCAAGGGCCATATGACCGACAGAACGACTTCGCCAGCAGAGCTTCTCCGCCGTGCCTCCACGCACTTTCCAGCCTTCGCGCTTCTCCTCGCCGCCATCCCCGCACTCGCCTCGAAGCCCGACTCAGTCCCCGAGTGGGTTCGCACCGCCGCCCAGCAAAAACTCCCCGAGTACTCCAACGAGACCAACGCAGTCGTCCTCCTCGACGACACTACTTACACCGTCGCCCCTGACGGCAGCGCCGTCGAGCACCACCGCCATGTCATCAAGATCCTCCGCCCCCAGGGCCGGAGAGAGGCCATCGTCGCGGTCCCCTTCGATAAGGACTCCAAAATTCTCTCCATGCACGTCTGGAGCATCGGCCCCGACGGCCACGAGTATGCCGTCAAGGACAACGAGATGTCCGAACACGGCTACGGCGTCGGGAATCTCTTCGAAGACGACAAAGTTCGCGTCGCCGAAGCTCCCGGCCGGGATCCAGGCGGCATCGTCGCCTACGAGTACGAGCAGCGCTCCCATCCCTACCTCACCGAGAAGACATGGTTCTTCCAGGACGACATTCCCCACCTCAACCAGACCTTCACCCTCGAACTCCCTCCGAGCTTCACCTACGGCACTGTTTGGGCTCACGCTAAGCAAGCCCCTCCCGTCGACCTCGAACACCAGCACTGGCGGTGGGTCATGAACGATACTCCCGCCATCGACCTCAAGGATGTCCGTCTCCGCCCCGCGGTCGACTCGCTCGAAGGTCGCATGACTGTTCACTACAGCGGCCCCGGCATCGCCTCTCCCACAGAAGGCACCTGGAAGAGCATCGGCGAGTGGTACCAGAGCATCTCGAAGGACCGTCTCGTCCCTACGCCAGAAATCTCCTCTAAAGCAGCCGAACTCACTGCCGGCAAGTCCGACTTCTACGACAAGACCGAAGCCATCGCCGAATTTGTCCAGAAACAGATCCGCTACTTCGCCATCGAGATGGGCATCGGCGGCTATCAACCCCACTTCGCAGGCGACATTTTTCACAACCGCTATGGCGACTGCAAAGACAAAGCCACCCTTCTCACCGCCATGCTCTCCACCGTCGGTGTACACGGCGCCCTTGTCATGGTCGACACCAATCGCGGCGTCATCGACCCCGAAGCGCCCTCGATCGTCGGCAATCACATGATCGCCGCCATCGAAATCCCGAAAGGCTACACCTCACCCAAATTTCGCAGCGTCGTCACCGTCCAGGACCGGCCGCCAATATCTCATCTTCGATCCCACATGGGAGAAAACCGCCTTCGGCCAGCTCGAACACAACCTCCAGGGAGGCTATCGGTGTGCTCATGGAAGGCCCCGAAAGCCAGATCATCCAGTTTCCCGTCCTGGCCCCCGACCTCAACACCATCCGCCGCACCGCAACCTTCCAACTCCAGCCCGACGGCTCCCTCAAAGGCACCGTCACCGAGAAGCGTTTCGGTGACATCTCCGAAGAGGACCGCTATCTCTACACCATGGCCGACGCGAAGCAGCAAAGCGAATACCGCGACCACGTCCTCGGCCAGGACTTCATCAGCTTCACCGTCTCTGACGTCAAAGTTGAAAACGTAGAAGCTCTCAACAAAGACCTCACCACGACTTACTCGCTCACCGCCGACCGCTTCGGCAAACCCATGGGCCCGCTGCTCATGATCCGCCCCCGCGTCCTCGGAAGCGAAGATCTCTACATCGACCACAAAAAGCGCCACGAAGTCCCCATCAACCTCAGAGAGGCAATGCAGGCCCAGGACGATTACTCCATCGAACTCCCCCCCGGCTACGCAGTCGATGAATTACCCGATCCCGTCAAGCTCGACCTCGGCTTCGCTTCTTACGAAAGCTCCAGCACCGTCAAAGACAACGTTCTCCATTACACCCGTACCTACACCGTCCGCGAGGTCACCCTCCCTGCCGACAAATACCCCGATGTGCAAAAGCTCGCCGGAGTCATCGGCGCCGACGAACAACGAAGCGCAGTTCTCAAAAAACAATAAAGCCTAGCCATCCAGCCCGTCTCAAAACCAAAACACCTCCTCTTGAAGGCGCACCAAAGGAACGAAGCAACGATGAATCACTCCGGCCGAAGTCTCTTCCGCCTCTCTCTTCTCTCTGCCCTCATCTCTCTTTCTGCTGCCGTCGCTCACGCGGACCAGCAATGGACTCCACCTACTTCTGAAGAACTCTCCATGACCTCGCAGCCCCAGGTCCCCGGAGCTTCGGCCGTCTACCTCAACCGCGAAGAGACCACCGACGACAAGCTCCACATGTTCAGCATCTACGTCCGCCTCAAGGTCCTCAACGAGCTCGGCAAAGAGTTCGGCAATGTCGAGCTCCAATATGCACACCTCAGTGGAGGTTCTCTCAATCGTGGAGGATATCCAGGGCAGAACCATTCATCCCGACGGAACCATCATTCCTTTTACCGGAAAGCCGTACGACAAACTCGTTGAGAAGACCCAGGGCATCAAGTTCATGGCCAAGGTCTTCTCTATGCCCGACGTCGAAGTCGGCAGCATCCTCGAATACCGTTACAAGCTCCGGCTCGACGACAACTGGTTCATGCGCGCCCCCGTGGTACATTCAGTCGAACCTCTTTACTCGCAAGGCACACTACTCCTGGAGGCCGACGGACCATCAGCTGATCTACTAGCGACGACCGCGGCCAGGTCACCAACGCCATTGCATGGACCCCTATCCTGCCCACCGGCTCCGACCTCAAACAGACGCGGCTTCCGCCATCGGAAATCGGACATGACGGTCAGCTTATCTTTGACCTCGACATGCAAAATGTCCCGCCAGCACCAGATGAGGAGTACATGGCGCCGCTTCAGAGCTTCACCTACCGCGTCCTCTTCTATTACTTCCCCCTACCGCTCAGGTGACGAGTTTTGGAAAAACGAAGGCAAACACTGGTCGAAGATGCGAGACAAGTACATCGGCCCGGGACCCGTTGTCTCGGCCGCTGTCAAAGACATCGTTTCCCCATCGGACACCCCGGATCAGAAGCTCCGTAAGCTCTACGCCGCCGTCATGAAGCTGGAAAATACCTCATTTACGCGTCAGCACTCCAGCGCTGAGGAAAAGGCACAAGGCTTCAAGGAGGTCCACACCGCTGACGACATCTGGACGCGCAAGCGGGGCACTGATGACCAGATCGCTGGGCTCTTTGTCTGCCATGGCCCGCGCCGCAGGCTTTAAGGCCTATCTCGGTCGCCATTACAAATCGCCATCGCAACATCTTCAACAAGAATTACCTCAGCCTCTCGCAACTCGACGACTCATCGCCATCGTCAACGTTGGATGGCAAGGACCAGTTCTTCGATCCCGGCACCCGCTATTGCCCCTACGGTCATCTTTCCTGGGACCACACCGTGACGCAGGGAATTCGCCAGACAGAAAGCGGCAGCGATTTCTTCGCCACCCCAGGAGAGTCCTACACCTTCTCCCGCGTGCAGCGCATCGCCGATGTTACTCTCACCCCGGAAGGCGCACTCTCCGGGACCATCAAGATGATCTACACCGGCGACCCCGCCCTGCGCTGGAGGCACCGCTCACTTGAGGGGGACTCAGCCAGCCTCGAGCGCGAGATTCGCACCAGTGTCGAGGAACTGGTTCCCTCCGGAGTAGAAGTCAAAGTCGCCTCAGTCGAAAAACTCGAAGACTACGAGCAACCTCTCGTCGCCAACCTCGAGGTAAAGGGTTCGCTCGGCTCCTCAACCGGCAAACGAGTTCTCCTCCCCGGCGACATCTTCGAAGCCAACGCCAAGCCCGCCTTCCCGCACGAGAAGCGCGAGATCCCCGTCTACTTCGAATTTGCCCGCATCACCCAGGACGCCGTTCGCATCACCTTTCCCTTCCAACCTCTCCATCGAGTCGCTTCCGGCAAGCAACAAAGACAGTTTCGAGAAAGCGGTCGCCTACAGTTACTCTTCCGAATCCACCCCCCACACCTTCACCGTCCGTCGTACCTATGCCCTTGGCGACATCCTCTTTGACGTAAAACAGTACCCCGCCCTTCGAACCTTCTACTCCAAAATCGAGACCAAGGATCAGGAAAACGTAGTTCTCACCACGGCCGCCGCCCCTGCGAAATCAGCAGGGAACTGACTTCAATCGAAGCCGCCTGCCTGTCCCTCAAGGCAGGCGGCAAACCTTCACCGCCTCATTCGCATACTCACAAACAAACGCAGTCACGGCTCCACGCTCGAGCACCACCCACGAAACCCCTAGGGGCACCAATCTCGCGACCCTCCGCGCATCCTCCTCCACATTCAGTCCCGCTTGCGCCGCCTGCCCCGCGACCCACGCATCCGCCAACTCCGGCCTGTTCGTTACCACGCCACCATCCTTCGAATAGTCCGGCAGCGCGCTCCTCTCCGCAATGGCCCGAAACCCCTGCGCATCCTCTCCCGGCGCGGTAATGTACTGCGCATCCAATGCCAGCAGCGCATCCTTCGGAGTACTTTTGCTGATCCACATAAACGCCCGCTCCCACGCATTCCCTCCCTCTTCTGTCATCCCAGGCAACTCAAGATGCGGCGAAGCAGGAAACGTCCGTCTCTCCGCCGTGACCATTACCCCCGCGAGCAGTGCGAACGCCGCCACCCATCGAAAAGGCCGCCGCCGTAGCATCCGCTCCGCAAACTCCGCCCCCACCACCAGCGTCATCACTACATACACCAGTTGAAACACCCGCAGCGGCTGCATCCGCGCCACCAAATGCACTGCCATCCCTGTCCGCGCAAACAACCCCGCCAATCCAATCGCCGTTCCCCCAGTCACCACCGCCATCCGCGCCAGGACCCCCCGAACCCCATCGTCCTCACCCCTCCGTCCCCATCCCACCGCCGCCAGAATGACAAGCGGAGCCGCCAACCCAATCCACTCATACCAGTGCCACTCACTCAAAAACCAATAGTCCCGCGTCAACATAATCCGCTGGTACGCCCCGCTCTCCGGAGCAGCCGCCAGTTGTATCCCCTCAGCCATCGCCACCGCAGTCAAGGCCAGCCCCACTGTGCCCCACACCCTCACCGTCCTGCTTTCCGCCAGCAATACCCCCATAACTATCACCGACCCCAGGGCGTAAGCCCCCATCAAAGGATGCATCGCGCAGGCCCCCACCAGCGCCGCGCAACAAACCGCCAACCCGTGCCACCGCCTCTCTCCGTATTCCGCTCCAAACCGAGGCCGTAGAAACTCGATCGCCCCCACCACCGCAAGCAACGCACACGGAGTCGACAAACTCCGCGCCGTCACATATGGATCCATCAACATCAGCGATGTCCCTGCAATCGGCAGAGTCATCCATACCGCCAACAGCGTTACCGCTCCGCCCCGAGCCACGCGCGACTCGTAGCATCTAGCCGCCAACAGCCATGCCGCAAATAAGCGTCATCCAGTAGCTCGCCAGATGCACCGCCAGCAACGCCGTTCCCAGGCCCACATGCGTCGCCCGCACTAGCTGCGCCATCGCAGGAGCGAACAGCGAGTAGCCTAGATGCCCCATCACAAACTCACTCCCACGCGGATAAAGCGACGGATCCAGCAGCCGCTTAATCTCCGGCAGATAGACGCCGCCATCCTCCGCATAAGGATGGTACCCATGCACAAGGACCGCAAAAAAAGTCAGCACCTGTCACCAGCGCCGCCGCGAACCCCCGTTCCCGCCGGTACTCCTCCTGCCTCAGTTGTTCCGAAGCGATAGGTGATGCTAACGAAGTAGCCAAATACGCTCTTACTCCCAACCTGAAAGAATCAATACAACTGCGATCCGATGTTCTTCCAACCCTACAGCAACTTAGACCGCCGCTGCCGCTCGAACGTTGCGTTCCTTGCATCTCCCCGCCACCCTGAGCCTCCATCAAAACACCGAGGCAATGCACTCTCAGACAGTACAATCGAAAAGGCATGCTGTATTTCGTCTCCCACCCGCTTTTCCCCATTGACGTCCCTCCTTTCCCCGCACTTCAGCGGGCTGGGCTCGGTGTCCTAATGACCACCGCCGCGATGGCACCGCCCAAGTCCCGGAACATCTACAAAACCATCCCCGGCCTGCTCATCAGCGCCTTCTTCCTCTGGTACACCTTCCGCGGAATCTCCTTCAATCAGATCCTCGCCCTTCGTCTCGTCCATCCCGTATGGATCCTTGGCGTCGTCGGCTTCACCTTCGCCAGTCACGGCCTGCGCTGTGTCCGTTGGAGCCAGATGATGCCTCGCGGTAGACGCTCCATCCAGGACCACTTCAAGGTTTGCGCTCGCGTCCTCATGACCTCGCTCGCCGCTAACAACATTCTCCCCTTGCGTATCGGCGACATCATGCGTGTCTTCACCTACTCTGATGACCTCAACGCATCCCCCTCCACTATTCTCAGCACAGTCATCCTGGAGAAACTCCTCGACATCTTCGTCCTCGTTCTTCTCTTCGTCTCGACTGTTGGCCGCGTCGTCACTCCACACCTTCGCCTTATCGCCGACATCTCTCTCGCCATCTCCGCCGTGGGCCTCATCGTCCTCCTGGTCTTCGCCCGCAGCCTTCAAGGCCCCATCCAGCGACTCTTCAATCGTCTGCCCGACAACCCCAAACTGGTAAAAGTCGAGCACTGGATTAACCTCGCTCTTGAAGCTACCGGACGTCTAGGCGTTGCCGAGTCCCTCCTCCTCCTGCTGCTCACCGTTATTATCTGGACCTGCGAGGGTATGATCTACGTCTCCGCCATCTGCCTGCTTGGCATATCCGTCGATCGCATCGCTCCCTGGCTTGCCGTCTCCTTTGCCAACCTCTCCTACCTCATCCCCAGCTCTCCCAGGAGCCATCGGCCCATTCGAACTAGCCGTCAAGACCTCCCTCGCCAATCATGGCGCCACCATCTCCCAGGCCGCCATCTTCGGCCTCGCCATCCACGCATGGATGCTCATCTCCATCACTGGAGCAGGCGGTCTCATCTTCCTCGTCCACCGCATCCGTATCCACAACCACAAACCGCTTCTCGTTGAAATCGAACAACTCCCCACCGAACTCCCATAGCGCTCACGGGCCGAGCAGAGCGAGGCCCAAAGGCCCTGATCTCGCCACCGCCACAGGGTATACACACCACGACGTGGTCGTCCCGCCCATAGCGGGCCCGTCCGGCAGGACAACAGCCTCTAGTAAACTGAAACCACTCCACACCCGGTGAACCCAAAAGCATGTATCGCACAATTCAGCAGTCTCTCTTGGCCCGCATCCAGGCCATCCTGCAATCCAAGTACGACACCACGCTCACGAATCTCGTCGTAGAGCAACCCCCCACCATCGCCCTGGGCGAACTCGCCCTCCCCGTAGCCTTCGAGCTCGCCAAGCGTCTCCGCAAAGCTCCCAGAGCCATCGCCACTGAACTGGCCACTGAGCTCTCGACCCAACTCCCCGAAGGCGTCTCCAGCGTAGAAGTAGCCGGAGCAGGCTACCTCAACATCCGCCTCGACCGCACCGCCATCGCCCGCCGCATTGCCTCCGACCAGCACGCCAACATCGGAGGCCCCGGCTTCCGCCTCGTCGAGCACACCAGCATCAATCCCAACAAAGCCGCCCATATCGGCCACCTCCGCAACGCCATCCTCGGCGACACCTTTCAGCGCCTCCTCCGCCCCGACACCTACAAAACCGGCTTCCCCGTGGGCGTCCAGAACTACATCGACAACACCGGAGTCCAGGTAGCCGACGTAGTCGTAGGCCTCGTCCATCTCGAAGGAAAAAACCTCGCCAGTACGCGCGAGCTTCTCACCCAGCTCCTCGAAACCAACCAGCGCATCGATTTCTACTGCTGGGATCTCTACGCCCGCGTCTCACAGTGGTACACCGCAGACCCCGATCAAATCGCCACGCGCAAACAAATCCGCCTCGACACCCTCCACGCGCTAGAAACCGGAAACAACGACACCGCAGAGATCGCCGACCTCATCTCTACCGCCGTCCTCCGTCGTCATCTCGAGACCATGCAGCGCCTCAACATCGAGTACGACTTCCTCCCCCGCGAGAGCGAGATTCTCAACCTCCACTTTTGGGACGCGGCCCGCACCCTCATGCTTGAAAAAGGCGTCCTCTACCTTGAAACCGCCGGCAAAAACAAAGGCTGCTACGTCATGCGCCGCGCCGGCACCGAAGAATCTGATTGCCCACGAAGGAACTGACCCCGACCAGCCCGACGAAGACGCCAAGGTCATCGTCCGCTCCAACGGAACCGTCACCTACGTAGGCAAAGACATCGCCTACCACCTCTGGAAGTTCGGCCTCCTCCCCGGCAAAGACTTCGGCTACGCAAAATTCCGCGAGTACCCCACCCACACCTGCTGGATCTCCACCTCCGGCCCCAGCGAGCCCGGCCACCCATCCTTCGGCCACGCCGACCACATCTACAACGTCATCGACTCCCGCCAGAACGACCCCCAGAACAACGTCATCGCAGCCCTCCGCGGCATGGGATACACCGAAGCCGCCGACAACTACACCCACTTCAGCTACGAGATGGTAGCCCTCACCCCGCGATGCGCCATTGACCTCGGCTACACCATCAGCGAAGAAGACCAGAAAAAATCCTACATCGAAGTCAGCGGCCGCAAAGGCTTCGGCGTCAAAGCCGACGACCTTATCGACCGCCTCACCGCCGCTGCCAAATCCGAAGTAGACACCCGCCACCCCGACCTCACCGACACCGAGCGCGAAACCATCGCCAAGCAGATCGCCGTCGGAGCCCTCCGCTACTTCATGCTCCGCTACACCCGCAACACCGTCATTGCCTTCGACTTCAAAGACGCTCTCAGCTTCGAAGGCGAGACCGGCCCCTACGTCCAGTACGCCATCGTCCGCGCCGCCAACATCTTCCGCAAAGCCAACACCACCCCCGAGGCCTCTCTTGCGGCAGTCGAAACCCTCGACCTGACCAATCTCCTCGACACCGAAGAGGGAAATTCCCTATGGGAGACCTGGCTCCTCGCCTCCAAACTAACCCTCCTCATCGACCAGTGCCTCAACACCGCCGAACCCGCCTACCTCGCAAAGTACGCCTTCCAGCTAGCGCAACAATTCAACAACTTTTACCACCGCCACCACATCCTCAACGAGACGAACCCAACGCGCAAAGCCTTCCTGCTAGCCACCGTCGCCGTAGCCCAGCGCTAGATGACCCGAGCCCTCGGCTACTTCGGCATCGAAGCCCCACCTGTCATGTGAGATCTGCGTTTAGTTGTCTTTCTTCTCTGGCTTCGGAGTTATATCCAGCGCATCCCCCACACTCCGCATCGACTTCCCCAGCGCATGTTTCGTCTTCTCATAACTCTTCTGGAGCGCATTTCCCGTAGATTCCGCCGCCACATCCATCGCCTCGGTCGTATTCGCTCCGCTATTAGCAATGGCATCTTCAGTCGTCGCGCTCACGGTAATCACTCCCTGTGCCGGATGCCGACCCGCATTGAACCACGCAATCTCCGTCTCGGGCATTAGGTTCAATCGCGCCACCGGCCCTGCCGGAAAATTCGACCCCATCATCTTGCCTTCGAGTGGCCACGCGTCCGACTCAATAAACGCCGACCCATTCATCGGCCTCCCGATCTCACCAAGATTCACAACCCTCTCCACCGTAAGCGGAACCATCGCCTCGCACCGGTCTGCCCCGCACCCACCCTGGCACAACTTTTCGTTCAAATAAGAGGCATGTTTGTCCGGCGAGATCCATATCCTCGCCCCATGATCCACCGCGTCCAACGTCGAAGCTCGCGCAATCTGGCTCACATCGCAGACTGTATTTTCGTGTGCCGCAGCATACCAGTAGAGCGCCTTCCATCGCGCCGCCTCAAGATCGCCACCTGAGCCCTGCACCAGCACAGCCACATGCTCCGTATCCAGAGGATGTCCGTGGCCTCCGCAATCTCGCCTCCACAGATGATAAAAATGCAGCTCTGCCACCGGCGCATCTTTTGTCGACGACTTCGAAAGAAACGCTTGGCCATAAATCGTTCCGTCTTCGCGTTCTACCGTCGGCGTTGCGATCCCCACCTCAAATTCTGCAGGGACATTCGAGCAATCATGCTCCCCAACCCAAAATTTCGGCTCGAACTGCATCAGCAGCGCCTGCTCCACTGCATCGCTCAATCCGTCGTGGTCAGAATCCACTGGGGCCGCGCCAGCAGGGATATTCCCCTGCGCAACCGACATTCTTGGTGTTCCCAGTAACGCGGCAAAGAGCAAAGCACCAAACACCCAAAAGCGGAGCGAGGTCATTCTCCATAGGATGCCTTTACTCAATCTTTTGTTTTTATCCCTGTCTATCCGCGGGAACCTGAGGTCGATATTTCTTTCTATGCCGAATATCCCCGCACCCACTCCACCACCGACCGCACCGCAATTCCGCTGGGCCCATAAGCGATCCATGGCTTCGTCTCCTCATTCCACGCGCACCCTGCTATATCCAGATGAACCCATGGAGTCTCCCCCACAAACTCCTTCAAAAACATCGCTCCTGAAATTGCCCCGCCGTAACGATTCTTCCCCGTATTCATCATGTCCGCAATCTGGCTCTTGATGTGATCCCGGTAGTCATCGGTGCAGGGAAGCCGCCAGAACTTCTCCCCAGAAGTCTTCGTCCCGTCCATAAACTTCTGCCACGTCGTCTCATCATTCGAGAACAGACCCGCATTGATCATTCCCAAAGCCACCACGCAAGCCCCGGTCAACGTAGCCGCATTGATCAGATGCGTGCAGCCGAGCGACTTCGCATAGTGCAGCCCATCCGCCAGCACCAGCCGCCCTTCCGCATCCGTGTTCACCACCTCAATCGTCTTGCCTGACATCGCCGTCACCACATCCCCCGGCTTGTACGCCCCACCATCCGGCATATTCTCCGCCGAGCAGACCACCCCAATCACCTTCACCTTAGGCTTCAACTTCGCAATGGCCCGCATCGCGCCAATCATCGCCCCCGCGCCGGCCATGTCGTACTTCATCTTCTCCATGCCGTCCGCAGGCTTAATCGAGATCCCGCCCGTATCGAACGTAATCCCTTTCCCCACCAGCCCCATCACGGGAGCGTCTTTCGCCGCGACCTCATCCTTTGCCAACGCCGGCTCATACGTCATTACAATCAGCGCCGGCGGCTGTTCCGACCCCTGCGCCACCGCCAGGAACGCCCCCATCTTCAGCTCAACTAGCTTCGCGGTTGAATGCACCTCGCACTTCAACCCCACCTCCGCGCACATCTCCGCCGCGCGCTTTCCCAGCTCCGTCGGAGTCAGCACATTGCCCGGCTCATTCACCAGCGACCGCGTAAAATTCTGCGCCTCCGCAATAATCAGCCCCTCTTCAAACCCCTCCTGAATCTCGTCTCGCGTCGTCTTCTCTGCCTCGTGTACAACCACCGACAGCCCCCGCACCGATCGGTCCTTCCTCTCACTTCGATACGTATCCCAGTCCATCTCTCCCAGCTCCGCGCCTTCCACCAGTGCTCGCGACATCAGCTTGCACGGCAGCGCGTCCAGGTGCTCATCATCCAGCGCGTGGTCCTCCGGAAACGCAATCGCCATCTCCCGCACGCCCAGCGGCTTGGCCGCCCGCACCGCCGTCCCTGCGCCCTTCCTTACCTCATCGACCGACAGGTTCTTAGCCTTCCCCAGGCCCACGACCAGGAGCCGCTCCGCCTTCAGTCCGCTCGGACCATGCAGCAACAAAGTCTCTCCCAGCGTCGCCTTGTACTCTCCCGAAGCCAGCACCTTCGCAGCCGCATTGGATAATGCATCTGAGGTGGTCAGCAAGGCCGGCAAAGGATCCGCATCTTCACCGGTCGCAATATCCACTGCAAAGACCGCCAGCATCGGCGTCCCAAATCCGACCGCATCTTGAAAGAGAAGCTTCGTGTCCATAGTTTCCTATGGTAGCGGCTCCCATCTATGCCCGCCACACCAATCCCGTAAAAACAACTTACTGCCGCTGACTTCGCGCCACCGCCGCCTTCGCTTCGTTGTCGGCCTCGCGCTTTCTCTCTGTCGCTCGCTTGTCCCACTCCTGCTTGCCCTTCGCCAGCGCCAGCTCGCACTTCACCCGCCCATTGCGAAAATACAGCCGCGTTGGAATCAGCGTATAACCCTTCTGCCGCGTCATTCCTTCCAGCTTCCGAACCTCGCTCTTATGCAGCAGCAGCTTCCGCGTCCTCAATGAATCATGATTCATAGCGTTCCCATGCGAGAACGGACCGATGTGCGCATTCAACAGAAACGCCTCGCCGTCTTTCAACAAACCGTAAGCGTCTTTCAGGTTCGCCTTGCCCTCGCGGATCGACTTCACCTCGGTCCCACGCAGCGCAACCCCAGCCTCGAATTTATCCGAAAGAAAATAATTGAAGCTCGCCGACCGGTTGAAGGCAGCGTCGCGCTTGCCCGAAGCCACCGGATCGCGTTCCTTCTCTTTCACCACCGGCTTCGCCTGGTGAGCTGTCGTCGGATTGGAAAGTGAGCGTGCCACGAACCTTCTACTTTAACACGTGTGCAACTTAAGTCTCACATGCTGATCTCACGCATCCGCAAACACCACGTCTAACCACCAACTCCCGGTAGCTTTGCAGATAAAAGCCGGATGTCATTTCACCCCGTACGCAGACCGTACCTCGCGAGCGTCCAGGGACCAATGCAACTGCTCTTTCCGCGAGGTCGAACGTTTCCAGAATGCTATACTCACCCGAGCGTAACAGCCTGCTAGGCACCGCCTTGCACAACATCATTTCCTTCCCGGCAGGCACTTACTCCGGCAACAGAAAAAGGACGAAAACGGAAGCGGCATGGGTCCTGGGTACAAATCAATCGGCAAACTTTCAGCAATTACTCTGAGAACGCTTCCTCTTTTGCTGATGGGCTGCCTCGCTGCCTTCGGCTCACCCCGGGCGCACGCTCAGTCTGCCAAGACCTGGGACAAGCGCGGCCAGGACGCAGAGGCGCACCAGGACTACCTCACCGCATTTACGGACTATCAGAACGCGGTCAAACTCAAACCCACCGACCTCCGCTACAAGACGCGCTTCGACCGCACACGATTTCTCGCCGCAGCCCAACTCGTTGACCGCGGCCGCGTCCTCCGCCAGAGCGGCGACTTGAACGGGGCCCTCGCCGAGTACAACCGCGCCCTCCAGATCAATCCCGGCTACGAGGTTGCACAGCAGGAGATCAACCAGATCCAGAAGGAAATGCAGTCTCCACCCAGCCCACCACAGGCCGCTGCCCCGCCTCTGAGCGAGCAGATGTCCCACCAGAACGAGATCCTCTCCAGCATCGGTAGCCTCTCCGGTCCCATTGTTCTCAAACCCCTCTCCAACGACCCCATCCCCGCAATCCACATGGTCGAGGATGTCAAAGTCATCTACCAGGCTATTGGCAAAGCGGCCGGCTTCAACGTCCTCTTCGACCCCGACTACACCTCCAAGCGCATACCCGTCGACCTCAACAACGTCACATGGTCTGACGCACTTCGCATAGTCGACGCTCTCGCCGGAACCTTCTACAAGCCCGTCACCTCCAACACCATCTTCGTCGCGCAGAACACCCGGCAGAAGCGCACTGACCTCGACGAGCAGGCCGTTCAGACCTTCTATCTCACCAACGCCAGCCAGCAGGCCGACGCCAACGAAGTCGTCGTGGCCATCCGCAACCTGCTCGACCCCTCCGTCAAGATCTACCTCGTCCCCAGCCAGAACGCCATCGTCATGCGCGCCACTCCCGACGAACTCCTCTTTGCTCAGAAGGTCCTTAACGACCTCGATCGCGCCCATCCTGAAGTCGTCGTCGACGTAGCAGTCCTCGAAGTCAACAAGAATGTTGAGCGCAATCTCGGCCTCACCCTGCCCTCTTCCGCTAGCCTCCAGCTGCAAGCCACACCCGGAACCACGACGACCACCGGCAGCGGCAGCTCGGGCACAAGCACGCTGCCACCACGGCCTCCAACTTAACCCTCAATACCCTCGCCCACCTCAACGCCAACAACGTCGCCGTCGCCATCGGCCCAGCAACCGTCAACGCGCTTCTCAGCGACGCCGACACCCGCATCCTTCAAAACCCCAGCATCCGCGCCACCGACGGCCAGCACGCGATCATGAAGATCGGCGAGAAGATCCCCGTAGCCACCGGCTCCTATAACGCCGGCGTCTCTACCGGTGTCGCCAGCATCGGCGTGCAGACCCAGTTCACCTACATCGACATCGGCGTTAACATCGACATGACCCCCACGGTCCACTATGACCGCGAGGTCACCCTCAAGATGAAGATTGAGGTGCTCTCCCAGATCAATACCGTCACCATCAGCGGCGTTCAGGAGCCCGTCATCGGTCAGCGTACCTCCGAGCAGGTCATCACCCTCCAGGACGGCGAACCCAGCCTCCTCGCGGGCATCATCACCAAGAGCGACCAGCTCAACATCAACGGCACTCCCGGTATCGGCGAGTTACCGTTCTTCAAATATTTCTTCACCTCGCGCGACAAAATCAACGACAAGACCGAGATCGTCTTCATCGTCGTCCCTCACGTCGTCCGCGAATCCGCCCTCACCCGCGTCAACACCCGTCCGATCGACACTGGCACCGGCGGCTCCTTCGAGCTCCGCCGCGACGTCGCCGCCGGCCTCACCGACAATCAGCCCGTCGGCTCCGGCCCGCATCCGCATCCTGCGCAACCCACCTCGGCCGCCAACGCCGCCTCGGCCATGGCCCAGCAGCTCGGCCAGCAGGCGGAGCCTCCAAAGCCCCCAACTCCCGACCAATCCACTGCCCAGACGCCCGCAGCCTCCGGGCCGCCGGTTACTTTTACCGTCGTTCCACCCTCCTCCGGCCAGAGCGTAGGCAGCACTTTCCAGGTCGCCGTCATGCTCTCGAACGCGCATGACGTCTTCTCCGTGCCTCTCCAGCTCAAGTTCAACTCCGGCCGTCCTCCAACTCGTCAACGTCGACTCCGGGGACTTCCTCAGCCGCGACAGTCAGCTCGTCTCCATCTCTCACCGCGACGACGGCAATGGCCTCGTCGCCATCTCCACAGAGCGTCCACCCAACACAACCGGCGTCAGCGGGCAGGGAAGCCTCTGCACCCTGACCTTCAAGGCCATCGCCGCCGGAGACTCTGACCTCGCCCTCGTCAAGGTCGGGGCCCGCACCAGCAAACAGGCCAATCTTCCGGCCGTAGGTTCGCAGGCCGTGGTACATGTCAAGTGATCATTCGTCTCAACCCGGGTGGCCCATCCTCTCCGGCCTTATCGGAAAGGGTGGGTCCGGCAAACTCAAATGCCCGCACTGACCCCGAGTCCGGCCTCACCCTGGTCGAACTGATCATCTGCATTACCATCGTCGCGCTCCTCGCCTCCGCCGCTCTCCCCGTCGCACGTTTCCGAGTCAAACGGGAGAAGGAGCGCGAACTCCGTCGCGACCTCTGGGAGATGCGCGACGCCATCGATCGCTACAAAGACGCCGCCGACAAGGGAGCCATGCAAATCAAAGCCGACAGCCTCGGTTATCCCCCAGATCTGGAAACCCTCGTCAACGGAGTCGACATCCAGGACAAAAAGGTGAAATTCCTCCGTAAAATCCCCATTGACCCCATGACCGGCACCGCCGAATGGGGCCTCCGCTCCAACCAGGACGACGCCGACTCCGACTCTTTCGGCGGCCAGAACGTCTTCGACGTCCACTCCAAGAGCACCGGCACCGCCCTAGACGGAACAAAATACTCCACATGGTAGACATCTCCTCAACCCGGCACCTTTCGCTAAGGAAGAAATTTGTCATCCTCAGCGGAGTCCGGCGCGTTCTTCGCGCCCAACGTTCTCGAAGGGCCTGTCCTGAGCTCGTCGAAGAAACCTGCGTTTCCCCAATGCGACGAACAGTTACCTCCGATCAGGGCTTCACCCTTCTCGAGCTCATGATCGTCATGGTCATCATCAGCCTGCTCGCCGCCATCGCCATCCCCGCCTACACTAGCAACATCCGCAACGCCCGCGAAGCCGTCCTCAAAGCAGACCTCTACGAGATGCGTCGGGCCATCGACTCCTTCACCGTCGACAAGCAGAAGGCCCCCCAATCCCTCGACGACCTCATCCAGGGCGGCTACCTCAAATCCATCCCCAAAGACCCCTTCACCCTCCGTACAGACACCTGGATAACCGCCCAGGACGACACCCTCCAGTCCATCGACCAGACCGAATCCGGCATCAACGACGTCCACAGCGGCTCCCAGCTCACTGGTTCCGACGGTACCTCCTACTCCACCTGGTAAAAAGTCACAAGTCGTAGCCTTCTAGTGTCCTTGGTCCGTAGCAGCCCCCTAGCCCCTTCCTCTCTCGCCATTGCTAACAAAAAGGCGCATACTAGCGTCTAAGACAACGTCGAGCTGCGTCCATCCAGCACGGAAGCGGCCCGCAGGAGACCTCCTATGCGTTCCTTGACGCACCTCGGCCTAGCCGCCGCCTTCACGCTCTCCGTCGCCACCTACGCTCAGACCACTCCACCCCCGCCCCGGACGGCACCGCAGCCTCAATCCCCCACCGCTGCCCCCCAAACTCCGGCCTCAACACAGCCCCCGGCCCAAACCCCGGGCGTTAATACGCCAGACGAGACCATTCCGACCGCCCAGGTCTCCTCGGACACCCCTGCCAGTAAGCCCGCCGCCGACCCCAAGGCCACTAAGAAGGAGCTGAAGGAAGCCTCCAAGCAGCAGGCAAACGCGCAAAGCAAGTCCGACTCACTCCCTTCTCCCGGAGAAGCCCTCGATCCCCACATCAAGCCTGGCAGCGAAGATGACGTCAACGCCGTCGGCACCCGCAACATCGGAGGTCGCGGCGCCGGCAACTGGTACTCCACCGACTGGGAGATCCGCACCGGCAAGTCCTATTCGATGGACATCGAAAAGTCCGCCCACCTCGTCACCGACCCCATCATCGTCGAATACGTCAACCGCGTCGGTCAGAACATCGTCAAGAACTCCGATTGCAAAGTCCCCTTCACCATCAAGGTCATCGACTCTGACGAGATCAACGCCATGGCCCTTCCCGGCGGCTTCTTCTATGTCAACTCCGGCCTTATCATGGCCGCCGACGAAGAGGCCGAACTGGCCGGCGTCATGGCCCACGAGACCGCCCACGTCTGCGCCCATCACGCTGCTCGCGAGATGACCCGCATGAACTACGCCCAAATCGGCTCCATTCCGCTCATCATCTTCACTCAAGGCTCTTGGACCGGTTACGGCATCTACGAAGCCGCGCAACTCGCCATCCCCATCACCTTCCTTCAATTCTCCCGCAGCTTCGAAGCTGAGGCCGACTGGCTTGGCCTGCAGTATATGTACAAGGCTGGCTACGACCCTCAGGCCTTCATACAGTTCTTTGAAAAAATCGACGCTCTCGAGAAGCACAAACCCGGCACACTCGCCAAGGTCTTCGCCGATCATCCCCAGACCCCCGACCGCATCCTCCACTCTGAGGAAGAGATCGCCACCATCATGCCGGCACGCCCGGACTACATGGTCACGACCTCTGAGTTCGACGACATCAAGGCTCGCCTCGCCCGCCTCGAAAACAAGCGCAAGATTAACAACGGGAAGGACGGCAACAAGCCCACCCTCCGTCGCGCTTCAAGCGGGAGCGGCAACAACGATCCCAACAACCCGAACAACCCTGCCAACAGCACCAGCGACCAACCCACCCTGGGTCGCCGCAACTAACACGCTTAGAACTTCGGCAATGGCCGAAATGTCGCTCATTTCGGCCATTCTCAGTTAAACGGCAGGCCAAATTCTTGGCTAGTCGCTCGCCCCCGGTCAACTCACAAAACCCGATAAAATATCTTCATGCCCAATAAGAACAAGAAGCACACCACCGGCTACACCGACGATCACGCCAAAGCCGGCCTCGACATCAAATTCCCGGAAATCGAAACCTGGCGCAACCAGTTCCAGTCTTATGAAATCCTCGTCGACGACCCCGAGTTCACGAGCGTCTGCCCCAAGACCGGCCTCCCCGACTTCGGCCGTCTCTTCATCCGTTACATGCCCCGCGAGAAGTGCCTCGAACTCAAATCCCTCAAAGAATACCTCTTCACCTACCGCAATCTAGGCATCTTCCAGGAAAACATCGTCAACCAGGTCCTCGACGACGTCGTCAAAGCCGCCAACCCTATCTGGGCCAAGGTCACCGGCGACTTCCGCCCCCGTGGAGGCATCTCCACCATCGTCGAAGCCACCTATCCCCGCCCCAAAAACTCCACGCCTCCGCGCTCCTGAACCCGAGCCTCAACCAGCAACTCAAACCTCTCGCGTTACTTGGTATCCTGACCAAGCATGTCCAAACCGATAGTCCTTACCATCCTTGACGGCTGGGGTTACCGCACCGAAACCCACGGCAACGCCATCGCACAAGCCCGCAAACCCACCTACGACAAGCTCCTCCGCGAGTACCCCAACACCCTCCTCCGCGCCAGCGAGCACTTCGTCGGCCTGCCCGACGGCCAGATGGGCAACTCCGAGGTCGGCCATCTCAACCTCGGCGCCGGCCGCATCGTCCGCATGGACATGACCCGCATCGACACTGCCATTCTCGACGGCACCCTCTACACCGACCCCACCCTCGTCCGCGCCTACGACCTCGCCGCGCCAGAAGGGAAGAGCCCTCCACCTCATCGGCCTCCTCTCCGACGGCGGAGTCCACTCTCACCAGCGCCACCTCGAAGCCCTCATCCGCATGGCCGCCCAGCGTCACCTCACCCACGTCTTCGTCCACGCCTTCATGGACGGCCGCGACACCCTCCCCACCAGCGGCCTCGGCTACCTCGAACAACTCCAGCACACCCTCGGCGAAGCCCGAGTCGGCCAGATCGCCTCCGTCAGCGGCCGCTACTACGCCATGGACCGCGATCTCCGCTGGGAAAAGGAAAAACAAGCCTTCGATGCCATGGTCACCGGCCACCCCGAAGGCGGACGCTATCCCGACCCCATCAGCCCGCATCAAAGAACTCTACAACAACGGCATCACCGACGAGTTCATCCCACCCTTCACCTGCACCAACCCCGCAAGGCGATTCCATCGGCCCCATCCGCGACCACGACGTCGTCATCAACTTCAACTACCGCGCCGACCGCGTCCGCCAGATCAGCCGCGTCCTCACTCGTCGCTCCGGTCTCACCAACGACCCCGTCGGCAGCCAGGGCCTCAACCTCCCAAAAGCCGCCGAACTTGACGCCGAGATCCCCATCTCCGACGTCCCCGCCAATCTCCACTACGTCTGCATGACCCAGTACGACAAAAACTTCGCGCTCCCCATCGTCATCCCGCCCGAATCGATGGACAACCTCCTCGCCAACCTTATGGCCCAGGCCAACCTCCGCAACCTCCGCGTAGCCGAGACCGAAAAGTACGCCCACGTTACCTACTTCTTCAACGGCGGCATCGAAAAACCCTTCCCCGGCGAAGACCGCGCCCTCGTCCCCTCGCAAAAAGTAGCCACCTACGATCTCGCCCCCGAGATGTCCGCCCCCGGCATCGCCGACGCCGTCATCAAGGCCGTCAGCGACACCGCCTTCGACGTCATCATCGTCAACTTCGCCAACGCCGACATGGTAGGCCACTCCGGCAAGATGGAACCCACCATCCGCGCCGTTGAAACCGTCGACACCCAACTAGGCCGCATCTACCAGGCCATCCAGCAGCGCGGAGGCTCACTCCTCGTCACCGCCGACCACGGCAACGCCGAGATGCTTATCGACCCCGCCACCGGAGGCCCCCACACCGCCCACACCACCAACCCCGTCCCCTTCCTCTACATCACCGAAGAGGGCAACAAACCCACCCTCCGCGAAGGTGGCAGCCTACGCGACATCTCCCCCACCATCCTGTCGCTCCTGAACCTCGACCAGCCAAACCAAATGACCGGCGGCAACCTCCGTAACAGCTAGCCCCCAAAGCCAAGCCGCCCATCACGCCCGCATCACGCCCCGCAAAAGCAGCGTCATCCCGACCGAAGCCACTCACAGTCTCACCGTGAGTGGCGCAGTGGAGGGACCCCCGCATTCGCTTTTGCCTTTGCTTTTGTCCTGTTTTTGCCTTCTAGTTGTCATCCTTCGCCAAACGCGGAGGACCTGCTTTTTGCCATCCATCACAAACTCTCGATCCCATCCGGCCTCTTAGTAAACGCATGAATCGCACGCCCCGGCTCATCCATGTGCCGCAAAGTAAGCATCTCCGGAGCCACCACCAACTCACTAAACCCATAAACCCTCTTCGCCCATCGGCCCCCGCGTCGCCTGAGCCACTTCAGGTTATACAGATCCGCCCACCCCCACAGCACAAACGAAGCGTGTCACCCCTACGGCCATAGTGGAATAACCATCGCTGCCGATAAAGGCAGCAGCAGAGTCGCCTGCGCGAGTCGCTCCGCGGGCTGTAGTGGTGCAGTGAGCATGCCAAATCGGCGAAAGGGCAAGATCGATGTCTCTGGTCCAGACCTGTAAATGCGAAGAGTGCGAAATGCAGAAGTCATTCGCAAACCACTGGGTAATGTTGTACGAAAAAAACGGCAACCTCGTGATTCTGCCGAAGTGGGATGCAAAGATGGTGCGCCGCACGCGGCACTTCTGCGGACGGGCCCATGCCAGCAGATATGTGGAACGCTGGATTGCCGGCCTCGCTCTCAACGTGTCGTCTGAGCTGTGCTGATCTGGTTAAACTCCTGCTTTGCAGAAGTTCGCACAGCACATCATCTCCGAAGAAGAAGACGAGGCCACCGCCCTGGAACTGGTCGCAAGATATCGATAAAGTCGGCCTGCGGCTCGTTGCCGTTTCGAAATTTTTTGAGTGCAGGCTCATCTTCGCCGCAGAACCGCCGATAGGATTCAGTACAAATGCCTCCAAATCCGAGGAGTGCCGGCAGGAGAAGGGAGGGCGTTTTGACCCGTTATCGGATCTACAGAAACTCGGCAGACGAGACGACCTACATTTCGACCCACGATTGCAAAGCACGACACGACCCACAGACAGTTCCCTAATCTGAATGTCGCTCTGGCCGTGCTCCGGGAGAGCGGAATACCCGAGTACGAGATTCGCCGAGTAACAAAGGAGATGGCTGCGATCAACGGCGCAATCGTGCAGGTGGCAGAGACGCTCGTCTTCGACTACATGCGACGCGAGCTACAGGTAACGCACGCGGATCACTAAAACTCCCGCCGCCCTTCCATCGCCCGAGTCATCGTCACCTCGTCCGCATACTCGATATCGCTCCCCGCCGGAACCCCCGTAGCAATCCGAGTCACCCTCAACTCGCTCTTCGCCCCATGCAACTCCTGCGCCAGATAAGCCGCCGTAGCCTCGCCCTCCGTCGTAGGCGAAGTAGCCAGAATCACCTCATCCACCTCCGGCAACCGCGTCAACAGATTCGCAATCCGCAACTGCTCCGGCCCCACCCCGCCAATCGGCGACAGCGTCCCATGCAGCACGTGATAAACCCCGTTGTAGCTCCGCGTCTTCTCAATCGTCGCAATATTCGTCGGCTCTTCCACCACGCAAACCAGCCGCTGATTCCGCACTGGATTCGTGCAATACACACAAGGATCGACATCCGTAATGTTGTTGCAAACCGAGCAGAGCCGCAGGTGCAGCTTCACCTCGCGGATCGCCGCCGACAACGCCTCCGCATCCTCGCTCGAAGACCGCAACACATGAAACGCCAGCCGCTGCGCGCTCTTCGTCCCAATCCCCGGCAGCTTCCGCAACTCCTCAATCAACCGGGCCATCGGCTCCGCAAACCGGCTCGAGCTCGACGTAAAGAGCCACCTACCGCAACCCCGGCAGATCGGGCAATCCCATCCCGCTCATCATCCCTGCCATGCTCGACCTCATCGCCTCATCCGCCCGCCGCCCGGCCTCATTCACCGCCGCCGCAATCAAATCCTCGAGCAACTCCAGATCGCTCGCCGAACTCCCCATCGCCGTTGGTTCAATCTTGATCCGCAGCACTTCCTTCTTCCCATTCATCTTCACCGTCACCACCCCACCACCGCTCGAAGCCTCCACCACCGTCGCAGCAAGCTTCTTCTCCATCTGCTCCTGCATCTGCTTCGCCTGCCCCATCATCTCTTTCATCTTGCCCAGATCGGAAAAGTCCATCATCCACCTCACCGGCCGTTCTCTCGCCAGTAGTCTTCCCTTACTCGTTGTCTCTCAAATCGATCACCGTCCGAATCTCCGCATTGAACAGCGTCTGCGCCCGCTGCACAATCGGATGCTCCAGCGCCTTCGCCTGCGCGCTTCCGCTCTTCGGAGCCCGCACCTTCTTCTCCCCCTCGGCCTTCTTCGCCCCCGGCAGCAGCACCAGCTTCAACGCTCCCGCACCCGCATCCCGCACAGCATTCCTGATCAGCTTCTCCGCCTCAGCGTTGATCACCATCGACAGCATCGTCTTCGAAATCTCCGTCTGAACCCGAACCTCGCCCTCCGCCACCACCCACTCCGCATCGGCCATCGCATCCGCCGCCGTCTCCTGGCTCTTCGCCGAAATCAACGCCGCCACGGCCGCCTTCTGCAAGCCCTCAGCAAAATGTAACGCCGACGGTTGCAAATCCACAGCAGGTTTCGCTGCAGCCGAAACCCCCACTCGGACCACGCCCTCCGCCAGCTCCACCCGGAGAGCATTCCCTTCCGTCGAAAGCCTCTCCTCCGGCACGCTCACTGAAACCGGAGCCTTCAGCGGAGCAGCGACAGCCGCAGGAACCGCAGCCGAATCCATTCGCACCACCGGCGAACTCGCCGAACCCCGCTCATCAAACCGCTTCCGATCCTGCTCAAACGGAGAAAACGCCGGTTTGCTCGGCACAGCGGGCGGGCTGACAGCTGCAATCTGTGCAGCTCCACTCGCTGTCACCAGCTCCAGAACCCACAGCCTTCGTCGCACCACCCGCAGTACGCCCGGGCAGGGAACCCGCACCAACAGGGAACTGGCTCAACAACTCCTCAACCGGCAACAACCGCCGCAGATGCACCAGCTTCAGCAGCCCCAGCTCAAAATGAAACCGCTGCTCCTGCCGATACCCCAGCTCATCAAACGTCCGCAGCATCACCTGCAAAAACCGCGACAGCTCCTCCTCGCTAAACAGCGCAGCCGACCGCCCCGCACGCCTCTGCTCATCCGCCGAGATCTGCAGCAACTCCGCAGCCGCCCCATCCAGCCCCGAGCCATCCGCGCCAACACCCACAATCTTCGCAATCACACAGTTCCGCAGATACCTTACAAACTGCCGCGCCAGTTGCGCCGGAGAATTCCCCGCATCCAGCAGCTCATTCGCAACCGTAATCACCTCGGCGCTGCGATTCCCATCCACCGCCTCAAGAATCCGTTCAAACACGGCATTCGGAACCGTCCCCATCAGCTCACGAATCTGCCCCACATCCAGCCGCGCCCGCCCATCCTCCACCGGAGCGCTGGCAATCGCCTGGTCCATGATCGACAGCGCATCCCGCATCGACCCATCCCCAGCCTCCGCCAGCAGACTCAGCGCAGCGTCATCCGCATCCACACCCTCGCGCTCTGCAATCCCGCGCAGCTCACCCAGAATGTCCACCAGCTTCACCGCATGAAAGCTGAAGTGCTGGCACCGCGACCGCACCGTCTGCGGAATATCCTCTGGCTGCGTCGTCGCCATCATGAACACAATATGATCCGGCGGCTCCTCCAGCGTCTTCAGCAGTGCATTGAACGCCGCATCCGTAATCTGGTGCGCCTCATCCAGGATGTAAATCTTGTACTTATCCCGCGCCGGCCGATACCGGGCCGCATCCCGCAGCTCGCGAATCTCATCGATCCCGCGATTCGTCGCCGCATCAATCTCAATCACATCGACAGCATTCCCCGCACGAATCTCCGTGCAGCTCTCGCAAACCTCGCAGGGCTCCGCCGTAGGCCGCACCGCCGACCCAATCGCATTCCGGCAGTTCAGCGCCATCGCCAGGATGCGCGCAATCGTAGTCTTCCCAATCCCACGATGCCCGCTGAAGATATACCCATGCGCAATCCGCCCCTGCGTCAGCGCATTCATCAAAGTCACGGTCACATGATCCTGCCCCGCAACATCCGCGAAGCGCTGTGGCCGGTATTTCCGTGCAAGAACCTGATATGCCATATAAAAAATAAAAGAAAAGCGTCCCGTTACGATTTACTCAATCGAGCGGGACCGCAGACCTATTGTATCGCCCACCCCGAGGCCTCGTTCTTAGGCGCCGAAGGCGCGTCAGCCTCGATGGCAGATCGCGCCGTGCGCGGAGCACGCCTTAGTTTTTTAGTTTCCTCGCCGTCGCCCGCTTCGCCCGCCTCGCCCGCCGCTTCACCTCATCCTCGCTGAACATCGTCCCCCGGCACTTCGGCGCCCTGCAGTAGCAATCTGCTTCCTCCTCATCGCTATCATGCAGGTTGTACTCGTACGTCAACTCCTCACCCGCAGCAATATCCCGAATCGCCACAATAAACACCCGCCCGCCAATATTGTCCGACTCGCAATTCGGATTGCACGAATGATTGATAAACATCGCCGTCCCAAAGCCATCAATCACGGTCCCGTTCTGTCCCGTGCTGAACAGATACGTGATGTCCCGGTCCGCATACCGTTCATCTGCCTCAGCTTTCGTAAACCGAGGCCCGTCATACTCCACCACGCGCGTGCCCTTTTTGATCGGCCTCGTCGTATAGCATCCCGCCGCATGTATCGACGAGGAGCGAATCACCAGTCCATCAACCATAGTCAGAAAACTTCCATCCCAATAAAATGTAGTCAGGCTATCTTTCGCCAGCCCATCGAGCGGAACCGGCCTGAGTCTGCAGACTATAACAAACCGCCGTAGGAAAACGTCCAACACCAGTGCCAATCCTCCTCACAACTCGAGCGATCCTCGGCACCCTCCTCCTGACCGCCGCTGCCGTCGCCCAATCCACGCCGCCGCAAAACCCTCCCCCCGCACCCTGCCCAGCCTCAACCCCCAACCAGCAGCAGGATCAAACCGCCAAACCCTGCACTCCGCCGGCTCACCCAAAATCTGCCGCCGAACAGTTCCCATTCCCAGGCTCTCCAGCCAAACCCGCAACCCCGCAGCCCGCCGCACCCGACACACCCGCCCCATCAACCACCCCATCCGACGCCGCCACGCAGCATCCATTTCCCACCACTCCGGCCCCCAAGCTCCCCGACTCCGACTCCAGCAGCAGCTCCAGCAACGACGATCCGGACGCAACACCCCAACCCCCCACCAGCGATGACACAGTTCATCCCAGCCGCCACAAACTCCCCAAGGTCAAAAAAGTCCAGACCGATGACGAGCGTGTCGACGAGGACATCTACGTCGCGAAGTTCTACATGAACGACGAAAACTACCAGGGCGCCTATCTCCGCGCCAAAGACGCCATCACCGTCCAACCCGACTACTCCCTCGGCCATTTCACACTTGCCCAGGTTCTGCAAAAGATGAAGAAGAAAGACGAAGCCATCGCCGAATACCAGCTCTACCTCAAGCTGGACCCCGACGGCGAAAAGGCCAAAGCCGCGAAACAAGCCCTCACAGAACTCAAATAACCTCGCATCCCTCCCCCACAAACTAGCCCGCTCTTTTCCATCCGTGTAACGTAATCCTGCAGCTATGAACCCCATTCTCACCCAGCTTCAGCGCGAGATCGCTTCCTCCCTCCAGGGTCTAAGCGCCGAACAGACTCAACTCCGCCCCTCCGCTCCCGGCAAATGGAGCACCCAGCAGATCATCGAGCATCTCCTCCTCACCTACACCATGTCAGAGGTGGCCCTCAACGCCCGCCTCACCAAAGGCCGACCTACTCAGGCCAAATCCACACCCTTCCAGCGCATCCAGCAGTTCGCCGTCTGCGACTGCGGCTACTTCCCCAAAGGCCGCAAGGCTCCTGGCATGGTCACTCCCCCACCGACATCCGCCTCGCTATCAGGTGCGGAACTCGCCGCCGCAACCCAGGACCACCTGGCCCACCTCGACACCCTCTGTAACGAATGCCTGCAACTCTTCGGCACCACTCAATTCGCTGCTCACCACGTCCTCGGCCCGCTCAACGTCAACCAATGGCGCAAATTTCAGCTAGCCCACGGCCGTCATCATCTCAAACAAATCGCCGACATCCGCCATGCCCACAACCTCTAATCTGCCCCTCGATCACGCTTCAATTTCGGTCGTGCTTTCTTCCTCCAACAGGTCGTCCTCCACCCGCAGATACCGCCGCATATAACGCAACGGTTCCTCAACCGCAGCCAGCTCCTTCAGGTGATACAGCCACGCGTCCTCCCGGGCGCTCCGTCGCGTATATCCCTTTCGCTTTACCGTGCCAATCGTTCCATCCTTCATCCTCCGCGTAAACGTCTGCGTCGGCACCTGGAACGTCATCATCTCGCCCGGCTTCCAGAACGTCGAAGCGAACGCATGCGAGAAGAGCAGGGCATAGTACCGCCGCTGCGAAGCCAGCGTCTCCACCGCCTGCCGCGCGTTCTCCCACGGCAGTCCCATCTTCGTCACATACCATCTGCGAAATTCGAATCCATTGTTCCGTGCTTGTCCAATCAGAAGCAGTAGCAGTTCAACCCGTGTCATAAAATCTGGTCACCCTAATCAAAAGTCGAGCAACCAAAGGGTATAGTCTTCCGCCGAATGCGTCCAATGGATTGTGCCCGTCCCTCAGGAAGTATCATTTTGATAAAAGCCCTGCAGTCCTGCAGAAAGCAAAATCCTTGCGAGCCCCGGAGAAGAACCATAAAACGCTGCGTCAAAATCCTCCCGTTCGTCCTCGTCCTCTCGTTGACCTTTGCCGCCAGCGCCCAGACCTACGACCCAGCCGCCCACACCGACCCCATCAATCTCCTTCCCGAACTCCGCGATGCGCGGGACCACTTCTACATCCTCGACTTCGACGGAGCCCTAGCCCGGTTTGAGGCCCTCCAGAAGTCCCATCCCCAAAGCGTCATCGCCAGCGGCTACATCCTCATGACGCTCGTCTTCCGCGAACTCTATCGTCAGGACCTCCTCGACACCACCTACTACGCACACGACTCCTTCCTCACCAACAAGCGCCCCGTCAGCGTCCCCCCGGCCACACGCGACCGCATAGAATCCGTTACTAACTCCGCGATCTCTCTCGCCGACCAGCAGATCAAAGCCAATCCCAACGACGCCAACGCTTACTTTGCCCGCGGTTACGCTCGCGGCATGCACGCCGCCTTCATCACCCTCGTCGACCACAGCTACGTCGCCGCCGCCCGCCAGGGCCTAGCCTCCCGCAACGACAGCGAGCAGGCCCTCCGCATCGATTCCAACTACGCTGACGCCAAGATGGCCGTCGGCATCCAGCAGTTCGCCGTCGCCAGCCTCCCGCGGTTTATTCGCATCATGGTCGGCATCGCCGGCGTCGGCGGGAACAAAGAGAAGGGTCTCAACCTCCTCCGGGACTCAGCCACCCACGGCATCGTCACCCCCATCGAGTCCCGCACCGCGCTCTCCCTCTTCCTCCGCCATGACGGCCGCTATCAGGAAGCCATCGTCGTCCAGAAGGGTCTCGCCGACCAGTACCCACACGACTATCTCTTCTGTCTCGAGGTCGCCAACCTCACCAAGGACTCCGGCAACGGCCCCGCTGCCATCGCCCTCTACCAGCAGGTCATCGCCGACGCCCAAAAACCTGGCTACTTCGTCGAACCCCGCCTCCACATGGCCTACTGGGGCTTGGCCGACACTCAGCGCGGTCAGAACCAGCTCGCCGAAGCGGCACAAAACTACCTCCTGGCCGCCTCCCAGCCTACCTGCTCCGACTGGCTCCGCCGCCGGGCCCAACTCAACGCAGGCCAGATGTTCGACCTCCTCCACCAGCGCGACAAAGCCGTCCAGCAATACCAACTCGCCTCCGCCGGAGGAGGCGACCAAACCCAATCCGAAGCCGCCCGCCGCTACCTCAAAACCCCCTACACCGGCCACTAGCTGTTTTATAGCTGAGATGAAGCCGGGTGGCCCATCCTTCACAGTCTCATCGTGAAGGGTGGGTTGCCTTTGCATTTGCTGCTGCTGCATTCTTTGAAGTTAGCTAAAAATAGCGTCATCTCGACCGGAGCAACAGACAGTCTCATCGTCTGTTGCGGAGTGGAGAAGCCTGCCCTGAGCGAAGTCGAATGGGACCCCCGCATTTTGTCTTTGCCGTTCCAGTGCTCCAGCTCAACACTTCAGCGCCCTGATAAACATAAAAGTGTCATCCTGAGCGAAGCAGTTCGCGCACTTTGCGAACTGCGCAGTCGAAGGACCTGCGGTTGTCCTTTCCTTTGCCTTTCTTGCTTGTCATCCCCGTAGGGGATCTGTGCTTGTTCTCGCCGCCATCGATGAGCCTGCCGTGTCCAGGGCTGGCAATTTGGCGCCCTTGATCACGAGCCAAAGCATAAACGCCAGCTCGCCGAAGAGAGCAGGCTGAGAGATCAGAAACACCCTGTTCTCGTATTGCGGAAACAATATGCCCGTAAAGCTGAGGATCACATAGGCAAAGCCGTTGATGGTGAGCCATACCCCCAGGAACCGCGGCAGGAAACGCGACCTGTACACGAGCACCGCTAACGGGAGCAGCCACAGACCCCAAAGGATCTCGGCAGCGGTGTTTTGATAGTCACGCAGATGAAGGAATAGCATGGCCAGCGCGTCCCGCTGAGGTTTGTCGAAAACAGACAAAAAATCAGCTCCGTGCGCGATCATCAGCGCACCGGAGTCGCTCACCACACCGACAAAGTAGATGAGTGCTGGCATCACGCCGCCGAGGATCACCACCAGCACAGCCAGATATTGGTCCACTCCCTTGAACAGCCGGTAAAAGGCCAGCGTGAGGAAGATCAGGATGACTGCGCACACCAGGTCGCCAACGATGCCGAAACGGAATAGCCACTCGTGAGCCGCGATGTTGTTGACCGTCGCGGAAGCGTCCCCATGCACGAACAGTTTGCCAGGAATATACATAAGGCGCAGCGGGCCGAGTACGCAAAGGAGCAGGTACCAGAATCCCGCGACTCTCCCTGGGTTGTCGGTTCGGCTCATGTTCCCTCCTTGTTGCAGGGCCTGAGTGTAAAGGGGCTAGCCGTAGATACGGCGAAGGCTGCGAAAATGTTCGCCCATAACGAAAATAGGCAACAAGCCCACTCTCCTTGACAAGCTAGGAGAGCCACTCCATAATTTCTCCTAGACAGCCAAGGAGAAACCATTTTGCCCAAACAAGTCGATCTCATGCAGGGAACCCTGGAGATGCTGATCCTCAAAGCCGTCTCCCTCGGCAAATTCCACGGCTACGGAGTCCTCCTGCGCATCCAACAGATCAGCGGCGAGCAACTCGTCATCCAGCAGGGCTCTCTCTACCCCGCGCTCTACCGCCTCGAACACGAAGGCGCCATCAAGAGTGAGTGGGGCGAAAGCGAAAACAACCGCCGTGCCAAGTACTACTCACTCACCCCCGCAGGCCGCAAACAACTCGCCGCCGAAAGTGAAAAGTGGAACCGCATGGCCGGAATCATCGGCACCATCCTCGAGCTAACCGAGGTCCAATCATGATCACCCGCCTTATAGTCCTGGCTCCGCTCCATCCTCGATCGTCGTCGCCTCGAAGACAACATGGAAGCCGAAATCCAGTTCCACATCGACACCCGCGCTGCCGACCTCATTAGCAGCGGCCTCGCCCCCGAAGAAGCAAAACGCCGCGCACGCCTCGAATTTGGCGCCATCGCCTCCCACAAAGACGGCATGCGCACATCCCTCGGCCTGCGCTGGGCGGACGACCTCTGGTGCGACCTCCGCTACGCCGCCCGCATACTCCGCAAGAGCCCCGGCTTTACCGCAATCGCCGTAGGCTCGCTCGCCCTTGCCATCGGAGCCAACACCACAATCTTCTCCGTCGCCAACGAGATGCTCTACGAGCGCCTCGGCGTCCCCCATCCCGAACAACTCCGCCTCCTCGCCTTCCGCGGAGACAAGAACGTAGTCGTTCACTCCACATGGGGCGATCTCATCCCCCTACCTGGCGGTGGCCGCCGCTACACCTCCTTCTCCTATCCCGTCTATCAGCAACTGCGCCGCGACAACCACGTCCTCCAGGACATCTTCGCCTTCAAGGACCTCGGCCGCTCCAACGTCACCGTCAACGGCAACGCTCAGGCCCTCCAACTCGAGCTCGTCTCCGGCAACTTCTACGACCAGATGCAGGTGAAGCCCGCAATCGGCCGCGCCATCCTTCCCTCCGACGACGGCGCACCCTCAACCGGAGCCGTAGCCGTCATCAGCGATGGCTTCTGGCAGCGCAGCTTCGGCCGTTCTCCCAACGTCATCGGCAAAGTCATCTCCGTCAACACCATCCCCGTCACCATTATCGGAGTCAATCCGCACGGCTTCACCGGAGCCAAGAGCGTCCAAAGCTCTCCCGACCTCTTTATGCCTCTCTCGATGATTCCGCTCCTCCGCTCCGAGATCGGCACCAGCGGCTCCCTCTTGTCGAGCGCAAAAGAGTTCTGGGTTCAGCTCATGGCCCGCACCAAACCGGGAGTCTCCGACGAGCAGGCCCGTGCCGCACTCGACGTCTCCCTCTCCGCAGCAATTCGCGGCACCATGAAAGTCAACAAAGACGACACCATTCCCACCTTCATCCTCGACGACGGCAGCCGGGGCATGAACCACTCCGGACGCGGGTACGCCAAACCCCTTCACGTCCTCCTCGCCCTTGTGGGATTCGTCCTCCTCCTCGCCTGCGCCAACATCGCGAACCTCATGCTCGCCCGCGCCTCCGCCCGCCAGCGGGAGATGGGCGTCCGCCTCGCTCTCGGAGCAGGACGGCTCCGAATCCTCCGCCAGGTCCTCACCGAAAGCCTCATGATCTCCGCGCTCGGCGGACTCGCCGGTCTTACCCTCGGTTACCTCGGACGCAGCAGCGTCCCCAAACTCTTAGCCAGCGCCTGGGAGCAGACCGACCTCAACCTCCCCTTTCACTGGCGAGTCTTCGCCTTCACCGCAACAGTCACCATCCTCACCGCGCTCCTCTTCGGCATCGCCCCCGCATATGCCTCCACCCGGGCCGAAATCGGTACCGCCCTCAAGGAAGGCACCAAGACCTCAACCCGTCATCGCAAGGGCTTCAGTGGCCGAGCCATCGTAGCCTTCCAGGTCGCACTCTCCACCATGCTCGTCGTCGGAGCAGCACTCTTCCTGCGTACTCTCATCAATCTCAACTCCATCGATCCCGGCTTTCGCACCGACCATCTTCTCCTCTTCGACCTCAACCCGCCCAGCAAGCAATATCCCGCGCCCCAGGATGTAGCCCTCCACACCCGCATCGAAGAAGCCCTTCGCGCCGTCCCCGGTGTCCAATCCGTCTCCCTCACCGACAACCCTCTCGTCGCCAACAACATGTTCCAGCGAATACTTCTATGTCGAGGGCGCCCCTGAGGTAAAGCGAGACCGCGACGATCGCACCGACATCACCTACGTCGGAGACGTAGGCCACGACTTCCTTTCCACTATGGGCATCCCCATTCTCCTTGGCCGCGGATTCGCCCCTCAGGACGCCCACTCCACCCAGCGGGTGGCCGTCGTCAACCAAACGCTCGTCCGCCAGTTCTTCAACGGCCAGAATCCCGTCGGCAAGCGCTTCTCTCGTCGACGACAGCAGCAAGGCGGACCGCGAATCCGTCCAGATCATCGGCGTCGTCGGCGACACCCGCTACGCCAATCTCAAAGAAGAACCGCCACCCATCCATTTCGATCTCTACAACCAACAGCCCGTAGATCGGCGGCGTCACCTACATCATCCGCACCCAGATGCCCCCCGAAGTCCATCACCCCATCCCTTCGCGCCGCCGTCCAAAAAATCGACCCAACCTTCCCCTCATGGACGTCCGCACCCAGCAACAACAAATCGACGCCACCACCCAACAGGAGCGCGTCTTCGCCAGCCTCACCGCCGGCTTCGGACTCCTGGCTCTCGCCCTGGCCTGCGTCGGCATCTACGGCATCATGGCCTACACCGTCTCACAGCGCACCAACGAGATCGGCATCCGCCTCGCCCTCGGCGCCGAACGCACCCAGGTCCGCTCCATGATCCTCAGCGAAGCCAGCCGCCTCACCATCCTCGGTGTTCTCGCGGGACTGGCCGCCGCCTTCGCCCTCGCCCAACTCGTCAAATCCATGCTCTACGGCCTCACCGCCACCGATCCCACATCCTTCGCCGCCGCAGCCCTGCTCCTTCTCACAATTGCCCTACTCGCCGCCTGGATTCCCGCCCTTCGAGCCTCACGAGTAGAGCCCATGGAGGCCCTCCGCCACGAATAATCGCGTTGCCTCGCCTTTTTTAGTTGTCATCCTTCGCCGAAGGCGGAGGACCTGCTGTTGCCGTTGCCGGTGCCCTTGGCGCTGCTCTCCCACACTCACTTCGGAACGAACAACCTCTGCCACACGTACTCCTTGTGGCAAAATAGAATCGTCCCGGAGACCCGTTATGTACTGCACCCAATGCGGCAAGCAAATCGAACCAACCGCCCGCTTCTGTTCCGCCTGCGGAGCCACCTTCTCTGCCGCGCCCCCGCCTCCTGCCGGAGCCTATCCCGCGCCCGGCCAGCTCACCCGCCCGCGCAATAACCGAATGATCGCCGGAGTCTGCGCCGGCTTCGCACAACACTACGGCTGGGACCTCACCCTCGTCCGCGTCCTCACCGCACTCCTCGCTCTCTTCACCGGCGTGGGCGCCGTAGCCTATCTCGTAGCCTGGGTCATCATCCCTGAAGCCCCCTACGCACTCCCTGTCAAAACCCTGTAGCAGTCTTTTGCTCCTCCAGATAGATTGTCATCCTGAGCGAAGTTTGGCGCGTTTTTCGGGCAGACGGAGTCGAAGAGCTTGTCCTGAGCTTGTCGAAGGAACCTGCGGTTGCCTTTGGGTGTCCGTCGTCCGCGTCGTGCTCGCATTGCGAACAATGGGACAATAAACAAAACATGTCAAAGCAGAACACCCCTCATCAAACCAACCCCCGCCCCTTCACCTACCGCAACCGCACCCTCCAGTGCGACGGAGCCAGCCTCACCACCCTCGCCGAAAAATACGGCACCCCGCTCTACGTCTACTCCGCCAACCAGATCACCCACCGCTTCCAACTCTTCCAGCAAGCCTTCGCCACCCGCCCCCACACCATCTGCTACGCCGTCAAAGCCAACTCCTCCCTCGCGATCCTTCGCCTCTTAGCCCAGCAGGGAGCAGGCTTCGACATCGTCTCCGGCGGCGAACTCGAGCGCGTCCGCAAAGCCCACGCGCCTGCCCTCAAAAAAGTAGTCTTCTCCGGAGTAGGCAAACAAACCTGGGAGATCGACCTCGCCCTCCGCGCCAACATCCTCCTCTTCAACGTCGAATCCGAAGCCGAACTCCACCTCCTCGCCGCACGCGCGGCAGCCCTCGGCAAAATCGCCCGCTTCGCCCTCCGCGTCAACCCCGACGTCTTCGCCGAAACCCACCCTTACATCTCCACCGGACTCAGCGAGCACAAGTTCGGCATCGACATCAAAGCCGCCCGCACCATCTATCGCGCAGCAAAAAAATACAAGAGCCTCGACCCCGCCGGAGTCTCCGTCCACATCGGCTCACAGATCCGCAAAGTCGATCCCTTCGCCGCAGCCCTCGCTCGAGTCACCGCCCTCATCGCCGACCTGCGCAAAGACGGCCACAACATCCGCTACGTCGACGGCGGCGGAGGCCTGGGCATCGACTACGGCACCCACCACTTCGACCCCGACAAGCAGGTAGAAAAATACGCAGCCGCATTAGCCGAAGGTCTCGCCAACGAGTCCGCTCATCTCCTCCTCGAACCCGGCCGTTTCATCGTCGCCCAGGCCGGAGCCCTCCTCACCCGCGTCCTCTACGTCAAGAAAAACGGCACCAAAACCTTCGTCATCACCGACGCCGCCATGAACGACCTCATCCGCCCAGCCCTCTACCACGCGCACCACGAGATCATTCCCGTAAAGCAACCAACCGGGAAGTCCTCGCTCACAGCCGACGTAGTGGGCCCCGTCTGCGAGTCAGGAGACTTCTTCGCCCGCGACCGCGCCTTGCCCACCATCAAACCCAACGACCTCGTGCTCCTTCTCGACGCCGGAGCCTACGGCATGTCCCAAACCTCCAACTACAACACCCGTACCCGTCCCGCCGAAGTCCTCATCGAAGGCAAATCCGCAAAACTAATCCGCCGCCGCGAAACCCTAAAAGACCTTCTGGCCCCCGAACTTCTCGGTTAGACCTTTGCCGTCGCCTTGCTAGTTGTCACCCTTCGCCAAAGGCGGAGGACCTGCTTTTGTTCTTGTTGCTGTTTGTTCCTGTCTTTTCGTTGCAGCCCCAAGCCTTGCTTTCCCTAACGCCCGACGAAAGAGGCACCCGTGCAAAGAGGCGTCATCTCGACCGGAGCAACAGACAGTCTTATCGTCTGTTGCGGAGTGGAGAGACCCCCGCATTTGGTTTTTGCGGTTGTCCTTGCCGTTGCTTTTCTTTTTGTCATTCCCAAAGGGGACTTGGCTTCTATGGTTACCTTTGCTTCTGCCGTCGCGCTAACCCAAATGTCTTCAACAACCTGAAGCCAAACGCGACATAATAAAACTCAAACCCACTGCGAACCTAACCCGCACCCCCTGAATACTTTGCATCAAAAGTCCACGCTTCGCCGCCGAAGTCCAGACCTAACCCCCATAAATCGAATACTTTGCACGCAAAAGTACGGGGGAGGGGGTACCCCGACCCTCATGCCCCAAACATGCTAAAATCGCAAGGTCGTTACACCTGCATAAATCATCCGTAGAGGTAGTTTTCATGTCCGGCCACTCAAAATGGGCGACTATTAAGCACAAAAAGGGCGCCCTTGACGCCAAGCGCGGCAAGATCTTCACCCGTCTCATCAAAGAAATCACCATCGCCGCCAAGCAGGGCGGAGGAGACCCCGACGGCAACCCCCGGCTCCGCGGAGCCATAGCAGCCGCCAAAGCCGAAAACATGCCCGCCGAAAACATCAAGCGAGCCATTCAGCGCGGAACCGGCGAACTAGAAGGCGTCTCCTACGAGGAGATCACTTACGAGGGCTACGGCCCCGGCGGCGTAGCCATCATCGTCGAAGTCCTCACCGACAACAAAAATCGCGCCGTCAGCGAAGTCCGCCACGCCTTCTCCAAGAACGGCGGCAACCTCGGCGCCGAAGGCGCAGTCGCCTGGATGTTCACCAAAAAAGGTGTCATCACCATCGCCAAGTCCGCTGCCAGCGAAGACAAGCTCACCGAGATCGTTCTTGATGCGGGAGCCGAAGACCTGGGCGACGAAGGCGACAACTGGGAGGTCCTCACCGACCCCAAGGACTTTGAAGCAGTCACCGAAGCCCTCAAGGCCGCAAAGATTACCCCCGAGACTGCAGAGATCACCAAGATCGCCTCCACCTACACAAAGCTCGAGGGCACCCAGGCCAACGCCATGATCCGCCTCCTAGAAGCCATCGAAGACCTCGACGACACACAAAATGTCTACTCCAACTTCGATTTCGACGAAGCCGCAGTAGCCGCACAGTGATCAAAACGGTACCGGAACACATCGGCCGCCGGCTACCGGCGGCCTTCTTACTGTGCACTTGCCATCCATCTCAATCGGAGTCATCGAGTGATCAGAAACACGCAATGTATAGCTACCACTTCCATCTGGATATTTACCTTCTTGCTGGCAGCCTCTGCTCTTTGCTTAGGACAGACCACAACCGTTAGCTCGCCAGACGATATTAACCCGCTCCATGCCGACCTCTCGGGTTGGAAACATTACGAGATCGGAGCGCTCATCCAGGGAGGCCAAGGCCTCACGCAAGACCGCGATGGTTTCAAGTTTTTCATGGCAGGTGTCCATGTTGGTAAAATTCTCACCGGAAACGTTGGCCCAGGCCCCCTCCACGGGAACTTCGAAAATGCCATCGAGTTCTTCCCCTTTTGGCAATCCTACACACCCAAATTCCAGCGCCGCTTCTGCACTAACCCTCCTGGTACGCCCGAGCAATGCAGTGCCTTATACACCGTAGGCGGTACCTATACGGGCCTCACCACCACAACCATCCTCCGCTGGAACTTCGTCGGTACCCGCAGCTATTCCTTCTGGGCTCAGGGAGGAGGCGGTACTCTTTGGACCAATCACAAGTACCCGGCCTTCGGTGGACCACCCTATAACTCGCAAAATGACGGCCCCAACGCTGACACAAGCATCTGGAACTTTACCCCGCAGTTCGGCGTAGGAGTTCACCACTTCCTGAACCCTCGTCGCTCCGTTGACTTTAGCGCCAACGCTGTCCACATCTCCAGCGCCTCGCTCGGAGACCGCAACCCCGGCGTCAACGCCAGCGTCCAGTTCTCTCTCGGCTACACATGGTGGAAATAAAACACTCGTAAACTAGTCAGTAGGCTTTTGCTCCAAAAAATGAATCCTGAAGCCATCATCGAATGCGTCCCAAACTTCTCTGAAGGAACCGACGCAGCCAAGGTCCAGCAGATCGTAGCCGCCATGCAGGTTGAAGGCGTCCGCCTCCTCGACTGGTCCCTCGACACCGCGCACAACCGCTCCGTCGTCACCATTGCCGGCACTCCCACCGGTATCGTCGAGGCCGCCGTCCGTGCCGCAGGCAAAGCCGCCGAACTCATCGACCTCACCAGGCAAAACGGCGTCCATCCCCGCATCGGAGCTGCCGACGTCATCCCCTTCATCCCCGTCAGCGGAGCTTCCCTCGCCGACTGCGCCGTCCTCGCCCGCCAGGCCGGCCTCCTCATCTGGCGCCGCTACGGCGTTCCCGTCTACTTCTACGGAGCAGCCGCCGCCCGCCCCGATCGTGTCCAACTCGAAGACGTCCGCAAGGGTCAGTTCGAGGGCCTCCGCGACGCCTCCCGCCGCGATGCCGCCCGCCGTCCCGACATCGGTGGCCCCGAGCTCCACGAAACCGCAGGAGCCAGCGCCGTCGGCGCACGCAGCTTCCTCATCGCCTACAACGTTCACCTCAAGGAGCCCGACGTCACCGCCGCCCGTGCCATCGCCCGCGACATCCGCGCCGCCAACGGTGGCCTCCACGGCGTCAAAGCCCTCGGCGTCCTCGCCAACGGCCGCGCCCAGGTCACCATGAACATCACCGACTTCAACATCACCCCCATGCGCCACGTCCACGCCACCATTCACCACCTCGCCCAGCGCCACGGAGTCCTAATCGACGACGCCGAGCTGATAGGCCTCATTCCCCAGGCAGCCTATGAACCAGATTCCGATTGGGCTCGTCAAATAACCGGGTTCGATCCCGACGCAAAAGTCCTCGAGCGCAGACTCCATGCCCCCATCGCGTGGCCTGAACTCTAACCCCTGTATCAACTTCGTCTACCACAAAGGTAGCAGCCTAGCTAACAGAACCTGCCTTGACTCGTCTTGCAACTGCGGCCTATTCACGGAACAATAAGGGAATGACGCTGCAGCAGGAAGCAGCTCAAGGAGCAAAAGGAAACAATGAAAACCACCAAGCAGAACATCTTCGCCGCGGCAGTCGCTCTCACGACCCTCATGGCGCCCACCTTCGCCACCGCCGCCCAGCTCTCGAACGACGCCAAGTCGTCGATCCCCAAAGACGTTCAGCAACTCATCGTCGTCGACTACCGCGCCATGCAGAACTCCTCAGCAGCCATGGAGCTCAAGGATCGCGTACTTCCCCCCGAGCTCAAGCGCCTCGAGACCGCTCTCAAGAGCTCCGGCCTCAAGGTCGACCAGGACGCTGACGTCCTCGCCTTCGCTGCCTTCCGCGATCCCAAGGGGCAGGGAACCCGCATCGTCGGCATCGCCCAGGGCCAGTTCCACACCCGAGAAATCATGGCCAACTTCACCAAGACCAAGACCAAGTCCGAAGCATTTCGCAACTACAGCATCTATCCCATGGGCTCGAGCGGCATGAGCGTTGTCTTCCTCAACCAGACCACTATGGTCTTCGGTGATAAGGACGCAGTCCACGAGTCCATGGATGCCCGCGACGGCCTCGCCCCCGACTTCCTCTCCAACAGCGATATGGTCAACGAGATGGGTCAGGTCGACACCAAAGCCGTTTGGAGCCTCCTCGACTCCCACGGCACCCAGACCATGATGCGTGGAGTCCTCGGTGACGCCGCCCAACTCGCCGACTATGACACCGTCAAGAACCGCATGAAGAGCAGCCGTTACACCATGGACTTCCAGAACGGCGTCAAGTTCAACATGGCCGTCGTCATGTCCGACACCCTCACCGCCGCCACAGCCGCGACCCTGATGAAGGGCGTAGCCATCATGCGCAAGACCTCAGGCTCGCCGCTCGAAAAGTCCGCTCTCGACTCGACCACCATCGACTCAAACGCGGGCACCCTCACCGTCGACTACTCCTCCTCCGACAGCCAGTTTGCCAGTCTGCTCACCTCACCGCTCTTCCAGTCCGTCGTTAAGTAACCGAAGCCCACCACAGACCCGCTTCTCAAAGCAACGCCCGATTCTCCGCAGCCAGCGAAGAATCGGGCGTTTTCATTTTTTCTGAGACATAAAACCCGCACTAATCGTCAACACATGAACTCTCACCGAATCTGGAGGCTTTGCCGCCTATGCGCCGTTTCCGTTCCGGCTGTTCGTTCCTCGCCCTTTTCCTGACCCTCGCCGCCACTCTCCTCGCCCAGTCCACCGTCACGCCCCCCGATAAATTCTTCGGCTTCCAGCTTGGCGCCGACCGCAAAATGGCCCGTTGGGACAAGATCGTCGAATACTACAACCTCATCGAGAAGCAGAGCGGCGGCAAGATGAAGGTCATCAATATGGGCCCCACCATGAACGGCAATCCCTTCCTCATGGTCATCATTACCTCCGCCAAAAACCTCGCGAACATCGAGACCATCAAGAAGAACAACCTCACCATCGTCCATCCGGGCACCACTCCTGAAGCCGAGATCAAAAAGCTAGTCGCGTCCGGCAAAGTCATCGAAGTCCAGTCCATGAGCATGCACGCCACCGAGATCGGCGGCACCCAGATGGCGCCCGAGCTTGCCTACGACCTCATCACCCGCACCGACGAGGAGACCCAGCGCATCCTCGACAACACTGTCCTGATCGAAGTCCCCTGCTTCAATCCCGACGGCGAGATCATGGTCACCGACTACTACAACTCCACCCTCGGCACTCCCTATGAGGGATCCAACTATCCCTCTCTCTACGCCAAATACATCGGCCACGATGACAACCGTGACGCTCTCCTTACCTCCATGAACGAGAGTCAGTACATGGCCAGCCTCCTCTTCACCGGCTGGCGGCCAGAGGTTTACGTCGACCACCACCATCAGGGCAGCTACGGCGCGCGCATCTCACTACCGCCCTATGCCGAACCCAGCCGCCCCTACGCCGACCCTCTCATGTGGCGCGAAGTCGCCTGGTACGGCGCTCAGATGGCCTACAAGGAAACCGAAAACGGCTACACGGGAGCCATCAACAACGCCATCTACTCCGGCTGGGGACACTTCGGCTTCCACTGGATCACGCCCTTCCACAACATCGACGGCATGCTTACCGAATCCGCCAGCGCCAAGCTCGCCACTCCGATGTACATTCTCCCTGAGCAACTCTCGGGTGGCGCGCGCAACCTTCCCAAGTACGAAGAAGAGACCATCTTTCCCGACCCATGGCCCGGCGGCTGGTGGCATCTCCGCGACATCGTCAACATGCAGAAGACCGCAGCCTGGGCAGCTCTCGATCTTGCCGCCCGCAACCGCGAGACCGTCCTCTGGAATGCCTACCAAAAGGCCAAAAACCAGACCGCTCGCGGCGCGGCTGCGGATACTCCCAACTACGTGATCCCTACCCTCCAGCAGGACCCAATTACGGCAAACTTCCTCGTCCAGAAGCTCCTCGTGCAGGGCATAGACATCCAGCAGGCTACCAAGCCCTTCACAGCGGCCAACGGCCAGTCCTATGACGCTGGTTCTTACATCATCTCTCTCGCCCAGCCCAAGATGGGCCTCATCCGCAATCTCCTCGATCGCAACTTCTTCCCCGATAATGACTGGACTCGAGATAAAGAGGGCAATCCCATCCGTCCATATGACCTCTCTACAGACAACGTAGCCGAGTTCATGGGCGTCCGGGTCGATCACGTCGCCGGCCCGCTCAGCGTCGAAGCCAAACTCATTACCGAAGCTCCGACCGCACCTGGCAAGGTAGCAGCAGGTTCGTCCGGTTATCTCCTCAGCGGCAAGTTGGATGCCTCATACAAGGCCGTCAACCTTCTCCAGGCCAAAGGCGTCACCATCAGCCGAGTCGTCAAGCCGGTCGACGGAGCCACCCTCGGCGACTTCGTCGTAGCCAAAGGCTCGGAGGCCGATCTCACCTCGATAGCCAAGACCGTCGGCGTCGACTTCACACCTGCCCCAGCCATCCCCGCCGACAGCATCACCGCACTCAAGTCCAAGCGCGTTGGCCTCTACCAGCACTACTACGGCGGAAACGTCGATGAAGGCTGGACCCGTTGGCTCCTCGAACAGTGGGGCTATAACCCTACGAGCCTGCTCGACCCCGAACTCAAAAAGGGTGATCTCAACGCAAAGTTCGACGTCATCATCATCCCCGACGACTCCACAGCAACTCTTACCGGCGAAGCTGCTGCTGGCGGCGGCGGACGCCGTGGCGGCGGTGGTGGCGGCGAAGGCTTCGGGCGCACTCCCACTGACTACGCTCCCGAGTATCGCAGCGGCTTCGGTGAAGAGGGAGTAGCTGCTCTACGATCCTTCGTCCAGAAGGGCGGCACCATCGTCACCCTCGGCACCGCCAGCGACTTCGCCATCGAAAAGCTCGGCGTCCATGCGCGTAACATCGTCGGCGACTTGCCCACCAAGCAGTTCTGGTGTCCAGGCTCCACCCTCAAGGTCTCCGTCGATCCCACCAACCCGCTAGGCTACGGAATGCCCAAACAAAGCCTCGCGCTTTACCTCCAGGGCGATCCGGTCTTCCAGATCACCCCCAGCAACTCCAACGAACGCTACTCCATCATCGTCAGCTACGAAAAACGCGACATCCTCCAAAGCGGCTGGCTGGTCGGCGAAGGCAACATCACCGGCAAAGCAGCCATGATCTCCGCCGAGGTGGGCAAGGGCAAAGTCATCCTCATAGGCTTCCGCGCCCAACACCGCGCCCAAACCTACGGCACCTTCAAACTCTTCTTCAACAGCATCACAAACTGATCATCGCTCCATAGGGAGGAGCTGTCCTGACACGCATTTCCTTCCGCTGTTACGAAACCGGGTGGCCCATCCTTCACAGTCTCATCGTGAAGGGTGGGTTGCCTTTGTCTTTGCGGTTAGCTCTGCTCTGTATTTGCCTCAAAGTCATTCCCATAACCCCAAAAGTGTCATCCTGAGCGAAGCGTAGCGAAGTCGAAGGACCTGCATTTCGTCTTTGCTGTGGTCTTTTGTCGTTGTCTTTGTCGTTTGTATTTGCTAGTCCCTAGTCCCTTCCCCACCAATCACTTACAACTTTCTTCTTCAAAAACAGCCCAGAAATCCCTTGTCAAGCCCAAAATCCCACAACTCCCACAAAATAAACGACATAAAAATGAAATTTAGTTACATTCAAACCCTTATAATTAACTTATAGAGTAGAGAAAAGGAAAGCCCCGGACCCCCATCCGGGGCTAACTTGTTGATATCAGGCTAATTTGGACGCAACCCATTTGTTATGACTATTTTGCAGGCCAAGTAGATCGATAACTCCATGAATCAAGGAGGTTTACGCGCAGGCAATAAGGAGGGGGGTACCCCCCGGAAAAATGGCCGTTATCTCATCAGGCTGAACAGATCAGTTCCGCCCAGAGCGTTGATGACGCTCAGCAAAGCCTGATGTTGAGTCTCAGTCTGCGAGAGCTGAGTCGCCACCGCTGCCGGATCGGCCGAGACCAGATTCCCTTGGGCTACTCGCAGTTGTCCCTCCTCGGTCTGCGCAAAAGAACTGGTCGCCTGCAGCCGGCTGAGAGCGTTATCCAACGTGCTGCGTTGCGACGAGAGCTGTCCCAGTGCCGTAGTCAGCGCCGACGTATCCGTCGTAAGGGTGGCAGACGTCGCACCGCCGGAGAAATCGGAGATGAGTTGGTTGAGAGCGCCCAGCACTCCTCCTCCGCCCGCACCAAAGACCGCCGACCCCGGAAGATTCACCTGAATCTTCTGCCCCGTAGGCGTCTCCACGAACTGCAGACTGTTGTCGCCGTTGTAAACCGCAGTAGCCGGATTGGTCGCATTGTTCAAAGTGAAGGGAGGTGTAGAACCAACGCTTCCCCCAAACAAATATTGACCCTGGTAGCTCGCATTCGCCAACGAAAGCACCTGATCCCGTATCCCGCCCAGTTGCTGCGCGATGCTGGCAATATCACTCGCATTCAACGTCGCTCCGTTGTTGCCCGAGACCGCAACCGACAGCGCCGTGGTCACCTGCGTCACCACCTCGCCCAGCGTTGAGTCAGCAACCTGCATCCGCGAGACCTCGCCCGAGGAAGTCTGCACAAACGTGTCGTCTGCAGCAATCGAGCTGCCGAACAGCGTGCTCTGCGCTACAGCAACCGGATCGTCCGAGAGCGTCGCAACCCGCAGCCCGCTCGACAACTCGGAGGTCAGGGTATCTTCCTCGCTCGCCGACTGGTCCAGCGCGGAGATCAAATTCGTAACGTAGTTCGGATCGACTCGCATGATTGTTCTCCTCAGCTTCAATCTTGGAATTCGCAGTTGGTTCATCGCGCCTAGGTCACAGTCGTCTCTTCGCCAAGGTTCAGAGCGCTGGCCATGACGGAATTGGCAATGTTGAACACCTGAGCCGCAGCCTGATAAGCGCGTTGGTAGTCAGTCATATTCGACGCCTCCTCGTCGAGCGACACGCGCGAAAGGGAATCGCGCTGTGTGGTCAACTGCGTCAGCGTCGTCTGCTGCGCGGCATTGTCGCTCGTCGCCGCTGATGTATCGCTGCCGATCTGGTCAAGAAAGGAGGCAAGAAAACCCGAAGCCGTCTGTCCGCCCGCAATCGCTCCGGTCGCAAGATTCGCCAGTGCCAGTGCATTCGTATTCCCCGCAGAACCTTCGCCTGGACCTGCAGCAGCAACCGTAGCCGGATTCGTCGTCGCGACCTGAATCTGCGCCGCAGCGCCCGTTGACGTCGGAGGAAGGTTGAACAGCGCACCACCAGGATTACCGTTGGCATCAAGCCCCAGGGCATTCTGCTGGTTCACCTGCGTGCCGATGTCATAAGCAAGGCTATCGAGGGAACTCTCATAGCTCGGCAGCTTCTGGTCCCGAGCTGCGAGCGCTCCGCCAAGGTCGCCGCCCGAGGTTGTGGAGGTAACGTCCTGGCTACCGGCAATGATGTGTGTAACTCCGCCCACCTGCGTCGTGCCAAGCGCAAACGACTTGCCCCCGCTGACCAGCACTGCGCCGCCGCTAGTCGTAAGGGTGATGCCGTTCTGCTGGTTCGAAATCTGATCCAGACCAACCAGCTGCGACAACTGGGTGATTGCCAGTTGTCGCTGGTCCTCGAGCCTCCCCGCATCCGAATTCGGGCTCAAGCTTGTGATCTGTGCATTGAGAGAGGCAATCGTAACCGTAAGCGCGTTCACCTGGCTGACGTCGCCGGAGACTTGTTGATTGAGGTCTGAAGACACCTGCGCGAGTTGATTCGCCGCCGAATTGAAGGCGCTGGCCAGCGTGTTGGCCGTCGACAGGACATTTTGCCGGGTCGAAGTATCGGAAGGATTGCTGGTCAAAGAGGACAATGCGCTGAAGAAGGAGTTGATAGCCGTTCCCACATCGGTAGAACTGGCCGAACTCGCCGTCGAACTCAGTCCAAAGACGTTCTGAATCTGTTGCAAGGCCGATTCAAGCGCGCCAGACTGGGCCTGCACTTGCGTCTGTTGCTGCACCTGCTGTTCCAGAACCCGGTCCCTCTGCGAAGTGGCCGTAGCCGTAACGCCGTCCCCAACGCTGCCGCCGCTTAGCGTCACTTCGTCGACCGCTTCAAAGCTCACGATCTGGCGCGTATACCCGGCCGTGTTTTGGTTCGCGACATTGTTCGAAGTCACGTTCAGGGCCTCCTGATCGGCCATCAGGGCCTGCCGGGCAATATCCATCAACGACGTAATTGTTCCCATTGATTCCTCATCGTTACCGAAAGAAAACGTAGAAAGGCATCACGATCAACTTGACCGCTCGGAAGGTGAATTCAAAATGTGCCGGGGCGAGACGGAGGTTCTCAATCCACAAATGTCTGGATTATCTTTTCCGCCACGTCGGACGACGCAACGTTGTAGCTGCCGTCAGCGATCGCCTGCTGCAGGGCCGCGACCTTGGCAGTCCTTACATCCGAACCCTCAAGTGCCTGGGCGACGATACCGCCGGCGGAACTGAGGTTCGCTTCGTCGGTATGTTCAACGCTAGCGACCAACTCATCGCCGTTCCGGGTGATGGCAGCTGCCGCTGGCTTCGTCTCCGGCGAAGAGATCGAATTGATCGCCTGCTGCAGACCGGCGATTCCGCTTGTGTAACTCATGGTGAGCCTCCGTCTACTTGACTCTATCGGCCTCAAATCCACAAACTTTAGTACTAAGACGTTGTCTTCTCGGAATTTCTTTGATGTTCCAAAGTTACCTTTGAAACAATCTGCTTCGCAATCCCAAAACCGCCTCCCTTTGAGATAGCCTTCGCAACTGCTTCTGTGCCAAAGCTGCTTATCGAGTCCGTCGAGGAGTCGTCGCTCTTCTCATCGTCGCCCCAACTGCTCTGGCCGTGCTGCAGGGGTTTCAGCAACTCCTGCAGCATCGTCGCCTCAAACTGCTGAGCGGCATCGACCAGCTTGGCCTGCTTCGCTCGGTCCAGAGGAACCGACGTATTACTCTCCAATATCTGAGCTGATCTTCATAACACCTCGATCTCAGCTTCCAGCGCACCGGCAGACTTCATAGCCTGAAGGATCGAGATGACATCTCGAGCCGAAGCGCCGATTGTCTGCAGACTGCGAACAAGGTCGTCCACCGTTGCCCCCTGTTTCAGCTCAATCCGGTTCACCGGCTTATCCTGCGCCTCGATCCTTGTCTGCTGGACGACCTGTGTCGTTCCGCCGGACGTGAGAGTATTCGGCTGCGAGACATGGAACTCGCTAACGACGTTGACCGCAAGGCCTCCATGCAGGATCGAAACCGGCTGCAGGACAACTGTTCCCCCAATAACAACCGTTCCAGTCCGTTCGTTCACCACAACCTTCGCCCGGGGAAAAACCGGAACCTCGATCGACTCAACCTCTGCCAGGAAAGCCGGGATATCTTGGCCCCTCGCGACGGATAGCTCGACCCGCCGGCTATCGAGAACGTGTGCAACCGTGCGCCCCAGCGTCTGATTGACCGCGAGGGCTAGAGCTTCAGCGCTCCGAAAATCAGCATCATCGAGGAGGAGAGAGAATTGGTTCTTGCCTTCCAACTCGAGGGGAACTCCACGTTCCACCATCGCTCCAAATGGAACCCTGGCCGTGTTGGGATGGTTGAACTGCTTCACATTTCCGTTTGACGCAACCGAATAACCGCCCACAACGAGCGAACCCTGTGCCTGCGCATAGATCTTGCCGTCTGCCCCATAGAGCGGAGTCATCAACAGCAACCCGCCCTCAAGGCTCCTCGCGTCGCCCGCAGATGACACCGTAATGTCCAGCTTTGTGCCGGACCTCGCGAATGGCGGCAATGTAGCGGACACAAAAACCGCCGCCAAATTCTGGACGCGGATAGAAGACGCGGGAACGCTGACTCCCATTCGAAGTAGCGTTGCCGCTAGTGTCTGGATAGGAAAGGTTGTTTGTTGGCTATCGCCTGTGCCCTGCAGGCCGACAACAATTCCGTAACCAACCAATTGGTTATCTCGAATGCCCTCGATCGACGAGATGTCCTTGATACGCGCTTGCCTGGGGGCCATCGGCGGATCCGAAGCAAAAACACTGAGGGTAAAGGTAACCAGTGTTGCAAGAATAAGTGCACGACGAACGTGGGAGTTTCTGATGAGCATGGTGTTCTCGATGCTTCCGATCTTTTTCCTTCAAAGCGCATAACTCTCCACTAGAAGATCAGTATCTTTTGAAGTAGGCGAACCAGAGCATTTTGGCGATGAGTGTAATCGTTAATAATTCCCTTGCCGCGCACTTCCAGCTCAAGACTTGAGATGGCGGTAGATAGGACTTGATTTTGCTGCGAGATATCTTCAGGACGAACTAGCCCGTGCAAAACGATTGTCTGAGTTTGCTGGCTGAATTCCACTTGCCTGGCAGCTTCGATTACTAGCGTTCCGTTTGGAAGCACTTCAATGACTTGCCCTCCGAAGGTTGTGCTCAAACTGGAGTTGGTGGCGCTCGTCCCCTGCGCATTTAGCTCAGCCGATGAAGTTTGGTTAACCAAATTCCGCAAGGCGTTCCCTGCGGGCAAATTGCCGATTAGACCTGAGAGTGAAGAACTTGCATTAGAAGCACGTGAGTTTTTGACGGTTCCATCGGTAGACGCGGCCAGGTTCTCAGAGACAACCACCGAGATGAGATCGTGAGGTCGCATGGCCCGAACGTCGGTTGTCATGCGTGTGAGCCGTCCACTATCAGTCCATATGGAGCCGGGAGCAGCCTGAATATTGGAGTTTTCCGCTCGCACTCTTTCCAGGTAAGAAGATAAGGATGCTGCGGCAACGTTTGGCTTTGATTCCGTGAGCTTGTGGATAGGGTTCGATTGGGCGTGAAGAGACGGACGGGCTACCGAGCATCGCCAAGGCGACGACAAGAAGCTTCGCGGAGCAATCCTCTCGACTACCCTTCACTAATTTCTTTCTGGTAATTATGGACGAACGCACTGCCTGCGACTCGGTCATGGTTGTATCTCCACGTTTCCAGGTGCACGGACCATTCCTGAGAGATGTTCGGGGGGGGAGGCATTGCCATACGACACTGGCCGCAGGACTCGTACTCGTATCTTTTGGCCGAGCCCGCCATCTTCCTCGGCTACTCCTGCGACTTCGATATACAAGAGGTTCTCATGCTTCCATGCTTGTATAGGTTCACCAATATGCACTATTGGCTTGGGTTGAGCGTTGGGGGTGGAGACCCATCGCGGACATTGAGGCCAATGGAATGTGCCGGAATTGTCAATGGGGAGAGCAATGACTGGCCATTCCGAATGCTCATATCTGATCAGCATTGCCCATCTCTTTCCGAGCACTGGATCCGACTCGATACTTGATACACAATAGGCACTAATATCGCTGCGCCCCGCGACCTGAGAGGCGTAGGCATGATCCTTTTGGGCAGCGCCGAGCATTGTTCCCAGGCAGAGGAACGAGCCGAGATATCTGAGGAGTGAATATCGGGAGGCTCTTCATTCGTCCCTTACCTGACCAGACCGTTGATCTGGGAATACATGTCGTCGGCTACGTGGATCACCTTGGAGTTGCTCTCGTAGGCGCGCTGGGCGAGGATCATCTGCACGAACTCCGCGACGACGTCTACATTGGAGTTCTCGAGATAGCCTTGCTGCAAAGTACCCATTCCGCTTGTTCCTCCCGGAGCGTCGGTGATGGGATTGCCGGAGGAAGCTGTCTGTTCGAGGAGGTTATTGCCGACGGAGGTCAATCCTCCGGGATTGGCGAATGTGGCGAGCTGCATCGTGCCGAGTTGGGCTGGGTTCGTTTGGCCAGGTAAGGTTGCTGTGACGACTCCGTATTGAGAGATGGTGATTGAGGTTGCGTTTGCGGGGACTGTAATCGCAGGAAGGATTGTGTCGCCGTCGGCGGTGACGATTGTTCCCTGGTTGTTCATGTGGAAGTTTCCGGCTCGCGTGTATGCGATTGTTCCGTCGGGTTTGGATACCTGGAAGAAGCCTGCGCCTTGAATGGCGACGTCGAGTGTATTTCCGGTCTGGTTGAAGTCGCCTTGCGTCATGATGACTTCGCTGGCTGCGGACTTGGTTCCGAGGCCGACCTGAAGGCCGGCGGAGAGTGTCTGTTGGGTCTCGGCAGAACCGGGAGTGATGAGGTTCTGGTAGATCATGTCCTCGAACTGCACCTGGCGCTGACGGAAACCTGCGGTTGCTGAATTGGCGAGGTTGTTCGCGATGGTGTCGAGATTGGTCTGCTGTGCGCTCATTCCGCTTGCTGCTGTGTATAACGCTCGGATCATTTGGTGCTCCTTTTCAGGTGGAAGTGCGAGAGTTGGGCGATGATTGCTCAGATTCTGGGGATTTCTTCGGATGCTGTCTTGTCGAAGTCGTTGTTGAATACGCTGAGCGCTTTCTGCATCATCTCGGCTTGTCGTTGAACGAGCACTAACTGCATCGTTCCGTGAATAGCGTCTTCGTTGGCTCCTTCGATTGAGCCTTGTTCGATGGCGGCGTTTGCGGGAACTGGTTTTGCTCCGTTTGCGGAGAAGCGATTTGCGCCTTCTGCAGTAAGAACTGATTTTTCGGGGAAGTCGAAGGTGCCTACCCGGCCTACGATAGCGCTGCCATCCGGCCGTAGAGACGGAGATGCTGCCGTCTGGCGAGACGTATACGGAGCCGGTGGGAATGGTGATGGGTCTCTGGTTGGGGTCGAGGACAGGCTCGCCCTGAGCCGTCTGGAGGACTCCGGTGGAGGAGCGGGAGAAGGCTCCGTCGCGGGTGTAGCGGATGCCGTTCGCGGTCTGGATGGCGAAGAACCCCTGGCCTTGCAGGGCGAGGTCGAGGGGATTGCCGGTGGACTTGAGTTCTCCTTGTCCGAGGTCGAGGCGATTGCCGCCGAGGACCCCGAAGCCGTTGACGGACTGTCCGACCTGAGATGCGGTTTCGGGATCCTGATCGAGGCTCCCGGCGAGAACGCCGCTGAAGTAGTCGCGCTGGGCGCGGAAGCCTGCGGTTCCGGCGTTGGCGAGGTTGTTGGCTGCGGTGTCGAGCGCCTGAGTGCGCGACAGGAGTCCTGTATATGCTGCGTAGAGTCCGCTGTCCATGCCCGAGGCTGATGCAGTTGGGTGGCCGAAGTTGGTGAGGTGCGGGTTAGAGGATGCTAAGACGGAGCCAGCTCAAGATTGGTAGAGCGTTGCCGATAGGGAACTCAGACCGGATGCAGTCGGGATGCTGAGTTGGGGAGGATCGGTTGCGAGCTCTAATTGTGGATGATTCGGCGGTGATGAGGAAGGTGATTGAACGCGCGCTGCGACAGGCGGGACTCGAGCTGAGTGAAGTGTTGCAGGCTTCGAACGGCGAGGAGGCGCTTCAATTGCTGCGGGAGAATCAGAGTGGTTCTGCTCCGCTATCGGTGATTCTGAGCGATATCAATATGCCGGTGATGGATGGGTTGCAGTTTCTGGAGACGAGGCGACAGGAGAACCTAGCTCAGGGAGTTCCTGTTGTGATGATTACCACCGAGGGCAATGAGTCGTTTGTGCTGCGGGCGATCGCTGCGGGCGCTCAAGGTTACATCTGCAAGCCGTTTACCGCGGAGCAGGTGAAGGCTCGTGTGCTGCCGTTGCTGCGGGCCGCTTAACCGTTCACGGTTGTATTGCTGGATTCCAAATTTGAAGCGGGAAGAGGTTAGACGTGACCAATGTGCAGGATGAGGCAGTGAACCGGCTGGACTCGGCGGTCTCGGAGGTGTTTGAGACGATGCTGGAGCGGAGCTGCGACCCGATGGAGGGCGAGGTGGACACGGTTGAAGGAAAGATCGTGGCGAGGATCCAGTTTACTGGCGCTGTAGCTGGCGAATGCCTGCTGTATGCGAGCCAGGCGACGGCCTCGGTTACTGCGGAGGCGCTGCTGGGAACTCCATCGGAGCCCCACGACCCCATGGTCGACGATGCGATTGGGGAGCTTTGCAATATGATCGCCGGCGGGTGGAAGAGTAAGCTCGCATCTCCCGATTCGGATTGCTCGATCTCGACTCCTGCAGTCACACGGGAGGGGTTGGATGGGTACAAGACGCAGTTTGGAACGAAGTTCAGCCGGAATTACTCCTTTCAGGGGAATGTGTTCGGGGTGGTGCTGGCCTTTTGAAAGGGGGTACCCCCCTCCCTATTGCCTGCGCGTAAATCTCCTTGATTCATGGAGTTACGGGACGAGTTGGTCTGCAAAATAGTCATAACAAATGGGTTGCGTCCAAATTACGCTTGTATCAATAAGTTAGCCCCGGCGGGTGGCCGGGGCTTTCCTTTTCTCTGATCTATAAGTTAATTATATCTGGTTGAATGTAACTAAATTTCATTTGTATTTGCTTTGTTTTGTTATGAGTTGTGGGATTTTCGACTTGACAAGTGATTTTTGGGCTGAAAACAGCAAAGAAAAATGACGCCAATGATAACGTAAATAGAATGAGTTGTTTGGCTATTGGAGGTTTATCTGGGTATGAGGGTAAAGCTTTCGACTGAGACTTTAGCGCCGACTTGAGTTCGTTGGGGACCGGGCAGGAAGATCACGGTGATTTCATCAAATCGGCGGATGGCTGTTGATTGTGGGATTGGGAATCGCAGCACTTCTTCTACCGGTGGGCGGTTCAAGGGAATCTGAGTGGCTTTGCTTGATAGGATTGTCCGCTCTCCAAGGTTCTGGCCGGGCTCTCCGACGGAATCTGAGTCCGCGAGACGGATGCCCAGAGCAATCGTTCCGGGGCGGACGTCAGCATTGGTGATGGCGACGTCGATCTCGCTGCAACATTTCAGGTCGATGGATGTGCCCAGATTCTGATAGGCGTCCATCAACAGAGGCGCGGAGTTGGTCGACCGGACATTCGCATAGGTAGCCCTTCCGTGAGCGATGTGAGCACGCGGACCAGGCCTTGTACTGGGCGCTTTGAAGTACCAGTATTGCCCGTCGAATGGAATGACTATCGGTTTGGCTGCCTTTCCAATTGCGAACGAAGCGGCATGCGGAGTGGGTGGCACGATCTCGGTCTTTTTTATGGGTGGGGGCCACAAGATGATGCCGACATATTCGGATCCGGGCTGGTCCGCTTCCTTTGATTCATGGGTAATCAAGGCCGGCTTGTGAGGTGGCTTGTTCGAACCGTATGATTTCCCCGGGACCCATGGAGACCAGCGCAAGCATGGTGAGGATCAGCGCAACCCCAGAGAGCAGAATTCGTGGTCCTTTGCGAGCAAACCTTTGAATCGCCCCGCGGTCGAATGCGCTCCACCGCCATGCCAGCAGAAATGTGGAAGCCGCGAGGAGAAGACTGGCGAGGTAAAGAGATTCCCTGACTGCAAACACCAATGCCCCTTGAACTCCCAGTGCGATGATGAGAGCGCGCAACGGACGGAAGTCAGCGATTGGCAGACCGTAGAGTGCCGGCAAGCCGCTGGCTTTCCATGCCGCAAAGTTTGGCTGATCGGTTTCAATTGGGACAGGGAAGACAGGCCGCAGACTTAACGCGACGGCTACGGTTACAAGAGCGACTACGAAGAACATCCAAGGCGAGTGTTGGTGATAGAGCAATGTGATACAGGGTAGAAATAGCCAGCCAATTCCCACTTTCCTTCATAAGAAGGCGAGGCCAAAGAAGGTTTTCCTTTGAGGAAGAGCCAGGGAAGAGTGATGCCTGCCGCGCCTGCCAGCGTCGTGAGTGCGATGTATCTGACCGACAGCCAGAGTATCTGGACCCAGGTGAGTGTGTGGGATTGCGGTAATCGGCAGACCAAGAGTCGGAACGAGATTCGCGGAGACAAAGCCGGTGAAGACGAGTAATCCGATGTCTGAGTTACCTTGGGCAACGGGCTCATCGGGAGATGCGGCTTTCCTCGATGGAGTCCCTGGGCTCATCGTTCGGTCCTGAAGGTGTTGGCGGTCGATTCATGACCTGATGCTCCGACGATAGTATTCTACATAGCCCAGAGGATACTTGCGGGTATCTTCTTCGTCGTCAAGGCTGAGGTGGGCCGCGGGTTTGCGGGCCATTGTCCCTGCATTGCATATACTTGATGAAGGACGGTCGGAATGGGTGAGGAGCTTCGATTTCTTTGGAATGCGACGCGGGGTAATCGGTTACGGCCGTGGCGGAGTCCTTATCTTCGGTGGCGGCTGGAGACTTTTACAGGGCAGCGAGCTGAGACGGTTCGGGGTCGCGACTTCTGGAATCTGTTCTGGAATGAGAAGAGGCAGTTTTTCCGGTTTCTGCGGTGGACGCGTGAGATGAAGGAGTATGCGGATTCGGAGAAGACCGGGTGATGAGAGGGTGTTTTCCGGTGGATTATTTTGATGGCTGTGGCTTACGAAAATGAAGACCCGGGGCTAAAGCCCCTTTTTATTTGCATGTTTTTTCGCAGGGCTAAAGCCCTGCGCTAATCCCGAAAGACCAAAACGGTCGACTAAACCATTTGCGGTTTTGCCCGGCTCTTATTTCCCCGGCTCTTCGAATTGAGTTTGCCGTCCATTTCTTTGATGGGACGGTCGCGTGATTGTGTCCTGCTTCACCTTGACACTCTGGTGACACTACGCCGTGGCCGTTCTGGTTATTATGGGAAGCATGAGCGACTGGATTAAGTTGAAGGCAGAGGATGGTCATGAGCTGAGCGCGTATGTTGCCCGGCCCAAGGGTGAGGCGATTGGCGCGCTGGTTCTGGTACAGGAGATCTTCGGCGTGAATGCGCATGTTCGGGGCGTTGCCGACGGATATGCGAGGGATGGATTTCTGGTGGTTGCGCCGGCGATCTTTGATCGCTTCGAGCGCGGACTTGAGTTGAACTACGGGCCCGAGGATATGAAGAAGGCGTTCGCGCTTTATCCGAGCCTTAAGCCTGACGTTACCTTGCTCGATGTGGCAGCTGCGTACGAGGCGGCGAAAGAGGCTGGGAAGGGAATCGGTGTCATTGGGTTTTGCTATGGCGGGCTGGTGAGCTGGCTGGCGGCGACGCGCGGGGAGAAGTATAAGATGCGGCCTTCGTGCTGTGTTGCGTATTATCCGGGGGGAATTGGCGCGGTTGCGAAGGAGGAGCCGAGTTGTCCGGTGCTGATTCACTTCGGCGCTGAGGATTCGCATATCGGGAAGGACCAGATTGATGCGGTGCGTGCTGCGCATCCTGAGGTCGAGATCTTTGTATATGAAGGTGCGGGGCATGCGTTCAACCGCGATGTGCACCCGGAGAGTTTTCATGGGCCTTCGGCGAAACTGGCGCGTGAGCGGACGCTCGCGTTTTTGAAGAGCCATATTGCCTGACCGGTCGGTAATCCTGTCTTGAATGGATTGAGCGATTTAGGGTTCGGTTGATTGCCGGGTTGCGCCCTGCGATGCTATCCTACTTGGGACACTAAGAGTGGACTAGAAGAATTCAGGAGTAGAAAAAGCTGTGTTGGCATCCGCTAAAAAGACAGACATTATTGCAAAGTTTCGGACGCATGACTCCGACACCGGGAGTCCTGAGGTACAGATCGCGATTTTGAGCGAGCGTATTGGCGAGTTGACGGAACACTTCAAGGAGCACAAGAAGGATCACGGTTCGCGCCGCGGGACTCTTGATGCTAGTGAGCAAGCGTCGCCGCTTGCTGGATTACCTGAAGAAGTGCGATGCAGACCGTTACCGCGAGGTCATCGGCAAACTCGGAATCCGCAAGTAAGCGCACCGTCCCCGGAGATACCGTAAAAACTATGGAAGTACGGACGGCCCGTTCTTTGTCGGCTGCAACATTCGTGCAAGGTCAGGAAAGACCTTGTGGGCGGAGTTGCTGACGATGACAGAGTCAGGCGTTGTCTTCGCGGTTCTTTGCTCCGGCGAGCGGGTACCCCCAAACGATTTATACGAGTGCAGTTTCCCGGCGGCGTGTTAGCCGCAGAGGGAAGCTGCGCTTTTTCGCGCCCGCAAGGCGGATGACGCGATTCAAAGCTTAAAGAAGAAGACGAGAGAAAAGAGAGAAAACATGAAACAAGACGTGACAGTAGAGCTTGCAGGCGGCAAGCAGATTAAATTTGAGACGGGGCGCATGGCCAAGCAGGCCTCAGGCGCTGCCCTGACTTCGAGCGGCGACAACGTGATTCTAGCGACGGCTGTGGCTTCGCCGGACCCGAAAGAGGGAATCGACTTTTTCCCGCTGACTGTGGAGTATCGCGAGTTTACTTATGCGGGTGGACGGATTCCCGGCGGCTTCATCAAGCGTGAGGGACGGCCGAGTGAGAAGGAGATTCTGACGAGCCGCCAGATCGACCGTCCGATCCGGCCGCTGTTTCCGGAGGCGTTCCGGAATGAGACCCAGGTCGTTGCGTTTGTGTATTCGGCCGACAAGGAGAATGATCCGGACGTGCTGGGGATCAACGGCGCGAGCTGTGCGCTGGCGCTGAGCGATATTCCGTTCCATGGGCCAGTGGGCGCGGTGCGGATTGGCATTGTGGATGACCAGTTTGTTGTGAATCCCACGTATTCAGAGCGGGCGAAGAGCTTGCTGAACATCATGGTCGTCGGCACGAAGGACGGCATTGTGATGATCGAGTCGGGCGCGCAGGAGATTGCAGAAGAGCGCGTTGTCGATGCGATTGAGTTTGCGCATGAGCAGATCAAGAAGATCTGCGCGGCGATTGAGGACCTGGTGAGCCGCGCGGGAAGACGAAGCGTCTGGTGAGTGCGGTTGAGACTGATCAGGAGTATCTGAGCGGACTCGAAGCGAAGATTGGCGCGAGGCTGAGGGATGCGCTGGATACGCAGAAGAATCCGAAGTTCGAGAGCTATGCGCAGGTCAAGGCGATCAAGGACGAGCTGAAGAAGGAGCTGCCGGAGGGCGACGCGGACGCTGCGAAGAAGCTGAGCAAGTACTACGAGCTGCTGCGCGAGAAGATCTTCCGCGACCAGGTGCTGCATGACCGGATTCGTCCGGATCATCGTGCGTTCGATAAGATTCGCGACCTGACGATTGAAGTTGGGGTGCTGCCTCGTGTGCATGGTTCGGCTCTGTTCACTCGTGGCGAGACGCAGGCTCTGGTGAGCGCTACGCTGGGCACGACCGATGATGCGCAGCGGCTGGAGAGCTATGAGGGTGAGCAGAAGCGGCGGTTCATGCTGCACTACAACTTCCCGCCTTTCTCGGTTGGCGAGGTAGGACGTATGAGCGGCGTGGGACGGCGTGAGATTGGTCATGGCGCGCTGGCTTCGCGGGCAATTGAGGCTGTGCTGCCGGCAGAGGATGAGTCTCCGTATACGCTGCGGGTGGTGTCGGACATTCTGGAGTCGAATGGGTCGTCGTCGATGGCGACGGTTTGCGGGGCTTCGCTGGCTCTGATGCAGGCTGGTATCCCGATCAAGGGGTCGGTTGCCGGTGTTGCGATGGGCCTGGTGAAGGAAGGCGATAACTACGCCATTCTGACGGACATTGCCGGTGCCGAAGATCACTACGGCGATATGGACTTCAAGGTGGCCGGAACGCGTAAGGGTATTACGGCGCTGCAGATGGACATCAAGATCATGGGGATCACTCCGCAGATTATGCGCGAGGCTCTGGAGCAGGCACGGCGGGGACGGCTGTTCCTGCTGGACACGATGGACGGCGTGATTGCGAGTGCGAGCGAGGAGAAGTCGAAGTTTGCTCCGCGCATTCACACGCTGCAGATTCCTACGGACAAGATTCGCGATCTGATCGGGCCGGGAGGCAAGGTGATCCGCGGGATCATCGATGCGACGGGCGTGAAGATCGATGTCGATGATTCGGGCCGGGTGAATGTGGCTTCGAGTGACGCCGATGGACTGGCGCGCGCGATCCAGATGATCAGCGACCTGACGGCGGTGCCCGAGGTTGGCAAGACTTATCTGGGCAAGGTGGTTCGGCTGGCGGAGTTCGGCGCGTTCGTCGAGATCTTCCCGGGAACGGATGGGTTGCTGCATGTTTCGGAGATTGCTGAGCATCGCGTGAAGGAAGTGAAGGATGAGCTTCGCGAGGGTGATCAGATTCTGGTGAAGGTGCTGGCGATCGAAGGGAACCGTATTAAGCTTTCGAGGAAGGCGGTTCTTCGGGAACAGCGCGCGAAGCTTGGTCTGCCGGAGCCGGGACAGGTTGGTATCGATGCAGCGGCTGAGCCCCGCTCGAATCAGCACCTGCTGCCGATGTCTGCGGATGTTGCGGAGGAGGATGGTGAGGATTTCGACGAGGAAGGTGAAGAGTCGGATGAGGAGCCTAACTTCAACCGTGCTGATGGCGTCCCGGCCGTTCCGGCGGTTGCTGGTCAGCGGCCTAGCGGGCCGGGCGGACAGAGACGGCCCGGTGGTGGTGGTCGTCGGCGTCGCGGCGGACGGAGACCGGGTTCCGGTCGGTGGACCGCAGGGTGGCGGCAATCGCTAATACTGTTTCATCGCTAACCATGAAGACCGCGCGTGTGCGCGGTCTTTGTGTTTGCGGGATGGGTGCGCGATGGCTGTTATTTGTTGCGCTGCTGCTGTTTGGGGCTTGCGGTTTGGGTTGGCGCAGAGTGGGGATGCTCAGAAGATTGCGGATGGGGTCTGGTTTTTGGTGGGGGATGCGAGTAAGGGGTACAGCAATACTGCGGTTATCGAGATGAAGGACTATCTGATCGTGGTGGATGCGAATTATCCGGGGCGAGCGAAGGAGTTGTTGGAGGTGTTGAAAGGGTTGTCGACGAAGCCGGTGAGGTATGTGTTCGATACTCATGCGCATGGGGATCACTCTTATGGCAATTCGGTTTGGACGAAGGCGGGTGCGACGACGATGGCTTTTCGCGGGGTGGTGAATGAGATGGATCGGTGGGAACCGGTGCGGTGGCAGGCTGCGATGGCGAAGCGGGAGGATGTTCGGGCGACGGGGGAGAGTGATGTTCAGCGTCCGCAGAAGGTGATCGATGGGGACTCGATTTGTGTTGAAGGATGGGCGGCGTGAGGTGGATTTTCTTTTTCTGGGGTGGGGGCATACGCCGGGGGATGGATATGTGTGGTTGCCGAAGGAGCGGGTGCTCTGTACGGGCGATGCGGCGGTGAATGGGCCGAGGAATAAGCTGCTGGATGCGAATATTGCGAACTGGCCGAAGGTGCTGGATCGGGCGATGGAGTTGAAGCCGGTGCATGTGTTGCCTGGGCATGGTGAGGCGGGCGGGCCGGAGATATTGTTGGGGCAGGCGCAGTTTTTGCGGGATCTTTATGCGGCGGTGAAAGTTGAGACGGATGCGGGAAAGAGGCCTGCTGAAATGCATATCAAGTTGCCGGATGAGCGATAGCAATTGGGTGCCGAATCGGCCAGAGGCATGGCAGCAGGATATTGAGACGGTTTATCTTGAGCTGACTTCAGGGGCACCGGCGGGTTCTTTGCCACATGTCTGGAAGTGATGAGTTCTATGCGATTGGTTCAGTGGATCGGATTTGCGGTGTTGTGCGTTTTGGCTGCAAGTTCGTGGGTGATTCCACAGAACTCGGCGAGCGTGCTGCCTTCTTTGGAGCAGCAGGGGATTCTTTTCTTCCTGATCGGATTCGTTGCGCTGCTTATTTCGCTTTCGAAAGGGTGGTGGAGGAAGAATGTTTTGGAGTCATGGCGGATCGCGGTCGGAAGCCTGGGATTTTTTGGGGTGCCACTGGTGGTTGCGGAGTATGCAGGGAGCAGTGTGCCGGCGATTACGCGGTCCGCTCTGTTTGCTCTAGCGCCTGTGGTCGTGGTGATTGTGGTTGCCGCAGGAGATATGGCTGCCGGAGAGGAGCGAGGGGCTAGAAGATTTCTGGTGCCGGCGTTGATTGGAGCGGGCGGCTTGCTCCTGCTACTGCCGTTAGAGATCTCGGGTTCACTGCGCGGGCGATTGATGGTGGGATTGGTTGGCGCGGCGGTTGTTCTGGTTGGTGTAACGAGCGTTTGGCTGTACCGCTTGTTGCGTGAGATCAGATGGGTGGAAGGGATTGCTGTAATAGGGCTGATGAATGGATTGTTTTTGTTGGCCTGCAGCGCGTTTCTTGAAGGGATGGTTTGGCGTTGGACGGATTTGCGATCGATTGGGTCGATTTCTTTACTGGTGGATGGGATTGAGGTGTTGTTGATTGTGTGGCTGCTTCGAGGAGATGACGCCGGTGAGGTTTTCGGCGCGGTACCTCGTGATTCCGCTGTTGACTGTTCTGGAGAGTTTTGTTGTGGAGCGGCCTGAAGTGACGGTGAGAATTGTTTGTGGAACGATTCTTCTGGCCGCTGGGGCTGGCGCACTTTTGTTCTGGAAGGCGAAGGATGAGGAGGCGGTGTTGTCGCTCCGCTGATACTTTCCGGGGGACGTTGGGCGGTTTACACTGCGAAGAATGGCTGCTTCGATGTACATCGTCGTCGAGGGTGAAGACCCGGGATTCGACATCTTTGTGAATGGCCGCTCGCTTGCGCGGCATGAAGATGCGCTGGAAAGACTGGCGCTTCGACTGGGAGTGCGTCCACTGATTGAGTTTTTCTCGGCGGATGAGAATTCGATGTCGCTGTTGATTGAAGAGGGGGCGGGGAATCAGGAGTTGCTGCGACGGCTGCCTCCGCCGCAGTGGTACTCGCCGGAGGATGGACTGAGGACGGTGCGGGCTTTGCTGATGGCGCTGGACGCTGATCCTCAACAGCTTGGGTCCGAGGGGGAACTGGTTCTGTCGGAGCTCCTAGAGTATGCGCATGTGCTGGAGAAGACTGCGGACCGGAAGATGCGGTGGCATCTGGCTGTTAGCTGGCGGTAGGTAACTATGAACCTCCCCCTCTCCGTCAAAAAGTGCGCAAAGTATTCCAAACAGATACTTTAGGTTCGGACTTCCAAGTTGGTCTTTAGAATCAGCCAACCCTCTTATGGCTTTTTGGACGGGATTATGTCAAGTGCGCTGATTTGAGGGCTGGTGCCGGAGAGTGAGCTCAGGTGTATGTGAAATCCCAGTCATGACGATGAGACTGTCATGACTGGGGCACCTAGTTTTAGTCGTGATCGCGATCGTGATCGTGATTGCCGTGGTCATCGTGATCTTTATCGTGTCCATAGGCGTGGCCTTCTCCGCGGCCGTGGCCATGGTCGTGGTCTTCGCGGTCCCAGTGGCCCTCATGAAGCTGCCAGCCCTCGGGATACCTGTCGTAGTGCGGGTGGACCCAGTAGGCGCCCGCATAAGGCGGATGATCATAGTGTCCAGCGATCCAGCGGTAATGGTTTCCCTGGGGAGCCCAAAAGCCGTCAACCCAGACGACGTCGGGTGAGGGAGGAGGAGGCGGAGCGGGTTCGAAGCGGATCGGCGGAGGTGGTGCTCCGATATAGATCGCGATCTGCGAGTGTGCCGGTGCTGCAACGATCGCAGCGAGGAAGATTGCGAAAGCCCAACTTTGTTTCATGCAGGTTTCCTTAGATACCGGAATGGGGAGGACCGGTTTGAGTTGGAAGGAACGATCCTTAAAGGCTCGCCTCTGAATGTGATACCGCAACCGATCGTATGGAGAGAGGGGGGTGGAGGGCTATGACACTTGTGTGGGATACTCGCGTCCGCCGCTTCTGACGAGGGTCCGCTTAAATGAGACGCGGCCTCTGCTGTTGCTTGATGCAGAGGCCGCCGTTTGATTCAGAGGTTAGTGCTGGTGTTCGTTGTGCGGGGCCGAGTCGTGATGCTGCGGTTGCGCGTGTGGCGCGGGCGGGTGATTTTCGGCGCGCGGGGCGGCGGGGTGTACGTAGGGATGCGCATAAGGATGGACGTAGACAGCGCGGTTGTAATAGGTGCGCGTCCAGGGGCGATGGTCGATGAGGATGGTGTGGCCTCTCCAGCCAAAGCCGGCTCCATACCAACCGTAGATTCCGAAGGCGGGGGCTATGACGATCGGGGGGCCGAAGCGGATTCCGGTGGTGATGATGAATCCGGGACGCGGTGAATAGAAGACGACTGCGGGATTGTAGACGGGGACGTAGTAGTAGGCGGGATTGACGGGCTGGATTTCGATGTCGCCGCCGTTGTCGACTACGTTGTCGTAGGGGGTTGAGGCGAGGTAGCCGTAGTTGTGGGCGGCCTGACGTTGGCGCTGAACGGCATCCATGACGTCGTTGCGTTGAACGAGGACCGCGTTGCCGAGAGTGCCGGTCCACTGCGGATCACGTGCCATCATGTCGAGGACGGTGGGAAAGGGCAGGAGGGCGAGTACGCTGGGATCCCAGGGAAGATTGTCGGCCTGGATGGCTTGTGCGAGGGCGTCGCCGGTGAGGTTGGAGTGCTGTTGGGCCCAGGTTGCAGCGTCTGGGATCTGCTGCCAGAAGGTTGAGGCGGTGAGGACCTGAGCGAGAAGCGGATCAGGGTAGAGGGCGATGCGCTGAACCAGCTGGTCGACTTGCTGTGGGGCAACCGGTGAGGGCATTTCGGGGGGCTGGCTCTGTGGCTGTGATTGCGCGTCTGGTGGCGGTGGTGGCGGGGGCGGCTGGTATTGTGGGTCTGTCTGTTGCTGGTCGGGTGTTGAAGGCTGGCGGGCGATAGGGTCTTGAGCAAGAGCCGTGCCTATGAAGCTGGTCAACGTAATGATGCAAAGGGCCTTAATGGTTCTCGTCATTGATACAAGTCTTCTCCTATTGCTACTTATATTAACGCGATTTTGGTAGGGAAGTTGTTGGTGAGGCCGATAGAGTTGCAGTGGTGTTGTCGAGGGCAGAGCGGAAGGCAAGCGCATGGCGTCACTGTCCGCCGATGAGGAAGCGTAGGGGGCGGTCGGCGGCTTTGCTGATTCCGATGCGTGGGGTGGTTTGGATTTTGGTGGGACGGTGGCCGTCGTCGGCGATCTGGATGGGGGAGTTGGATGCGGTTACGTCGAGGTCGTTGGAGTTTTTGCGGGTGATGTCGAGGGCCTGGCAGAGGCGGCCTGGGCCTCCGGTGAGAAGTTTGAGTTTGGCGTTTGGTGAGACGCGTCGGAGGTGGGCCATAGTCTCGATGCCGTCGATGGGGGCGATGGCGCGGATGAGGACTCCGCCGGCCTCGCCGACTAGATGGGCGGAGGTGTTGAGGCAGTAGTACATGCCGTAGATGAAGTAGACGTGGGTGCGGCCGGGTGGGCCGAAGAGGGGGAAGTTGTTGGGGGTGAGGCCGCGGTAGGCGTGGGAGGCGGGGTCGGTGAGGCCGAGGTAGGCCTCGACCTCGGTGATGCGGCCGGTGAGTCGCTCGCCGTGGAGATCGCGGATGAGGAGCTTGCCTAGGAGGGCTCGGGCGACGATTTCGGGGGAGCGGGAGTAGAAGGTTTTTGGGAGGAGCTTAGGGGTGCGTGTAATCTCGGAGCGCTGGGTCGGATTCTGGTTCGACATGATGCTACCCCCTCACCGCCCGGGTCTTTCGATACTTGGTGGATTTGGTAATTTAAAGCCCGAACGTAGCGCTCATGTGGGCGAAATAGTTTTCACCATCCATCGCGGCGAGCTGTGCGGCCCAAGCTTTGGCGTCTTCGCCGACGAGGTAGCGGAGCCTGTCGGTGCCGTCGGTTGCGGCTGCATAGATGGTCTCTGCGACGACGCCGACCTCGGTGCCACCCTTCTTTACCTCTTCCATGGCTGCGGCGAATTTGCTGACCATCGGCTGATACTCGGTTAGGGATGCGTCGTTGTTGAATTCGGTGGCGGCGAAGAAGCCGGTGTAGATGATGCCGGGTTCGATGAGTTTGACGCGGACGCCGATTTCGCGGAACTCAAACCGGAGGGCCTCGGAGATTCCTTCCACGGCGAACTTGGTGCCGTTGTACATGGTGCCGAGCGGGTAGGTCATCTTGCCGGCGATGGAGCCGATGTTCACCACGATGCCGGATTTGCTGCGTCGCATCAAGGGAAGGACCGCCCTGGTGGTCGCTAGGAGGCCGACTACGTTGGTCTCGAACTGGCGTTGGATGCTCTCGACGGAGGTCGCTTCCAGTAGGCCGTAGACTCCGTAGCCAGCGTTGTTGACCAGGACATCGATACCGCCGAAGCGCTGCTCGGCCGCCTGCACGGCGGTGACAATAGATGCCTCGTCGGTCACGTCGAGTCTAGTCACCAGAACGTTGGCGAGGGCGGCGAGGTCTTTGCCCGCGTCGGGCGAGCGCATGGTGGCTACCACGTTCCAGCCTTTTTGCTGGAACAGCTGTGCGGTGGTTTTGCCGATGCCCGCGGATGCTCCGGTGATCAGTACCGTCTTGCTTGCCATGATGGCTCCTTTGATTTTGCAGGTGTTGTGTCAGGATACCTTTCTGGAGAGAGGTAGGGCGGCGTAATTGATTGTTTTGTTTTTTTGCGGTGCGCTTGAATTTGCATTCCCACCGGTCCGCAAAGATCTGCTCGCCTTGTTTGGCGGCTTTTTTCGAAGCCTATTGTTTTGATGGATTCTCCATTTCGATTTTTTGGGGCTGATGAAGAGAAGGCCCGGGGCTATAGCCCTTTTTTTGTGGGCCCTATTTCGTGGGGCTAAAGCCCCACGCTTCCACCGAAAAACTATGAGAAGAGGAATTCTTTGGTGCGGAGGTCTTTTACTGTGTCGCGTAGTTTGGCGGCCTTTTCGAATTCGAATTTCTTGGCGGCTTCGCGCATGTCGGATTCTAGTTTGCCGATATAGTCGTCGAGTTCCTGTTGGGTGGCGAAGTCGGGCATGCCTTCGGCTTCGTCGGTGAGGTCGGCGTAGTCGGCGTTGACGATGCCAGCGAGGCCCATTGCCAAGGGGCGAATGATGGATTGCGGCGTGATGCCGTTTTCTTCGTTGAAGGCTTCCTGCCTTTCGCGGCGGCGGTTGGTCTCGTCGATGGCGCGCTGCATGGATTCGGTCATCTTGTCGGCGTAGAGGATGGCGCGGCCTTCGATGTGACGGGCGGCTCGGCCAATGGTCTGGATGAGAGAACCCTGGCTGCGTAGGAAGCCTTCTTTGTCGGCGTCGAGGATGGCGACGAGGGAGACTTCGGGGAGATCGAGGCCTTCGCGGAGGAGGTTGATGCCGATGAGGACGTCGTATTCGCCTTTGCGGAGATCGCGGAGGAGCTTGATGCGCTCGAGGGTTTCGATCTCGGAGTGCATGTAGCGGCAGCGGACGCCGACTTCGGTGTAGTAGCTGGCCAGGTCTTCGGACATGCGCTTGGTGAGGGTTGTGACGAGGACTCGTTGGTTTTTTTGCGCTCGGTCGCGGATCTCGGCGAGTAGGTCGTCGATCTGGCCTTTGACGGGGCGGATTTCTACGGTGGGGTCGATGAGGCCGGTGGGGCGGATGATCTGCTCGACGACTACGCCGGCGGATTTGGTGAGTTCGTAGGGGCCGGGGGTGGCGGAGACGTAGATGATCTGGCCAGTGCGGGACTCGAACTCTTCGAAGCGGAGGGGGCGGTTGTCCATCGCGCTGGGGAGGCGGAAGCCGTAGTCGACGAGGTTTTGTTTGCGGCTGCGGTCGCCGTGCCACATGCCGTGGAGTTGGGGGACGGTGACGTGGGACTCATCGATGAAGAGGAGATAGTCGTTGGGGAAGTAGTCGAGGAGAGTGGGTGGGGGTTCGCCGGGGAGACGGCCGGAGAAGTGGCGGGAGTAGTTTTCGATGCCGTGACAGTAGCCAACGGATTTGATCATCTCGAGGTCGAAGCGGGTGCGCTGGTGGATGCGCTGGGATTCGACTAAGCGGCCCTGGGATTCGAGTTCTTTCTCCCACCATTCCATCTCTTCGAGGATGGTGCCGATGGCGGTGCTCTTGCGCTCGGGTTGGACTACGTAGTGGGATTTTGGGTAGATGGGGAGGCGGGAGTATTTTTGCTTGACGGTGCCGAAGAGGGGGTCGATCTGGGAGAGGGAGTCGATTTCGTCGCCGAAGAGTTCGATGCGGTAGGCGTTTTCGTCGTAGGTGGGGTAGATCTCGATGATGTCGCCGCGAACGCGGAATGTACCTCGGCGGAAGTCGACGTCGTTGCGATCGTAGAGTATCTCGACGAGGCGGCGGGTGATGTCTTCGCGGCGGATGTGCTGACCCTTTTCGAGGAGCAGGAGCATGCCGTAGTAGGCTTCGGGGGAGCCGAGGCCGTAGATGCAGGATACGGAGCTGACGATGATGGCGTCGCGGCGCTCGAAGAGGCTGCGGGTGGCGGCGAGGCGAAGTTTATCTAATTCTTCATTGATTGTTGCTTCCTTTTCAATGAAGAGATCGCCAGCGGGGATGTAGGCTTCAGGTTGGTAGTAATCGTAGTAGGAGACGAAGTACTCGACTGCGTTGTGGGGGAAGAATTGCTTGAACTCGTGGTAGAGCTGGGCGGCTAGGGTTTTGTTGTGCGCGAGGATGAGCGCGGGGCGCTGGAGCTCCTCGATGACCTTGGCCATGGTGAAGGTCTTGCCGGAGCCGGTGACGCCGAGGAGGACCTGGTCCTTTTCGCCGGCATGGATGCCGGAGACTAGCTCGGCGATGGCACGTGGCTGGTCGCCCTGGGGTTTGTAAGTGGTCGCGAGCTGGAAGTCCATGTTTGTAGGATAGTGGATGCAGGTATCTGGATTTGGATGCAGGCAAAGGCAAAGAACAGAAGCGAATGCGGGGGTCCCTTCGACAGGCTCAGGGCAGGCTTCTCCACTATGGCGGCAAGTGCGCCGCCTCCGGTCGAGATGACGCATTCTTTTAGGGAGGCCGTGAAATGGGTGCAGGGACGGAGCTTTGGCTCGTGAGACATGGAGAGACGGAGTGGAGTTTGAGTGGGGCGCATACCAGCCGCACGGATATTGCGCTTACGGAGCATGGGCGAGAGCGGGCGGTCGAGTTGCGGGATTATTTGAAGGGGACGAAGTTTGATGCGGTGTTTGTAAGTCCGATGAAGCGGGCTCGGGAGACCTGCGCGATTGCGGGGTTTGGCGATGTTGCGGTGGTGACGGATGGATTGAAGGAGTGGGACTATGGGGTCTATGAAGGGAAGACTACGCGGGAGATTCAGGCGGAGATTCCGGGGTGGTCGGTTTGGAAGAATGAGATTGTGGGCGGGGAGACGGTGGAGCATGTGGGGGAGCGGGCGGATGGGGTGATTGCCCAGGCTCTGGCGGCCGCTCCGGATGGGGGGAAGGTCGCGCTGTTTGCGCATGCTCATATTTTGCGGATTCTGGGGGCACGGTGGGTTGGGCTCGCGGCGGAGGAGGGTAGTGTGCTGGCTTTGGGGACGGGGAGTGTCAGCGTGCTGGGGTGGGAGCGGGAGACCCGGGTGATTCAGAGCTGGAATCGTGGTTTTGAGGGGTAGGCCCCTAGGGGGGCTTTAGGTGCTAAAGTATTCGATTTGGGTTGGTTAAGTCTGGACTTTGAGATGCGTCGATGTACTCGCTTGGGATTTTGGCGATCGCTGAGAGTGTCCCGTTTGTGTCAAGCGGCGTGGTTTGGAGTGACGTGGTTTAGAGCAATTCTCCCAACAATTCAGACTTGGGTGTTTCGAGCAAAATACAGGGATCCTTCACTGCGTTCAGGATGACGGCTTCAAAAAACGGGCTGACGGTTTCAAAGAACGGGATGACGGTTTCAAAGGAAGGGAGTTAGGCACATCCATTTGGCTAGTGGGGTTGGATGTGTTCGGGGCGGACACCTACGCCTATGAAGCGGGCGACGAGGCGGCGGAAGGTGGGATGGGGGGAGAGAAGGCGGAGGAGCAGGGGTGGTTTGACGGGAGCGGGGTTGCCCAGGAATTTTGAGAGGAAGCCGTGGACCATGACCTGGAAAGATTGGGTGATGCGGGTGGGGAACTCGCGGTGGTGCTGGATGTGATCTAGGGTGAGCGCGGTGACGACGCCGGTGGAGAGCACGGGGGAGAGAATGCGAGCGGCGGCCACGGCGTCCTGAATGGCGAGATTGATGCCGATGCCTCCGACGGGGGACATGGCGTGGGCTGCGTCGCCGATGCAGAGGAGACCTGGGCGGTGCCAGCGGGTGAGGCGATTGACCTGGACGGAGAGGAGTTTGACCTGGTCCCAGTCAGTGAGTTCGTCAACCCTGTCCACGAGGAAAGGGACGAGCTGGGTTATGGAGGCGCGGAATGCGGGTAGGCCGGCGGGTTGGATTGCGCTGGCGAAGGTGTCTTTGGCGATGATGAAGGCACACTGGTAGTAGTCGTGGCGACTGATGAGGACGGCTAGCTTGCCGTAGTTGATGTTGCCGAGGACGTTCGAAGGGTCGCTTTCGCGGCGGGTGAGACGGAACCAGAGGACGTCAATAGGGACGCCGGTCTCGATGACTGGGAGATCGGCATCGGCGCGGGTAGTTGAGTGGCGCCCGTCGCAGCCTACAACGAGAGGGGCTTGAATTTCTACGGTGCCGGAGGGCGTGTTTGCGCGAACGCCGATGACGCGATGGTTGGCGTCCTCGATGAGGCCGATGACTTCGTGTTCCATGAGGAGGTGGAAGTTTGGGTATTTTGTGGCCTGGGCGGCGAGGAAGTTCAGGAAGTCCCACTGGGGCATGAGAGCGACGAACTTTTCGTGGGTGGGGAGGTGGGTGAGGTCGGCGATGGGGAAGTATTCGCCGCCGATGGCGAGGACGAACTCGGAGATTTGCTCATGGGGAAGGGCGAGGAAGGCGTCGAGAATGCCCAGTTCGTACATGACGTCGAGGGTGGAGGGGTGGATGGTGTCGCCGCGGAAGTCGCGGAAGAAGTCTTTGTGCTTTTCGAGGACGGTGACGTCGTGGCCGTCGCGCGCGAGGAGATAGCCGAGCATCATGCCGGCGGGGCCTCCGCCTACGATGCAGCAGGTGGTTTTGGTGGCGGTAGGCATATGTGGGATGAGGGTAGCAAGGGTTCGGTGGGAGGTCAAAAGAGGTGATTCCCCGAGGAGTAGTTTGTGGAGAGGTCCTAAGGAGAACGGCAACTCAAAGGCAAAGGCGAAATGCGGGGGCCTCTCCACTACGCTACGAACGATAAAACTGTTCGTAGCTCCGGTCGAGATGACGCGATTTGGGGGTCGTCGGGGAAACCAGCAACTACAACTGCAACTACACCGGTAACTGCGATGCAGAAGGGTGCCCGCGGAATGAAAGGCCAACAGTTTTGGGAGAAGAGGATGACGTGATTTGGATGGGGCGTGCTAGATTTTACGCATCCGTCATTTTTGGAGAGCGATTATGCGTTTACTTCGCACGGCTATTGTTCTGAGTTCGACGTTGAGTTGTGCTTTGGTGCAGGGGCAATCGGCTTCAAGTGATGAGGCGCAGGGTAAGGTTTGGTGGGCGCATGTGCAGAAGCTGGCTGATCCTTCGATGAATGGGCGGCTGACGGGAAGTGAAGATTATTTGAGGGCTGCGGCTTATGTGGTCGATCAGTTCAAGGCTTATGGGCTGGCGCCGGCGGGTGCGGATGGCGGGTTCTATCAGCCGGTGAAATTTGATGTGCAGCGTGTGGATGCGAGCAAGTCTTCGATGAAGCTGGTCGTGGATGGGAAGGTGACGCCGCTGGTGTTGGGCGAGGATGCGATTCTGGGGGCGCGATCGGCGCAGTTGAAGGCTGTGGATGCGCCGCTGGTGTTTATCGGGTATGGGCTGCATCTGCCGGAGTCGAAGTATGACGACTTCAACTCGGCCGAGGTGCCGTGGAAGGAGTTGAAGGGAAAGATTGTTGTGTTTATCAATGGAGGGCCGGCTGATCTGTCGGGGCCTTTGAAGTCTTATGCGCGGACGGCTCCGTTGGCGAAGGCTCTGCTTGATGCGGGTGCCGTGGGTTCGATTTCGATTCCGACTCCGAAGTCGATGGATTTTGGCTGGCAGAGAGTGGCGAGTGGTGCTTCGCAGCCGGGGATGAGGTTGGCGGTTGCTCCAGATGCAGATGCGGTGGCGGCGAAACATCCGGCGCTGGCGGACGTACATAGCACGATGTTTTCGGCTACGTTCAATCCGGCACAGGCGGAGAAGTTGTTTGCGGGTACGGGTCATACGTTTGCGGAGTTGCTTGCGTTGGCAGACGCGCAGAAGCCGCTGCCCCGGTTTGCGCTTGGTAAGAGTTTGATGGCGACGGTTGTGGGGGAGATTTCGCATGTCGTGTCGCCGAATATTGTGGGGGAGTTGAAGGGGTCGGACCCGGAGTTGGCGAAGGAGTATGTGCTGGTGTCGGCGCATCTGGACCATCTGGGTGTGGGCGCGCCGATAAATGGGAAGACGATCTATAGCGGAGCGATGGACGATGCTTCGGGCGTTGCTACCGTGCTCGAAACGGCGAAGAAGTTCAGCGAGGCGAAGATGCGGCCGAAGCGGTCGATGCTGTTTGTGATTTTTACTGCTGAGGAGAAGGGGTTGCTGGGGTCGCGGTATTTTGCGGGGCATCCTACGGTTCCGGAGAACGAGATTGTCGCGGATTTGAACCTGGATATGTTTATGCCGCTGTTTGCTCTGAAGAAGCTGCATGTGCAGGGGCTGGATGAGTCGACTTTGGGAGATGATGCGAAGAAGGTTGGGGCTGCGCACCATATTGTGATTGCGAGCGATCCGGAGCCTGACAGGAATTCGTTTATTCGGACGGACCAGTACAGTTTTGTGCAGGCGGGTGTGCCGGCGCTGGCGATGAAGTTTGGTTGGACGATGGGTTCGCCGGAGTACAAGGCATGGCGGGCTTGGCTGGCGCAGCGGTATCACTCGACGGATGATGATTTGACCCAGCCGGTGGATCTTGCGGCGGCGGCTCAGTTCAATGACTTCTTTGCGGATCTGGCGAGGGCGGTGGCGGATGATCCGGCTCGGCCGCATTATTTGGATTCGAGTTTCTTTAAGAGATTTGAGGTTGGGCAGTAGGGTTGCAGGTTTTTGGTTGCAGGTTGTTAGTTGTTAGGTATCAGTTCAGGCTTGGGGGTTGATGTTCAGGATTTGGAGCCAGTCGGTGGGGGTGTGGGCGAGGTGGTCGGGTGGGGCGTCGGCCAGGGAGTTGGGTTTTAGGCCGAAGGTGCAGCCGATGCTGCGGGCTCCGCAGTTGCGGGCTGTGAGGACGTCGATGTCAGTGTCGCCGATCATGACGGTTTCGACGGGGTGGAGAGTGCGGCCTGCGATGCGGCCGGCTTCGTCGATGAGGGTTTCGATGCCGTGTGGGTCGGGTTTCTTGGTGTGGAAGCTGTTGCCACCGTAGTTCTGGAAGAAGAAGGGCGAGAGGCCGAAGTGGTCGCAGATGTCGCGGGAGGGTCGGACGGGTTTGTTGGTGAGGACGGCCATGAGGGTTTCCGGACGGGTTTCGCGGATGGCTTCGAGGGATTCGATGACGCCGGGGTAGACGTAGGTGTAGTCGAGTTTGTGGATGCGGTAGTAGTCGAGGAAGAAGGTGAGGGCTTCGGTGACGTATTCTTCGTCGTGAGTGTCGCCTTCCGGGTCGCCAAAGGCACGGCGGACGAGAAGGGAGGCTCCGTCGCCGATGTAGCCGGAGATGACGGCTTCGGGGAGCTCGGGTTTGCCGAAGTGGGTGAGGGTGGCGTTAACGGAGTTGCAGAGGTCGATGCGCGAGTCGATGAGGGTGCCGTCGAGATCGAAGACGAGAAGTTGCGGGGATGGCGGGGCGGACATCGCTTAAGCGTAATCGATGCGGGTGGTATAAGCTTTCTGGCACAGGAGAAACCTATGTGCAAAGTGTTTGCGGGAGAGTGGAGCCGGCGGCAGTTTGTCGCGGGGCTGAGCGCGGCTGGAGTGGCCGGAGGTTTGGGATGGAGTGGGAGTTCAGCGTTTGCGCAGAGCGGAATGACGCCTGATGCTGCGATGCGCGAGCTGATGGCAGGCAATGAACGGTATGCCGCGGGGAAGATTACGTCGTTCGCGGAAGATCTGGAGATATTGAAGGCGAAGACGGTGAATAAGCAGGAGCCCTTTGCTGCAGTGCTGTCGTGCGCTGATTCTCGTGTGCCGGTTGAGATTCTCTTCGATCAGAGTATCAATCACATCTTTGTTTGTCGTGTTGCGGGCAATGTGGTGACGCCGGAGATTATGGCGAGTCTGGAGTACGGTGTCGCAGTGCTGGGGACGAAGGCGATTCTGGTGTTGGGGCATACGAACTGTGGAGCGATCAGCGCGGCGGTGCAGGCGAAGGAGGTGCCGGGGCAGATTAGTGCTCTGTATCAGCACCTGATGCCGGGGACTCGGGATGCGAATGGGGATGTGGCGAAAGCGGTGAGCTTGAACGCGGCGTTTCAGGCCAGGTTGCTGCGGGAGAGCTCGACCGTGATTGCGAAGGCGGTGAAGGAGGGCAGGGTGAAGGTTGGGGCTGGGGTCTATGACCTGGGTACGGGGCGGGTGACCAGCGTTGGGTAGAGCATTTGAGGCAAAAAGAGACGGTGGCCTAGATTCCGGCCACCGTTTTGTGTTTCGGTTGAGAACTATTTGACCTGGATGTCGCCGGAGCCTGTACCGACCTTGATGGTGGGCCCGCCGCCGTTGACTGCGCCGCTGACGTGATGGCGGTTGAGGCTGCCCTGCATGGTAATAGGCTGGGAGACATTGATGCTGCCGGAGCCGGTTTCGGCGTCGAAGTTGAAGTGGGCGTTGCCGACGATGAGGCGGACGGAGCCGCTGCCGGTGGAGAGCTTCCAGTCGGAGGTGGGTTGGCCGGCGGCTTCGATGTCGCCGCTGCCGGTGCTGGCTTTGAGGGCTCCTGAGAGGCCTTGGAGATGGATGTTGCCGCTGCCGGTTTCAGCTTTGACGTCGCCGGGGCCGGTCTGGTGGAGAGTGATCTCTCCGGAGCCGGTGCCTAGTGTTGCGGGACCCTGAATGCCGGTGGCGTTGACGTTGCCGGAACCGGTCTGGGCCTTGAGAGTTGCGCCGACGTTCTGAATCTCGACGTCGCCGGAGCCGGTGGCGGCGGTGATGTTCGAGGAGGCGGGGAGGGTGATGTCGTAGTCGATGCTGATGTTGCGATAGAGGTCGTTGTTGTGGCGCTCGCCGATGGTGATGTCATTGCCGCTTTGAACAATGGGCGGGTTGTTGACGATCTGCTGGATGCGGCTGTCGACGTCGCTACTGCCGCCGCTCATCCAGCCGTGGCTTGAGTGAAGATGGGCCACGACGTGAACCTGGTTGGCAGAGCCGGGGTGGAGATGAACGTTCCGGAGCCGGTGGAGACCGAGACATTGGGGGCGCCGCTCACGTTGAGAGTGCGGTCGAAGCTGGCATCGGCTGCGAAGGCGGTGGCAGCGGCGAGGGTAAGTACCGCGGCGGTTGAGGTGAAGAGTTTGATGGGTTTGATGGTCATGGGGCGTTTCCTTTAGTCGACTCTTATGCGATTTGGATGCGTTGTGCGTTTGCTCTGTGGCTCACTGCGAAGACGAATCACTGGCCCTGCGGTCTATTGCTGGAGGATGACGGTGTCGCCCGGTTTGAGGCCGGCGAGGATTTCGGTTTTGGTGCCGTTGGAGATGCCGGCCTTGATGTCGATCTTGCGGCGGCCATTTTTCTGCTTGGGGTCAGGTACTTCGACGGAGGCGTTGCGATCCTTGTCGTAGAGGACGGCCTGCTCGGGGACGGTGAGGACTTTTTTGTGCTCTTCGAGGAGGATTTCGGCGTTGGCGGTCATGTTGGTTTTGAGTTCGCCGCCGGGGTTGTCGATGGAGACGCGAACCTCGAAGGTAGTGACGTTATCTTTTTCTACGCCGAGAGGGGCGATCTTGGTAACTTTGCCCAGGAAGGTTTTGTCTTTGAAGGACTCGACCTTGATGCGGGCGGCCTGGCCGAGATAGACGCGGCCGATGTCTGACTCGTCGACTTTGCCCTGGACGTAGACCTGGTTGATGTCGCCGATGGTCATGACGAGGGTGGCGGTGGAGCCGAGAACGAGGATGGAGCTTACGGCGTCGCCGATCTCAACGTCCCGGGAGAGGATGGTGCCGTCCATGGGCGAGGTGACGGTGGTGTAGCTGAGCTGCTCTTCAAGCTGCTTGAGGGAGGCTTCATTCTGAGCGACCTGTGCTTCGGCCTGGCGGAGCTTGGAACTGTCGACGCTGATCTGCGAGACGGCTTTGTCGCGGGTGTTGACGGCGGCAAGGTACTTTTGCTGGGCGTCGTCGAGAGACTGCTGGGAGACGACACCCTCTTTGGACATCTGGAGGTTGCGCTCGTAGGTGTGCTTGTACATGGGAAGGTCGGGGGCTTCGGCGTTGACCTTGTCGTATTGGATGGCGGCTGCGGCGGCGCGGGCGTTGGACTCGGCGGCGGCGAGCTGGGCTTTCTGGGCGGCTACCTGATCGAGAATCTCCTGCTGGTCGAGCTGGGCGAGGACCTGACCCTGCTTGACGTGATCGTTGATGTCCACGTCGAGGCGGGTGACGATGCCGGAGGCCTTGGATTTGACCTCGACCTTGGTGATGGGCTGAACCTTGCCGGTGGCGACGACGGAACGCGCGATGTCGGCGAGTTCTGCCTTGCCGAGTTGGGAGGGCTCGAATTTGGTGGTGTTGCCGCGAGCGGTTACGGCGATGCCGAGCGCTGCCGCAATGACGAGGACGGTGAGGCCAGTCCATAGCCAGATTCTTCGTTTGTTCTTACGCTGTGTAGCCAAGGGTTGCTCCCATAAGTTCTGGTTGGTGGGTCGTCTCGGAGTGTGGTTACGCAAGAAAATGGTGGGCGGTTCCATAGACGGGGGAGAAAAATTTGCCGCAAAGGATGCGGAGTTGCTGCCGGCTCCTATTTTGAACGTCCGGGCGACCGAAAGGAATAGCTAGTTTGGGGAGTATCCGGACAGATTTCAGGCGTATTTACGCAGAACGCCGAGAACTTTGCCCTGGATGCTGACGCTGGCGGCAGGGGCATAGATGGGCGACATTTCGGTGTTAGAGGGTTGGAGGCGGATCATGCTGCCTTCGCGGTAGAAGCGCTTGAGGGTGGCGTCGGAGCCGTCGATGAGGGCGACGATGATCTCACCTTCGCGGGCGGTGCGGGTGCGTTCGACGAGGACGTAGTCGCCGGAGACGATATGCTCGTCACGCATGGAGTCTCCACGGACCTCGAGGGCGAAGACTTCGCGGTTGCCGATGATGTCGGAGAGGGAGATACTTTCGGCGGACTCGATGGCTTCCACGGGCTGGCCGGCTGCGATACGGCCCATGAGGGGCAGGCGATCGGCGCCTTTTTTGCTGCTGCGCGGGGGCAGGACGTCGATGGAGCGGCTGCGATTGTGGGCGCGCTGGAGCAGGCCTTTGTTCTGGAGGTTGGTGATGTGTTTGTGGACAGTTGCGAGCGAGCTGAGGCCGAGGCCACTGGCGATTTCTTCATAGGAAGGGGAGTAGCCGTTCTTCTGGGTGAAGTTGGAGAGGAAGTCGATGACCTCTTTTTGCCGCCGCGTAATTGCCATGCCGATGATTGTAGCGAATAAAAGGCGAATTGCAAGTGTTTTTGTAGGATTATCACCTTGATGCGGGGGCAGTGATTGAACGCAACGAGAGCCAAGAGTGACCGCTGAGATATTTCGGTAATGCGGCGAAGATTCCCATTTTGAAATTTACTGCGCAAAAACTTGCAAAGAACACTTGTCAGGTAACCAGCGATGAACCAAGGTAATTAGACGTAGCGGAATTGGTAATGTGACTTGCGGTGCTGATGGATTTCCTGCCTTGGAGAGTAACGGGATGCGAGTTTTGATTGTTGAAGACGATGTAGCGCTAGGGCTTTTTTTGCAAAAGGGATTGAAGGTAGAGGGGCATGAGGTTACCTGGGTCGGGGATGGAGAGGCGGCGCTGGTTCAGGCTGCCGAACAACGGCCGGACCTGATTGTGCTTGACCTGAGTCTTCCGCGGAAGGATGGCACCGAGGTGTTGGCGGAGCTGCGGGGTCGGTTCGACGAGACAGCGGTGCTTGTGCTGACGGGCCGGAGCCAGGTTGAGGAGCGAGTGAAGTGCCTGAACCTGGGGGCGGACGATTGCCTGCTGAAGCCTTTCAGTTTTCATGAACTGACGGCGCGTTGCCGGGCGTTGCTGCGACGTCGGGAGCAGTTTGCGGATCCGGTGCTTGCGGCATGGCGACCTTGAATTGAACCGGATGGAGCGCAGGGTAGTTCGGAACGGCCGGCTGGTGGAGCTCACTGTAAAAGAGTTTTCGCTGCTGGAGTATTTGCTGATGCGGCGGGGGCGGTGCTGCAGCCGGAGCGAACTGCTGCGTGAGGTTTGGCATATGTCTCCGGATGCGGGGACGAATGTTGTGGATGTGTATGTGAACTATCTGCGGAAGAAGCTTGGAGCGGCGAGTCTGGAGGGAGATGGGGGCGGCTCCCTTATCGAGACGGTGCGGGGTGAAGGTTACCGCATGGGTGCCGGAAAGATTCCGGTGCGATCCAGTGAGTGCCGGGCCAGCGTGGCGTACGCCGGTGCGTGAGGCGATCGAAGAGACGGGACGAGCGGAGTTTGTCGAACGGATGGATGTGGCGCTGCATGACCTTTGCCAGCCGTTGACGGTGTTGCAGTGCCGATTGGCGATGGGCGAATTGATCGGCGAACCGGAGGCCATGCGGGAAGCGATTCGTGAGGCGCTGCAGGAGTGCGCTCGGCTGAACAAGTCGGTCGGGACGATGCGGGGGATGTTGCAACGGATGATGCTGGATGAAGAAAACCAGAGGTTGAGGTGATGTGCATGAATAGCGCGGAAGACCAGAGACGGGAAGCATCTTTTGCAGACGGCATTTCGGAGAGGGCGGCATTGCGAACAGTGGTGCTGGCAAGCGCAGATGCCGGGTTACGGCAGAGGCTGCGAACTTCGCTGACGGGCCTGCGCTGGCAGGTGAGAGAGGCCTCGGGCGGCGCGGAGGCGATGGCGCAGCTGGAGGACGCGCGGTCAGAGGCGTTGCTGGTGGATAGCTGGCTGCCGGACCTTGAGGTGGGTGAATTTGCGACGGTGGTCCAGATGCTTTATCCGTCGATGGAGTTACTGCGCGTGGATGGCGGTGTGGATGGCGGGGCTCGGAGTCCGCGGAGGAACGAGTTGTTGCATGCGTTGAGAGAGGCGCAGAGTGCTTCGTTGAACGATACTGCGGTGTGGGTGGCAGCTCCGGAGAACGTGCCTGTCGTAAAGAGTGTGGAGAGTGTGCTGCGAGTGGGAGTGCGGGCGCCTGGAGCAGGCTTCTTCGGTTGTTCGCAAGACGTTGGATCAAGGTGAGTCGCGCAGCAGGGAAGAAGAGGCGCGATTGGATTCGGCGCGGCAGGCGTTGTCGGTTCTGATGGGAAGGGGCGAGCCGGCTAGAGCTGCGCTGCCGAAGGAGAGCATGCTTCCGGAGATGGTGGGTGCGAGCGAACCGATGCGGGAGTTGACGCGGTTGATCCGGCTAGTGGCTCCGCGTTCGACGACTGTATTGATTGAAGGCGAGACGGGAACTGGCAAAGAGGTGGTCGCGCGGGCATTGCACCGGCTGAGTGAGCGGGTAGGTAAACCGTTTGCGGTGTTGAACTGTGCGGCGATACCTGAGGCTTTGCTTGAAGCGGAGTTGTTTGGGCATACGCGTGGGGCGTTTACCGGGGCGGTGCAGTCGCGTACCGGGAGAATTGAGGCGGCGCATGGAGGGACGCTGTTTCTGGACGAGATTGGCGAGATGCCGATGGCGCTGCAGGCGAAGATGCTGCGGTTTCTGGAGTGCGGAGAGTTGCAACGAGTAGGCGACAACGAGACCATGCGAGTCGATGTGCGCGTGATTGCCGCGACACACCAGCCTTTGGAGAAGCTGGCGACGAGTGTTGGAGCAGAAAGAACATTTCGCCTGGACCTGTTTTACTGGCTGAGGTTGTGGCTGGAAGCTGGGGCCTTCGGCGGGTCGGGTATTTTGCCGAGGTCCTGCGAGGACGTAAAAGATTACATTTTTAGTGTGGGGGCCGGTCGGTTGTGAGGGAGCGCGGTCGGAAAGAGAGAAGGCGGGCGGTCTACTTCTTTCTATTTGGCTTTAGCGCCTATCGCGGAATCGGCTATTTGGGTAAGTAACCTGGGGCTGGAGCGGACGCGGTAAGACGAAAGTAAAACTCGCCAGGATCGTCAAAATCAATGCCGCTTTTTTAAACATGACTCCAGGGGAATCTCGTCCTTTTAGACGGTTTCTTTAACGTCATCTGCAATTGCTAGAAGGCGTCTCACGCACGGGCGTCTGCAAGCGCGCAATGAGCCCGAGTGTCTATGTCATGCTTGCACTCAAGCACTAGTTTCAAGCGGATAGCCTTTTGCAGGGCCCTGCGGGTCATTGCCGAGAAGCAGAGACACCCGCCGACTTGAGTCAGGGCATGTAGGTGCCACAGGGCTTGCGCCAGTATGCGTCTTTGAGTAAAAAGCTGAACAAGGTGGGTTCGGCTAACGGTAACCGGTCAGAAAAGATGAAATCTAAGGATAGGCAAAATTTGCCTAGTGAGGCTCAAGGTGAGCCTCACCTACCGACCATTACCGATAAGCTCAACGCCCAAGTCCGCAACTCGGCGACCCACATGGCCGGCGGCAGGCCTTTCTGTTGGGAGAGCGCAAGCATGGTCTCGAGTTGATCGGAACGCGCAGATTCCAGCACGCACACGAGAAGTCTGTCGGTGTTGCGGGCACGCGACCTCCGGCTGTTTAAACTCGACCACCTTGGCGGCCCAGGAGGTGCCCGAGGCCGGTCTTGCCCTAGCGCGCGAATCGGTATAGTACATATCAGTGACCGCCACCGCGGAATGGCGTAAGCTCTGGAGGCCGCATGGATCCCGGCGGAAGCGCAGATCATCGACCCGAATTCCTTACGCAGAGTGTGGAGCGGTTTGGGTGTCCGGACACCATGACAACGCAACCATTTAGTGAACCGGCAAAACACTTCCTTAGCGCGATAATAATCGTAGAGGCGATGAGGACGTGGTTCGCGCAGACGATTCGATCACGAAACTCGAAGTAGCAGTGTGCAGCGTACCCGCGAAAAAGTCAACCCGAGGACTCCCGGTTCGATAGAGCGATATCATTATAGCTGTCCTCGCTCTTAGCCCGGAAGTGGACTTGGTCGGCACAATGGGAGAGATGACCCCTCGATCCCAGCCAAACGCTGCCCACTCAAGCAAGTCAATTTCCTTTTTGCGCAGCCCGACGAGGCTGGCCAGTAAGAAAGGCTTTGTACGCTTCAGGATCAGTCTCGGACAGCTCGCCTCCCAGCCGCTTTAACCAGAGCGTGAATATCGATGGCTGAGTTATACTTTGTATTGCCTCGCGGTTCATATTCGACGCCAGTGAACGGCAACGGGTCAGGTAACGCCAAATTAAGGTGCCGCACGATTCTCGAGGAGAACAGAGATCGGGCGTTGCGCAGGAAGGAGTTTACACTCGTACGTGCGCGCCGTTGGCTGATGGGATCTTTCCCGGCCTCGGCTAAAAAAGAACGTTTCCATGCCTGGAGCGCAGCCGGCGATAACGTCGAAAGCTTGACCGCAGTGAATCCGTTCGATCCATTTTGAGTTGCGAGGAGCCTACTTGCTTGAGGGTCATCCTCCAGCCGTTGAGATCGGCCACTATCTTCCCGAAGTGCTGCGCAGTATCCACGCAGGGTTTTACGGTGAACGGTGCTTGTGCGTTCCACCGCCGCGATAAATACGCCAACGCTTCAATAAGCCTGAGGCAACAGTTTCAGGCCGGTATTTGGCAATCGTCGCGTCCCAACCGTGAGCATGGAGGAAAAAATAAATCGCCTTGGCCCGCTCCGCGGCAATTGACTTCGCTTGAGAGCGGCACCGAGCGACCAGCGGACTCGTCCGCCCTTGATACTGAAGTTCGACCGCGTAATTTTGCGCGGATCGCTGCTCTCCATGAACGGAATAAGTTCAGGCACATCCTCACCTGTTCCCCCCACCGATCCATGGCAGATTTGCCGCAAATATGAGAACTCCTGAACTTACGTGTATCTTGCGCGTTTTTTGGTATGGATTGGTCGGTCATGGTGGGCATGTCGGCTTTGATCAAAAGCTTGTAGATCAGCTCCAGTATTAAGGCATACTGGCAAGATCGGTCAAGATCGGTAAACTTTAGCGACAACCGAGAAGGTGATTAAGAATCACCTGCTGCAATTGGATTCTGTCGCCCAGGATGAGGGGTAAGTCATTTGCGAGCTCGAGTCTGCGGGAAATTCGATTTCGTTGCACTGCGCTCCGCGCCATCGCGAGGACTTCACCGATCGTTTCGTTGATGTCCAGCCAGTCCTTCTGCGGTGGCGCCTTCTTGGCCAAAGCGCGAATCCGGCTGATGATTTCGCCGGCTCGATGACCTTCTGCGATCACCAGCGAGGCAGATCGCCGGGCTTCTTCCAGGTTGTGAGCCGTAAGCCAGCGCAGGCAGGCGCTGGCATTATTGACCACAGCCCCTAGCGGCTGATTGATTTCATGAGCGATCGAGGCGGTCAGCTCTCCCATCGCTGCCACGCGCGTCACATGTGCCAACTCTGTCTGTGCTTCCTGCAAGGCGTCTTCAGCTCGTTTGCGTTCGTCCTCGGCGTGCTTTTGTTGGCTTAAATCGAGCACAAAAGCGACACCCTCGCTTCCACTCTTTTCAAACATCGCGCCGCCGATCATTACGGGAACGCGGCTGCCATCCTTCCGAAAATACTCTTTTTGGAACGGTTGGAAAGTCCCGGTCGCCTTTATCTCTGCCACGGCACGTTCGTCGCGGTCCCGCCATTCTGCCGGCGTGAGATCCGGCCATCGTACGCGCCCCGAAATGAGATCTTCGCGGCTGAATTTCAACATGTGGAAAAAAGCTTCGTTGGCTTCGATGATCTCGCCTTCGAGATTCCACATAAAGATCCCGATAATATTGGCGTCGACCAGGCGCCGGATCTTCGCTTCGCGCTCTTCGAGACCGCGGTAAAGACGAGTATTTTCCAGGGAGATCGCGGCCTGCGAGGCAAGTAGTTTCAGCACTGCGATCCGTGTTGGAGTGAAAACGTTTGGGCTCAAGTTATTTTCCAGGTACAGCAAACCGATCAGCTTAGCTTGGTTAATCAACGGCAAGCAGAGGATGGAGCGGGCGTGCAGTTGACGGACGTAGCTATCTGCAGAGAACGGATGCCGGGCCAAAGCATCGTCAAGAATTACACTTTCGTGCGTGCGCGAAACATACCGAATGATCGACTGTGGCACAGCAGCCTCCGCTACGGGTGCTTCCTGGAGGCGCACCACAATGGTGTCTCCGCTAGTCGTAGCTTCTGCCTCGATTCGCTGATCTTGATCTCGCACAAGGATCAACAGACCGCGCTGAGCACCGGCGTGCTCAATCGCTTTGCGCATGATTGTGTCGACCAGTCTCTCCAAGACGATTTCACCCGACACCGCTTGCGAGACTTTGACGACGGTGGCGAGATCCAGGTGCTCGACCGCCGTGCCAATTGTGCTCGTCGGACCAGACACTGCCTCTTCTTCCCTGATCTCGCGGATACAACTCTTCGAGTTGCCGTACTTTTCCGGTGGCTCCCCAACGGAGATAGCAATGCCGAGCGTCGCGCAAATAGGTGTGCCCGATCTTCTCGAAACCGCGTGCCAGGTAGAAGCGCGCGGCGAGCTCGTTAGCGAGCGCCTCGTTGTGGACAAAACCATTCGCGTGTGCCGAGCGGATCGCCTGCTCGTAGAGATGCTCAGCAGCCAGCTCGTGGCCTTCTATTCGCGCGATCTCTGCGCCTACCAGCGCGGCACGGTTTTCGAAGTTTTCCGGACAATTTTTTGCCCAGACCTGGAGTCGCTCGTGGTGCTCGACCAAGGGCATCCAGGTGCTCCCGGCGATCCCGGGCTTCGGCAGAGTCCCAAGATGCCGCTCGAGAAAGCGCACTGTAAAAGTGATATTCCGCTTCCTCAAAATACAGGGTGAGGTCCAGATCAGTCGTTGCGCCCTCAACGAAGCCTCCAAGGCTATACCGTAGTGGCCAGCCATATAACGGGCCTGCATCTTCCGGATCCAATACCAGCATCCCGCGATCGCCAGGGTGGCGTTGCTGGACAAATGGTGCTCGAATCTGATGCTCATCAGATGTGCCCGTCATCAAAGCAGCCGAATTCCGGAGTCAAGCCACGCAGCGACCGAATGAGTGCGATTTGCGTGGTGATGATATCCACCACCAGGCCGAACAGCGCTTTCTCGGCAAACTCCAGGCCATTCTCGGCCTCGCGTTGCACGTCAGGTAACGGATCGCCGGCGAAGAGAAAGTCTGAGTTCAGATGATTGCATATATAGGCTCGCAAACGTCAGGTCGCCGATCCGGTTTGCTTCTTCGAAAGCGTGGCGCAGTACAATCACGGCTAGCCCGTATATGCTTTGTCCATCGTGCGACGACGATCACAAAGCAAGATAAGTGCTCGCCTCGAAGCGCTTTAAGCAACGTCGTTTAACAAGTTCGTAGCCAACCTGGCCGAATCGAAATCCTTTTCATAATCGCCGAAGCCGTGTCCGGCTATCATGCCAAGCCAGGCGAAGGCGAAGCACGAAGCGTCGCAGATGCCTCGCTCGAGGCTGAGGCTGACCGCACCACAGATGGTCAGAGAAACCAGATTGGCATCCGTGAACATAGGCCGGTGAAAACGCTTTACACAGAACAGCAATGTTCCGAAAGACGCCGGGTCCTCCATCAGTGGCGATCGAGAAGCTCCTCGATCGCCCGGCATCCAAGATGTGACCAGATCCGCTCATATTCGTAGCGCACATCTTCGTCGCTGGATGCGGTGACCATTCGATCCAGACTTGGCGAAGGTAGTCGAGACAGACGGCGACCGCGCGATCGCTCTGATCAAGCGTCGTGTAGAGATCCATACGCAAACAGGCTACAGTCGCCAGTTCAACTGTGTTGGCGGTGTGGGACGAAAGTATAGCCAAACGCTCTTCCGCAGCCGCCAACTGGCCAGTCAGGAACTCGCATTCGGCCCGGTTCAATTCCAAGCCGAACGCGAGCCTATGGTTTTGCCCCCAACGTCATCTGCCAAAAGTGCCGCACCGCAGATAAGATAATTGAGCGCCGAGGCATAGGCTGTAGCAGTCTTGGCACGTTTGCCTGCCAACAGATTCAGCTCGGCCACTTCCTCGCGTTCTTTTCGTGAAGTGATCAATGCGGCGCCGCGGTTGAGCTGACTAACAATTTCGAAGACCGCCTCCTGGCGCTTGTCGGGGAGAGTGTGTGCGTTGAGCAGCCTTCCTAGCCTGAGATGGGCCTTGGCACGTGAAGCTTCCGGAATTAATGAATAGGCTGCTTCTTGAATCCGATCGTGGGCAAACCTATAGAAACCCTCCGATCGCACAATCAACTCCAGCCGCTCTGCCTCCCACAGATCCGAGGCGAATGCCTCCTGGATGTTTCTCCTTCGCCGTCCTGACTATGAAAGACACGCCCGTGAACAATGGAAAGCGTGGAGATGGGGGCACTGTTCCCAAGACAAGCAAACTCTTGCAGTGCCTTCTGCGTCTCGATGGCCAGACGATTTAACTTCCCAACCATGAGGTCCGCCACATTATCGGTGTAGCCCTTAGCTTGAATGCGATCCAGGTCCCAAGACCATCTCCGGGCGCCGTGATCGAAACTGAGCAACCGCTCCTCGGCAAGCGCAGTAATGAACTGAATAGCGAAAAAGGGATTGCCAATAGTCTTTGCGTGGACCAGGTGCGCCAGCGGAGTGATCCGCTCGGGTTCGCAATGAAGGGTATCCACCAGCAACCGTTCCAAATCTTGGCAGGTCAAAGGCGCCAGAACGATCTCATGGATGTGCGCCCCCGCGTGGCGGATCGCATCCAGCTTGCGCCACAGAGGATGGGCCGAGTCGACTTCATTGTTCCGGTAAGCACCGATCAGCATTAAATGTTGCCTGTCCGGCTGGGTCAATAGGTCCTGCAGGAAATCCAGCGTTGCCGCGTCCAACCATTGCAGATCGTCCAAGAACAGTGCCAGGGGATGCTCCGGCCGTGCGAATACACCGACAAATCGCCGAAGTACCAGTTGGAAGCGAGCCTTTGCGTCCTGCGGCGGAAGATCGGGAATTGATGGCTGTTCTCCTATGATCAGCTTTAATTCCGGAATCAGGTCCACCACAAGCAGACCGTTCGGGCCCAAGGCCTCACGAAGGGCATCGCGCCAGTCGCCCAACTCTGCTTCGCTTTTTGCAAGCAAAAGGACGAACCAAACTCTGAAAGGCTTGCGCTAAAGTCGAATAGGGGATGTTACGCTTGTATTGATCGAATTTCCCGGAGGCGAAAAGACCTCGCGGCGGCAACTAGCACCTTGTGCAACTCATTGATGACCGAAGACTTACCGATCCCTGAATATCCAGAAACCAGGACCAACTCTGGTCGGCCGCTAACGACAACACGGTCAAATGAGGCAAGCAAAGTATCGATCTCGTGATCGCGTCCGTACAATTTCTCGGGAATTCGTAACCGGTCTGGCGTGTCGTACTCGGCAAGTGGAAATTCCACAATCCGCCGTTGAGCTTCCCATTCGGTCAGGCAGCGCCGAAGATCATTTTCAAGACCGGCTGCCGTCTGATAGCGTCCTTCCGCAGTCTTGGCCAGAAGCTTCATGACAATGCCGGAAACGAAGGCTGGCACAGATTTCGACCGCGTGTCGGGAGGGACCGGTTGCCTGGCAATGTGACAGTGTACCCATTCCATCGGGTCCGAAGCTGAAAAAGGTAGACTCCCGGTCAGCATTTGGTAAAGCGTGACGCCAAGCGCATAGAGATCACTCCGCGAATCAATCGAACGATTCATTCGGCCCGTCTGCTCGGGTGCCATATAGGCAAGGGTCCCGGCGATAAACTCGGGAGGTCCAGGAGCCTGGCGCTCGCGGGGGAGCCGCGAAGCAATACCAAAGCCGGTCAGCCAACATTGGCCAGTCGCCGAGTCCACCAGAACGTTGGCAGGTTTGACGTCCTTGTGAATGAGGCCGCGCTGATGCAGTTGACCAATCGCGGTGGAAAGACAGATGGCCACGCGCAAGGCAAACGCCATCTCCAATGGCTGCCCGAGCAATTGATCGAGAGGCACACCACCGGAATCCTCTAAAACAAGTGCCGTCCGGTCCCATTGGCGAGCGATGGTGATGGGCCGGGTAGCCCACGCCGGATCCAGCTCAAGTCTAAGAGAATATTCGTGCTCCAGCGCTCTCAGAATTTCCGGTACGGGATACTCCGCCGACGGCGCAAGCACGAGAATCCGAGATGCATCGTACTTACTCCGCCCACGATAAAGGATATAATTTTCATCCTTCCGCAGCGGCTCGATGACATAGCTTGACAGCTCAATCATGGGAGGCGGATCCAGCACCCGCAAACTTACACCTTTCTTTCCCCGATCAACCAATCAAAGGGTGGCCCCAAATCAGCGACTGGCGTTCCCAGGTGACACCCGGGTAACACAGGCTGGAAGCCTATGCTACTTTAACGCCGTCGCGCTGTGGTGGTGGGTACGTGGCTCACCCGGCCCGGAGGCCTTTGAGACATCGCTTGAGAGTCCGAAAGACCAATGTAGCATAGGCTTCCAGCCTGTGTTCCGGGCGTGCGCCGCCATTCAGGTCTTCCCCCGAATGATGTCCCAAATTTCTCCAGGGGTCCCGTCCGGCGTGATAGAACACAGGCTGGAAGCCTATGCGGAAAAGCAAGCCGGGACGGCTTGCCTACTAGTAAGTAAGGCGTCTCGCCTTACCCGGCTTAACCGTCTCGAAATGTCCAAACTGCAGTCCCCGGGTAAATCCTGGGCTAAGCTTTTCTGGCCACTTCGGGCCACAGACTGGAACGTCCAAATTGCAGACCCTTTCGGGAGGACCCTTTGGGGCACAAAGCAGACGCCGCTAACGGAGAAACTCCCGGTCAACACTAAGTCCGAAATCTCGTGCCTCGGACCGACCAACGAGTTCTATGCATAAGTGTCTGATGGGTCGGCACAAGTAGTGAATATATAAAGGCTCCTGTTTCGAGCATACCAGGGGACCCGAAAGAACGAAAACCTGTGAGTTCCGAAACTTCGGACCAATGTCCCGACGGCCCTCTTCTATCCATAACTCCCTGATGGGCGGGCACAAGAAGCGAAAATAAGAGGCTGGCACGCAATGTGTTCTATGTCGAAGGATAACGTGAAAGTATTGGTGCGCCAAAACTGAAAGTGCAGAAAGGTAAATGAGTATGAATTTATTTTCTAAGAACGCCACCGTGGTTCTCGTTCATGGCGCATGGGCTGACGGCAGCAGCTGGAATCGGGTCATTCTCCCTCTGCTACACAAGGGGCTCAAAGTGATCTGTGCACCGATCCCCTTACTTCCCTCTCAGACGACGCGGCCGCCCTCAGCCGGGTCCTGGGGAGAATCGACGGCCCGGTTCTGCTCGCTGGGCACGCCTACGCTGGTGCCGTGATCGCAGCGACTACGGACGAGAAGGTGAAGTCGCTGGCGTATATTGCTGCTCTGGCGCCCGACGAGGGTGAGACAGTAGCTCAGCTATTCTACCGCGAAGAACCTCATCCGCAGGCTCCTCATCTGCAGCCCGACGCTTACGGTTTCATCTGGATGCCGGAAGAAGGCTTCGAGAACGCCTTCGCCCAAAATGCTGCGGACGATGTGAAGGCAGTTACCGCCTCCGTGCAACGGCCGATCGCCGTCCGTTGCATTCAGGAGCCAGCGCCTAAACCCGCGTGGAGATCTAAACCCTCCTGGTTCCTGATTGCGGAAGAGGATCGTATGATCAACCCAAAGACGCAGCACTTCATGGCAGAGCGGATGGCAGCGCAGATCAGAGTTCATCCTGTCGATCACACCCCGCTTCTCACGGCGCCCGAATTGGTCGTCGACATCATCCTTGAGGCCGCTCGCGAAACGCTCACGTTGTTAGTCGGATAAAAGGACCGGCGAATTCCGATTACGCAACTATCATCCACTGACAATGGTTAGTGAACAAACGAAGGACAATCGAAAATGCCAGAATTAGTTGCAGTCGTCACCGGAGCAAGTCAGGGAATTGGGCGTGCCACAGCCTTGCGACTGGCAAAGGATTTCTCTGGGCTTGTGCTGGCTGCGCGCAACGGGGAGGCACTCAAGGAAGTTGCGGCAGAGGTCAAATCGAGTGGAGCCGAACCGCTAACCTTTGGCCTTGATTTGAGCAGCAGGGAATCGGCTGAGACCTTAATCAAAGGAACACTCGATCGCTTCGGAAGGATCGATGCCCTTTTAAATATCGCCGGCGCCGTGCCACAGATTGACCTGTTCGAGATGACGGACGAACAGTGGCGGGCTGGCCTGGAGCTAAAGCTCCATGGAGCTCGCCGTCTGACGATCCTGGGGTGGGAGGCTCTTAAAGCTTCCAAGGGCTCAGTCGTTCTGATCTCTGGGAGTGCTGCCTTGGATCCCAAACCTGGTTTTGCCGCAGTGGCCACGATCAATGCGGCCATCATCGCACTCGCAAAGGCTTTTGCCGAACAGGGCATCAAGGACGGTATACAAGTCAATAGTGTCGTACCGGGCCCGGTAATGACAGGACGGCGGCGATCCTTCATCGAGAAGTGGGCACCAGCCCACGGCATGACGGTGGAGGAGGCCACGAAAAAGTTTCCGGAGGAGGCAGGCATCTGCCGGTACGGCGAGCCAGAAGAGATTGCTGAACTAATGGCCTTTCTTGTCTCCCCAGCAGCGAAGTGGTTGACAGGCGCTTCCGTTCGCATAGACGGCGGGGAAATCAAAGGCATTTAGATCATCACACAAAGGCCACGAACGTTAGCGGCGCAGGCGCTTTGCCTTTAGCCACGGGTTCTCCGAAGGACCAATTGAAGATTTTGTCGAAGTCGACACGTTCCACTATTCCGGATGGATCGACTTCAGCATCATAGATGAGTTGCGTACCGGTGACAATTCGGGAACAAATCCAGTTCATCTGCGACGCACACCGATAGCCAAATCCGCGCAGTGGTCAGGAGTAATCGCAGCGACCTGGTAGTTGCGGTCAATTGCCGTTAGGTGGCGACAGGTGGAAGGCCCCTTGCTATTAGGGTAATCCGATTTATTTCTTCTTTCCTATGGAAACCCCTGAGGCAGAAATTCAAGATGCTGTTCCTCTGCACTTGGAATATCAGCAAAAGCATCTTTGCGGAGTACTTCGTGAAGGAGATGGGTTCGGGATAGGAAACAGCGAAGAGAACACAGGCTGGAAGCCTATGCTACCTTAGGCCGTCGAGTCGTCACTGCGGGTGCACGGCGATAGCTCTCGGGGATGGCTTTGGAGATCGCTCGACAGTCCGGAAAACCAATGTAGCATAGGCTTCCAGCCTGTGTTCCGCTCGTACCGTCGAGCGGCCTTTTTCGAGTTTCCGGGCCGCAGTCCCTACCTGACCCGCTTCCAGGCCAATTCGGCGGTTCCCGGGCCACCCGCTGAAGGCGAATTGGTCCACTTCAGGTCGTCGCCTGCGGCCGTGAATCGACGCTTCTGATCCGTTCCGGTCCATTTAGGAAATGTGCTGCCTTCGATGTGAACGCTGATCGTATGATCCGCACTATCGATTGAGTAGGTTCCGAAGCAGGCAACGTTCTTTTGCAAGGTCGCAGTGCCTGCCCCTTGGGTTCCTGCCTGGGGTGAACGAGTGATGACGATCAGAAAATGGTCACTGGAGTCGAACATCAGAAATCCCTGCAGGCGCGGAGGAGTCAAATGAACCTTTTTCCCGCCCCGCTCGAAGCCACCTGAGACAAGCCTCCAGGATGACCCGCGGAACTGGTCATTGGCATCCTGGGCGGTCGCGTGACCCTCAGGCAGAAGAATACCCAGCAACAGCACGACTGCAGTTAGTGGGATACGGTGCTTCATTCTAAGTGCCTTCCTCTTGATAGGTTTTACCGGACAAGCATTTGCATGACATGCGACTAAGGATTATTAATTGCCGAATCAAATGCGCAATCTTTTTTCGATGGCTGTGGGAGGAATTCTACTTTTCGTCGCGATCACGCTCTCTTCCTGCGCAAGCGCGCAGAGCGGAGGTGCAGACAGCGGTCAACGTCCACCCGCCAAGTAATGGTGGCGTCACCATCGGCCCCGCAACGGTCGCCCCCGGTACGGCTGAATTTGAATCACCGTGGCCCTTCGGTCCGTTGGGCATGGATGATTGAGAGCGCTCCAAGCGTTGCTCGCCCCTTTGAAGCGGGAATTCATCACGACGTTGTCGACCCGGCGGAAGGAACGAGCAGAGTCGAAAGCGGGTGAATAACTGTGTATTGTAACAGCTTTGTCACAAATGGCCGATAGCCACAAGAAACTACGAGCGCTAGGGATTCACAAGCAACGACATAAGAAATCCCCCATGCAAGAAGATACGTCATCGCTCTTTTCCGATCCTTCGCTCTACGTCAACCGCGAACTAAGTTGGTTGGAGTTTAATCAACGGGTGTTGGAAGAGGCCCAGGATCCCAGTAATCCGCTCCTTGAGCGCTTAAAGTTCCTTTCTATCGTCGCATCAAATCTCGACGAATTCTTTGAGGTGCGGGTGGCTGGCCTGAAGCAGCAACGCGAAAGTAATGTCAGTCAAAGGGGACCCGATGGGATGAGCCCCACTGAACAGCTCGCCGCTATTTCTGCCAGGGTGCGGAAAATGGTGGATGACAAGTACACTGTCTGGAGCAAGGATTTGCTCCCGGCCTTGGAGCAAAACAACATTTCTTTTCTGAGCTACGAAGAGCTGACAAAGGAAGAAAAGCAGCATTATGCGCAATACTTTGAAAGACTCGGTTTACCCTGTGCTCACGCCGCTGGCGGTGGACCCATCGCATCCCTTCCCGCACTTATTAAACAAAAGTCTGAATGTCGTCGTCGAGCTGGAAGGCAACGATCTCAACGCGAATCTGGCAGTGGTCCAGGTACCGCGGATTCTACCTCGTCTGCTTAGCTATAAGCCTGGGGACAAGGGTATGTATCGATACATTTTCATTGGAAACCTTATTCAAATACATGTCGGTTCTCTTTTTCACGGCGTCCAAGTAAAGGGCGCGTACCAGTTCCGTGTTACTCGAAATAGCGATCTCTACCTCGACGAGGAAGAGACAAACAATCTCTTGAAAACAATTGAACACGAGTTGCGCAATCGTAATCGCGGGAGTGCAGTTCGCCTGGAGGTCCAACAGGATTGTCCGCGCCATATCGCCGATCAGTTGTTGCACACGTTCAATCTCACGGAGACGATCTCTACCAGGTCGATGGGCCGATTAACTTTCTGCGCCTGATGCCGGTAATATCCGAAGTCGACCGGCCGGATCTCAAGTTTGGGCCTTTTGTGCCGGTGGTTGTCAGCGCATCGGCTCATCAAGAAGATATTTTCTCACAGATCCGCCATAGACCGATCCTGTTGCGTCACCCTTATGAGAGCTTTCAGACGGTCCTCGACTTCATCGAGCAAGCTGCACAAGACCCGCATGTTTTGGCAATCAAACAAACGCTTTATCGAACCAGTGGCGATTCCCAAATCGTGGCTTCGCTGGCTGAGGCGGCCCAGAGTGGGAAACAGGTGACGGTGGTGATCGAGCTGAAGGCACGTTTCGACGAAGCCGCGAACATCAATTGGGCCAAAACGCTCCAGGAAGCTGGTGCTCACGTGGTTTACGGGATTGTCGGTTTAAAGACGCACGCCAAGCTGGCATTAGTCGTTCGGCGGGAAGAGAACGGTATCCGTCGCTACCTGCATCTTGGGACAGGGAACTATAACCAATCGACCGCGAAGCTTTATGAAGACTTCGGGTTGCTAACCTGCGATCCGGATATTACAAACGACAGTGCAGAACTGTTCAATTGGCTAACGGGTGTCTCGGTCTTTCCTCGACTGAAAAAAGATTAGGTCGGCGCCCAAAGCGCTCCACGGGTTTGTTCTTGAGATGATTGAACGTGAAATCGACCATGCGAAGAGCGGTAAACCGGCTGCCATTTTCGGCAAGACGAACGCCCTGGTTGACGAAGAAGTGATCAAAGCCCTTTATAGGGCTTCACAGGCGGGAGTCAAAATCAGACTCTTGGTCAGGGGCGTTTGTTGCCTGCGCTCAAAGGTCCCTGGAGTAAGCGATTGAGTGGAGTATTGTCCATCACCATCCTCTTCAGGCCCGCCACTTGCGGAGCACGGCAAGGTTTGATTATGTGCCGGGGCAAGGAATTCGAATCACAGCGGGATTACCCACCATGTATTTCATTTCCTTAGAATGTCGGCATCCGTTGATGCGGGATCGAAGATCGTCTTCAAGGCGTGCTCCCCGGGTGGATTGGGTGGGACCTTTCCGCCGGCGGCAAAGAGGATGACGCTATGAACTAATTCGGGGTGGTCTGCGGCCAGGGTGCGTGCAACGCAATTTCCAAATGCGTGCCCGGCGACATTAATTTGTCCTAACTTCAGGGCCTGGATGACGCCAGCAACATCTTCGGCCAGGGTATGGAGGGTGACGCCTTTCCCGAACCGGTGCTCTTTCCCGAACCTCTGAAATTTATTCGGACTACCCGATAGCCGGCGTCGGCCAGGTCTTGTGACAGTCCCTGCATGTAACCCACTGTAAGACCCCCGAACGGCAACAAGATGATCGGTTCACCTTGTCCTTGGCTGAAGTACTCGATGTTGGAGTCGGCGAGCTTGACCATGCCCCTCTTGGGCGGCGGCCATTGGCGCTGCGTCTCGCATACTCGCTTGTGACCACTGAAAATGTGGAGGCAAGAATGAAAAGAGGGGCCCAACCGCCACATTTGTGTGACGACACAATCATGATCTCGGCGGCTTCACGCTCTCCCAGTTCGGGCAATGGAGTCGCATGTTTGGTCAGCCTGGTAACTTCACGTCGCTATCCTGGTTTGCTATCTTCAGGCGGACCTGATAGACCCATTGAGGCTGATCCATACCTGACCGCTTTTCGAGTCGTTAGTCAGGGCCTCGAGTTAGATGAAGCGATAGTTCAAATAACTAAACAATGCGCTCAGCGTAAGCAGCAAGGCGATGATTTGGAATACGCTCATGACGGGTCAGTACACGCAAACGAAGATTATTTAGTTAACAAAGCGCTTCCAGGGCATTGTAGGTCAGCTCCAGTCAAGGCGCAGCCGCGGAGCAACGGTGGGAAGCCGGCATTAGGTCTACCTCAATAGGGCGATAATAAGCAAAATGATGCCTCCTGAGGCGACGTTCCAGATTGCGGATCGCAAAATTGGGAAACCGGCGCTGTAGGGCACCGCATAGATCAGCCGTCCCCAAAAGTAAAAGCGCGCTGCCCACAGTGTCAAAGAGCTATCGCGGTTTACTAAATAGGCCCTAATGACTAAAGCAGCGAAAAAGGGAAACGTTTCAAGAAAATTAATTCCAGCGCGATCAACGCGACCGACTATACCCTTAAGTAGAGGTTTTTCTTCTTCTCGGTTGCTGGCCGTCCACCTGTAGCCATATTGATGACTGATAAAATGGGACCCAGCGATCAGGTGCAAGAGGCCAAGGATTGATCGAATAGACAAGGTAACGGAGTTCCGGCGTCATCTTGGGAAATTTGGCTGTCTTTCTTTCAGATTACTTCCAGGAGTATCAGACTACCAGCGTATATTTGATCTGCCAATAGATGTCAGGAAGAAAGTAAGCCAGGTTCAAGCGGTGGAATCCGAAATCCGTCTCCACCTTAAACCAATTCTCACCGACTTCCGGCGTCAAGACTTCGCGATAGTGTCGTTTAATGGATGCTTCATTTTGTTACGGCCCAAAGTGCCAGTTGGCCAATACCCGTCTCAGAATAAGCGGCAAGGTATTGGCTGATCGCCGATCGTCTCAAGCCATTATGCATCAGCGGAACACCTGCCGCTTTGTCAAGGTTTGCGTATCTTGTCGGCGAACTCGCCGTGCATGACGGGAGCGATGCTATCGGTTGACGAATTCTTGTCTAGCCTGCCTCGACAAAGTTCGTTTAAATAGAACGATGAGTGGGGCAGAGCTGCCTTTCGGCAGAAAGAAATTTAAGGAGATAATGGGCTACCGGATGGCCTACATCGACGAGGGCGACGGTGCTCCGATTGTCTTCGCGCATGGCAACCCAACGTCGTCGTATCTCTGGCGTAACGTGATGCCTGCGTGTCGCGGGCTTGGTCGCCTGATCGCATGCGATATGATCGGGATGGGCGACTCTGAGAAGCTCCCCGACTCGGGTCCGAACAGATACACTTACGCAGAGCACCGCGACTATTTGTTCGCTCTTTGGAAACAACTCGAACTTGGGAACAATATCGTATTTGTATTGCACGATTGGGGATCAGCGCTTGGATTTGAGTGGGCCAGTCAGCACCGCGACCAGGTACAAGCACTCGTTTTCATGGAAGCATTCGTGATGCCCATTGAGTGGGAAGATTTCCCAGAGTCTGGCCGCGATCTCTTCCGAGCGCTTCGTTCTTCTGCTGGCGACGATCTGGTCCTGAACCAGAACATCTTTATCGAGAAATTATTGCCTGGAGGCATGATACGAGAGCTTGCGGCGAGCGAAATGGCTGAGTACCGAAGACCCTACCTCACAGCCGGCGAAGACCGTCGTCCGATGTTAACCTGGCCGCGGCAGATTCCTCTTGGGGGCGAGCCTGCGGACGTTGTGGAGGTCATCTGGAAATACGGCCGATGGCTGGCTCAAAGCCAGATCCCGAAACTTTACATTCACGCTGAGCCTGGCGAGGTAGATATCGGCAGACGGAGAATATTCGTTCGCCAATGGCCCAACCAGAGAGAGATCGAAGTGAAGGGCGGCCATTTTGTTCAGGAAGACAGTCCAACTGAACTCGGCGTAGCCATTTCGGAGTTCGTGCGCGAACTGCGCAACACAAAGTGACGCTGTTCGCCCGAGGTCAGTTTTGCTCGTATCTTTTTACTCGTCTTGAAGCATCGAGAGCAAGGTCTTAGTGGGATCCACGAATCAAGCCGCAAATGCGTGTCGACCCGGCCACACTGTTTCCTATTGACGGGGTTTTAAAAGGGTGTGCTACTTGGGAGGGTTCCGGCCCACAACCTGCGACTCTGGGTCCAAGCCCGAGCTGCAGAGCCAAAGTTCGGTGAGGCTAACTTTGTCACTGCGGGCGTTTACCAACTCACGTCTTTCAAGGACGTCCGTCTGCGGATTGTCGGTCGCCGATGAGTTTGCCTGTGCACTACACAAGCTTTCGCGGACCGGGGATTGACCTCCGAGTTGGGTTTTCATCACGGACTTTACTGCGTCGCCCGCTGCTGGGGTTTGATACTGATTCTTGTCGCGGTCGGTGTCATGAAATATTCCGGCAATGGCGGCACTAACCGTCGCCATTTTTGCTGAGAAACTTTTTCACCACGGCCTTCTAATAGCGCGGCTCATCGGTATTTCTTTCTTCGCTGCAGCGGTCGTGGCTGTTATTTTCCGACTCTTTCCAGGTCTGAAGCCGTGCTTGCAGTCCTCTACCGTGAATAGGAATTTCACGAATGAAGGAGATTCATCCACGCCAAGCGTTAGACCTGCCGCGATTGGCGCCCGAGCCAAAAGTAGCCGACGGTTTCACGAGCTAACTGTTTCAAGCGCGCCGCGGGTTCTTGATTGGAAACCAGCGGCGACACAAATGTGCGTCCCTTCGCTGCTCTTTTGTTTTAGGCGAACAGTAATCCACTTCTGCTTCTGCCGGCAAATTGACTGGCAACCATTTACGATCCGTTTTCGCGAAGAATCCACCTGCAGCGCGGCAACCAAATCGATGACCTTGCTGCAGACAGATTTGGGCGGCGGGGTTTGGCGTTTCTGCCCCTTCGCCTGGTCTTTGAGCAGCTTTTTCAGGTCCTCGGTGTAGGTGTCGTGATATTTGGCAGGATCGAATGACGTGGAAACGCTCGTCGCGAATGGCGCGAGTGGAGACCACTGGTAGACTGACAGTTGGAGAAGAAGCAGCGTATGCGCTGGATCCAAAGCGGCGCGCAAATGTTGCTTCACGCGCAACCGATGACATCCTCATTACAAATTAGCTGCTCTACGCCGACGGCGGCTTGGTGAGTGAGGATACAAAGGCAGAGCGTGCGGTGGCGGATCAGTCCGCGATGCCTGATCGGAAGCGAGTTTCACAGCCGGATGCGTTCCACCTCGCTCAATGTAATTTTGTGTAATTTCGTCCTTGGTCCGATCATAGAGCTTGGTCGTTCGCGGAGACTCGTGTCCGGCCATCTGCTGTGCGTGCTCAAGCCGTCCGTCGTTTTCCAGGTAAATCGTGATACCGGTTGCCCTCCATGTGTGGCATCCGACGAGGTGAGAAAACCGCCGCCTTTGCCCGCTTCCGAATCGCAACAGGGGTTTCCCCGTTCTGAAGGCCTGCGGCCTCAACGTACTCTTTCAGGATCTGCTCGAGCAGGTGATGTACTGGCGTTTCGTGCTCCTGGCGGGTCTTCCTCAATCGGGATCTGGACGCTGTTGTCGATTTCAGTTAAAACGAGACCGGTAAAACCTGGGGGTCAGGCGGCGATATCCTTCGGTACTGAATGATGCCCGGTATACCGGTCCAGTCGACCGTTGATAATCGCGGTTTTTTGCGTGAAGCAATTGCTGGGCTCCGGCTCGGCTCCATCCCATTTGGTGCTTCTTGCACATGCGCCAGTTGATCAATTGATTAATTGATTGACGGTGCTCTCCACATGGGCGGTCGAAATACGCTCTCCGTTTCCGATACGCTTCGGCGTATCCCCTGACTGATTCACGGTTCGCATACAAATACGAGCGAAGCTCCTCTAGCTTCGCTTCGATACTTTCAAACCGTTCACTGTTTGCTTCTGGGTGTGCCAAGGCGTGCTGAAAGAGACCAATTCGCACTCTGGTCATTCCGAATTCCGCCATGTCCACACCGTCGTTCCAGAGCATCCACTTCAGGCTGTTCAAGTTTGCCCAGTGAGCGGCGTTTTTTAACGCGACATTGGGACGACATCGTACGCATACTTCATGAGGAGGATGTATTTGCTCCTTTGTTACTCCGCGGAGAAGGAGGTATCGCTCACGCCAACGATTGGCCGACCGGGTTCATGCGTGGCACTCAGTTGCATCATGAAAGGTGGTGCGCCCTTCCATCAATATCGATATTGAACGCCGCGAAAAATTGACCCTCGGCATTGCTGCAAGTGTGACAGCAATTTACACCGCTACTTTGCGCCGGGAGCGTCAAAGAATGGAAATAAGGTTCGACGCAGAAAGAACGGCATATCGTCAAACAAAGCGAAACATCGGACGCAACCGTCTTTGATTTGACCCTTCGATTCAGGCAAGAAATACAAACGCTGTCCGTGGGAAGGAGGGCGTTTCGGCTTTTCCTGCCGCGACTTGTTCTTGTTGCAGGCGGTCCGTTGCGCTGCGCAAAAGCAGCAGCGCCCACTGCGCATCGTAGAGCGTCTCAGGGGTGAGCCGCTCTTCGGGTTCAAAACCGAAGCGAGCCTCTGCATCCCGCCAATCCAGTTGGATCAGTTCGGCGTGACCGCCACGTTTTTCTCCGCCCGCCATACGGCTTCGGCCGCTATTAAGTTCTGAAAGGAGGCGAGCAGAAACGAGCGAAATCTTCCCTTTGATCGGTCCACGGTCGCCAGCCCGCGGCTGCCGATCAGGTGTTCAAAAAAACCCTGGACTAAGTCTTGGGCATTCTCGGGTGAGTGACCACGCCGCCTGGCAAAGGTGTAGAGCGGCTGGCAATAACGCCCGCATAACTCCGCCAAGGCCTGCGGGGCGCAAGGCGCACGGCTCTGCATGGCATCCAAAACGATGCTCCAGCGCGTCTTATCAAACTGGCCGTGATCAGGCCCGGCCGAACTGTAATCCTGGCCCATTGGCGTAAGGCAGACCTTTCCACTTCCATTCATAAAACCGCCCAGTTGAAAAGAAAGCATCATGTGCCCGAAATTCTGAAAGTTTGCCGCCGGGATTGCTTTGTAATCAGTACAGCATTGTTAAGCAGAAGGAGACACAAACTTATGAAAATCAAAACACGCATTAAAGCAGGGTCCGCTACGGATTACTTTAGACGATAAAGGCATCCCTTCGGGACTCCTTTGAAACAGGCCGTGAGGCCTTGATTTACCGGTAGGCCACAAACTGTTGTTGGAAAGTAAGATTGATAAACGAAGAAGAACCAAATTATGAAGATCAAGACCCGAGGTGGAGGGGTCTCACTAAATCACAGTGAGACGCTGGTGCGCGGATAGCGCAAAGACGCTCTCTGCTGGCCAGTAGAGATTGCTTACCTGTCCGCTCGCCTTTTGAGTGCCCTCTCCGCATGGAGAGGGCATTTATGGAAATACTCTGTGCTGGCCAACTTGGGGCCTGAACACCCATACAGACCACAGCCGGAGCACTAACTTCTCCGACAGGCGACTCTAGCGCTGCTGAACGCCAGATCTGGACACCACGCATCGCGTATTGTCGCGCAGACATGAAATCGCCCAGATAGTAAAGGGTGACTGCCAAAGCGCGGTAGGTTCCTATCATCAGTGTAGAGTCATTCTGTTCCTGCGCCAGTGAGTAAACTCGCTTCGCGATCCGCATTGTTGCACTCAGCTTGTCAGTGACGAGGGAATAGCGACACCGACCTATGAGTGCCACGTAGAGGAGGTGCGGACGAGCAAGCGAGTGACACAAGGGCTCTGCGTGATCGTAACAAATGCGGGCCTCTGGTGCTCCCAATCCTCGAGTGGCTGTTAGGTATAGTGCAGCCTGCATGAGAATGAAGAGCTGATCTCCCGCAGTGAGACGCTGCCCCTCGGCGGCTGTTTCAACGGGTGATCCCCAGCGTCCGTGTTCGAAGAAATGAACTAGGAGAGCAACGCTCCTCTCGATCCAAGAACGTTAGCTGCAAAGGAGGAATCTCCTCGCTGAATCCGCGGAATGTAAACTTCATGCAGTGCTTCGCTAAATAAACCGGCATTGCAGCCGCAGATGACAGCTGAGTAAAGCTGTCCGGGGACGCAGAGCATAAACTGTGAAGCCGCCCGAATGGCTCTCTCTGCTGCAGGACAAGTTAGCGAGGATCGTTGCTAAGATTCTGTACGCTCGAGAAACCTCGAAACCGGAAAAGCAGGAGTCGGATGCAAGTGGAACCTGAGTGCGTCTCTGGTGGGCCATCCGAGTCTTTGCAAAGGCGGCAACACTTTCAACGTCTGTCGATTACAGTTAAATAAGCGAACCGCACTATGCAGTGTCAGAAAGAGCTGAGGAAATTTTCGCCGGCGCTGAAGGCTTAGGAACGTGGTATCGAAGGGTCCAGGTATTGGAGAGCTTTAAAATTCATTCATCTTGACCTTCAACGTTATAGATTATCTCCCGCGAGAATGGCTTTTCAAAGGAAATCAAATATACGAAGCCCCTTCCGCTCTCAACGCGACTACACCTGAGTCATAACCCGAGATAAGAATGATTGGAGCTGCACCCCGTTTCGACCAAATCCGTTTCGCGACATCGAGTCCGCCAGCTAGCGAATTCCACTAATAAAGGTCATTGCGACAGAGGATCGGGGCGGGACTTCATGGAATGTGAATTCTGCACAGCCTGGTGGATGGCAGAGTAAAGTCTGTCGAGACAAGGCACGGGCACAAGGTCCAGAAGCTTACGAACGTCAGCTGCAAGCGCTGCCATCTCCTGCGGGGCGTGTCGCGCATGACGAGCAAAATAGAACTCCGCGCGCGCGGAACCAAGGAGCTGTCGCCAGTAGCCGACGGCATATGGAAGGGGAGCCCAGCAAAAGATCGTGCGTAGAGCGAGAGGAGCTGACTTTACG
>CAVZGJ010000004.1:0-58803 GCA_963774735.1 uncultured Acidobacteriaceae bacterium | reverse complement strand
TTCCCGCGAAGTCGCATTTTCGGAAACTTCATTTCTCATTCGGCGATAACGGCCAAGGGGGATCAGGCAAGCCACTCATTCTATTTGTGTTGCGAGTGTTGCAATTTTCTTTGGCCCTTTTCTGCCCAAAAATCGCGTGTCAAGTCCAAAATCCCGCAACTCTAACAAAACAAAGCCAATAAAAATGAAATTTAGTTTCGCTCAAACCCATATAATTAACTTATAGATGAGAGAAAAGGAAAGCCCCGGACACCCTCCGGGGCTAACTTATTGATATAGGCTAATTTGGACACAACCCATTTGTTATGAGTATTTTGCGGACAAAGCCAGAGCGTAAACCCATGAATACAGAAGAGTTACGCGCAGGCAATAGGGAGGGGGGTACCCTCTTGAGAAAACTACTGCGCCGTGAACCGTTTCACATGCACCGACGACTCCACCTCCGGCACCGTCCCGTCATTCACCAGCACCTCCTCCGGAGTTCCCTCAAAAACAATCCGGATCGAAGCACTCGACCGCCCCGGAATCCGCAACCGCTCGGTCGACGTCAACGTCCCCGACCGCACCGTCACCGGAACATCCGCCACCGCATCGCCATCGTTCTTCACCTCAACCGACACCAGCCACCCCGAGCCCTTACCCGCGACACGATCCATAGCCCGGGGAGTCACATTGACGATAGTCAAATCCGGCAACCCGCGGTCCCGGTAAACCCAATCGTCAAAAAACCATCCCAGGTCCTTCCTCGAGGCCCGTTCCAGAACCCGCTGAAACTCCTTCGGATCGCCATCCAGCTTGTCGTCGCGATAAAGCCTCATCGCCCGCTTCATCGCCTCGTCGCCCACCTGCGAACGCAGCATCCAAAGCACCGCCGCAGCCTTCGTCCGGTAGTAAACCTCATCGCTGGCCTCGATGAGACTCTGCCCGTTACTCGCATCCGCCTTGTGCGACACCGCAGGCTCAGCCAGCGCCAGTGCCTTCGCATCCTCCTGCAACCGTCCCACCGCGGCCTCGCGGCCATGGCTCTGCTCGAGCCAAAGCAGCGACATCCACTGCGCCACTCCCTCGTCCAGCCAAACATGCGACGAGCGGAACCAGGCATGACTCAGCGAATGCGCCAGAGATTGAGCCAACACATCGCCAGCCGCAATCCGCAGCGGCGCCACCAGCAGCGCATCGTCCTCGAACGGCTGACCGTTGTGGTCGAGAATCGTCAGCAGGTTCAACGGCGTCGCTCCCAGCCACTCGACCAGCAAGGGCCGCACCTTCTCAGACGCCGCCCCATAACTCGGCAGCGCATCGTAATGCTCGGAGGTCACCGCCGAGATCAGACTGTTGTCCGTCACCGTACCCGCCCGGTCCGTGACGAACAAACTCATCGTCCGGAACCCCAGCGGCCCCTCGGCAAACTCCGCCGTAGCCACCCCCGGCGACTCGGCCACCGGCACATTCTGGTTCTCACTCACCACCCGCAACTGCTCACGCCGCCCGCAGAAGAACACAGCATCCGGTGCATCCCCCACAAACTCCACCGTCAACCGCAGCCGGACCGTGGCGCCCGCCTGCCGCAGCTTCGTCTGCCCAACGCTTTGAAAAAGTTTTGCTCCATCTCCAAGAAAAACCGGCGCAGCCGCAGTCGGATACCAAAGCACATCGCCAAATCCGCGTAATCCCGTCCATTCCGCGCTGATCTCGTCCCAATCCGCGCGAACCGCCTGTTCCAAAGGCGCTCCAATCCGCTCCAGCCGCTCCGCCGACAACGTCACTTCACCCGAATAGAAACTCGTCAGCGCAACACTCGCGCCCGGCTCCAAAGCCTGCGGCAAAGCAACCACCGCCTCAGCCGCCTTCCCTGTGTGATCAGCATCGGTATCGATCGTCTGCACCGTAAATGACAAAGGCGAAACTTGTCCGCCGCTGCGGATCGCAAAGCTCTCCCACTGCAGAACAGATGAGACCTGAAAAACAAGCCTCGTCAGCGGCTCCTTCCCGGAGTTCCTCACAGTGAACTCCGCATGAACCGCAAGCCGCGATTGCGCTGGCGTGAGATGAACATCCAGATCGTAAGCCGTAAAGGTAAGAGCAGCGCGCTCCGCGTCCGAGACATCGACGACCCGCTGTTCAACCGTCGGCTTCGTGGCCTTCTGCGCCTCCGAGTCATCGCTCCGGTTGAACAGCACCTTCCCTTGCGGAGCAGTCTGATCGGTCGCTGGCTGCGGAGTCTGTCCCTTTACGGCCAGACTCAGAGCAAGAACAGTTGTCAGGATGGACAAACGACGAGGTACAACAAAGACAGCCATATACATCAAGATCCCAATCCCTTACGCTCTTTCACCGGCTTCCGAGCTGACACCTTCTCCGCCGGTTGACGACGCTGCCGCATCGCCTCATACATAACAACCGCTCCCGCGACCGACACGTTCAGTGACGAGATTTGTCCAGCCATCGGAATCCGCAGCAGATAATCGCAGGTCTTCTTCACCAGGTCGTGCAATCCCGCGCCTTCACGTCCCAGCACCAGAACGCAGTCGCTCCGGAAGTCATAGTCCGTATAGTCCTGACTCCCGCGCTCGTCCAGTCCCAGCACCCAGACATGTCCCTGCTTCATCTGCTCCAGCGCCCGAACCAGGTTCGTCACCCGCGCGATCCGCACATGCTCCGAAGCTCCAGCCGAAGTCTTCGCCACCGTTGCCGTCACCGGCGCGGACCGCCGCTCAGGCAGAATCACGCCATCAACTCCCGCCCCATCCGCTGTCCGCAGCAACGCTCCCAGGTTGTGCGGGTCCTCAATCCCATCCAGAGCCAGGAAGAACCTCTGCCGATCGCCGTCATTGCCCGCCAGCAGGTCCTCAACCCCCAGGAACTGGCGCTCCCGGACCACAGCTAGCACTCCCTGATGGGCATCCGTCCGAGCCAGCCGCGTAAGTTGCTCTCTCGGCTCGAGCGACACCCGAACTCCAGCCGCCCTGCACAGCTCGATCAGCCGCTCCAACCGGTCATCCCGGCGCTCCCGGGCCACACTAACATGATCAAGCCGCCGCGCCCCAGATCGTATGGCCTCCTCGACAGGGTGGAGACCGTAAAGAACTTCCATCCCTAAATTTTACTTTCTAAAGATTGGGAAAGAGGCTATAGGGCCTTAGAATGTTTTTAGGCCAAAGCGAACAAACGAAAATCGCTTTCGGCATTCTCCAAAGAAAGATTCGTTTTTCATGGATCCTTTCGTCAAAACGCGAGACTTATCTGGTCGAAAGACCGTCTCAACCACTGTGCAATCTGTTTCTAATTCGCTAACAGCTGTGGAGGCTGCCCGGGTAAACAGCGAAAACGCTGAGATCGCCCGTGGACTTAAGAAACAGAATCCTGAATTGCTGGATCGGCTAATTGAGCAGTATCAACACCGACTGCTGCGATACCTCCTTTTTCTGACAGGAAAGCGTGAGGTTGCGGAGGATCTCTTCCAGGAGACATGGATGCGAGTGCTGCTGCGGGGTGCGCAGTATAACGGCAAGGCGCGTTTTGACACCTGGTTATTCACAATTGCGAGAAATCTGGTGATCGACCTGTCGCGGAAACGCACGATGGCCAGTTTGGACGAAATGAGTGAAAACGGAGGAGATGATCGCCCTTTTGAGATTGCGACGCAAGGACCTTCCCCGCTCGACCAGTTTCAATCCCGGGAAGACTGCGCAGAGGTCGGAGAAGTTCTGTTGAAGCTGGAGCCGGGCTATAGAGAGGTCCTTGTTCTCCGCTTCTTCGAGGAGCTTTCGCTTGAGGAAATCGCTGCAGTGACCAAGGCTCCCCTATCGACAGTGAAGTCAAGACTCTACCGCGGGCTTGCAGCATTGAAGCCACAGATGGAGCAGCTACGGGCTTCACGTCCGTTTGTGGAGGCGGGGGTATGAACGAGGCGTTGGACAAGTCCCGTTCGCAGGATCGGGATTCGTTGAAGAAATCGGTATTGTCGGGGACGAACACTGCGGCGCGGGCGTCGGTGGTGAATCGCACGCATCGGGTGGTGCGTGAGCGGGCCAAGACAATGGCGGCGAGACAAAGCAAGATGCGCAGCCTCTGGATTCCGCTGGCTGTTTGTTCCTCTCTTCTCGTGATTATCTGCACGGCGGTCTGGAGTGCGCTCGATGCGTACGAGGCAACGCCGAACGGTGTTCCGGATGCGAGCAATCAGTTCCTGGTGTTGTGTTTGTGGTTCCTGCCGGTTTCCATGGCATTGCTGGCAGTGGTATTGTTCCAGCGTGCACGGAAACGTGAGGCGGCTCGATGAACAGGCTCTGGAACCAGGGATCAGATCAGTCGCGGGCTGGTTCGGCGGGGGATGAAGATCAGCTCAGCCTGATTCCGACTTGGTCGGTTGTGCTGGCGGTCATCGTATTCGGAGCAGTCCAGTACCTGTTTCATGGGGTTCTTCCTCACCATAAGCCTGAGATGCTGCCGATGCGGCTGCTGATGGGGTATTCCTGGGGGACTGCGTTTGCCAGCTATGTGCTGCTGGTGGGTTATGTGAGTCGCGATGTCCGGCGGCGCAAGATGCCCGCTGGATTGTGGATGCTGATTGTGGTGGTAATGCCGGGCGGAATTGGTGCGGTGGTCTACTTCCTGTTGCGGCAGCCGATGATGACTCCTTGTCCGCATTGCAGCACGGAGCTGACTTCAAGCGTGCATTTCTGTCCTCAGTGCCAGTTCCAATTGGCTCCGGTTTGCGGTCGGTGCTTCCGTGGAGTGCAGATAACGGATGTGTATTGTGCTCAGTGCGGACACGATCTGGCTGAGGACAATGCTCCGGCACGCTTGCGCGTATATAGTGACTAGTTGGGATGTCACTGACTGCTCTGATCATCGACGATGAGCCGCTGGCTCGGCAGGAACTACAGTATCTGCTGGAGCGAGCTGGTGGAGTTGAAGTTCTGGCGCAGGGAACCAATGGAATCGAGGCGGTTGAACTGATCCGGGCACATCGTCCTGACCTGGTATTTCTGGATGTGCAGATGCCTGGTCTGGATGGCTTCGGCGTGCTGAAGAAGTTGCTGGACCGGAAGGTTCCGATTCCTCAGGTAGTGTTTGCTACGGCATTCAACCAGTACGCGGTGCGTGCGTTTGAGGTGAATGCGGTTGATTATCTGCTGAAGCCGTTCGATCGGAAGCGGGTAATGCAGACGATTGAGAAGGCTCAGGCTCGGCTGATCGCTCCGACGGAGTCAGCAAGTGAGGCGAAGCTGGATGCTTTGCTGCGGCTCGTGGAAGAGCAGGCACAGCCAGCGAAGTCGAACTCCGGCAAGGTGGTCGTGCGGGCGCAGAGCCGGCTTCTGCTGGTGGACCAGCGCGAGATTTGTTTTGCTTCGATCGAAGAGGGCACGATTACGGTCGTGACCCGGACGGTGGAGGGACACTCGAACTGCCGGACGCTGGAGGAGTTGATGGACCAGCTTGATCCGGAGACGTTCTGGCGGGTGCACCGGTCGTATCTGGTGAATATTCAGCATATTCGCGAGGTAGTGCCGTGGTTCAAGTCGAGCTATCAGCTCCGCATGGATGATGCCCAGAAGACGGAGATTCCGGTGAGCCGGGCTCAGACCAAGAGACTAAGAGAGCTATTCAATCTGTAGGGTACCCCCCTCCCTATTGCCTGCGCGTAACCCTCCTTTATTCATGGGCTTACACGTTTTGTTGGTCTTCAAAATACTCATAATAAAGTGGTTGTGTCCAAATTCGCCTATATCAATAAGTTAGCCCCAGAGGGTGTCCGGGGCTTTGCTTTCTCTGATCTATAAGTTAATTATATGGGTTTGAGTGTAACTAAATTTCATTTTTATTCGCTTTGTTTTGATGGATTTGCGGGATTTTGGACTTGACAAGTGATTTTTGGGCAGAAAATGGCAAAAGAAAAATCGCGGTAACTACAACACCAATAGAATGAGTGGCTTTTCTCACGCTAGAGTTGGCGCGTATCTCATTGCTCAATGAGTGCATTGCCCGGTTACTACCAGTCGAGAATTGCTTCCGGTCTTGCCCGTCACTCGGGCCTCCATGCGGGCCCGAGTGTCCCCACCCACAGAGAGCGGACTGGGCTTCGTGGACCTAATTACTTTTCACGGTTCAGTCTCGAGCGCCGACTGTCGCAAGGAGAGTGTCAGAGTTCTTTACAGAGAGCATAGAGTCGACCGTCTCTGTAATTAGATCGAACGCGTCGTATCGTGCGAACTCCTTCTGCAGTCTTGTAGCGTTCTCTTTATACTTTTTGTCCTGAAGCACTGCACGAACGGCGGTTCGAATTTGTTCGCCGGTCGGGCGGCCGGTTGCAAGATTGATTCCTGCTCCCGACCAGCCAACGCGGCTTGCAGTGAAAATTTTGTCTTCGGTGTCGCCAGCGACCACCATCGGTATTCCTTTGCTGAGGGACAGGTTGACGGCTCCAAAGCCGCCGTTTGTGACGAAAACATCTACCCTGGGCAAGATCTGCTCGAACGGTATGTAGTTTTCGATCTTCGCGTTCTCGGGCTTGACGCCTCCAGGCAACCGGATTGCCTCGAGGTCGGGACGTCCTGCGGCAACAATCACCGTCACCTGCTCATCAGCCAGTGCAGCTATGGCAGGCTCAATCAACTGGCTCAAATCCCAGTTGGCAATCGTGCCTTGCGTCACAAGCACCACAGGTTTCGATTGGTCCAGCGAATCCCACCACGCGGGCATTGGCGATTTGGTGTGCCCATTGGGCATAAGATTCCCGATGAACTGGATGCTCTTTTTCATATCGCTCCGCCGATATTCAAACGCTTCCGCCGTTAGCTCCAGGAAACGATCGGGAAGGTGGACCGCGGAGTCCATAAAAAACTCAGGCAGCTCCGGCGCTCCGCACGAACGGAGTACCTCGTTGAAGCGTGTTGTGGCAGGCTGCATCATTGCGAAAAACTGTTGTGTCTCCTCCTGATTGCGTAACCGGCCCTCCGGACTCGCATCGGGGCCTGAAAACGGGGCTGCATCGCAACTGCTCAGGACGAGTGGTAATACTCCGAATGTCAGGACAGGAGGACGGGTATCTCTTGGTCCCAGCAGCATGGGAAAAACGCCCCAAAAGTAAACCTCGGTCACGATAAGATCCATCGGGCCTTCGGAAAGGATCTGCTGTATCGTCCGATATTGATCGAGAACAGGATCAATGCCGCCGTACATACATATAGCGTTCATCGCCTCAGGACCTGGCTTTGCGGCCGCTACCTCCGGGAACTCCTCATCGAGACGCCTGTAGTCGTAGTCGGCCACTCCCGAGAACGGAACAAATTGAAAACCCAGAGCGACAGCCTGATCACGGAAGAGCTTTCCCGAAAGAAACGTAATGGAATGCCCCAGGGACGATAAGTGACGAGCTACAGATAACATCGGATTGACGTGACCTGGAGCGGGGGTCGCAGCGACAAGAATATTTGCCATTCACTCTCCTCAATGGGCATAAGGAGGTTGAACATCCACCTCGCATAACACTCACTTGTATGAGGAACACGCCAATATGTCTTTTATTCCTTCCGATCAGTTACTCCGCTGGCTTGTCGGTAAACAGGACATGATCTCGAGCAAGCAGGTGTCGGTGAGCGCTAAATTCCCGAGTCACTCATCGAGCGCTTCAGGCGTACTTGGTGGGGACAAACCACGAACAGCCTAAGATAACGGAAAAACAGATTTTCGATGCTGCACTGCAGAATTACGACAAAGGACAGGCAACGACCAGGGCCAAGATGAGGATCATGGCGGCGAAGATGGCTGCGTAGGCTTCGGGTGCGCTATCATCTCCAAGACGCGAGCACGTTTTAGACGAAACCCCCAGGGCCATTCGATAAATATGAGCCGGATCAATGGAATGAAAATTCCAGGCGCCGAAGCGATAGAAAGACTGCCATGGGCGGTCCGCGCTCTGCTTGGGTGTGGGACAGCCGTCGGTGGCGGTCGCACTCACCTATGCCATCGCACCGTTGCGGGCGTTTCCGCTGCTTCTTGGATTTCCAACAGTCATCCTGAGCGCATGGTTTTTTGGCATGTGGGGCGGCGTTTTCTGCGGTCTTACTGAAGCCGTCCTGGTCAATTATTTTCTAACGAAGACAGAATTGAGATTTGCCATCGGAGACGCTCCGCAGGACTTGCGGCTCGTCGTCTTTCTTCTGCTCTCGATTTTCATGGGTTGGATCATTCGCCGATTGGCTCGGCAGCGTATGCAGCAGCAGTTGATGTTATCCAACATTGAGCGACAGCTGGCTGACGAGCGCGAGAGGGTTAGCGAGGCGTTGCGAGACAGTTCGAAGCGCCTTGGCGAACTGGCGGCGATTGTCGACTCCTCTGACGATGCGATCATCAGCAAGGACCTGAACGGAATCATCACGAGCTGGAATGCAGCGGCCACGCGGATTTTGGGATATTCCGCGACGGAGATTGTCGGCACGCCGGTTCTGAGGCTAATTCCCGAGCACCTTCATTCAGACGAAAAGATGATCCTTGACAGCATACGGGCAGGACGGCGTATCGAGCACTTCGATACAGTTCGTCTCGCGAAGGACGGTAGAAGTCTCGACGTTTCTCTTACGGTTTCCCCCATTAAGGACGAACAGGGCCGAATTATCGGAGCTTCAAAGATCCTTCGAGACATCTCAGGCCGTAAGCAAATGGAGCAGTCTCTGTTGCAGGCTGAAAAGATTGCCGCGACCGGCCGCATGGCGGCGACGATCGCGCATGAGATCAATAACCCGCTTGAAGCAGTGACGAACCTGCTTTACCTTATGCGTCCGATGATCACCGACCCGGAAGGCATCAAGTATCTCGACTCGGCCGAAAGCGAACTGTGCCCGGGTCTCCCATATCGCGAAACAAACGCTCGGTTATTATCGCGAGCAGGCTGAGGCCTCCAGCACCTCGCTTGCGGATGTCGTTCTGGACGCCATCGCGGTATACGAGCCACGGTGTACTGGGCTTGGTATCAAGATCAGGAAGTCGCTCGATTCGTCTAGAAAGGTTGTCGTGCGTCGCGGCGAGATCATGCAGGTCATCTCAAACCTGATCGCGAATTCGATTTATGCGATGCCGAGAGGCGGCGTTTTGTCCCTATCTGTCCAGGACACGATGGAGCCGGCCGATGGCATTCTTCTCACCGTCGCGGATACCGGTGTGGGAATTGCAGCAGATGATCTGCCGAGGGTGTTCGAGGCATTCTTCACTACTCGCACTACCGTGGGGACGGGCATTGGTCTCTTCGTCGCCAGGCAATTTGTTGAAGGCCACGGCGGCCGGGTTGAGATTGAAAGCAGAACCGAGGCGGAGAATCATGGCACAAGCGTTCACGTTTTTCTGCCCATTACTACTGACTATGATCCTTTAGAGGGGGAGAAAACCCCGGGGGTTGAAGCGCCTTCGATGTCATTGTAGGTTTTCTGGCTTCCTGTTTGCCGGGGATTACTGCGATGGGCTTTTTTAGCTGTTGCGGAGGGCGATCATGGGGTTGATGCGTGAGGCTCTGCGGGCGGGGATGTAGCCGGCGAGGAGGGCTATGACGCCGAGGGTGAGGATCATGGCGACGAAGGTGATGGGGTCGGCGGGAGAGGTCCCGAAGAGCAGCGAGGTGATTAGGCGGGAGATGGCGAGCGAGGCCACGGTTCCTATGGCGATCCCGATAAGCGCGAGGATGAGGGTGGAACGAAGGACGTCGAGCTGGACGCGGGCGAGGGTTGCGCCGAGAGCCATGCGGACGCCGATCTCCTGAGTGCGTTGCGTGACTGAGTAGGAGATGACTCCATAGATTCCGAGCGCGGCCAGGAAAAGGCCGAGGAGAGCGAAGGCAGAGACGAGGATGACGAAGAAGCGGCGCGGGGAGACCGCGTGATCGACGATCCGCTGAACGGGGCGAAACTCGGTTGCGGGCTGGTTGGGGTTGAGATCGCGGAGCGTGCGGAGAACGGTTGCGGCCAGCTGGTCTGGCGGAACTTTGGAGCGGACTACAAGGTCGGCTCCTTCGGGACCCCATTCGGTGCGCATGATGGGGAGATACATCTGGCCGCCGGGCTTGCCTTCTACGTTTGACTCGTGGACATCGGCTACGACGCCGATGATTCGGGCCTCAGTATCGCCGATGAGGACGACGCGGCCAATGGGGTCTTCGCCGGGCAAGAGATTGTTCGCGGCGGTCTGGTTGAGGATGACGGTGTTGTCGCCTTTCATGTCGTCCTGCCAGGTGAAGTCACGGCCGTGGAGACGCATCCCCATTGCTGGGATGTAGCCGGGAGAGACGATGTAGACGAAGGCGCCTTTGACTTCGCCGGGGCGATAGGTCTTGCCCTTGAGGCGCGGGCCTCCCCAGCCGCGGTTGCGCTCGAGCGGGAGATTGTCGGTGATTCCGGAGGTCTGAACGCCCGGAATGGCGTTGATGCGGCGGAGGATCTCCTGGAACTTTGCGCTTTGCTTCTCGACTTTGGCTTTGTCATTTCCTGCGTAGTCGTAGTCGACGCTGATGGCTGCGGCGGTGGATGGCTGGAAGCCCAGGTCGATGTCGAGGACGTGGAGGAAGCTGCGGAGGAGAAGGCCTGCTCCGACTATGAGGACGCAGGCGAGTGCCACTTCGGAGACGACGAGGGTGGAGCGGAGGCGTTCGTGTTTGCGGCCGTCGCTCATGCCGGGGCCGGAGTCTTTGAGGGCTTCCTGGATGTTGGCGGCGGACATCTTGATGCCGGGGAGCAGGCCGAAGAGGATGGCGGAGCCGACGGTGATGAGGAGGGTCCACGCGATGGCCTGGCCGTCGATGCGGATGCTGGAGAGAAGTGGAAGCGCGATAGAGCCCTGGTGGGCAAGGTAGGAGACGAGCGCGTAGGCGAGTCCGAGGCCGAGAGCCGCACCGATGGCGGAGAGGACAAGGCTTTCGGTGAGGAGCTGACGTATGAGGCGGGCGCGCGTTCCGCCGAGGGCTCCGCGCAGGGCGAACTCCTTGCTGCGTGCGGCGGCGCGGGCGAGGAGGAGGTTGGAGAGATTGACGCAGACGATGAGGAGGATGAGCCCGACGGCACACCAGAGGACGATGAGCGAGCGGCGAAGCTTGCCGCTGACGTACTCCTTCAACTCAACAGGGTAGGCGGTGTAGTTGTGGTTGGACGATGGAATCTTTCTGCTCCAGTAGAGTTTGGGAAAGAGATCCCTGGCTTCGGTGCGGGACTGGGCGATGGTGACGCCGGGCTGGAGGCGAGCGAAGAGGGCGAGAGTGTTGCCCTGCGTGCGGATGTCGTCCATGAACTGCGGGATAAAGAAATCGACCTTTGCGCCCGGGGAAAAGACGCTGCCGAAGTCGAAGGATTCGGGAAGAATTCCGATTATGGTTACGGGCGCTCCATCGAGAGTGATGGGCTTTCCGATGATGGAGCGGTCGCTGCCGAACTGCCGCTGCCAAAATGGATAGGAGAGCATGGCGACTGTTGGGTTTCCCGTGACCGCTTCCTGAGAGGTGAAGGACCGTCCTAGTGCGGGGTCGACGCCGAGGACGTGAAAGAAGTTTGCTGCGACGGCGATGCCAGTGACTGGCTTCGGCTGACCTTGCACGGTCAGCTTTGAGTTGTCGGGAGCGGAAAAGGCGTAGTAGCCGGTGATGTCAGCATAGGAACGGTTTTGAGCGAGGAGATCTTCGTAGGCATCGACCGAAAAGGTTGCGCCGGAGAGGCCGGCACGGTTGAGTTCGGGTGCGATGACGACGAGACGCTGGGGATCGTAAAAGGGCAAGGGGCGAAGGAGAAGTGTGTTGACGACGCTGAAGACGGCGACGTTGGCTCCGATGCCGAGGGCGAGGATGAGGATCGCGATGATGGTAAAGACGCGATTGCGATTGAGTGTGCGGACGGTGTAGCGAAGGTCCTGAAGGAGGATGTCGAGCGTGGGGAGACCGCGGGCGTGGCGCTGCTGCTCGCGAGCCTGCTGTACGCCGCCAAAGCGCACGAGGGCGCGGCGGCGGGCTTCGTCGGGAGACATGCCTTTGCTGATGTTTTCTTCCACGGCAAGGTCGATGTGGGATTGGAGTTCTGCTTCGAGGTCGGAGTCTCGCTGCCGCTTATGGAAGAAGGAGAGGATGCGGTTCATGGCTTCGCGGAGATTCATTGGGCACCTCCTTCGGGAGCCATGGTGAGGACTCGACCCATGACAGCGGTGAGCCGGTGCCAGTAGGCGGCGTCTTTTGCCCATTGCCTGCGGCCGGCGCGGGTGATGGCGTAGTACTTCGCTTTGCGATTGTTGTCGGAGGTGCCCCACTCGGCGGAGATCCACCCGCGCTGCTGGAGGCGGACGAGGGAGGCGTAGATTGTGCCCTGATTGAGGAGGACTTCGTCGCCGCTGGCTTCTTCGATTCGGCGGGCTATGCCATAGCCATGCAAAGAGCCCATGGTGGCGAGGGTCTGGAGGACCATGAGGTCGAGAGTTCCCTGGAGGAGATCGAGTTTTGAGGGCGGCAATGGGGACTCCTGTGGTGATACCACATTAGTGTGGCATGAGTTGATGTGGGATTACCACAGGAGAGAGATTTTTGTGACGAATGACGGGAGACGGGCCAAGAGCAAGATGAGTCTCGGGAGAGAACCGCAGGTCCTTCGACTACGGCGGCAAAAGCGCCGCCTCCGCTCTGGATGACAATCTATTACGGCTCCTAGGGTTTTGGAAATGCCCTAATTGCGGTGGCGGGGCTTGGGTTTGGAGGGCTGAGCGGTGTTGTCTGTCCAGGTCTGCGGCCCGCGCCAGGTATGGATGCAGGTGAGATCGATGCGGAAGGGGCCTGCGGCGCGGTTAGTGGGCAGGACTTCCGCGAGGCCGTCGCCTAGTTGCGGGATCGCGGTGGCCAGGGCGTGGAGTCGGGCGAGGGAGGCCATTCCGGTGAGGTGGAGGGTGTAACCGGAGGTGTCGACGTGGCCTTCGAGAGAGGCGGGATCTTTGCCGCCGAGGTCCAGGGAGGCGGGAGATAGCTCGAAGCCGGTGGGGGTGGGGGCTGAGGTGTGGCGAAGTTTGTGATGGGGGTCGGGTGCCGGCGCCGAGATGGATTGGAGGGTGAGATCGCCTGTGAGTAACGGGTCAGGAGAGGGGTGAGGGTTGATTAGGCTGGCGTTGGTGAGTTGGAGCTGGCCCTGCCAGAGCTCGGGGGCGTTGGGGTGGTAGGAAAGGGCTCCGGTGAGGGTGCCGGCGGCGGTGATGTCGGCGGGGATGCGAGCGCTGGCGATACGGAGCCAGTCTAGGAGGGTGGAGGCGGGCAGTCCGGGGGTGGCGATCTCGAAGGTGGCGGCCGAGGGATTGCGGACGTCGAGGACCGTACTGGTGAGGGCGAGGGTCGGTGGGGTGGAGGAGCCGGATGGGGGCCAGGCGCAGTGGATGTCCTCGAAGGTGTGGAAGTCGTCGGTGGCGGTGGCGAGGCACTGCACGTCGGCGTCGAGGGGTTCGGCTGGGACAAAATCTGCACGGCGGCCTCCCGCGACCTGGATGCGGGTCTGGATGGCGCTGTTGCCGATGGTTCCCTGCGCGTTGGCGGAGAGGGTGAGGTCGCCGCGGAGGTTGGCGTCGCGGCCGAGGACGAGGAGGCTGGCCTGACCGAGGGGGACGTTGCGCCAAACTCCTTGCAGGCTGAGGGGAACCTGGCTGAGAGATGCGGCTCTGCCGAGGGTGCCTTCGAGAGAGAATATGCCGGTGTCGGAGGCGTTGGTGTCAGTTCGGGCGGGACGGGCCCGGAGGCGAAGATGCCATTGCCGGGGATCGGGGAGCCAGAGGGCGAAGTCGGCGTCGGTGAGGGAGACGGGCGTTTTTTCGTTGCCGAGCTTGAGATTGAGCCGGGCTCCGGTGGCTTCGATGTAGGGGAAGCGCGGGGCTGGGCCCCGTTTTTTCTGGTCGGTGGGGGCGGCTTCGATTTGGGCGGCGTGGAAGAGAATGCTGTCGAGGTTCCATTTGCCGTTGGGAAGGTGGACGAGGTTGACGCTGGGGTCGGTGAAGCTGATGGTGGAGAACTCGAAGCGGCGGCTCCAGAGGGAGGAGATGCGGAGGGTGGCGTTGACGACGTTGGCGCGGATGACGGGCTCGTTGCCGAAGGCAGGGTCTTCGTCGACGACGAAGTTTTCAAGCGTGAAGCCGGGGAGTGGGAGGAGATTGAGAGAAACCTTGTCGAGGTGGACGGGGCGGCCGAGGCTTTCGCCTATGCTGTTGGCGATGCGGCGCTGATAGCGGTTGAGGCTGATGAGCGGCGGGAGGAGAACGAGGAGCAGGACGGCAACAGCGGCGAGCGCGATGTAGAGGAGGCGCTTGAGCGTGCGCCGGCTGATGGTTGGCGGCACATCGTGGTCGATGAACTCCCCTGAGTCTTCGGCTGGGGTATGCACTGGGTCGTAGGTTGGATCCATTTCCTGCATTTAAGTTCTCAGTTGTCAGATCTCAGTTGTCAGTGTCTGGAGGACTACGTCTGGATGACTCCCCGACAACTGAGATTGGAGTACGGACAACTTTACTTGACGAGATGGAGGGTGCGGCTCCAGCGGGTTTCGCTGAAGAAGTGAAGGATGATATGGCCGATGAAACCGAGGCGCTCGCCGATGGACTGCTTGTTGATCTGGTCGGCGGGGGTCTCAAAGGACCAATAGACAAACATGGGGCGACCGACGATGTTTTCGCGAGGGACGAAGCCCCAGAAGCGGCCGTCGAGGCTCTCGGTGCGGTTGTCGCCCATGGCGAAGACCTTGCCGGGAGGGACGATGAGGTCGCCGTCCTGGAGGTGATTGGGGAGTTCGTAGGCCCAGCTTGCGGTGACCTGATCATAGGGGCCGGGCGGGACGGCGGGAAAGTCGTCGCGGTAGGGCTGGAAGGCGTGCTGGGGGTTGTCGTCGGAGACAGGCATGCCGGCGTAGGGCTCGTTTTGCGCGACTCCGTTGAGATAGACGACTCCGTTGCGGAGATGGATCTTGTCGCCGGGAATGCCGATGGTGCGCTTGACAAGGAAGAGATCGGGCTCGCCGGGCTTGAAGAAGACGATGATGTCGCCGCGGTGGACTTCGCGATAAAAGGTGAAGGGCGCCCATTTTGCGGGCGGAGCGAGAGAGATGCGGTCGACGAGGACGTGGTCGCCGATGAGGAGGGTCTTGACCATCGAGGCTGACGGAATCTCGAAGTTCTGGAAGATGAATGTCATGACAAAGAGACCGATGGCGAGGACGGTGCAGATGGACGCCAGTGACTCGAGAGGGGTCTCGGTGTGGTCCTGCTGCTGGGTCGATTCGAGGTCGTTCGCTTCGGTGGCTACGGTGTCGGGCAAGACGGGCTCTCCGGTGATGCAGGTATTAGTGTATCGCCGATGGGGGCTGAAGTTGAAAATGCGGCAGCGGAGTGTTTCGCGGTCAAAATTGGCCTATTGTTAACACTTCCCCCCTGATACAACAACAAAAAGAACCAATGCTTCGAGTATTCTAGCGTGGTGCATTCGGCCCGTTTGCTATGGATACTGTCTCTTCTGACGTCGTCCCACATTTCCTTTAGCCAAGCCCATTGGTTTCCTCTGCGACTCAACAGTCGGAGACTGGTATCCGACGATTTGAGTTGGGTGGCCAGGTGGCCGATATTCGTACTGGCTGCATTGGGAGAATTGACTGCCATCTCCCATCCTTCGGCCTCGGAGCAGGTGCAACCCTGAACCTAAATGCACATTTTGCCCTTGATACGACTGTCGATGTGTCGCCAACCTCAGGTGAAAGTACAAACGTCAGCGGCGGTCGCATTGTGGAATTTCTCACCGGTGGTCGAGCGGAAGTGCGAGCCAAAAACTACGGCTTTTTTCTGAAGGCTCAGGCTGGCGATCTGACCTGGACAAAAGTGATCACGCAAGTTGTCTATCCGACGCCAACTACGTTTTCCTTTGTCTATGGCAATCGCAATCTGTTTGCGAGCAGCGTAGGTGCCGGCTTTGAATATTCACCCGCGTCCCGGATTCATATACGTGCTGAAGTGAGCGACTTGATCCTCCGATACGGCCCTGACGCGTGGACCAACAATCTTCAACCGACGTTAGGTGTCTACACGAGTGTGGGAAGACCAATTGACTGGACCGCCCCGGTCTACGATGCAAAGGCGGCTCATCCATTTTTCGATCGCTACAACAACACGCTTATTGTGGTGAGTCTGCTTGGCATGACCGCCGATTCGATTACCACTCAGCGATTCATCTCACACGGTCAGCAAGAGGGCGATCCCTTTGCGCGCCCATTGGTGAAGTACGGATGGAGCGGGCAAATTAGTCTGACTGCGTTGGAGGCTGGCGCAGAGATACTAGGGATGTACGGCTTGCATCGCATTCATCAACATCTGATTGAGAGAATGATTCCTGTCGGCCTTGCTGCGACGCATGGAATCTTCGCGTATGGCAATATGCAACTCCAATAGCAATTCAGCTCATTCGGCCGCGCCGTAGTGAAGCGATTAGTGGACGACCTGGAATATACGGCCCCAGCGGGCGAAATCGACGAGGGAGTCGATCTTGCTGGGGTGCTGGCGACGCTGGTTCTCGGCGAGAGCGTCCTGGGTAAGGGCAGGGGCGTCGTCGGACTCGTGCTGCTGGAGCGAGAAGTAGATGACGAGGGGTTTGCCGACGATGGCTTCGCGCGGGACGAAGCCCCAGTAGCGGCTGTCCTCGCTGTCGTTGCGGTTGTCGCCCATGACGAAGTAGTTGCCGCTGGGGATGATGAGCTCACCGTTGTCGATGAGGGAACGCATGCGAATCCACCAGTGGGAGTCGATCTCGGGATCGGCTGACTGGAAGCGGGGGAAGTTGTCGCGGAAGTTGTCGGGTGGACTGGGGCGATAGACCGCGTAGGGCTCGACGAGCTCGCGGCCGTTGATGTAGACGCGGCCGGCGTGGAGGCGAAGGTGGTCGCCAGGGAGGCCGATGACTCGCTTGACGAGATGGAGAGTGGCGTCGACGGGATCGTGGAAGACGATGATGTCGGCGCGATGAATGGCGGCTGCGGGTTCCAGGCCGGGAGAGCCGTCGGAGTTGGGCGAGGCAGACTGTTTGTCGACGAGGAGGAAGTCGCCGACGAGGAGGGTGGACTCCATGGACTCCGAGGGGATGCGGAAGGGCTGGGCGCAGAAGGTAATGATGAAGATCGCGATGATGATGAGGTGAAGGAAGGACTGGAGCGAGGTCAGAATGCCGGGTTTGTGGTGAACGTGATGTGCGTGGATTGCCTCGGGCGTTGGATTGGGCGGCGCGGCGGCCTGTTCCGGCGGAGCCTGACTCTGGGCTTCGAGTTCGGCAGGATCCTGCGCCAGCCTCTGGCCGGATTTGACGTCGGCGATCACTCGGCCACCTCCGCGATGGGGGCGTCTGAGAGCTGAGACTCCGCGATGAGGCGCTGGAAGGCGAGGCGCGCGGCCTCCTGCTGGGCCTGTTTCTTGGTGTTTCCTTCGGATTCGGCCAGGGCGCGGGAGACTCCCTTCTTATCTTCGATGCGGACTTCGACGCGGAAGCGTTTTTGATGGTCGGGACCAGTTTGCGCTGTGAGGACGTACTGGGGCTGACCGGCTCCGGTGGCCTGGAGGCGCTCCTGGAGGGCGGATTTGTGGTCGCCGATGGCTCCGCTGAAAGTTTCGGAGGCTGCCAAGGCGAGGTGAAGATCGGGCAGGGTGGGCTCGATGATGTGCTTTTCGATGAAGGGGCGAGCAGCATCGAGGCCGCCGTCGAGGTAAAGAGCGCCGATGACCGCTTCGAGAGCGTTGGCGAGCAGGGCGGGCTTCTTGCGGCCACCGCTTTGTTCTTCTCCGCGGCCGAGGCGAAGGTGCGAGCCGAGATCGATGCGAGCGGCGACCTCGCCGAGATGACGGCGGCTGACGAGGGAGGAACGGAGACGGGTTAGCTCGCCTTCGCGCGAGGCGGAGAAACGGCGGAAGAGGGATTCGGCGACTGCCAGACCGAGGACGGCGTCGCCGAGGAACTCGAGCTGTTCGTTGTCGGCGGCGGGGTCGGGGAGCGAATCGGGTTTGGTCTCGTAGGCGAGGGAGCGATGGGTGAGGGCCCAGGTGAGGAGTTCGGGGCGGCGGAAGCGGTGGTCGAACGGAGACGCAGGAGGGCTCTTTTTCCGCGATCGTCCGGCTTTGTTGTGCCGTGTCGTCAAGGAGAACTCCTCCGCGTCTAATTTACCGGACAGACGGGGCTGGTCCGAAGGCATGATTCTAGCGTGGGGGTGGCGGACGATATGCGTCCTTCTCGGCTTTGCCACTGGGGTCAAATGGAGCGTTGTCGTCGTCAGCGGGCTGGTTGGGGGCTTTAGGGGCGACGAAGGGTTGTTTGAGGCCGGCCTCAGCGGCTGCTTTGGTGTCTGGCTGAGCGTCCCGGACGGTCAGGGCGGCCTGATACTCGGCGATGGCCTTCTGGCGGTCGGGCTGGGGCTGTATGTCGTAGAGGCGACCTAGGTAGATGTGCGACCAGGCCAGGGTGCGAGGGTCTTTGGAGGAGTCGAGGACCTCCTGGAAGTCGTTGACGGCGGCTCCGGGCTGGCGCTCCATCAGGTAGACGCGGGCGAGGACGTAGTGGGCGCCGGAATGGTCGCCATTGGGGTCGGCAAGCACTTTGTTGGCAATCGCGGAGGCGCCGTCCAGGTCGCCTTTGAGCATCTTCATCTCAGCAAGTTGCAGGACGGTAAGTTGAGGAGCTGGACGGCGAAGGACGTCGCGGCTACCCTGGGGCAGAAAAGCTACCTGCTGAGCCTTGTGGCGCTCGTGGTCGACGTCCATACCATAGACCATCTGGCCCATGTTCTCCTTCAGGCTGATGCCGGCTCGCTCCATGCTTCCGATCTGGTCGTAGAAGTAGTCGGTGAGGACCCAGCCCTGGCGCATGGCGAGATCGATCGCTTTGCGGCGGACGGTCTCAGCCTGGTGCTCATAGGCGCTCATGTCGGCGTCGTAACGCTCGAGGTCGGCGCGTGCTTTCACGGCTGGACCCGGCTTCTGGGGCCTGGCAAGGCCTACGTCCATTGTGTGGATCTCGATGGATTTGATGAGGCACTCGGTGATGAGAGGAACGATCTCGGTCTTGTAGGTGTACTCGAGGGGCGCATCCTGTACGGTGCGGAGCAGCGGCGTGAGGCGCTCCATCGCCTGAGCGCGGGAGTAGACGAGCGGCTCGATCTCGTAGTGGAGATAGATGTGGCGGATGTCGTCGAAGTGGACGGCGCCGAGCGGCTCTGCGGCGGGCGAGGCGACGACGATGTAGTCGCTCGAATAGATGCGGGCGTTGGTGGCCGACGGAGCGAGCATGGGCTCCAGCAACACGAGGAAGCGGCGGCCATCGTAGCTGCTGACGGGCATCCGAAGATAGATGTTGGTGTTGAGGATCATCTTCGTGAGCGGTTCGTGAACACGTGCTGTGAGCTCTTCGTACTCGGGGCGATGTTCGGCCCAGAGGGCCTTGAGATGCACGTCTTCGGCGAAGGTGCGGAGGAGAGGAAGGATGTTGACGACCTGGGTGGAGTCGGGCGGAAGCTCGGTCTCGTCAGCGATGGGCGTCAACTCAGGCGGCGGAGTGAGGTAGAGCGCGAGCGAGATGTACTGGGCGAGGTTGAGACCGGAATCGGCCAGCGTGTGGTCGCGGACGTAAGTGCAGAGGGCGTCGCGGCTGGTGCGTGCGGCGGCCGAGGCAGCCACCTCGGAGTTGATCTCTTCGCGTATCTTGCGGCGGACGGGGGTAGAGGCGGCAAGGTCGGCGTCGTAACCGCAGGTGTTCAGGGCCGCCGCGATGTAGAACAGGGGCTCGCTGGTTTCAAGGGTGATGGCGGAACCGCCAGCTTCGGGCTGGGCGACGCGCGGAGTGGCCTTTGCCGGCGTGTCTGCCGCAGGAGATTCGGGGGTACTGCTGCTTGTCGTAGGGACCGGCTTCTGGGCATTTGCCGGAAGAAGGGCCGTGTTCAGAAACAACGCTACTGCAAGGCCCAGAGGGAAAAATGCAGTGCGCCGGTAGAAGGACGGTTTTTTTAGGAAAGACACGATAATTCGACGCTCCCATGGAGTTTAAGGGAGCAAGGGGAGCGATGGCAAACGCGTGACTTCGATTGATTTAGCCCCGGACGGAGATGCCGGAGAAGGTGAGGACCACCTGGCTGCGTACCGGGACGCCAAAGACACTGGCGGGCTTGTAGATACTCATCAGGAGATGGTCGGCAATCTGGTTGCGAACTGCCGCATCTTCCGGACCGGAGACTATGTTGTAGTCGTAGACGCGACCCTGGTCGTTGATGAAGGCTTCCACGACGATCAGCGAGCCTTGATCGCTCACGATGTCGGCAGGGCTGGCTGTCGAGTAGAGGTAATGGGGCGCCGTCATGGCTCCCAGGGGCTCATCGTTGGCCATGACCGGCTCCGGCGCCGCGACGATGCCGAGAAGAAGCCCAATGCTGCCAACGAGAAGGACCGCTCCAACAAACCCGGCGGAGACCTGCACCAGCATCGGACGGACGGCGTTGTCCCACTTCAACCTCACGGAATCGCGCCAGCTGGATGTTCTGCGGGCCTGCTCGTGCGAGATGGCGAGGCGCAGCCGGAGACCGAGGTCTGACGGGGCCTTGGCAGGACCAAGCGCTGCGAGCGACTGCTGCATGGCACGCAGGGCCGAGAACTCCTGGGTGCATCCGGAGCAGCCCTCGAGATGTTGGGCGATGCGCTGCATCTGACGTCCGCTGACGGCGCCATCGAGGTATGCGGAAAAGGAAGACTGAACTTTGCGGCAGAGCTGCGGGGTCATTGCCCAACCTCCACGGGGGATGGATCGGACAGAGGAACCGATGCAGAGGAGTGAGCGACAGAATCTGAATTGAGCAAAGCGCGCAGGGCCGAACGCCCGCGGGTGAGACGGGATTTGATGGTGCCGAGGTTCACGCTAAGGATCTCGGCGATCTCTTCGTAGGCGAATCCCTCGATCTCGCGGAGGATGACAACAGTTCGGAAGGCCTCGGGGAGTTGCCGCAGGGCCGCTTCGACGCGCTCGCGAACCTCGGCCTGGGCGGCGTGATCGAAGGGTGAATCCGCATGGTCGGCAAGCGTTGCACTGAGGCAGAGACCGCTGTTTTCGTCGTCGGCGCTGGACTCATAGGGCGAGTCGATGGTGATCTCCTGCTTTTTATGGCGCGACCACCAGCGCCTCTGGTTTGAGGCCTCGCGAAGGGCGATGCGGTAGAGCCATGTGCGCAGGCTGGCTTCGCCATGGAAGCCGCGAATACTGCGGAAGACTTTGATGAAGACTTCCTGGGTGATGTCGGCGGCGTCGGCGGGGTCGTTGAGGCTGCGGGCGATCAGAGAGTAGAGCGGCTGATGGTACTGCGCGATGAGGATCGCGAAGGCCTCCTCGGAACCGGCTTTGAGGTCGGCAACAAGGGCCGCATCTTCTGTCGTAATGCCTATCGCGCTGGCTAGATTGCCCACTATCGTGCCCGCCTGCATACCGGGTACCCTCTACATTACGGCTTCGTAAATCGAAGTTGCAAGTTCTGAGCTGCGAAGCACTGACACGAAAATACTGCGCCCGCGCGGGCCGAGTGCTCGCTCACTCTATTCCCTTTAGACACGCGAGATGCAGGATTTGTTCCCGTCCGCGTTGCGATTTCCTCGCGGTGAACGTTTGACGAATATGGCGCAGTCGGCCAGAATAGATAGAGTCCTTCCTAAGAGTGGGCCTGTGGCGCAGCTGGGAGCGCGCTTCCATGGCATGGAAGAGGTCATCGGTTCGATCCCGATCAGGTCCACCAATCATTTCAACAAGTTAGACTACGCGAACGCTCTGGGGTAGAGCTTTTGTGTCATTGTTTGTGTCATAACCCCCCATTTCGCTGCTTTTTGCGAGGGCTTCCACCGCTGTGCGCTTCGCTTCCATGCGGACGTGAGAGTACCTTTCCAGCATCTTCCGGCTGACGTGTCCCGCAATCGCCATGATGGTGGAGTCCGCTGCCCCACTTTCCGCAAGCTGCGTGATGGCACAGTGGCGGAGGTCATGAAACCGGAATCCGGGAAGCCCTGCTTTCTTCGTCAGCGACCGCCATGCTGTGCGCCAGCTATTGATATGCCGCGTAGGGTCGAGGATGTGTGATTCGGCGGCGTAATTTCCGAAAACCCCGTTTTGCTGGAACCTCGACGCCAAGTTTGGAGTCGTCGGCGGAATAGCACGTGCGCTCAGCGATCACTGCGCGGGAAAGGAATGCTGATCGCCTTAACCGATGCAACGAATCCAATCGCTATCGCGACCACTCGCGACCAGTCCCAGATCATCCAGCGCCGTACCGTATGGAGCAGCACGGCGTCGGTTTGTGGAACCTTCCCCGTGCCAGCGCGGTAGAGGTCAATGATCATCGGCCAGAACACAGTCGGGGTAAATATCCATATAAGAGTAAAGGTGATGACTGGGACCACCAACCAGATCCGGTACTCCCAGGGGGTCTTCCACCCGCTGATGAGCGCTCCGAGGATTCCCACCAGCATCAGCACGCTCAAGGGTTGAAAGAAAGTTCCGGGGTCCACCGGATAATGTGGGCCGTAAGGCATCAGCGCAAGCGAGGCTGGCGGCGCAGCGCCCCACGCCCCTGCCACGACGACCAAGTCAAATATTTTGGCGCCCAAACCAATCGCTGAACCCAGAATCAAATACCAGAGAAATCCCCTCGTCAACTGTGCTCGTGACATCGTGTGTCTCCCCTTTGAGGCGCTTCGTGCTCATGGCACAGCGGTTTCCGGGAAGCGTACCAGAAAACTCTCTATTTTCTGCTATTTATGTTGATAAGAAGAAGTTATTGCGCTGTCGACCCGATCGATGGCATCGAAACGATGGCAAGGCTCAGGGGCCTACCGTCGACTGCGTCGGCGAAATTATTGACAGGCGGCCCCGGGCGGCTCTGTCAGGCCTTGGGTATCACTCGTGCCACCCATCACGGCATGGACGTAACGGGCAAAAGTTCAATCCTTCAAATTCTTGATGATGGCTTCCGCCCCAAAACCGTGCAGGTCACACCGCGAATCGGCATCCAAAAAGCCGCCGACCTGCCGCTCCGTTTTTTGATAGGCGGAACGGCAACAAAATTACTTCCTTAGAGCCCGGTATCAGACCCAATCGCAAAACGCAGGAATGCAATAATGCGGGAATGAACGAACAGGAACGCGGGTTGGACCGGCGGGGTTTTCTTGGCGTGTGCTCCATGGTGGGGTTGGGACAGACTTTACTGCCGGGCGCATTGTTTACGCTGGCCACGCAAGCCAGGGCGCAGAGTTCGCCGATTATGGGCGGCGGGGATGTCAAGGCAAGCACCGATGCCATGGTCAAGATCACCCCGCAGATGATCGAAGCGGCTGCTGTGATTGCTGGGATCACGGTGACGGACGAGCAGAAGAAGATGATGCTCGAAGGCCTGGAGCAACTTCGCAAGTCGTATACGGCCATTCGCGACCTCAAGATTCCCAATAGCGTGGCTCCATCGTTTGTGTTTGATCCCGTCCCGGGCGATATGACGCTCGACACGGTCAAGAAGCCCCTGAAGATGAGCGCGGCGCCGGATGAGAGCAAACTGGCCACTGGGGTTTCGGCTGGAGTTGCGGGGGATTCGGATGCTCTGGCCTTCGCCTCGGTGCGGGAGCTGGCGCAGCTCGTCAAAACCCGCAAGGTGAGCTCCGTCGATCTGACGAAGATGTACCTGGCGCGGCTGAAGAAGTACGATCCGCAGCTCCACTTCGTCATTACGCTGACGGAGGAGCGGGCCATGCAGCATGCGACCGCAGCCGACAAGGAGATTGCTGCGGGCAAGTATCGCGGACCGTTGCATGGCATTCCGTGGGGCGGGAAGGATCTGCTGGCGGTGAAGGGTTACCGGACAACGTGGGGCGCAGGCGGCTTTGAAGATCAGAGCTTCGATTACGACGCGACCGTTGTTACCCGGCTGGATGAAGCTGGAGCGGTTCTTATCGCGAAGCTCTCGATGGGAGCGCTGGCGCAGGGCGATCTGTGGTTCGGTGCGAGAACGCGCAACCCGTGGAACAGGCGACAGGGGTCTAGCGGATCGTCGGCAGGAAGCGCGAGTGCGGTGGCTGCGGGATGCGTGGGCTTTGCCCTGGGCACCGAGACGCTCGGCTCTATTTCGTCACCTTCGACGCGTTGCGGCACCACCGGACTGCGGCCGACCTTTGGTTTTGTGCCGCGCACGGGAGCCATGGCGTTGAGCTGGACGATGGATAAGATTGGCCCTATCTGCCGTGCGGTGGAGGACTGCGCGCTGGTACTGTCGGCCATCTACGGGCAGGATGGTCACGATCTTTCCGTGCAGCCCGCGGCGTTCAACTGGGATGCGGACTTCAATTGGAAGACGCTGCGGGTGGGCTATATCAAGAGTGCTTTTGAGGTGCCGCCGCTGCAGGCCGGAGCGACGGATGTGCAGAAACGGAACTTCGAGCGGCGCAGCTATGACGCGAAGTACGGGGCCTCGGCTCTCGATGAGCTGCGCAACATGGGCGTCAAGCTGATTCCCGTCGAGATACCGGAGTTTCCCTTCGCCGCGATTGTGCCAGTGCTTGAGGCAGAGGGCGCCGCGGCGTTCGACGACTTGACGCGTAGTGGGCGCGACAAACTGCTTACTGGACAACTGCCTTTCGACTGGCCAAATCAGTTCAGAGTCGCGCGGTTCTACTCCGCGGTGGATTACATTCAGGCGATGCGTGCGCGGACGCTGGCCATTGCGGCGATGGAGAAGTTGTTCCAACAGGTCGATGTAATTGTCACGCCTTCGCAGGGGATTCAGTTGCAGGCGACGAACCTGACTGGACATCCGGCGGTGATTGTTCCGAATGGGATTCGCGGAGATGGCGCGCCCAAGAGTGAGAACGACGAAGATGGTGCGCTGGCGAATGCTGGCGGTCCGGGGACACCGGTCAGCCTCACGTTTCTCGGCGGGTTGTATTCGGATGCGCGGCTGGCAGCGTTCGCAAGGGCGTATCAGGATGCGACCAGCTTTCAACTGATGCATCCGAAGCTGGATTGAGCATGCCGGGCATTGTGCTGGTCGAGGCGCGGGGGTTGGTGAAGGAGTACGGCGTGGGGCGTCGCGTGGTTGACGGCGTCTCGTTTGCGATCGCTCGCTGGGAGACGTTGGGCCTGGTGGGAGAGTCGGGCTCCGGCAAGAGTACCGTGGCGCGCATGCTGCTGCGTTTGGTTGAACCGACCAGCGGCGAAGTGCTTTATGAGGGCCGTAATCTCCTGACGCTTGGCTCTGGCGAGATGCGTGGCATGCGGAAGCGCATGCAGATCGTCTTTCAGGACCCCTTTGCCGCGTTGAATCCTCGGATGCGCGTGCGGGAGATTCTCGCCGAACCGTTTTCGATCCATGAGGAGCAGCCGGTTGAGGGTCTGGCGGGTCGGCTCACTGAGATGCTGCGCACGGTCGGAATGGACAGCTCCGCGCTCGAACGTTTTCCGCACGAGTTCAGCGGCGGCCAAAGACAGCGGATCAATATCGCCCGCGCTCTGGCGTTGCGGCCGGAGTTTCTTGTGCTCGATGAGCCAGTCAGCGCGCTTGACGTCAGCGTGGGCGCTCAGGTGATCAACCTGCTGCGCGAACTACAGCGCGAGTTCGGGCTGACGTACCTCTTCATCTCCCACTCGATGCCGCTTGTTCGCTATCTTTGCGACCGTGTTGCGGTGATGCAGCGCGGGAGGCTGGTGGAGCTGGGTGATTGCGAGCAGGTCTGCGACGCTCCGCAAGAGGAATACACCCGGAACCTGATCGCCGCGACCCCGGAGATGCCTGAAGCCATCGACCGCGGATTGCGCGGATAAAGAGACGGATACCTCCAAAAATAAGGACGCTCTTTCCCTCGTCGCATTCCTGCTTGATCGTTCTCTGTCTCTTAATCCATAACATCCGTGCAATCCGCGGTCAGCTTCACCGGTTGGGCAATCCGAGTCGTTACAATCGAAGATGGATGATTTCGATTCTGCACGCACATTGGCGGTACATCTGGCTGGTCGTCGCCTCGCTGATCGCCGGAGTGATGAACGCGATGGCCGGCGGCGGATCGTTTATCTCGTTTCCGGCGATGCTGTCGATCGGTGTCGCGCCCATTCAGGCCAACGCAACGAATACGGTGGCGCTCTGGCCTGGTCAGCTCGCATCAGTTGCTGCTCTGCACCCAGATCTAAGGCGCGATCTCTTGCCGGTAGTGTGTGCGGCTTCGATTCTCGGCGGAGTGAGCGGTGCTGTTGTACTGCTTCATACGCGCCAGATCACCTTCATGCATCTGGTGCCATGGCTTCTGCTTGTCGCATCGGTTCTCTTCGGAATCAGCGGGCCGGTGTCGCGTTGGCTGCGTGCGCGCTCGGCCGAGCCGCATGTGCCGAAGGCTCCCGCCGTGGTGCCGTTGTTCTTTGTGTTGCTTCCGGTGTGCTTCTACATCGGATACTTCGGCGCCGGAGCCGGCTTTCTCATCATGACGGCGCTGGCTCTGTTTGGTGTTGAGGAGATGAACAGCCTCAACTCGCTCAAGGTGCTGGCAGCTTGCCTGTCCAACTTCTGCGCTGTGTTGACGTTTGTCTTCAAGGGAGCGGTTATCTGGCACTACTGCGTTATCTCGATGGTCTTTGCCGGAATCGGGGGCTATGTTGGGGCTCATTATGCGCGGAGAATGAATGCACAGGCGCTGCGAACGATCGTCGTGATTACAGGCTGTGCGATGGCTGCCTATTTCTTTTGGAAGCAGTCGTGAGGTTTCGGATGCCGATCGATGTTTCTGTCTCAGGGAGTGTAAGAAGATGGCGTTGAACGCTCGGGTAGTGGACGGCATCGGATTTGTGGCGGCATTGTGTACAACAACTGCCTTTATTCCGCAGTTAGTGCGGGTCCTGAGAGTACGATCGGCTCGGGATATCTCACTCGGAACCTTTCTACTGTTTTCCGTCGGTGTCTTTCTCTGGTTGCTCTACGGCATCTACAGCGGATCGAAGCCGGTGATCGCGTCTAATTTCGTCACCCTGGGTCTATCGATCAGCATCTTAATATTGAAGATAAGATTCGAACGAAGATCGATGAAAGAGGATGTATGAGTCACGAAGGGATCCGCATTGTCGATGCAGAACAGGCGCGACGGGAGGATTCGGACCATAAGACTTTGCCCACAGAAGCCGTCACTCCGAACAAGGTGCGGGTGAAGAAGACGGAGGGCACTGGCGTCGAGATCGAGTGGAAAGACGGGCACCATAGTTCGTGGACGTTTGTCTGGCTGCGCAATGCGTGTCCCTGCGCGACGTGTCACGAGGACCGTGAAAAGACGGGCAGGGCGGTCGGCGTGCCGAAACCGAAAGAAAAGACGTTGCTCGTGATGTACGAAGCTCCTGTAAAGCCGGAAGAGGTCACTCCCGTTGGCAAATATGCTCTGAAATTCAAGTGGAGCGACGGTCACGAGAGCGGAATTTACTCGTGGGATTATCTGCGTCGCGTCTGCCAATGCGAGGCTTGCAGGCCGGAACGTACTTCGACAAGTTAGACGGGCTTCTGATCCAGCAGTTGCGCCAACGCGCTCTTCACTGTGTCCGCGACGAGGAGGACTTCGCGATTCTTTGGCTTGAGCATGCCTTCCCCGACGCAATGGTCGAGAAAATCGAGAAGCTTGTCGTAGAAGCCGTTGATATTGAGCAGAACAACAGGCTTCGCGTGAATTTTTAGAGTGTGCCAGGCCAGCACCTCGAATAGCTCCTCGAAGGTGCCGAATCCGCCGGGTAGCGCAACAAACGCATCGGCCTTCTCTCCAATCAGCGCCTTGCGCGTGTGCATAGTGCTCGTGATATGCAACTCAGAAATGCCGTGATGGACGACTTCGAGATCGACCAGCACCTCTGGGATTACGCCGATCACCCTGCCGTTTGCGGCCAGGGCTGCTTCCGCAACCGCCTTCATCAGGCCGACGTTCGATCCCCCGTAGATGACCCCAATGTTGCGCGCGGCGAGAGACTGCCCGAGCTCTTCGGCCGCGGCTTTGTAAATTGAGTGTGAGCCGTTGGCCGAGGCGCAGAAGACAGCAACGTTACGAATCATAAAGACGAGAATAGCAAGGCAAGCAGTGGATCGCAGAATTGTAATGGGCGAGGGGCCGACCGCTGCACCATATGGAAACGATCGGCCTTATAGAAGGGGAGGGACTGCGGGCATTTCCGCCAGTGTTGGTTGACGATCTAGCGGATGACGATCGTGGCGCCGTTATGATCTTTGATTGCCTGCTCGATCAGCGAGCCGGCCGGGTGATTCGGAGTGTCCGAGCTGGAGACGATACGTGTGCCAACCTCCACGTTAACGCTGACCAGTTTGCCCGGATCAAGCGTCATCACCTTATCTCCGACTTTCACATCAAGAGGAGCAGCGGATTCATTCTTGAGGTTCAGCTTGACCGTGTTCGATTTCGTCTTTCCGAACATGGCGTGGACTGGGGACGAAATGCTGGCAGGAGCGGCATAAACAGCCGGGGCTGCAAGAAGTGAAGCAGAGACAAATGCGATAGTAAGACGATTAAGACGATTCATTGTTAGCTCCCGAAAGATAGATGCTGAATTGCGACGGGAGTTTCTGCCATGGTTCAGAAAAGCTCGTCGTGCGAAGAGGTACGGCAGAGTTCCGAAGATAGTTCCCGAAAAAAATCGAAATTGCGATTCTCTTGTGACGAACGCGTGAATTGTTGTGACGAATGTCCACACTCGAACACCTTGTTCGCAAATGGACAATAAACATGCGCCTTTTCGACGTTTTCAAGAGATGCGCCAACGCAGAATTTTAACAAAGATTAAAATAGAGATTGGAGTATTCCCACGTTGAGTCGTCTTTTAGAAAACATGAATCCTCAGCAGCAGGAGGGCATCCAATCGGTCGACGGACCTGTCCTTCTGCTCGCAGGCGCGGGGTCCGGCAAGACTCGTGTGATCACGCATCGCATCGCGTATCTCATCGAGGAACGAGGTGTGCCTGCGGATTCCATACTCGCAGTGACCTTCACAAACAAGGCAGCGAAGGAGATGGAAGAGCGCGTTGACAAGATTCTCGGTAACTCTTCTTTAGCCAAACCTCTTCTCGCAACCTTTCACAGCTTCTGCGTACGAGTCCTTCGCCGCGACATCGAAGCGCTGCGCATCAACGGCGTTGGCCTCACGCGCACCTTCGCTATCTATGACGAGACCGATCAGCAGGCCGTCGTCAAGCAAGCGCTCAAGCGGCTCGGCATCGATGACAAAACCCTCAAGCCACGAGTCGCGCTGGGAAGAATCAGCTGGGCGAAGAACCACATGATCGATCCGCAGGAGTACTTTCTTGCGAGCACGAATCCCCTTGAAGAAAAGATCGCCCACATCTTTGAGATCTACAAGAAGGAGCTCTTCAAGGCGAATGCTCTCGACTTCGACGACCTGCTGCTTGAGACGGTTCGACTGCTGAAGTCCTCCGCCGAGACGCGAGGAAGATACAACCGCCGTTACAAATACATCCTCATCGACGAGTATCAGGACACTAACCGGCCTCAGTATGAACTTATGAAACTGCTCGCCGGCGAGAGCGCGAATGTCTGCGTCGTCGGCGATGAAGACCAGTCCATCTATAGCTGGCGCGGCGCCGACATTAAGAACATCCTCGAGTTCGAAAAGGATTTCCCCGGCACGAAGACCATCCGGCTCGAACAAAATTACCGCTCCACCCAGATGATTCTCGAAGGCGCTGGCGCAGTGGTTGCGCAGAACACGCAGCGCAAGGGCAAAACTCTCTGGACCGCACGCGAGGGCGGCTCGCTGATTGGCCTCTACGAAGCTCCCGATGGCGAGAACGAGGCCCTCTTTGTGGCCGACCGCGTCCAGAAGTACCTTCGCGAAGCAGGCTCACAGGATGACATGCCGCGTTGTGCCGTGCTCTATCGCACCAACTCGCAGTCGCGTCTTGTAGAAGAAGCATTGCGGCGATATCAGATTCAGTACCACATGGTCGGCGGCTTCTCCTTCTATGACCGCGCCGAAGTGAAGGACATCCTCAGCTACCTGAAGCTCGTGCAGAACGTGCATGACTCGATCGCGCTCTCGAGAGTGGTCAATTCTCCGCCGCGCGGCATTGGCAAGACCACCATGGAGACCCTCGAACGCATGGCTCTCTCCACCGGCATGAGCACCTGGGACGCTATTGGCCGTGCCATCGAAGACAAGCTCCTCCCTCAACGGGCACTGGCAGCTCTCAGCAGTTTTCGCCGCCTCATCGGAGACGCCCGCGCGATGCTAGGCCCTGGCTTCGCGGAAAAACTCGCAGACGATATCGCAGCAGGGGACTCTTCCCTTCCCTCGGAGGGCTCTTACGTCTCCGACGATTCCGATACCTCCTTCGACGTCCGGAACCCGAGCCCGCCGAGGACCCTGAAGACACCGGTGCCGATACCTCCTTCGACACCAGCTTCAACTTCGGGTTCGACTTCGGGCCAAGCGAAGAGTTCTCGACTCTCGCACCTGAAAACGCGATCGATACCGACGAAGCGCACGGCATCGACGCCGCACACTTCAATCCCTTCGCGCCCGTCGTGCTGAAAAAATCTGCCGGCACCACCATGGAGCGAGCCGCCGAGCTCAAGATGGACAACGAGAAGCCCGCCTTCCGCAATCCCGGCGACCCTGCGACGCTCCCCGAGCTCATCAAGTTTCTCAACGACCGCAGCGGCTACATCCGCGCGCTCGAAGAAGAGGCCACGCCCGAATCCTTCTCCCGCATCGAGAACCTCAAAGAACTCGCCAACGCTGCGCAGGACGCACAGGAGCGCGGAGAATCCCTGCACGAGTTCCTCGATCATGCTGCGCTTGTCAGCGACGCCGACAGCTACAGCGCCGAGGCCAAGGTCACGCTCATGACCCTGCACGCCGCCAAAGGCCTCGAGTTTCCTCTCGTCTTCCTCACCGGAATGGAGGAGGGCCTCTTCCCTCACTCGCGCACCCTCACCGATCCCACTGGCCTCGAAGAAGAGCGCCGCCTCTGCTACGTCGGCATGACACGCGCCATGGACACGCTTGTGATGACACGCGCCCGCTATCGTCGCCGCTACGGTAGCGACATGCCTGAGCCTTCCATTCCCTCGCGTTTTCTTGAGGAGGTCCCGGCGCACCTGGTGGAAGATCTTGGCAGTCCGCCTGCTCGCCCGCAGTTCTCCGGCTCCGACTACGGATACCGTAACGCTTATGCGACTCCGTACCCCAAGGCCAACCGCTTTGGCAGACCGCAAGCGGACGAAGGCGACCGCCACTACAGCTATGAGGACGAGGATCAGAGCGGAGAACGAGGCCGCGCCTCCGCAAAACCCGCAAACCGCCCGGGCGGACACGCCGCGAAGCCAGCTGCGGCGGGCCAGTCGATCGACAATATTGCCAGCTTCTTCGCCGCGCGCGGACAGAAAGTCACTCGACCAAAACTCGAGGCAGAAGAGCCAACCGGCAAGACCGGACTGAGGCAGGGCACTCGCGTCCGCCATCCAAAGTATGGCGAAGGAACCGTCTTTCGTCGCGAAGGCGATGGGGATGACGCGAAGATTACAGTACAATTTCAACAGCACGGCGTTAAAAAGCTGGTGGAAAAATTCGCCCAGTTAGAGCGCCTCTAAGTTCTGAAAATCGCACCTATAGAAAGAATTGACTGATCCATGGCAAATACCAAAACCATCACCGACAAGACAGAACGCAAGAAGGTAAAGCGCGCAGCTCGCAAAAAGGCTGCCCCCAAGGCCGCCCGCACCCACGCCCGCGGCGAAAAGAAGGCCAAAGTCCGCAAGGCGTCACGCGGCCAGAGCAAGCGCTAGGCATTCCGGTCAGGCGGAGCGTTGCTCTTCCGGGCAGCGCTCCAGCCGACTGTGAAGCACGGTTGCACAGCACAGAAGATCGCATCTGATGTTTTGAACCGCCCCGCACCATTTCTTCCGTAAGCAGGAGCGAGCGCGCTGGCCAGGCAAATCTTTCGAACCAAATCGATCGACAAGCTGATCTCGGATTCGGAGCAACCCGAACACGCGTTGAAGAAGACGCTTGGCCCGGTTTCTTTGACTGCGCTCGGTATCGGTGCGGTCATCGGGTCTGGCATCTTCACCGTTATTGGCGTCGCAATTGGTGGCACCCCGGCCGCGCTCGCCACCTTCGGCGACTCGCCGGTCATCGACCTCATCCTTCACCATGGCGCGGTAGCCGGCCGGCCCGGTGCAGGCCCTGCGCTGGCGATCTCTTTGATCCTCGTCGCCATCGTCTGCGCGCTGACGGGGCTCTGCTACGCCGAGCTCGCTTCGATGATCCCCATTGCGGGATCCGCGTACACCTACACCTACGCGACGCTCGGAGAGCTTGTGGCGTGGATTATCGGCTGGGACCTCATCCTTGAGTACGCCTTCAGCAACATGAGCGTCAGTGTCGGCTTTGCGGCCCACGTTGTCGCCTTGCTTGACTGGATGGGCCTTCGCCTGTCACCAATGTGGCTCTCGCCAGCCTATCTGCCACAGGGGTTGCAGGACCTTCAGGGCAAGGATATCTACCCCGTCGGGTGGCATGCAGGATTCAACATTCCCGCCTTCCTTATCGTGTTGCTGCTGACGGTTGTTCTCGTGCGCGGCATTCGCGAGTCGGCCCGCACCAACAACATCATGGTGCTGGTCAAGATTGCGGCCATCCTGCTCTTTGTCTTCTTCGGCCTCAGCTTTATCCATCCTGCGAACTATCATCCCTTCTCGCCGAACGGGTGGTCGGGCATTCTCGCGGGCGGTTCGATCATCTTCTTCACCTACATCGGGTTCGATTCGGTCTCGACGGCCAGCGAGGAGTGCCGTCATCCCCGGCGTGATGTGCCAATCGGAATCCTCGCGACGCTCCTTATCTGCACCCTGCTCTATACCGGAGTCGCAGTAGTGCTCACAGGCCTGGTCCCATGGCAGTCCGTTGCCAACGACGCCGCTCCGGTAGTCAACGCGCTCAAGAAGGTTGGCCTCGGGCCCGGCGGCGAACGACTCCATTGGGTGCAGCTTGCAGTCCTCGTCGGAGCGCTCGTAGGAATGGTCTCGTCGATCCTCGTCTTTCAGCTGGGACAGGCGCGCGTCTGGTTCGCGATGTCGCGCGACCGCCTGTTGCCGGACATCTTCAGTCGAATCCATCCGCGTTTTCGGACACCTGCCTTCGCCACCTGGGTGGCTGGCGTGCTTGTGGCCATTCCTGCGGGGCTCTTCGACGTGGGAACGTTTGCGACGATGTCGAACATCGGCACACTCTTCGCGTTCGTGCTCGTCTCCCTCGGCGTCATTGTTCTGCGGTACAAGGATCCTGAGCGACATCGCGGCTTCCGCGTTCCCTTCGGCCCGGTGATACCGATTCTGTCGGTCCTCTTCTGTGTCCTGTTGATGGCCGGACTTCCCGCAATCACCTGGTTGCGGTTCTTCGTGTGGCTCATCATCGGTCTGGTTGTCTACTACTTCTACAGCCGCAAGCGGAGTGAGTTTTACTCGCCAGAGGTCTAGACTCAATCAATGGCGCGAAAGCAAGGGAGTCGCGATACCGACATCGACGTCGTTGATTGGCTGCGCAAGCTGCCGAAGTGCGAGCTGCATCTGCATCTCGAAGGGACGATTCAGCCGGAGACGCTGCTCAAGCTCAGTAAGCGGCACGACGCGGAACCCCTGACTCCCGATGCCGCGCGAAAACTCTACGTGTACGAGAACTTTCTCGGGTTCATGGACTCCTTCAAGGCCGTCTCCTCGCGCCTCAAGGGCCCTGACGACTACGAGCTGATTACCTACGACATGATTCGCGACCTCGCCTCCCAGGGGATCGTCCACGCCGAGGTCTACATCTCCTTCGGCATCATCTACTACTGGAAGAACGCCGAGGTCGAGCCCTTCGTCGAAGCCATCGAACGTGGGCGGGTGCGCGGCGAGAAAGACTTCGGGACTACCGTCTACTGGCTGATCGATGCCGTACGGCACTTCGGCGCGGACGAGGCTACCAAGGTGTTTCGCAAGGCAGCGGAGCTGCGTAATCTTTACCCGAGCATCGTCGGCATCGGCATCGGCGGCGATGAGGCCCGAGGAAGCGCTGACCTGTTCCGCGACTCCTATGCCGAAGCCAAAACGGCGGGGCTTCGGCTGACGGCTCATGCGGGCGAGACGATCGGACCCGAGAGCATCTGGGCGGCAATCAACATCGGGGCCGAGCGTGTGGGGCATGCGTTGTCGGCCCAAAAGGATGCCGAGCTGCTTGAGGTGCTGGCCCAGAAACAGATTCCGCTGGAACTGAACGTCACCAGCAACCTTCGGACCGGGTGCTGCCCCAGCCTCGACGACCATCCGGTGAAGCTGTACTTCGAGTCGGGTCTGATGGTGACGATCAACTCGGACGACCCTCCGATGTTCGGGAGCAATCTGCTGGACGAGTACGTCCTGGTGCAGGAACGGTTCGAGTTTTCGCTGGAGCAGATGCGAGAGTTGGCGGCGAACTCGGTGGAGGCGAGCTTTCTACCGCCGGACCGGAAGCTGGAGTTGCTGCAGCGGGTGGAACAGTTTGTGGGGTGATGCCCCGGGAGGGTACCCCCTCCTATTACCTGCGCGTAACTCTCCTGAATTCATGGAGTTACGCGTTGATGTTTGAACTGTAAAATATTCATAAAAATGGATTGCGTCCAAATTCGCCTATATCAATAAGTTAGCCCTGGAGGGTATCCGGGGCTTTCATTTTCTATCTATAAGTTAATTATATGGAGTTTGAGTGGAACTAAATTTCATTTCTATTTGGTTTATTTTGTTTGAGTTGTGGGATTTTCGACTTGACAAGCTGATTTTGGGCCGCTTTTGAAGAATTATTTTGTAAACGGCATAAAACAGGCGCTTTATGGGCGATGACGTAGCAGCCCCCTGAAGTTTTTGAAATCAGGTATCGGGTATCAGGTTCGGTTATTTGCCGTCGGGAGCTGGGACCATGACGGCGTTGGGGTCAACTTTGGGGATCCCGAAGTGGCCGCTCAGGTGAACGAGGTCGAGGGGACGGAGCTCGCAGGTGATCTGGACGACGCTCATGTTCTTGGGAGAGCGGGTGAGGACAGTAACCCCGGTGATGTCCGGGCCGGCGAAGCGCAGCCAGAGGTCGGTGACGGTGGCGTGGGGCTGAGCGGTGTTGGCGGGGGTCTGGTTAGCGTTGACGAGGTGTTTCCAGCCAGCAGCGTGATAGCCGGCGATGATCGAGGCCATGGTCCCGGGGGTGTAGAAGGCCGGGCGCGGGTAGTGGTAGTTGTCGACCGAGATGCCAGTGAGGGCGGCAGCAGCGCGATTGGCGTCCAGGCCTCCAGAGGCGAGGAGATTCTGCGCTATTTGCAGCTCGGAGCGGTCGAAGTTGAAGGAAGTGCGAGTGGCGGGCTGATCGGCCAGGTTCATCAGCTCATCATGAAGGTTGGCAGGGGCGGGGGGCTGGGCCTGCGCGAAGAACATGGTGACTAGAGCAGCGCAGGGAGCAGAAGTGTGCGGAGACGTGGTGTCATCTGGACCTCTTGCCTGTTAGACACTGACTTTTGGCCAGAGTTATGGGTCACGGGGGAGATTTTCGAGCGACGGGCGGGCGGGTTTGAACAGAATTCACGCGAAAGCGTCCAGACTCGGAACCCCGGGAATCCCTTCCCCCCTCAATAGAGGTGTTTGTAGTCAGCACCTTTCAGCGAATTCTTTAAGCCCCCATCTGGGGTTGTATAGCGACGGCGAGGCACTGCAATATCGTGCGCATGAATAAAGCGAGTTTGGCGGCGACAGCAAAGAACGGAAAAGGAGAATAAAAATGAATGCAAAATCCACGCAAACTAAACCTAGCATCGTCTTCTGCCACGGGCTTTGGGCGGACGGCTCGTGCTTCAGCAAGGTGATCCCCGCACTTCAGGCAGAAGGTCACCAGGTGATCGCCGCCCAGTACGGGCTCAATACAACCGCGGACGATGTCGCCACCGTAAAAAGCGCGCTAGGGCGGGTCAGCAGCCCTGCCATCCTCGTCGGTCACTCTTACGGCGGAACTGTCATCACCGGCGCCGGAACCGACGACCGCGTTGTGGGGCTGGTCTACATCGCCGCGCTCGCTCCGGACGCCGACGAAACATCTCAGACACAGCAGTCGAACTTCCCGACGACTGACGCGTTCTCCTACATCGAAGTGGCGGACGGACGTATCTGGCTGCGTCAGGAAGGCATCGACTGTTTCGCAGGCGATCTGTCCGAGCAGGAAAAGAAGCTCGTTTGGGCGACCCAAGGCGTGCCGGATGCCGGCCTGTTCAACGCGAAAGCCGGAGGAACCGCCTGGAGATCGAAGCCAAGCTGGTACATCGTCGCCAAGAACGACCGCACCGTCCACCCCGACATGGAACGGTTTGTTGCGAAGCGGATGGGCGCCACCACGACGGAGATCGCCAGCAGCCATGTTCCGATGCTCTCCCACCCCGACCTGGTGATCGATGTCATCCGTGCCGCCGCAAAAACCGTTCAGGAGGCGGTGACAGTAGCGTAGAGCGCATGCGGAGCCGAGTATGCGTCTGGACCTTCTGCGTCAAAATTCAAAGGCGGTATTGTTCGTCGCTGACATGTTCCATCCAGTCAACGACTTTGCCGTTCAATCGTTCCTGAATGGCGATATGGGTCATCCCTGTGGTGGGGGTGGCCCCATGCCAGTGTTTCTCTCCGGGCGCGAACCAGACGACGTCGCCGGGATGGATTTCCTCTACGGGTCCGCCTTCCCGCTGAGCCCACCCGCAGCCTGCGGTGACGATTAATGTCTGTCCGAGGGGATGGGTATGCCAAGCGGTACGAGCTCCGGGCTCAAAGGTGACGCTGGCTCCGGCGACGAGGGCGGGGTCGGGTGCCTGAAAGAGCGGGTCGATCCGAACCGTGCCGGTGAACCAGTCTGCGGGACCTTTGCCTGAAGGCTGCGAGCCTATGCGTTTGATTTCCATCACCGCATTCTAATGGCCAGCGACTGGAGTGGGGGCGAGAGAAGGTGCAGAGGCAAATGCAGGTCCTTCGACTACGCCGTTCGCAAAGTGCGCGAACGACTTCGCTCAGGATGACACTGTCTTGAGATAGCTTCGAGGAAGGCTCACTGCAACGGCAAAAGAAGCTTCACTGCAACGACAAAAGAAGCTTCACTGCAACGGCAAAAGAAGCTTCACTGCAACGGCAAAAGCAAATGCAACGCAACCCACCCTTCACGATGAAACTGTGAAGGATGGGCCACCCGGAATTGAGCGGTTACTGCGCGGGGCGGGGGGAGAAGTAACCCTTCTGGGCGCGCACCTGGTAGCGCTTGTCGATGGCCTGGAGATAGATGGTGCGGAAGGAGCCGTCCATCTTGAGGTTTGCGGGGCGATAGACGAGGTGGTACTGGCTGCGGAGTTCTTCTTCGATGTTGCGGAAGCCGACGGCTACGTCCTCGAGCTTGATGGGGTAGAAGGGCATGCCGCCGGTAGCTTCGGATATCTGGCGGAGGATGTCGTCGCCCTTGTCTTTGCTTGGGCTGATGTTGGTGCTGATGGTGTAGACGATGGTGTCGGCGCGCTGGCACATCTTGATGGCGTCGGACTCTTCGACTCGGCTGTAGTTGTCGTCGCCGTCAGAGACGAGGATGATCGCGCGGCGAACGGCCCCGGTCTCCTGCAAGGGGAGCATCTGGTCTTTGCAGGTCTTGTAGAGCGCGTCGAAGAGTGCTGTGCCGCCGCCGGGACGCAGCTTTCGGATTCCTTGATTGAGGAGGTCGACGTTATTGGTGAAGCCCTGGGAGAGGTCGGTCTGGATATCGAAGCCTTCGACGAAGGCACGGTCGTCGCGGTGGAGGATCTGGAGGAGAAATTCGACCGCTGAATCCTGCTCGAACGTGAAGCGCTGGCGAATGGAGCTGGAGGTGTCGAGCATGATGCCGACGCGGAGGGGCAGGTTGGTCTGCTGGGTGAAGCGGAGGACGGCGAGAGGCGGGCGGCCGTCGTCGAGCAGGCCGAAGTTCTCGCGCTTGAGGCCGGTGATGAACTTGCCCTTCCTGTCGGTGACCGTGAAGATAAGGTTGACTTCGTTGACCTGAACTTTGATCGTCTCGGTGGGCTGGTCCTGGTCCGTGGATGGTGCTGCAGACGGCTTTGCGGCGGGCTGTTGTGGGGCCGGCGTAGTGACCGCCGGCGTTTGCGGACCGGGCGTGGCGGCATCCGGCTGCGGGGCCAGAGTTGTCGCTGCAGGGTTGATCCGGCGCCGAGGCGGTTTGGGCGCGAAGAGGGTCAGCGACCAGAGCCAGAGAGAGCAGAAGGGCGAAGGCTTTCAGAAAGGGGAGACGGTTAATTCGGGTCAGGACGATCACTAGGACGATTTTACCGAAATGCGCGTCATTTGGTGCGAATTGCTTTGAGAAACGTGTCGAGTTCGACAGGGAGGGGCGCGGCGATCTCGATCTGCTTGTGGGTCTGCGGATGGGGGAACGAGAGATGGGCGGCGTGGAGGAAGTTTCGGTCGAGTTGATGCGCGTCAGGGAGGCCGGGGATGACGTGTGGGGCTCCGTAGAGGGTGTCGCCGACGACGGGATGGCCGAGAGATTGGGCGTGGACGCGGATCTGGTGGGTGCGGCCGGTCTCGATGCGGACCTCGACGAGAGTGAAGGGACCATACGGAGTTGTGAGACGTTCGAGGACGTGGAAGTGTGAGACGGCTGAGCGGCCGTCAGAGCGGCGAGTGGTCATGCGGGTGCGGCGGACGAGGTCGCGGGCGATGGGGAGGGTGACGGTTGTGTCGTCTTTTTTGAGATGGCCGTGGAGGAGAGCGAGGTAGGTCTTGGCTACCTGGCGGCGGGAGAACATCTCGCCGAGCTTGCGGTGAGTACTGTCGTCTTTGGCGACGAGGATGAGGCCGCTGGTTTGTTTGTCGAGGCGGTGGACGATGCCGGGGCGGAGGTCGCCGCCGACGCCTGAGAGCTTGTTGAAGTGGAAGAGCAGAGCGTTGACGAGGGTTCCCTGGGAGCGAGCATCGTCACTGGCTCCGGAGCCGGCGTGGACCATCATGCCGGCGGGCTTGTTGATAACGGCGAGGTGTTTGTCTTCGTGGAGGATGTCTAAGGGGATGTCTTCGGGCGTGGCGTGGAGGGGTGGGGGTTGGGGGGAGCCCTCGATCTCGATGGATTCGCCGCCGTGGAGCTTCTGTTTGGTCTTGGCGGGCTGGCCGTTGACGCGGACCTGCTGGTTTTCGATAAGGAGCTGGACGCGGGCGCGGGAGATGTCGGGGAGGGCCTGGGCAAGGTACTGGTCGAGGCGAAGATTGGCGGCGGCTGGGTCGGCGGTGAAGGTGCGGATGCCTGCTGCGGCTTCCTCCTCGAGGTCTTCGAGGTCAATGACTGGGACTGGGGATGGGAGTGGCTCTTCGGCGTCTCGGGTGGCTCGGTACTCGGGTTTGACGGTGCGGCGACGCTGGCCCTTGGGGAGCATGTTTTTAGACGGCATGGGGGACCAGCTTTCGGGGTTGGAGGAGGAGGACAATCCCGGCGAGGGCGATCATCGCCAAGGCGATCCACTGGATGGGATCGAGGAGTGTTGGGGTGGGCTCGAGGTAAGGGTAGGGCTGGCGGAAGAAGGTCAGGAGGAATTGCGTGGCGCCGGTGGCGGCGAGGGCGAGGGCAAAGGTGTCGCCGGGGTGGTGGCGGTGGCGGAGTTGGCGGAGAAGGATAAGGGTCAGGGCGGCGGCGGCGAGGGTGGCGTAGAGAGCTACGGGGTGGAGGCGAATTTTGCTGGGCGGAATCGCGAGACCCCAGGGGAGCGTGGTGGGGAGGCCAGCGTCGGTGCCTTCAGCAAAGTGGCCGAGGGCGAGGAAAGCCCAGGCGAGGGTGGCGCAGGGGCTCCAGGCGTCGAGGGTCGCGAGGAGGGGGAGGTTCTGGAGGCGAAGATAGATGATGGTTGCGATGAGTGTGAGGAGGATTCCGATGGCGTTGAGCGATGGCAGGGTGAGCAGGAGGATGGGGTAGGCGAGGAAGCTGTGCGGGTTGGCGGCGATGAGGAGGAGCCGGGAAAGTACGAAGGCGGAGAGGAGGGTGAAGAGGCCGGCGTTCCAGAGCTTGTCGGGCGAGAGGCCGGTGAGAGCGGCGGTGCGGAGGCTCAGGGTAAGGGCAGCCATGAGTCCGACTGCGGCGAGGACGCCGAAGGTGGGGAGCATGAGATGGCCGGAGTGGAGGAGATAGGGGTGCACGTTTGCGGGGGCGGCAGGAGGAGTTGCAAGAAGACCGGCTCGGCGATGGTACAAGAAGACCGACCGGCGTTAATGCAAGAAGACCGACCCACTGGGCCGTACCCAGAAGCGCTGGTGAACCCGTCCTAAGACGGCGGGACCTAACCGTGGCTCTTTAGGCGTTCCTGACTGGAGGACAGCTCACCAAGCCATGTATACGAGTCGGGCCCCTGTTCAATGAATGTTGGTTCAACCAGCGTTGTTCCAGTACCTGCTTTGCAGGCCGGTTCTCTTAAGTTGGATGCTACTTGCGGTTGGGACGGTTTGCAAGTTGACGCGGGTAATGGGTTGGCGTACGGGGACGGAATCAGGGGCGCTTCCCGGCGACGAGGTCGCGCATGGCGAGGCTGGCTGAAGTGCCGAGATCTTCGAGCCCCTGCTCAATCGACTGTCTTGTATGGTCCGATTTATTTTGACTGACCTTCCACTTCCCTTCCAGACGGCTGACCGGAATCTCAAGCCCGACGATGCCACGGATCTGGGAAGCGATGTAGTCTTCAGGCGCGTCAGTTACGGCCCATGGACGGGGAGACGCGGCCTCATGTTGGGTAGTAAGGGACTTCAAATGAATAAGAAGCCAAGACGGATCCTCGATGATCCGGATGCTCCCGTAGGCGTGAACAACAGCATAGTTCCACGTCGGGACGACCTTGCCGTCCTCAGCTTTTTCCGGGTACCAGTTCGGGGTGATGTAGTGCTGGGGACCGGCAAAGATTGCAAGGGCTTCGATCGCATTGGTCCAATTCGCGCCATTGCGGATTGGCGCGGGAGATATGTCCGCGAAGAATGCCTGGTGTGCCTTCGGAGGGCGAAAGCACCATCGGAAGGTGGGTTGCGATGAGACCGGAGCTGCCGATTGTAACAAGGGTCGCGAATGGCTGCGATCGGATGAGGCCGTGGAGGACGTCGAGTCGCTGGTCTCCTCGTTGAACTTTGGGATATACAAGGGCTTCCCTGCGGCAGCTGGTTGCCGGCTGCGTCTAGTGTAGCGGGGCTTCTATGCGTTCGTTGCGTCAGGGGGTTTCTCTGGCCAATCTTTGTCCGGGCTTCGAGGCTCTGGCTGATTGGGGCTGAGATTCTCCGGAGTGATATCGGCGAAGATGAAGTTTTCGGGTGGGACGGGGTTGCCGGAGAGGCGCCTGAGGAGGGCGAGTTGGCCGGCGTGGGTCATGGCGTCGGAGAACGGGCCTTGGAGGAGGATTTCGGGGGGGATGCCGGTGAGGGGAGTGCCGAGTTCTAGGTGACGGGCTACGTCGGTGAGGACTTCGTGGAAGTGGTCGATGGCGGAGGAGAAGTCGGTGAAGACTGGCGGCTGGTAAGCGCCGCCCAGGAAGAAGGTGCGGGAGTAGCCGAGGACGCTGTCCATGTGGCGGACGAGCTCGTGGGGTGTGCGGACGTGGTGGGCGGCACGGAAGTCGGCGAATTCAGGCGGAGCGTCGCGGAGGGCCTTCTGGGTGCGGTAGGCGAGAGCAGCGAGGAAGTGTCTGAGGAGGGATTGCTTGTCGTCCATGGGTTCGGATCGAGCGGACTCAGCCGACTTTGCGGTCTTCGAGGACCTCGTCGAGCATGTCGGCGAGTGTGGTGGCGCGGGTGCGGGTGGAGTGCTGCGAGGTCTGCAGGCTTCCGGAGAGGGAGTCGAGGCGCTGGCGTGCGGTGAGGAGTTCGTCGGCGATGTTGAGGGCGGCGAGGACGGCTACGCGGAGGCTGTCGACGGTGTTGCCGTGGGCGGAGACGGCGCGCATCTTGGCGTCGACGATTTGGGCGAGACGTTCGATGTAGTCGGGATCGGTACCGCGGAGGCGGTAGACCTGATCGTAAATATCTACAGAGACTGACTGGGAGACTGCCTGGGAGACGGACTGACTTTCGGTGGGCTGGGTTGTGGCTTCTAGGGTCTGGTCCATCGGGTCTCCCGGGGTGAATTAGAGCAGTTCGTCGATCTGCTGCAGCATCTTCTCTACGCGAACGCGAACTTGCTCACGTTCTTTGGTGAGGGTGGTGAGTTCGGTTTCGGCCATGCGGGCGTTGGACTTGTAGGTGGCGAGCTCTTCGCGGAGGGCGGTGGCTTCGGCTTCGGCGGCGGCGCGGGCTTCGCGCTCCTTCTTGACGATTTCGACGGCGCGGAGGACTTTTTGTTCGAGTGCCTGGAACTCGTCGACGCTTACGGTGCTGATGGTAGCTGTGCTCATATTTATTTGAGTATAGACGCTGGAAAGCTGAGGGAAACGTGGGTGGAATCTACCTGGGTGCGGGTTTTTTTCTGTTGTGGTGGAGGTGGCGAATTTCGAGGGGGTTTTGGAGTTTGGGTGTGTTTTTTGGATGGTTTTTTGTGGTGAAGTTGTGGTGATTTCGTGGTGAGTTGTGGTGGTTTGTGTGGTGGGTTTTGGGGGCTAAGAAAATTTCACTCTTTTGAAAATATTTCTGTGGATTTTTTTGGGTGTGGGAAGAATGAACAAAGAACAGACAACAACAAAGACCAATGCGGGGGTCTCTCCACTTCGCCGCGGACGATGAAACTGTCCGTGGCTTCGGTCGAGATGACGCATTTCGGTAGTGTCTATTTTGGGCAGGATCTATTTTTCGGTGGAGGTGCGGAGGGTTCCGCCTAGTTTGGCCAGGGTGGTCATGATCTGTTGTTGCCAGTGATTTAGCTCGTCGTCGCGTAGGGTGCGGTCCAGGGATTGGAAGACCGTGCGGATGAGGAGGGAGTAGACGCCGGGGTATTTCTTTTCGTTGCGCCAGACTTCGGCGGGCTTGATGCTGCGGAGCTCTTCGATCGCGAGCGAATGGATTGCTTCGGCGATGGTTTGCCAATGGACAGAGTTGGGGAAGACGACGGAGAAGTCACGATCTACGGCCTGGTAGCGGGAGATTTCGCGGGCGGTGATGCGCTTCAAGGGGAGTTCGTAGAGGGCGGCGAGGTCGATCTGAGCGAGGTAGATGGGTTGGCGAAGCTTGCGGGCTTCCTGCTGGGATTGGGCGAGCTCGCCGAAGTGGGCGATGGGTTGGTTGTTGAGGAGGGCGGTGGCGGAGCGGCCGGGCTCGAGCCATGCGGGGGCTTCGGTGGTGAAGGTTAGGGCGGGCTGAGGCTGAGTTGAGGGCGTTGGTAGAGAAGCAGGTCCCTCCACTGCGCTCCGCTCCGGTCGGGATGACATCTCCCTTTTTCCGGAGAGATCGAAGAGGGAGAGGAGGGATTCGATTGCGGCTTTGAGTTCGAAGATGGGGGCTTCGGCGGCGGTGTGGAGGCGGGTGTCGGTGAAGGCGCCGGTGAGACCGAGAGAGAGTTGCGGGGTTTCGATGACTTCGGAGATGAAGGAGGCGTCCGGGGGGATGATGCCGGTGAAGACCTGAGCCTGCTCGAAGAGGCGGGCTTCTTTTACGTCGCGGTTGAGGTTGTGCGCGAGCATGGTGGCCATGCCGGGGATGAGGGATGGGCGGAGGAGGGAGACCTCTTCGGAGAGAGGGTTTTCGAGGAGGACGGGCGCCGGTCTGGAGGAAGACGGTTCGCTTCGCGAATAACCCACTCCTTTGCGATGAAACCGCAAAGGATGGGCCACCCGGGGTGGAGGCTGCGAAGAAGATTTCGGCGTCTTGTTGGCTGGCGAAGGTGCTGGAGATGGCTTCACTGTAGCCGAGGGCGAGGAGGCGCGTGCGGATGGCGCTCTCTTTGGCGGAGGTGGGGTGTGATGTGACGGGGAGTGGGGTTGGGAGGGTGTTGGCGAAGCGGTTGTAGCCGTAGACGCGGGCTACCTCTTCGATGAGGTCGATCTCTCGCTCGAGGTCGAGGCGCCAGGAGGGGAGCTGGACCTGGAAGGTTGTGTCTTGCTGGTTCGGGCGTTTTACATCCCACCCTTCGCGATGAGACTGCGAAGGATGGGGCACCCGAACAGTTTCGGATTGTTTGAGTTCGCCGGCGTTTTCGGTTGGGCTGAGTTCGCAGCCCAGCGCGGTTAGGTATTGGTGGATTAGCGTGGGGGTGAGGGCGGATTCGCCGGGCTTGTCGTCGAGGGTGGTGCCGAGGTGGCGCTGGGCTTGATGGACGGAGAGCTGGATTGGCGGGCGATTCGCAGTTTTGGCGGCGATTTCAGGGATGAGGACGTCGATGAGTGCGCCTTCGGCTTGGCCACCGTGTTCGAGGATGAGTTTTGAGACTAGTGCGTTGGCGATGGGTGCGGCGTTGATGTCGGCTCCGCGTTCGAAGCGGTGGGAGGCGTCGGTGTGGAGGCCGTGGCGGCGCGAGGAGCGGCGGACTGCGGCGGGCGAGAACCAGGCGGACTCGACGAGGATGTTTTTGGTTTCTGCGGTGATCATGGAGTCGTAGCCACCCATGACTCCGGCGAGAGCCAGAGCCTTTTTGTGGTCGGCTACGACCAGGTCGTCAGGTTCGAGGATGTGTTCGGAGCCGTCGAGGAGTTTGAGGCGCTCGCCTTTGTGAGCGAGGCGGACGATGATGCCGCCTTCAAGCTTGTCGAGGTCGAAAGCGTGCGTGGGATGGCCCATGCCCAGAAGAGTGAAGTTGCTGGCGTCGACGGCGTTGGAGATTTGTTTCTGGTTGAGGAGGGCGAAGTATTCGGCGATCTGGCCGGTGGATGGGGCGATGGTGATGTTGCGGAGGATCTGGGCGGTGAAGCGGCCGCAGAGGTCTTTGGCTTCGATGGTGATGGGGAAGGTCGGTGGGGCTGAACTATGTGGCGCTTCGGGCGAAATGCGGGGGTCCCTCCACTCCGCCTTCGGCTCCGGTCGGGATGACGCATCTTTGGTGAGGGCATCCTCACCTGAGGACGCATCTTTGCCGAGGGCATCTTTACCTGAGGACGCATCTTTGGTGAGGGCATCTCTCACCTGAGGACGCATCTTTATCAAGTGGCAAGAGCCCGAGGTTGTAGATGGTGGCGGCTTCGCGGGCTATGCCGTAGTGGTTCATGGCGTCGACGCGGTTGGTGGTGATGTCCATCTCGAAGAGGTGGCCGTTGGGCTTGCCGTCGCTGCCGTGGCCGAGATCGTGGACACCTTCCACGGCTATGCCTCGGAGGGTTAGGTCGTCGGCTAACTGGCGGTCGGTGGCAGTGAGAGTGGGTAGGTAGTGGCGGAGCCACTTGGTCAGAATGTTCATGATGGACGATATTTAGTCTAACGGTTTCGCTCCGCCGGCTTCTATCTGGATATGGTGCCGGGCCAGATCTGGGCACCATGAAGAATTCGCAGTATCCGAACTGTATCGCCAGCGATGGAGTAAACCACGATGTACGGCGTGTGCTGAATGACGAGTTCGCGAGTGCCAGCGATCCGACCGAGACGGCCAATCTCGGGAAATTGCTTTAGGGTTGCAACGGAGCCGCCTATACGTTGATCGACCAAAATGGCAGCGCGCGGACTATCGGCGTCGATGTAATCGTAGATGTTGTTACGATCCGATTGTGCGTAGAACGACCAAGCCAACTTCACCCGGAGGAACCTACCTTGAGTAAGGAGGCTGCGCGGCGTTGGGCAAAATGTGTCTCCACGTCGTCGCCGGAGGCATCGGCTCGGGTGTCATCGAGCGCTTGATTTACCTGAGATCGGAACCAAGCATCGTGTCCAGATTCAAACGATGGGGCCTCGGCAGGGGGGACGAGCACCGCTACGGGCGTGAGATCGCTCTCAATGATGACCTCAGAACCCGCGCGCACATGAGCGAGTACAGCGGCAAAGTCGCGGACCGCCTCAGCCTCAGAGATGTGGATGATCGCCATAATCAGATGATACCTCTACCCAGACATGGCTAATGCGAACATTCTGCGTCCTATGTGCGTATCGGTCTGGGTGTTCAAATTTTTCCGAAGAGGTTGACGCCCATGAGGAAGTTTCCAGCTTGGCTGATGGTGGTTCTTGTTACGGGTGCGTTCGCTGTGGCGGGAGCGCAGGCTGTTCCGGGGTTGGACACGATCAAGAATCAGGAGGAGCTTACCAAGGCGGTTGCGGCGCTGGATAAGGAACTGTTCGACGCTTACAACACATGCAATCTCGACAAGCTGGGAACATTGGTGGCGGACGATCTGGAGTTCTACCACGACAAGACCGGGCTTGCGGTAGGCAAGCAGTTGTTTCTCGACGCAATCAAGAACAATATCTGCGGGAAGGTGACTCGTCAGTTGGTTCCGGGGACGCTGGAGGTTTACCCGCTCCACGGATATGGCGCGGTTGAGATCGGAGTGCACAGATTTTATCATCCGACCTCGTCGCCGGATAAGGATGTGGTGGGCGAGGGAAAATTTGTGACGCTGTGGCAGTACAAGGATGGGGCGTGGAAGATTACGCGGGCGATCAGCTATGACCACGAGGCGGCGAAGTAGAGCCTGGGCTCTGGCGTCGGTGCAGTAGAGAACGCGCAGCAAAAATGCGAACAAGGATACCTTTCTGGCGAAAGGTCGGGTATTCTCTTGGGGCGGAGGGCCAGCCGCGTTTCCCTGCTACTGAAAAATCTGTGATCGAGAGGAATCGCCATGCTTCGAGTATTGCTGCACTGGGTTCTGAATGCCGTGGCTTTGCTGGTGGTAGCGCATTTTGTTCAGGGATTTGAGGTGAGCGGCTTTACTTCGGCGCTGATTGCGGTGGTAGTGATTGGGCTGCTGAATGCGACGCTGGGATTGCTGCTGAAGTTTGTGACGCTGCCTTTGGGGATTCTGACGTTTGGGTTGTTCTTCCTGGTGATCAATGCTGCGATTCTGCGTTTGTCTGCGACGTTTGTGCCGGGATTCTCGGTGACGACGTGGACGGCGGCATTTCTGGGAGCGCTGGTCCTGGCGCTGATTCATGTTCTGTTTGGGTTCCTGGGGTTTGCTTCGGCGAAGAAAAACCAATGATGACTTAGGAGAGGGTTGAGAGGCGATGAATCCTTTGAATTATCCGATCCTTATCTTCTTCGTGACATTTTTGGTGCTGTGGTTTGCGGCATGGATAGGCAGCCGGCGACGGAAAGCGGTTTCGGATGAGGCTCTCCGGGATGACTTTGGCGTGGTGCAGGCGGCAACGCTGACGATGCTGGGACTGCTTATCGGGTTCAGCTTCTCGATGGCCACGGGGCGGTATGACCTGAGGAAGAACTACGAGGAGGCCGAGGCGAACGCGATTGGGACTGAGTATGTGCGCGCGGATCTGCTGCTGCCTGCGGAGGAGGGTCCGCATGTGAAGGCGCTGCTGCGGGAGTATACGGCGGAGCGCCTGCGGTTCTATACGGCGAAGCGTTGGGACGATATCGACCAGATACGCGCGGATACGGCGAAGGTGCAGGCTGAGTTGTGGAAGTCGGTCTCGGCGACGGCGAGTGCGCAGCCCACGGTACTACGGAGCCTCGCCCTTTCCGGGATGAACGACGTTCTGAACTCGGAGGGGTATACGCAGGCGGCGTGGTGGAACCGGATTCCGACTGGGGCGTGGTGCCTGATGGCTGCGATCGCTCTGTTCTGCAACTGGTTGGTGGGGTTTGGGGCGAAGCGGCCTACGCCGAGACTGTTGACGGTGCTGCCGCTGGTGGTGGCAGTGGCGTTTTTCCTGATTGCGGATATCGATAGTCCGCGTGGTGGCGTGATTCGGGTGTCGCCGCAGAATTTGTTGAGGCTGCAGGCGGGGCTGAAGTAGGGCGTTTGGTCAGGGTCGTGGCGATTCAAGCAGAAGGCAAATGCAGGGATCCTTCGCTCCGCTCAGGATGACGACCTTTAGAAAAAGGGGCTACGCGAATTGTTCGAGGAAGCGCATGTCTCCGGAGTAGAAGTGGCCTATGTCGGAGACGCCGTGGAGCATCATGGCGATGCGCTCTACGCCCATGCCGAAGGCAAAGCCGGAGATGCGTTCGGGGTTGTAGGCGTCGTCGTGCGGGTCGAGTTTTCGGCGTTCTTCGGTGACGGCGGCGAAGACGGCGGGGTCGACCATGCCGCAGCCGAGGAGCTCGATCCAGCCGGAGTGTTTGCACTTGCGGCAGCCTTTGCCTCCGCAGAAGATGCAGGAGATTTGCACGTCGGCGGAGGGTTCGGTGAAGGGGAAGAAGCTGGGGAAGAAGCGGGTTTTGACGTCGTTGCCGAAGAGGGCCTTCATGGCGTGGTCGAGGGTGCCCTTGAGATCGGAGAAGGTGATGTTGGTGTCTACGGCGAGGCCTTCGATCTGGTGGAAGATGGGGGAGTGAGTGGCGTCGGCGGCGTCGTTGCGGTGGACCTTGCCGGGGATGACGATGCGGATGGGCGGGGCCTGGGCGATCATGGTGCGGATCTGGACCGGGCTGGTGTGGGTGCGCATGAGGAGGCGGTCGCGTGAGGGGCGGGTGTGTTGCGCGGCGATCTGGAGGGTGTCCTGGGTGTCGCGGGCGGGGTGGTTGGGGGGGAAGTTGAGAGCTTCGAAGTTGTAGAAGTCGGACTCGACCTGCGGGCCGAGGTTGGTGCTGTAGCCGAGATGGTGGAAGACGCGGACGACCTCGTGCATGGTTTCGAGGAGGGGGTGGGGGATGCCCGGGGTGCGGATGGCGCCGGGGAGAGTGATGTCGATTCCCTGCGCTGGTGCTTGTTTGGGGGTGGCGGGAGCTTCGAGGGCTTGCTCGATTTGCTGCTTGAGCTGGTTGAAGCGGATGCCGAGCGCCTTTTTTGCTTCGGGCGGTGCGGATTTGAGCCATGCTTCGCTGATGAGCTTGAGGCGCCCTTGCTTGCGGCCCAGCCAGTGGAGACGGAAGGCTTCGACGTCGGTGGTGTCGGCAGTGCGGGCCTCTTCGGCGAGAGTGGCGAAGGCCTGGTCGAGGGATGGTTCGTCGAAGGTCTGAAGTTGAGGAATGGTGTCGTTCATGAGTGCTCTTGCGAGTTTACAGGTTTAGCGAGACGGAAAAAACAGGCAACGACAAAGGCAAAATGCGGGGGTCTCTCCACTGCGGCGGCAAAAGCGCCGCCTTCGGTCGAGATGACGATTCTTTGGGTGCGGTGAGACTGCGAAGGATGGTACCGCAACAGCAAGAACCGTAGGTCCTAGTTTGAAATGAAAGAAGACCCGGAACCAAAGCTCCCCATGTAGCTCGTTTTTTCGTCGAGCTAAGGCCCAGCGCTAATCCCAAAACCCAGAATGCCGACTTTTCAGCGGACCGCTTATAGGGCGGAGAGGACTATGGCTACGACGACCATGCCGAGCAGGAGACTGCGCTCGTCGGTGATGGCGTAGACGACGGGGTCTTCGTCGAGCTGGCCTCTGGAGGCCTGAAGCCAGAGGCGGCTAATCCATAGGAGGAGGACGGGGACGAGAAGCCAGAGGCGCTTGGTGTGGTGGTAGAGCTGGGCGGCGTCGAGGGTGGAGATGTAGAGGGTGAGGACGACGACGGAGGCGTATCCGCTGGCGGTGCCGAAGCTGCGGAGCTGTTCGATGTCGGCGATGTTGTAGCCTCGGCCACCTGCGGAGACGCCGCCGCGTTCCCGCAGATTCTCGAGTTCGGCGAACCGCTTGACGAAGGCGAGGGAGAGGAAGAAGAAGACACTGAAACCGCCGAGCCATGTGGATGGCGGGATTCCAGTGGCGGCAGTTCCAGCGACGATGCGGATTGTGTAAAGACCCGAAAGCACGATGACGTCAACGAGGACGGAGCGCTTAAGCCGCAGAGAGTACGCAAGGGTGGTGCAGAGATAGATGCCGAGCCAGAGAAGGAAATGCAGGGGCTTGATGAGGGCGAATTCGGGAGACAGAACTGCCACCGCCGCTGGAACAAGGAGCGCCAGAACAATGGAGGCGAGGAGAAAGAGCACCATGACGACTACGCCGGAGAGGACCGAGAGGTCGCCCGATGCGAAGGGGCGGCGGCGTTTGCGGGGGTGCCGGCGGTCGACCTCGAGATCGAGAAGGTCGTTGACGATGTAAGTGGCGGAGGCGCCGAGGCAGAAGCTGAAGAATCCGAGGACGGTCCCGGCGATAAGTCCAGGGGCGAAGGCGTGGGCGAGCAGCAGAGGAACGAAGAGGAGGACGTTTTTTGCCCATTGGTGAATGCGGATCGCCTTGAGCCAGGCTTTGAACGGGGAGACGCGTTCGTTAAAGGTGCGGATGGGGGTGATGTGGGCTTTGCGGAGGCCGGCGCGGAGGCCGGGAGTGGGGTTAGCGACCATGGGCTCCTGACAGTGCCGGAGAAGCGGGAGGTCAGGCAGGGCGTTGCCGATGTAGGAGAAGCTGTCGCCGAAGCGGGACTGAAAGGCGGCGAGCTTGTTTTTGCCGGCGAGGTTGGTTTGGCCGTCGGAGGCGAGGACACCGTCAAAGATTCCGAGATGGGCGGCGATGCGTTCGGCAGTGCCGGCGTCGGCTGCGGTGGCTAGGTAGATGGGACGGCCCGTGGAACGTTGCTGCTCGAGGTATTGGAGGAGTTCGTGGTTGTAGGGTAGGTGGGCGACGTCGAGCTGGATGGTGGAGGCAAGGTGGCGCTTGAGAGCGGCTTTGCCCTGGGCCAGCCAGCCAGGGAATTTGAGCAGGGCGGCGGGGTGATGGCGGGCTACGGCGAGGGCGGAGTCGTAGAGAGTGTCTGATTTGACGAGGGTTCCATCCAGGTCGACGCAGAGCACTGGCAGGGCGGCGGTGTCGAGTGCAGGGGTCGAGTGGGGCAAAAGTGGCCTTTCGTGCGTCTAATCAGATAACTGGCAGAAGATCGCGCGTTTTGATGGCTCCGCCGTAACCCTGCGGCTAAGACGGACAAGGCCATTATCAAGTATTCTTAAGGTTCCGGGGTAGTGACCCAAGAGTGCCCAACTGAATTTTTTCCGAGAGAAGAGAGCGTACCTATGCTTTCCACGCAAATGAGCGAAGAAGAATCGAATACAGCGTTAGCGGCGAAGGAGCCGCGAGGGGTAGCCACGCCCTCGCTGGAGCCGGAGAAGCCGAAGGGCTCGGCGGCACGGAAGTGGATTGTGCTGCTGGTGATCGTGGCGGCGGTGGCAGGTGCGGTGTGGAAGATCCGTAGCAATACGAAGGCGCAGGACTCGCTGCAGTTGATTATGGCGGCGCAGTCGGAGCGGCCTACTCCGGTGCAGGTGTCAGCGGTACAGCAGAAGACGATGCCGATCTACCTGACGGCGCTGGGCACGGTGACTGCGTACAACACAGTGACGGTCAAGAGCCGGGTCGATGGGCAACTTCTGCTGGTTCCGGTGCGCGAAGGGCAGGCGGTGCGGGAGGGCCAGTTGCTGGCGGAGATCGACCCCAAGCCTTATGAGGCTGCGCTGGCGCAGGCGCAGGGACAACTGATAAAGGACCAGGCGAATGCGGTGAATGCGCGGGCGGAGGCTTCCCGGTATAACGCGCTGGCGGAGGCCGGGGTGGTCTCGAAGGAGAGCCAGCAGTTGCAGGTTTCGAATGCGGGGCAGGCGGAGGGTTCGATTGCGGCTGACCAGGCGGCGATACAGGCGGCGAAGGTGAACCTGGGGTATACGAAGATTTTTTCGCCGATCAATGGCGTGGTGGGGCTGCGGCAGGTCGATCCCGGCAATATCGTGCATGCCAACGACACGAATGGATTGCTGGTGGTGACGCAACTGCAGCCGATCTCGGTGATTTTTACGCTGCCGGAGGACCAGTTGCCCCAGGTGTTGAAGAAGGTTCGTGGAGGGGCGAAGCTGCTGGTGGAGGCGTTTGATCGCGCGGCACAGACGCATCTGGCGAGTGGAAGCCTGCTGACTGTCGACAACCAGATCGATACGACGACGGGCACGGTGAAGGCAAAGGCTGTCTTCGACAATAGCGATGGCGCGTTGTTTCCGAACCAGTTTGTGAATGTTCGCCTGATTCTGAGGACAAGCGAAATGCGGTGGTGATTCCCGCAGCGGCGTTGCAGACGGGGTCGCAGGGGAACTTTGTTTATCTGCTGAAGGAAGGACAGCCGCCGGCGGAGTTGGTGGAGAAGAAGAACACCGATCAGCCTTTGCCGGATTTGCCCGAGAACCGGTCGAACTATTATGTGCTGGCGCAGCCGGTGAACGTGGAGCTGACGGAGGGGTCGCTGGTGATTCTGGCGGGTGGGGTGAAGCCGGGCGACCAGGTGGTGGTCGATGGGCAGGAGAGACTGAAGACGGGCGCGAAGGTGTTTCCGCGGATTTCTCCAGCGAAGGATTCTGCTGAGTTGAATGCGGTAGATGGGGCTGGTCAACGGTCATGAGCTCTAGGATGAGTCCGTCGCGGCCGTTTATTCTGCGGCCAGTGGCCACCTCGCTTCTGATGGTGGCCATTTTGCTTGCGGGGTTTGTTGCGTATGAGCAGCTTCCGGTCTCGGCGCTGCCGCAGGTGGATTACCCGACGATCCAGGTGCAGACGTTTTATCCGGGAGCGAGCCCGCAGGTGATGGCGTCGTCGGTAACGGCTCCGCTGGAGCGGCAGTTTGGGCAGATTCCGGGGCTGAGCCAGATGACGTCGACGAGTTCGGGCGGCGGGAGCGTGATTACGCTGCAGTTCTCGCTGGCGGAAAACATAGATGTGGCGCAGCAGGATGTGCAGGCTGCGATCAATGCGGCGTTCAGCTATCTGCCGAAGGACCTGCCGAACCCTCCGGTCTACAGCAAGGTGAATCCGGCAGACGCGCCGATTATGACGCTGGCGCTGACGAGCGATTCGATGGCGCTGGATAAGGTCGAGGATCTGGCGGATACGGTGATCGCGCAGAAGATCTCGCAGCTTTCGGGCGTGGGGTTGGTGTCGATCAACGGAGGACAGAAGCCAGCGGTGCGGATACAGGCGAATCCCACGGCGATGGCGAACTATGGGTTGAGCCTGGAGGATATTCGCGCGGCGGTGGGAACGGCGAACGTAGACCAGCCGAAGGGAAATCTGAATGGAGCGACGCAGGCTTACACGATCGGCGCGAACGACCAGATTCCCACGAGCAGCGGCTACAACAACCTGATTATTGCGTACAAGAATGGGTCGCCAGTGCGGTTGTCGGATGTGGCGACGGCGGTTGATAGCGCGGAGAATCTGTACCAGGCTGCGTGGATGGGGACTTCGGCACGTGCGTCGCAGAAGGGACAGCCGGCGGAGCCTGCGAGGTTGCAGCCTGCTGTGATTGTGAACATCCAGCGGCAACCGGGAGCGAACATCATCGGCGTGGTGGATGAGGTGCAGAAGATTATGCCGCAGCTCAAGTCGTCGATGCCGGCGGCGGTGAGTCTGCAGATTCTGACCGACAGGACGAACACGATTCGGGCATCGGTGGCGGACGTGAAGTTTTCGCTGGTGCTGACAATTGGCCTCGTGGTGATGGTGATCTTTTTGTTCCTGAGGTCTTTTGCGGCGACGGTGATTCCTTCGGTGGCGGTGCCGCTCTCGATTGTGGGGACGTTCGGGGTGATGTATCTGCTGGGATACAGCCTGAATAATCTTTCGCTGATGGCGTTGACGATCTCGACCGGCTTTGTGGTGGACGACGCGATTGTGATGATTGAGAACATCGCGCGTTTTCTGGAGCAAGGGGATTCGCCGCTTGAGGCTGCGCTGAAAGGCTCGGAGCAGATCGGGTTCACGATTGTTTCGCTGACGGTGAGCCTGATTGCGGTGCTGATTCCGCTGCTATTCATGGGCGATATTGTGGGGCGGCTCTTCAGGGAATTTGCTGTAACTCTGGCGGTTACAATTCTGGTTTCGGCGGTGGTTTCGCTTGACGCTTGACACCGATGATGTCGGCGAAGTTGTTGAAGCATACGCCGGCTACGCAACAGAGCTGGTTCTATCGCACGAGCGAGAATTTCTTTGAGTACGTGATTGCGAAGTACGCGGTTGGCGTGCGGTGGGTGCTGAAGCATCAGACGTTGACGCTGCTGGTGACTGCGGCTACGTTTTTGCTGACCGTGTATCTGTTCTGGATTGTGCCGAAGGGATTCTTCCCAGTGCAGGATACGGGCGTGCTGCTGGGGATTACCGAGGGGCCGCAGACGATCAGCTTTGGGGCGATGAGCTCGCGGCAGCAGGCGCTGGCACGAATTATTTTGCAGGATAAGGATGTGGAGAGCGTTTCATCGTTCATTGGGATCGATGGGACGAACTCGACGCTGAACAGCGGGCGTATTCAGATTAATTTGAAGGACCGTGAGAAGCGCAAGTCGTCGGCGCTGGAGGTGATTCAACGGCTGGAGCCCAAGGTGGCGAAGGTGGATGGGATTCAGTGCTATCTGCAGCCGCTGCAGGACCTGACGGTGGAAGATCGCGTGAGCCGGACGCAGTACCAGTATTCGCTGGAGGATGCGAATGTCGAGGAGCTGGCTTACTGGACCGACCAGCTGGTGGCGAAGCTGAAGACGATTCCGATTTTGAGCGATGTGGCGAGCGACCAGCAGCTGGGCGGGCTGGAGGCGAGCCTGGTGATCGATCGCGATACGGCTTCGCGGCTGGGGATTACGCCGCAGAATATCGACGACACGCTGGATGACGCGTTTGCGCAGCGGCAGGTGTCGACGATCTTTACGCAGCAGAATCAGTACCACGTGGTGCTGGAGGTGGCTCCGAGGTTTCAGCGGAACCCGGCGGCGCTGGACAACATTTATGTGAAGAGCTCGAACGGGACGCAGGTTCCGTTGTCGGCGTTTACGCACTTTGAGGAGAAGCCGACGCCGCTGGTGATCAGCCATCAGGGCCAGTTCCCTGCTGTGACGGTGTCGTTCAATCTCGCGCCGGGCAAGTCGATTGGCGATGCGGTGGATGCGGTGAATAAGGCGAAGGCGGAGCTGAATATGCCGCCGAGCGTGAATGCGGAGTTTCAGGGATCGGCGCGGGCGTTTGAGGCGTCGCTCCAGAATGAGCCGTTGCTGATTCTGGCGGCGCTGATCGTCGTCTATATTGTGCTGGGCGTTTTGTATGAGAGCTACATTCATCCCATTACGATTTTGTCGACGCTGCCTTCGGCGGGAGTCGGGGCGATTCTGGCTCTGCTGCTGTTTCATGTGGATTTGAGTGTGATTGCGCTGATCGGAATCATTTTGCTGATCGGCATTGTGAAGAAGAACGCGATCATGATGATCGACTTTGCGCTGGAGGCAGAGCGCGAGCAGGGGCTGACGCCGACGGAGGCGATTTATCAGGCTTGTTTGCTGCGGTTCCGGCCGATCATGATGACGACGATGGCGGCGCTGCTGGGCGGATTGCCGCTGGCGCTTGGTACGGGAACGGGAAGCGAGCTGCGACGGCCGCTGGGCATCACGATTGTGGGCGGGTTGATTGTGTCGCAGGTGCTGACACTGTTTACGACGCCGGTGGTTTATCTGTTCTTTGACCGGCTGGCGAAGCGGAAGGCGCAGACGAGTGCGGAGTGGCGGGAGCATGCTCTGTCGGCGGATTAGATCTGATTACGGACTGGGGACTTGAAAGACGTTTAGAGGGTTATGAATTTTTCTGCTCCATTTATTCGGCGGCCGGTGGCGACATTTCTGATGTCGATCGCGGTGATTCTGGCGGGTGCGGTGGCTTATACGCTGCTGCCGGTGGCCAGTCTGCCGCAGGTGGAGTTTCCGGTGATCTCGGTGGGTGCGGCGCTGCCGGGGGCCGATCCGGAGACGATGGCTTCCTCGGTGGCGACTCCGCTGGAGCGGCAGTTCTCGAAGATCGCGGGCGTGAATGAGATGACGTCGTTCTCGTCGACGGGGACGACGGGTGTGGTGCTGCAGTTCGATCTGTCGCGGGACATCAATGGCGCGGCGCGGGATGTGCAGGCAGCGATTAATGCGGCGCGGAGCCAGTTGCCGGCGAATCTACCGAGCAATCCCGGGTATTACAAGGTGAATCCGGCGGATTCGCCGATCATGATTATTGCGCTGACTTCGGACACGATGAGCGTGCCACAGCTGTATGACGCATGCGACAGCATTCTGGCGCAGAAGATCGCGCAGGTGCCGGGAGTGGGGCAGACGTGGTGCGGCGGAAGCGCGAAGCCGGGCGTGCGGATTGAGGCGAATCCGATGCAGCTGGCGCACTACGGGATTGGGCTGGAGGCGCTGCGGGCGGCGATTGGCACAGTGAATGTGAACCAGCCGAAGGGGTATCTGCAGGACGATACGCGGCGATGGAGCATCAGCGCGTCGGACCAGCTGTTTGGCGCGGCGGCGTATGCTCCGCTGATTGTGGCGACGGACCGCGGACCGGTGAGTTCTGCAGCGGCGAGTACGGGACTGCCGGCGTCGGTCGCGAGTGCGGTGGCGGCTTCGCAGGCGGCGAATGCAGCGGCGAGGGCTGCTGCGACGACGACCCCTTCGGCTTCGCCTGCCGCGGCGGCGCATGGAATTGTGCGGATCGAGGATGTGGCGAAGGTCACCGACAGCGTCGAGGATGTGCATGCGACGGGTGTGTTCAACGGCAAGCCGGCGATCCTGGTGATCGTGTTCAAGAACTCGACGGCGAACGTGATTGAGACTGTCGATAACGTGAAGAAGATGCTTCCAATGCTGGAGGCTTCGATTCCGCCAGCGATCCAGGTGCATGTGGCGCTGGACCGGACGACGACGATCCGGGCTTCGGTGCGGGACGTGACGCGGAGCCTTGGGATCTCGATCCTGCTGGTGATCATGGTGGTGTTCCTGTTCCTCAGGGAGGTGCGGTCGACGCTGATTCCTACGGTGGCGGTTCCGCTGAGCCTGTTGGGAACGTTCTCGGTGATGTATTTGCTGGGGTACACGCTGGACAACCTTTCGCTGATGGCGCTGACGATCTCGACGGGGTTTGTGGTGGATGACGCGATTGTGGTGATTGAGAACATCAGCAGACATCTCGAAGCGGGGATGACGCCGTTCCGGGCGGCGATGGTGGGGTCGAAGGAGATTGGATTTACGGTGCTGTCGATGAGCACCTCGCTGATTGCAGTATTTCTTCCGATTCTGCTGATGGGTGGAATTATTGGGAGACTGTTCCGCGAGTTTGCGGTGACATTGTCGGTGGCGATTATGGTTTCGCTGGTGGTTTCGCTGACGACGACGCCGATGTTGAGCGCGAAGTTTCTGGAGCCTCATAATGCGCGGAAGCATGGGTGGTTTTATCTCACGGGCGAACGGGCGCTGAAGCGGCTGGCGGCGGAGTATGAGCGCGGATTGCGGTGGGTGCTGGAGCATCAGAAGCTGGTGCTGGCGATTACCGTGGGGACGTTTGTGCTGAATGTTTATCTCTACATCCTGGTGCCGAAGGGATTTTTCCCGGAGCAGGACGCGGGACGTATTGGCGGGCAGGTGCAGGGGCAGCAGGACGTTTCGTTTCCTGAGATGAAGAAGAAGGTGCTGGCGCTGGCGGCAGATTGTGGGCAAGGATCCCGGGGTGCAGGATGTGACGGCATTCGCGGGTGGGCGTGGTAATTCGAATGCCGGCTTCATGTTCATGTCGCTGAAGCCGGATGCAGAGCGCCTGAAGAAAGGCGATACGGCGCAGGTAATCGTGGACCGGTTGCGACCACAGGTGAGCAACATTCCGGGAGCGATTCTGTACCTGCAGGCGTTTCAGGATCTTCGTATCGGTGGGAGGAATACGGCGACGGAGTATCAGTACACGCTGACGGCAGACAATCTGAAGGAGCTGAATGAGTGGGGTCCGAGGCTGAAGGATGCCATGGACAAGCTGCCGCAGATTAAGGACGTTGCGACGGACCAGCAGCAGCAGGGGTTGCGCGGACAGTTGGTGATCGACCGGGCCACGGCGAGCCGGCTGGGGGTTTCACCGCTGGCGATCGATAACACGCTGTCGGATGCGTTTGCGCAGACGCAGGTTTCGACGACGTATATGCCGCTGAACCAGTATCACGTGGTGCTGGAAGTTGCGCCGGAGTACCAGGAAGATCCGGATGCGCTGAAGAATATTTATGTGAAGAGCACGACGGGAGCGATGGTGCCGCTGTCGGCGGTGACGCACTTTGAGACGCTGAGGATTCCATTGGCGGTGAATCATCAGTCGCAGTCTCCGGCGACGACGCTGTCGTTCAACCTGGCTCCGGGGGCTTCGCTGAGCGATGCGACGATGGCGATACAGAAGGCGCGAACGGATATCGGGATGCCGACGGAGATTCATGGAGGGTTTGCGGGGACGGCGCAGGCGTTCAAGGACTCGATGAAGAGCGAACCGTGGCTGATCCTGCTGGCGCTGGTGGCGGTGTATATCGTGCTGGGGATGCTGTACGAGAGCTTTATTCATCCGATTACGATTCTGTCGACGCTGCCCTCGGCGGGAGTGGGGGCGATTATGGCTCTGCTGCTGTTCAAGGTGGATCTGAGCGTGATCGCGATGATCGGGATCATCCTGCTGATCGGGATTGTGAAGAAGAACGCGATCATGATGATCGACTTTGCGCTGATGGCGGAGAGACAGCATGGGAAGACGCCGCGGGAGGCGATCTATGAGGCTTGCCTGCTGCGGTTCCGGCCGATCATGATGACGACGATGGCGGCTTTGCTGGGTGGGTTGCCGCTGGCGCTCGGGCGCGGGGCGGGGAGTGAGATGCGGCGGCCGCTGGGGATCACGATCGTGGGCGGGTTGATTGTTTCGCAGGCTTTGACTTTGTTTACTACGCCTGTGGTTTAT
>CAVZGJ010000003.1:0-58097 GCA_963774735.1 uncultured Acidobacteriaceae bacterium | reverse complement strand
GCAGTGGGGATGTCCAGTGTTGACGACGGAGGGATTTTCACCGGAGGTAATGGCAACGGTGATGCCGAAGATGTTCGTGGAGCAATTTGAGGTCTTGCCCCTGCGTGTGGCGGGGTCGAGAATCCTGTATCTCGGCTCGTCGAACCGGCTGGATGCATCGGCAGCGTTTGCTTTGGAGCAGATGACCGAACTGAAGGTGGAGAGTGGTGTTGTGGAGGGTGGACTTTATGAATCGGCCCGTGAAAGGTTGCTCGCCTGCGAAGGAGTCGAAACGAAACTGGAGACAGTCGACGACATAGATGCCATGGCGGCGAGGATGACAGCGATCCTGGAACAGAAACAGCCAGTTGGGTCCCGGGTTGTCCGGCTGGACCTGTTTTACTGGCTGAGGTTGTGGCTGGAAGCTGGGGCCTTCGGCAGATGGGGCATTTTGCCGAGGTCCCGCGAGGACGTAAAAGATTACATATTTTCTGTGGGGGGCGGTCGGCTGTGACGGGAGGCGCGGTCGGAAAGAGAAAGGCGAGAGTCGTCTGCTTCTTTTATTTTGGTTTTAGCGCCTATCGCGGAATCAACTATTTGGGTAAGTAACCTGGGGCTGGAGCGGACGCGGTCGAAGCATTGGTGTCGTGGGCTGGTCCCAGGCCCAGCTTTAATGATGGCCCGGGAGTCCGGGATCAGCTTTGTCTGCCAGCCGTTATCTTCCTGAAACTTCTGCATGGCGGCCTGCGTTTGCGCGTCCCAATGACCCGATGCCTCTCCCGAGAGATAGCCGGATTTGATCAATGAGGCCTGGATTTGGCTGGCACGATTGTCGTCAATGCTGCGCTGGCCAGGCGTCTTTGCGGGGGCTTTGTGTGTTTGGGAAGTTTAGGGGAGGTCGGACCGCGATGGGAACGGCTCGATGCCGAGCATGGGAAAGCTACGGATAACAACAGGGCCGAAATTGGGAGAACCTTGTGAAACTGCATGGTCTACTGCACCTTGAACCGAGTATTGAGCGAGACTCTCCGAACTATTCCAGCCTAACGTGGTTAGAGTATCTCTAGAGTAATCGTTAAGACAACCAAAAGGTTGACTATTTGCATACATCTTTCGGGGTGGCGAGCTTGGTGCCTCCCTGGTGAGCTGGCAAAGAGAAGCGAAGGCACCTGCTTCTCTTTGCCGTGCTGAGTTTAGGGCTACGGAAGCGTGCCGCCAACGTAGGAGTTCAGGCTCTTCTGTCTAGGGTCCTGAATGACGAAGACGACGTCGTCTTTGGATTTCAGGTCGAGACAATGGCGCGGTAACTCGCTTCGTCGGTCACCGGCTTGCGATTGATTGCCGTGATGATCTGGGTCTTACCAAGGCCGATCTCGTCGCCGAAGGAGCCCGGGCGAACGCTGGTAATGATGACTCCACTCTTAATGCCGGATTTGGCAGCGATCGCGGGCGGAATGGCCGAGACGGTGATGCCCAGCTTGCCCTCACCCGCATCTTCCTGCTGGGGGCTGGAGGGTTCGTCCTGTTGGCCGGTGATGTCGGCGTAAGTCTTGGCGCGGTCGCCAATGACGACGTTAGCGGAGTTCTGCTTGCCGTCCCGCAGGTATCCGATCTTGACGGTCGAGCCGACGTGACGCGCTGAGATATCGTTGACCAAATCGTCGCCATCCTTGATGTTGCGGCCGTCGACCGAGACAATCACGTCGCCCGCCTGAATCCCGGCCTTGGCGGCTCCGCCGTTCGGAGTAACGACGCCCACAATCACGCCGCTGCTGAACCCGTAGACACGACCGACTGCTGAGGATTGTGCGGTTTGGAACTGAATTCCTATGGAGCCGCGGACGACTTTATGTTCCGGTCCGATGAGCATGTTGTAGATGTTGGCGATGATGTTCGACGGCATTGCGAAGCCGACACCCTGCGATCCCATCGACTGGGTATAGATCGCAGTATTCATGCCAACGACCTGGCCAGCCATGTCGACCAGAGGACCGCCGGAGTTGCCGGGATTTATCGCGGCGTCGGTCTGGATGAAGCGCTGAAACTGCGTCTGAGAGACGCCGCTGGCGCTGGCCTCTTCGATGCTGCGGTTCTTGGCCGAGATGATGCCAGCCGTGACGGTCTTGGATAGGGAGAACGGGCTGCCGATGGCGAGCACCCAGTCTCCAACCTGAGCGCCGTCGGAGTTGCCGAGTTTGATGGTGGGCAGAGGCTCCTTGGTATCGATTTTGATGACGGCGATGTCGGTATCTTTGTCGACTCCGACTACTGTGGCGGGACGGCCCGGATCTACTTCATCGTCGGGGTCGCTCGAGAGTTTGACGAAGATCTTGTCTGCTTTATCGACGACATGATTGTTGGTGATGATGTAGCCGCGTGGATCGACGATGAAGCCGGAACCAAGCGCTCGGCGTTCTCCTCCTGCACCGTCTCCGTCATCACCACCCTGGCCGCCGAAGAAGCGGTTGAAGAAATCCTGCATGTCGCCGGGAGTCTGTTGGGTGTCTTCGTCACTGTCCGGATTATTTGGCTGCAGACGCTGGCCGCCCCGCTTGCGCTTGTTACTGACCGGCTTGGGTAGCTCCTCGGTGTTGATGTTGACGACGGCGGGACCGACCTGTTTGACGATCTGAGAGAAGCCGTTTGAGAGGACCACGGGCGAGGGAATGACAAGGGGTCTGGCATCGGAGGAGTCGACGCCGATCTGCTCTTTGCCGCTGACGTTGCGCGTGAGAACCGATCCGGCAAGGATGCCTGCCGAGAGGGTCGCGAGGAGAACAAACGTCGTAGTTAGGCGGTGTCCGCGAATGCGAGAGAGCAGCGACTGACGGGTGTTGATCGGTGTGTCCATGATTCGGTCTTAGCCTCTATTAGATGGTGTTGCTGTTCGCCGGACTGGGTTCTCGGCCTGAAGATTAAGTATAGTCGTTGTTCGCCGAGGGCGCTTCTTCCGGGCTAGCGGGCTTTTACATCTCGTTTAGACGCCAAATAGAGGCAAAAGTCTTGGCAGCGTTCAATCGGGGTGGATGGGCAATGGGGCGGGAGCAGAAAGCAGTTCGATTGTGGCGATTCCAGTGAGGATGAGGGCCGCACCGAGAAGGGATCGATGGCCCAATTGCTCGTGGAGGACGAGGAACGAGGTTAGGCATGCGAAGACTGGCTCGAGGGTTAGGAGGACGGCCGTGTGGGTGGCGGGGAGGTGTTGCTGGGCCCAGCTCTGGATGGTGAAGGCGGCGGCGGTGGCGAGGAGGCTGGTGATCGCGAGGGCCAGAAAGAGTCTGGGTGTCGGCGATAGGTGAGGCTTGCCGCCTAGCGGTAGTGTGATGGCCATGAGAAAGGCTGCGACTCCTATCTGGAGGGTAGCTAGTTGTGCTACTGGGACCTGGTTCGAGGTGTGGGCAAGCGCGAGGAGATGACCGGCAAACGCGATGGCGCAGACGAGGGTTAGGAGGTCACCGAGACTGATGCTCACGAAGAGATTGCGGAAGGAGGTTTCGTTGGGGGTAGTGAGGAGAAGGAGGCCGGTGAAGGCGAGGATGGCACCGAATGCGGTGGTCCAACGTGGAGGCGGAGTGTTGGCAGAGCGGAGGCGCGGGGATCAGAGGTGAAGATTGGAACGAAGACGACCACCAGTCCGGTGATGAAGGCGGATTTTGCAGGCGTCGTGTGAGCGAGTCCTGCGGTTTGGAACTGATATCCGGCTGCGAGGAAGAGGCCGACGATGAATCCGGAGAACAGGGCTCTGCGGCTGATGTGGCGAAGTTGGCGGTAGTTGATAACGGCGAGCGCGACGAAGGCCAAGGACATGCGCAGAAGATTGAAGAGGAGCGGTGAGGCGTCCTGGAGAGCGTCCTTCACGAGAACGAACGTGCTGCCCCAGACGAAGACGACTGCGAGGAGCAGCAGGTGGGCGAGAGTTGAGGGACTTGGTCGCTTGAGCAACTACTTTTGGGCTCCTGCGGTGAAGACGGTTTCGCCGTTGACGATGGTGCGGAGGACTTTGGCGTGGAGGAGTTGTTGCGGGGCGGCCGTGGTGATGTCGCGGTCGAGGACGATGAGATCCGCGAGATAGCCGGGTTCGAGGCGGCCCTTCACTTTTTCGCGGAATTCGCCGAAGGCTGAGGCCTGGGTGTAGGCGTAGATCGCTTCGTTGAGGGAGATTTTCTCTTGAGGCTGGAAGGTCTGGGTGCCGGCTTCGTTCTGGCGGGTGACGGCGGAGTAGAGGCCGCGGAAGGGATTGATGAACTCGACGGGGTAGTCGGTGCCGAAGGCGAGGACTACGTGGTGATCGAGGAAGCTCTTCCATGCGTAGGCGTATTTGATGCGCTCGGGGCCGAGGCGATCGGTGGCCCACTTCATGTCGGTGAGGAGATGAGAGGGCTGCATTGAGGCGATTACGCCTTCTTTTTCGAAGCGGTCGAAGTCGTTGGGAAGCAAGACCTGGGCGTGTTCTACGCGGAAGCGGAGGGCGGCGGGGGGTGGGGGTGTTGAAGATTCGGGGACGGTGACGATGTGGGGATCGGATCCGGGAGAGGCGGTGTGGGCGGGAGGTTGGCTACCTGCTCGGCTACTCCGAAGGCGTTGAGGGCCATCGCATTGGCGCGGTCGCCGATGGCGTGGAAGCCTAGCTGAAAGCCTGCCATTGCACGTTCGGCGGCCATCTGGTTGAGCTTGTCCTGTTGTAGCGCGGGTAGGCCGGAGTTGCCGGGATCGTCGGAGTAGGGCTCTTCCATGGCGGCGGTGCGAGAGCCGAGGGAGCCGTCCATGAAGCCCTTGAGCTGGGTGAGATGGAGGCGGAGGTCGTCGCCTGGGTGGCTGGCGCGGCGCTCTTTAAGGACCTCGACGGGCTGGTTGAAGTCCTGCCACTCGCCTATGCGAATCGGGAGTTTGTTGGTGTGCTCAAGCTCTTCGAGGGCGAGGAAGTCTTCCCAGTCGGAGTTGTCCTGCACGGTGGTGACTCCATTCGCGACGATGTCCGCGATCGCGACTGTGAGGGCCTGGCGGCGTTCTTCGAGGGTTGGTGGCGGAATTTTTGCGTTGACGAGGGCGTAGGCGGCGGCTTCGCGCAGGATTCCGGTGGGGTTGCCGGAGGGGTCGCGGTCGATTTTGGCGCCGGAGGGGTCGGGGGTGGCGGAGGTGATGTTGGCGGCCGCGAGGGCGGCGGAGTTGGCTACGGCCATGTGCCCGTCTACGCGGCGGAGGAGGGCGGGGTGGTCTCCTGTGACGGCGTCGAGGTCGGTGCGGGAGGGGAGTTTGTCGTCGGCCCAGAGGGTGTGGTCCCATCCGCCGCCTTGTATCCATGTGCCGGGTTTGGCGGTGGCGACGTAGGTGCGGATGCGCTGCTGCATCTCGGCGAGGGAGCGGGCGCCGACGAGGTTGACTGAGAGCTTCATGCGTCCGGCTTCACCGATGTGGGTGTGAGCGTCGTTGAAGCCGGGCATGGCGAAGGCGCCGTGCAGGTCGATGACCTGGGTTTTGGGGCCTTTGAGTTTGAGGATGGCGGCGTCGGTGCCAGCGGCGAGGACTTTTCCGTCGGCGATGGCGATGGCGGTGACTTTGGCGGGGGTAAACGGAGGGGTCGTTGGCGCGGAGGTGGGCGCCTGTGAGGATATTGCCGTGGATGAGGATGGTCTCGGCGGGCTGCTGCGCTGAGGCGCTGACGGCGATGAGGAGGGTAGCGGCTAACTTGAGGGGTTTCACGTGCGGAGTGTAACAGAGGGTATCCCCACCCCCATAATTTTTGTGCAAAGTATTCGAAAAAGGAGAGTTAGGTGTGGACTTGATGTGTAAAGTCCTGGTTTTTATGAGGGCGGTTGTGCAAAGTATTGATTTTATGAGGGTAAATTGAGGCGAGAGTTGATTTCTGTCCGTCGCAGCATGGGGCTGTTTTGTGCGGGGTCACTTGTCAAGTGAGATGGGCTTTTGTTTCATTCATGGGTAAAAGCAGATCCGGGGTGAACGAATTCTCGGTCGCTTCGGGCGCAATGCGGGGGTCCCTCCGCTCCGCCTTCGGCTCCGGTCGGGATGACGCTTCTACTCGTGTACACGCTTCTTCTCGCGTAACGTTTCTACTCGGTGTGAGGCACGGACTTTTACTCGTTGTAGCAAAGCAGGTATCAAGTGTGGCGGTCACGTTTAGGACTCGGCGGTGAGTTGAAGGGTGTCCAGGAGGGTCAGGAGGATGCGGCGGAGGGCGGTTTCGCGGTGGGTAGGGTCGTACCACTCCTGGAGGGTGTGGATGCCTCCGCCGGTGCCTCCGGCACCGATGGCGATGGCGGGGATGTTTCGGGAGAGAGGGATGTTGGCGTCGGTGGACCCGAGACGGGGTTCTGTGCGGAGAGTGAGGTGGCGGTCGACGGCGCGGACAGTGTGGAGGAGGGGGGAGTCGTCTGGCAGGGCGGCGGCGGGACGGTTTCCAATGGTTTCGATGTGGAGTTTTGCTGGTGAACTTGTGGTTTTTTGTGTCGTGATGACTTCCTCGAGGATTTGGTGGACGTGGGTTGATGTGGCGATTAGCTGAGTGGGCTCGGTGGAGCGGATGTCGAGGAGTGCGGTGGCGGACTCGGGGATGGAGTTGATGGCGGTGCCGCCGGAGATTTGGCCTACGTTGATCGTGGTGGGCGGGTCATCCGGGAGTTTTGAGGGCGGCGATCTGGGTGAGAGCCTGGCTGAGCAGGAGGATGGGGTTGGGGGTGCCGGCGTCGATCCATGAGTGGCCCCCGGGGCCGGTGATGGTGACGCGAAAACGGAGGCTGCCGAGGGCTCGTGTGACGACAGCGGAGTGGCCGCTGCCTTCGAGGGCGATGGCTGCGGCGATGCGGTTGCGGTAAGGGCCGCGCTCGAAGAGGTGACGCATGCCGCGGAGGTCGCCTTCGCCTTCTTCGCCTACGTTGGCAGCGAAGAGGATGGGGATGGGCGGGGTGATGTTGGCGTAGCGAAGGGCAGCGGCGATGGCGAGGAGGCCAGTGAGACCGGCGGCGTTGTCGCAGATGCCAGGGGCGTGGATGATGGGCGAATCTTTTTGTTCGATGGGGTCGATGGGGGTGTTGGCGGGGAAGACGGTGTCGAGGTGGGCGGAGAGCATGACGATAGGGGATGGGCCGGATTGGGGCGGATTAAAAGCAAAATGCGGGGGTCCCTCGCACTCTGCCTTCGGCTTCGGTCGGGATGACGCCTTCTTCGGGGAGGCCGAACTGGATCGGAGGCTAGTTCGGCTAATGCGTTGCCTTCGTCGTCCTGGTGGATGTTGGTCAGGCCCAGTTGGTGGAAGCGCTCGAGGAACCAGTTTGCGCGGGCGGATTCCCCGAAGGGCGGGGCGGGGATTCGTACGACTTCGAGCTGCCATTGGCGGAGTTGGGGTTGGTGGAGATGGAGCCAGTGGAAGGCTCGGTGGACGGCGGTGAGGGTGGCTAGGCGAGTGATGCGGCGTTGGGCAGTGGCTGTGGCGGGCATCAGTACTCGACCTCGACCAGGAAGAGGCCGCGCGCGGGGGCGGTGAAGCCGGCGGCACTGCGGTTGCGGGCAGCGAGGGCCTTGGGGATGGCGTCTATGGGAATGTGGCCTGTGGCGGTCTGGACGAAGGTGCCTACGAGGTTGCGAACCATGCGATGGAGGAAGCCTGAGCCGGTGACTCGGTAGATGTAGAGGTCTTGTTGCTGATGCCAAGCGGAGTGGTAGATGGTTCGGGTGTTGGTTGTGGGTATGCGTGGTGGTTCTGGCTGGGTGAAACATTCCCTCAGCGGCTGAAGCCGCGTCGCAGTAGTGAGTTTTACCGCGGGACTGAAGTCCCGCCCCTTCAAAAAAGTGATGCTTCCAGGGTTCTCTGCCTCTGAAGATTTGGGCTCCTGTAGAGACAAAGGGTCGGTTCGGCATGACGAGAACACCGTCACGATTGGTGACGTCGGGGTCGGTGGCGGCGAAGGAGGTGAAGTCGTGGGTGCCGATGACGTAGGTTGCGGCCTGTTGCAGGGTGGCGAGGTCGAGGGGGCGCTGGAAGGCCCAGACGTAAGGGGCGAGCATCGGGGAGCAGATATGGTTGCCGGGGAGGATGCGGTACTCGTAGGTCTTGCGGCGGGCGCTGTGGCGGGCGTGGAAGTCTGGGGGGACTTCGTCGACGGAGAGGACTCGGATGCTTGGGGGGAGGATGCGATTGAGGGCTCGGTGGAGGTTGGGGCCGGGGATTGGATTGGTGAGGGTGACGGTGGCTACTTGAGCTAGAGCGTGGACGCCGGTGTCGGTGCGGCCGGAGCCCTGGGGCAGGGTGGTTTCGCCGGTGATGTGGTGAATGGCGCGGGCGAGTGTGCCCTGGACGGTGGGGAGATTGGGTTGGATTTGCCAGCCGTTGTAGGGAGTTCCGTCGTAAGCGAGAGTGAGCTTCCAGTGGAGCATGGGGCTGATTTGGACGGTATCACGAGGAGAATGCTTAACACCGATGAGCACCGATGACACCGATCCACGAACAGGCAAAGGCTTCTGCCCGGGTGGAATCTAGATAGGTGCCAGCGAGCTTCACGGCAGACGAAGCAACAGAAGCACGTTGCTATACTTACAGCGTCGCACCCAATCGATAATTTTTGCTGAACGGCAAGGGAACGAACCGGCGGAGGGGTGCGTATATGTAGTCAACCAAAGCATTTCTGCACGACAGGAGTGTGTAGGCTGCAGGCATTCTTTAAGAGTCGTCGGAAAGGTGCTTTGCGTCATATCAAGCAATGCACAATGATTTCGGGCCCGGGCCGTGCGCGGTTGCGCGTGGTTTGGGCAGAGCTATGAATTCAGGTGTCCGGAAATTCAGGTGTCCGGGAGGGCGTTCCGATCGAGGTCGGGCGCTAGTTCCGGCAAACCGTAGAGAAGAGTTGGAGAACGCATCGTGAGATTAAAAGATTTGCAGGCGGCAGCGAGCGTTGCCCTGATGTTGATGAGTGTGTGTCAGCAGAGCGGATTGGCGCAGCAACAACCGGCCCCGCCTCCCCCTATTCCCTCGGCGACGGCGCAGACGCAGACGAGTCCGACGCAGCCGGCGACGCCACAACCTGTGGCGAATGATACGACGGGGACGCCGGGATTACCGCAGGCTCCTGCTCCGAAGCCGACCGAGCCGTTGTATCTGCGCGGCACGGGGATTGATTACACGAAGCCTAAGAGCCACCTTTGGAATCCGATCGCTCCATACACGCCGACGAACTATCCGGCGCCGAGCCTTGGGAATACGCCGAAGTTGGAGCAGCTGTTACGTGATGGGAAGATTTATCTGAGCCTGTCGGATGCGGTGATGCTCGCTCTAGAGAACAATTACGACATAGCGATTGCACGGATCAATCTGGACATTGCGGATACGGATATTCTTCGCGCGAAGGCGGGGTCGTTCCTGCGAGGCGTTTCGACCGGCCTGGTGACGAATACGCTGGGCGGATCGACGCAGACGATCTTAGGCGGCGGTGGTCCGGGTGCGACCTCGGCTGGAACGGGCGGAGGCGGCGCGGGTGTCGGCGGACTGGTGACGAGCACGAACGGCGGTGGACCTACGCCTGAAGCATTGGACCCAGTGGTGACGGGACAACTGTCGTATGAGGCGCAGAACGCTCCGCAGATTAACCCTCTGTTCAGCGGCGGCCTGCAGGTGTTGACCACCGATACTGCGACTTACAACTTCAATTACAGCGAAGGTTTTATCACGGGCACAGCTCTTACGGTGGGCTTCAACAATACGCGCGTGACGACGAACAACCCGTTCAGTACTTACAGTCCGTCTTACACGACCGGCTTCCGGGCAACGGCGACCCAGCATCTGCTGCAGGGGTTTGGGCCGGGAATCAATGCGCGGTTTGTCAGGCAAGCGAAGAACGACCGACGGATCACGGACTCGTCGTTCCGTCAGCAGCTGATCTATACGATAAACCAGGTCGAGGACATCTACTGGGCGCTGGTGAGCGCTTACGAGGACGAACAGGCGAAGGAACGCGCGCTGGCGCAGTCGACGCAGTTGACGAAGGATAACCGGAGGCAGTTGGAGATTGGAACGCTGGCTCCGTTGGATGTGGTGAACTCGGACAGTGCTGTGGCGAGCGATAATCAGGCGTTGGTTGCTTCGAAGACGAACCTGGAGTATCAGCAACTGATCATGAAGCAGGCGATCGCGCGAAACCTGAACGATCCCCAACTTGCGAATGCGCCGGTGATTCCGACCGATCGAGTAAGCCTGGAGCGGTTGGCGGAAGAGGACATGCCCACCGAAGATCTGGTGAAGGAAGCGTATGTGAATAATCCTCAGATTGAGCAGGCAGTTCTGTCTCTGAAGAATAACGAGATCACGATCAAGGCTTTCAAGAACGGATTGTTGCCGACCGTCGATGCGTATGCGTTCTATGGAGCCAATGCGCTTGGCGGCCACCAGAATCCGGCCGCTTCCAATTTCGCGACCGGCGCTCCTTATCCTCCCGGAACTTTTCCGACGGTGGATTACGGTACGGCGTTCGACCACCTGTTTAATAGCAGCGCTCCGGATAAAGGCGTTGGTGTGAATATCAACGTCACGCTGCGGAACAGAACGTCGCAGGCGGACCAGGCGCGGTCGCAGATGGAGTACCGGCAGACGGAGATGCGAATTCAACAGCTGTACGATCAGATTCGCATTCAAGTAACCAACCAGCAGTATGCGCTAACCAATGACAGAGCGCAGGTGCTGGCAGCACAGGCGTCGCGGGACTATGCTGCGCAGAGCCTGGATGCCGAGCAGAAAAAGTACAGGCTGGGCGCGTCGACGACGGCAAACGTGCTCCAACAGGGGAGGAACCTGGCGATTTCGGAGAATACGCTGATCTCGGCTACGGCTGCGTATGCGAAGGACCGTTCGTTGTTGCGGCAACTTCTGGCGACCACTCTGGATACCTACGCGATCAGCATTGAAGGGGCGGCGGCAGGGGATCTTGGCAAGGCTCCGATCATCCCGGGGCTGACCGCTCCAAAGCCACCGGAGCCGCCGAAGCCAATTTCGTCGACTCCGACGACGCCTCCGCAGGAGTAAGGGCAGGTGGTGTGAGAGGGTTCGGGCTTCGGCTCGGACCCTTTTGCTTTGGGCAACCGGGAACGAGGATGACGATGGTCATGCGTGGCCGGATTGGGGTAGATGCAATGCGGCGAGTGTGGACTACACTGATTCTCTATGAGTTCGGAACAGAATAAGGAACAGGTTGGGGAGAAGATGAACTCCCTGGCCAAGGCATCTTCTGCGTATCTGCGGTCGGCGATGCATCAGCCGGTGCAGTGGATGGAGTGGGGCGAGGCGGCGTTCGCGAAGGCCAAGGATGAGGACAAGCCGATTCTGCTGGATATCGGTGCGGTGTGGTGTCACTGGTGTCATGTGATGGATCGGGAGTCGTATGAGAGCGCGGAGACGGCGCGGATTATCAATGATCAGTTTGTTGCGGTGAAGGTGGACCGGGATGAGCGGCCGGATGTGGATACGCGGTATCAGGCTGCGGTGTCGGCGATCAGTGGGCAGGGTGGGTGGCCGCTGACGGCGTTTCTGACTCCGGAGGGTAAGCCTTATTTTGGGGGAACTTATTTTCCGCCGGTGGATCAGCATGGGCGGCCGGGGTTTCCGCGGGTACTGCTGACGATGGCGGAGGCGTTTCAGAAGCGGCGGGATGAGGTGAATGAATCGGCCGGCAGTGTGATGGCGGCGATTGAGCATAACGAGTCGTTCATGGGGCGGGCGGGGAATCCGGGGCCGGAGCTGGTGGCGAAGCTGGTGGATTCGGCGCTGAAGCAGTTCGATGCGCGGTCGGGAGGGTTTGGATCGCAGCCGAAGTTTCCGCACTCGGGGGCGATTGATCTGTTGCTGGATGCGGCTTCGCGGGTTTCTGTTGGTGGAGCGGAGGGTGTGGGTGAAGCGGCGAAGAATGCGGCGATGGTTACGCTGCAGAAGATGTCGCGGGGCGGGATCTATGACCATCTGGCGGGCGGGTTTCATCGGTACTCGGTGGATGACCGATGGGTGGTGCCGCACTTCGAGAAGATGGCGTACGACAACAGCGAGCTGCTGAAGAACTATGTGCATGCGCTTCCAGACGCTGGTAGAGCCGGAGGCGGCGCGGGTCGCGAAGGAGATGATCCGGTGGATCGATGAGTGGCTGAGCGATCGCGAGCGGGGCGGGTTTTATGCGTCACAGGATGCGGATTTTTCGCTGGACGATGATGGCGACTACTTCACGTGGACTCTCGATGAGGCTGCGGAAGCGCTGACGGCTGAGGAGATGGCGGTGGCGAGCGCTTATTACGATATCGGCGAGATTGGGGATATGCATCACAACCCGGCGAAGAATGTTCTGCATGTTCGGGGGACGCTGGAGGGTGTGGCGAAGGCGAACAAGATTACGCTCGACGAGGCGAAGGCGCGGCTGGCTTCGGCGAAGGAGAAGCTATATGCGGCTCGGTTGAAGCGGCCTACTCCTTATGTGGACAAGACGGTGTATGTGGGGTGGAACGGGATGATGATCTCGGCTTATATCGAGGCCGGGAGGGTGCTGGATCTACCGGAGGTACGAGCCTTTGCGCTGAAGTCGCTGGACCGGGTGCTGGCGGAGGCCTGGGATCCGAAGACTGGGTTGACGCATGTGGTGGCTTATGGCGAGGCGGGTGGCGGCGGGGCTCGCGTGGCTGGGGTGCTGGATGATTATGTGTTTCTTGGGCATGCGGCGCTGGATGCGTGGGAGCTTACGGGCGAGATGAAGTACTACGACGCGGCGGAGGCTTTGACGGACGCTGCGGTGAAGCGGTTTTATGATCCGGTGGGCTGCGCGTTTTTTGATACCGAGGCTGCGGCGGAGGGTGAGGTGCGGCTGGGGGCTCTGGTGACGCGACGGAAGCCTTTGCAGGACTCGCCTACTCCGGCGGGGAACCCTGTGGCTGCTGCTTTGCTGTTGCGGCTGGAGGCTTTGAATGGGCGTGAGGACTATGCGGTGAAGGCGGCGGAGACGCTTGAGACGTTTGCTGGGGTGGTGGAGCACTTTGGGTTGTTTGCTGCGAGTTATGGGTTGGCGTTGCAGCGGATGGTGCAGCGGGCGGTGCAGGTTTGTGTGATTGGCGATGATGCTGCGGCTCGAAGGCTGGAGGCTGTGGCGCTGGCTCGTTATGCGGTGAATAAGAGTGTGATTCGACTGCGGCGGGATCAGTTGGGAGCGCTGCCGCAGGCGTTGGCGGAGACGCTGCCTCATTTGCCGGGGTTGAAGGAGCCGGGGAGTTTTGCGGTGGTTTGCAATGGGAAGGGTTGTTTGCCTCCGGTGTCTACCGTCGATGATTTGATTGCGGCGATGAATCAGGCTTTGTGAGAAGGCGAACGCAGTTGAACCCTACGCGACTCAGGGAACATAGACGAGGAACTCCGGCATGTCCGGAAGGTCATCAATGAACGTCCCCTTTTTCTTCCCCTTGGAGGAAAAGCGCCGCACCCGCTGCTTCTTCCGCTCGGCCACGTAAAGATCGCCGTCGGGGCCGATGGCGAAGCCGGAGGGGGCTGTCGAGCTTTCCGTCGATCACCACGCGCGCCTTGAGCTCGCCGCTCGGCGGCGTGGACAGGTCCAGCGCGAGGATGCTGCCGGTGCCCGAGGCGCCGATGTAGAGCGTCTCGCCATGCAGGATCAGGTGCACGGGCGCCTTCAGCGCACGCCCCGTGATGCGGGCCATCAACTCCCCGGACCGCACATTGAAGACCTTCACTGAATCGCCGGCTTCGTCCGCCACGTACAGATGCTTCCGGTGCACGACGATGCCGCGCACCGAGTGCCGTGGCTTGCCGCGCTTGTCGAGCACCACCCTGAGGCCGAGAGGCGCGGGCACATCGAGCGGCGTGAGGTCACCGTACTCGGGAAGGCTCCCCTGGCTGGACGCGACGAGCGTGCCGGGGAGAAACTTCCCGTTGGGATAGTGCTTGCGGAGGTGCGCGGCCACCGGTGCGGGTTTGCGGGTCTTCGGCACAAGCGACACCACGGTGTTGGTGTCCTGGCATGAGACGTAGACGCGACCATCGTCCCCCAGCTCCACGTCGAAGGGGTGTACCATCGCCGCCACCTGCTCGGTCTTCACTAGCACCTCCTTGAAGCGGAAGGTGTCGCCGTGCCGGTGGTAGCGCGCAATGTGGCTATCCCTGCGCCACGCGCTCGCGATGTAGAGGTCGTCGCCCACCAATGCAAAGCCGCGCGCGATGTGCAGCGGGTGCGCGGCCGGCGATGGATCGAGGAGCAGCGGATGAATCTTGCGCGGGGAGCCGTCGTCCTCGAAGACGCCGATGTTGTCGACGCCGTGCCTCGATTCCCCTCGATAGCTAATCCACCACACGGTTCTGTCCTCCCGAACATGATCGCTGCATCGTCAGAGCCGGCGGGGCTAACGTGCGGCTTCTGTTAAGAGCCTAACCATGCTATATGGGATCAAAGTTGGCTGATACTATCACTTTTCATAGAGATGCTGTTTCGAAGATGAAATTCGACAAAAATCAAAATGCTTTCCAGGTTCTGGTCGCCTGTCAAAATAAAAGAAAACTTCCTCTACTGTTAAACGTGCTAGTGGCCCTCGGGTCACTTCTCTCGCTAGACTGCGCTTATGCGTCGAGTGGGTGCCTTATTCGCGCTGTTGTTGTGCAACTGCCCCGTCGTTGTCGGTGCCCTGCAACCAACCGAAAGCGGCCGATACCGTGCCCATTCTGGCCATTGAGCATATTGGCCGCGGCGCGGTGCCGATCGATGGCGAATGGCAGTTCCACCTTGGCGACGACATGCGCTGGGCCGCTTCCGCCTATGACGACTCGCAATGGGAGCGCATCACGACAGACAAGACCTGGGGCGCACAAAGTCACCCATCGTACACAGGATTCGCCTGGTATCGTCGACACTTAGACATCCACCCCTCACCGCTTCCAAAGTTTAAACTTGCGATCCTGATGCCGCCTGTCGAAGATGCCTACGAGCTCTTCTGGAACGGCGTCCTGATCGGACATCAGGGCAACCCTCCGCCGCATGCGGTCTGGTACCTCGAGCAGCGCCAGTCGTTCGCTTTGCCCGTTCCAAAAGAGGGCGTAGCGGACGGCGTTCTGGCCATCCGTGTCTGGGAGGCCAAACTGGTGTCCTACAGCCCTGAAACCACTGGCGGTCTGACAGCACCACCATTTCTGGGCAATCCAGCCAGCATTGGGGATCGTGTAGGGGCTCAGGACTTCACGGCGATTCGCAAAAGCTTCTACCGCCGCATCATAAACATCATCTTCGCGATCATGGGCGTCGTGGCGCTGTTGACGTGGACTCGCAATCGCCATAATTTGCTTTTTCTCTGGTTCGGTCTATGGTCGCTGGCCCATGGGGTTACGTTTCTCACGCGGCTGCCGACCATCTACTCTTTCGTGCCTTATCCCATCCTGCACTGCGCCGTAGAGATCGGCTACTCGGTCGTAGATTGCACGCTGATGTTGATCTTGCTTTACCTCTTCCAATTGCAGGATGACTCTCGTCTCCGCCGCTGGACCTGGCTCGCAATCGCTTTCAACCTCGGCGCAGCCACCATGAATGGCTTGCTGGCACTCTTTTGGGCCGATGCTGGACTCGTTGCGCAATGGGCAGACGCGCTCACGGCGGCGGTTGGCGTGATTACCAGAATGTGGGTCGTCGTGCTCGTATACCACGGGATCAAACGCAAGCTCGAACCCGAAGTCAAACTTGTGGCCGTCGTTTGTTTCTTCCACTATGTCTTCTCCCTGTTGAGGATTGAAACTTTTCAAGGCATTCGCTTTACCCATTGGAAGATTGGACCATGGTTTGATCTGACGGGGTTCCAGTTCGCAGGCTCACGCGTCAACACCAGAGAAATATTCGACACGCTGCTTCTCCTGGTCCTGACCCACGCCCTCGTACGCTATGCCGTGCGAGATCATGAGAAACAGACGGAGATCGAGAATGAGTTGAAATCGGCGCGTGAGGTCCAGCGGGTCATGATCCCTGAGGTGATCCCCAAGGTCCCGGGCTACGCCATACAAAGTGCCTACCATCCGGCACGCGAGGTTGGCGGAGACTTCTTCCAGATCATCTCTCTCGATAGCGGTGGCACCCTGATCATTCTCGGCGATGTCAGCGGAAAGGGTCTCAAGGCCGCGATGAACGTCGCGCTTATCATCGGGACATTTCGCACGCTTGCCGAGTTTGAGAGCAGGCCAACGGACATTCTTGCCGGGCTCAACCGACGCCTCGCCGGTCGAATGCAGGGCGGCTTCACGACTGCTCTGCTGCTAAAGCTGGACCGCTTCGGCCATTGCACGGTGGCAAACGCAGGCCATCTGCCGCCCTTCCTCAATGGCAAGGAGTTCGCTCTCCAGGAATCGCTCCCCTTGGGAATCGATGCCGAGGTGGTGTTCGCCGAACACGATTTCATGCTCCGGAAGGGCGATCGTCTGACCCTCTACACCGACGGTGTGCCCGAAGCTCGATGCAAAAAGGGCGAGCTCTACGGATTCGAGCGTACGCGTATCCTGCTTTCCAACACCTTCTCTGCCGAATCGGTCGCCCAGGCTGCCCGTGACTTCGGTCAGGAAGACGACATCACAGTGCTCACGATAGAGCCTATTTCAGTAGACGAATCTTCAGTCATGGAGATCATCAATGCAACCGGCCTCGCTACTACCTAGCCTTGCGGAGCAGAGACTCGGGCATGCATCGGCGTCAACCGGCGAGCTCTGAAGGAACCAGAATTGGCTCCGATTCCTTTCGGAGCGTAATGAGCCAGAAGACCACTACTCCGAGATAGCCGATGGCCGGGACGTAGGACCAAGCGGCATACTGACCTGCATTGCGATGAAGAGAAGCAACCGATCGACCGGCCAGCGCTGAGAGTTGCACTAAGGAAAACACTGCGAAGCCTGCCGAGATGTTGGTCAGGTTGGGGGATCTGGAGCTCTTCAAGACTGCGCCGAAGAGAGCAAGGAACGCGAACCATGCAAGGAGCTGCAAGCGGTCAGTGGATATGCGATTGGGCACCAACACGAGCGTGATCCACGTGAAAACGGATGCCGCACCCAATAGCAAAAGGCAGAGCAAAGCGCGGAACCGAGTCCACCCGCCGATGCCGCGGATCAGGTGCAGCGCCACTTCGGCCGCAACCATCAACTGGAGCGCATCATCGGTGAACGACAATACCTCATAAAGCACGCTTGCAAGATCGCTGCGGATATCCCCAGACAACCCGAACAGCAATGCGGCGCGAACCGGGCGAAAAACGAGCAGCGACGCAAAAATCGGAAATCTGCGTGCAATGCCTCTGCGGAAGACCAGATACACAAGGACGCATTGCAGGACAAACCCGAAGGTCCAGATCGTTGAATTCGTCGCCAGGCGGGAAGGATGCATATCTGCCGAGAATAAATGTAGGTGACTTGTGAGCTTAAGAGGCGAATCGTACCTCGCCGAACGTGCGGTATCTCACCGGGGCCGCTGCGCGCATCTGGGATTAATCCCTGAAACGCCCTCGTCGAAGAAAGACTGCCGATCAGGACCGAGTCTCAGTAGTCATCGGGGAGGCCGGACGGTTTTTCGTGTAGAAGCCTATCCGCCGCGACTTTGGCCTGGATCGCGATAAAAGGAGTGGGCTTTTGGGAGTAGTCGAAGCAATCGAAGAGATCGTTTGCCGTGGCGTCGCGGGCCCCGAGATTGGGGAGGCCGAAGTTCCTCTCCATGAAGGTGAGAAGGCTGGCCGTCTCGTAGACCTGATGCGAAACATATCCGTGCTTGGCGTAGGGTGAAACCACAATAAGAGGGACGCGGAACCCCGGTCCCATGTTATCGATCGATTGAGGAACGACATGGTCGTACCATCCACCCCAGTCGTCCCACATGATAAGAATTGCCGTTGAATTCCAGAAAGGGCTCGCACCGACGGCGTTGACGATCGAGGCAACCCAATCCGGCCCCTCATCGCTGTTGTTTCCCGGATGGTCAGAGTGGAGCCAATCCGGAACGATCCAGGTGACCTGTGCCATGTCCCCGTTGGCGATATCGGTAAGAACCTGAGTCTGGGGTGAAATGTTATTGCTCTTCCACTCATTCCCATAGAAGATGTGTCGGATCGCTTCATACGCGGAAGAAGTGGTGTTGCTTGGCGGCCCGTTCGCTGGAGCGTAGTAGCGCCACGTTATTCCCTTGGCGTCGAGTAGATCGGCCATTGTCTGGTAATCGAAACAAGGGAATACACCGGGAAGGTCCGTGCCGTTCGGTCCGATCAACTGAACAGTAGTGCCGGCAGGCGCGTCGCATCCCCAAGGCGCGCTGGTGGGAGAGGGATTTTCGTCAGCGTCTCCTGATTGCGCGGCGACCATGTACTGATGAGCGATGAAACTGGTTCCAGTATTCGATTGGAAGGTACGGTCCGCGAGGGTGTACTGAGTTGCCATGGTCCAGTATGGTTGGATCTGGCTCGACGGCACGTAGGAATAAGCAGCCAATGGAGGATTTGTCTGAGCCTGCGCAAATCCGTCCATTAGGCCGTTATCCCAGGCATTCCACCAGCCAGGGTGGGTGTGGTCCAGATCGTACGTTTCTGCAAGCGGGACAGGCGATAGTGGCACGATCGTGCCCTTGTCCATGCCGCTCTGCGCCGAATCGGCACCGGGAAAACCGTGAAAGAAGTTATCGAAGCTTCGATTCTCCTGCATAATCACGACGATGTGCTTGATGGGGTAACTTGACGTTGCGGCGGGCGAGAGTTTCTCTGTGGAGGTACTGCAGCCGGCCAATCCAGCCAGTGAGCTAAGAGTTGCAAGCAAGAAGAACGGTAACGCCTTACGATTGCGGTCGGCATGCATTGCGACTGTCCTCACCGTTATCTCCTTCGATGCGCCGAGGCTTCGACAGGTTCTTTGGGGCACAGCGATTCGACTACGGAAAAACGCTAAGGTTAGGCCGCCCGTTTTATCGAAGTCAACATGGAAGACAGCAGAATCGGACTAGTCGGCGGGGAGCGTCGATTGCGCTGCTCGATTTCAGCCGGTGAGGGGTTGTTGGGTGGGTGGAGCAGTAGGGTTGGGCGTTTGGTTGAGGGCTCGGAGGAGAAGCATGTTGGCGGGGTCGTTGCCGAGGGGGATGGCGTCTTTTTCAAAGGCGAGGATGATGCGGCGGCGGAGTTCGCGGAGGACGGGGTCCCGCTGCATGGTGCGGACTCGGAGCTGAACGAGGTATGTGACGGAGCGGCCTTCGATCTTATCGACGCCGAGGCTCTTGGGGTCGGCGATGGCGATGTCTTTGTAGGCGGGGTCGTTGCGAAGGTCGTCGGCGACTTTGCCGAGAATGGCGATTACTTTGTCGGGGTTGGCGCTGGCATCGACGGATACGTTGAGAGTGGCGACGGCAAAGTCGCGAGAGAGGTTGGAGACGGTAGCGATCTGGCTGTTGGGGATGATGTAGAGGGTTCCGTCGGCGTCGCGGATAGTGGTTCGGCGGAGGGAGAGGTCTTCGACGGTGCCTTTGAGTCCGGCGAGGACGACGATTTCGCCTACGTTGTACTGGTCTTCGACGAGGATGAAGATGCCGTTGAGCATGTCCTTGAAGATGGACTGCGCGCCGAGGCCTATGCCGATGCCTAAGACTCCGGCTGAGGCGAGGATGGGTTGGTAGGGGATGTCGAAGATGTTGAGGATTTGGAGGAAGCCGATGAAGCCGAGGACTCCAATAGAGGTGGCGCGGAGGATGGAGGCCATGGTGCGAAGCTGGGCTGCGCGATGGAAGTTGTGGGATTGCTTGTCGGCGCTGGTGCGCATCTTTTTGACGAAGAAGAGGACGATGCGCTGGACGATAAACAGCATGAGGAAGACGACGAAGATCTTGGGGGCCTTGGTCTGGAGAAAGACGATGATGTCTTTGTGCCAATCGCTTTCGACGGCCTGAAAGATGCGTTCGTCTTGCGGGACGAGGGGTTCGAGGAGCATGATAACGGCGTCTCGCTTTCGAAGGAGGATTCTTAGAACAGAATGCTTGAGGCGGTTGGTAAGATGCAATTGTGGCAGGCGAGCGAGACGGATGGTCCGCGTGGGAGCGGAAATGGGAGATCGCGATGAAGACACTTGGCGTAGTGGTTGTTGGGGTGGTTTTGTTGGCAGGGGTTCCGGGGAGTGTGAGTAGCGGGCAGATAACGCCGCCCGGAACCCACTCGAATCAGGTTCCTGGGATTCAGCAGCCGAAGACGGGGGTGCTTGATCCGAATGAGCCAGATCCAATGGCTCCGCACCGGGAGCAGAAACAAGCGGAATTGAGAAATGCGGACCGGCAGAAGCGGCTGGTGGCGGACACGGACAAGCTGTTGGCGTTGGCAACCGACCTAAAGGAGCAGGTCGATAAGTCGACGAAGGATACGCTTTCGGTTGATGTCATCAAGAAGGCAGATGAGATTGAGAAGCTGGCCCACAGCGTTAAGGAACGGATGAAGGGTTAGGGCTAAGAATCAGAGGGATCGTTAGTAAGTTGATCCCACCCCGCTGGCTTATTCAAGTGTTGCTTAACAATAACGTTCTATTGCATTGAAAGTAATGAGTTACTGCTGATTGCCGTGATCTGCGGGACGGGCAAGCCTGGGGTTGGGGTGGCTGAGTTGCGCATTGCGCGAGACGATTTGGTCGGCGGTCCAGGTGGGATGGGCGGCGCGGAGGAGAGCGGCGACTCCGGCGGCGAGGGGAGCTGAGGCGCTGGTTCCCATGGCCTGGACGTACTGGGTGTGGCCGAGGTTGAAGCAGCCGTAGGAGTGGTTGGCGTCGGTGGGCAGGCCATCGAGGGTGTTGGGTTTTCCGGAGCTGCAGGCGCCGCGGATCCAGCCGCTGACGCCGGTGTCGTCGCCGACGGGATAGCTGCCGCCAGGAGCGGCGAGTGCGTTGAGGGGGGCTCCGAAGTTGCTGTAATAGGGTAGGGTGACGGGGCCGGGGGCACAGGTTGCTCCGGGTGTGGTGTTCTGGGCGCACGCCGGGTTGGTGGAGGCGATGACGGCGAGGACGCTGCGGGACTGGGCGGGGAGTTCGACGTAGCGGGGATTGGAGAGATCGAGGCCGTCGTTTCCGGCAGAGGCGACGAGGACGATGTTGGCCTTGTCTGCGGCGTAGGTGATCTGGTTGAAGGCGGCAAGGAGGCCGGCTCCGTCTCCGGTGGAGAGGTCGGCGGTGACTCCAATGGAGAGGGAGATGACGTCGGCGCGATTGGTGATGGCGTCGTCGATGGCCTGGATGACCCAACTGAGAAGACCGCTTGCTTGTCCGGCTTCGCACTGGTCGGCTGTATTGGTGTCGCCGATGATCGAGGCCGGGACGCGCTGGAGGGCTTTGATATTGAGAATGGTGGCCCGGGGGGCTACTCCGATGACTTGCCCAGTTCCTGGACCGATGGCGGCGGCAGCGAGGGAGGCGGTCCAGGTGCCGTGGCCGGACTGGTCCTGCGGTGTGCCGTCGTCGCAGGGGCTGGGGTAGGCGGTCTGGTCGACTTCTGAGAGGTTGAGGGCGAGATTTGGGGCGATGTCCGGGTGGGTTTGGTCGACGCCGCTGTCGATGATGGCGATGCGGACGCCGCTGCCCATCGTGGTGTCCCAGGGGCCGTGCGCGGGACCTCCGGGGATGTTGTTGCCGTAGCCTCCAACCTGTTGGACTGCCCAGCTTTGCGGAGTGGTGTAGAAGGCGTCGTAGGGCGGGGGTGGCGGGATGACCGGGGATTGTTTATTAATGGGTCCATGGGTGGGAAGGCGGCCGGTGGAGGTGGTGGAGGTTTGGGTGCTGGTCGTGGCTGGGATGGTCGTGGCTGGGATGGTCGTGGTGGGGATGGTCTGGACGCGGAGGCTGTGAGCTGAGACGATGCGGTCGTGGAGAACGTAATCGACGTTGGGCTGGGCGGCGAGGCGGCGGAGGGTGGTGGTGTCGTCTTCGGATGCGGCGGATTGGACGGCGGCGATGCCAAAGTGCTCGCTGCGTCGGGTGAGGCGGACTCCGGCGAGGGCGACGCGTGACTCGGCGTCGGCGGGGATAGTGGCGTTGTGGTAGAGGACGAGGTAGCGATGTGGCACGATGCTGTTGGTGTCGATTTGTGCTCCCGCGAGCCGGGAAGAGAAGAAGGCTAGAAGAACGATACTGTGGAGGAGAACGCGCGGGGAGAGAGATGCAGCGGGAGCGCTGAAAGCGGGTACGCGGGGAGTGAGTTGGCTGCGGTGGAACACTGCTGCACCTCGTAGTTTGGGCTGAGGTGTGCATCGGCTGCAGCCGGATTTGCATGAGGGGCGGTGGGCTTGTGTGCTATTACTTTGGTTTGTCGATTCTGTGAAATGGACTCATGGCCGCGCTAAAGGAACGTCTTACCACACGCATCAGAGTGGTAGCGTCAAGGTTCTGAGAGACGATTGACCCTGTTGGATTGCGCATGCTCTAATTGCCGCCTTTGTGAAACAAAGACAAATTTCGCGGTCTAATTTCTAAGGAGAACCATTGCATGCACGTTGTTGTTAGTTTTTTGGCATTGGCCGTTCAGGAGCAGGTTACGGAATCAACTGCTTACGTGGGGAACGACGGCCAGATCTATTTGTGGGTTGCGCTGGGGGTTGGGGTGCTGGCGCTGGTGGCGGCGCTGATGATGGCGCGGGCAGTGATTGCGTCGGATACCGGAACGGAGGAGATGCGGGCGATCTCGGATGCGATTCGCGAGGGGGCTGAAGCGTTCTTGCGGCGGCAGTACAAGACAATTGGCGGGATCGCAGTGGCGCTGGCGATTGTGGTGTTTGTGGGCTACAAGATGTCGCCGCGGACGGAGCCGTATGCGGTGAAGACGGTGATCAGCTTCCTGGTGGGAGCGACTTGTTCGGGGCTGGCGGGATATACGGGGATGTACTGCTCGATCCGGGCGAACATCCGGACGGCTTCGGCGGCGCGGACGAGTTTGAACAGGGCGCTGCAGATGGCGTTGCGCGGGGGCGCGGTGACGGGGTTGGTGGTGGTGGCGCTTTCGCTGCTGGGAGTGGGGTCGCTGTTTTTGTTCTTCGGCGGTCTGCAGCATCCGGAGGCGGTGCCGTACCAACTGGTCGGATTTGGTTTTGGGGCTTCGCTGGTGGCGCTGTTTGCGCAGCTGGGCGGAGGAATCTATACGAAGGCTGCTGATGTGGGCGCAGACCTGGTGGGCAAGGTTGAGGCGGGAATTCCGGAGGATGATCCGCGGAACCCGGCGGTGATTGCGGACCTGGTCGGCGATAACGTTGGCGACTGTGCGGGCCGTGGCGCGGATATCTTTGAGTCGACGGCAGCGGAAAATGTGGGCGCGATGATCCTTGGCGCGGCACTGTATCCGGTGTTTGGAGTGAAGGGGATTCTGTTTCCTCTGATTGTCCTGGCGATCAATTTGATCGCGAGCACCGTGGGTGTGTTTGTGGTGCACTCTTCGGAAGAGGAAGACCCGATGCATGCGCTGAACCGGGGGTTCTATGTGACCTCGGGGCTGGCGCTGCTGGGGTTTGCGGGTGCGGTGTACCTGATGCTGAATGGGCCGCAGGTGCAGTGGCTGTGGCTGCTGGGCTGCGGCGTGATTGGGCTGATTACGTCGTTTCTTTTTGTGTGGATTACGGAGTACTACACGGAGTCGGCCTATCGGCCGGTGCAGTCGATTGCGGAGGCTTCGCTGACGGGCCCAGCGACGAATATTATCAGCGGGCTGGCGGTGGGGATGGAGACGCCGGCGATGCCGGTGATTGCGATCTCGGCGGCGCTGCTGCTGAGCTACTACTTTGGCGTGCAGGGGCTGGCTGGAGTTGCAGGCATCAGTGATTATGCGAAGGGTATCTACGGCACCGCGATTGCGACGATGGGCATGCTGAGCTGCGCGGCTTACATTCTGGCGATGGATACGTTCGGGCCGATCACGGACAATGCGGGCGGGATCATCGAGATGTCGAACCAGCCGCACTCGATTCGCGAGCGGACGGACAAGCTGGACTCGGCAGGCAATACGACGAAGGCTTTGACGAAGGGATATGCGGTTGGGTCGGCTTCGCTGGCGGCGTTTCTGTTGTTCTCGGCTTATCTCGAAGAGATTAAGTCGATTGTGACGCATAAGGTCGAGTTGGCTGGCGGATATATGCCGGCGGGCTGGAGCTTCACGAACGTCAACCTGGCGCAGGTTCCGGTGTTTGTGGGGGCTCTGCTGGGGGCGATGCTGACGTTCCTGTTCAGCTCAATGGCGATCAAGGCGGTGGGGCGAACTGCGCAGATGGTGGTGCAGGATGTGCGCAACCAGTTCAAGGAGAATCCCGGGATCATGGCGGGGACTTCGAAGCCCGACTATGGGCGTTGCGTTCACATTGTGACAGGAGCCGCGTTGAAGGAGATGGTGCTGCCGGGGGCGCTGGTGGTTGCTCTGCCGGTTGCGGTCGGGTTGATCTTCCGGCACTTTAGCGGGAGCTATCAGGCGAATGCTGCGATCTATGCTCCGGGGACGATCTTGCCGGTGCCGGCGATTGCGGGGAAGGCGGTTAATCTGGCTGGAGCCGAGGCTGTGGCCGGGTTGCTCATGGTGGGGACGATTGCGGGCGTGCTGCTGGCGATGCTGATGAACAACGGCGGCGGTGCCTGGGATAACGCGAAGAAGTACATCGAGACGGGGAAGTATGGCGGCAAGAAGTCGGAGGCGCACAAGGCGGCAGTCGTGGGCGATACGGTCGGCGATCCGTTTAAGGACACGGCCGGGCCAAGTCTTCATGTGCTGATCAAGCTGCTGGCTACGATTACGCTGGTGCTGGCTCCATTGTTTGTTTAGGTGAAGCGCTGAGCGGGGCGGTCGGGTTTTGGGATCTGACCGCCTGATTGCTTTGGTAAGCTTTGCCCTATGGCCGAGATTCAGGATGAAATGTGGCGGCGCCGGTGGCTGAATTCGCCGAGCCGTCGCGACCGGAGAGCGTATTGGGGAAGCATTCCTATGCGGGAGCTCCGCTACCTGATGATTGCGGTCTTCCTGCTGTTCGCGATGGGTGGGTTTCTCGCGGATGTGACGGCGAAGGGGCGACTGCCGGTGCCTGCGGTGTTGTTGTGGGTAGTCGTCACTGGAGGCATGTCGATTCTTTATGTCTATGCCTTCACACGAAAGTTCGCGCTGCTGCCGGTTGCGGTGGTGATTCAACTGATTCTGAACTTCGCGGCGGCCAAGGTCACGAGTGCCATTGTCCATTCGCGATGGGCCCATACTCCGTCGATGGAATGGGGACTTGCATTTTCGGTGGGCGGAATCTGGGCAATGGTGATTGGGTCCTACATTTTCTTTCTGATCTTCATCCAGACGTCGGCGAAGCGCGCGATGATTGCGCAGCGGGAGTTGGAGTTGGCGCATGGGATTCAGGCCACGCTGGTGCCGCGAATCTCTTATAGGGATGAGAGATTTGAGGTGTATGCGCTGACTTTGCCCAGCGACAAGGTTGGCGGAGATGTGGTGGACCTGGTGATGCGCGATGGAGTGCTGCTGTGCTACGTAGCGGACGTCTCCGGACACGGGTTGCAGGCCGGCATCCTGATGGGGATGGTGAAGACGGTGGGGCGAACACTGCTGCTGGATGGGTGCGGGCTGGCGGAGATGCAGGACAAGATGAACCGCGTGTTGCCGGCGGTGAAAGAGCAGAACATGTATATGACGTTCGCGGGGTTGAGGTTTGGCGCCGAGGACGAAGCGGAGTATGCGTCGGCCGGGCATCCTGCGATGCTGCATTGGCGAGCGGGAACGAATGACTTTGAGACGCTCGGCGTGGAGCAGCTGCCGATCGGCATGTTTGAAGGGGTTCAATATGAGACGGCGCGAGTTCGGTATGGGCTCGGAGATTTGTTTGTGATTACGACTGATGGGGTGTTGGAGGTGGAGAATCGAGCTGGGGAAGAGTTTTCGATGTCGCGACTGGCGGATGTGGTGCGAGTCAATGCCACAGCGAAGGCCGAGCATTTAGTAGACGCGATTGTGAAGGCTGCGCAGGGATTTGGAAAGCAGAAAGATGACCAGACGATTCTGGTTCTTCGAGTGGTTGGAGGGGGTTGACATTGCGGGAAAACAGATGCTGTGCGGCGCTAGTTTGGACGGGTCAACTGCCGGGGTAAACGGGTACAATCTTGTTCGGTGACGTCGGGTTCAGTCGCTGAGGATAAGGTGCATGGCGAGACAGTCCGGAGCGGTGGTAGCGGAGAAGAAAGTAGCGGTGGAGACGGCGGCGGCGAGTGCGCTGAGCCGTGAACAGCTGGTGGAGTTTTACCGGCTGATGTACCTGTCGCGGCGGACGGACGATCGCGAGATCGTGTTGAAGCGGCAGCAGAAGATCTTCTTCCAGGTGTCTTGCGCAGGGCATGAGGCTCTGCTGGTAGCCGCGGGCATGGCGATGAGGCCGGGTTATGACTGGTTCTTTCCCTACTATCGCGACCGCGCGATCTGCCTGGCGCTGGGGAATACTGTTGAGGAGCAGTTGCTGCAGGCGGTGGGTGCGGCGGACGATATTGCGAGTGGTGGGCGGCAGATGCCTTCGCACTGGTCGAGCAAGAAGCTGAATATTGTGACGTCTTCTTCGTCGACGGCGACGCAGTGTTTGCAGGCGGTGGGTTGCGCGGAGGCGGGGCGCTATTTCGCGGAGCATCCGGAGGCAGCTAAGAAACATGATGGCGACTATCGCGAGTTCAAGGATGTGACGTTTCATGGCGATGAGGTGGTTTATGTTTCGATCGGCGAAGGGTCGACGAGCCAGGGAGAGTTCTGGGAATCGCTGAACACGGCTTCGAACGGGAAGCTGCCGGTGGTGTTTGTGGTGGAGGACAACGGGTACGCGATTTCGACGCCGGTGGAGGTGAATACGCCGGGAGGGAATATCTCGAAGCTGGTGGCGAATTTTCCGAACTTCCACTTTGCCGAGGTGGACGGGACGGATCCGGTTGCGAGTTACAAGGCGATGGTGGAGGCGGTGGCTTATTGCCGCGCGGGGAATGGACCGGCATTGGTGCATGGGCATGTGATCCGGCCTTATTCGCACTCGTTGAGCGATGATGAGCGGTTGTACCGGTCGGCGGAGGAGTTGGAGGCGGATGCGGCAAAGGACCCGATCTCGCGGATGCAGATGTGGCTGTTGCGCGAAGGGATTCTGGATGCCGATGGGATCAACCGGCTGGAGCGGCAGGTGGATGAAGAGGTGCAGAAGGCTGCGGACCGCGCGGTGATGGCTACGCTTCCTTCGGTGAGTTCGATTACGAAGTTTGTTTACTCGGAGGATTTGAGTCCGATGGATGAGCGGTTTGATACGCAGCCTGCGGCGACTGCGGATCCGACGGAGCGCACGATGGCGGACCTGATCAACTGCTGCCTGAAGGACGAGATGCGGCGTGATGAACGGGTTGTTGTCTTCGGCGAGGACGTTGCCGATGCCAGTCGCGATGAGGCTCTGCGCGCGGGGAAGCTGAAGGGCAAGGGCGGCGTGTTCAAGCTGACGGCGGGACTGCAGGCGGAGTTTGGGAATGACCGCTGCTTCAACTCGCCGCTGGCGGAGGCGAATATTATTGGCCGGGCGATCGGGATGGCGGAGCGGGGGCTGAAGCCGGTGGTGGAGATTCAGTTCTTCGACTACATCTGGCCGGCGATGCACCAGATGCGCAATGAGCTGCCGCTGGTGCGGTGGCGGTCGAATGGCGCGTTCAGTTGCCCGCTGGTGATTCGCGTGCCGATTGGCGGGTACCTGACGGGTGGGTCGATCTATCACTCGCAGTCGGGCGAGAGCATCTTTACCCATACGCCGGGTGTACGGATTGTGATGCCTTCGAATGCGCTGGATGCGAGTGGATTGTTGCGGACGGCGATCCGTTGCGATGATCCGGTGATCTTTTTGGAGCACAAGAGGCTGTACCGCGAGACGTTCGGGCGGGCAGCTTATCCGGGACCTGAGTATTGCATTCCGTTTGGCAAGGCTAAGACTGTGCGGCCGGGGAAGGATGTGACCGTGCTGACGTATGGGGCGGTGGTGCCGCGGGCTCTGCAGGCAGCGCAGAAGCTGCACCGGGAGACGGGGATTGATGTGGAACTGATCGATCTGCGGAGTTTGACTCCTTATGACTGGGAGGCGATTGCGGAGAGCGTGAAGAAGACGAACCGCGTGATCGTAGCTCATGAGGATATGTTGAGCTGGGGGTATGGCGCGGAGCTGGCGGCGCGGATTGGGGATGAGCTGTTCCACGATCTGGATGCGCCGGTGCGGCGGGTGGCTGCGATGGATACTTTCGTGGCATATCAACCGGTGCTGGAGGATGCGATTCTGCCGCAGCCGGAGGATCTTTACCGGGCGATGCAGGAGCTGGCTGCGTTTTAAGCTCGATTTGTGGGAAAAATTGGCCGCAACTGACCTCTGGTTGTCGGGTTCTCTAGTGGCAGAGGCAGTTCTCTGGCTGTTGCGGGCTGAGTTGGGCTGGAGCCTGGAAGGAGTAGCTATGCGGCTCAAACGGGAGACGGGTGCGGTGGTATTGGGTTCTGCGCGGGGTTTGGTGGCCGGTGTTTTGTGTGTGCTGATGGTGGAGCAGCCGATGGTGGTGTCGGCTGCGGTGACAAAGCCTGCTGCTGCATCGACGAAGGAGATTCAGGGCGAACAGAGGGTGCTGCATGCGCTGAACCGGTTTACGTTTGGGCCGCGGCCGGGAGATGTTGCAGCAGTTCAGGCGATTGGGCTGAAGCGGTGGTTTGAACAGCAGTTGAATCCTGCGAGCATTGACGATTCGGCGCTGGAGGCGCGGATGGCGGAGTTTCCTGCGATGCGGATGAGGCAGGCGGAGATGATAAAGCGATATCCGAGCCCGCAGGTGTTGCGGCAGATTATCGCGAAGGATCTGCCGTTGCCGTCGGACCCTGTGGAGCATGCGATCTATGCGGATCAGATTGCGTTCTATAAGGCTCAGAAGGCGAAGCAGGAAGAGAAGAAGGCTGATGCCGCGAAAGGCGATGGAGAGATGATGTCGCCGGAGATGGCGGGCGCAGCGAAAGAGAAGAGCGCGCTGCCGGGAGATGGCGTTGACCCCTCGGTTCCGGCTATGGCAACGCACGAGGAGCAGTTTTATTCGGGGCTCGAGGCGGTGAAGATTATCAATCTCCCGCCTGAGGAGCGTATGCGCAGGATTTTGGCGATGAAGCCGGACGAGCTGGTCGCGTTTCGCCGGAGCTTGAGCCAGAGAGAGCTGGCAGATGCGGCGGAGGGGTTGACCCCGATCGAGCGGGAGACGCTGGGGTCGCTGCAGGGGTCTCCAAGGATGATTGGGGCGGAGCTGCTGGCTTCGCGAATGCTGCGCGATGTTTACAGCGAACGGCAGCTGGAAGCGGTGATGACGGACTTCTGGCTGAACCACTTCAACGTGTACATCAAGAAGAATCAGAACGAGCCCTACATGCTGCCGGAGTTTGAACGGGAGGTGGTTCGGCCGCGAGCCCTGGGGAAGTTTGAGGACTTGCTGGTGGCGACGGCGAAGAGTCCGGCAATGCTGATGTATCTGGATAACTGGCAGAGTATTGGGCCGGATTCGGTTGCAGCGCGAAATGCTCCGAAGGTGGCGGCGCTGGCGAAGAATCCGCAGGTGAAGGCAGCGTTGAAGGACCGCGGGCTGAATGAGAACTATGCGCGCGAGTTGATGGAGCTGCATACGCTGGGTGTACAGTGCGAGGTGAGCCAGGACCATCTGATGAGTGCGCTCGATCCGGCGTGCGGCAAGGGTTACACGCAGCAGGATGTGACGCAGGTGGCGAAGGTGCTTACGGGCTGGACGATCGACCGGCCGTTCTGTGGTGGCTCGTTTGATTTTGAAGAGCGGAGGCATGAGCCGGGCAATAAGACGGTGATGGGTGTGACGATTCAGGGAACGAACTATATCGAACCACCGCGGATGATGGGTTTCGGCGGGCGACGATTTGGTGGCGGTGGTGGTGGCGGCGGCGGAATGAACGCCTGCGGGGCTGAGACATTTCATGGCGATCAGGCGGGTATGCAGGAGGGTATGCGGGTGCTGCACATGCTGGCGACGAGTCCGGCTACGGCGAAGTTTGTTTCGACCAAGTTGGCGGTGCGGTTTGTGAGCGATACGCCCCCACCTGCACTTGTGGACCGGATGGCGAAGGCGTTTGTGGCGAGCAATGGAGACATCAGGACGGTGTTGCGGACGATGTTCGATTCGCCGGAGTTCTGGTCGCCGGAGGCTTATAGAGCGAAGGTGAAGACGCCGGAGGAGTTTGTGATCTCGGCGGTGCGGGCGAGCGGGGCGGATGTGAAGAATGCCATTCCGCTGGTGCAGGCTCTCGATAAGCTGGGGATGCCGTTCTACGGGATGCAGACGCCGAATGGATATAGCTGGATGGCGGGGACGTGGGTTAACACGGGCGACCTGGTGAACCGGATGAACTTCGCGCTGGGATTGAGCAGCGATAGGATTCCTGGAGTGCAGACGGACTGGGGACGGATTCTGGGGCAGAGCGGGTCTGGGGTGGAGCCGGTGGCCTTGACGTCTGAGTCTTTGGACGCGGCTCGAACGAAAGAAGAGAAGCTGGAGAATGCGCTGTTGGGCATTAAGGTGAGCGACCGGACGCGATCGACGGTGCTGCAGCAGTTTCAGGACAAGGATCTGCAGGTGCAGGCGGAGAGGAATTTTTCGATTCGGCCGAGGGACCTGGAGCCGATGGCCCAGATACTGAATCCCGCCAGACCGGGACAAAATCGTCCTCCGCTGGACCGGGAGGCTGCGACGATGGCTGGGTTGCTGCTTGGGTCTCCTGAGTTTCAGCGGCGATAGACTTGCGAAGCCGTTGCGCAGTAAGTGACTGAAGAGATTCAGTGGCTTAGGAATGGGCGGGAGCTGGCGGAATTCGTCCGAGAATAACTGCGGATGACAACTTCCGGGCTCAGAATGCGTTAGTACAGGCAGGCCAGAGGCCGGGCATGCCGGGACAGGAGCGGGCGATGATCAGCGGGCGATATTTTTCTGACTGCAGCGACTGGGGATGCGACATTCATGGGCGCGATGAGGCGCAGCGGGTGGTGAGCCGGCGCGGCTTCATGAAGGGTGGGGCGTTGGCATTGATTGGCACCTCGGCAATTCCTGCGTTTCTGTCGCGGAGTGTTCTGGCCGAGGTGACGACGGCGGCGGCGAATAAGAAAAAGCTGGTGGTGTTGTTTCAGCGCGGGGCGGTGGATGGGCTGAATGTGGTGGTTCCTTATAAGGAGAAGAACTACTACTCGATGCGGCCTTCGATTGCGATTCAGGAGAAGGATGTTCTCGACCTGAATGGATTTTTCGGGTTGCATCCTTCGATGGCGGCGATGAAGCCGTTGTATGACCAAGGGCATCTGGCGGTGATTCATGCAGCGGGTTCGCCGGATACGACGCGGTCGCACTTTGACGCGCAGGACTATATGGAGAGCGGGACGCCCGGGATTAAGTCGACCGAGGATGGGTGGCTGAACCGCGCGCTGCAGGCGGAGGCGGTGACGGGTAAGCAGTCAGCCTTTCGCGCGGTGGCGCTGGGGACCCAGGTTCCGCGGACACTGCAGGGTAAGCTGCCGGCGATCGCGGTGAGTAATCTTGCGGATTTTTCGGTTGGCGGTCGCGGGCCGACGACCTCGCCGATCAGCAACGCATTTCAGGCGATGTATGACGAAAGTACAGATTCGATGCTGCATGGCACCGGGCAGGAGACGTTTGAGGCCGTCAAGATGCTGAAGGCGGCCGATCCTTCGCACTATCAGCCGGCAGCGGGGGTGGTGTATCCGAACACTCCGTTTGGCAACAGCCTGAAGCAGGTGGCTCAGTTGCTGAAGGCGAATCTGGGGGTAGAGGCGGCGTTCTCCGATATCGGAGGATGGGATACGCACCAGAACCAGGGAAATGTGAATGGGCAGCTAGCGAACCGGCTGCGGGAGTTCTCGGAGACGATTGCGGCTTTTTGGAAGGACATGGGCGACGATGCGGAGAACGTGACGCTGGTGACGATGTCGGAGTTTGGCCGGACGGCACGGCAGAATGGGACCGGCGGGACGGACCATGGTCATGCGAATGTGATGTTCGTGCTTGGCGGGCAGGTGAAGGGTGGAAAGGTCTACGGGAGGTGGCCGGGACTGGGGAACGAGCAACTGAACGAGGGAAGGGACCTAGCGGTGACGACGGACTTCCGCCGGGTGTTGGGCGAAGCGGCTTACCGGACGCTGGGGTCCCGGAACCTAGACCTGGTATTCCCGGGGGCGCAGGTCAATGCGGGCGAGTTTTTGAACTTTAGCCAGGCTTGAAAACAGGTTTTGTTGATTCTGTGGAAGTACTGCGTTTGTCAGGATTCTGTTTATGGAATGTAAATTCTTTCAATCTACCGAATAATGGAAAACTCCGGACAACTTTTTGTCGGAACCCGCGTCTTATTGGGTGTACCAAACAAACGCCGGACTAGCATTTCCCACGGTCCGGTTTCCAATATCCGCAACAAAAACTCCCCACCAAATGTGAGGCCTCCAGTGTATCGGGGGCCTTCTCTCCTTAAGTCTTCGGTGTGGCTCAGGCGAGGTTGAGGCGTCGGTCCAGGGATACGGCGCCGGGTCCGTAGAAGGTCAACATGACGGCGATGGCGAAGAGGGCGAGGGGATACTCGGAGCCTGTGTAGCCGTGGTGGCGGTTGACGGTGATGAGGGCGACGAGCATGTCAATCGCGACCATGAAGGCGGCGAGCCGGGTAAGCAGGCCGAGCACCAGGAAGATGCCGCCGACGAATTCTGTAAAGGCCGCGACGTAGCCGAGCCACGCGGGTATGCCGAGCGAGGCGACGAAGTGGGCGTGGTGGTCCAGCGCGCCGTGCGGGACCGACCTTCGAGTAGCCGTGAAAGATCATTGAGGCGCCAAGGACGAGTCGCAGGAGGAGAGCGCCGCAGGGTTGCAGGCTGTTGAGCCACTTGATCATGGTTCAAGCGTAGCCGCGGGGCTTGAGGATTTGGATGGACTCTAGTGGGCGGGTGCCGGATAAGGTACGAGGGCGGGGATGGGCGCGGCGGGGAGGTACTGATCGAGAAAGCGCGCTGAGGCTTTGGTTGAAGGCGACTGCGGAAGGAGTGGTGAGGTCCAGGGTGAGTTTAGGGTCGGCGGCGGTGCGGAAGGCCTGTTCGATTGAGGTGGAGCGCGAAATGAGCAGTTTTGGGGTGCGAAGCGTGGAGAGCGGTTGGGCGAGGGGGAAGCGCTCGTGAAATAGGAGACGGACGGGGAGGATGGAGGTTCGTTGGTCGTGGAGGGCCACGTCGAGGAGGTCAGTGCGTGGGTTGTCGACGATGAGCGCGGGGATCGCAGGATTGGTTGCGGCGAGGTGGGTTGCGAGCGAGGCTCCGGTGCCGGTTCCGTAGGGGATGATGCGGCTGGCGGGGATGGTGCGGGCGGTGGTGAGGTATTGGAGGGCGGCTTCGGCGTCGCGGGTCATGGATTGTTGGCTGGGGCGGGAGGGGGCGCTCTGGCCGTAACCGCGATAGTCGATGGCGAAGAGGTTGATGCCGAGGTTATGGAGGGCGGCAAGGGTGGGGATCGAGTCGGCCAGCGAGCCGTTGCCGTCGGGAAGGAAGAGAAGGGTGAGGTGGGCGTAGTGGCCGCCGGGGTCGGAGGGGATCCACCAGCCGGTGAGCTGTGGGGTGGCGGAGTCGCCGGGGTCGAAGCGCAGGAACTGGTACGGTGCGCCAGCGATGGAGGCGGGAGGTGATGAGGTGCGGACAGGGTGGAGGACGAGTTGCCACTGTCCTTGATAGAAGAGCAGGCAGAGGGTGAGGTAGCAGCAGAAGGATGCGGCGAGAATGGTGAGAGCGATGGCTTTGATGAGCCAGATGGGGCTGATGTCTTCCTGCGGTGCCGGATGTTTTTCCGACTTGAGTGCGGGGCGGGGCATGGAGAGGTTCTGTATCGACTTTAGCATCCGAATGCAGGTAAGGCAGGGCTGGCTTTGATGTCGTAGGCAGGGAGATTTTCTGACGAAGTCGCAGAGGTTGTGTGGTTTGGAAGAGGCGCTGGCGTGAGGAGAAGATTGAGCGCGAGCGGGGAGGAATCCAGCTTGGGTCGTCTTCAGATTCTTGAAAAGATTTGTGGTACGGAAGGGGGACGGCTGCGCTAGGCTGCTTCTAACAACCGAACGCTCGAGGACGGTTGGTCCGAAGGAGTTTCAGCATGAAATTGCGCGTGGTTCTTTTTGCCGTAGTCGCCGTTGTGGTTCTGGCTGGTTCTGTGGTTCCTGCCAATGCCGCCTCCCATCATCATCGCCATCACCGTCACCATCATCACAAATAAGTTGTAACAACTGACGAGAAGACCCGGCTCCCTTTGGTCGGGTCTTTTTTTTGAATTGTGGGTGAAGGGAATTCGAGTACCAGCAATACTTTCCTGCGTGGATGCTGATAGAATCTATTAAATCCACTCCAAACAGGAGAGGCAATGCAGGCAATACTGGCGCTTGAGGACGGGCGCATTTTTCGCGGCAAGAGTTTTGGCGCACGGGCGGAGCGGTCCGGCGAAGTGGTCTTCAATACATCGTTGACCGGCTACCAGGAGATCTTTACCGATCCTTCGTACGCGGGCCAAATTGTTGTTCTCACAAATCCCCACATTGGCAATTATGGAACGACTCCGAGTGATGCTGAGTCGAAGAAGCCCTACATCGAAGGGCTGGTGACGCGCGAGTTTTCGCCGATGAGCTCGAACTGGCGCTCGACGCAGGTGGCTGACGAGTATCTGGAGCGCTATGGCGTGCCGGTGATCGCGGAGATTGATACGCGGGCGGTCGTGCGGCATCTGCGGGCGAATGGCGTGATGCGTGGAGTGATTGCTTCGGGTGAGAATCTGGACGCCGATGTGCTGGTGGCGAAGGCGCAGGCGATCCCCAAGATGGAAGGTACGGACCTGGCCAGCGTGGTGACGACCAAGGTTGCGTATGAGTGGGATGCGAATGAGCCGAAGAACCAGACGGGCGATGCGTTCTTGAGCAAAGCCGAGGGTGGATACGGAGCAGATGCATGTGGTTGCGTATGACTTCGGCATCAAGGAAAACATTCTGCGGATGCTGACGCGCGAGAACTGCCGCGTGACGGTGGTTCCGGCGACGACTTCGGCGAAGGATGTGCTCGCGATGAATCCGGACGGCGTGTTTTTCTCGAACGGGCCGGGGGATCCGGAGCCGCTGGAGTATGCGGTTGAGAATGTGAAGGAGTTGCAGGGGAAGAAACCGATCTTCGGGATATGTCTTGGGCATCAAATATTCGGGCTCGCGTTGGGCGGCAAGACCTACAAGCTGAAGTTTGGCCACCATGGCGGGAATCATCCGATCATGAACCACCAGACGGGCAAGGTGGAGATTACGGCTCAGAACCATAACTTCAATGTCGATCCGGATTCGCTGCCGGCCGATGTTGAGAAGACACATACGAATCTGAATGACCAGACGCTGGCTGGGTTGCGGCATAAGACGGACCCGATGTTCAGCGTGCAGTACCATCCGGAGGCTAGTCCGGGGCCCCATGACTCTCATTATCTCTTCAAGGATTTTCGGAAGATGATGGAAGAGTTCAAAAAATAAAACAAATGGCGCGGCTTTGGTCGCGCATTTTTTCGGCGCCAAAAGTTTTGGATAGGGAAGAAGAAGAGATATGCCACGCAGGAATGACATTGCGAAGATTCTGGTGATCGGCTCTGGGCCGATTGTGATTGGACAGTCGGCGGAGTTCGACTACTCCGGGACGCAGGCGTGTAAGGCGCTGAAGGCCGAGGGGTATGAGGTGGTGCTGGTGAACTCGAACCCGGCGTCGATCATGACCGATCCTGAGGTTGCGGATCGCACGTACATTGAGCCGTTGACGGCGGCTTATCTCGAGGAGATTCTTCGGGTGGAAGCGGAGATGCTCGACGCGGATGGGCTTGGGTGGCAAAGGAAAGTTTGCTCTCTTGCCGACGGTCGGTGGACAGACCGCGTTGAATCTTGCGGTGGATCTGGCGGATTCGGGTGTGCTGGACAAGCTTGGTGTGGAGTTGATCGGCGCAAAGCTGGAGGCGATCAAGAAGGCTGAGGACCGGCTGCTGTTCAAGGACGCGATGACGAAGATCGGGCTGGATATGCCTCGGTCTGCGCTGATCAACAACATTCGCGATGGACTGGAGTTTGCGGCGAAGATCGGATTTCCGGTAGTGATTCGGCCTTCGTTTACGCTGGGTGGTTCGGGCGGCGGAATCGCTTACAACCGCGAAGAGCTGATGGAGATTCTTGCTCGTGGGTTGGATCTCTCGCCGGTGCATGAGTGTCTGCTGGAAGAGAGCGTGCTCGGCTGGAAGGAGTATGAGTTGGAGGTGGTGCGCGACCTGAAGGACAACGTCATCATCATCTGCTCGATTGAAAATTTCGATCCGATGGGCGTACATACGGGCGACTCGATTACCGTGGCTCCGGCGCAGACTCTGACAGATCGTGAGTACCAGGCGATGCGCGATGCGGCGATTGCTGTGATTCGCGAGATTGGCGTTGAGACGGGCGGAAGCAATGTGCAGTTCGCGGTGAATCCGCTGAATGGGACGCATGACGGTGATTGAGATGAATCCGCGCGTGTCGCGCTCTTCGGCGCTGGCTTCGAAGGCTACGGGATTTCCGATCGCGAAGATTGCGGCGCGGCTGGCAGTTGGGTACACGCTCGATGAGATTCAGAACGATATTACGAAGGCGACGCCTGCGTGTTTCGAGCCGACCATCGATTATGTTGTCGTGAAGATTCCGAAGTGGCAGTTTGAGAAGTTTCCGGGCGCGGATGATGTGCTGGGGCCGCAGATGAAGTCGGTCGGCGAGGTGATGGCGATCGGCAGGACCTTCAAGGAAGCGATGATGAAGGCGGTGCGTTCGCTGGAGACGGGCAAGAAAGCGACGGCGGACGACATCGAACCGCGTCGGCTGACACAGCGGCTGGTGACGCCGCATCCGGATCGGCTGGCTTATATTCGCTATGCATTCGAGCGGCGGATGACGGTGCGCGAAGTTGCGCGGATGACTTCGATGGACCCGTGGTTTCTGTACCAGATCAAACAGATTACGGATGAGATCAAGGCTATAGGTGGCGTCTCGATTGAGGAGGTTACTGCCGAGCAGTTGAGGACGGCGAAGCGGATGGGTATCTCCGATGAGCGGCTTGCGGCTGTGTGGGGACTCAAGGGTGCGGAGGGAACTGCGGCGGTTCGTGCGCTGCGGAAGAAGCTGAACGTGATGCCGGTGTACAAGCTGGTGGATACGTGCGCGGCGGAGTTTGAGAGTTATACGCCTTACCTTTACAGCTGCTATGACGAAGAGGACGAGGCGGCGCCGACGGACAGGAAGAAGATTCTGATTCTCGGCAGCGGGCCGAACCGAATTGGACAGGGAATTGAGTTCGACTACTGCTGCTGCCATGCTGCGTTTGCGCTGCGGGAGGATGGATACGAGACCATCATGGTGAACTGCAATCCGGAGACAGTGTCGACGGACTACGACACGAGCGACCGGTTGTACTTTGAGCCGTTGACACTGGAAGACGTGCTTGGCGTGTACGAGCATGAGGCGTCGAGTGGCGCGGAGATTGGAATGATCGTGCAGTTTGGCGGACAGACTCCGCTGAACCTTTCGCTGCCGCTGAAGAAGGCTGGTGTGCCGATCATTGGGACCTCGCCGGAGTCGATTGATCTGGCGGAAGACCGCAAGCGATTTGGCAAGTTGATTGAAGAGCTGAAGATTCCGCAGCCTGAAGGCGCAATGGCGACCAGTGTGGAAGAGGCTGTGGCCGGGGCAAATCGCGTGGGGTATCCGGTGCTGGTGCGACCATCCTACGTGCTGGGCGGACGCGCGATGGTTATAGCATATGACGATGCCGCTGTGGTGCAGTACATGTCGACCGCGATTGAGTACTCGCAGGAACGGCCGGTGTTGATTGACCACTTTCTCGAAGATGCTGTGGAGTGCGACGTCGACGCGCTGTGCGACGGCGATGATGTTCTGATCGCGGGGATTATGCAGCACATCGAAGAGGCTGGCATTCACTCGGGCGATTCGTCCTGCGTACTGCCTTCAGTCGATCTGAGCGACGACGTGCTGGAAACTATTCGGGAGTACACGCGGAGGCTGGCGCTTGCACTGAGCGTGCGCGGACTCGTCAATATTCAGTTTGCGATTCAGTATGGCAAGGTGTTCGTCATTGAAGTGAACCCGCGGGCCTCGCGGACCGTGCCTTACGTCTCGAAGGCGACGGGGATTCCGTTGGCCAAGGTGGCTTCGCGCATCATGGTGGGGCGCAAGCTGAAGGAGTTGTTGCCGGAGCAGGTGGCGAGCGGAAGGGATCTCGATACGGGCTCACACTTCTATGTGAAGTCGCCGGTGTTTCCGTGGAACAAGTTCCAGGGCGTCGATACGGTGCTGGGGCCGGAGATGAAGTCGACGGGCGAGGTGATGGGCGTAGCCGATAACTTTGGCGAGGCCTTTGCGAAGGCGCAGATCGCCGCAGGGCAAGTGCTTCCGCTTCAGGGCACGGTCTTTCTCAGCGTCAACGATCACGACAAGGAGCGTACGGTGGCGTTGGCGCGGCAGTTTGTGGAGATGGGCTTCCATCTTGTGGCGACGCACGGAACGGCGGTCGTGCTGGAGCAGGCGGGGCTGCAGCCGGAGCGTGTGCATAAGGTGAAAGAGGGACGGCCAAACGTGGTGGATCTCATCAAGGGCGACCGGATTCAACTCATCATCAACACGCCGCGCGGGCAGGATACGTTCTTCGATGAGAAGGCGATTCGCAGAGCGGCTGTGCTGGCGAGGATTCCGACAATCACAACTCTCGCAGCGGCACGAGCGGCGGCGGAGGGTATTGCTGCGTTGCAGAGAGGCACCTTGAGCGTCGTTGCGCTGCAGACGTTACACGCAGATCGGTTTTCGGCGGAGACGAAGGCTGTCGCAAAGGTGTAAAGACCGGCGCGCTGGAGTGTTTTAGCGTCCGAGTGTGAACCTCGAGCCGACGGCGTAACCGATCATGGAGAGCGGAATCCATGTGCCGATGAACAGGCCGTCGCCGGCCATCAGGCCGCTGCCGTGGTTAAAGGTGAAGAAGGTGCGCGATAGTTTTTCGAAGGCGCCGCAGTTTTCGCACAGGCCGTTGCCGGTGGGAAGGTCGAGCACCCAGACGCAGGTGATGGAGAAGATCACGAGACCGGAGATCCAGATGTAGCTTGCGATGTCGTTGCGATGCCTGCGCGCAAGGACAAAGCCGCCGAGCATGGGAACGAGAAATGCCAGGACGGTGCCGATCATCTTGGGCCCGGACGCGTCGGGATCGGGATGATTCAGGGACATGACACCGACGACGAGAACCAGTAGCAGGAAAGCAATGACGGTGTGCGTGGCGAACCATGAGGCCTCGCGGCCCAGGTCGGCAAGAGATTTGTCCTGCGAGATGTCTCCTTGGCTCGGCATGGTGCTCTTGAAAAAGGGTATCGCGGATTGAATAAGGTAGATGCGGAATTCTCTTACGCCTTTCGGGGAATGTGCGCGTTAGTTAACACCTCGTCATGCGGCATTTGCGGCATCACGACTGCGTAGAATAAAGGGATGCTGCTCGATGGGCTTCAACTACCACTGACGACGCCGTTTTATTCGGATGGGCGTCTCAATCTTCTCAAGCTGGAACATAATGTGGCGCGTTACTCAAAGACGCCGGTTGCGGGTCTAGTTGCATTGAGCGGATTTGGCGAGCCGTCGATGTTGTCGGATGACGAGACGCGACAGGTTCTTGTCAGCGTTGCGGGAGCGGCTGCGGCTGAAAAAGTTTTGATGGCAGGAGTTTCGCGTGACAGTGTCGCCGGGACGCTCGATTTGGCAGAGAGTGCAGCGACGTCCGGATATGATGCATTGCTGGTGAGGCGGCCCTCGCTGTCTTCGGGCGTCGGCAGCAGAGGGACAAAGGATCTCATGACCTACTTTCAGGCAGTGGCTGACCGCTCGCCACTTCCGGTGGTGATTTACGGCTCGTGTGGTGAGGAGCCATTGCCTGTCTTTGCGACGATCGAACTCGCCGGACATCCGCAGATTATTGGCCTCGTCGAGGGCGAACGGGAGCGGTTCGCCGCGCTGGAGTCCGGGACGGCCGGAGTAAAACGTCAAGTTGCAGTGACAACTGTCTTCGCCGCGGTGACGGGGCGTATGCGTGCCCGTGACGTGGAGGTTGGCGGCGGGTTGATTGCGGCTGATAGTTTGACGGGAGGCGTGGCGGCGGGAGTGGTTGCGGCAGGGAAGCCTGCTGCGAAGACCCGAACGAAGCTGGTCGGATTCCAAATACTCTCAGGACGGACAGCAGACATGCTGGAGGGGTTGCGCGCTGGTGCCGTGGGGGCGATGCCGGGATTTGGAGCTGCGGCGCCGCAGGCTTGTTACGAGGTGCTGGCCGCGTGGAAGGATGGCGACCACGGGCTGGCCGAGGAGAAACAGGTTCGCCTCGATCGCGTGGTTCGGAGGGTGGAAGAAGAGCTGGGCGTCGCGGGGATCAAGTTCGGATGTGACTTGAATGGATACTTCGGGGGGACGCCACGTTTGCCGTTGCTGCCGCTTACCGGCGAAGAGCGTGCGGAGACTGAGGCGCTCATGCAGGGATTGCGTAACTAAAGGCGGTGGTGGGGCTACTTCGGGGTTACAGTGACGCCCATGCCGCTGAGTTTGCTGCGCGCCTGCATTGCCTCTGGAGAGTTGGGATACCGCTGGATCAGGTTCCGGAACTCCCGGACACCGGCGTCTTTCTGATTCTGCGCGATGAGCGCCATTCCCTTGTGGAGATGCGAGACGGGAACTTTGTTGCTGTCGGGATACTGGTCGATGACGGCGTCGTAGGCTTTGACGGCGGCGGCGTATTTGCCTCCGCGATACTCGATCTCGGCCTGGTAGTAGTAGGCATTGCCTGAGAGGGGATTGTCGGGATAATTCTTCACGACGTCGCCGAACTCGGAGGCGGCAAGAGCGTATTTCGCGGCCATATAGTCGCCGAGCGCGGTCTTATAGAGTTCGTCGGCAGGGGGAGCGCCTCCGGCTGCGGGCGCGGGTGTTACAGGAACGTCAGCGGGCGGAATGTTGGCGGAGGGTTTGCCTTTGCGCCCGCCAGGGGCAGGAGGGGGTGGATTGTCAGGCACCACGTTGGCTGGAGGGGATGAAAGGGAAGAACCGCCGCCCGGTCCGTTCTGGATGTTGGCACTCATCGACTGCTGCTGGCTCTGAACATCCTGCACGAGCTTCTGGAGCGATCCGATCCGCGCCTTGACCTCGTCGATGGAGTCGTTGAGTGATTGAATCTGGCCGGAGATCTGGTCTGTTTTGCCGGATTGGGCTTCCTGCTGAGCCTGCATCTGTTTTTGCAGGGTTTCAACGGCGGCGCTCATCTTGTTGATCGAGTCGGCGCTCTGCTGGATAAGATCCTTCATAACGCCCATCCGCTCGTCGTTGGACTGTTGCAGGCGCGCGACGGCATCCTGGAGCTGCTGAATCTGGGTCTGCAACTGCACCATGTCCTTGTTGACAGCGAATGCGGGGGAGCAGCTGAAGACAAGGACTATGAGCAGAGCTGCGGCGACGAGATAAGTCTTTGGGCGGTGGCTGGTTTGAGGAGCGGTCATGGAAGCAGCACGCTTGGCTTTCTGTCTTCCGGCTCAGTCCCTCGTTTCAGGAGCTGAGGGCTAAGCCGGCATGAGACGGTGAATTAGCGATCGAGCGAGAACTGGGCTCGCCGGTTTTGCTGCCAGCAGCTTTCGGTATCTTCAGTGCAGAACTGTTTTTCTTTGCCGTAGCTGATGACGCGGAGACGATTGGAGGCTACGCCGGCCGATATCAGCGCAGCGCGGGCAGCGTTGGCGCGATTCTCGCCGAGCGCAAGGTTGTACTCGGCCGACCCGCGGTCATCGCAGTAGCCACCGATGACGACTTTGATGGTGGGATGGGCGGTAAGGTAACTGGCGGCCTGGGCGACTGAGGTCGAGGCGTCGGGGCGCAGATCGTAGCTGTCGTAGTCGAAGAAGATGTCCTGCACGTTCTGGTGGAAGGCGGCTTCGCTGCCCATATCGACCTTTTCGGGGGCCGGTGCAGTAGGAGCGACGGGGACGCGAACGGTGACGCGGACGTTAGCTTCGGTTGTGCCGCCGTCTCCTTTCGCCGTCAGGTGAAAGTTAGTGGAATTGGAAGGCGAGACGGTCTGGGTACCGTTGAGGTTCACCTCGCCGATGCCGTCGATGGTGACGGCGGTGGCGTTCTGGCTTCGCCAGTTGAGGACGACAGATTGACCCAGATCGATCGCGAGGGGATCGGCTGTGATGCTGGCAGTGGGAGCGGGAGCAGAAGGTGCGGCAGGGCCCAGGGTACTCGGATTAACGCCGCTGGCCTTCTTATGGCAGCCGGTGACTGCGCCCAGTACGGCGAGGGTTGCGGCCATGGCCAGTGTCTTGGTGATCCGGTTCTGCATCGCGTTCATTCGTTCGTCTCCTGCACCACATTTAGTATGTCAAAAAATCTAAGCAGCCTGCGAAAAACCGTCGCAGAGGGAAAACTACTTCCAACTCCAGTTTGGCATGTCTGCGCCAGACCCGGTGAGTGCGCGCTTTTGCGTACCGTCGGCGAGCATCGTCATGATTCGCATATGGCCGGCCTTGCCGTCGGGAGTGTTGGCGTAGACGATGTGCCTTCCGTCGGGCGACCACGAGGGGAAGTCGCAGCGCCCGCCATCGTGGGTGAGCTGAATCCACCGCTTGGTGGCGATCTCCATGATGTAGATGTCCTGTCCGCCGGGGGCGCCGGGACCGTATTTGCGGTCCCATGCGAAGGCGAGGAACTGGCCGTTGGGCGACCACGAGACAGAGGTCGCGTAACCGCTGTCCGTCATCCGCTGAATGGCCGAGCCGTCGGTGTCCATGATGTAGAGCTGGGGCAGGCCAGTGCGGCCGCTGATCCATGCTATCTGCGAGCCGGTGCGTGGGTTATAGGTCGGCGAGACATCAGGACCGCGAAAGCTGGTGATGCGGCGGGCGAGTGAGCCGTTGGCATCCGAGACCCATATCTCCGGATCGCCCGAGCGCGAGGAGGAATAGGCGATGTCTTTGCCATTCGGCGCCCACGCAGGAGTGATGTTGGTTCCACCGGCGCCTGTAAACGTCACCATGCGGCCGAGGATGAGGGAGTACATCCGAATCTGAAAGCCTTCCTTCCCAAGCGAAGAAAAGGCCACACGGCTGGTGTCCGGCGAGATGCGCGGCGAGAGCGAGATGGTGCCAAGGTTCGTGATGGCATGCTGATTTGCGCCATCGTAGTCCATCTCCCAGATCTCTTTGTTTCCGCCGCTAATCTTCACATAGAAGATCTTGGATTCGGCGATGCCCTGACTGCCCCCGCTGAGCCGGAAGATAATCTCGTCGGCGAAGCGATGGGCGATCTGGCGGGCGGAGTCTTCGCTGGCGTCCTCGTTGTACTGCTTGGCAAGGACCTGCGGGTACTGGAGGTTCTTCGCGTCGAAGAGGAAGCCGTTGCAGAGGATCTTCCCGCCCTGAACGCCAAAGTTGCCAAACGCGACCATCGCTGCGGAGGCGGGAGCAGCGGACCATTGCTGGACGTTCATGTCGGCGGGTACGCCGGGGATGGTCTGCGGGAGAAGGCTCTTGGAGACGATGTCGAAGATACCGGCGTTCGCGAGGTCGGTGTAGAGCGTTGTGTCGAAGGCACCCTTCAGAGTGTCGCTCTGCGGGTCGGACGAGACGGGTTTGAAGTCGGCGACGGCGATGCGGATGTTGGTGACGCCGGTGGAGGTCTCGGTATGAAAGCCCTCCTGCGCGCGGAGGGTTGAGACGCACGCCAGCAGAACAAGCAAAGCTGCAAAGCGAAGACAGTGAGCGCTGCGGATGAGTGGCGTTCGTTGCGGACTTAGCATTCTGTCTAATGTTAGACGCAAAAAAGGCCGGCCGGGTGACCTGAGGAAAATCGCTAAGGTAATCAAACGAGTACTGCTTGTGAGCAAATTATTGCGGGTGGAAGTGGAAGGTGAACTCGACGGTCACGCGGTTTCCCGAAGGCACGGGACCGAAGCCGTCGACTCGCTGGACGGCCCGCAAGGCTGACATGTCGAGCGAGGGAGAGCCGCTGCGGGTTTCAACGCGGGGATTCGACGGAGTCCCATCGCGGTCGATATCAAAAAGGATGGTCGTGCTCTTGTCCATGGAAGCGACCGGATCGGCCTCGGCCTTGTACCAGTTCTGCGAAACCTTGTTGTTGACGATGTTGACGTAGTAGGCGTAGCGCTCGCCGAAGCTGCGGTCCTGTACTGAAACGCTGGACGTACCATTTTTGAGCTGTACCGTGGATTGCGCGATGCGAATACCGGCTGTTTCGCCAGTAACTGCCTTCGTCGGAGATGGCGTGACGGGCTGAATGTGCTTTGGCGGAGCCGGCGTCGGCTTCTCGGCAACTTTTGGAGGCTTGGTCTTTTCCAGAGATGGCGAGGGAGTCGGGAGTGGGAGCCGCCTCGGTCTTCTCTTTTTCAGTGACGGGAGCAGGGCTTGGCGCCTCGGAGGTCAGGACTCCGGTGTCCAGCGTGCGCTGCGTTGGTGGCAGAGGGATGGACGCGACCATCGTGGCCTGGATGGCACCGACGGTCGAGGCGTTTTCGCCCCAGTTACTGGTGCGATGGTGAAAGAAAAATGCCCAGCCAACGATGAAGGCAGCGACCAGCCCATGCAGGAGCAGAGAGCCGGCGAAGTTTACGCCTAGGCGGTCGCCGTCAGGGGCTTCGTCACGCGCGTATTGGAGTTGAACGGCTATGGCACCCTCCTTACTTCTCGAGCGGCTGGGTGACGATGCTGATATTGGTGATGCCGGCCTGTTTGACCGCATCCATCACCGAGGCGAAGGCGCCGAAGGGCACACGTTCATCAGCGCGCAGATAGATAATGCGCTTGGCGTCGGGCTTGCCGGTGGTCTTCAGCAGAGAAGGGAGTTGGTGGATGTTGACCGGCTTGTCCTGCAGGAAGACATTCTGGTCGCGATCGATAGTGACGACCATCCGCTCTTCGGTGAGCTGATTGACCGTGCGGGTCTTGGGGATGGCGACTTCGACGCCGGACTGCAAGCACTGGCGCCGTGAGCATGAAGATGAGCAGTAGCACGAGGACGACGTCGACCAGCGGCGTGACGTTGATCTCGGCCAGCGAGGTTTGCGTGTGTCCTTTGGCTGAGAAGGCCATGGTTAGAAGGTCCTCCTTCGCGCCTCTTCAGGTTGCGGAGGCGCCGTGGGGGCCATCATGGCGGCATTTTCGATTGCGTTCAGCAACTCGCGGCCGAAGTCGTCCATGCGTGCAGCAAACTCGCGAAGGCGCGCCGTGAGCTGGTTGTAGCCGATGACGGCTGGGATAGCGACGACGAGGCCCGCGGCTGTGGTGATGAGGGCTTCAGAGATGCCCGGGGCAACCGCGCGAAGCGTCGCCGCGCCTGCCGTGCCAAGGCCGTGGAAGGCGTCGATGATGCCCATGACAGTACCGAAGAGGCCGATGAAGACCGCGATATTTCCGATGGTGGCGAGCCAGGTCATCCGGCTCTCCATCGCAGTCAGGGATTCGCTCGATGCAGTCTGGGCGGCGCGTTCAAGCGCGACGGGGTTGCGCGGAAGGCCGCGTCCGCCGTTCTGCCGCTGGTATTCGTCGTGGATCTCGGTGAAGACCGCGACCAGGGGGCTGGGCTTGAACTGATCGGCGACTGCGGCGATCTCGCTCAGCCGGGTTGATTTACGAAAGGCGCGGAGGAAACGCTGGCTTTGTGTCTGGGCTCTGCCGAAGCGGGACCACTTGGAGATCATGATCGTCCAGGAAAAGATGCTCATCAACAGGAGAATGATCAGCACAGCGAATGCGATTGGACCGCTGTTGTGGACCATCTCCAGGAGAGCGCTGCCGTTAGCTGCCGCGGGCGCTGCCGCTGTGGAGTCATCCTGAAGAAATAGCAGAGCGAGAAGCCAGACCATAGTTGTTGTCCACCAGTGTTTAGTGTAAATCGGGATTGCGGGAAATTTCGGCGGCGCATCTGCGGTGGTGCGGGCTCTGTCCGTGCACAGGATGGTTCACGGCGCGATTTCAATGAGTTTGCTATTCTCGCGATACATCGCTGGACTGGAAGTTGGATGGGGAATCTATGCTGCTGGAGTTGCGCGCGGAAAATTATGCTGTTATCGACCGTGCGGTCGCTACGTTTGGGCTCGGACTGAACCTTTTGACAGGTGAGACTGGGGCGGGGAAGTCGATCCTGATTGATGCGCTGGCACTTCTGCTGGGCGGCAAGGCTTCGCCGGATGTGGTGCGGCATGGAGAAGAGAAGGCAGTGGTCAGTTGCGTCTTCGAGTTGACTCCGGGAGCGGAGGCGATTCTCGAAGCGAACGGGATCGACTCGGAGTCCGATCATATTCTGCTGCGGCGCGAGATTGTGGCGAACGGGAAGGGCCGGGTCTTCATCAACAATCAGCCGGCAACGGTCGGAGTTCTGCGGCAGCTTGCTCCGGAGCTTGCGCTGGTGCATTCGCAGGGCGAGACGCTGACTTCGTTCGATCAGACACAGCAGCGGAGTCTGCTTGACCGGTTTGGCGCGATCAATACAGATGCTGTTGCCGAGGCCTTCGCGGCGTGGCGCGCCACTACCGACAAGCTGAACGAACTGCAGTCTGCCGAGCAGGATAGGTTGCGAATGGCTGACCTCTGGCGTTTTCAGAGCAAAGAGATCGAACAGGCCGCTCTGACTACGGAGGATGAAGATGCTCAGCTTGAGGCGGAGAAGCGCGTGCTGGCGAACGCGGAGAAGCTCTACACTGCGGCGATGAGTGCGCATGAGTTGTTGTATGAGTCGGAGGGGTCTGCCGAAGGCGCGTTGGGCGCGGCGTTGAAGCATCTGGAGGAACTGGCGCGGTATGACGCGCGGTTTCAGGAGCCGGCGCAGCAGTTGGCTGCGGCGAAGGCAATCGTCGAGGATGTCGATGCCGAGGTGCGCGACTTTGCGGATAACATCAACGCGGCTCCGGGAAGGCTCGAAGAGATTGAGGATCGCCTTGCCGCCCTCGATCGACTGAAACGAAAGTATGGCCAGAGCCTGAAGGAGGTTATTGCCTTCGGGGCTGAAGCTGCCCAGCGGCTTTCTGAGGTGGAGAACCGGGACACGCTGCTGGTGGAGCTCAAAGCGAAGCAGGAGCATGAGGCTGTGGCCTATCAGAAGGCCGCAACCCAACTCACAGCGGCCCGTAGCGAGGCTGCCAAGCGGCTTGAGAAGTTGGCCGAGGCGCAGATTAACGACCTCGCCATGAACACGCGCTTTCATATTCAGGTGACGGCCGAAAAGCCCCTTGAGACCTGGACGGCTCATGGCTGGGACCAGGTGGAGTGCCTGATCGCCACCAATGCGGGCGAGCCACTCAAGCCTCTGCACGAGATCGCTTCGGGCGGTGAGATGTCCCGCGTCATGCTGGCGTTGAAGGTCACGGTGGAAGAGGCGGCGTCTGGTCCCTCGGGACGAAAGAAGAAGACGGTTCTGCCCCGCACCCTGGTCTTCGACGAGATCGACATCGGCATCGGAGGACGTGCGGCCGAAGCTGTAGGCAAGAAGCTGAAAACTCTGGCGAAGGGCCAGCAGGTGCTGTGCATTACCCACCTGCCGCAGATTGCGGCCTTCGGGGACCAGCACTTTCTTATTGAAAAGACAGAGAAACGCGGGCGTACCCAGACCGAGGTCCGTCGTATGGACGACTCGGAGCGCACACAGGAGATTGCCCGTATGCTCAGCGGCGCGAAGCTGACTGAGACGAGCCTGAAACATGCAGCGCATCTGCTCGAAACCAGCAGATAATCGACCGTCGCCGGCATCCTTCCGACGAGCGGGGCGCATCCCACCACACATCGGAAGTTCAGGGAGGATTTATGGCAGCCGACGCAAAGAAGTGCGCGATGGACGGGTGTCTCTGTATGGCTCCTCCGGGACAGAAGTACTGTTCGAATTACTGCGAAGCGGCGAAGGGCTCCATTAAGCTTCAGTGCGACTGTGGGCACCCTGCCTGTGCCGCTCAAAAACTTTAGCGAAACGCGTAAATTTACCCGATGCGCGCAGGCCGAAAATGACTCCACTTTTTCTGGCCTAAGGCTATCTTTTTCTTCCACTAAACCGCACCTAATTTGGTTCAAAAACCAGTGCTTTCGCCCGAGACGGACGCGGTATACTGGAGGACGTGACCACATCCACCCTTGAGCACGTAGCCGACGTCCAATCCGGCAGCCAAACGAAAACCAAGCGGGTACTCCTCCTCAAGCCTCGCGGCTTTTGCGCCGGGGTCGTTCGCGCTATCGACATCGTCCAGATCGCGCTTGATACCTTCGGCGCACCCATCTATGTCCGCAAGGAGATCGTCCATAACAGCTATGTTGTGAACGACCTGGCGAAAAAAGGCGCCATCTTCGTCAACGAACTCGACGAAGTCCCTGAAGGTGCGCGGGTTATCTACTCCGCCCATGGCGTTTCGCCGGCGGTCCGCAACCGGGCCAAGGAGCGCGGCCTGAAGGTTATTGACGCGACCTGCCCCTTGGTGACTAAGGTCCACGTCGAAGCGATCAAGTTTGCCAAGCAGGGCTATTCGCTCGTGCTCGTCGGTCATCGCGACCACGAAGAAGTGGAAGGTACGCAGGGTGAGGCTCCTGATGTGACCCAGGTGGTCTCGACCGTCGCCGAGGTGGACGCTCTCGTGGTTCCCGACCCGAACAAGGTTGCGTACCTCACCCAGACGACGCTCTCGCTCGATGAGGCGCGTTACATGATCGAGGCGCTCAAGAAGAAGTTCCCCAACATCGTCGGGCCGCACGCGCAGGACATCTGCTATGCGACGGAGAACCGCCAAACAGCGGTGAAGAACGTGGCGCATGGCGCGGATCTGGTGCTGGTTGTCGGGTCACGGAACAGCTCGAACTCGAACCGGCTCGTAGAAGTGTCGAAGAACCTCGATACGAACTCGTACCTGATCGATCGCGCCGAGGCGATTCAGCCGGAGTGGCTCACAGGAGTCGATACCGTCGCCGTCACGGCTGGGGCGTCCGCGCCTGAGGTACTGGTGAAGGACGTCGTCGACTATCTGCAGACGATGGGTTATGGATCGGTCGACGAGGTTGAGGTCATGCCCGAGAACGTCCGCTTCGGTCTTCCGCCTGAGATCGTTCAGGCCATTGCGTCCGCTCCAACGGCGGCAGCCAAGTAGTTTTGTAGATAGAAAGTCTGGGTTTCATGGGGACATTTTCAAGCAATCCGAAAGCTCAAAAACAACCGGCGCAACCGCGCTTTGGTCGGATTGATCTTGGTCTCGAACCCATCCGGGAAGGCATCGGGCGGGCACGGGACTGGCTGCTCGGCCAACAGCACGAAGATGGCTATTGGTGCGGCGAACTCGAGGCCGACAGCATGCTCGAGTCCGACTACATCTTCATGCACACGCTGCTCGGCACGGGCGACCCTGGAAAAATGGAGCGCGCGGTCAACGAGATTCTCCGTCATCAGAATGAAGATGGCGGGTGGAGCCTCTATCCCGGCGGACCCTCGAACATCAGCTATGGCGTGAAGGCCTATCTCGCGCTGAAGATCATGGGTTGGTCGAAGGATCATCCTATTCTCGTCAAAGCCCGCGAGTGGGTGCTGGCCAACGGCGGCGTGGTGGAGTGCAACACCTTCACCAAGATCTACCTCTGTGCGCTGGGTCAGTACGACTACGACGCCGTTCCTGCCATTCCGCCAGAGATCGTTCTCTTTCCCAACTGGTTCTACTTCAACCTGTACGAGATCTCTTCGTGGTCGCGCGGCATTCTTGTTCCGCTGTCGATCATCTACGCGAAGAAGCCGTTCAAGAAACTGGCGCCGGAGCAGGGAATCGAAGAGCTCTTCGTCGGCGGACGCCAAGGATCGAACCTCCATCTGCGCTGGGACAAGAAGCGCCCTGTCAGCTGGCGCAACTTCTTCCTTTTTACGGACCGCATGGTTCACTGGTTTGAGCGGGTGCACATCCGTCCGCTGCGGACGATTGCCATCAAGAAGGCTGAGCGCTGGATGCTCGAGCGATTCGAAAAGTCGGACGGCCTGGGTGCCATCTACCCGGCCATGTTGAACTCGATCGTCGCGCTTCGCTGCCTCGATTACTCGCTTGACGATCCGCAACTTATCCGTGCGATGGACGAGTTCGAAAAGCTAGGCATCGACTGCCCCGAAGGCACGCCGGATTATCCCGTCCCGACCTTCCGTATGCAGCCCTGCTTCCCGCCTGTATGGGATACCGCGCAGGCGATGTATGCCTTGGGCGAGGCCGGCATTCGCCGCGACGATCCGAGCATGCTCAAGGCTGCCGACTGGATTCTCTCGAAAGAAGTGCGCCAGAAGGGTGATTGGGCCGAGAAGGTCAAGAATGTTGAACCCGGTGGCTGGTACTTCGAGTTCAACAATGAGTTTTACCCGGATATCGATGATACTGGGCAAGTTCTGCTCGCCCTGAATTTCGTGGATAACCCCCGCGAACGGTACCAGTATGAAGTCTGCCAGCGAGCATTGAACTGGATCTGGGCGATGCAGTGCAAGAACGGCGGCTGGGCGAGCTTCGATAAAGACAACACGAAGATGATCTTCCAGTACATCCCGTTTGCCGACCACAACGCGATGCTCGACCCGCCAACGGTCGACATCACGGGGCGCATGCTCGAGATGCTCGGGCAGTATGGATTTACCCGCAAAGATCCGCGCGTCGAGAAAGCCATTCAGTTCATCCTGAAAGAGCAGGAGCCGGATGGAAGCTGGTTCGGCCGCTGGGGTGTGAACTACCTTTACGGCACCTTCCTCGTCCTCCGCGGTCTTGAGGCGATGGGTTTCTGGAACCATGAGCCCGCCGTCCAGCAGGCCGCCGAGTGGATCCGCATGGTGCAGAACTCCGACGGCGGATGGGGCGAGACCTGCGGCACGTACGACGACCCCAACCAGCGCGGCATTGGGCCAAGCACACCTTCGCAGACTGCATGGGCTGTTCTCGGATTGCTCGCCGCCGGCGACACCCGCTCAGACTCTGTAGCGAAAGGCGTTCGCTGGCTGATCGAGCGCCAACACAAGGATGGAAGCTGGGACGAACTCATGCCGGGACGCAATGGCGAAAGTTATTACACCGGAACGGGCTTCCCGCGCGTCTTTTATCTTGGGTATCACTTGTATAAGCAGTACTTCCCGCTGCTCGCTCTTACGACTTATGAGCGGGCCATGCTAAGCCCGGCAGAGTAAGCCGGAGCATCACAAATTTTGATGGAGGAGACACCGGATGGCAGTCCCAGTCTCGCAAGCCTGGACGGTTGCAACTTATGTTTTGAAGCAGAAGCTCAGCGGGCGCAAACGGTATCCGCTCGTGCTGATGCTCGAGCCGTTGTTCCGCTGCAACCTCGCCTGTGCGGGCTGCGGAAAGATTCAGTATCCCGCGCACATCCTCAAGGCCGAACTCTCGCCGGAAGAGTGCTTCAAGGCAGTCGAAGAGTGCGGCGCCCCGATGGTTTCGATCCCCGGCGGCGAGCCGCTGCTGCACCCGAAGATGCCGGAGATCGTTGCCGGGCTCGTCGCGCGCAAGAAATACGTTTACATGTGCACGAACGCGCTTCTGCTGAAGGAGAAGCTGCACCTCTTTACGCCGAGCAAGTATCTCTCGTTTTCGGTCCACGTCGACGGCCAGCGTGAGCACCACGACTTCTCCGTGTGCCGTGAGGGCGGTTACGACATCGCTATGGAAGGCGTGCGGGCCGCAGTTGCCGCTGGCTTCCGCGTTACGACCAACACGACGCTGTTCGACGGCGCCGATCCCGAACAGTGTGCGTGCGCACTTCGACGAGATGATGGCAGCGGGCGTCGAGAGCATGATGGTTTCGCCCGGCTACACGTACGACAAGGCTCCCGACCAGAACCACTTCCTCGGCAAGGCGAAGTCGCGCAGGATGTTCCGCGCCATTCTTTCCAACCGCAAGAAGTCGTGGGAGTTCAACACGCATCCCCTCTTCTCCGAATTCCTCATGGGCAAGCAGAACTTCGAGTGCACCCCCTGGGGTATGCCGACCTTTTCGATCTTTGGCTGGCAGAAGCCTTGCTATCTCCTGCAGGACGGATACGCTGACACATTCGAAGAGATGATGACGACAACGCAGTGGGAAAACTACGGCGCCAAGAGCGGCAATCCGCAGTGCGCGAATTGCATGGTGCACTCCGGTCATGAGGCCAGTGCCGTTGACTACAACTTTGGCTCGTTGAAGGGCTTTCTCGTAACCGCCAAGAAGTACATGTTCCCGTCGACCTACCCGGACGAGGGCGCACTGCAGTTGCTGAATGAGTGGCGGCCCGAGCACCCTGGTCCGCTGGTCCAGATTCAGGCCCCTGCAAATGCCGTCGGCAACGAGCTGCAATCGGTTTCGGGAGATTAATCGCATGGCGACAGAGCAGCAGGAACATCTCAAAATCGAGCAACTGCGGCAGCACAGCGCCGACGAGCTGGAACACATTGAAGGCCGCGAGAAAGAAAATCTCGAGGGTTGGATTCCGACACTGGCCAGTGACGCCGAGATCCGCGAAGCCCTCGAGAAGGCCTTCGACTATCGTGGTGACGTGACGATCACGCGCAGGGACGGCACACAGGTCGTCGGCTACCTGTTCGACCGCCGCACGGGGTCTTCGCTCGCCGACTCGTTCGTACGCGTCATCCCATCAAACTCTCCCACCAGGGTCAATGTGGCCTACTCAGAAATCGCGGCACTCGCCTTCACGGGCCGCGACACCGCAGCGGGGAAGACCTTCGAAGCCTGGGTCAAGAAGTACTGGGAGAAGAAGGCCGCCGGCGAGAAGAACATCCAGATCGAACCGGAGAAGCTCGACTAGGAAAGACAGCGAGTGCGCGTATTTATCACGGGAGCGACGGGCTTTGTTGGCAGTCATGTGGCCCGGCAATATGCGGCTGAAGGTGCAAGCCTTCGATTGCTGACCCGCCATACCAGCCGCCTGGATGCGCTTGAAGGGATCAATGCTGAAATCGTCCAAGGCGACCTGCTTCAACCGGAGAATCTTCGCTCCGCACTGACCGGCTGCGATGCGCTTGTCCACGTCGCCGCAGACTACCGTCTGTGGGTGCGCGATCCCCAGCAGATGTACGGCGCGAACGTCGACGGTACACGCGAACTCCTGAAACTAGCCCGCGAGACCGGGGTCCAGCGTGTTGTCTACACGTCAAGCGTCGCCACTATGGGCTTCAAGGCCGACGGAACGATCGTGAACGAGGACACTCCCGTCGCGCTCGCCGATATGATCGGCCACTACAAGCGGTCGAAGTTTCTTGGCGAGCAGGAGGCCATCAAAGCGGCTCGCGCAGGCCAGCATGTGATGATCCTTAACCCGACCACGCCCATCGGCCCGGGTGACGCGAAGCCCACGCCTACAGGCCGCATCATCGTTGACTTCCTCAACAAGAGATTCCCCGCCTACGTCGACACCGGCCTCAACCTCGTCGACGTCTCCGAAGTGGCCCGCATGCACGTCGTCGCGCTTGATCGCGGTACACCCGGCGAGCGCTATATCCTCGGCGGTGAAAATCTCACGCTGAAACAGATACTCGATCGCATGTCCGCCATCACAGGCCTGCCCTCGCCCACCATGAAGGTTCCGCACGCCGTCGCCATGGCCTTTGCCTTGTTCGACGAGACCTTCACCGGAAAACTGCGCGGCAAAGAACCACGCGCCACGGTCGAAGCCGTCCGCATGGGGAAGAAGATCATGTTTGCTTCGTCCGCCAAGGCGGAGCGCGATCTCGGCTTTAAAGTGCTTCCCATCTACAACGCTCTGCGAGCCGCAATCGACTGGTTCATCGCGCATGGATACGCGCCCACGCCATGAGAATCGCGATCATCGCAGCGTTGCCGGGCGAACTGAAGCCTCTAGTCAGAGATTGGCGTCGCGATCCGACGAATGTAAAGGGAGCGAAGAGGTGGAGCGTCTCGAATCAGGACGATACCTGGATCGCCGTCTGCGCTGGAATGGGTGCCGATGCGGTGCGAAGGGCTTATGCTGCCGCAGCTTCTGACGGCCCGCTGGATATGCTTATCTCGCTCGGCTGGGCCGGTGCTCTTCAACCGGAGCTTCTCCCCGGGACCGTTCATATTCCCGCTGGTGTGATCGATGCCCAGACGGGCGAACAGTTCCGATCTGCGGAAGACAGCCGAACTTGGAACCTGGTCACTACACCCGCGGGTGGCGGACGCCGCTGAAAAGAACCGTCTGTCAACCACTTATCCGGGCGCCGTGTTGGTCGATATGGAAGCCGCCATCGTCGCTCGCCTGGCCGCCATGCACGATATCCCGGTTCTCTGCGTCAAAGGAGTGTCCGATGCCGTCGGTGCCGATTTACCCGACCTCAACCGCTTCATCGACGCAAACGGTCAGATGCGCATGCCGAGCTTTCTGGCTCATGTTGTTCTTCGGCCGCAGTGTTGGCCCTCCTTGGTTCACCTTGGAAAGAACAGTGCCCGCGCGGCGGATGCCATGCGAGACTTAATCCTGGAGTTCATGAAAGAGAAAGATGTCGAAAAGCTTATTCGCACCGGAAGTATCTAATCCCGTCGTCGAAGTCCCCGGAACGATGCGCGCCGTTGTCTATCGCGGCGCCAACGACGTCCGAACAGAGACCGTCCCCGTTCCCGAGATCGGGCCAGGCGAAGTCCTCGTCAAAATTCACACCTGCGGAATCTGCGGCACCGACCTGAAAAAGATCTTCACCGGATCGCACTCCGCCCCACGCATCTTCGGACACGAGATGTCCGGCACCATTGTGCGCGTCGGCACGGGAGTCGAAGGCTTCGCGGTGGGTGACCGCGTCATGGCTTACCACCACATTCCCTGCAGCCACTGTTACTACTGCCGCAAGCAGACCTACGCACAGTGCGAGACCTACAAAAAGGTCGGCTGCACTGCAGGCTTCACGCCCTCCGGCGGAGGCTTCGCAGAGTATATCCGCGTCATGGACTGGATCGTGCGCGGAGGCCTTGTCAAAATTCCTGACGGCGTCCCCTTCGAACAGGCGGCCTTCATCGAGCCCGTCAATACTTGCTACAAAGCGATTGAGTCGCTCAACTTGCAGGCCGACGAGACTGTGCTGGTCATCGGTCAGGGACCGATCGGCATTCTGCTCGCCGCACTCGCGAAGAAGACGGGCGCCACCGTCCTCACCAGCGATCTGTACCCGGAGCGCCACGCCATCGCCGCAAGATTTGGCCTCAACCATCCGCTCGATGCACGAGGTGACGTTGTAGCCGCAGCAAAAGCAGCGACCGAAGGCCGTGGGGCTGACGTCGCTTTGCTTGCCGTCGGTGGCAATGCGCTGATCAAGGTTGCCATGGATGCTATCCGTCCAGGCGGCCGCGTCGTTCTCTTCGCCCAGACCCAACACGGCGAAGCGCCCTTCGATCCTGCCGATGTTTGCATGGACGAAAAGACCCTGATGGGCTCCTACAGCTCTTCAGTGGCGTTCAACGAGGAGGTCAACCGTCTCGTCTTCGAGGGTTACCGCAGCGGGCTCGATCTCACCCAGCTCATCTCGCACCGCTTCTCGCTCGAAGACGCCGTCACCGCAATCGATCTAGCCTCGCATCCTCAGGCAGACTCGATGAAGATCGTCATCCAGCCTGGAACCTAGTCCCGAGCGCGCTTCTTCACCTCGATGTTGAGGCGCTTGATCTTCTGGTTCAGCGTCGACAGCGGAATCTTGAAGTACTCCGCGGCCTCCGTCTGGTTCCAATGACAGCGCTCCAGCCGGTCGGAGATGATGCGCCGTTCGATCTCTTCCATCAGATCAAAGAGACGGCGTTCGGCTGGTGATCGAGCAGGCTTGCCGAGTAGGTGCTGCCCGTCAACTGTGTCGGAAGCAACTCCGGGCCGATGATTCGCGAGGTCGAGAGCACAACTCCACGCTCCATCGCATTCTCGAGTTCGCGCACATTGCCCGGCCATTCGTAATCCATGATGATGCGCATCGCTTCGGGCGAGAGCGAGCGGTGCTCTGTCGAATTCTCCTCCGCGTAATACTTCAGGAAGTGTGCCGCAAGCAGTGGAATGTCTTCGCGCCGCGAGCGCAGCGGCGGCAATTCCAGCGAGATGACGTTGAGCCGGTAGAAGAGATCTTCGCGGAAACGGCCCTTCCGCACGGCATCCTGCAGGTTGACGTTCGTCGCGGCGATGATGCGCACGTCGACCTGAATCTCCTGCGTTCCGCCGAGGTGCATAAAGCGGCGGTCCTGCAGAACCCGCAGAATCTTCGCCTGCATATCGATCCCCATCGTGCCGATCTCATCGAGGAACAGCGTGCCTCCGTTGGCAACCTCGAAGAGACCCTTTTTCGCCGAGATTGCTGACGTAAACGCGCCCTTCACATGGCCGAAGAGTGTCGACTCGAGCAGCTCCGAAGGCACCGCACCCGTATTTACCGGGAACAAACGGCCGGTCCCGCCGCGGAGAGTTCGCATGAATCGCCTTCGCGATCAGCTCCTTGCCCGTGCCGCTCTCGCCTTGAACCAGCACAGTCGAGCGGCTGGGCGCGACCTGCGCTACGAGGTCGAAGAGACGAAGCATCGGCTCGCTCTTGCCGACGATATTTTCAAAGTTGTAGCGCTGCTTCAGCGTCCGCTTAAGCTGAACGACCTCTTCTTCGGCGCGGTGGCGCCCCATCGCGGCACGAATATCGGCGAGCAGCTTTTCGTTATCCCACGGCTTCTGAACGAAATTCTCCGCGCCTGCACGGATCGCGTCGACAACGTTGCCGACCGTCCCGAACGCGGTGATCATAATCACGGGAAGGCCGGGCTGCACCTCCAGAATTCGCGGCAGAAGCTCGATTCCGGTCTGTCCCGGCAGAGCGAGATCGAGCAACAGCAGATCGTATTCATTGCGTGCGAGCAGATCCAGCCCCGCGGCGCCGTCGTCCGCCGCATCGACCGCGAATCCTTCCAGCGTCAGCAGAGTTTCCAGCGACTCGCGAATCGCGTGCTCATCATCGATGATGAGAATTCTCGGCTCGCCGACGATCCGGGCGTATCGCTGAAGATTGGCGGATTACGGCAAGTTCGGTAACGTTCAGGCATGGATCGCCTTTCTCTCCGACGCTTCGCTGCTTCGTGCAGGTGCGTTGCTCCTGGCGTAGGGCGCGCACCGGAAGACGGAAACTCCAGCTGGAAGGCCGTGCCCACGCCGGGTTCGCTCTCCACATGAATCTTGCCTGCATGCTCCTGCATAATCCCGTAGCTCACCGCAAGCCCAAGGCCTGTCCCTTGTGCTGTCCGTCCTGCGGCTTGGACTTCGTCGTAAAGAAGGGATCGTAGATGCGGTGCAGATGTTCCTTTTCGATCCCGCCACCGGAGTCCTGAATCCGCACAAACACACGGCCCGCGCCCTTGAGGTAGCAATCTTCAGCGTCCGCGTTCGGTCGACCAAACATCGCATCCTTCGCGTTCAACATCAGGTTCAGAATCACCTGCTGCAACTTGCCCTGGTTGCCGTGGATGCGCGCAAGATCGGATCCAGGTTTGTCTCTACGCGAATCTGTGCCGTCTTGAACTGATGTTCCAGCAGCGTCACGTATCGTTCAGCAGATCGTTCAGGTTGACGCTCGTGAACTCAGTGCCGCTGGTACGTGAAAATTTCAGCAGGCCATTCACGATCTCCGACGCGCGGAAGGTCTGCTGCGTAATCTTTTCGAGCACCGGCGCAAGCCGTTCGTCATCGCGCATGTGCTTGGTCAGCATCTGCGTATAGCTGGAGATCACCGCCAGCGGCGTATTCACCTCGTGGGCTACGCCCGCAGCCAGCAGACCAATCGACGAGAGCTTTTCCGCCTGGGTCAGCTGAGCCTCCAGCTGGATCCGCTCGGTAATGTCATCCACCAGAACGATCCGCCCGACGGCGACAATCCCGCGTCACCAGCGGCGCGATCGCAATGTTCGCCATTCGCTCGCTCGCCGGTTCGGCAACGCCAGCCGGAACTTA
>CAVZGJ010000002.1:0-41435 GCA_963774735.1 uncultured Acidobacteriaceae bacterium | reverse complement strand
TTTTATCAGAATCTAAGCCCCATAATTTCCGCGTGGTGTTTTCTTAAACCCACAATCACCGCGTCCGTCTCGGATAGGTCCTCAGTGTGATGATCTGCGCCGTGAAAGGGGTTCCGCTTAAACGCGATGTCTTCAGCAGCACCTGAAAGTATGGGAACGTCTTCGAATTGAACCGGCTCTTCAACGCTGCCATGCTCTCCTCATTGGTCGCGAACTCCCCGGCAGCTTCCGTCGCCTGCGAATCGGTTCCCTCAATGATGAGAGCATCTCCTGTCTGTCCGATGTTTGGCAGATATGCTACGACTCCATACCCAACGTTCGTCCTCGGATCCTGGGGCTCGGGATAGAACTGCGGCTCTCCCGGCTTCGGATGAAGATTTTGGACACCGGTCTGATGCAGATTGGAGTCGTATCCAATCGTGAATTCCAACTGGTCTTGAAAGAAATCGACCCACGGATTGGACTTCCGGCTCCCAATCAGAATCACGTTATCCCGCTTGAGCGCGTCCGGAGTATAGTCTCGCGCGAAACGAAGCCGCGTCGAAGCAGAAAACGGATCCAGCATCAGGATTCTTCGCGCCGCACGGAAGTCGCTAATACTCCCATTGTTTCGAGAAAGCACGATATCGATGGCGCTCCGCGTATCTGGACTTATGCTCTCGTTCTGCGGAAGATGCTGGTACCGATAGTTGAGATAATCGCTCAGGGGAATCGAAGTCTTTAAAATATCCTCCGCGAGGGCGAAAGAGGTATCCGCGAGGATGACATCCGTCTCGGCGCTGCTCCCAAAGAAGGCTCCCCAGAAAGATCGCAGAGCCGGGGTCGCCTGCCACCCGTGCATCTGCTGGCGCATCGACCGGTTCTGCAATGCCAGCATCACGCAGATGACGCTGAGCACGCAAACGATGCCCGCTGTCCAAAGAGATCTTCGTTTGCTCGCACTCTGCGGGAGATAATGCGGGGAAACCTTCTCAGAGGTTTGGCCCCCCGGCGAAGCTGTAATCAATTCAGAGACATTCCGCTGCAGTTCACTCTCGCCACTGGCTGGAACGGGTACCTTCCTTCGCGAAAAGACAGGGCAATACCCGCCGCGAGGAATCTCCAAAACCCATATTTCATCCGTGCCATCCGTCGCGAAGTAGCTTTCCAGCCTCTTCCTGAGCTCTGTGGCGTTCACCCGGACGATGTTGTCCTGGCTGGTGTCGTAATGAGGGGGACGTCCGAAAACCGCGGTGCCAATCTCCTGCTCGTGAAGCTCCGTTTTCCCCAACTCGATCGACTGCTTCCCTATATAGAGGAGAAGCTCCCGAAGCCGGGAAGCCCGTCGAAGCTGAGGGCTCCGAGAGACGCGGTCCAGCAGCGCCAGTCGTTCCTGTGTTTCAGTCTGGGTTGGATCGATCTCTGGTTCTATCAGGCGCATAAATAAGCTGACCCTAAAGAGTCGGCCCTGAGTCTATCAGAAAGCACAAAAAGCTGGCTTTCTGCCACTTCTAACGGTTAAGACTTTCTCTCACCGCTAAATAACTTGCGCGGTTTTCGTTCAGGGTGAACGATGACGTCTCATGAGATTTGCCACGCTCATCGCATCGATCGCACTCTGCTCCATATCCCCTGGAGCTTGGGGCAAGCCAGTCCTGTCGATCTGGTTAATCCTCTGATCGGCACCGGTGGAGAGGGCCAAACCTTTCCCGGAGTCGGCGAACCCTTTGCCATGACGGCGTGGACGCCGGAGACCAGGCGCGGTGAAACCAAATGCATCGCCCCATACTACGTCGCAGACACAAAAATCTACGGCTTCCGTGGAAGTCATTTTCTTAGTGGCTCCTGTACCCAGGACTACGGAAGCATGACCTTAATGCCCGGCTCCGGAGAGATCCGCGCAGAGTCCTCCTCTGCCTTCCTCCACAAGGACGAACAACGCCACCCGTACCTTTACTCCGTCCTCTTGCAGGATGACCAGATCAAGGCCGACATAACCGGCAGCAAACGCAGCGGCTTCCTTCGTTTTCAGTTCAAACGTGGTGGCCCATCCTGGATCACAGTCCGGAGCAATGGGAGGCCAGAGGAAGGGTCACTAAGAGTCGATCTGGAGCATCATCTCCTGACCGGCAACAATCCCGCCCACCGGCTCTACGCTGGTGCTGGGAAGCCGGCTGGATTCAGCGGATACTTCGTGGTTCGGTTCGACCACGCTTTTCGCGTCGCGGATTCCACCACCAGCCAGGCGACAGCGCCGCAGGAGACTCTTCTGTTCGATCTCAAGCCGGGTGAAGCCGTTCTCGCGAGAGTGGGTACTTCCTTCACGAGCGCAGAGGAAGCACAGAAAAATCTCGACGCCGAGATTCCCGATTGGGACTTTGACTCCACCGTCCAGCATGCGCGCGAGGCCTGGATCCGCGCCTTGAACTCAATTCGAATCGGCGGCAATTCGCCTGATCGCGTCATCTTTTATACCGCCCTCTACCACTCCATGCTCCTGCCCCGAATCTTCAGCGACGTCTCGGGTACCTACCCGCAGTTCGCCGGGGGTCAATCGACGGAGAGGGCCGTCAACTACACCTACTACTGCGACTTTTCGTTGTGGGATACCTTCCGTGCCTTGCATCCCCTGTTCACCATCATCGAGCCGAAGCGTGAGGGCGAGATGGTCCGCTCACTCATCGAGATGGGCCGCCAAGGCGGTTTCCTGCCCATCTATCCCGCCTGGAACAGCTATACAACGGAGATGGTGGGTGACCACGCCACTGCAGTCATTGCCGATGCCTATGTCAAAGGGATTAAAGGGTTTGATATCCATCAGGCTTACCAGCTCATGCGGAAAAATGCCATGGAAACACCCTCCGATCCAGCTCTCTATATCGATGGCCGTGGCCGAAGAGCTCTCGAGTCGTACCTCAACCTTGGCTATATTCCCCTCGAAGACCCCGTGGACCACTCCTTTCATAAGAACGAACAGGTCTCCCGCACCCTCGAATACGCCTACGATGACTTCCTGGTAGGAGAGGTCGCGCAAAGCCTCGGAATCCAGCCAGATGCCGACCTCTTTTTCCATCGCGGCATGAACTACCGCAATGTCATCGATCCGGCCGTCGGCTTTGCTCGCGGCCGCCACGCCGACGGCTCTTGGTCCTCCCCGTTCGACCCCAACGGCAAGTACTCCTACATCACCGAAGCCACTCCGTTTCAATACACCTTCTTTGTTCCCCAAGATATGCCCGGCCTTATTGCATGGCTTGGTGGCTCGAACTCCTTTACCAGCAAACTGGACCTTCTCTTTCAGGGAGATCACTACGATCACGGCAACGAACCGAGCCATCAGATCGCTTATCTCTATGACTTTGCAGGCGCCGCCTGGAAGACCCAGGAGCATGTTCACCACGTAATGACCACCAACTATGCCGACCGGCCCGACGGTCTCGCTGGCAATGACGACGCCGGACAGATATCCGCATGGTATTTGATGAGCGCGCTCGGCTTCTATCAGGTGACCCCTGGTGTGCCGACCTATCAGATAGGTACCCCTCATTTTGACAATGCGACGATTGCATTGGAAGGAGGAAAGGCCTTTAATATCCACGCTCGAGGCGCGGAAATGGGCGCGTTCTATATCCACTCGGCGACGTTGAATGGCAGACCCTTGCGCCGCTCATATCTGACGCACTCGGAGATCGTAGCGGGCGGGGAACTTACCTTCGAAATGTCTCGTACACCTAATCCTGCGTGGCCATCCCCCTAAGTTCTGACCGATGCAGGCAGGTCTTTACAGTGGTCTCACCGTAAATTCACTTGCCGATGGTTATCTGCCACGCGCACCGTGTTAGGGACCAAAAATATCATCCACCGGGTACCCAGATTGATCGTGGGCCGACTTCGAAAACTAATTTATCGGTCCCGAAAATCACCAGGGCCAGTAAGCAATGGATTCAAGAATCTTGGTTCGGCCCGCAAGGCCGAAGAGGAGAAGAGATGAAAACTTTATTGGAGACGCCGAAGCAAACTACCAAGACGGGGGTCCCCCCAGCGAAGAGGCCTATCTGGTGTTCCGTTCTCTTTGCCGTTCCGTTGCTCACACTTGCTCTCGGGCTGACGCCGAGTTCGTTCGGCCAGGGCATTACCGGGTCGATCGCGGGTACGGTCACCGACCCCAGTGGAGCAGGCGTTCCCGGAGCGACCGTCACGGTGCGTGAAGTGGATACCAACGCTACCCGAATCGTCACGACCTCCGACATCGGTAGCTACACAGTCACGCAGCTGGCGCCAGGGTCCTACAGCGTGAAGGTCGATAAGACAGGTTTCAAGACCTTTCAGCAGAATGACATCACGCTTCAAATCAACCAGCTGGTGCAGATCAATGCAGAGTTGGGACTAGGCTCGCAGCAGGAGACGGTCGTCGTCACCGGCGGCTGCTCCAGTCATCCAGACGGAAGATTCCTCGATTGGCTTGGTCGTCGACACCCAGACCATCCTGAATACACCGCTGAATGGTCGCCTAAGCCTGATGGGTCTGATCGCTCTTGCTCCCGGAGTCCAGGGCGCGGGAGCGCAGGACCAGCTTGCCGTCCGGGGCGTTACTCCATCGATCGGCACCGGAACACGCAACTCCTATGGAGGTTTTGGCTCCACCCTCGACGGTGTCACCAACCAGGAGGTCACCCTTCAGCGTGGCGAAGGCGAAGTCCCGTCGCTCGATGCCATCGCGCAGTTCAAGGTCCTCTCCACCGGCGCACCCGCCGAGTTCAACCAGCCAGCCCAGATGATCGTGGTCAGCAAGAGCGGGACCAATCAGCTCCACGGAGGCGATCCTCGAGTTCAACCGCTCCAAGGGCACCTCGGCGAAAGCCTTCTTCGGCGGCGCGCTACCACGGCCACCGTACGAGCGCAACGAATACGGCGGCAACCTCTCCGGTCCCATCTATATCCCCAAGCTCTACAACGGTAACGACAAGTCCTTCTTCTTCTTTGCCTATGAAGGCTTTCGGCTGTCACAAGCCACCAATGTCAACAGCCAGCAGCCAACCGTCGCCGAACGAGGGGGCGATTTCTCCGCGTTCCTCGTCAATGGCGGTTGCGCACCAGGCAGCGGCGGTACCTGCATCTTCGACCCCTCGACGGGGCTGCCGTTTCCAGGAAACATAATTCCGTCGGGCATGTTCAATTCTGTTGATACGCAGCTATTGAATATTCTCTATCCGCTGCCGACCCAGGCTGGACTACGGGACCAACACCTTTCAGCTGGTCCCATACACCAGTGAGGCCACGCGCATCTCCGTACGCCTCGACCATCAGATCAATGACCACAATCAGATTCGCGCAACGTATCTGAGGGCCTTCTACGGTCCAAACCCGGACGTTGGCACCTCCAGCCTCGCTGGCGGGTTCTCTGGCGACGGAGAGCACAATAGCAACGTCATCCTTGGCTGGACCCACACCTTTTCCCCGACTCTCCTCATCGATACCTACGCATCCTATTTCCATCTCCCCATCTACCGCACGCCGCAGAACTCGAACACCAATTTCGCGTCAATCATTCCAGGACTTGGTCCACGAACTTATCGAAGGCGCGCCGCAAATCACCATCACCAACATCACCTCTGTCTCAGAGGCCGGATCGAAGGACCTCGAGCAGGTCATTCAGGCCAATACGGCCGTAACCAAAGTGCTGGCGAAACACACCATCAAAGCGGGCTTCTCCTATCTCTGGGACAACCACTGGAATGACGCCGCGTCAGCGTCCGCAACGTGGCTCCTACGCGTTTAATGGCCGATACACGACAAATCCGAAGCCCATTACCGGCCAACTCTCAGGTATTGCCTTCGCCGACTTTCTGCTTGGATACCCCAACTCAACCGGCAACGCGACTCCAAGTAACTACATCACGAGAAACCTATCCAGCCAATGGGGCATGTTCGTGCAAGACGACTGGAAACTGAAGCCACAATCTGACTCTCAATATCGGACTTCGTTACGACCTGCAGTGGTTTGAAGACAATCCCTACGGAAACAACTCTCTCTACTCCCCGTCGCAGCAGAAGGTCGTCGTTTCGGGCAACTCCTATCCGGCCGATCCCGATCCCAGCCTTCCTCACGCTTCCGATCACTCTATCGTCCCAGATCGGCATATCGAATAATGTCTGGAACTACCTTGGGCAGGACAAGAATAACGTTGCTCCCCGTTTCGGCTTTGCCTACCAGGCCTTGCCAAATACAGTGGTCCGCGGCGCCTTCGGCATCTACTTCAACCTTATACCCGCCTCCTATGTAGGAGGCGCCTTCGGGACCCTTCCGTTCGTAGGTTCCCAAACGTATACACAGCCTGCTGGCTCATTCCTTCCATCACAATGAACGCTCCGTTTCGGCCACTGGAGCCTTCGCAGCGAATCCTTCTGTAACCGCACACACACCACAGTCACTCCATACACTGAGCAATACAACCTCGCTATCGAACACCAATTCAAAAAGGTCTGGATGTTCGCATCGGTTACGTCGGCCAGCACAACATTAAACAGAACAATGCCAGCGGCAGCGGCACCGTTGCACCGAACATTAACCTGCTAACCCGCCGCTTGTTGGCATTGCCGTTCAGAACCGCCGTCTCGTTCAGCCCTTCTCGACCATCAGCCTATGGTCTGGATCCCATCTTTCACAGCCCGATGAACTCATTTCAGGTCGGCGTGCATAAGCAGTACAGCCACGGCTTCACGCTCAACGCCGAATACCAGTGGACCAGCGTCCTGGGAACAGAAAACCTGGAGAATCCATCCGGCGTCAATCCCAACGACTCATTCGGCAACATCGCCGGAATCACCCCGCAGGTCTTCGTCGTCAGCTACTCCTACACGCTTCCCTTTGGCACGGGACAGTCTGTTCGGCGGCACCAGCAACTTTGTTAACAAGTTCATCAGCGGATGGCAGATCTCAGGAATCACCACATTCCAGACCGGCCAGCCCTTCTCAGTCAGCTATACTGCCCCGGGGAGCCCCGTCGGTCTTGTAAGTGGACGCGCCAACCCTAGTGCCGGAGTCCCTGTATCCGTCCAACAAGACCAGGTTCCAGTGGTTCAATCCGGCCGCATTTGCTGCTCCTCCCTGCTACAACGCGCTTGGGACCGGCCCATGCAGCACGATCTACAGCGCGACGGGGCCCCCTACCTACGATACCTATGGGACCTCCGGATATAACATGCTCTGGGGTCCTGACTATCAGAATTGGGATATGAACCTGGAGAAAAATACCATGTTTAAGGACCGCTATCGGCTTCAGCTTCGCGCCGACTCCTTCAACATTTTCAACCATCCGAACTTCAACTCAAATCACCATCACCAATCTCGACGTTGGAACAATCACCCGTCACATCCGGTGCCGAAAGTCGAAAGTCGAATTGGACGAAGTTCAGCCTCTAGACGAGGCTCGTTGATTAAACCCAATCGGTGGCCGGAATCTTCATTCGGGCCTCCAGTTCACCGGCTCAACGCTCTGCATCGTGCTAAGTTCACACTTCTAAACCACGAGTGGAGATCAATGAAGAGACGATATGCGATTGGTCTCGCGCTTGCTGCTGGCACTCTCGCGCAGAGCAAGGCGTTCGTGACTCCGCGCCATGTCAATCCGGCATCGTTGGATAAGAACACTCAGGAGCTATTTCAGCAATCGATGGATCTCGACGCGCAGCTCTGGGATCAAAACGTGAAGCTCGTGCATCGCCCCGGCTACCAGGCCAACCGTCGCGCGGCCGGAGGCTACATGGTGCGCGAGTCGAGCTGGTACGCCCTCGGACTCCTCCTTCGCGACGCTCCGGCGACCGACAGAGAGCCGCCGGACATTATCGATGCCGTTCTCAAGCAGCAGTACATCACACCCGGCGTAAAGTGGTACGGAACCTATCGCAGAACGCCCGAAGAGCCCGATCCCACCGGAAACCCCGTCATGTGGCGCGGCTACGACCCCAACTGGCGCGTCTTTATCGGCACTACCTTGCAGATGATCCTGATCGAGTTCCCTGACCGCATCCCGCCAGACCTCTCCAAGCGCATGTATGAAGCCATCGATCGCGCCATTGAAGGAGAGATGAAAGAAGGACGGCTTCTGCCCTCTTACAGCAACATCGCGCTCATGTACGGCTCGCTCTGGGACTTCGCCGCGGTGCATGACAAGCGCGCCGACTGGCAGAAGCAGTCTGCCGACTGGACCGAGAGCCGTCTACACTCTCTTCAAAAAATACGACTCCTTCTTCGAGTACAACTCGCCAACCTACTACGGTGTCGATCTCTACGGGCTCGCTCTGTGGAGAGACTACGGGTCGACCCAGCGTATGCAGACGATCGGAAGCGAGATGGAGGCCACCATCTGGAAGGACATCGCCGCGTTCTACAACCCGCTCCTTCGAAACGTCTCCGGCCCCTACGATCGCTCTTATGGCATGGACATGGAGAGCTACGTCAGCGTCGTTGGTGTTTGGATGCGCACCGTGCTCGATGCGAAGAACGCACCGCTGCCCCCGATCGCGGCCACCACGGACCACGTTGCCGGACGTATGGTTCGCACCGCACCTGGCCATTCTCGGCACACGCATCCCGCCGGAAGCGCTTCGCAAAGATGAAGTCTTCGCAGGCGACCACCTGCTGCGCAAACAGATCACCGAGGAACGCGTAGCGACCGCATGGATAGGCCGCGACGTGATCTTCGGCGGCGAATCCACCAACAAGACCAAGGACGCCGGCACGACGACGCAGTTTCATCCTGCCACTGTTCAGTGGCGAACTCCTTCAGGCCAGATCGGTTGGATTCGTCTCGTCCAGTCGCCCATGATCGATGCAGCGCCGACAAACAGGGCCTGACCATCTCCGCGACCGGAACACTCCGTCTCCGAATCCACGCAAAGGACATGGCGCCAGCGAAGATCACGGACAAAGAGTGGTATCTGCCCGGGCTTCAAGTCGCCGTCGACTCCGACGCAAAGAGCTTCAGCGCCGAAAATCCGAAGATGGGGTCGACCTCATCTACTCCGGAATGACAACGATGAAGTTGGGCATCAAGGCAGTTCATTGATCGCGGACAGTAATACCTTAACCGAGAATCAAGGGAGCAATTAACGTGAATGCCCTTTCAAAGCTTGTCGTCACCGGATCGCTGCTGGTCTGCGGAGCCGCTCCCCTTATCGCTCAGGACGATTTCTTCAACAACTGGCCTGCAGGAACCTCGCCCCAGGAGGTTGGAAAACGAGTCGCTGATCATTTCATTACCAGCCCCCATCAGTACGGCCCAACGATTCACTATTCGGAAGTAGCTACCTGGTACGGAGCGTTGACCTTTGCTCAACTGACCCACGACGACGCTCTCCGGCAAAAACTCATCCAGAAATTTGAGCCCTTGATGCCCGGCGGAGCAGAAGCAAACCTTATCCCGCAGCGCCATCACGTCGACGACTCAATCTTCGGCATCGTGCCGCTGCAAATCGCTATCGACGCTAAAGACCCCAAATATCTCGCCGACGGAAAGGCATGGGCCGACCGTCAGTGGGAGAATCCCCAGCCCGATGGCCTCTCCGCCGAGACGCGCTACTGGATCGACGACATGTATATGCTGACGATTCTTCAATTGGAAGCCTATCGCGCCACGAAAGATCGAAAATACCTGGATCGGGACGCCAAAGAGATGGTCTCGTACCTGGACAAGCTCCAGCAGCCGAACGGCCTCTTCTACCATGCTCCCGATGTGCCGTTTTATTGGGGTCGCGGTGACGGATGGGTCGCCGCCGGCATGGCAGAGATATTGCGCGAACTTCCCCCGGATCATCCGCAGAGGGCTCGCATCCTCATGGGATACGCTCTCATGATGAACGCACTCCTGAAGTATCAGGGCAAGGACGGCATGTGGCGGCAACTGATCGATCACGAAGAGTCGTGGCCCGAAAGCTCAAGCTCCGCGATGTTCACCTTCGCCATGATTACGGGAGTCAAAAACGGTTGGCTTGACCGGAAAATCTACGGCTCCGCGGCCCGCAAAGGATGGATCGCCGTCGTCGGATACATCGACCAGAACAGCGACATTACCAGCGTCTGCGAAGGGACGGGCAAACAGAACAGCCTGGAGTACTACCTCGCACGCCAGCGTCGAACCGGCGATTTTCATGGCCAGGCCCCAGTCCTATGGGCTGCCTCAGCTCTCTTGCGTTAGAGGACTTCATCGCCGCCCTGGTCGCACTGCAAAATATGCGGAGGTGGCTTTGTCAGCCCGCATCCTTGCGTTGGTAGCATGTGGCCAAATCTACGAAGATGGAAAACTGAGTCATTCACAAGTGGAAGCGTTCCATCGATCACGTCAATCAACAACCCCCAAACGTATATGACCTGGGCACTCGCGCGAGTGGCATGATCGGTCGCATGTCGAGTGCCCACCTGCCAAATGGCACCCGAATTAGCAACGCTTATCATCATGCTAAGTAGTTGATTCCGAATGAGAGGGTAAGACAGGGATGGGGTGTGCAAGACCACCCGTTTCAACCGCTCACACATCCGCCGCGCGAGCGAACATGGTTAAAGGGTTAGCAGGAAACCCTGCACCGCTGCGATACTGGTAAACGTCTAATTGGTAACTAACCCCATGGCCACCGTTACCCCGTCCAAGCCGACCTCCTTTGACCGAACCCTCGCCAGTGCACGGTCAACGATGATGTTCAGCGAGGTAGTCCAGCTGGCGGTTGACAGCTTCCGCGCCAGCAAGACGCGTTTCATGCTGACGATGTTGGGCATGATCATTGGCTCGGCTTCTGTCATCCTCGTCGCCACGCTCGGATCCACCGGCAAACAATATGCGCTGGATGAGTTAACCAGCCTCGGCCCCAATAAGATCGAGTTGCAGTATGGTGGCGGCACTGTCATGGGGCCGGACAATACCAGCACGCCCGACTACATGACCCTCGACGACATGAACACCGTTCTTGATCAGGTTCCAGGCATCGTCGCGGCGTCTCCCATGCTCGAATTTCATGACAACGTAAGCCTGGGTGGTGGCGTCACGCGCTCGACGATGCTGCTTGGCGTCTCCCCTCAGTATCGAATCGTGCGCAATCTTGTCGTTGTGGCCGGCAGGTTCTTTGACGATCAGGATGCCCTCGCTCACGAGAAAGTCGCTGTCATCGTCAAGGCGTTCGCGGAAGAGCTATATGGCAGCGTCAATTCTGCGGTCGGCAAGACCATCAGCATCAAAGGCATACCCTTTGTCATCATCGGCGTCTTTCGCGAGAGCATCGACACTGAGGGGGAGTCGGAGATCAGCGACCACACCATGCTCGTTCCTTACCCGGTCGCACGCTACTTCACCGGCACCAACACGCTGAAAGAGATTTTCTTCACCATGCGTGCACCTTCCATGGTGGAACCCGCCAAAGATCGCATTCTTGCCCTCATCCGTTCCCGTCACTATGCGAGTTCCGTCTACAACGCGATGACGCTCACTGATCTTCTCACCAAAATGGGCAGATTGCCGACATGCTCACCATCGTTCTCACGTTAGGCGCAGGCATCACCCTGATCGTCAGCGGCGTAGGCATCATGAACAGCATGCTCGCCAATGTGCAGTCGCGCATCAAGGAGATCGGAATTCGCAAGGCCCTCGGTGCAACCAGCCGAGAAATCCGATTGCAGTTCCTCACGGAAGCGGTCTTTCTCTCGCTGAGTGGCGGAATCATCGGGACACTTCTCGGGCTCGCTATCCCCTTGACGTTAGGCCTGTTGACGCCGTTCAAAATACCGATCAACCCATGGGCTCCCGTATTCGCGTTAGGCAGCTCAGTACTAGTCGGTGTACTCTTCGGAACACTTCCAGCCAACCGTGCCGCCCGGCTCGATCCGGTCCAAACACTCAAGTACGAGTAGTCGGATCAGTCCGACCATGAAAGACAAAACGCATCAACCTGAGCGGAAGACCCGCGGGTTGATGCGTTTCACATTTGCCCTTCAGAAGGGAACTAAGCGGTAGCGGCAGTCTCGGCTTCGACCTGCTCGCCCTTCACTGTCACCTTCACGTGGCTGGTAACCTCCCGGTGCAGCTTCACCGGAACATGGTACTCGCCGAGGCTCTTCAGCGGCTCGTCGAGCGAGATCTTGCGCCGGTCGATGGTGTAGCCCTTCGCCTCAAGCTCGTGAGCGATATCGCCCGACGTCACTGAGCCGAACAGATGCTCGTTCTCGCCAACCTTGCGCTCGAACACCAGCTCAACCGCAGAAAGCTGCGTGGCCAGCTGCTCGGCTCCAGCCTTCTCCTTGGCCGACTTGCGTACAGCCGAGGACTTCATCTGCTCAACGACAGCCTTGTTCGCTGCCGTCGCCTCGATCGCCAGCTTCTCCGGGAGCAGGTAGTTGCGCCCATAGCCATCCGCGACCTTCACCACGTCGCCGCGGTGGCCGAGTTTATTTACATCTTCCTTCAGAATAACTTCCATTGCAGTTCTCCGATTTCCTCTCTGGCCACACGCTACGCCAGTCGTCTGATCCTGTAATTCCGCCCGCATCGTCATCGCGTGCGCAGCGAACGATAGTTAGAAGCGCGCCGCAAAAGCCAGCAGAGCGATATTGCGCGACTGCTTGATCGCCAGGCTAAGCTTGCGCTGATGACGCGTGCACACGCCGGTCAAACGGCGAGGAACGATCTTACCGCGCTCGGCCACAAAGCCCTGCAGCAGGCGGACATCGCGGTAAGAGATTGCGTCGATCTTCTCGGTGCAGAACTTGCAGACCTTCTTGCGCCGGAAAAACTTGCGGCCACCAGGACCACCAGCGCCAGGAGCGCCAGCGGGACGTGGCGTGCGCGGACCGGCGTGTGCCGGGCGGGATGCGGGTACATGTTGCTCAGTCGATTGTGTGCTGCTAATTTCGTCAGCCATGATATTTCCTCTCACTTGCGTTATGCCTTGCCACGCTCCAGACCCGCATTGGAGTCTCTGAACATCCGATCGCTTGCGATCCGATGGAAGCGAAGTGCGGCGATTGTGTTGCGTCATGCGAAGTGGTCGAAACCCTCATCGCAAATCTCTTCGGGCAAAAACTAAACCGCTGGTGCAACCGTCTCGGCAGCCGTAGGCTCAACCGGAGCAGCCGCAGCAGGCTTTTTCTCGTCCTCAGCCTCGACAGCCACCGCTTCCGTTGACCGGAGCAGCATGCGGCTGTGCGCTACGCTTCACCTTCGTATCGCGGATTGCCTTCACCTTCGCCAGGCGCTTTTCCTCTTCATCGATGCGCACGGTGATGAACTTGATTACCTGTTCAGATACGCGCAACCGGCGCTCAATCTCCGTAATCAACGAGCCCTGCGCCACAACAACCAGCAGCACGTAGAATCCGTCGTTGAACTTCCGCACCGTGTAGGCAAGCCGGCGGCGGCCCATCTTCTCGACGCTCTTCACCTCGCCGCTACCATCGGTAACGTTCTTCTGGAAGCCTTCAATCAGCTTGTCGAGGTCTGCTTCTTCAACGTCCGGCCGGACGATGAACATAATTTCGTAGGTACGATTCATTCGATTGCTTCTTTCTGCGAAGTTCTGCTTCGCACCGTGCCGGCGTCTGTTCTGCCAACCCGGTCTGGAAAATCACTTGCGTTAATCCTGCGACTACACTCTGCGCTTACTTCTTTATTTCCCCTTTGGCTCGTCCGTCCCGTTCCCAGGATCGTCCGGCCTCCGGTTGAATCTGTTCATCGCAGCGCTAACCCCTTCGGTCAACACCACCTCAACCGCATCCTTCACTCGGTCGAGCACCTCATCCAGCACCGCAAGCTCCTGCTTGCGCATCGGCGTCAGCAGATAATCTCTGCCACCCGCCTTGATCTCTCTCCCATCCGGCAGCGCTTGTCTTCCAACGCCAATCCGGACTCTCAACCACTCTTCCGTTCCCAGCGCACCGGAGATCGACTTCACTCCGTTGTGCCCATTCGCCGAGCCGCGCTCGTTGATGCGAAGCCTGCCCAGCGGAAACGCCAGCTCGTCGTAGAGAACAATCAACTCCTCCCGCGAGATCTCCAACTCCTGAATCAGCGAGGCTACGGAAAGCCCGCTCAGATTCATATACGTCTCAGGCTTGGCCAGCAACACATCCTGTCCTGCCAACCTAGCCTTCGCAGTCAGCGCGCGGCCTCTGCGATTCGCAACCACCACACCGCACTCGTCCGCGATACGGTCAATCGCTAAAAACCCGGCGTTATGCGGCGTGAACTGATACTCGATGCCAGGATTGCCAAGACCGACTATCAACTTCACGCCGCAAATACCTCTAGCTGACTTGCTAACTCGCTAGCCAGCTGACTCGCTGCTTCACTACTTCTTCTTCGCATCGGCAGCCGGAGCAGCAGCGCCAGCAGCCGGAGCAGCCGCGTCCGTCTTGCCCTTCTTGGCAACCTCAGGCTCAGCCGGGCTGCAGCAGCCGAATCCTCAACTGGCGCAACCTCTTCCTTGATGATCGTCACGTGCGCAACCGTAGCGGTCTCATCTTCCAGGAACTTGATGCTGCCCGAGTGCGGCAGGTCCGAAACGTGAATGATGCCATGCAACTCAAGGTTCGAAACATCGACGTCCAGGTGGCCCGGAATATCGCCCGGCAAGCACTCGATCTCGACCTCGCGCATCACATGCTCCATGAATTCCGCCCTGCGACTTCACGCCAACCGGAGTGCCAACCAGTTGAATCGGCACCGACACGCGCATCGCCTTGTCCATCGCAATCCGCTTCAGGTCGATGTGCAGCAGGCTGCCCTTGATCGGTTCATGCTGCCAGTCAACGATCATCGCCTTCACTGCCACCGAGCCTTCAATGTTCAAATCGAAGATCGTGTTGTGACCCGAATCCGAGTGCAGAATCCTGGTAATCACCTTCGGGTCGACCGCAACCGCAACCGACTCCTGTCCCGCGCCATAAACCACAGCCGGAATCTTGCCCGCTACGCGAACCCGTCGCGCGGCATTCTTGTTGAACTTGCCCTCGCGGGGTGTTGCGACAACTGCTTCGGTATTCTTCAATGCTGCCATGACTTCATCTTCCTTTCGGGCACAGAGTTGAGCTCTGCTCCCTTTGCGGCTTCAGCCGCTGCCTTTACAGCGCCTAATTGAGACGGTCCAACGTCTGACCATCTATCTCTAAGTTCCTAGCCTCTAGGCCCTAGTCCCTCAATTGAACAGCGTGCTAACGCTGGTCTCCATATGAATGCTTTCAATTGCCCGGCCCAGAAGCCCTGCAATCGACAGCACCTTGATCTTCTCCACCCGCAGCGCATCCTCGCGCAGTGGAATGGTATTCGTCACGACCACCTGCTCCAGCCGTGAATTCGCAATGCGTTCAACCGCTGGGCCCGAAAGCACAGCATGCGTCGCGCACGCATAAACTTTTTCCGCGCCCTGCTCCAGCAGCGCATCCGCCGTCTTCACCAGCGTTCCCGCGGTGTCGATAATGTCGTCGAGGATCAGGCACGTCCGGCCCTCTACATCGCCGATCACGTTCATCACCTCGGTCACATTCACGTCGGTCCGCCGCTTATCCACGATGGCCAACGGCACTTCCAATTTCTTGGCAAAAAATCTTGCCCTTTCCACGCCTCCCGCATCCGGAGAAACCACCGTCAGGTTAGGCAAATTCAAATCCCGGAAGTGGCTCACCAGCACCGGGCTGGCAAACAGATGGTCCACCGGAATATTGAAGAATCCCTGGATCTGCGCCGCGTGCAGATCGACGAGCAGCGCGCGATTCGCACCGGCAGTCGTCAGCAGATCTGCAACCAGCTTCGAAGTAATGGCGACCCGCGGACGGTCTTTTCTATCCTGCCGCGCATAGCCATAGTAGGGAATCACAACCGTGATCCGTCCGGCCGAGGCGCGCTTCAGCGCATCCATCATGATCAGCAGTTCAACAAGGTGCTGATCGACCGGGAAACACGTAGGCTGCACGAGAAATACATCCGCACCGCGAACGTTCTCGAGCAGCTGAAAATGTACTTCGCCGTCGGAGAATCTCTGCAACCGGGTCTCGCCCAGCGGCACACCAACGAACTTGCAGATCTCCTCGGCCAAAGGCTTGTTGGACGATCCGCAAAAAATCTTCATGCGCTTGTTTTCCCCAGGCCGCGCGGAACGCTTTTTTTCCGCCGACTTGGGCTGGCCGTCCTGGCCAGAGAGCGCGTTCGCAGGCTGAGAGCTCGCTTTTGTCTCTTCAGCCTGCTCTGAAATAGGGGAAAGAACCGCAGTCGTGTTGTTGTTTTCCACGTGAAACCCTCCAGGTTGGTTGACCTTGAATTGTTCCTGCTGCACTGTCTTGCGGAGCCTTGTTGCGGCGCCGGTCTTCTTCTGAATCCTTCGTTGCGAATCCTAAAAAAGCCAAAGACTTCGGTCTTTCAAACTTCTCACTTCTTTCTCCGCTCTGTTTCTCGCGGAGTCCAAAACGTCATACCTCTGCGGCACATTGCTGCCGCGAAATAACCCTAAATTTTTCTGCTCGCATCTCGGCGTCGACTTTGTGGTTGGGCGACTAGGATTCGAACCTAGACAAAGAGATTCAAAGTCTCTTGACCTACCGTTAGTCGATCGCCCAGTAAATCGCCGGTGACAACTCGATCTTACTATCGGACCCGGCGAGGTCACTCTGCGAACATTGTTCCCAGTACTCGGCCCGCGGCAGGGTCTCCGTCAGAAGAGCCTCCACGCCAGAGGACTGGACGCGCTGCTGAGCCGCCTTTGCATCTGCTTCAGACCGGTAAAGTCCAAACAGAGCAGAGCCGGAACCTGATAGCGCCGCATAAATCGCAGAGCGACTTACAACGGAGCCATCCGAATCACTACCCATCAATTGACGCTTGGTTATTCGCAAGGAGGGATACTGAGGAAACACAACGTCTTCAAAATCATTATGAAGACCACCGTTTCCAATCCCGGTGCGGACAAGCGCGAGAAGGGTATTCTCGGCCAGATCATTCAGCGCATAACTCTGGCTTTCACCAGATAAACCCTGTTTTTTCTCAAGGTTAGGATCGCGAACGATACCGGAGGTGCCGGGCTTCCCATCGCCAGTCTTCGCAGAAAGGGATGAGTAAGCAAGACTCAACTCCTCTAATCTATCAATTTGGGGCGGGGAAGTCAATGCGAGTCCGGTTCGGAGAACCGTCTGCTGCTTTCACTGGGTCGTCATCCTGAGCGAAGCGAAGGACCCCTGTGTTGGGTCCTGCGTCTGCAGTTGTTCTTCCTTGTATTGTTAAGGGCACGGCTTCAGCCGTGCCGCGTGGATCCCTATCATAAGAAGGGGCTTTAGCCCCTGAGGTTCTCGCCGCCACAAGCTCATCCCAAGCCTCAAAAGCCGCCGGAGTAGAAACCCCTACCTGTGGCATCGCAACCACACACCAGCTCCTCGGCAAATCCGGCATAGGAACCACCATCTCCCCCCGCCCAAGCCCCAAAACCGCGCCACCTAACAGAAACAAAGGCACATCCGACCCAACATCAGCTGCCAGCCTCAACCGCTCCACCCCCGGCAAAGCCACGCCCAACTCCCGCTCCAACCCCAACAGAGCCGCCGCCGCATTAGCCGACCCAGCCCCCATCCCCCCTTGCACGGGCAACCGCTTCTCAATATGAATCCCAACCTCCGCCGCGACCCCCAGCCGCGCCAGGCACCCCTCCACCATCCGCCAGGCAGTATTCCGTCCATCCCGGGCACAAACGGATGATTAGTCGTCAATCCAATCCGCGTCTCCGCCGCCCGCTTCGCCGAAACCGTCACCAGATCATGCAGCCCCAGCGTCTGGTAAAGCGTAGTCAACCCATGAAACCCATCAGCCCGAACCGGCCCAATCGCCAACCCCAGGTTGATCTTCGAATACGAACGAACACACGTAGCCATTGCTTCGATTCTAACCGCGTAACCCCGGCGATCAGGGTTTCGCCTTAAGCGGCAGAAACTCAATCCGCACATCCTGCTTCGCAGGCCTCACATCGAAATCCGCAGTCACCAGAACATGCTCAGGTGAGTCTCCCGCGAGATTCGACCCCAAAAGCATCGGCATAAGGAATCTTCCGCTCCTGTTTGATCACTGCGCTGTTCACGGCCCGTTCCCCAGTCACCGGAACAACCTCAATGCCGAATGCCGCTAGTCTCGAAAGCGCGACACCCATCCCTGTTGCCCCATGCCGTTTGCGCACCATCCCCGGCAACCTCACCCCAATGAACCGCTGACATTGCCAGCTCGGCTCTTTCCCGCCATATGCTCCTTGATGATCCCTTCACCCGCTCCGCCCCAGCCTCACCATCGAGATAGCGCAGCAGCGCGCTCGCATCCAGTACGATAGGTCACCATTTGTCACGCCCGCCGCTCCCTTTGAAGCTCATCGGCCATCGAGCGTCCACCTCGCGAACATCCCCCATGTCTCCTCCACCAGGCGTTCCGAAACAGGCCGCAGCAGGATCACTCCATCCTCAATGTCAGTGCGACCCGGTCCCCAGGCTCAATCCCAAGCGCCTCCCGTATCCGCGCCGGAATATACCAGCTGCCCCTTCGTGCTTACCGTCGTGATCAGTCCATCCATACATCTTACATTTATCATGAGTAAGCTTCAAGATAACAGTAAGAAGTCGATCTTCTTGGTAAGAACTGAAAGATCGTGAACATCGCAACTATTCCGTTCGACCGACCTGTTCTTCTATCGCAATCGGAAACCGTTCACATTATCCTTCACTCCTTCACCCCCAACCAGCTATCCTGTCCCCAGCCCACCATTCACACTTCTCTGGAGCTCGCTTAATGCCTCTCGGTACCCGTCTTGTTGCGACCACGCTTTCAATCACCCTCGCCACCGCACTCGCAGCTCAAACGGCCCCCCAGACAACCCCCTCCGAAGAACCCACCCGTACCCGGCACGCCATGGTGGTCACTGTCCAGCACAACGCCACTGACGCCGGCGTCGAAATCCTCAAACAAGGCGGCAACGCCGTCGACGCCGCCGTAGCCGTCCACTTCGCCCTCGCCGTCGTCTATCCCTTCGCAGGAAACCTCGGCGGTGGCGGCTTCATGCTCATCCGCGACAAACACGGCAAAGCCCACTTCCTCGACTACCGCGAAAAGGCCCCCGCCGCGGCCACCCGCGACATGTACCTCGACGCCCAGGGCAACATCGTCCCCGGCATGTCCCTCATCGGCTACAAAGCCAGCGGAGTCCCCGGCTCCGTAGCCGGCATCGCCTACGCGCAGAAGCACTACGGCAAGCTCACCCTCGCCCAGGACATGGCACCCGCCATCCGTCTCGCCACCGAAGGCTTCGTCCTCACCGACGCCGAAGCGCGCTTGATTCAGACGAGCCGCAGCGTCGCTCGCTTCCCCGCCGCCGCCCACATCTATCAGCGCGATGGCAACTTTTACAAGGAAGGCGACACCTTCAAACAGCCCGAACTCGCCGCCACCCTCACCCGCATCGCCAAAGACCCCGACGAGTTCTACCACGGAGCCATGGCCCACCAGATCGCCGCCGCCGAGAAAGCCGGCGGAGGCCTCATCACCGCGGAAGACCTCGCCGCCTACCAGGTCAAAGAGCGCGACCCCATCCGCGGCCAATATCGCGGCTATGACATCATCACCGCTCCCGCCGCCGTCTTCCGGCGGCATCGTCCTGGTCGAAATCCTCAACATCCTCTCCGGCTACGACCTCACTAAACTTGGCCCCGGCGGCGCAGAAACTCCAGACCGCAGCGCCCCCCAGGTCCACATCATCACCGAAGCCTTCCGCCGAGCCTACATGGACCGCAGCGACTACCTCGGCGATCCCGACTTCAACAATCTCCCTCTCAAACAGATGGCGAACCCAAAATACGCCGCAGCCTGGCGCGCCTCCATCTCACCCGACAAACCAACGCCATCCAAAGACCTCGTCCGCCCCGCCGGCTTCCTGCCGCCTCCACCATCAGCAACCACCACAAAAGAGTCCACCGAGACCACGCACTTCTCCATCGTCGACTCCGAAGGCAACGCCGTCTCCAGCACCACCACCCTCAACGGCGGCTTCGGCTCCGGAGTCCTCATCGAAGGCCTCGGTTTCCTGATGAACAACGAGATGGATGACTTCACCTCCAAGATCGGCGTCCCCAACATGTTCGGCCTCATCCAGAGCTCCGCCAACTCCATCGCCCCCGGCAAGCGACCGCTCTCCGCCATGACCCCGACCATCATCACCACCCACGGAAGCTTCTTCCACCAGGCGAAACTCGCCTACGTCATGGGCTCCCCCGGCGGCTCCACGATCATCACCACCGTAGCCAACGATGCCATCAGCGCCATCGACAATCATCTCAACATCCAGGCCGTCGCCGACGCCCCGCGCTTCCACCACCAGTACATCCCGGACCGCCTCGACTTCGAAAAGAAGTTCCCCGACGACGTCGCCAACCAACTCAAGGCCATGGGTTACGACACCAACCGCAACCAGGCAGCCGACGACAGAACCCCCGGCCTCTGGGGCGACAGCGAACTCATCGCCATCGACCCCAAAACTCACGAACTCCTCAGCGGCCACGACAACCGCCGCAACTTCGGCAAAGCCGCCGGATATTGAGCAAGATCGGTCTGGCGGTGCGAGACCTGTCGGTCGTAAAACTCGTTCCAACTTCCACTTGGCGGCCTGAGAGGAAACAATTATGCTGTGGGTGGTTGAAACGACCGAGGTGGGACTATGCCTGAGAAATTCCGTTCGACTGCAATCCTACTAATCGCGATTCCTCGCTCTTCTTGCTCGCTCATGCCTTCCCTCAAACCAAAACCAGCACTCCGAGCCCGTTCCCGAGTTGAACACCGACGTCCGCCTCGTCGTCCTCGATGTCCTCGTGACCGACAGCCAGGGAAAGCCAGTCCCCAACCTCAAACTCGGAAGACTTCACGCTCACCGAGAACGGCACGAACCAGACCATCAAGACTCGTCGAAGATCATACCGCGGCAACTCCGCAATTGGACTGCAGTCCACGCTACGCCGAAACATCCCTTCCTGTCGGCACCTACTCCAACCGGCCAATACTGCAAAGCAATATCTGGAACGTCATCCTCGTCGATCTGCTGAACACTCCCGCAGCAGGACCAGATCTCTCGCCCGCACATGCGCTGCGGACCTTCGCCAGTCAGCTTCCCGCCGGCCCTCCCGTCGCCCTGCTCGTCATGTCCGCGCCGCGGTGAAAATGCTTGTCCCCTTCACCACCAGCGGAGCTGCAGATCAGCAAGCTCCTCGAAGGCGGCGGTCTGTTTAGCGCCCGCTCCCCTTTGCTCGATGCCTATAACGCAGACGAAGAGTTCAATTTCGAAGCCGCGTTCGAAACGGCTGGGGCCGTACCTAGCGAGGGCCACCAAAGATTCGCATAGGGAAACCGAGATGGACCAGCTGCAGATGCGCGTCGAACGCACCCTTACTCTCTCGACGTATCTGGCTGTCTGGCTCGGCCGTCTACCTGGAAAGAAAAATCTCTTCTGGCTCTCCGCGGGCTTCCCGCTCTCAGCCGAACCTCAGACCATGCGAAGCGGTCCGGACGACCGCGCGACCGACGAAATGGCTGCAATCTTCGACCAGCTCCAGCACGAAACCGATGCCCGCCTGGAGACCGCCCGATCGCCGTCTTTCCCTTGGATGTTCGCGGCAATCAGGGAAAACTCGAGGGAATCGACACCGCCGACGTTTCAGGACAGCTCTACGCCAATCCGGGACAGTGCGTTACGCTACGCGATGACATAGATCAAGCCATCCAGCGCGTCAACTCCGAACACGCGGAGATGGAAGAAATCGCCGAACAGACCGGCGGCGTCGCTCACTATAACCGCAACGACCTGGACAAGTCAACTCAGCGATCAGTTCACTCAGGCGCAAACCTACTACACCCTGTCCTACTCCCCAACTGACAAAAACTGGAATGGAAAATTTCGCAAGATCAATCTGAAGCTGAAAGACAGCACCTATAATCTCTATCTACCGGCGTGGCTACTACGCCGACGCTCCACCGCCCACCCGTCCAATCCTGCTGATGCCTTCACCCTCGCCATGCGCAACGGCGCGCCCGCATCCACCTCCGTCCTCTTCAATGTCAGGCTCGACCAAACCACTCCCGGTAAAGTTGGCCTCCACTACGCTGTCGACCCCCACACCTACTCTGGTTCGTAGACGCCCCCGACGACCGCAAAGTCGGCCAAGGTCAACTGCGCTGTGGTTGAGTACGACGAAGCAGGCGCTGTCCTCGGCACAACGACTGTTCAGGTGCCGCGCCTCTTGCGGCCCGACCAGATGCCCCTCGTCGAGTCCTGCGGGATTTCCGGCAACGCCAGCATGTTCCGCTACTTCCCACTGCCAAATGGCTGGCTGTCGGGATCCAGGACGCAAACACGGGCAACTTCGGAACCCTGCAGCTTCATATCGATTCGCAGAACTCCGCCGCAGTCACCCCGATTCACAGCAAAAATTACGAATCAGCAATCGTCGCCATCGACCCCGCACTCACGAACTCCCAGCGGCCACGACAACCGCCCAACTTCGGAATAGCCGCGGTATGCTGAGTGAGCGCGCCTGCCCAGACATCATGTATGCTGTCTGCATCAATCCGGGGTATAGCCATGATTCGAAAGAGTCCGTTTGGCACAATAACCCGCATCGCAGGATTGGTCATTGCGACGGCTCCGGCGTTCTCTCAACAGAACACCCCTGCTCCGCCGGTGCCCAAACTGCACACGGACGTCCGACTCGTCATCCTCGACGTTCTGGTGACGGACAGCCAGGGAAACCCAATCGCCAACCTCAAGCCTGAAGACTTCATCGTCCTTGAGAACGGCGCATCACAGACAGTCAAATCGTTCGAAGACCACACGGCACTCTCTGCACTCAAAGTCGCCGGTTCCGCCTCTGACGTTTCCTCGCCGCCTGGCACCTATACCAATCGTCCAAAGCCGCAGCCAGATCTGTGGAACATCATCGTCGTCGACCAGCTGAACACTCCCCCCGATGCACAGGGGGCCGCGCGTCAGGCCTTGCGCACCTTTGCCGCTCAGTTGCGCGACGGAGCCCCGGTTGCTCTCTTGACCATCACCGCCTCCTCGGTAAAGATGCTCGTTCCGTTTACATCGAACGGCGCCGAGATCAGCAAACTGCTCGACAACACGGACGCACTCTTCTCCACTCCCTCTCCTTTGGTAGACGCCTTCAATTCCGACGATCAGTATCAGCTCGATAGGGCACTCAGTCCTCATCTGGTGGATGCGTCAGGCAATCCTATGCCAATACCGGGAGTAGAAAACATTAAGGATTCCTTCCGCGAGTCCGAGATGGACCAGCTCTCCACTCGCGTGGGACGAACCCTCTGGTGCCTTGACCGCATCGCCCTCTGGCTCGAACACCTACAGGGAAAGAAGAACCTCTACTGGCTTTCGGCAGGCTTTCCCCTCTCGGCAGAACCCCTGACGGTGACCTCCGGAGATGACGACGATTTCCTGGGTCCGCGCTGGTTCAGAGCCTACAATCAGCTCCAGCACGAGACCGACACGCGTCTTGAAGCCGCTCGCGTAGCGGTTTTCCCCCTCGACGTGCGAGGAAATCAGGGTTGCTTCGACGGCATCGACTGCGCAGATCAGGCAAACCAGCGCTACGTCAAAAGCGCACTCAAATACTCCGATGACATCAAGCACGCCGCCATGCGGTTGAGCGCTGAACACGCCGAGATGGAGAATATTGCGAAGGAGACCGGCGGCGTCGCACGCTACAACCGCAACGATCTGGCCCAGCAGCTCAGCGAACAATTTCAGCGTGGGCAAACCTTCTACACTCTCGCCTACGAGCCCACCAACAGCGACTGGAACGGAAAGTTTCGCAGGATTACCGTCACCGCGAAGGAGCACTCCTACAAACTCTCCTACCGCGAAGGCTACTTCGCCGACACTCTGCCCGCCCCACCGAAAGATCCCGCTGAAGCGCTCAGCGTAGCCTTGCGAAATACCGCTCCCCCATCCACCTCTGTCTTGTTCAAGGTCGATCTCGACAAGAGCGTCCCCGGCAAGCTCGGCCTTCACTACACGGTGGACCCCCACACTCTTGCGCTCGTCGATGCCGCCGAAGACCTCAAATCGGCGACGATCGTCTGTGCTCTAACCGAATTCGACGCCGACGGTCATTTTCTCGTTACATCCAGCAGCCAGGTTAGCGCGTCGCTGAGTCCGGCAAAACTCCCCATCCTCGAATCCGGCGGATTTCCCGCCCACCAACAAGTGCCTCTGCTCCCAAAAGCGAAGTGGCTCTCCATAGCCGTCCAGGACGCGAACACCGGGAACATCGGAACTCTGCACTTAGCCATCGATCCTCCCGCGGTTTCACCTCCCCTGGTCCCCCGAAAGTGACGCCGCCCGTCATCGCGCGAGGTCTGTTGTAGATTTCTCCGCCCACAGGCATTTTTACCAGTATCTTTTCGGCCCATAGCTTCCTAGCATGTTACGAAGTGCCAGGAGTTTGAAATCGCCTCTGCCACGCGGAATCACATAGCCCTCCCAATCGCACGTCACCGGATCAGGAAAGGGAAAAATATGAAGATCAGTCTTCTGGTGCTCCTGCCGCTTCTCGCCGCACCCGCTTTTCTACCTCCGAGAGTTCAAGCCCAAGTTCCGGTCTTTGCAGTCACGCCACAAACAAGCTCGGTCAAGTTCTTCGTTAAAGCCTCGGTCGCTCTCACCGGCAACTTCGACAAATGGGATGCGACCCTGGTCTTTACCTCTACCGACGTCACCACCGGAGTCCTCGACATCAAGATCCAGGCGGCCTCGGTCAATACCGGAAGCGGCATGAAGGACGGCAAACTGAAAAGCAAGGATTTCTTTGATGTTGAACAGAATCCGTTGATTACCTTCCATTCAACATCTGTCGTCCAGACCGGTCCTAACACTTTTGACGTGCCGGGAACCTTCACCATTCGCGGAGTATCCAAGCCCGAAAAGTTGACCCTCACAGTCTCCGGCATCGGAACTGGCAGCGGCACGATTACCGGCACGATGGCTTTTGACCGCAAGCAGTACGGCATGGATAGCGGCATTCCCTTCATCAAAATCGCCGACCGCGTTGAGGTTACCGTTGACCTCAAAGCAAAGCGCACCAGCGGGCCGCCGATCGCATTGAAACCCTAGCGGCGGAGTCCGAAGTCGGCCGCTCCGACAAACCAAAGACCGATTTCAGCTAAGATATCTTCGCTACTATCTCTACCGAGAGGGTCGCACCGTGACCGGCGAAGAGCGCAACCAACTCGCAAGTGCCTGGATCGCTCTCCAGACCACGCCACAGAACGCTCCCGAATACAACGCCCTCTTCTGGTCCTTCCGGCAAACCTACAGCCTCGTCCGCGAAGACCCCATCGAAGCCTGGAGCCTCATTCTCACCATCTGGTCCCTCGACCAATCCCTCCCGACAAGACAAAGCCTTCCGCCGGCCTCATCGAAGAACTCCTCTGCTACCACGGCGAAACCATCATCCCCCGCATCGAGCAGCAAGCCCAGGCCGACCCATCCTTCGCCCTCCTGCTCGTCGGCATATCGAGAAGCTCCGTGAGCTCGATGACCAGCGGTGTATGGAGCCGCCTCCAGGCCGCGTGGGTCAACAACGCCGCCATGCCCCAACCCGAAAGGCTTCCTCCCGCCGAAGTCCTTGCAAGCACGCTCCTCGAATTCTCCAAACTCGGAGCCCTTCTCCTATGCATGCTCTCTCTCTACATTGTCTTCCGTACCCTGTTCCTCACCATCGAAGACCCGCACACCATCCTCCAGCCGCCTGAGATCTTCACCAACCGCCTCCTCAACGGCCTCTTCCTTATCTCCATCTCCGCCGTCATCTCCCTCCTCGGCGGCGTAATCTTCCGCGAATCCGAGCCCCGCTCCCACTCATCCCTTGTCGCCACGCTCCCGCTGCGGATGTTCTCCTGGGCCACCAGCATCATGCTCACTCTATTCGTCCTCGCCCGCTTCCTCGAAACCCACTACATCTTCACCCCCAAAGTCCACTGGTAGTTGCATCGACAGTTAGGGTCTCCGTAAGCAACGTTTTTTGCAGTGTCATCCTGAGCGAAGCGCAGCGGAGTCGAAGAGCCTGCCCTGAGCTTGTCGAAGGGACCTGCATTTTGATTGCAGCTGCGATTACTCCGCACTTTACGAGCCAATATCACGGAGGCGCCCAACAGACAGCCCTCATCTCCCGCCTAGCACCTTATCGATCGCCGCCTGCGCCAGGGGGCCCATAATCGCATACCCGGCCGCATTCGGATGCACCCCATCAAAGCTCAATCCCGCCTTCATCCCGCCATCCTCTCCCGCCAGCGCGGAATAGTAATCCAGGTAAGTAACCGAATGGGTTACACAATATCCCTGCAGCCAGTTATTCAGCGTTCGTATCTTCGCCGCCGGAGCCAGGCCCGGTCGCCAGGGATAATCCGCCGCCGGAGTAATCGAAGCCACAATCACTCGAATCCCATTCGCCTTGGCCAGATCGATCATCGACCGAAAGTTATCCTCCGTCATCTCCGGAGTCATCGGCCCCGTATTCCCTGCCACGTCGTTCGTCCCGGCCAGAATCACCACCGCCGCCGGATGCAGGTTGATGACATCCTGCCGGAACCGCACCACCATCTGCGGAGTAGTCTGCCCGCTGATCCCGCGATTCACATAAGCCTTGCCCGGAAAAAACTCCCCCGTACCCGGCCTGCGTCCCCACCCATCAGTAATCGAGTCTCCATAAAACACCACCCGCTGCTCCCCCGCCGCCACCGGTCCCAGCGCAGCATTATCAGCTCTGTACCGATCCAGCTGCGGCCAATCCGCAAGCTTCTTCTCCATCGCCGCAATCTGCTTCGCCGTATCCACGGGAGCAGGCGCAGCGACCGGAGGCGGAGGAGTTGCCGCCGGAGCCGTCTGCCCCCACCCCACCCCACTCCCCAACCCAACACAACCCAAACAGACCATCCGCATCAGAAATCTCATGCCGTCCCCCTCGCTTTCGCGTACCGATTCTAGCCGACACACCCCGAAACCTCCCTCTGCTGTACCTTAAGAGTTGATGCAACCCGCCATCTCCACCCACGTCTTCCTCCAGCATCGCCTACACCCCGGCTTGCTCGACTCCCTCCGCAACGCCGGCGCGACCACTATCGAGCTCTTCGCCGCCCGCCACCACTTCGACTACACCGACCGCGCCTCCATCCGCGACATCGCCCTCTGGTTCCGCGACAACAACATCGGCGCCACGCTCCATCAGCCCCTCTTCCTCGGCGATCGCGCCGAAATCTTCGCCGACGGCAACGCCCAGTGGTCCCGCCACGTCGCCCCCAACCTCAACCTCATCGACGCAGACAAATCCCACCGCATTGCCGCAATGGACGAGGTCAAGCGCGCCCTCGAATCCGCCGAGCAGGTCCCCATCTCCGCCTGCGTCCTCCACCTCGGCTACAAAGACGACCCCTGGAACACCCGAGCCCTCGAAAACTCCCTCACCGCCATCGAACACCTCAAAGCCTTCGCCCACCCCCTCGGCGTCCGCATCCTCATCGAAAACCTGCAAAACGACATCACGACCCCCGAACACATCCTCGAAATCCTCAATGTCGGTCACTTCGACCGCGTAGGCGTCTGCCTCGACATAGGTCACGCCCACCTCGCCAACCCCGAAAAGAACATCGCCATCGACGAAGCCTTCGAGCTCCTGAAGCCCCGCATCGCCCAGCTTCACCTCCACGACAACCACGGCGCGAAAGACGACCACCTCTGGCCCGGCACCGGCACAATCGACTGGGCCAACGCCGCCCGCCACATCGCCACCCTCCCCGCCACCATCCCAGGCATCCTCGAAATCGCCTACGACCTCGAAGAAACCCCCGACTCCGTAACCCGAAAGGCCACGCAGGCCTTCGACCTCCTCAAGCGAACCGCCGAAGCCGTTGCATAGGCTCTGCCACTGCTTCCTCAGGAATAAACATCTCTCCCGCGTGTCTCTAAGCATCCTCGAAGAATTGAGGAACAGGGAGAATCGCGCCACAATGAACCAGCCACAAATGGATCACATTATGCAGACAGGTCTTGGCTTCTGGGCCTCAAAGACCTTGCTCAGCGCAGTCGAAATAGAAATCTTCACCGAGCTGGCCAAAAAACCCGGGACCGTGACGGAACTCAAAGCCCGGCTTCGCCTGCACCCGCGCTCGGCACTGGACTTCCTCGATGCTCTCGTCGCTCTCAACTTCCTCGAGCGTCGCGACGGCACCTACTACAACACCCCCTCAACCGATCTCTACCTCGACAAGTGCAAGCCCTCCTACATCGGCGGCTTGCTGGAGATGGCCAATAACCGTCTCTACTCAAATTGGGGCCTCCTCACCACCGCCCTCCGCACTGGCAAACAACAAAGAGAAACCCGTGACAGCCCAGAGGACATATTCGAACACGTCTACGCCGACACCGAACGCCTCCGCGTCTTCCTCAAAGCCATGACCGGTATCAGCCGTAGCTCCAATCTGGCCATCGCCCGGAACTTCCCGTGGTCCGAATTCAAGACCGCCGTTGACGTCGGCACCGCGCAGGGAGACCTCATCACCCAGGTCGCTCTCGCCAACCCCCACATCACCGGCATCGGCTTTGATCTGCCCGTAGTCGGCCCTATCTTTGGGGACTACATCACCGAAAACGACCTCAAAGACCGTGTTGACTTCCATCCCGGTAGCTTCTTCGACTCACCCATTCCCAAAGCCGACGTCGTCTTGATGGGCCACATCCTCCACGACTGGGACCTCGAACAGAAGATGCTCCTCATCCGCAAAGCCTACGAAGCTCTACCCGCCGGAGGTGCCCTCGTCGTCTACGAAAGCCTCATCGACGACGATCGCTCCAAGAACGCCTTCGGCCTCCTCATGAGTCTCAACATGCTCATCGAAACTCCCGGAGGCTTCGACTACACCGGAGCCGACTGCACCAGCTGGATGAAAGAAGCCGGCTTCCGCTCCACCCGGATTGAGCACCTCGCAGGCCCCGACTCCATGGTCATCGGCATTAAGTAGCGCCCAGCAGCCCTCCCCGGCTTCTCTTCAACTGAAGTGTCACCCTGAGCGAAACGTTGAGGAGCAAAAGAACCTGTAACTGTTTCTTCTTGTCACCTCATCTTTTCGTCAAGAATTTTCTCCTGGGACGATAATCTTGTTCTGCATGATCAGCCGCTTCCCCGTATGATCGGAGTGCTTCCGGCTCTCATACAAAGCTGCTTTATTTCCCAGGAGAAACTGTCTCTCATGAACGAACCACAAGTAGGTAAGATTCTGCACGTAGGACTAGGCTTCTGGTCCTCCAAAGTCCTGCTCAGCGCCGTCGAACTCGAACTCTTCACCGAACTCGCAAAGCACCCCGAAACTCTCGAGCAACTCAGCGCGCGCCTCGCCCTCCATCCACGCGGAGCGCGCGACTTCCTCGATGCCCTCGTCGCCCTCGAATTCCTCGAGCGCCGCGAAGGCACTTACTACAACACCCCATCCACCGACTTCTTTCTCGACAAGCGCAAGCCCTCCTACATGGGCGGCATGCTCGAGATGGCCAATCATCGCCTCTATCCCTTCTGGGGCAATCTCACCACCGCCCTTCGTACCGGAGAACCGCAGAACGAGGCCCGTGACGGCGGCGAAAACCCTTTCAAGCAGCTCTACGCTGACCCCGATCGCCTTCGCAACTTCCTCCGCGCCATGAGCGGCATCAGCCGCGGAGCCAACATGGCCATCGCCAAAAAATTCCCCTGGGCCAACTACAAATCCGCCGTCGACGTCGGCACCGCACAAGGAGACCTCATCACCCAGGTCGCTCTCGCCAACCCGCACATCGCCGGCACCGGCTTTGACCTTCCCGAAGTCGGCCCCGTCTTCGAGGACTACATCGCCGAAAACGGCCTCTCTGGCCGCGTCAGTTTCCACCCCGGCAGCTTCTTCGACGCACCTATTCCCCCGGCCGACGTCGTCATGATGGGCCACATCCTCCATGACTGGGATCTCGACGTCAAAAAGATGCTCATCCGCAAAGCCTACGAAGCTCTCCCCTCCGGCGGAGCCTTCATCGTCTACGAAGCCATCATCGACGACGACCGTTCCAAAAACGCCCTGGGCCTCATGATGAGCCTCAACATGCTCATCGAAACCCCCGGAGGCTTCGACTACACAGGAGCCGACTGCACCGGCTGGATGAAAGAAGCCGGCTTCCACTCCATCCGCGTCGAGCACCTAGCAGGCCCCGACTCCATGGTCATCGGCATCAAGTAGTCATTGGCATCAAATAATCCGCAGCAGTCACTTCGGCTTCTCTTTCAACTGAAGTGTCAACCTGAGTTCAACTGAAGTGTCATCCTGAGCGAAGGCTCTCGCAGCATCATCGCGAGAGCCGCAGTCGAAGGACCTGCAGTTGTTGTTGCAGTTGCCGTTGTCCGTCCTTAATCCGTCAAATCCGCGTCATCCGTGTTAAGCCTTCCCCCCAGCGCCAACGAGCCGCTGCTCAGCGTAAACTTAAAGCTCCATGGAAACGACAGCACCCCCTCTAGCCACAATCGCCTCCCTCTCTCAGCACGAAGGCCAGACCATCACCCTCCGCGGCTGGCTCTACAACATCCGCTCCTCCGGCAAACTCCTCTTCCCCACCTTCCGCGACGGCACCGGCACCATCCAGGGCATCGTCCCCAAGGCCGCCGTCCCCGAAGAAGTCTTCAACACCATCAAATCCCTCACGCTGGAGTCCTCCGTCATCGTAACCGGCAAAGTCCGTGCCGACTCCCGCGCCCCCAGCGGCTACGAGCTCGACGTAGAAAACGTAGAAGTCCTCCAGCGCATCCCCGAAGAAACCCCATTCCCCATCTCCCTCAAAGAGCACGGCGTCGACTTCCTCATGGAGCACCGCCACCTCTGGCTCCGCACCCCGCGCCAGTCCGCCATCCTCCGCGTCCGCGCCACCATCATGCGCGCCGCAGCCGAGTACTTCGACACCAACGGCTTCATCCGCACCGACCCACCCATCCTCACCCCCAACGCCTGCGAAGGCACCTCCGAGCTCTTCGAGATGGACTACTTCGAAAACGACAAAGCCTACCTCACCCAGTCCGGCCAGCTCTACGTCGAAGCGACAGCATTGGCGCTAGGCAAGGTCTACAGCTTCGGCCCCACCTTCCGAGCCGAAAAATCCAAAACCCGCCGCCACCTGACCGAGTTCTGGATGGTCGAACCCGAAGTAGCCCACCTCGAGCTCAACGGCCTCATGGACCTGGCCGAAGCCTTCATCACCCACATCGTCACACGCGTCCTCGAAACCCACCGCGCCGACTTAAAAGTCATAGGCAAAGACATCGCCAAACTAGAAGCCGTCATCGCCTCTAACTCCGACACTCCATCGAAAAGTGAAGGGGAAAGAGCTGCGTCATCAAATGAAGTAAGCAAAGATGCGTCATCCCGACCGGAGCCGAAGGCGGAGTGGAGGGACCCCCGCATTTCGCCCGAAGCGCCCCAAGCCTCAGCCCCCCACAAATTCCCCCGCCTAAGCTACGACGAAGCCCACGCCATGCTCGAAAAGGCCTACGCCGAAGGCAAACTAGAAACCCCCCACAAATACGGCGACGACTTCGGCTCCCCCGACGAAACCTACATCAGCTCCCAATTCGACAAGCCCGTCATGATCCACCGCTACCCCGCCGCCATCAAGGCCTTCTACATGCAGCCCGACCCCATCGATCCAACGAAGGCCCTATGCGTAGACGTCCTCGCCCCCGAGGGCTACGGCGAAATCATCGGCGGCAGCCAGCGCGTAGACAGCTACGACCTCCTCAAGCAGCGCATCGAAGAGCACAACCTCCCTCTCGAAGCCTTCCAGTGGTACCTCGACCTACGCAAATACGGCAGCGTCCCCCACGCCGGCTTCGGCATGGGCATCGAGCGAGTAGTAGCCTGGCTCTGCGGCCTCGACCACGTCCGCGAAACCATCCCCTTCGCCCGAACCCTCAACAGGATCTACCCGTGAAGATGAGCGATCAACCCATGAACCTCACACCCTCCCTGAAACTTCTGGCCCTCTCCCTCCTCCTCACCCTCACCGTTCATGCGCAGGAGCAGGGAGCCTGGCGCGCCTCCAACTCCACCGCACGCTCCATCACCGGCGACGTCGACATCAACGGCGAAAAGCTCATGATCAACCTCGTCCGCTTTCCCGTCTCCCGAATCCGCGCCCTCGAGCCCGCCGAACTCAGCGCCGCCTTCGACGCCGACACCCGCACCCCCGGCGCCGGCAGCCTCTATAGCGTCAACATCTCCGGCGGAAAACAGTTCCTCAACCACAACACCCTCTGCGGCTCCGAACGGATCTTCTGGATGGCAACCTACGCTCAGGGCCACTCCCTCAAACTCGCCTTCTTCTCCGGACAGAAGCCCCCGGTCTTCACCCTCGAAGCCCTCGCCAACTCCTCCGATCTCTGCGGCACCTTCCTCTACGTCAAATAGTCGGCACGCCCGCACCCGCATCATGCCCCGGCACGCCCATCCTGCCGCCAAAAGTGGCAGAATAGAACCCCATGAGATCCCGCGCAGGCACGACCCTCCTCACCGCTCTCTTGCTCCTCGGCCTGCCATTCCTCCACTCCCACCGAGCCCACCGCGACAACCGCAGCCACAACCACCCCAGTAACCGACGCCTGCCAGGTCCTCACCCCTGCCGAAATCTCCGCTGTCCTGGCCATCCCCATCGATCCCGGCCAGCACATCCCTAAAACCAGCACCATCATGTGCGGATGGCCCAAAACCGGCGTAACCGGCGACTCCGAAGTCGTCCTCAACTTCACCACACCCGACTACTCCGACAAAGAACGAGACGCAGAATCAGACTCGACTACTTCGGGGCAAGGTACTACGGCTCTAGCATGGGGAGGTGGATGTCGCCCGATCCCTCGATGGAAAGCGGAATCCTTGGAGCTGCCACCGGACGCTCAAATGGTATAGCTATGTTTAAAACGACCAACTTACAACTGATCCAGATGGAAGATGTCCGCCATGCGTAGCAGCCATCGTCGGCGGTGTTGTTGGTGGCCTCGCAGAAGGTGGCTGGAATCTCGGATCACAATTAGTTAGCAACCATGGTGACCTGAGCGCGGTTCATTGGGGTGACGTTGGAGCTAACGCGCTAGGCGGACTTGCGGCGGGGGCACTTGCAGGAGCCACTGGAGGTGGGAGTTTGCTGGCTGATGCAGCGATCGGAGCAGGCGCTAACGCTGTTGGTGGGATCGTAACTCGTACTGCACAAGGTGGTGACGCTAGTGAAGTTTTCTCGGCATCGGATGTCTCAACAGACGCACTTGTGGGTTTCGTGGGCGGAGGTGCAGGACATATAGCAGCAGATGTTGTTCATGTTGCAGAAGATGAGGCCCTAGACCTAAAAATAATGGGCATCGTCGACTGGAAAAGTGGAAGGCCAATACTGCCGACAGGAACCTAAAAATCGGAGGTAACGTAGGAATCGGTACTGCTTCAGGCTCCCTATTCGGGCACACGGCACAACACTACACTACGTCACTCTGGGAACTGGTTCATGTTCGTACCGCCCGCCCCCGCCGCCACCCTGCTTCACCACAAGCGCAAGTGACGATCACGGGAATAGCACGGGTAGCTCAGGCTGTCGTAAGAGATGCGATCAGCCTCGAAGGAGGATATGGAATGACGAAACGTGCAGTAGATGACAAAACTGAGGGGCGTATGAGGAAATGGATAATCGCAACTGCTCTGATGGCTGCGATTCTAGGAGGAAGTACCTGCAGCGTGATCCCGTTTTTGGCCGGTCACGGGCTGCACGCCAAGTTTGACTCAGTAGGAAAATATCTTGTCTATCTCTCGATGGTCACTTGGATCGCCTTCCTTTGGGTAGGGGCAAATACGTCTTATCGTTTGGTACTCATCCAAGCGAATTCGAAAATCCTGATCTTGACAACTAGAGAATATTGCTGGATCAAGCACCTGCAACTACGACCGTACCTCACGTTTTGTACCGTCGTTTCATTTCTTGGCCTCCTCTTCGAAAAAGAACGCGATCCCCATCCCCGCATCACCATGACACCCGCGCCCGGCATCGGAGACGACGCCTACTACATCACCTCTGCAATTCGGCACATCCCTCTTCATCAAGAAGGGCAGCACCGTCATCGGCTTCAGCATCCGCGACAAATCCATCCCCTCCGCACAACTCATGGAAAAAGAAAGAGCCCTTGGCCTGAAAGCTGTCGCTCGCATTTAGCCTACTGATTTGCTGCCCCTGCCATTGGCGAACATCAAATAGCAAAACGGACTAAACAAAACCGCCACATAAATCAGATAGATCCAGGGAAATTGCCCAATATAAAAATCATGCGGGCTCAACGAATATCGGATTCTTGATCAGCACAAAGCCGACATAGTCCACCACCACCGCAGCCGCCAACCAGAAAGCCCCCAAAGCCCAGGCCTCTCCCTGCAACCTTGTTAGACCTCGATCGCCCTTGCGCTTGCGAAAATAAACCCACGCAAACATCCCCCACACCAACAAATTCAGCAACGGGAGAAATCTCTCGGATACAAGATAAGCCTCGTTCTTCATGGGCTCATCGCTCTGAGGCATATGCCCGACAACCCCGATGAAAACCGACAAAGCTATGCCAAGAATCGTGACTACGATATACGCCGAACAAAAGTCACAATCGCTCTCGTATAGCGAATCCGAACCTGAGTACTTGCCTGCGCGACGAGTGCCATACACCTCTCCTCAAATATGCGGTGATGTGACCTGCTGCGGCTTATTACTTCAATCGCTTTCGATACAAATACGCCCGAAGCCTCTCATAAGTTCCGGAAATCAACGCCGGTGTAGGATGAGGCAAATCCCACCGAATCGAGGTCTGCATGGACCGCAACAAGCCAGACACCGAAGAATCCGGCAGCAAAAAACTCGCTGGAAGCCGTGTAGGCCGCAAGCCGCAAGTCGGCGGCGCAATCGCTGTCTTCCTCGGCGTATTACTGCTCACATTCATCCCCGCGGTTCCCGCAGCCAGGCCAGACATCCACCAGATGGCCAGAATCTTCATCGGAATCGGCATCCTTCTGATTGCCGTCGGAACATTCAGCCGCTGGTATTTCCTTGACTAGACGCGAAAATGGCCCCGGCCAAAGCCGAGACCCATTTCCCTTCACCTTCAACCCAACCCTGGGGATTCGCCTCAATTCGGCATAATTCGCGGAGGAATCCAACCTCCGTTCAAAATCGTATCCGTCGGCCAATACATCCGCAGGAAAACAATATATGGATCATTGCTCTTTGGCGTCGGCAGCCAGTTACAGAACGCAACTCCTCCCGCCGGAGGATCCGGCTGCAGATACAGATCGATCGAATTATCTCGAGTTTAAGCATCCCGAGTGGCCCTGCACCTCCATCCCGCCAATTGCGTTGTAAGTCACATTAGGATCAGGACTCGGCACCAGCTTCCCGTTACTGTCGTAGATCGTCACCGACCAGAATCCGCCCGGACTGCCCGGCGTCACCGGAGGAATCCCACCATCCGTGCCCGGCACGCCAAAATGGATCTTGTAATTATTATTGCCATTCAGGTTTCGTCCGCGCCCATCCTTCTGCGTATAGCCGTACACCGCATCCTGAGGATTGTTCGCGCCCAGTGCCTGCTCCGCGACGACCGCTCGCAAAAGATAGTTGTCTTTGAATTCCCCGATGACCGACGTTTGCATAAACCAGAACGTCTTGGTCGGTGGCGGTGTCGGTGCCTTCTGCAGAAACGTCCTTGCGCACGACAACCGCTTGCTGCAGAGTCGCAAGCTGCCCGGCATTCGCCATGCTCGTGCAATCAAATGCAGTCAACATATTCGTATTCGGATCGATCGTGTCGAGCCCCAGCCTTTGCAACTTCTGCACGATCGCATCATCCTGTCCAGTAATCGGCAGGTTGTATCGCAGCATTGCTTCGAAGCCCCCAAAAAACGCGCAAGCATCCATCCCCGCAACCTGGTTCACCGGCGGCGTAATCAAATCGCAATCGGCTGCAACGGCAGATTCGGATGGCGCGTTGATAGTCAGGATTACTCCGCTGGCTCAGCGGAACCAGCTGCAATCCCGGATAGATATACTTCACAACGTTCTGGACATCAGTGGAGCCAGTCGTATAAATCCGCCCAATAATCCACATCAGGTTCGTCGGCATCTTTATCACGTCCTGAACACCCTGGATGGGGCCACCCAGCATAATCCGGACCGACAAGAGCATACTCTCCCGGCTTGCTCCCCAGCCGTGTACCTGGCGACTTCGTGCTCACCTCTGTCCACCATCCAGCATCTGCATCAGCCAGAACCGGCCCTGCATATCCGGGATGCGCAAAATCATTGGCTCTTGCAGTTCAGAAACGACGACGCATACAAAGTCGTCGTACTCGGCAGCACCACCGCCGTAAAAGTTGCGTCCGGCAATTGCGGCTCTTTACCGAACTGATTCAACGGAGCCCCACCCAGCCTGTCGTTGGGATTGCTTATCGTAGTCCCTGTCCGCGTCGTCACGCCGAACATCATCAAGGGATAACCATAGATATAAGCCTGCACTGCATCCGCAAAAATCATCGGCTGACCGCGTTGTAGATCCTCCAGCGTCTGGGTGTGTCCTGTCACGCCGGTTACTGCAGCAGCAAAAGTGAGGGCAACCGCACAGGCCGCCTCGCATACTCTTCTCATGATTTGTCTCCGGTTGAAGCATGAATTTTGACAGCAGGGCCGGATTTGCAATCAGGGTCCGGTCAACTGGGGCCGTCAACAACTCGGAAGAAGAAGAGAAAAATCGAAAACCAGCAGACGCGAAACACGCGTTGAGCCGAACCTCTGCGGAGTCGAAGTCGAGAATTTGTGCAGAATAAGAAGGAGCCCGGCGAGATTTGGCTGAAAAATCTCTTGTGATTTGGGGAAGGGAAGACCTAACAGAACCTCACTATAGTTCAATGGATATGCACTGTCCACCGCGGTGCATGTGGTTGTGCCCATTACGCCAGCCAGATTCGAAACAATGACCCGGAGCTACCAATGAATGAATTAGCTCAAGCCCTCATCGCCGAAAGCTACGCCGCCCCGCCCTCTCGCATACTCGGAGGCCTCACCGACGATCTCGCTCACCGCGCACTCCCCAACGTCCCCCACACCATCTACGCCGAACTCTGGCACATGACCTTCTGGCAGCAGATTACCCTCGACTGGATCGCCGGCATCGAAACTCCCTACCCTGAAAAACCCTCCGACGGCTTCGCCGCAAAGCCCCACACCGAATCCTGGGAACAACTCCGCCAACGCTTCCTCCGCGGAGCCGAACAGGCCGCAGCAATCGCGCAAGACTCCCCACGCCTGGATAACCCCATCCATTGCCCATCCCGCCCCGGCGCACCCACCCGCATCATGTCCATCCGCGACCAGCTCATCTCGCTCGCCGCCCACAACGCCTACCACCTCGGCCGCATCGTAGTAATTCGCCAACTCCTCCAGGCCTGGCCCCCAGCCTCAGGAGGTTTCACTTGGTAGCGACAAGCCGCTCCAGTGTCGCCTTATCCGCCGGCCGCCAAAATACTTCTCAAGCGCCTTATGAAACACCCGCTCCGAAGGCCCCTCCACCTCCGCAAACAGCGTCATGCTCGAGTGAAACTTCAGATTGTCTGGATAACCAAAGATATCCTCTACACTCTTTCCGTCCATCTCCACCACAATCCCCGCACACTCCTTCAGTCTCGCCCCAAGCACCGGATGGTCCAGAAAAGCCCGAGCCTCCTCCCGTCCAGAGATCGCATACTGCACCGCCATCTCGCTCGACCCTAATCCCTGAATCTGCGGAAACACGAACCACATCCAGTGACTTCGCTTCTGCCCCGCACGCAGCTCCGCGCAGACCTGCCCAATCACTCCTTCCTGCGCCTTCACGAACCGCTCCAGATTGAACCGATCCTCCATCAGCCTCAGGATCCTTCACTCAGGCGAGCAGAGCAACGCGCCCGACCTCAATTCCGTCGCCACGCAAACCTTCCGTCGCCTACTTCACACCCTTAGCCGGATCCCACACTCCCTGCAGCTTCCGCACATAAACCATCTGCCCGATGTGATACGCATTGTGCGTCCCCACATGCGCAATCCGCGAGGCCCACAGCGAAATCTTCGCATCATCCGCCGCCTCCACCGCCTTCTCCCACTCCGTCATCACCGCATCCAGATCGCTGACCGTCTTGGCCCAACTCTTCTCATCAAATTTGTCGAAAGTCTCATCATTGTTCCCATCGAACTTCTCCGGTTTCCCGCCTTGGAAGCTGATCAGACTCTGCTTATCCCAGAACCAAAGGTGGTAAGCAAGCTGCCCCACCGAATGATTCCCACTCTTATCCGTCCAGTTCGCCTGCGCCGGAGTCAGCCCTGCCACCGCCGTATTCGCCGGCACAAACCACTCCGCCTTGTTATGCGTCGACCGCAGCTGCTCCAGCAAAACCTCCTTCAGCGTCATCGGTTTGCTCTGTTGCGCGCACGCCATCGCCGACGCCGCAATCACCAAACAAGCAAGCACTCGCCTCAACAAGCACGTCATAAGACACGCCTCCAAATTTTTCGTTTTTAAAAAGTCCGGGCCCTACTTCTCGCTGCTCGGCGGAGCGATCCCCTTCAACCGCAGATACAGCGCCAGAGTCGCATACTGCTCCGTATCATGCTGCGACGTCCCCCACGCCAGCCCAATCCGCGACCGCTTGGTCTTCCCCACATCCAGCATGTCCAGCGCATTCGCATCCGTCAGCGCAGCAAACGCCTTATCGCACTCCGCAAACGAAGCATTCAGCGCCGTAACAATCGTCGCCTTATCCGCCGTGTCTTCCGGCGCTTTCACCATCGCATCCGGAGCGGTCTTGTTCATCGCCCCGCAGCTCCGCGCCTGCGCCTCCGTCACATGGTTCAGCACCCGCGCAAATGTCCGGATATCCGGCTCCGGTTTATAGCTGTAGTCCGCCGCCGGCATCTTATCCGCCGACTTCAAGATATTTCCCTTCGCCGCAGCATAGGCTCCGTTGAACCTCCGCCGCAGGCCCAGTCGCCACCGGCGCCCCGCCCGCAGGAGCCTGCGCCATCGCTACACCCGAAGCCGTCATCGCCAAAACACACGCCAAGCCAACTCGCCGCATTGCACTCTCCTCCGAACGTCCCCACCAGCCTAACCGCCCCCGCACGCCATCACAAGCCACTTCGTCACGCTTTCGCGCTCTATTTTTGCTCCGCCGCCCAGTAACTCGTCCTCGCCGAAACAACCATCTCCGGATGACGTCGGCAGCGAAACCTTGATCGTATGTAGTCCTGGCTCCGTCGAAGTCGGACTAAAGATAAGAATGTAACTATTCCGAATGTGATTGTTCAGACGCTCAGATCCTGTTCCAACTCCCCTTGGCCATCGAAGCTCATCGCCTCGCCTCCCGAAAGCGAAGCCATCTCAGCCGACACATTCTTAAGCATCCCGCCAAAGATAAGCCGAAGCGGCTCATCCAGCTTCGCATATCCCTGCGTAGGCCTCCCTGGATCGTTGTAAGCCTGGATCGGACCATCGGCATGTTGGGTTCGGAGCGGCGGATTCACATGCGGCTCCTTCAACGCCAGTTTCGCCTTCGTCTTCTCGCCCGAAAACGTAACGCTGTAAATCGCGGTATTCGTCTCGCCCAAATCGCGCACAACATCCTTCATCGTCGTCTTGCTGCCATCGTCATGCTCCTGACTGATCAGCAAAATCGCCCGACGATCGCTGACTGGCTCTTCTTCAATAGCTCAAGAGCGAACGCAACCCCATCGTAGATCGCCGCCCCGCTATCTCCCTGATCCGGCTTGTCGATCGCCTCCGTCCACTGCGCAATATCTGAAGTAAACGGCGAAGCCGCCTCCGGTCGACTATCAAAATTCACAATCGACACCACATTCGGCGCCCCGCCCAACAGGGAAGCCAGCATCGTCTCAAGGCCCGCATAACTCGCAAACTGCCCCCGCGCCACTCCACCCGTCTGCATCAGCACCACCAACGACAGAGGCCGCTTCGTCTCCTCTTCCAGTGTCACCTTCTGCGGGACGCCATTGTCCGTCAGCACAAAATCCTCTACCTTCAGCGAAAACACAGTCTGTTTGTCAGCCGTCTGCACCAGTGTCGGCACGACAACCAGCGTAGTGGTCGTTCGCAGCGTCGTCTGCGCGAGACCCGCACCCGCAAGCGCCACAACCACTACCCCGAATCTCGGACAGCAAATCTCATCGCCATTCAGGTTAGACGAAGCAGAAAGCCCCATCATCTTTTATCAGCCTTTATCCCTCTTATCACTGTTACGCCTTAGCCCAGGCCCCGCCAATGAACTATCCTGTTAAGACACCCCACGAGCCAAAGCAGCCTCGTATCAAGGAACCAGCACACAATGCCATTGAACTGCGGAATCGTTGGCCTCCCCAACGTCGGAAAATCCACGATCTTCAACGCCCTCACCTCAGCCAAAGCTCAGGCGGCGAACTATCCCTTCTGCACCATCGACCCCAACACCGGCGTCGTCACCGTCCCCGACCCCCGCCTCGCCAAAATCGCCGAGCTCATCCAGCCAAAATCCCTAGTCCCCACCACCATGGAGTTCATCGACATCGCCGGTCTCGTCGAAGGCGCCTCCAAGGGTGAAGGCCTGGGCAACCAGTTCCTCGGACACATCCGCGCCACCGACGCCATCGCTCACGTCGTCCGCTGCTTCGACGACCCCGAAGTCGTCCACGTCGCCGGCGGCGTCAACCCCCTCCACGACATCGACATCATCAACACCGAGCTCCTCCTCGCCGACCTCGACACCGTAGAAAAGCGCAACACCAAAGCCGAGCGCTCCGCCAAATCCGGCGATCCCAAAGCGAAGGCCGAGCTAGGCATGTTGCAAAAGCTGTTGGCCATTCTGAACGCAGGCAAACCCGCCCGCACAGCCGACCTCACCGACGAAGAGCGCATCCTCTCCCGCGAACTCTTCCTCATCACCGCCAAACCTCAGCTCTACGTAGCCAACGTAGACGAAGTCCGGCCTCACCACCGGCAACGCCTACACCGAAGCCGTAGAAAAACGAGCCGCCGAAGAAAACTCACAGGTAGTTCGCATCTGCGGAGCACTCGAAGCCGAGATCGCTCAACTAGAACCCGCCGAGCGCACCGAATTCCTCGAGTCCCTCGGCCTCCACGAGCCCGGCCTCGATCGCCTCATCCACTCCGCCTACCGTCTCCTCGACCTCATCACCTACTTCACCGCCGGCGTTCAGGAGGTCCGCGCCTGGACCATCAAGCGCGGCACCAAAGCCCCAGGAGCAGCAGGCGTAATCCACTCCGACTTCGTACGCGCACAGCTCATCAC
>CAVZGJ010000001.1:0-37758 GCA_963774735.1 uncultured Acidobacteriaceae bacterium | reverse complement strand
GCGTCTGGAACGTGCCGCGGGGGAAGCCGGCGCGGCGGACGAGTGCTTCGATGGCAAGCGCGCACTGAGGAACGTTGGAGGCATGCTTGAGCAGGCCGACGTTGCCCGCCATCAGCGCGGGCGCAAGGAAGCGGAAGACCTGCCAGAAGGGGAAGTTCCACGGCATTACGGCGAGCACGATGCCGAGCGGGTCCCAGCGGACGTAAGCGTGGTCGTCGATTCGACGGGTTCGGGCGCGAGGATGCGGGCGGCGTGGTCGGCGTAGTAGTGGCAGGCATTGGCGCACTTGACGACTTCAGCCGGGCGGCCACGATGGGCTTGCCCATCTCGGGGGTGATGAACGCGGCTAACTCGTCCGTGTCGGATTCGAGAATTGGCGAGCTTGCGCATGCAGAGGGCACGATGGCTGAGCGGGACACCTGCGTAGCCAGGAAGGCGTCCTGGGCGAGCGCGATCTTCTGCGTAGCTGCTTCGCTGGTGAGCGGCGCGAAGCTGCGCAGAAGCTCGCCGTTTGCGGGATTGACGGATTGATGGATGTGGCATTACCTCTACTCCGATGCAAGCTTACCAAGGGTGCGGCGAGGACGCGCGTGCCGCGCGCGATGTCGGCAGGCGAGGAGTATTCGTCCGGGCGATGGCTGTAGCCGTCCGCGGCAGGGGATGAAGATCATCGCGATGGGCGCGATGCGAGAGATGAAGAGAGAGTCATGGTAGGCGCGGCTGACCATGTGCTTCGGGGTGATACCGAGGTCGCGGCAGACTTCTTCGAGGACTGGACGATTGCGGGGAGCATTGGGCGGGGCGTCGGCGTTGACCTGGGTTTCGGTGATGCGAGACTTCGCGGCGCGGCGGCGGGTCTCCACGTGCGCGGCGGACGCCTTGATCACACCTTCGCGGCGGGCGGGATCGGTGTCGCGGACGTCGAGCTCAGTGTGACGCGGCTGGGGATGCTGTTGACGGCGCCGGGAAAGACGTCGCAGTTGCCGACGGTGGCGACGGTGTCGATGCCGCCGGTGGCGAGGGCGTGCTTTTCGATGGAGAGGATAATTTCGGCGGCGGCGCAGAGGGCATCTTTGCGGTCGGGCATCAGCACCGCGCCGGCGTGGCCGCCGACGCCTTCGATAGTGAATATTCAGCCGGCGGGCGCGGCGATGCTGCGACGATGCCAAGCGGGATGCCTTCGCGTTCCAGCAGCGGGCCTTGCTCGATGTGGAGTTCGACCAAGGCGTAGTAGTGATTTTGCGGGAGCGCACGGTGGAGAGCGGGCCGGTAAAGCCGGCCTCGGCGCGGACCTCAGCGAGGGTCTCGGCTTCGGAGCCTCGTTGGCACCGCGGAGGGCGTCGGCTCTGGCGGGGTCGAGCGTGCCGGCGAGCAGGCGGCTGCCGAGGCAGCCGATGCCGAAGCGGGTCGGCTCCTCGGACGTGAAGAGAACCAATTCGATGGAGCGGCGTGGGCGGAAGCCGCTGCGTTTGAGGGCGCGGATGGCTTCGAGTCCGCCGAGGACGCCGACCGTGCCGTCGTACATACCGGCGTGGGGGATGGCGTCGATGTGCGAGCCGGTGGCGACGGCGGGGAGGTCGGGCTCGGTGCCGGCCCAGCGGAAGAAGGTGTTGCCGACGGCGTCCTCGCGGATCTCGAGGCCCTCCGCTTCGGCTAGTTCTTGAGCCAGGCGCGGGCCGGAGGTCGTCGGGGGAGAAGACGATGCGGGTGACGGCGGTGCCATCGGCGACGGGCTCGACGAGGTGAAGGTGGCGAGGTTTTCGAGCTCGTTGAGGAGCCGGGTGGCGTCGATCTGGATCGGCTGTTGTATTGGCTTAAGTCTTCATTTGCTGTCGGCTTTGGCCTCAGATAGCGATTTTAGACCAGCGGATGGCGGTTCCAGTCTTTATAGATGAGATACTTTGCGGGATGCTTGCCGAGCGCGCCGAACCACTGCGGGCAGAAGGGGCCATCCAGATGAAGTCGCCGGCGGTGACCGGATACCAGGGTCGCCGAGGCGGTAGATGCCGCCGCCTTCCAGCATGAGCAGGCCGTGCTCCATGACGTGGATTTCGACCTGGCTGAGAGCGGCGCCGGGCTGGTAGGTCATGGTGTTGACGGCGAAGTCGAAGGACGGGCATGTTGGGGAGCAGGCGCGCACCTGGAGGTCGGGATCGCCCTTGAGCGGGTGGAGAGGACTTTGGCTTCGTTGCCGACGAAGATTTCGGGTGCGGGATCGGCGGCGAGTGGATCGTAGGGCTTTTCGATGACGGCGAGGCGCGTGGGCTGTTGCGCGGTGATGGTGTGAGCGGCGCCTTCAGGGAGGTAGGCAAAGCCGCCGGGCGCGAGGGAGTGGAAGGTGGTGTCGGTGGCGAGGTCGGCAGCGCCGCTGAGGACGTAGATGAAGCGCTGGGTGGTGGTGGGGCCGAGCTTGCCGCCGGGTTCGAGTTCCGCGGTGTATTGGGTGAAGGCCGCGCCGACGGCGGGCGAGATGTGGACGATGGCGGTGGCGCCTCATGCCGGGCAGGGCGGTGCGGACGAAGGTGTCGGGCGTGAGCAGGAGGTGGTCGCGCTGATTGGTGCTGCGGGTGTGGCCGAGATTATGCATGGGCGTTCCTTGAGGATCGATCTATCTCGCGCAAGAGGAGCAGGAAGTCCATTGCCGATGGCGAGCGCGGCTTCGACGTCTTCGGGGAGGACGGACTCGTCGGGGTGGTGGCTGATGCCGCCGGGGCTGCGGAGGAAGAGCATGGCGGCAGGGAATTTTTAGCGAGGATCATGGCGTCGTGGCCCGCGCCGCTGGCATGATGCGGAGCGGATGGCCTGCGCGTGAGTGCAGCTTCGGAGAGGCGGTCGAGCTGCGGATCCATGGGGACGGCGGTGCGGAGCGAGTAGTTGTAGAGACGTGTACGCCGCGCGATGAGGCGGCGGTTTTTGCGGCTTCAATGAGGGCGCGTGCGGTCTGCGAATGGCGTCATAGGCGTGGCGGATGTCGAGTGATGCGGTCACTGTGCCGGGGATGACGTTGCTAGCGCCGGGTAGGGGTTCGATTTGCCGACGGTGGCGACGAGGTCGGGAGTAGAGCGTGGCGTAGTTTTCGACGGCGACGATCCACTCGGCTGCGGCGGCGAGGGCATCGTGGCGCAGATGCATAGGGGTGGTGCCGGCGTGGTTGGCTTGGCCGGTGAAGGTAAATTCCATGCGCGTTTGGCCGGCGATGGCTTCGACGATGCCGAGGGGCGGATTTTCGCTTTCGAGCACGGGGCCCTGCTCGATGTGGAATTCGAGGTAGGCGAAGACATCGTGGGAGCATGCGCGGCGGGGATCTTCGGTCGGGGTCGAGGCCGAAGGCTTCGTATTGCTTCGGCGAGGCTGACGCCGTTTGCGTCGGTGAGGGCGAGGAGTCGTGATCGACTCGCCGACGAGCGCGAGGCTGCCGAGAAAGGGCTTGGCGAAGCGAACACCCTCTTCTTCGGAGAAGCCGACGATCTCGATGGCGAAGGGAATTTTATCTGTTGCGCGGGCAGATCCTCGACGAGGGCGACGACCAGACGACGCCGAGCACTCCGTCGAAGGCTCCCGCGTTTGGCACGGTGTCCAGATGCGAGCCGATGAGGAGGCGCGGCGCGTTCGGGTGCGAGCCGGGGAAAGACGCCTCGCAGATTGCCGACGGCGTCGATCGCGACCGCCATTCCGGCAGCCTGCATCCACTCGCGCAAGAGCATTGTGAACGTGGTGCATTGGGGGAGCGAGAAAGGTTCGCGTGGTTTCGCCGCGCATTTCGGTGAATAGGGCGAGTTCACGGCAGCGGGCGATGACTGCTGGCGGCGCGGGCGTTGAAGGTTTCGGTCTTTGTTCGGACATGATTCTTATCTTCGCCTGACGCGGGCTTCGATGTAGCCGCTGGGTTCGTCGGTGGGGACGAAGATCTGGTTCGGGTTGTCCTGGCCGAAGCGGGATAGGTCGACGAGCAGGCAATGCTTGTTTGGCATGGTGATTTCGATCTCGTCGATTTCGGGGACTGCTTCGAGAGCGCTTTCGGCCATGGCGTAGAGAGTTTGCTGCACGGATTTGCTTTTGTGGTTGGCGAAGGTGCGGAGCATGGTCTCGCGTATTTTGGAGCGCGTGGCGTCGAAGTCGAGGTCGGCTGAAGTGTAACGCCATTGGGCGCGCATGGCGGTGGCAAGGATGCGGTCTTTGGTTTCGGGGAGGGTGGTGAGGGAGTCCTTGATGTAGCCTTCGAAGCCGGAGTTTGTGGTTTTGAGGATGGTGAGGTTGTTGAGGCCGGAGAGGATTTGGAAGGGACCGTTTTGTTCGCGTTCGACGGTGGTGGTCTGGGCCTCGACGCTGCCTCGCATGAAGGAAGTGGGGTGGGGTTTGTGGTCGACGGTGAGGCGCTTCCACATGGAGCTTTCGATGGTGATGGCGGCGGAGGAGACCTGCGGGTTGCGGCTGAGGAGAAAGTCGGCGAGTTCTTTGGCGTAGTCTTCCATCGTCGTGGAGGTGGAGCTGCGCGCGATGGAGTAGACGGTGTTCTTCATGGTGTCGGTGGGGAGGATTTTGCTGTTGTCGCCGTCGAGGTGAGCGGTGTCGAAGTCTCCTTTGAGGAGGACCTGCACGGTCCATTCGTTGAGGTCGTGACCGTGGTCGTGGCGGGTGACCTTCATGAGGCGGACGCGGGATTTTCCGTAGCGATTTTCGGCGAGCTCGATCATCGGGTCAGCTTCCTCGGTAGGTGGTGTAGCCGTTGGCGGTGAGGAGGAGAGGTATGTGGTAGTGCTTCTGACCTGTCGGCGACGGTGAAGACGATTTCGACCCATGGATAGAGGCCGGCGAGATGGCTCTCTTCATAGTAGAGCGCGGTATCGAAGTGGATGCGGTAGGTTCCGGGATGGAGAGGTTGGGATTCGGGGAGGAGATGTTTGACGCGGCCATCGGCGTCGGTGGTGGCTTCGTTGAGGAGAATCCATTCGGTGTCTTTTGAGAGCCAGAGAGTGATGGGGACGTTAGCGGCCGGGCGGCCGAGGGCGGTGTCGAGGATATGGGTTGAGATGCTCATGGTTATTCGGACTCCAGCCAGCGGTGAAGGCGAAGCTCGGTGATCTGGCGCTGTTGTTCGGCGGCTTCGCGAAGTTCTGTGGAGGCGTCGTTGTTCATGCGGGACTCGAGGATGTTGAGGATTTCCGCGGAGGACTTGCCGGTGGCGCAGACGATGAAGATGCGGCGGAATTTTTCTTCGTAGCGGTGGTTGGCTTCTGCAAGGGCTTGTTTGGCGGCGTCGGTGGTGGCTGCCTTGCTTTGTTCCTGGGCTGACCAGCGGAGGGATTGCCCGGTGGCTCGCTGGGCGTGTTGCTGGCCGATGCGGGGATGGCTGTCGAAGGCTTGTTGCCATGCGGCTTCGGGGAGTGCGCGCCAGATTTTGGCAGAGGTTTCGAAGAGGGTGGGTTCGTCAGTGATGGGGCGTACGGCGGCCACGGCTTCGGCCCAGGCTTGTGAGCCGCAGCATGGGAGGATTTCGCTGGCGCGGTCATGGGGTCGAGCGCGTTCCATCGGGCGAGAACATTGTTCATCGTTTGGATACTATAGCTTGAGCTCGCGGCCGCGAGGGGTTTCGGCGAATGTGGAGTTTTGGAAGACGGGTTGGCCGCGGAGCCAGGTGGATTGGACTTCGCCGCGGAGGGTTTCGTTGAGGTAGGGCGAGATGAGGTGGCGGTAGTGGAGTTTGTCGGGGGTGACCGTGAACTGTCTTTCTGTGTCGAAGAGGATGAAGTTGGCTTCGCGATTGGGGGCGAGAGAGCCGGCTTTGTGGGTGAGGCCGGCGAGGGTGGCGGGGGCGGTGCTCATCCAGCGGGCGATGTCGTTGAGAGTGAAGCCGCGTGCGTGGGCTTCGGTGTGAATGATTGACAGGGCAAGGGAGAGGCTGGCGATGCCTCCCCAGGCTTGATCGAAACGGCCGGTGTCGAGGCGCTTCATTTCGGGTGGGCAGGGGGAGTGATCGGTGACGATCATGTCGATGACGTTGTTGCGAAGGGCTTGCCAGAGTTGTTGCTGATTCTCTTTGCTGCGAATGGGTGGGGCACATTTGTGCAGAGTTGAAGCTTCGGGGATTTGTTCTGCGGAGAAGTGGAGGTAGTGGGGGCAGGTTTCTACCGTGATAGGAAGGCCTTCGGCTCGAGCTTTTTGCAGGTCATCAAGTGCGAGGGCGGTGGAGAGGTGAACGATATGGAGGAGGAATTTGTATTGGCGGCAGAGGCGGATCATGAGGCGAATGGCCTGAAGTTCGGCTTCGTCCGGGCGTGAGGCCAGGTAGGTTTCGTAGCTTGCGCCAGTCTGCGTTGATGAGCGGGGTGGACGGTTTCGATGGGACCGGCGAGTTCGGCGTGGACGAGGAGTGGGAGTCCGGATTCGGCGATTGCGGGGAGGGAGGCTTCGAGTTGCTGCTGGTCGATCATAGTGAAGCCGTCGCAGCCGGGATAGATGAGGAAGCATTTGTAGCCGAGGACTCCGGCACGTGCGAGGGGGAGGATGTGGGCCTGGTTGTCGGCGACGGCTCCGCCCCATGCGGCCCAGTCGACGAAGCATTGTCGTTGTGCGGCGGCGCGCTTGGCTTCGAGTGCGGCGACGGTGGTGGTTTCGGGGAGGCAGTTGAGCGGCATGTCGACGAGGGTGGTGTAGCCTCCGGCGGCAGCGGCCGTGTGGCGGTGTGGAAGCCTTCCCATTCGGTGCGGCCGGGCTCGTTGATGTGGACGTGGGTGTCGACGAGACCGGGGAGGATGGCGAGGTGTGTGTGATCGTGGATGGTTGCGTCGCTCGGGATTTCGGCGGTGTTGCAGATGGCGCGGATGGTTTCGCCCTCGATGAGGAGAGCGCCGGGGCGCGTGCCTTCGGGTGTGACGATGCGGTTTGAGAGGAAGGCTTGTGCCATAATCTGATTAGGAGAGGCCGTCTTTTGTTTTCTGTAAGTTGCAGATTCTAAATGACCGCAGAAAGCGTGGAAAGCGCGAAAAGTGCCTCTTGGTGTACACCCAGGGTACACGAACGGTTATGGCACGCCTCCAAACCATCGTGCACACCGGACCGTTTTGCACTCCTCTTCGGCTCCATCCAGAACGCAGATAAGGCCACCGGGATCATATCCCAGTGGCCTTCCTTCTTGTCTGATGACCTCAACTCTCCTCAGCTCGTTGCAGCACGCTTAGCATGTCGTTTTTGCCGGGAATGTTTAATCTGGCATTTGACAGAGCAGTAAACCGTAGAGGCGCCACTCGCCTCAGCAGCGGCGAAGGCCGGTTCGGGTGCCGGGCGTGGACCGGAGAGCGCGGCTGATCGACAACTTTACGGTGGCGGAATCCACACGGGAGCGATGGAGGACGCTGCCGGGAGCGTTGAGGGTCAGTTCGTCGTTACCTCTACGTCTACCTCTACTTCTACGAGCGACCATCGCGCAAGAGGGAGGTATTCTCCGGCGGCTTCGGGGGCGTGGAGTTAGTCGCGCGGTTCTCCGACATCGACCTAAACAGCGGCACGCTACAGGGAAGCAAGTTTTGGCGATTTACTCCGATGGTCAATTTGGTACCTGACGGACTACCTGCGCCTCGTTGGCACCTATGGCATAAACGGCATCACGTTCCGAAACGCAGCCCGTTCCTGCGGCGTCAAAACTTTATCGCTATCGCTAAATGAAATATGGAAATAAATATGTTTATTTTCAATCATTTAACTAGATTTACCGAAAATTAACGTTAGCGGTACACTTTTCTGTTGACACTCATATTATCGTCCGAGTAATGTTCGCCCGTCCCGGAAGTATTCGGTCTGGTTTCATCCAGATCATCATCGCGCCTCCTCGAATCTGACGAGGCAGCCGACGCTAAAGTTTGGAGATGTTGCCATGAATAAGAGAAACAAAAGCTCAATTTCCTGGATGTTCGGAGTGCTGGTGTTGGTCGCGGGTTTGCTGCTCAACGTGGGCGACGCATACGGTCAGTTTGGCTCGGCTTCAGTGCTGGGCTACGTTCGCGATAACACTGACGCGGTCGTCCCAAACGCCATCGTCAAACTGAATAACATTGCTACCAACGTCTCTCAGACTGCGAAAACAGACAACGAAGGGAAATACGAGTTCAACTCGGTGCCCATCGGGAATTATCAGATCTCGACCGAAGCCGCAGGCTTTCAAGGAGCAAAGACCGAGACCTTCAATCTTTCCACCGACTCGCGTCAACGTGTTGACATTCATGTGAAGCCCGGCGAGGTCAATCAGGTAGTTGAGGTTGCCGCCACTGCTCAACTTCTGGAGACTGAGACCAGTTCGCGCAGCCAGATCATCGGCCAGAAGGAAGTCGAGAATCTGCCGCTCAACGGACGATCCTATGCGGATCTGGTGCTGCTCACGCCAGGTGTGCGTAAATCGATGCTCGAGAACCAGACTGCGTCCAGCCGCGAAGCCGCCTTCAACATCAACGGTCAACGCTCGGCGTTCAACGAGTTCCTCATCGATGGTTTGGAAAACAGCAACTACGGCACCTCGAACCAGGGCTTTGGAAATGAGAACATCCCTCCGTCGCCAGACGCCGTCAGCGAGTTCCGCGTGGAATCGAATAACTACTCGGCAGAGTACGGCCGCATGCCGGGAGCGGTGATCAATGTCTCCACCCGCAGTGGAACCAACGAGTATCACGGTGCTGCATGGGACTACATCCGCAACACCGATCTCAACGCCTTCGGTCCTCTCCAAACGGCCACCGGCCGCAAACCTGGCCTGATTCGCAATCAGTTCGGAGCCACAACGGGCGGACGTATCTTCCGCGATAAGACATTCTTTTTTGTCGACTACGAAGGCGTGCGACAGATCTTCACTTATCAGCAGGCCGCGGTAACGCTGCCGGATTCCGAACAGCGCGCTGGCGTGTTTCTCCTGCACAGGGTGGACGGAACAACTGCGCCGATCCCGCTCTATAACCCCATCACGGGTACGACCTACACCTCCGGAAATATTGCGTCCGCATCGACGCCGTTCGCTCTCGCTGTTCTTGCAGCACTTCCGGCGAATAACGTTACCGGCGCAAACGGCAGCACGGCACCCGCATATAACAACATCACGAACAATTACAGCAACGCGCCCCGCGGAACAATCAACGATGACAAGGGGGATGCCCGGATTGACCAGAGCTTCGCGAAATGGAAGCTCTTCGGCCGCTACAGCGAGCATCAGGCGGAGATCTTCGATCCTCCGACGGTCGGCGGCCCGGCTGGCGGCAATGCCAACTCGAACGTAAACATTCAGAACCGGCAGATTGCCGGCGGCGCCACCTGGATCATCAGCCAGAACAAGTTGTTGGACATTCGCTTCGCCTGGACGCGCAACATCGGCGCCAAGACGCCTTATACGCAGGGCCAGCCATCGCTTCTTACCAAGTACGGCATCACGGATGGACTGCCCACCGATCCCAGCCTGGTCCGCACTTTGAACGCCCAGTCGATCACTGGTTTCACGCAGCTTGGAAACCAGCCCTCCAGTCCGCAGTTCCAGAATCCCACCATTTACAACCCGAAGATCAACTTCACCTGGGTTCGTGGCCGCCACTCGATGAAGTTCGGCTATGAACAGCAGTTGATCCACACAGTCGTGAATGACTTCAATCCCAGCTATGGTCAGGACAACTATTCAAGCCGTTATGCAGCAGGCCCTACCATTGCTGGTGTGCCATTTTTCCCGAACTGCTCCGCGACGGTAACGACCGCATGTAATCCGGTAGACACCGCCTCGGGCAACACGACTTCCACGCAGATTCAGCAGGCTCAGGCTGTGGCCGATTTTCTCTTCGGCAACCGCTCTTCCTACTCGCTCACCAACTACACCGTCGTCAACCTGCGGCAGCGCTACTTTGCGGGATATTTCCAGGATGACATGAAGGCTACGCCAGCTCCTCACACTGAACATGGGCCTGCGTTACGAGATCATGACGCCGCAGTTTGAGCGTGATAACCGTCTGGCGAATTTCAGTCCTTCGACGAGCACACTCATTCAGGCCAGCAATGGCAGCCTTTACAACCGAACGCTGGTGCATACGCCGACCACCAACATCGCGCCGCGTTTTGGATTCTCTGACAGCATCAATCCAAAAACTGTTCTTCGCGGAGGCTATGGCATTGTCTATGTGCAATTCAACCGCGCGGGCGGAGAGAATAACCTCACGTACAACGGTCCTAACGTCGTCAACGCCACGGTAAACAACAACAACTCTGTCTATCCGACAACTGCGAGCCTCTGCACCAACGACACGCAGGTCCAGACGCTCTGCTTCCGTCAGACGCAGCAGGGCTACTCGAACATCCTCACCAGCCCTGCATATTTCAATCCTCTCAACGTCACGTCTCGTTACATCGATCCCAACTTCAAAACCGGCTATGTGCAGAGCTTCTTCGTCGGCATTCAAAGACAATTCCCCGGCGGCATTCTGTTCGACGTCGCTTACGTCGGCAACAAAGCACGCACTTGCAGATACTGGCGGACTACAACCAGGCGGCGCCCTGCCTCACCGCGACATCGGCTGGCTGCGGCACCTATCAGAGCCGGCGTCCCGTACCGACCTTCGGTGACATTGAAATCGCCTACGGTGGCGGCACCGGCGAATTACAACTCGCTGCAGATCAAAGGCGAGAAGCGAATGGGCGCCGCTCTATGTGCTCAACTCCTTCACCTATAGCCGGGCGTTCGATGAAGCCTCCGGACATCTGGAGCAGAACAACGGAGACACTTCGCGCGTTAACTTCGCCAACCCTCGTGGCGACTACGGTCCCTCGAGCTACGACCAGCCGATCGACAACACCACTTCTATCGTCTATGACCTGCCCTACGGTCATGGCCGCCGCTACGGAGCTCAGTCGAACGGCTTTATGAACGCCGTTCTTGGCGGATGGCAGGTGACTGTCATCAACACGATCACAAGCGGTTTGCCTTTCAACATCATCTACTCCAGCTCTTCCAGCAGCACCACTACGGCGCTCCTCAACGGCAGTGGTGGTTCCACCATCGGCCAGCTGTTCAGTACCGATCTGGTCAATCTGCGGCCTCAGCACATCGCCGGCTCTCCTCTGAAAGGCACCAACATCACAGTGCTGCCTACGAGCAATATCAACGGTGTCACGAAGAGCCGCGGACTCAATGGCTATCTGCCCGGTGGTGGCACCTACACGAGCTACGATTACCCGTCCTTTACGCGCTACGGAAACACCTCCGCATTTGGCAACGTATCGCGCAACAGCCTGCGTTCCTATGCGTACTACAACACCGACCTGGGCCTGCATAAACAGTTTCCCCTCGTCACGGAGCGGGTTAAGCTGGACCTGCGTGCGGAAGCCTTCAACATACTGAACCACACCAACTGGCAGACTCCGGACAGCAACATCTCTGACGGCACATCGTTTGGAACCATCACTACAGCCTTCCCGTCACGGCAGCTTCAGTTCGCCGCGAAGATCCTGTTTTAGAAATTGTGTGGGAGCTGAGGCGAGGGACAGCATGCACCCTCGCCTGTCATTCCGCCGAACTATCTGATTGCATGCAAAGAGGAGTTTCGATTGCAAAAAAGCGTGAGCATCGCCGTGCTGTTCGTCTTCAGCGGTGCAAGAATGCTAGCGGCCCAGACGATGTCCGATCAGGACGCCAAGGTTCACCTGAACCAGATCCAGGTAATCGGCTCGCATAACAGCTACAACCTCGGCTTTGCGCCGAGCGAGGAAAAGTTCGCCCGCAGTCACAATCCTCGCGAATACGAAGCCCTCGAGTATCGCCACGCAACGCTGACTGCGCAATTGGACGGCGGTGTACGGCAACTGGAAATCGATATCGTCCAGGATCCACACGGTGGCCGATTCGCTCATCCGAAGATCGTCGCGCTGACGAAACAAGCAGGGCTTCCTCCCGACCCTGATTTTGATCCGAATCACGAGATGGACAAGCCCGGCTTCAAAGTGATCCATATCCCCGACCTCAATCAGCGCAGCTCATGTCTCTTGTTTACCGATTGCCTCAAAGAGATTCGCGCCTGGTCAAAATCTCATCCCGAACATGTTCCGCTGTTCCTGTTGATCGAAACCAAACACGGCCGCACGGCGTCGATACCCGATAGCGTCGAGGCGGAGACCTTTACCAGCGAAACATTCGATGCGCTCGACAAGGAAATTCGTTCTGTCTTTGCCGATAACGAAATGATCTTGCCGGACAAGGTGCGTGGCAATTATCCAACGCTCGAAGCGGCTGTGCGTGCAGGTCACTGGCCCACTCTGACAGAGTCGCGCGGCAAGGTAATTTTTCTCATGGATCAAAAAAATGCCGGCCCCATCTACACTGCCGGCCACCCGCTGCTGCAAGGCCGCGTGCTCTTCACAAACTCCGACCCGGGCAAACCTGACGCCGCTTTTGTGGAAGAGAACGAAGGCACTCCGCAACTGATCGATCAACTCGTCCGTCAGGGTTACATCGTTCGGGCTCGCGCTGACGAGAGCACAATCGCGGCTCGCACCAACGACACCACGCGACGAGACGCTCTCTTGCACTCCGGTGCGCAGATGATCAGCACGGATTATCCCTTGTCCGAACCTTCGAAGTGGACCGGCTACAGCGTTGGTTTCGCAGATGGTTTGCCTGCGCGCTGCAACATCATCAACGCACCGCCGGGCTGCAAGAGCAGCTTGCTTGAGCCGAACGCGAAGAGTGGCGGAGTGCCCTCACCGGAAAATCATCCGGTTTCGAAGCAGTCGAAAATAGACCAACGCACCCCCGAAGCAGGAGAACGCATCGGCGGGCAGTCAGCGATGTGAAGTTTCTTGTAGCCAGCAATATGCGCCCTGTAGGCTATAGCAGCATCAATATTTCCGACCGCAAGACTCTCGCCACGCCATAGCATCCTGTTGCCGGAGGGGCCACACTTGGCAATACGTCTCAAAGATATCGCACGCGATCTCGGGATCTCGACGGTCACAGTCTCCAAGGTGCTGCGCGGCAATCAGGACATAAGCGAGAAGACGCGCGCACGCGTACTCAAGCGAATGCAGGAGCTTGACTACAAGCCCAACATGCTCGCTCGCGGCCTGGCGAGCGGACGAACCTACACGATGGGTCTCGTGGTGCCCGATCTGGTTCATCCCTTTTTTGCGGAGTTCGCAAAGGCCCTTGCCGGTGTTCTCCGCGCGTCGCATATGGCGCTGTTGCTCGCTTCGTCGGAAGAAAATCCAGAGCTCGAACAGCAGGAGATTCGAACGCTTCTCGGTCGAGGCGTGGATGCGCTGCTGATTGCTTCAAGTCAGGCACGTCTCAAGAACTTCTATGAACTCGGAGACGAGAAGACGCCATTTCTCCTTGTCGATCGAAACTTCCCTTATCTTTCGGCCCACTTTGTCGGCTCCGATGACTACAAGATCGGCCGCATCGCAACCGAGCACCTGATCTCGACCGGCAAGAAGCGCATTGCTCACATCGGCGGTCGCGAGATGAGTCCTTCGCTCGAGCGCCTCAGAGGATATCGCGACACGCTCCAGGAGCAGCGGATGGAGACGCGCGAAGAACTCATCGTAACGCGCGAACGGTTCGAAGAGTTGGGTGACGAGGCGGGCTATCAGGCCATGCAGGATCTGCTGAAGCTGCGGAAACGTCCAGATGCCGTCTTCTGCTACAACGACCTTACCGCGATTGGCGCAATGCAAGCCGCGCGCGAAGCCGGGTTGAGGACGCCGGAAGATATTGCGTTCGTCGGCTCCGGCAACCTGCGCTATGCCAAATACCTGCGCACCCCGCTGACAAGCGTCGATCAGCAGCCGGAATTGCTGGGGGTTCGCGCTGGAGAACTCGCTCTCGAATTGACGACGAATCCTGATCTGCCTCCGAAGACAATTCTGCTGGAGCCAAGGTTGGTCGTGCGTCAGTCCACGGTGGCGGATCAGGCATCCTGATCATCTCGAGACAAACGGCGGCTCGGTCTAGGAAAATCCTGTCTGCTTATAAAGTCGGTAGCCACACCCAATCAAACTCACCAGCAGCAACGCCCCAAGGACAGCAACCCACCTGAAATTCATCGCCAGCGGAGGCACCACAGCCTTGGCTCCCAGCCAGATAAAGACACCGACCGCAGCCAGGATGATGGCGTAATCCCACCAGCGGCGGCCTTCCGAACGATGTCCAGACTCTTCTCCGCTCTGCGCCAGCAACACTTCGTTGTAATCCAGTCCGTAGCGGTCGCATTCCCGTTCCAGTGCTTCATTCCTGGAGGAGTGCTCCGCAGCAGACGCCTTGGCTGTGCTGATGAAGAGCGCGCCGACAATCATCACTGCTGAACCAGCGACCACCAATAATTTATGCTTGGCGTCCGCAGTCGCGAGTTCGCCAAACACAAGCGCTCCCCATGCAAGTCCCCAAAGCTGATTGGTATTCGATAGCGGAATGCCACGGCCAATCCCCAGGTATTTCGCAGCGAATTGTTGAAACATGTCACCAATCACCCAGACAAAACCGCCCAGGAAGAGCCAGAACAGAAACTGGCCGCCGCGCACCAGTTGAAAGACAGACGAGTGGCGCCCGCCGTCCAGCGTCCACGTGAGGATAAACATAGTCAGCAACTCACCGACGGTGAACACAGTCACAAACGAAAGCGGGTTCATGCCGCTCAAGTAAGCTTTGCGATAAGGAACGTACATCGTTCCCCACATCAGGCTTGCGCCTATCGCGGCCAGCACCCCTCCGAGCGCATTATGGCCGTTCGGGCTCGTGCCGCCGTGCACTGTGCTGAATCCGAGCATGATCGCCGCTGCAACAATGCAAAGCGATCCGACCACCACTTTCGTGATTGTCTTGCCGTCCGCGCCATCCAGCTCACGGAACAGCACGCGGCCCCAGAACAGCCCCACCAGCGCATTCGTGTTCCACATCGGAAAGGCAATTGCCAGCCCGACATCGCGTATCGCAAAAACTGTCAGCGTATTCGCAACCGCCCAGAGCGCTCCCGCCAGAATCGCCCACACCAGCAGATGCTTGCGGCTCATCAGGTCCGAGAAGACGTAGGCCGTCCCTTTCAGTAAGGTTGGAAAACTCCATCGCGCCGTAAATACGCCGGCCACCATGCACAACGAAATAGCAAAAGGAGAAAAGCCCGCGTTGACCAGCTTGGTCGGCGCTTCCGCAGCCCCCAGCCAGACCCCTGCGGTCACGCCGCAAAGCACTCCCAGCGTATGCAGGGAGCCAGTTCCCGCACGTCGGCTCGAAGTTTTTTCAATCTGTGTCGCCATGGTGTTGTCGTTCCCCGATCAGTTCAATGCAGCCAGATAAGCAAGCCTAGTCCGAACGCCAACACGCCCACTGGAATCCAGAAATGCACGTCCGTCAGGATCCCCTTCGCTGTCTGCAATGCTCGCAAGTTCAATTTCTCCACGGCGTCATTTATAGTTACCGATAACGTTGTCCTGACGACGTTACGCGTTGCGCGACCTCAAATGTCAATCGATCCTCGGTGTCCATGAATCCATCTCACGTAGTGCCGGTATCACCTGAATTGCAAGCGCACAGCCATCTCAATCGGCGTCACGAAATCGGTTCTTATCAATCCAAGAATAAATATAGCGTTGCATCTGGCGAGGAGCCACTCCGCATGAAGAAGTTAGGCCAGCTATTCCTTTTCTTAGCACTACTGTCCTCCTGCATCTCCACAGCGCGTGCCGACGCATATGACGCCCGGCCGAAGCTGGTCATTATTCTTGTGTTCGATCAATTCCGCGGAGACTACCTCGATCGGTATCGCGCCGAGTTCAAGGCGAAGAACGGCTGGAACCTCTTTCTCAAACAAGGAGCACACTTCACGGACTGCTACTACGATTACGCCAACCTCGTGACGGCGGCAGGTCACGCCACCATCGGCACCGGAGCCTACACTGACGGCCATCAGATTCCGTTGAACGAGTGGTACGAACGCTCCTCCGATGGCACGCTGCGACAGGTAAGTTCTGTCGCCGACGACCGTTACAAACTCGTCGGCGCCCCGGCTGGCACAAAGGATCTTACCGGCGCCTCCGCCCATCGCGAGATGGCCACAACCCTTGGAGATGAGCTCGTCCTCGCAACCCAAGGACACGCCCGCGTCTACGGTGTCTCCATGAAAGACCGGGCCGCGATTCTTACAAGCGGCCACGCCACCAATGGCGCGTTTTGGGTGGACCACGACACCGGTCAATGGGTCACTTCGACCTACTGGATGAAGGAGCTTCCCCAATGGGCGAAAGATTTCAACGCTGGGAATCACGCTGCGGACGCTCGCTCAAAAGGCCACGCGCCTCAGGGAAGTTTCTACGAAATCGTGGGCAGGACCGCTGCCAGCGTCCAATATCAGCTTGACTTTGCACAGACCCTCATCGACACGGAAAAACTCGGCGAAAACCCCGCCGGCGTTACCGACATGATCACAATCTCTATCTCTTCGACTGACATCAACGGCCACGCCTTCGGCCCAGACGATCCGTCACAGGAGGCTCTCATCGTTCAGTCGGATGCCTTGCTCGATGCCTTCTTCACGCACCTCGATCAAACCATCGGCCTCAAAAATATCCTTGTCGCAGTTACCGGAGATCACGGAGTAGCAACGAGCCAGAAAGCCGGCGATGCCGATCACATGCCGGTACTCGACTTTACCCCTGATTTATTCACGAAGCCGCTGGAAAAAATGCTCGAAGCTAAGTACCCGCTCAAAGACAAGGAAGCCTACATCCTGCAAATGGATAACCCTTACTTGCTGCTCAATCGTGAAGCATTTCGAGGCTGCTGGCCTATCGGAAGAGACGGCAGAAAACACAACAGCAGCCATGCTCAAGCAGGTGTTCGCGACCTTGAGCGACTCAAAAGACATGGAGGGCCATCGAGAACCTCCAGTCCTGACGCACGTCTACACAAGCAAGCAGATGCGCGAGGGCCCATTGCCCGACACCCAGTACAGCCGTTTGATCGCGCATAGTTATTCGCCCAACGTTGGCTGGGCATTGCACCTCAATTTTGGTCCCTACCAGTTTCCCTGGAAGGGAAGCGGCACAACGCACTTCACAGCCAATAGCTATGATCGCCACGTCCCCCTGGAGTTCTTCGGTGAACCGTTCGTTCCCGGCACCTATCACACCATGGTGGCGCCAGTGGATATCGCAGCCACCTTCGCGTCGCTCTTACGCATCAACCGCCCCAGCGCAGCGGTCGGACGGCCGTTGACAGAAGCCCTCAAAACAGAGGAGCCAGGCTCCACATGGGTGCGCAATTCGGAAGAGACTAAGCCCAAGAAACACTGATCGACCACGAAAAGCTATGCGCTTGACCCGGCTCATTCTTGAGGTGAAAAACGAGAGTTCCGCCCTTCAACAGTTGTCACGCATTATCCGACTTCGGAAAAGTGTATCGATGAATACCGGAGCGCTTCGTTGGCGTAAGCTCAGCCTTTACCTTCGAGTCCTGCAAAAGACACGATAGTAGCCTGGAGTGGCTTCCTCGTCGCTGTGAGAAAAGCGAGATCTGTAGACAGGCAGCTGAGCCGGGCGCAGCTGTGGGGTCGAACTTGAAGTCGTCCGTCGCCGGCATCAGCAGAACATCCAGCAGGTCGATACATCCCGTCCCGCTCAGATGGGTGTGGCTGAAGCCCAGAATGCTGCTATCGCTGTAGTGGTAACCCGAGCAATGGTCCCAGTCTTTGATCCCCGTGTCCGGACTCAGCTGAACAGCGCCGAATGGCATGGTCGCACCGGGGAACCAGTGGCCATGACCGCCCGTTCCAATTGCGATCCTTACCAGTTTCGTGTTGTCGAGCGCATCCGTCCTTCGCCATCTCCGGAAGGAAACGGATTGACGTGAGAGGACAGCCCAAACGCATCACGAACAAAATGAGCGAGCGATGCCGCAGAGGCTGCGCTAAGAAATCTTCTTCTTGAAACCATGTCCTCGACAACCTTTCTTCCTTGCAAACCCATCACGAAAACCCAGGAAGCTTACCGCTAACGATTCAACCATAACGAGGGTCCATCTGCACAACTCCCCACTTGCGATCGACGACTTCGCGGTGTGCCGCCATGATCCAGACGAAGTTCAGGGTTGAGCCGGGAATCGAAACATTGGGATGATAGCCCGCCGGCAACAACACCGCATCGCCTTCGCGAACCACTTCGACCTCCGCCGGACTGATCTCATCCGTATAAACAAGCTGCAGGCCGAAAGCCGGCGCCGGCATATCAACGTAAACGTAAATCTCCTCGAGCATCGCGGCGTGTTCGTGCGGCGGCCAACTCGTCCAGTTGCCAGCTAGAGACCGCGTTACCCCTACGATGAGCCTGCCAGCCTGAATATTGCTGCCCAGCAGAATATTAATCTCGCGCCGGGCGCCCTCCGTCCCGGCAACGAAGCGCAATTTCTCGTCAGCCCGCACACTCTCAGTTGCAACAAACTGGAGCGGATACTGGCCATCCACAGGCGCGGAACATTCAAGCAGGTCGACTTCCAGATTCTGTCCGGATGGCCATCGTGGAGCCCTTGGGGACATACAAAGCATCGTCCCGTTTCATCGCGAAAGGCTCACCGCCCACGTCGATGACACAGGCGCCGCTCAGGCAGATCAGCCCGGTCTCTTGCCCATCATTCGAGAAACGAATCTCCGGCTCGTCTTTGTCCAGACGAATACGCCCATAACTCACCAGCTTCATCGATCCGTCCGCGGGTTGAATAAAGATCCTGCGTCCGCGTTCGCTTGCCGTTCCTGTGACCAACCGCTTTGTCATCGCGCTAACCTTTCTACTCTAGAAACGCCGCCAATAGATACCCTTTCCCACTCCGGGCGCGGCGGAGGGCTCCGCCGGAAAGAAATTCCTTGCAGGCGCGAATTTATCTTGCCAAACGATCTTCCCGTTGTCTATAGTTAGCGGTAACGTAAATGCGGCCGGTCCGCCATTGAGGAGAGCAATATGAGCCCAACAACGCCAAATCTCAGAGGTTGACCAGAATCCACTATCGCCCGACATGGACGAATGGGAGGAGTTCCTCGAAGGCCGCTACAAGGAAGGCAAGTCCCAGGAAGAGTTCCGTCAGTACGACGCCGAAGCCAATCCCGGAGTCGCCGAATTCTACCGCCTGAACCACACCTACCAGACGCACGCTTACGTCCTGGGCAAGGAAGGTCAGTACTTCGGACTCAAGCGCGGCGAGAAGAGCATCTGGGAAGCAGCCGAATTCCTGAACACCCTCGTCGACGACAGCGACCCTGACACTGATCTCACGCAACTCGAGCATCTCCTTCAGACCTCCGAGGCGATTCGGAGAGATGGCCATCCGCGCTGGATGGTGGCCACTGGATTCGTCCATGATCTCGGCAAATGCCTTTGCCTCTACGGCGAACCGCAGTGGGGCGTCGTAGGCGACACCTTCCCGACAGGCTGCGCTTATTCTGACGCAGTCGTCTTTCCCGAGTATTTCCGCGCCAACCCCGACTCCCAGAACCCGCTCTACCAGACAAAATTCGGCATCTACGAAGAGAACTGCGGCCTCGACAAAGTGAAGATGTCCTTCGGACACGACGGCTACATTTACGAGGTCATGAAGAATTATCTGCCGATGGAGAGCCTGTACATGCTCCGCTATCACTCGTTCTACGCATGGCATCGGCACGGCGCTTATGACTATCTCTGCAACGAGCAGGATCGCGCGATGTTGCCATGGGTCCTGAAGTTCAATCCTTACGACCTCTATTCGAAGGGTCACACCAAGCCGGACTTCAAACAACTCAAGCCCTACTACGACGACCTGTTCGCAGAGTTCTTCCCGGAAAAGATTGCCTGGTAATTGCTTTGAAGCGGCATCGCTTGCTCGGCGCAGTGCCTCCGGAAGGCGACATGGGGATAGAGTGGCTTGCATGATTCGCCGGCATCTTCCCGCGTTGCTCCTGACAATCCTTACGCTGGTCCCATACGCGCGAGGCCAGCAATCGATCCAAGCATCAATCGATGCGGCTCACGCTGTCATAGTGCGCGAAATGCCACATCTGGCGTCGCAGATTCATCTCTCCCTTGTGCCCGGCCCGTACGCCGGCAAGCCAGACGGTTTTCGCATCAGCGGCAATCGCGGCGACATCCACGTCCAGGCTGCGACCGTTCCGACGCTGTTATTTGGCGTCAACTGGTACCTGAAATACGTAGCCCTGATGGATGTCTCAACCAACGGAAGCCAGCTAGGGAGATACCGGTGTTGTATTACCGGCCGTAAACCCCACCATCACGCGGCCCGCCCTCTATAGCTTTCGCTATGCGCTCAACGAAAACACGGATGGCTACACCACGCCGTACTGGGACTTCGATCGCTGGCAGCATGAAATCGACATTCTGGCGCTCTCCGGCTTCAACGCAATCCTTATCCAGCGAGGCAACGATCTTGCAGTCTATGAAGCATTCCGTGACGTCGGCTATTCGGATAGCGAAATCCGCCAGTGGATCACCGCACCTGCGCACCAGAACTGGCAGTGGATGGGCAACATGTGTTGCTTCATCGAGCCGATCTCACTCGACCTCCTGAAAAAACGCGCTGCCTCAGCACGTCGCATCATGGACCTGCTGCGCACCCTCGGAATCACACCTGTGCTCCCCGGCTTCTGGGGCGTAGTGCCCGCCGACTTTGAAAAGCGCATGCCCGGCTCTCACGTCGTCGTCCAGACAGAACCATGGAACGGCTTTCAACGTCCCGGCTGGCTTGACCCTCGTACCCCTGCATTCGCACGCGTAGCAGCAGCCTTCTACAAGCATCAGGCTGAGCTCTTCGGCAACAGCACCATCTACGACATGGAGACCTTTCAGGAGGGCGGTGTCAGCGGCGATGTTCCTGTTGGCGACGGTGCAGTTGCCATCCAGCGTGCACTCGAGACCGCTCATCCCGGAGCGCTGTGGTTCATGATGGCATGGCAGGACAACCCTCGCCCGCAGCTCATCGACGCAGTCGATCGAAGCCGCATCCTCATCGCAGACATCGAACAGGGACGCATCCCGCGCGAGTCTCGCGACACTGACTTCAAAGGAGCGCGCTGGCTCTTTGGAGGACTATGGGAGTTCGGCGGACGAACCACCATGGGCGCGCCGCTCTACGACTACGCACAACGAATGCCGCGAGCAGCCGCAAAGCCCGGAAGCCGCCTCTCCGGCATCGCGCTCTTCACTGAAGGTCTCGACACGAATCCCTTCGCCTACGAGCTCTACACCGAGATGGCGTGGCACAGCGAGCCCGTCGACCTCGTCGAATGGACCCATGCCTACGCCCTGCGCCGCTACGGAAAAGAAGATGCTCACGCGTCCAAAGCATGGAGCATCATCGCGCAGACAGTCTACGGATATCGCGCCGACGGCGTGAAGAGTCATGGCGAGCGTGACGCCGCGCATGAATCGTTGTTCAACGCGCAGCCGTCGCTCACGGCCACCCGAAACGGGACCTGGTCTCCTGACGTAATGCGCTATGATCCAGAAGCTCTCAAGCCCGCTCTCACCGAGCTGCTGCAGGTGGCGCCGCCGTTGCGAGCGTCAGCAAGTTATCGCTACGATCTCACAGATCTGACCAGACAGGTGCTTGCGAATGAATCGCGCCGCCTGCTGCCTCTGATACGTTCCGCCTATGAAGCGAAAGACCGCGGCGCATTCGAAAAACTAGCCGATCAATGGATGAATGCGATGACATGGGAGGACAGGCTGCTCAGCACAAACGAGTATTTTCTTCTCGGTCGATGGCTAAGCTACGTACCCGCGTGGTCCAGCTCTCCTGCAGATCTGGCGCAGATCGAATACGACGCGCATTCAATTCTCACAACCTGGGGCGACCGGACCGCGAGCAACGAGTTGCACGAATACGCCAACCGCGACTGGGCCGGCCTCGTCAGCGACTATTACGCCCCACGCTGGAAGCTCTACTTCGATTCGCTGGAAGAGGCTCTCAATACACGAGCGCAGCCAATGCCCATCGATTGGTTCGCATTCGGCGACGCTTGGAACCGTTCCACGAAACAATATTCAGCCGAGCCTATCGGCGATACTTACAGCGTGAGTCAGTCGATTGCAGAGTCACTGAATCTGTTGCCGAAGGAGGAACGATGAGAACATCGGATCCGGATGTCTCCACAACCATTGACTCCGACATTGTCCGCCAAACCACCGCGCGAAAACCGGAGCGGCTTCTGTCGATCGACCTCCTGCGAGGCCTGACCATCGCCTTCATGATTCTCGTCAACGATCAGACCGGCCCCGCGCCATTCTCGCAGTTGGTCCATGCAAGCTGGAACGGCTTCACCGCAACGGACCTTGTCTTCCCCACTTTCGTCCTGCTTGTTGGCCTTTCGACCGTGCTCTCCACGGCGGCCCGGCTGGCGCGCGGCGTCACTCGCGGCGAACTCTTCCGGCACACATTGAGACGCACCCTCCTGCTAATCCTCTTAGGGTTTGTCGTAAACAACTTCCCGTTCTTCCATATGGCGACAGCGCGCTACTATGGCGTGCTCCCACGAATTGCGTTCTGCTATTTCGTCGTTGCCACGCTCTACCTGCTGTCCAGCGGCTGGAAAGATAAGGTAGTCATCGCCGTCCTATGTCTCGTTGGATACTGGGCGCTCATGCGCTTCGTTCCCGTCCCGGGGTTCGGCGTACCGACCCACGCAATCCCGATCAACGATCACGATGCCAACCTGACGGCATGGATCGACCGCCAGATCTTCACCGCGCCTCATCTTTACGAGCGCACACGCGACCCCGAAGGGCTCCTGTCAACACTCCCTGCAATCGCGACCGCGCTGTTCGGCCTGCTTGCAGGCATGTGGTTGCGGACCCGTCATTCCAATACGCGCAAGACATCGATCCTCGCCATCGCAGGCACACTCCTCCTGGCCGCAGGTCTGCTCTGGAACCTCTCGTTTCCCATCAACAAGAAGCTATGGACCAGTTCGTTCGCTCTTTTCGCCGGCGGCTTAAGTCTCCTCTTACTCGCCGCATCCATCTATATCGTCGACCAGCGTCGTCTCGGCCTCAGCAGAATCAATAGAGATCCTGCCAATTTCAGCTCGCACCCCATCGCCTACAAGATCCTGCTTGTCTTCGGCACAAACGCAATTCTCGCCTACATGATCTCCGAACTGGGCGACAACCTGATGGGGTCCATCCACACCTCAAGCGGAATGACGCTGAAGGCAGCAACATTTGTTGCCATTCATCAAGCGCTGCCATACGCTGATTGGGCGTCGCTACTGTACTCCGTCGCCTTCGTGTCGCTCTGCTGGCTCGCAGTGCTCCCCTTCTATCGCAGACGTATCTTCCTGCGAATCTGAGGATCCGAGGCGAGTCTACATATGGAGTCGTGATCTGCCACGGCTGTGAAAGCCTTCTGGTCTCCTCGCAGCATCGGTATGCTACCTCAGCTTACGCGACGCAGCCAGTCCGGCCATAATCCACTTGGCACCGATCGCATCGCCAATCCCACCGACGACCTCCTCGCCCACATCCTCAGACGCGAAAGAGGAGGGCTTACCACCCGGCGGCTTCGGCCTTCTCCTCGCCAAAGGCACCGTCGACGAGCTCCTCTACAACGAGATCGGCAACGAAGTCCTGCTCATCAAGTACATCGACCGCGCACCGTCCAGTCAAAACGTTCCCCCTCGTGTACTAGCGCCTTTCTTTATAAGCCCCTTAATTACATAGGCGCTGAAGGAAGGTATAGATTGACATTCGTATGCGAACTCTCCTTTTGCACGCTACATCGCTCCTTGCCGTCACCGCCGCCACCGTCGTCCATGCACAAACTCCCTCCGAAATCGACCCGATGCTCGGCGCTGACAATGGCGGAAACGTCTTCGTCGGGCCCACGCTCCCCTTCGGCATGGCCAAGCCCGGCCCCGACTACGGCAACAACCAGGGCAACTCTGGATGGCTCGCCACCGGCAACCTCAATGGCTTCTCGCAACTCCACGTCTCCGGTACCGGCGGCGGACCTAAGTACGGCAACATCCTCGTGCAGCCGCAAGCCGGTAAGGCCGACCCTGCAAACGCCTCCGCTCCGCGCGAGGATGAGCACGCCGAAGTCGGATACTACTCCGTCAAACTCGGCGGCTCGGGCATCCACGCCGAGGTAACAACAGCGCGCCGCACACCCGTCTATCGCTTCACTTGGCCCGCCACCGGCGAGCGCACACTCCTCGTCGACGTCGGTCACCTCCTCATGGAGCTACACGACTCGCCGCATCGCTACCACGAGAGCCAGGTCCTCTTCGCTACCGACGTCCGCGTCGTCTCGCCCACCGAGATCAGCGGAATGCAGGCCTCCGTCATGGGCTGGAACATCCAGACCGTTCCCATGCGCGTCTTCTTCTACCTCATCGCCGACACGCCCGCCGTCATCAGCGGCACATGGGAGGACGGCAAAGCCCCGGTGGCCGGCGCAACGCGAGCGCGTTACAGCATGCCGTTTACGCTGGTCACCATGCCCAACCCACCTGCGCCCGTCGTCAGCACAGGTGCGTACCTCACCTTCGCCCCCGGCTCCAAGCCCGTCACCTTCAAAGTCGGCCTCTCCTTCGTCTCCGTCGATCAGGCAAAGCAGAACGCCCTCAGCGAAGTTCAGGGCTTCGACTTCGACGGCACACGCAAAGCCGCCGTCGCCGCATGGAACAAGGAGCTCTCCACCATCAAGATCACCGGCGGCACGCCTGACCAGCGCCAGCAGTTCGCCACCGGCCTCTACCACTCGATGTTGATGCCCGTCGACCGCACCGGCGAGAACCCGCTCTGGCAATCAAGCGCCCCCACCTACGACGACTTCTACTGCATCTGGGACACCTTCCGCTCCTCCACCCCGCTCCTCACCCTCGTCGCTCCACGCCGCGTCACCAATATCCTCCAGGCCCTGATGGACATTCAGGACCACGACGGCTTCTTCCTCGACGGCCGCTCCGGAAACTACTCAGGCCGCACCCAGGGCGGTTCCGACGCCGAGATGATGTTCGCCGACGCCTACGTCAAACATCTCCCCGGCCTCGACTGGGAGCGCGTCTACAAAGCCATGCGCCACGACGCCGACGCCGACTCCCCCGAGCCCATGCGCTTCGGCCGCGGCGACATGGCCGACTACAAATCCCTCGGCTATCTCTCCATCGAGAACAGCGACCAGATCGGCGGCCCCGACCGTCCCGGCAGCCGCTCCATGGAGTACTACGCCAACGACTACGCCGTCGCCCTCATGGCCCGTGGCCTCGGCCACACCGCCGACGCGAAGCTCTTCTCCGACCGCGCCAGCAACTGGAAAAAACTCTGGCGCGCCGACGCCGCCGACCACACCGAAGACGGCGACATCACCGGCTTCATCTGGATGAAGCACGACGACGGCAGCTGGAAAGAACCCTTCAACCCGCGCCTCGTAGGAACCTGGTATCAGGACAACTTCTATGAAGCAGGCACCTGGACCTACTCCCTCTACGTCCCGCAGGACACCCGTAGCCTTGTCGAGATAGCCGGCGGCAAGGCCGATTTCAAAAAGCGCCTCGACCTCTTCTTCTCTCCCGTCTTCACCTCCAACAGCCCGCACGCCCGCTACCGCTACGACGTCGGCAACGAGCCCGGCTTCCTCTCCCCCTACCTCTACAACTGGATCGGCGAACAACCGAGCACAGCGAAAACCATCCGCGCCATCCTTCCGCAGAGCTACCACACCGGCCTCGCCGGCCTCCCTGGCAACGACGACTCCGGAGCCATGGGTTCCTTCCTCGTCTTCAACCAGCTCGGCTTCTACCCCGTGGCCGCGCAGAACGTCTACCTCATCGGCTCGCCCACCTTCCCACGCTCCACCATCACGCTCGCGAACGGCAAGACCTTCTCCGTCATCGCGCAAAACACTTCACCGACCAATGTCTACATCGCCAGCGGTACCTGGAACGGCAAACCCTACACCCGCTCCTGGTTCACCCATGACCAGCTCATGCTCGGAGGCGAACTCAAACTCACCATGACCGACAAACCCACCCACTGGGACACCGGAACTCCACCACCGTCCATGTCTGACAAACAGTGATCCTCGTCGAAGTTTCAGAAGGCAATGCCGCATATCGTGTGCCCCTCTTCGCGACAGCTTTATCGCCATGCGGGCGAAGCTCGAACCGCCTTCCCCCCGTCCCCCCAAAAGTTGCCATCCTGAGCGAAGCGCAGCAAAGTCGAAGGACCTGCATTTACCACCGTCACACAGCGCCAGGAAATTCCAATGAATGGATCCACGTTATGGGTAAAATCCTACTTCCCAGGCTGCTGCCCGGGCGCTGGAGCCGTTGTCAAAAACACGCTGAGTGAGACGTATAGGAAACGCCGCAAGACTAGATCCCGCATCTTTACCCTTCTATTCTTTCCGTTTGCAGCCGCATGACTCCCGAACGACGAGGGTTACAGGCAGAACGGTTCGAACGCTCGAAGCAGTAAACTCCCCTTTAATCCGCTGCAGAAGCAATCGCGTTGACATGTGGCCCAGCTCCGAAGCGGGCTGGCGAATCGTCGTCACGGGAGGCGTAATCAGAGAATAGAAGTCGACGTCGTCGAATGCCACCAGAGCCACATCCTTGCCTATCTCGATCTTCAACTCACGGAGTGCTTCAATGACCCAGATTGTCGAAGAATTATTCGCAGAAAACAAAGCATCAGGCAAGGCGCGCGATTGAAAGAGTTCTTTTAGAGCCGCCTTCACATCATCCTGGCTTGTCAAATGGATTGTCTTTGGACGAGGCAGCTTCGCCTTCCGCATGCACTCTTCATAGCCGATAAGCCGCTCTTTGATTGTCAGTAGGTGCATATTGGTGGCTACGCACACAATTCGTTTGTATCCGTGACGGATAAGGTGTTCGACAGCCATTCTCGCGCCGGCCCTGTTCTCCACTCCTACCGAATCTGACGTTGCCACCTCAATCGGCCGATCAATGGTAACGACTAGGCGTTGCGCCTTCAGCCACCGTCTTCAAATATTTATGCTTGCTATCTACAGGGACTAACAAGATTCCATCGACCGGATGATGCGTCATCTGCTCAACCTGTGCTGCTTCGATCGCTGGATCACCGTTTGAGGCGGCCAGCCAGACCAGATATCCGCTCTCGCGAGCGGTTTCCTGCACTGCATGACTGACTACGGAGAAGAAGGGATCTGCCAAGATCGGGAACAATAAGGCCTATCGATCGCGACAGTTGTCCAGTGAGCATTCTGGCAGCGTGATTAGGCCGATAGCCTAACTGGCGTATCGCTGCGCGAACTTTCTTTGCCGTTTCCTCAGACACATACGGATGTCCGTTTATGGTACGGGAGACCGTCATGGCTCCAACGCCGGCGGCACGCGCAACATCTTCCAGTGTTGCCCGTTTTGTGGCAGGTTTTCTTCGCGCGGATCCTTTCGCCGCGATTGATGGGATAGCTATCACGTCCCCACCATATCAAATACTTAATATTTGTGGGAAATTTACCCAAGTTTCATATTGACAGAGCAATACTGAAGCGCGTAAATAAGTGGTTTTGTGATAGCGCAATCATAAAAACATGCGCAAGTGTGCACTCTCAAAGAGAGCCCGTTCAACGTCATTTGTTCAATTCAAAAGGAGTCGCCATGCGGAAAGCCACACTGATCAAGATTTGGGGCCTTTGTGCAGTGTTATCCCTCGCAACCTTCTTACCCGTTCGCGTACTGGCTCAATCGGACGTGGGCACAATCAGCGGATTCATCAAGGATCAGTCCGGGGCTGTAGTACCAAACGCTCTTGTAACTGTCCTTGCAGAGAGCACCGGCGAAACCCATACGGCCACCTCTGATTCGCAGGGCCATTACACGATTACGAATCTCCGCCCGGGAATCTACACCATGACCACCGAGGCGAAGAACTTCAAGAAGTTCACGAGCGTGCATAACAAGCTAGATGCAAGCACGACGCTCTCGCTGGATGCTGACCTGTCTATCGGGGCGACAACCGAGACCGTCGAAGTGACCGCGTCGGCATCCATACTCCAAACCGAATCGGGATCGGTACAGAACCAGGTTAGCGGGCAACAGATCAGCGATCAGCAGCTCAATGGACGCAATCCCTTATACATGGGTTCGCTGCTGCCGGGTCTTCGCAGCGGCTCGACGATGGGCGACTTTAACTTTGCCGTCGGCGGCGGCGTCCCCTTCCAAATCAACGGAGCAAGAACACAAGACACCTTGGTGACGTTCGATGGCGCTCCTGCAGTCCGCACGCGCGGCAGCGGAGCTATTATTGGCGTCGCGAGTGTCGACGCAACCGCGGAGATGCAGGTGCTTACGGCCGACTATCAGGCTGAGTACGGCAGCGCCGCAGGCGGTCAGGTGAGGCTCATCACCAAGAGCGGAGGCCATGATTTTCATGGCTCTGCGTACGAGTATCTAAGAAACTCTGCGATGAACGCCAATACCTGGACCCGCAACCAAAACCCGACGACTCTTTTTGCGCCACCGTTCCGGTACAACAACTTCGGCTTTGCTGTCGGTGGTCCGGTGTGGATTCCAGGAGTTCATGCGATGGATCCTCTTCGACAGAAGCTGTTCTGGTTTCTGAATGAAGAATGGATCCGTTACCGGTTTACCGACACCCAAACGCAGGCTGTGCCCACTTTGCGAATGCGGCAGGGTGATTTCAGCGAGTTGCTGAGTCCAAATCCGTGGTACTCCGGCGTAACGATGATCTACGATCCGACAACCTGCCCAGTGACGGGCGCGGCAAGCTGCGTCCAGTATCCAAACAACATGATCCCAACGGGCCCTGCCGGACATCTGAGCGCTAACGGCCTGGCGATTCTGAATGCTTATCCCACGCCTACGCCTGGTTATCTTTCAGGCACTCAGAACTGGATTGGACAGGCAGCACACCCCATTAACCAACGTAAAGAAATCATCAACGTTGACTTCCTGTTAACCGCGAACCATCGTTTCGAGTTCCGCCGTCAGGATGCGACGTATTTCGAATACCAACCGTTCGATCAGGGATCGGGCCTTACTGGCAAGTACTTCAATCGCCCAAACCAGACCAACGTTCTGGCATGGACGTGGACAATCTCTCCATCCCTCATCAACGAACTGCGTGGCACGGTGAGTATCGACCGGGTGTATATCCCGGTCAACACTGCGCTGGCCGGGTTCAACCGGGGCACCCTGGGAATCAACTTTCCGTATATTGTTCCGGGGGCTAAAGCCGCACCGGCCAAAATCCCCACAGTCACGGTGCCGAACTTCTACGGTCTGGCCGGAGGTCCCTATCCTTCGCACTCTCAGGGGCCGATCTACACCATCACGGATAGCGTGACGAAGGTCTGGGGAAGGCACACTGTCAAGGCCGGCGTGTACTTCAACTATCAGGGTGAAAATGATAACGATCAGATCAACGTATCCACCGTTCCCGGCGGCGCCAATAATCAAAACGGCTCCTTCGTCTTCACCGATACACGCAGTGGACTCGGCGGTACCACCGGGGCGGGCATCGCGAATCTGGCTCTTGGTTTGGCCGACAGCTATACCGAGATTGGGCCGAAAGCGTACACGAGCTGGACGGGCCAGATGTACGAAGGATTCATCCAGGACGCGTGGACGGTAACGCCGAAGCTACACCTCGACTACGGCATTCGCATTACGACACTCACTCCCTATAAACCAGCGTGGGGCAATGCAGCCTATTTCGATCCAGCCTCGTACGACAAGACCAAGGTTCCTGTCGTTAATCCGAGCACTGGCAACGTAACTCTCGGCACCGGAAACCCCTACAACGGCGTTGTGATCCCCGGATTCAGCAGCTTTCCAAGCTCTGCCGCAGCTCATGGAGTACTCGGATCCGGAGCCCAATTCAACTGCCTGCGCCGGCGGCCCTTGCACAGCTCTGTTTGCTCCGAACCTCAATAAGGGCTATGTGGATATCTCGACGACTGTTCAGCCGCGCCTTGGCGTTGCCTACCAGGTCGACCCGAAGACCGTATTTCGCGCGGGGGCAGGCGAGTTCGCAACCCGCATGGGCCTGCTCGACAATATCTTCCCGGGCGGCAATTCTCCTTTCCAGCCGTTCGTAACTGTAGCGGCAGTGCCGAGCAGCTTCGCTTCGATGGTTGACAACCCCGGAGTAGCTTTGAATCCGAGCGTAGCTCCTCCCATTACGGTTACTTCGCTCACCAAGAACCTGAAATCCCCGGTCCGATGGAACTGGAATTTCACTTTCCAGCGTGAACTTCCATGGAGCTCGACCTTTACTCTCGCGTACGTTGGCGGTCGTGGTTATTACAACTGGCGGGTGTTTGACATTAACCAACCCGTAGCCGGAGCACTACAGACGAACCCCGGAAAGAACCCGAATTATCTCCGTCCGTATCTTGGCTTCTCCGCCATCCAGCAAGAACAAAGCAATGGCGGTGCCAAGTACAACTCAATGCAAGTCGGTTGGAACCGCCGCTTTACCAATAACGTTAGTTTCGGTGTCAGCTATACGTGGTCGAAGAGCATGGACGACAGCTCGAACTATCGTGATATCGTTCCCGACACTTACAACACAACCAACCTGTGGGGCCCCTCGGAGTACGATGCTCGCCACATGTTTGTTGTTAACTACCTTTACTCCCTGCCGTTCTTCCGCAACCAGAACACGCTCACGGGGAAACTTATTGGCGGCTGGCAGCTCAGTGGTGTTTCGCAGTTTCAGACGGGGCAGCCTTGCGGCATCGGAACTGGCAACGACTACGCTGGTGTTGGCGAAGTCGGCAGCTTTGGATGTGGCAGCAATACTCAGAGGGCCAGTTCTGGGTGAAGAATGGAACCCCGAGGATCCTGAAGCAGTTTTCTGGGTATACCGGACAAACAGCCAACAAATACTTCGCAACGACAAACCTAGATGGCTCGGCTATCTTCACCCAGCCGGCCGCAGGTACTTTCAACCTGCAAAAGGGCGTCCGCGACAGCATCTACGGGCCGGGCTACCAGAACTGGAATCTCAATCTCAAGAAGAACTTTCCCATTAACGAGAGAGCAAAGTTTGAATTCACCGCAGACGCCTACAACTTCATCAATCATCCCAACTGGGCGCAAATTGGACAGGCTGGCGGTCTCCAGCTAGTTCCGACGTCCGGCACATTTGGGCAGGTGACCCAGAAATCTACCACCAATCCGCGAAACCTTCAGGTTGGCCTGAAGCTCGTGTTCTAAACGACCTGAGCCATCGGGAACTCCGCTCCCTCTAGGAGCGGAGTTCTCGTCTACAACAAATGCTTATCAACCTACTCCGGTACACGGGCTGAGGGGAACATTCAATTATGCGATCAACGGGCTCTTCAGTCGTGTCTCTGTTCAAGCAAAAATCCAGTCGTAAACGCTGCACTAAGAGGATCTCGCTCGTACTGATGACATTTACGTTTCTCCTCTCTGCGAATAGCCAGACGATGAAGGCTCCGGATATCACCAAGACTCCAACGTTATACGTGGTTCCATACGCGCATCTCGACACGCAATGGCGCTGGGAGTTTCCCCAGACCATCAGCGAATATCTGCTGAAGACAATGCGCGTCAACTTCGATTACTTCGATAAATATCCTCACTATGTATTCAACTGGACAGGCGCCAATCGTTACCGTTTGATGAAGGAGTATTTTCCCGCCGACTATGTGCGCATGCAGCAGTACGCCGCCGCTGGCCGCTGGTTTCCTGCCGGATCTTCCATTGAAGAGGGCGATGTCAACCTACCCAGCGCTGAAGGGATTTTTCGCCAGGTTCTATACGGCAATGAGTATTTCCGTAAAGACTTCGGTAAAGCCAGCAACGAATACATGCTGCCCGATTGCTTTGGTTTTCCCGCATCCTTACCGAGCATCCTGGCGCATGCCGGAGTAAAAGGATTTTCCACCCAGAAGCTCAACGCACAATGGCAGCCCGCCCCGCAGATCGGAGGGCCAGGCTCGCCCGAACAGACCCCGGAAGGCATACCCTTCAACGTCGGCAGGTGGACAGGTCCGGACGGAAGCAGTGTGATTGCAGCTCTGAATCCTGGCGGCTATGGCAGCAATGTCTATACTGACCTCAGCAAAACACCCACCGAGCCGCCGCCGGCGTCTGCGCCGCAGCTCACGAGCGAAGAGAGGGCTCGGCTTACCCCTCAGCAGCAGCTAGCCCTTGCCCGTCCTCGCGCGGCTGAGCAGGACTGGGTCAAGCGCATCGATATCAACGGTAACGTCACCGGCATCTTTGCCGACTATCACTACGTCGGAACGGGCGACATCGGCGGCGCAACGCAGGAGTCGACCGTAAAGCTTCTAGAGGCCATCGTCACAAAGAGCGAGACCACCCTGCCAACCCTCCGCGCGCGCCGTTCGCCATGGGCGAAACACCCACAGCACAGCCAAGCGGACCACCTGTAAAAGTAGGTGAAGGCCCCGTGCATGTTATCGAGTCCGCCGCGGACCAGCTGTTCAACGACATCACTCCAGAAATGGCCTCGCGCATGCCGGAGTACAAGGGCGACCTCGAACTAATCAACCACTCCGCCGGATCGCTAACGTCTCAGGCCTATCACAAGCGCTGGATTCTTAAGAACGAACTGCTCGCTGATGAGGCAGAGAAGTCTTCCATCGCAGCAGAATGGCTTGGCGCACGTCCATATCCGCTGCAACGCCTTAACGACGCTTGGATGCTGGAGCTTGCAGGGCACTTTCATGATACTGGCGCAGGAACGGCAACTCCGCGCGCGTATGAGTTCGCCTGGAATGACGACGTAATCGTGGCAAACCAGTTCGCCGGGATACTGACCAGCGCCACGGAAGCGATTGCCTCTGGCCTCAATACCGACGTTAAGGGCATTCCGATCGTGGTCTTCAACCCACTCAACATCGCGCGCGAAGATCTGATCGAAGCCAACGTAAACTTCCCGCAAGGAACTCCAAAAACTGTGCGTGTCACCGATCCGGAGGGAAAAGAAGTGCCCGCGCAGATCGCCGACGGGAAGGTTCTCTTTCTGGCCAAGCTCCCTTCTGTGGGTTACGCAGTCTACAGCATCCTTCCCGCGGAGGCCTCTAGCGCCCACACGACCTTGAAGGTCACAAACTCATCGCTCGAGAATGATCGTTATCGCGTGCGCCTCGATCAGAACGGTGATGTCGCAAGCATCTACGACAAATCGTCAAATAAGGAACTACTGGCCGCTCCCATTCGCCTTGCCATCTCCAATGACGTCCCCAAGGTCTATCCCGCATGGAACATGGAGTTCGAAGACGAGCAGGCTGCACCGCGCGCCTATGTCTCAGGTCCCGCTAAGATCCGCATCAAGGAGAATGGCCCTGTTCGTGTCGCTATCGAAGTTGCTCGCGAGACCGAAGGCTCCAAATTCGTGCAGACCATCAGCCTCGCCGCTGGCGATGCAGGCAATCGAGTTGAGTTCGGCAACGTGATTGACTGGAAGACGCTCTCCGCCAACCTGAAGGCAACCTTCCCGCTCAGCGCATCGAACGAAGACGCGACATACAACTGGGACATCGGAACAATCAAACGGCCGAACGCGCAGGAGCGCCAGTTCGAAGTCGCATCGCATCGCTGGATTGATCTCACGGACAAGAGCGGGAGCTTCGGAATCACTATTCTCACCGACTTCAAGAACGGCTCAGACAAGCGCAATGACAACACCATTCGCCTCACGCTTCTGCGTTCGCCGGGCATGCAACCTGCGAGCAATGGCCGCCCGCAGAATTACACCGACCAGGCAAATCAGGACTGGGGCCACCACGAGTTCGTCTTTGGTCTGGCCGGACACGCCGGCGACTGGCGCAGCGCGCAGACAGACTGGCAAGCTTATCGCCTCAACGATCCGCCCGTCGCATTTGAGACGACGAAGCACACCGGAGCGCTTGGCAAGGAGTTCTCGCTTCTTCATCTGAACAACTCACGGATCCGCGTCCTCGCGCTCAAAAAGGCCGAAGCCAGTGACGAGATCATTGTTCGCATGGTGGAACTCGACGGCAAACCAGCGCCTGACGTTCGCGTCTCATTCGCTGGTCCTGTCACAGCGGCACGAGAGGTCAACGCCCAGGAACAGCCAATCGGCCCGGCAAATTTCAACGATGGATCACTCGTCACCTCGTTTACACCGTACCAGCCGCGCACCTTCGCAGTGCGCCTCTCTCCTTCGGCTGCGAAGATTGACGCAATCCAATCGCAACCTGTAACCCTTTCACTACGATCTCGCCGTTGCCAGCAATGACGATACGAAGACCGTCGGTGGCGGCTTCGACGGCAAAGGCGAAGCGATGCCGGCGGAGATGCTTCCTGCACGGATTAACTATCACGATGTTCAGTTCGATCTGGCGGCCGCAAAAACCGGCATCCCCAACGCAGTTGTTGCTCGCGGGCAAACGATCAAACTTCCCGCAGGCCGTCACAACCGCGTGTATATCCTGGCTGCAGCTACCGGAGGCGACCAGACCGGAGTATTTCGCGTGGGAGATCGCTCCGTCAGCCTGAAGATTCAGGACTGGAGTGGCTTTATCGGCCAGTGGGACACGCGCATCTGGAAGCCTCAACAACCAGAACGCGACTGGAACATCTCGGCAAACCACGCTGTATGGCCAGCGTCCGGATTGCAGGAACGCGAGCGCCGCGCTCCATCACCTCGCTATCCTGAGGACTACGTTGGCCTCACTGCGGGTTACGTGAAACCGGCTGGGCTTGCCTGGTACGCATCGCACCGTCACACCGTCGATGGGCTGAACGAGCCATACCAATACTGCTACCTCTTCGCTTATTCGATCGATCTCAACGATAACGATCGATCCATAACATTACCGGACAACGACAAGATCAGAATCCTGGCTATTTCGGTCGTCGAAGAAAACCCGCAAGTAAACCCCGTCCAGCCGCTTTACGACACGCTCAATCGCACTGAACCGGAGCCGACCCGCAAGAAGGCAATTCCCGTATCCGCAGGTAAGCCAACCCTGCCTGCTATTCAGAAGAAGTGATGAATCGTCATTTCGATTAGCGATAGGGTCACAATTTGGCGCCTATAATCCAAACCCCTCGACTTCCACTCGGATTGAACGGCTAACCGGATCTTATCTACTTGGCCGAGAAGTCGCCTACTCGGCAGTGCCCTTCCGTTCTCAGTCGGGAGCATAGGGGAGAAGCGATCGGAGTCCGGTTGCCGGCGGGTGGTGGGAGCTCGGCCGGTCGGAAATCGGGCTTGGGGGATGAAGACCGGGAGATCGGGGATGGGGAGCAAGGTTGGGTTCGGGCGCGTGCGGGGCGTTATATATGTTGGGCGGGATGCGGAGGAACAGGGAGATAGGTCTCTGGGCGCGATCCCTTAGCTTCGTGTCCATACGAACTCCGGGATGGATCTGGAGTAGTCGCTTTGAGGCGACCTGTCTGTGTAGCGCCGGGCGAATGGAGGAAAGATGGAAGAAGCTAGTATTATCCGGAGGTTACGGCCTGGTCAAGCCGACTTTCTCTGTCAATACGAAACTCGCTTGAGGGGATAGCCCAGGTGATCCATGCTGAGACGGATGCCATCTATCTCGTTACCAGAGAGGCAGTTAGTGCCGCAAGGAGACGACAAGGCTTTCACAGGGTGGGCAGGCTGATTGGAAGCTGGATATGTCTGGATATGTGAACCCGAACCGGTAGTCGGTGAAGAAATATTCCACAGCCCCTCGATTGGCGCTTGGTCGATTTTACCTATACTAGGCCGGGCCTCCAAAGCCCTCTTCACGGTCGGTCAGGGTGCGGAATCGGTCGAAAACACCCCTTTTCGACCACTTTCATGTGGTTTTCCATGCGGGACATTCCGGTGTGCTGGAGAGCACTTTTCCACAGGTTTGGGACGCTCCTCCGGCTTGGGTAGAGGACTGGTCTAGGCATGCTTCCCCGGAGAGGTCCAGAAACTGGGTCGCCGAGAACTTGCCAGGGGAAAGGGGGGCAGGTCCTGGGGCGAGACCGGGAGCAGGACGACCCGGGGTTGTGGGGCACTGGCGCTGGAGGGATAGGGCTGGAGGGATGAGCCAGAGAGCCGGGGTTGGGGTGCTGCTGGTGGTGGGAGTCGGCGCCGGAGGTTGCGTGCGCGTGCGAGATGGTTAATGTTCTCCGGGAGGAGGGGGACCTAGTCTGATCGCCGGGTATTCGTTCAGCTCCACTCCTTTAAAGGAGGCGCTCTTCACCGTTCCCTGAATCTGGTCGACCGGAGCATCGAACCGGCGCTGATCGACCTGCAGGGTCGACTCCTTGGTCTGGCGGACCTGCTCGACGATCTGCTCGTAGTGGGCCCGAAGGTCGGGATCCCCGTGAGTTCTCTTCTCGACGGTCGCACGGATCCGGTTGTACTCGCGCGAATAAGGCGCCACGTCGCCGAGGATGCTCAGCTTGGTGATGTCGGGATAGTCTTCGGGATCGACTCCTTCGAGCTCTGGATGGAGCGCCTCGTAGCCGGCGCCGGGCAGCCGCGCGTAGCCTTCGTCGACCTTGACGTAGGGGTCGCCCTTCTGGAAGTTGATGAGGTGATCTTCACCAGGGATCCAGCTCGGCATCGGGTTCTTCGATCTCGTTGACCTGGGGAGCGAATCCCTCGTGCTGAATGAAGCGTCGCAGGGGTTCGGAATAACCGACGATGCCGTTCTCAGTCTCGGGCGAGACGAACATGCCGGCGCCCAGGCTGCGCTCGTAGTACTGACGGGAGAGCGAGTCCATCTGGCGGGAGCCCTGCAGGTAGACGTCCTTGCCCTTCCGCTGGTCCAAAATGGGACGGTTTTGATCGGAATCGGTCTACATATCTCAGATATGCGTGATATGCTTCAACTCCCTCTATGAAACGCGCCGCCCTTTACATGCGAGTCTCTACCCTCGATCAGCACCCCGAGACCCAGCTCTACGACCTCCGCCAGATGGCTCAGCAGCGTGGCTATCAGATCGTCGAGGAGTATACGGACCGGATCTGTGGAGCCAAAGCTAAGCGTCCCGGACTCGACTCCATGATGCGCGATGCCCGCCGCGGCCGTTTCGATGTCGTCCTGGTCTGGGCTTCGGACCGGATCGCCAGGTCCGTGCGGCACTTCCTCGAAGTGCTCGACGAACTGAACCGGCTCAACATCGAGTTCGTCAGCTTCCGCGAGCAGATCGACACGGGAGGTCCCCTGGGCCGGGCTGTTGTGGTCATCATCGGGGCCATCGCCGAACTCGAGCGCAACCTGATCATCGAGCGAGTACGGGCCGGCATGCGGCGGGCCAAGCTCGAAGGCCGCCACATCGGACGTAAACCACTTGTTCTTGATCGCAACGCTATCCTGCGGGACCGTCAACGGGGCCACAGTCTCAGCCAGCTGGCGAAGGGCCACCTTGTCTCCCGCGCCACCATCCACCGCGTGCTCAAGGAGCACGCCTCAACCCTGGAGAAGTCCGCATGAAGGAAAACACCGTCTGGATCCTGACGTACATGCTGCTTGTCGCCGCCTTCGCCTACATGATCGGCTGGGTCTCCGGCGAACTAGTCTGCCGCTGTAAGAATGCAGAGGAACAACTGGCTGAGCTCCGCGATCAACCTCCACAAACCTGCTCCGGAATGCAGGAACACCGGCGTCAGTTCAAAGAACTGCGCGGTGTTCTGAACGACGCCCACAAGCATATCGTCGCTGTTTCAAAAGCCCTCAAAATCCCCGCCCGCTAAACCACACAAAATCAATGGCCGGATCTCATCGATCCGGCCGTTCCAAAAGGTGTGGGTTGT